>NZ_QHJK01000007.1:0-687865 GCF_003947475.1 Amycolatopsis sp. WAC 04197 | reverse complement strand
TAGTGTTTCGGTGGTTATAGCGTCAGGGAAACGCCCGGTCCCATTCCGAACCCGGAAGCTAAGCCTGACAGCGCCGATGGTACTGCAACCGAAGGGTTGTGGGAGAGTAGGACACCGCCGGACTAACATTAGAAAAAGGGCTTGGGCCCCGGTCGAGAACCACGAGTTCTCCCGGGGCCCAAGCCCTTTTTCATGTCTGCCCTCGCCGAGTGGTAGCAAAGGTCCCTTGCTCCCGCGGGGGAGCTCAGCAGCTATCCCGGCGGACCGCGCGCCGGCGCACAGGCGACGAGAAGACCAGCGAAGTGGTCGTCTCGCCATAGCGCTGCATCCGCTCTACGAGTTCCTCCAGCTCCGCCGTGTTCCTGCAGGCGACCCGCACCAGCCAGCACTCGTCACCCGTGACGTGGTCGGCGTCGAGCACCTGCGGTAACGCGAGGATGGTTTCGCGGAAGCGTGCCGTGTCCAGGCTGCGTACCTTCGCCCGGACCATCGCTTCGATCGGAAGCCCGAGCTTCGTCAGGTCGACACTCGCCGAGTACCCGGTGATAATCCCCTTCTCCTCGAGCCGACGAACCCGCTCGGTCACCGCGGGCGCGGACAGCGACACCCGCCGGCCGAGCTCCGAATAGGTCAACCGGCCGTCGGACTGGAGCAGTTCGAGCAGTTGCCAGTCGAGATCATCGAGGTTCACAGAACTCCAGGTCGATCGTCATACCTGCCAGGGATCTCCAGGCTAGCCGCCGCCGAGACCTGGATTCTCCGATGTCGCGGATGATCACTGACCACGAAGATTGAGCCATGACGACCGAACCCCGCGCACTGACGTTTCCGGCTCTGGACAGCGCGACCGCGGCCGCGCACCTTCGCGCCGAACTCGCTCTCGACGTCGACCCGGACGACCTGGTCCGAGATCTCACCTCCGGAGCCCAGCAGGGATACGTGGTCGTCGAGACCAGAGCTCCCGAGGCCTTCGCGTCCGCTCGCATCCCCGGCGCGATCAATCTCCCTTACCGGGACATGACAGCGGAGTCGGTCAGCGGGCTGGACCGCGAACTCGTCTACATCTGCTACTGCGAGAGCATCCACTGCAACGCCGCGACCAAAGGTGCCCTCAAACTCGCGGAGCTCGGTTTCAAGGTCAAACGCCTCTCCGGTGGCATCACCGCCTGGGAAGCGGCCGGCTATCCCGTTGAGCGAGACGCTCTGCCTTCCGCGCACACCTCCGCACCCGCCCCGCGCTGCGCCTGCTGACCGCTGAGGAGCAAGGGACCTTTGCTACCGTCGCCTCCTCGCGTGGTAGCAAAGGTCCCTTGCTGTCGGTGCGGTCGTAGGCTGGGGAGGTGACCGCTCCCAAGTTGCTCGTCATCCAGCCGGACGAATCAGATCCGATCGGCCCCCTCGGCGACTGGCTCACCGAGGCAGGTGCCGAGCTCGACATCCGGTTGCTGCCCGATCAGAGTCTCCCCACCGATCTTGACGGATACGCCGGCGTCGTATGCCTTGGCGGCGGGATGGGCGCCAACGACGACGAGGCTCATCCGTGGCTCGCTGACGTGCGGAAGCTTCTTTCGAAGGCCGCCGGCGCGCGGATCCCGACGCTAGCGATCTGCCTCGGCAGCCAACTCCTGGCGGTGGCGCTGGGCGGCAGCGTCGCCACGGGAGATCAAGGACCCGAGGTCGGCCCGGGGCTTGTGTCCAAGAAGGACGCTGCCTGGACCGACCCGCTGTTCGCGGATCTGCCGCTCATGCAGGACGTCCTGCAGTTCCACAACGACGTGATCACCCGGCTGCCCGCTGGAGCCGAGCTTCTCGCCTCCTCGCCGCGGTATCCCTACCAGGCTTTCCGATTCGACCGTTGTGCCTACGGTGTCCAGTTCCACATCGAAACGACGCCCGATGTGGTCCTCGACTGGGCGCGGCAGGCACCGGAAATGGCGGAACTCACCCGGCCGGCCGTACTGACCCCGGAAAATCTGGCTCGGGTGCATGCCGATATCACCGAAACCTGGCGGCCGTTCGCCCAGCGCTTCGTCCGACTGGTGTCCGGTGACCTCGCTCCGGCTGCGGACCGTCAACGTACTTTGCCGATGGCTTAACGACTTATGTCTCAAATACGTATGGGTTGTTAACACTCGGGTCTACCTGTCAGGTACCTTGCGAAGGGAGTTTCGAAGGGTTCGGAGGTCGGGGTGGAGCCCTCAGTGTTGGTCGTGCTCGTCGTCGTCACGGCCCTAATTTTCGATTTCACAAACGGGTTCCATGACACTGCCAACTCGATGGCGACGTCGATCGCCACCGGGGCGTTGCGTCCCAAGGTCGCGGTGACGATCTCCGCGGTCCTGAACCTGGTCGGCGCCTTCCTGTCGGTCGAAGTGGCAAAGACCATCTCGAATGGACTGGTCGACGACACCAAGATCGGACCTGCGATCGTTTTCGGTGGCCTGGTCGGGGCGATCGTGTGGAACCTGGTCACCTGGTTCGTCGGACTACCGTCCAGCTCGTCCCACGCGCTGTTCGGCGGCCTGATCGGCGCCACGTGGGTCTCGGCCGGAACGGACTCCGTCCACTTCGGAAAGATCGTCGAGAAGGTCCTCGTCCCGGCGGCGCTGTCGCCTGTCTTGGCCGGCCTCGTCGCGATGATCGTGACGTACTTCGTCTATCGGATCTTTGTTCGCCGCGGCCGCACCGCCGGCTTCAGAGTCGGCCAGATCATCTCGGCTTCGCTGGTGTCACTCGCCCACGGCACGAACGATGCGCAGAAGACCATGGGTGTCATCACCCTGACGATGATCACCGCCGGCACCCTCCCCGCAGGGGCAGGGCCGCCGCTCTGGGTGATCGTCAGTGCGGCGTTGGCGCTCGCGCTCGGCACATATCTGGGCGGCTGGCGCATCACCTTCACGCTGGGTAAAGGCCTGACGGATATCGATGGCCCGCAGGGCTTCGCCGCGCAGACCAGTTCGGCGGCCGTCATTCTCGCCTCGACCAACTTCGGCTTTCCGCTTTCGACGACTCACGTCTGCTCCGGAGGCATCGTCGGCTCCGGAGTGGGGAGGAATGAGTCACCGGTTCGCTGGCGCACGGCCGGCCGCATGGTGGTCGCGTGGCTGTTCACACTTCCGGCGGCCGCCATCGTCGGCGCCGGTGCCGGCCTTGTGACCTCGACCGGCACGGTGGGGACGATCGCCGTAGGCGTCGCGGGCCTCGCGATCGGCATTGGGATCTACCTCCTTTCGCGGCGGAGCCCCGTCAACGCCAGCAGCTTCACCAGCCCCGCCCCGCCCATCCCTGAACAGGAAGTCGGCAAGATCGCCGCTTAGCAGGGAGCAAGGGACCTTTGCTACCGCGCGAGCCGAGGTGGTAGCAAAGGTCCCTTGCTCCCGTGCGCGTCCGTCTGGCCCTGGGCGGAAGGGCGACTACGGTGGAAGCCGATGGTTGAGCGCGCCAGGCCGACCGCTTCCGTGGCGAGATACGGCTTCACCGATCCCCGTGCCGACGGGCAGCTGCGTGCTGCCGGTTGGTGGACCGAATCCGGCCCGGACGGCTCCGCCGCCGACGTGTTGTCCGCACTTTCCCGCGCCGCGGACCCCGATCTCGCACTGAGCGGCCTGGATCGGATCAGGGAAGTCGACCCGGCCGCCTGGAGCGGGCTCGACCAGGCGCTGCGCACCAATCGCACGTTCCGCGGCCGGATGCTCGGTGTCTTGGGGACCTCGAGCGCACTCGCGGATTTCATGGTCTCGAACACCGGCTGCTGGAAGACCCTTGTGGGGCAGAAGAGCACTGAGCCGGATCAATACGTGAGCAGTCTTCTTGGCCACCTACGGCCGGAAGGTGAAGTGCTCACCGGGCTTGAAGCGGAGCAGGCTCTTCGCGTCGGCTACCGCGAGCTGCTCCTCGGCATCGCAGCGGCCGACCTCGGTCATCTGGTCGAGCCTGGCCTTCGCCAGCCCCCTTATGCCGAGATCGGAGCCCAGCTCACCACGCTGGCGGAGGCCGCGCTGACAGTAGGGCTGCTTGTCGCGGAGTCCGAGGTGGGTGCCAGCGCCGAAGGCTTGCTCGCCGTGATCGCGATGGGCAAATGCGGTGGTCGAGAGCTGAACTATGTGAGCGACGTGGACGTCATCTTCGTCGGCGATGGAGATCTGTCGGTCTCCACGCGGTTGGCCAGCACGATGATGCGCGTGGTCGGCAAGGCCTGTTTCGAGGTCGACGCGGCGCTGCGTCCGGAGGGCAAGGCGGGCGCCTTGGTCCGGACGCTCGACGGACATGCCGCTTACTACCAAAAGTGGGCCAAGACCTGGGAGTTCCAGGCCTTGCTCAAAGCGCGCCCGGTGGCAGGCGACGCCGAGCTCGGGCGTCAGTACGCGGAGATGGTCGCGCCGAAGGTGTGGGCAGCGGCCGATCGCGAGAATTTCGTCCCCGAGGTCCAGAAGATGCGGCGCCGGGTCGAAGGTCATGTGCCTTCCGCGCACGCCGAACGAGAGCTGAAGCTGGGGCGCGGAGGTCTCCGGGACGTCGAGTTCGCGGTGCAGTTGCTGCAACTGGTCCACGGCCGGATCGACGCGGAGCTGCGTTCTCCGTCCACGATGGACGCACTCGCCGCCCTGGGCGACGGCGGCTACGTCGGCCGGAAGGATGCCGCGGAGCTGGCATCGTCATACGAGTTTCTCCGGACCATCGAACACCGGCTTCAGCTTCGCAGGCTCCGGCGCACGCACCTGTTCCCTGCTGCTTCGGATGTCAGCGAGCTGCGAACGATCGCGCGAGCGAGTGGTGTGCGGCCGGCTCGGGGCAAGAGTGAAGGGGACGTCCTGGTGGCGGAATTCCGCCGCCACCTGCAGAGCATCCGACGGCTTCACGAAAAGCTCTTCTACCGGCCTCTGCTGCAGTCTGTCGCGAACGTGCCGACCGAAGCGCTCCGGCTGACCACGAAACAGGCCGAGAGTCGTCTCGCCGCGCTCGGCTATACCGCTCCGGACGGTGCCCTGCAGCACATCAAGGCGTTGACCGCGGGAATGTCGCGCCGGGCAGCCATCCAGCAGGCTCTGCTGCCGGTTTTGCTGGACCTCCTCGCCGACACTCCGGACCCTGACCGCGGGTTGCTGTCTTATCGGAAGGTCTCCGAAGCGCTTGAGGCGACGCCTTGGTACCTCAGGGTTCTCCGGGACGAGGGCGCAGTCGTCGAGCGGCTCGCTTTTCTTCTGGGTACTTCGCGACTGGTGCCTGACCTACTGGCGAGAGCGCCTGAAGTCCTGCAACTGCTCGGTGATCCCGCACGGCTGGCCGGGCGAACTCCGGCAGAGGTGGCTACCTCGCTGCGAGCCGCAGTTCGGCGGCAACCGGGTTTGAACGCCGCGGTCGCGGCCGCGAGATCGCTCCGACGGCACGAGATGCTGCGAATCGCGTCGGCAGATCTGCTGGGGTTGCTGGATGTCCCAGCGGTCTGCGCCGCGCTGTCGAGCGTGTGGGTCGCCGTGCTTCAAGGTGCTTTGGCCGCTGCTTTCCGCCAGCGTCAGGCCGAGCTCGGCCAGATTCCCACGAAGATCGCTGTCATCGGTATGGGGCGCCTGGGTGGGGCCGAACTCGGCTACGGATCAGACGCGGACGTTCTCTTCGTGTGCGAGCCGGCCGAAGGGGTGTCGGACTCCGAAGCAGCGAAGTTCGCTTCTTCAGTGGCCGAGACGGTGCGCAAGATCCTCGGTGCCCCGAGCCCCGACCCTGCTTTGGTCGTCGACGCCGATCTCCGTCCGGAGGGGCGGAGCGGCCCGTTGGTGCGGACTCTCGAGTCGTACCGCAGCTACTACGGTCGTTGGGCGGAGGTCTGGGAATCGCAAGCGCTGCTCCGAGCCCGGTTCATCGCCGGTGACGAGGATCTTGGCGATCGGTTCATCGAGATGATCGACCCCATTCGGTACCCGCGAGAAGGCCTTGACGCGGTTCGGGTGCGGGAGATCAGGCGGATCAAGGCCCGGGTGGAGACGGAGCGGATGCCCAAGGGCGCCGATCCGACACGGCACACGAAGCTCGGCCGCGGAGGGCTCGCCGATGTGGAGTGGACTGTGCAGCTCATGCAGCTGCGTCACGGGCATGAAGTCGACGGGCTTCGCACCACCTCGACGATCGAGGCTCTGAAAGCGGCGGCTGAGGCGGGGCTCGCCGAGCCTGCCGAGATCGAGTCCTTGACCGAAGCCTGGCTTTTGGCGACGCGTGTCCGCAATGCCGGAATGCTGGTCCGAGGTAAGGCCGTCGACGAGATCCCCAGCTCCGGTCGAGACCTGGCCGCGGTCGCGCGCGTGCTCGGTTACTCGGCCGATGACGATCCAGGCGAGTTCCTCGACGCCTATCGGCGGACGACGCGCCGTGCTCATGCGGTCGTGGAGACACTCTTCTACCAGGGCTGACCCGCTCTGACCTGCGGTAAGTGAGGAAGGGACCCCTGCTACCGCCCCGCGCTGAACGGACGAGGTGACAGCAAAGGTCCCTTGCTCACACTCGGGGTCGCGGACGGTGCGTGGCGCTTACAGTGGACCGGTGACTGTGCGCGAGCCATTTCGCACCCGGATCAAGGTGCGTCATTACGAGCTGGACACCCTTGGCCATCTCAACCACGCCGTCTACCACTCCTACGGCGAGGTCTCCAGACTCGAGCTGATGGAGCTCGCCGGCGGCCTCAACTCCGGCATGCGCGACGCGAACCTTGCCTTCGTGCTGCTCGAGTCCCATATCGTGTTCCGGCGCGAGCTCCGTGCGGGCGATGTCGTCGACGTGACCTGCGACGCCAAGTTCGGCACCGGCAAGACCTTCCACATGGACTCGAACATCTACAAGGTCGACGGCACCCTCTCCGCGGAGATCACGTGCACGCTGGGGCTGATGGATCTCGAGCGCCGCAAACTGGTGGACGACCCGCGCGGCCGCATCGAGCGGGCAGGCGTCGATTTGAAGGTTCTTTCCACTTCGGAGTAGCCGGACCGCGAAAGACCGGAATAAGAAACGCCGGTGGTGAGGGCGTTTCCGCACCTCACCACCGGCGTGCTCTTGGTGTTGCCTACCGCACGATCACACGTCGTAGTACAGCGAGAACTCGTACGGGTGCGGGCGCAGCCGCAGCGGGTCGATCTCGTTCTCACGCTTGTAGGAGATCCACGTGTCGATCACGTCGGGAGTGAACACGCCACCCTCGAGCAGGTAGTCGTGGTCCGCTTCCAGCGTGTCGAGAACCGCGCCGAGGTCGCCAGGAACGAGCTTGACGTTCTGGGCCTCCTCGGGCGGAAGCTCGTAGAGGTCCTTGTCGATGGGCTCCGGCGGCTCGATCTTGTTCTTGATGCCGTCGAGACCGGCCATCATCATCGCCGAGAACGCGAGGTACGGGTTACCGGACGAGTCCGGGCACCGGAACTCGGCGCGCTTGGCCTTCGGGTTGTTGCCCGTGATCGGGATACGGACACAAGCCGACCGGTTCCGCTGCGAGTACACCAGGCTGACCGGCGCCTCGAAGCCCGGCACGAGCCGGTGGTACGAGTTGACGGTCGGGTTGGTGAAGGCCAGCAGGCTCGGCGCGTGCTTGAGCAGGCCGCCGATGTAGTGGCGGGCGGTGTCGGACAGGCCCGCGTACCCCGACTCGTCGTGGAACAGCGGCGTGCCGTCCTTCCACAGCGACTGGTGGCAGTGCATGCCCGAGCCGTTGTCACCGGCGAGCGGCTTCGGCATGAAGGTCGCGGTCTTGCCGGCGGCGAACACGGTGTTCTTCACGATGTACTTGAACAGCTGCAGGTCATCCGCAGCGTGCAGCAGCGTGTTGAACTTGTAGTTGATCTCGGTCTGGCCGGCGGTGCCCACCTCGTGGTGAGCGCGCTCGATCTCGAAACCGGAGCCCTGCAGGTTGCGGACGATCTCGTCGCGCAGGTCGGCGAAGTGGTCGACCGGCGGGACCGGGAAGTAGCCGCCCTTGAACTTCGTCTTGTAGCCCTGGTTACCGCCCGGCACGTCGGCGCCGGTGTTCCACCAGCCCTCGACGGAGTCGATCTCGTGGAACGAGGCGTGCTCGGCCGAGTCGAACCGGATCGAGTCGAAGATGTAGAACTCGGCCTCCGGGCCGAAGAACACGTTGTCGGCGACGCCGTACTCGGAGATGTACTGCTCGGCCTTGCGCGCGATGTTGCGCGGGTCGCGGCTGTACGCCTCACGGGTGAACGGGTCGTGCACGAAGAAGTTCAGCGAGAGCGTCTTCGCCTTGCGGAACGGGTCGATACGCGCGGTCTCGGGGTCCGGGAGGAGCAGCATGTCGGATTCGTGGATCGACTGGAAACCACGCACCGAGGAGCCGTCGAAGGCCAGGCCTTCTTCGTAGGCTTCTTCGTTGAACGCCTTCGCCGGAACGGTGAAGTGCTGCATAACGCCGGGCAGGTCGCAGAACCTGACGTCGACGACCTCTACGTTCTCGTCGGCGATAAGGCGCTGAATGTCGTCTGGAGTAGTGGGCACCCTCGGTGACTCCTTCTCGTTCGTTGCCGGCGGCAGTACTCTCTTCGGCTCACGCTAAGAGCGCGGTGTTGCCCGACCGTCACCCGTATGTTTCGCCGGTGTTAACGGGGCGGCGATATTGGGTAGTCGACCAGGGCGAATGTGGCCGGCGCCACCGGCATACCCTGGATGGGTGGCGAGATGGACCGGAGAATGGCTGCCCGGAGCCGGTGACGAGACGACTGCCGGTGGCGAGGGTACGCAGCGGTGGCGTGGCGAGCGACTCGGCTTGCCCCAATCGGGTGTCGGCTCGGTAGCGGGCGGCGGCGCACGTCTTCTCGGGCTGATCATCGACTTGGTGCTCGCTTCACTCGTCACGACCCTTTTCGTGACTCCCAGTCTTCAGGATCCGGCCGTCATGCAGACCTTCAATCTCTGGTCGGTCGGCGTCTGGGCGGCGATCACGGTCATTCCTGCGGCCTTCTTCGGCTTCACGCCCGGTATGGCAGTGGTCGGTATCCGCGTCGCCAGGCTCGACGGCGCGCAAATGGTCGGCGTGTGGCGCGCGGTCGTGCGCGCGGCACTCACCTTTCTGATCATTCCTGCCGCGATCCGCAACATCGACGGCCGAAGCTGGCTCGACCGGCTGACCGGGACCGTCGTCATCCGCATGCGCTGACCTCGGAGGGGAGCAAGGGACCTTTGCTCTCGCCGGGAGATGCCGCTGCCGGATCGCCGTGCTCAGGCGGCCGGTGCTGCGGGAACGCTCCCGAGGTTTGGAGGCGGTCGTTGCCGAGCGCGGCGGTGTGCCGCACGCAGGTCCTGGATCACCACCAGCGGCTCGTCTCGCAGCTGTGCCGGGCTTGCCTGGACGACGATGAGACCTGGGGCGACCAGTGCCGGCATCGTGGGCGACTTGTCCGGTTCGAGGGCGACCTCGTCGTGGTGGATCTGCAATGCCACGCCGACCTGCGACCACCAGGCGTCGGCGACTCCAACCACCGCCCCGTCCGATGTCCGCAGTTCCGCCCTCCGCGTGGGCCGGGGCAAGCCGCTGCGCTCGAGGACGGACTCCAACCACTGCTCGACGGCGGAGTCGACCCCATCTTGGAGGGCGTTGACGACGATTCGGGGGAGCGCGGAGCCGATCGTGCTGGCCTGGGCAAGCTCGTCTCGAAGTTCCTCAGGCGTGCAGAGCCCGCGATGGACCGCGTCGTGGATCATGGCCCGGACCGAGTTGAGTTCGTCCATACGTCGCGCCGCGTCGATCAGGGCCCGGGCGAGCGGGGCGACGGGCAGGCCGTCGATCTCCACTGGTTCCGGCAGGTGGATCGTTCGTTCTACGACGGCGAATCCCCAGGTGGCGACCTTGCTCCGGTGAGGGATCAAGGTGTGCGCACGTCTTTCCGGCGGGAGTCTTCGCACTCCGTACAACCTGGCGGCTTGCACGCCGGTGAGCATCGCCTCAGGGCCTGCGTGAGTCAGTGCGACCTTCAAGAGCTGGTGCTTGGTCGGTGTGGCGTTGGTCAGGAGGATGACGCCGGGTATCGGACGCCTCCACGGCCCGCCTTCTCGGCAATACCGAGAGATCGAGGAGTGTGAGTACCCCAGGGCGACAAGTTTCGCCCGGGCGGCCACGCCGTCCGGGAACATCGCTGCCAGCACTTTCCGGCGGGCGTTCGAAATTCTGTCCACACAGTGATCATGCGACCACCCACCGACAGTTTTTCGCCCCAAGACGGATCAGGGGTCCTTTGCTACCACCTAGCGGTAGCAAAGGACCCCTGATACTCGTTTGGTCAGCGGCGGCGGATGGTGCGCTGGACGTTGCGCATCTTCGCGCCGGCGGGCATCGGGCCCTTGGGCATGGCGGCACCACGGCTGCCGAGAGCGGCCAGCTTCGCTTCCAGCGCGTCGACCTGGGCGGGCTTGAGGTTGCGCGGAAGCTTCATCAGGTAGCCCTGGAGCTTCTTCAGCGGCACCTGCTGCTCTTCGTTGCCGATGATCACGTTGTAGATCGGGGTCTCACCGATCAGGCGGGACACACGCTTCTTCTCCTGCGCGAGCAGGGACTTCACGCGGTGCGGCGCCCCCTCGGCGACGAGCACGACACCCGGCCCGCCGAGCACCCGGTGCACGGCGTCGAGCTGGGTCGTGGCCGCCACGGTCGGCGTCACCTTCCAGCGGCCCCGCATGTTCTCGAGTGCCCAGGCCGCGGCGCCGGGCTGCCCGTCGGCCTTCGAGTACACGGTCTTCTGAACCCGCCTGCCGAAGATGATCACAGCGGCGAGCGCGCCGAGCAGAATGCCCAGCGGCAGCACGACCCAGTGGACGTCGAAGATGAACCCGATGCCGAACACGACACCGGTGATGACCAGGAGCGATCCGACCATCCAGGGGATGAGCGCCTTGTCTTCCTTGCGCTGCATCTTGAAGGCCTCGAAGATCTGCCCGCGGCGAGCCTTGCTCGCGGCGCGCTTCTCCTTCTTGGCCAGCTTCGCTGCTTCCTTGTCCTGCTTTCCCGCCATGTGACCAGGATACGGCCGCGTGCCCTGCGTCGATCCCGTCGGGCCCTCTGCGAGGATCGGGGCGTGGTTAGCGCATCGTCCCCGAAGAGTCGTCCAGGCCTGCTCGATGGGCTCGATCCCGAGCAGCGCGCCGCCGCCTGCGCCCCGAGGGGGCCGGTCTGTGTCCTCGCGGGCGCGGGGACCGGCAAGACGCGGACGATCACGCACCGCATCGCCCACCTGGTCCGTTCCGGACACGTCGCCGCTGGTCAGGTTCTCGCGGTCACCTTCACGACTCGTGCGGCGGGTGAGATGCGCACGCGTCTTCGGGGGCTGGGTGTCGACGCCGCCCAGGCGCTCACCTTCCACGCCGCCGCCCGCCGCCAGCTTCGCTATTTCTGGCCGCAGGTGGTCGGTGACCGGCCGTGGGAGCTCCTCGAGAACAAGTTCCGCTACATCAGCCAAGCCGCCAACAAGGCCGGGCTCGGCACCGAGACTGAGCTCCTGCGCGACCTCGCCAGTGAGATCGAGTGGAGCAAGGCCTCTTTGGTATCACCGGACGACTATCCGGCGGTCGCAGCGCGTACGCAGCGGGACACACCGGCGCCGGCGTCGCAGGTCGCGGAGGTCTACCGCAACTACGAGAAGGTCAAGAACGCCGCCCAGGTGCTCGACTTCGACGACCTGCTCCTGCACACCACCGCGGTTCTCGAGGAGCACACGGTGGTCGCCCAGGAGTTCCGTGAGCGCTACCGCTGCTTCGTCGTCGACGAGTATCAGGACGTCACTCCGCTCCAACAGCGGTTGCTCGACGCATGGCTCGGCGGCCGCGACGACCTGACCGTCGTCGGCGACGCCAACCAGACCATCTATTCGTTCGGTGGTGCTTCCCCCCGGCCGCTGCTGGAGTTCACCCGGAGGTTTCCCGAGGCGACGGTCGTGCGGCTCGAGCGGGACTACCGCTCGACTCCAGAGGTCGTGGCTCTCGCCAACCAAGTGATCGGTGCCGCGCGCGGCCGTCCTGCGGGCTCGAGGCTGAAACTGATCGGCCAGCGTCCTTCCGGGCCGGCCCCGCGGTTCGCCGAGTATGACGACGAGACCGCCGAGGCCGCGGCCGTCGCCCGCAGGATCCGCGATCTGCTCGACAGCGGAGTGACGGCGAGCGAGATCGCGGTGCTCTACCGCGTCAACGCCCAGTCGGAGGCTTACGAGCAGGCGCTGGCCGAGTTGGGCATCCCGTACCTGGTCCGTGGCGGCGAGCGGTTCTTCGCGAGGGCGGAGGTCCGGCAGGCGATGTCCGCGTTGCGGATGGCGTCGACCGACGCCGACACCGGCGAGCTGGTGACCCGGGTCCGCTCCGTGCTCGCGAAGGTAGGCCTCACGGACCAGCCTCCCGCCGGAGGCGCGGCGAAAGAGCGGTGGGACGCGCTTCTCTCGATCGTCGAGCTGGCCGAGGAGCTGGCTTCCACTGTCGACGACGCGGATCTGCCGCGTTTCGTTGCGGAGCTCGAACAGCGGGCGACAGCGCAGCATCCGCCGACGGTGGAGGGCATCACCCTGGCCTCGCTTCACGCGGCGAAGGGTCTCGAATGGGACGCTGTGTTCCTCGTGGGGCTCGCCGAAGGGACCATGCCGATCCTTCATGCCGATGGCGACGACGCGGCCATCGAGGAAGAGCGCCGTCTCTTCTATGTCGGCGTCACTCGGGCGCGAGAGCACCTCTCGCTCTCGTGGGCTTTGGCCAGGACGTCGGGAAACCGCCGCAATCGGCGACGCAGCCGCTTCCTCTACGGCCTCATCCCCGAAGATCATCCGGCAGCGCGGGTGGCCCGCTCGCAACAGCCGAAGCAGTCCGGAAACAAGGCCCGGTGCCGGGTGTGCGGCGGGCCGTTGCCGGAGACGCTCGACATCAAACTGGGCCGTTGCTCGCGTTGCCCGTCCAACGTGGACGAGCAACTGCTCGAGAAGCTGAAGTCCTGGCGTGGGGAACGCTCGCGTGAGCTCAAGGTGCCGGCCTTCGTCGTTTTCACGGACGCGACGCTGGTCGCCATCGCCGAGCAGCGGCCGACCGACGACACGGCGTTGTGCGCCATCTCCGGAATCGGCGCGACGAAGCTCGAACGCTTCGGGGCGGAGGTTCTCGACGTCGTGCGGGCCTCGGTGGGGTCTTGACCGCGTTCCAGGCATGATCCACGCGGCGAACCCGCTGCTCAGAGCCGATCTTCGCAACTTCGACGGATTTTCTGGAAAATAAGTTGCCCCGGTGCGGCCGGGGGCAATAACCTGCAGGTACCGGGCGGGAAGAGCCCGGACTGGGGAAGAACATCTACAACACAGCGTAGACCGCAGGGCGGTTCGCGCGCGACAGAGAAAGGTGGTGCCGGTGAAATGACGATCAACATGATGCTCACGAACCCTGGCACCCGTCTGTCCTGCGTCGCGGAAGTCCCGCAGGCTCAGCGCCAGGGCACCGTTGTGCCTGTGAGCATCCTCGCCGCCCGCGGCACCCAGCGTTTCGACCTCGGCCGGATCGCCGCTGAAAAGACCTTCTCGCACGCTGCCGCCTTCGGTGGGGCGTACGAGAACGGTGGCGTCGATCTGCCGGTCATCAAGCAGTTCCGTGTTCCGTTGTCCATACGGGAGCGAAGTTCCTGACCTAGTCAGGACCAGAGGCTCACGAAGGCCGCGGAACCGGGTTACCGGATCCGCGGCCTTCGTGTTTTTGCTGCACAAACAAGTTGGCTGCACAACCTAATTGGGGTTCAGCGTTGTCCAGTTCCACCGTGAGTACGAAATCCGTTACGGGACAGAGGAGTGCACTTATGTCATCGGCCATAGCTTTCGCGCCGGGGGAGGCTCTGCCTTTCGCCGACGCCGGCGTCGTAGACCTGCTCGACGCCATCGACTCGCCTGAGTCGATGCTTCCCTGCCGTTCGGGCGACGCGGACCTTTGGTTCGCCGAGTCGCCGGCAGAGCTCGAGCGGGCGAAGGCGTTCTGCGCGGACTGCCCGGTCCGTTCCGCTTGCCTCGCGGGTGCCCTTTCCCGGCGTGAGCCGTGGGGTGTCTGGGGTGGCGAGATCTTCGAGCGCGGCGTTGTCGTCGCGCGGAAGCGGCCCCGTGGCCGCCCCCGGAAGAACCCGGTCGTCGAGCCCGCCGCCGAGGCTCGCCCGGTCGCGCGCAAGGTCGAGCGGAGCGCTGCGGCATGACCGTCGAACTCATCACCACCAGGGATTACGAGGCGCGGACGGGAATCCACGCGCCGGCCGAACTGAACGAAATCAAGGTCGAGGAGACCAGCGAAATGTTGCTTTATGAAGAACTGTCCAGGGCCCGAATACGAGACCTCGAGGAGGGAGTCCGCGCTCAGCGGGCTCGAAGCGGCCCACGCGCCGCACGCAGGTGGACCAAGGTCGCCCGTTGGGCGACCCGGCGAGCTGAGCGCCTGCAGGCCTGACCACTCGGGGGAGCGGGGGACCTTTGCTACCACCGTGCGGTGGTAGCAAAGGTCCCCCGCTCCCTTTTGGGGCGTGGGGTGGGGCGGCTTGGTGTTCACTGGGGGAATGGCCGTACACACGCACGACGACATCGACTGGGCCGATCGGCTTCGATCGCTTCGCATGGCCGAGGCGCTCGACGCCGAGCCGATGCGGGAGGCGGCTCGACGGCTGCTGAAGGGCATGCCGGATAGCCCGACCATCCTCGACGTCGGCTGCGGCGCGGGCGGGATGAGCGTGCTCTTCGCCGAGGAACTCGCTTCCGCCGGTGCCAAGATCGTGCTGGTCGACGCGACCGAGCATCTGCTCGCCGAAGCGCATCGCGTCGTCCGCGCGGCCGCAGGTGACAAGGCCACGGTCGAGACGATCCACGCCGACGTGGCCGATGACGGGCTGGCCGCCAAGCTTCCGCCCGCCGATCTGGTCTGGGCTTCCCGCGTGGTCCATCACCTGCCTGACCAGCAGGCGGCCATCGACACCCTCGCCCGGCTCGCCCGCCCCGGCGGACTGGTCGCCATCTCCGAGGGCGGCCTGGACTTCAACTGTCTCCCCTGGGATCTCGGCATCGGCCGGCCCGGGCTGGAAGAGCGTCTGCTCGCCGCGCGCGGTGAGTGGTTCGCCGAGATGCGGGCAGGGATCCCCGGCTCCGTTTCCATGCCCTACGGCTGGAACATCGCGCTGCAGCGGGCCGGTCTCGCCGACGTCGATTCCTTCGGCGTGCTCATCCACCATCCGGCGCCCGGACCGGAACTGCTGCGCGAGTTCATCATCGAGCGGCTGACCTGGCTGAACGAGGTGGCGAATGATCGCCTCGCCGATGACGACCACGAGACCGTGGCCGCGTTGGTGGATCCGGCGAACCCGGCCTTCCTCGGCGCACGCCAGGACCTGTTTCTGCAGGGCGCGAAGACGATCCATTGCGGGCGTCGATCGTGAACGACCCGGTCGGCTGCTCGTTGTGCGGCCGGATCCGCGGCGTCGACGAGGAGCCGGCGCAGACGCTCGCCTGGGTCTCCACCCGCGAAAAGAACGTCGTGCGCTGGATGTGCCCCGCCTGCGCTCGCCGCCACACCCGCGACATCGAGGGAAAGCTGCCGGACGAGTACTGGTGAATCACTCAGGCGGCGTCGATCCGGCCGATCGTGCGAACCTTCGGTCGCGGTGTCCGCGCCGCTTCGGCGAACGCCCTGACGAGCTCGGCCGCGACTTCCATCGGAACCTTCTTCAGCTGGTCGATGGTGCAGCGGACGAGCACGGTCCCGGTCGCGGTCAGCGCCAGTGGATGGAAATTCGCGGCGCCCTGTTTCGGGGCACGGAACTGCCACGCCATGCCGATGTCGTCCCACCAGGCGTCGGCGGTGCCGATGGGTCGCCCTCGTCGGTCGCAGAGCGTCGTGTTCCAGGACGGCGAGGGCAGCGGGCAGCCGCTGAGGACCTTCTTCGCCAGCCCATGCGCGTACGTCTCTTCGGGATCGACGCGCCGCAAGGCCGCCCGCACCGCGGCTGAGCCCCGTCGGTTGCCGGAATCGAGCTCCTCGCTGAGTTCCTCGAGCGTGCACAGACCCCAATACAGCGGGAGCGCGATCAGCTCGTCTATTCGTGAGGGGTCGAGCTCCAGCCGGGCCAGATCGAGCGCTGCTCTGGCCGGCGGAGCGAACGGAACACCGTCGATCAAGGTCGGCGGCGGCATCCGCGTTGTTCTTCGCGGCAGCATGCCGGGCTCCGCCGGAACGCGCCGGTAGTCGGGGACAAGGAGATGGACCTCTCGAGTGATCGGGCAGTCGACGCCTCGTGCGCGTAGGGCGTCGGCACCCGTCACCACCACGTCCGGCCCGAACCGCGCGACAGCGGCTTGTAGCAGTTGAAGGCGGGTGGGCGCGGTATCGCGCAACAGGATCACACCCGGCATCAGCCTTCGCCAGGGGCCGCCCGGGCCGCAGAGCTTCGCGGCGTAGCGCGCGGTGACGCCCGCCTTGCGCAGCTCGCGGCTGGTGATGATCCCTGACTCGCTGGTGTTACTGAGCGCCATGAGTCGGGCGCTTCGTGTAGTGGTCATGAATCGAGGATGACCGCTGGGCCGACCGGGTGGAACCGCTTCCGCCAACTTGTGGACAACTCGCCCGGGCGAGCCCGTTTACCGCTCAGTCGCACCGTTCCCTGTGGATAACTTCTCAGGCCGCGAAGCCCGGCTGCCAGCGTTCGACGATCGCGCGGGCGGGGATCTCGGCGTCGAGCTGGCAGAGGATGCCGGTCGATCCGGCGGTCACCCGGTGGATCATCAGGTACTCGGGCGGGAGGTTGAGGGAGCGGCCGATCCGGAAATCCCGGCCGCGGGTGTCGCCGACCCGGCCCGCCTGCCGCTGCATCCAGCGGCGGGTGAAGTGGAATGTGTCGCCTGCCAGCGGTTCGGTGAACGGGGCGAGGTAGGCGAGTACGTCGTCGGCGCGCAGATCCGCGTCGGCCCGGATGAAGCCGGACTCCCTGAGCAGCCGCATCAGTTTCGTGGACTCGCCGTCGAGCGCCAGCCGGGTCATCTCGCCGAGATGCTGCGGAATCCCTTCGGGCAGCCGGGACACCCCGCCGAAGTCGATCACGCACAGCCTGCCGTCGGCGGTCAGCATGAAGTTGCCGGGATGGGGGTCCGAATGCAGGAGCCGGGCTCGTTCAGGGGACGAGTAGTGGAACTCGGTGAGCAGGCGGCCGGCGCGGTCCCGCGTCTCCTTGTCGCCGCCGGCGATGATCTTCGAGAGTGGAGTGCCGGTGGCCCACTCCGTGACGACGACCTTCGGCGCGCTGGCGACCACGCGGGGGATCAGGAACCCGGGGACGCCTTCGAACGCCTTCACGAAATCACGCTGGTTCTGGGCTTCCGCCTGGTAATCGAGCTCTTCGTTCATCCGTTCGGCGAGTTCCGCGAGGAGCGGTTTCACCTCGGTTCCCGGCACGAAGGCCTGGAACAACCTGCTGAAACGCTGGAGTTGCCGAAGGTCGCTCCGCAAGGCGTCGTCGGCTCCCGGGTATTGCACCTTGACGGCGACTTCGCGACCGTCGTGCCAGATCGCACGGTGGACCTGGCCGATGCTCGCGGACGCGGCGGGCTCGTCGTCGAAGGCGGCGAAGCGCTGCCGCCAAGTGCGCCCCAGCTGCTCGGCGAGGACCCGATGGGTCTGCCGGGTGGGCATGGGCGGCGCGGCCGCCTGAAGCTTCGTCAGGGCCTCGCGATAGGGCTTCGCCATTTCGTCCGGCACCGCGGCCTCGAAGACGCTCAGCGCCTGGCCGAACTTCATCGCGCCGCCCTTGAGCGTGCCGAGAACCTCGAAAAGCTGCTCCGCCGCCTTGGCCGACAATGTCGCGTTGACCTCTTCGGCGCTTTGCCCGGTCAGCCGCCTGCCCCAGCCGCCGACGGCCCGTCCCGCTATGCCGAGGGGGATACTGGCCAGCTTCGCCGTTCGCGCGGCCCCGTTCCGGGGGATGGCGGCGTCACGGTCCTCGGCGTTGCGGGAGTCGGTCACCTTCGCGATTCTGCCTTGATTCACTGCGCCCGCGCAGCCTGTTGAGGGAGTGGGTGTGGGCTACATCGCTCGCCGTATCACCGGGCGCCGCATCCGCATCCGGTGTGCGGCGGCCAGTCGCGGTGCCGGATCGTGCCGTCGAAGAAGTCGATCTCCAATGTCGCGTTCCAGGCGGGCGGAGCCTGGTCGCCGGGGGACAGAAGCCGCAGGGCCTGCGCGGCGGCCAGCGCGGCGCACGCGTGGACGGCGCCGAGGTCCGGCTGTTGCACCCGGCCCGCGAGCTGGCTCGCCACCCTCGGCCAGGAGTCGTCGCGGCCGGCACGGTGGAGATCGGCGCAGCGCAGGCAACTGCTGCGTCCGGGCACCACGAGCGGTCCGACGATGCCGATCCCGTCCCGGACGCGCACCGGCAGGTGATTGATCCCGTCGCGGACGAGCCCCTCGACCAGCTCGGGAGCCGGTACGACGGCGTCGGTGAGCAGAACGAGTTCCGGGTGGCGATCCGAGTAGAGCCTGGTGGTCGCGATGTCCGTGCCCGCACGGTGCACCACCTGGGCCAGCGCGTCCCGGCGTGGCATGCCGATCTCGGCTTCGGTGTAACCCGAGCCGAGGTCGCCCTCACCGACGACGCCCGAAGCCCGGACGTCGATATGCCCGACGCCGCCTTTGGCGAGCAGGACGGCGAGGGCCGCGGCCAGCCTGCCGTCGCCGTGGATCGCCACCGCGGTGCGCTTGCGGCGTGCGGTCATGGCCGCTTGATGATGGCGGGCTCGTAGCGACCAGAGTCCTGTTTCCGTTCTCGGTCTCGGATACCCGTCGGATCGCCCCGCGTCGGTCACGAGCCCTCGGGCCGTCAGGTCCGTCATCAGGTCCCGCAGCTGTTCGTCGTGTTCGCTCTGCGCGAGCACGATGTCGTCCGCGGCCCGGTTTCCGTCCAGGTCGCGCAGTGCCGTGGCCACCTCGGTGGCGACGCCGGCGACGACCACGGCGTGGGCGGGGTCGAGGCCGATCTGGATCTCGCCGTTCCCGCGTTCCAGCACATCCAGGCCGGGAAGCAGGGCGGGGAAGGCGGGAAGGAGGATCGATCGCAGATCGGGTTCGCGCAGGTTCATGATCGCAGGATCGCACTCGCCCGCAGCCTCGCCGCCCGAAAGAACGCGAGTTATCCACAGGTTGGCCCCGTTGTGGACAACTGGAGGCTGTGACCTTTCGGCTCTCGGAGTTGTCGGTGACTGGCCTTACCGTGGTCGAGTGGTCGAAGCACGGACGCCCTCGTTGAGGGGCCGGGACACGACGAATCCGTCGGACACTCCCGAACACAAGGTCGAGGTACGGCGTAGCCAACGCCGTCACCGGACCGTCACCGCGTACTGGGACGAGGACACCCTCGTCGTGCTGATCCCTGCCCGGATGACCCGGGCCGAGGAGAAGCACTGGGTTGCCGAGATGCAGCGCAAGCTGCTGCGTAAGGGCCCGCGGCAGGCCGCGCCGCCGAAGGCCTCCGACGAGGCGCTGCTGGCGCGCTGCGCCGTGCTCTCGGCGAAGTATCTGGACGGAAAGGCGATACCCGCGAGCGTTCGCTGGGTGCCGCCGATGAGGACGAGGTGGGCGTCCTGCACGCCGGTCGACGCGACGATCAGGGTCAGCGATCGTCTGCGCCGGGTGCCGGGATGGGTGCTGGACTACGTCCTCGTGCACGAACTCGCGCATTTGAAGGAACCAGGGCACAACGCGGCGTTCTGGGAGCTCGTTCGCCGTTATCCCAAGACCGAACGCGCCATCGGCTACCTGGAGGGCCTGTCCTCCGCCGCCGGTTGGGGCATCGCGGCGGAGGACTGACGTGCCTCAGTTCTCGTCTTCGTCGCCCTTGGGCTTGTTCTTCTCGCGCTCGGCGCGTTCGATCTCGGCGATCGGGTCGATGCCTTCGAGCGTCGACTCGCCGTCGCCGAGGCGTTCGGAGAAGTCGAGCGGCTCGTCGAGGTCTTCGGCGGTCGGCATCAGGTCGGGGTGGGACCAGAGGCCGTCCCGCTTCTCGATGCCGTGCTGGTCGCCGACGAGCTTCCACAACGAGGACGCCGCCCGCATCCGCCTGGGGCGGAGCTCGAGCCCGACCAAGGTGGCGAAGGTCTGCTCGGCGGGGCCGCCGGTGGCCCGGCGGCGGCGCAGCGTCTCCCGGAGCGCGTCCGCGCCCGGCAGCCGGTCGCCGATGGCCTCGGCGACCACGACGTCGACCCAGCCTTCGACCAGTGCGAGCAGGGTTTCCAGGCGGTTCAGCGCCGCCTTCTGCTCGGGCGAGGTCTGCGGCTCGAGCAGGCCGGAGGACATGGCCTCTTCGATGCTGGCCGGGTTCGACGGGTCGATCCGGCCGGCGAGCTGTTCGAGCGCCGACGTGTCGACGGAGATGCCGTTCGCGAACTCCTCGACCGTGGCCAGCAGCCGCTGCCGCAGCCAGGGCACGTGGGCGAACAGCCGCTGGTGGGCGGCCTCGCGTGCGGCGATGAAGACCAGCACCTCGCTGGTCGGCAGCTCCAGGCCCTCGGTGAACTTCTCGATGTTGGCAGGCAACAGCGCGGAAGTGGCCGCGGGGCCCAGCGGAAGGCCGACCTCGGTGGAGGTGAGCACTTCGGAAGCCAACTGAGCCAAGGCGTTGCCGAGCTGGGAGCCGAAGGCCATCCCGCCCATCTGCCCCATCATCGAGAGCAGAGGACCGGCGGCCTGCTTGGCCTCTTCGGGCAGGGCCTGGACCCACGCACCCGAAACCTGCTGGGCGACGGGGTCGCAGAGGCGCTGCCAGGTCGGCAGGGTCTTTTCGACCCAGGTGCGCGCGGACCATGCGACGGTCGAGGTGGCTCCGGCGGGCAGGATCGTCGCGGCGTCGAGCCACAGCTCGGCCAGGTGGGCGGCGTCACGGACGGCCGTGCTCGAGTCACCGCCACTGGACGACGAGAAGCCGAGCTTGACGTCTCCGCTATCGCTGCTGCTGAGGTTCTGCAACGCGATCTGTTTCGCCAGGTCGTAGTTGACCGGCCCGGTCGAGCTGCCGGCCTGGCTGAGCATCTGGCCCAGCTGGCTGAGCATCTGACCGAGCTGATTGAAGGCCTCGGCGCCGGAGGGCTGGCCGCCGGAATCCGACGGCTCGTTCTCGCCTCGTTTGTCGGGATCGGGCGGTCCGAAGCCGAACGGGGGTTTGCTCATGGCACCACCGTACGCGGGTCCTGGGATTCACAGCTCGTCAAGTGGAGTGATGAGCGTGGCCTTCACCGAGAAGCGAACACAGTCACCGTACGCTGTCACGCGTGACAGAGCCCTCGGAGGAGACCACAGGAGCGCGGAGCCGTTCGGGCTCCGCGGGTGACCAGGACCGCTCCGAACGGCGGCTGACCCGGCGCGGCTGGACGCTGCTGGTCAGCGGCGCGCTGTTCGTCGCCTTCGCGCTGGTCGGGTTCTTCATCCCGGTGCCGTATGTGGCGATCAGTCCCGGCCCGACCTACGACACGCTCGGCAAGGACGCCGCCGGGCAGTCCGTGATCCAGGTCAACGGGCACGAGATCTTCCAGACATCCGGCGAGCTGCGGATGACGACGGTCTCCCTGCGCGATGGCGGCATCACGCTGTTCAACGCGCTCGGGCTCTGGGCGAGCGGCCGGTACGCGCTGGCGCCGCGCGAGGAGTACTTCAAGCCCGGCGAGACCAACGAGCAGGTCCGCCAGGAGAACATCCAGCAGCTGCAGGACTCGCAGACCGCCGCCCAGGTCGCCGCGCTGCGGCGCAAGTTCCCGGTGAAGGTGCTCGCGAAAACGATCGTCTCCGGCAGCCCCGCGGACAAGGTGCTCGCCCCGGGGGACCGGCTGCTGGTGGTCAACGGGGCGACGGTCAAGGAGGCGACCGACGTGCGGGCCGCTCTGAACGGCACGAAGCCCGGACAGACGGTCCAGATCACTTTCAAATCCGATGGGCAGGCCGAACGCACCGTGCCGCTCACGCTCGCGCAGCGGCCCGACGGGCCGGAAGGCTTCATGGGCCTGACCGCCGTGGACCGCGCGGATGTTCCCTTCGACGTGAAGATCTCGCTGCAGGACGTCGGCGGCCCGTCGGCGGGGCTGATGTTCGCGCTCGCGATCGTCGACAAGATGGAGCCCGGCGACCTCGCCGGTGGCAGGCACATCGCCGGAACGGGCGAGATCTCGGAGAAGGGCGTCGTCGGCGCGATCGGCGGCATCTCGTTCAAGGTGGTCGGCGCCCGCGAGGCCGGCGCGACCGACTTCCTCGTGCCCGCGCACAACTGCGCCGAGGCGAAGACCGCCGCGCCCGATGGGCTGAACCTGATCAAGGTTTCGACGCTGGACGAGGCGATCACTCAGCTCGAGAACCTCAAGGCGGGACGGCCCACCGCCTCCTGCTGACCGCCGGGGGAGCAAGGGACCTTTGCTATCGCCCGGTGTGCGTCTCGGGCCGGGTGGTAGCAAAGGTCCCTTGCTCTCTTTTCGCAGGTCAGGGGAGCAGGGTTGCCTTCAGGGCTTCCAGCAGGTTGGGCGCCAGCTCCGGGTTCTCGATGATCTCGTCGACAGGGACGTCGCCGGGTTCTTCGGCCTTCCCGACGCCGCGAAGCCGCATGACGCAGGCTCCGGCACCATCCCGCAGGACGGCCGCGACGAGCCGGGCCTCGGTCCGGCGCGGGTGGTCGGCGGCCGCCTGACGCAGGCGTTCGGCATCGGTCTCGGGCACGACGGGAAGCTCGGCTTCGGCGTCCGGCGGCAGCACGATGATCTCCTGCGCGAGCGCGCAGCCCAGGACCAGATCGGGCCACGCGATCTGAGCGAGCGCCTCACCCAGGTCACCATCCGGCAGCGACTCCTGCGCGACCGGCGTCAGCGGGGCCGACGGATCGAGCTGTCCGGCCAGTTCGGGCTGCTCGTCCAGCAGCGCCGCGGTCGGGACCAGCGCGAACAACTGCGGCGGCTGATCCCATCCTCCGGAGGCGACGAACTCCTCGACTTCGCGGGCCAGGCCGGCCACGCCCTGCTGCTCACTCGGTGCCATTGCCACATCGTTCCAGGCGGCCGGGACGGCGGCGTCCCGAGTCCGGTTTGGGCGGGTTCCGGGAACTTCCGACGGCATCCGTAGAGTTAGAGCATCAGGGGCCGCACGCGGTACGCGCGCCCCTGCGAAAAGTTCACCAAACCAGGAGCGTGTGCAGTGGCCACTCGGCCCCCCGTGAGCCTGCCGAAGCTGTCCCGGCGCAGCCGGATCCTGCTCATCATCGCCGCCGTAGTCATCCTGGCCCTGCTGCTGGGCGCGAGACTGCTGGACACCTATGTCGACTGGTTGTGGTTCGGCGAGGTCGGCGCCCGGACGGTCTTCAGCACGGTGTTGATCACCCGTGTCGTCTTGTTCTTCGCCGTCGGGCTCCTGGTGGGAGGCTCGCTCGCGATCAGTTTGATGATCGCGTACCGGTCGAGGCCCGTCTTCGTGCCGATTTCCGGCAACGACGACCCGCTCGCCCGCTATCGGTCGGCGATCGTCGGCCGGATCCGGCTTTTCGGTATCGGCATCCCGGTGCTCACCGGGCTCATCGCCGGCGCCTCCGCGCAGGGCGACTGGCAGGTCGTGCAGCTGTTCCTGAACGGCACGCGCTTCGGGCAGACCGATCCCGAATTCGGCAACGACGTCGGCTTCTACGCTTTCGACCTGCCGTTCTACAACTGGCTCCTGGGCTGGCTGTTCATCTCCGTCGTCATCGCGTTCTTCGGCGCGTTGATCTCCCACTACATCTTCGGTGGCATCCGGCTCGCGGGTAAGGGCGGCCAGCTCGCCGGCCCGACCCGTGCCCAGCTCGCGATCACCATCGGCATCTTCGTGCTGCTGAAGGCCGTCGAGTACTTCTTCGATCGCTACAACCTGCTGCTCTCCGACAGGGGTGCGCCGCTCTTCGTCGGTGCGACCTACACCGACCTGAACGCGGTCCTGCCCGCGAAGCTGATCCTGCTGTGCATCTCGGTGATCTGTGCCGTCGCCTTCTTCGCTGGCGCGTTCCTGCGCAACCTGCAGCTTCCCGCGATCGCGCTGGTGCTGCTGATCCTGTCGAACGTGCTCGTCGGTGTCGCGTGGCCCGCCGTGCTCGACCAGTTCTCGGTGCGCCCCAACGCGAACGAGAAGGAGTCCGCGTCGATCCAGCGCAACATGGACGCGACCCGCCAGGCGTTCGGCCTGACCAACGTCGAGTACAAGGACTACACCGGAAAGTCCGAGGCGACCTCCGCGGAGATCAAGGCGGACAAGGGGACCGTCCCGAACATCCGGCTCCTCGACCCGAACATCCTCAGCGACACCTTCACTCAGCGCGTCGGCCGTGAGAACTTCTACGGCTTCCCGTCGAAGCTGGACATCGACCGCTACACCCTCAACGGGGTCACGCAGGACTACATCGTCGCGGCCAAGGAGATCAAGACCGAGGGCCTGACCGGCAACCAGACGAACTGGATCAACAAGCACCTCGTCTACACGCACGGAAACGGCTTCGTCGCCGCGCCGGCCAACACGATCGACCGCGCGCTGAAGGACGCCAACTCCGACGGCGGTTACCCCATCGCCACCACCAGCGACACCCAGAACCCGACGGGCGCCGGTTCGACCGACCCGAACAAGCCGGGCATCAAGGTGGACGAGCCGCGCATCTACTACGGCGAGCTGGCGACCGACGCCGCGTACGCGATCGTCGGAGGCAAGGCGGGACAGGCGCCCGGCGAGTACGACACCGCCGTCGACCGCGGCTACATCTACAAGGGCTCCGGCGGCGTGCCGATCGACAACTGGTTCAACCGGCTCGTCTTCGCCGCCGAGTACGGCGAGCGGAACATCCTCTTCTCCGACGCCATCGGCGACGGATCCAAGATCATGTTCAACCGCGAGCCTCGGGATCGTGTCGCCAAGGTCGCCCCGTGGCTGACCCTCGACGGTGACCCGTATCCGGCGGTCGTCAACGGCAAGATCATCTGGATCGTCGACGGCTACACCACGATGAACAACTTCCCGTACGCCCAGCAGACCCAGCTCGGCCAGGCGACCAACGACTCGCTCAGCGGCACCACCCGCCAGGCGAACTCCTCGCTCAACTACATCCGCAACTCGGTCAAGGCCACCGTCGACGCGTTCGACGGCACCGTGACCCTGTACGGGGTCGAGGACAACGAGCCGGTGCTGAACGCCTGGAAGAACGTCTTTCCCGGCCTGGTCAAGCCGAGCAGCGAGATCTCGCCGGACCTGCGGTCGCACTTCCGTTACCCCGAAGACCTCTTCAAGGTGCAGCGGGAACTCCTGTCGAAGTACCACGTGAACAACCCGGCGGAGTTCTACGCGCAGCAGGCCTTCTGGAGCGTTCCGCAGGACCCGACGCAGGAAGGCGGCGTGAACGCGTCCGCTTCCGGTGTCGCGAACCAGCCCGGCTACTACGTCCTGGCCACCGCGCCGGGAGACAACAAATCGCGATTCCAGCTCACCAGTTCACTGACCGGTCTCCAACGGCAGTACCTGGCGGCCTGGATGTCGGTGTCCTCGGATCCCGAGGACTACGGGAAGATGCGCGTCCTGAGACTGCCGACAGGCGCCAGCGGATCGACCCAGGTGGACGGTCCCGTCCAGGTCCAGAACAGATTCCAAAGTGACCCGCGGGTCGCGCAGGACCGGACTCTGTTCAACAACCCGAACGTCACCGTCACGTACGGAAACCTGATCACCCTTCCGGTCGCGAACGGCTTCCTCTACGTGGAACCGGTCTACATCCGGCAGCGGAACCAGCTGAGCTATCCGCAGCTGGCGCGGGTCCTGGTCTCCTACGGCACCAAGATCGGTTTCGCGCCGACGCTCAACGAAGCCCTGGATCAGGTCTTCGGGCCGGGCACGGGTTCCGGGGTCACGCCGCCGCAGACCGGAGGCACGCCCGGAACGACCACCCCGCCCCCGGGCACTACGACGCCGCAGCCGCCTGCCACGGGCAACCCGGCGCTCGACAAGGCCGCGGGCGACATGCACGACGCCTGGGTCAAGTTCCGCGCCGCCCAGCAATCCGGCAACTACGCCGACCAGGGTGCCGCCCTGGCCGCACTCGAAGCCGCTTCGAAGGCCTACGAGTCGGCCAAGGCCAACCCGCCGGCGTCCGGTGCGCCCCCGACCTCCGGCCAGCCCGGAGGGTGACGTCGCTTACCTAAAGGGCACCTGCTTTGCGCCTGCTCGAAACGCAGGCGTAAGGTAGGTGTCACGACGCGGGGTGGAGCAGCTCGGTAGCTCGCTGGGCTCATAACCCAGAGGTCGCAGGTTCAAATCCTGTCCCCGCTACAGAGGTTGGAGGCCCGTGCCTGCGGAAAACGCAGGCCGGGCCTCCTTCGCATTTGTCCCGGGGGTCGAACCCCCGGACCCCCGCCAGGAGGGGCTTCGCCCCCCTGGACCCCCCAAGGTGAGTTGGTCGCCTGAGTGCCCAGGGTGACGGTGGTAGCGGGGGGCCTTTGCTACCAGGTGGGGGAGCGGGGGACCTTTGCTACCGCGTGGGGGCGGTCCAGCAGGCGTAGCCATCGGGGCGGTACAGGACGGCTTCGGTGGCGGGCCACGGCAGGGACGTGACCAGCTGGGTGGTCAGGCGCGGCGAGCGGGCCTGGGCCCGGGCGGCGTCGACGTGGGCCGCAGTGGTCGTCAAGAGCACGAAGCCACCGTCGTGAAAGAGCGTGCTCGGGCGAATCGGGCCCGCTTCGGTGTCGAGTTCCTGGTCATTCAGTCGCGAGCCCAGCGCCGGGTGCGACGTCCCGTAGGTCATGTAGCGGATCCCGAGACCGGAGACCATGCCCCCCAAATGCCGATTCACCTCAGGCAGCGTGACCAGGCCGGCGAAAAGGTCGCGAAGCGCGCGAGACTCGTGCGACCGCGGAGTCAGCCCCAGCTGAGCCGCGACGTTGTGCAGCACCTGAGCGCCGACAGGGTGCCGTTCGGCCTCGTAGGTGTCCAGCAGGGCGTCACCGGCCCAGCCACGCACGTTCGCGGCGAGCTTCCAGCCCAGGTTCATGGCGTCCTGCACACCCAGGTTCAACCCCTGGCCGCCTGCCGGGAAATGGATGTGCGCCGCGTCGCCCGCCAGTAGCACCCGTCCGACGCGGTAGTGCTCCGCCTGTCGCGCGGCGTCCGAGAACTGTGACGCCCACCGGATTTCCGACACCGTCGCTGTCTCACCGTACGAGTCGAGCAGCGCCTGCCGGACCTCCTCGTGCGAGATGGCGGACCGGATGTTCTTGGGGCGCGAGGCCCTGTCACCGTAGACGAAACGGTAGAGACCCGGTTCTCCCAACGGAATCAAGCCTTTGAACGTGGTCGCACCGGTCGGCTCGCCGATGTTCCGCATCGTTCGCCACTGTTTTTGCGCACCGGCAGGGATTTCGTCGAACAGGACGTCCGCGACCACGCCGAAGCCTTGACCGTCCACACCGGGAAAGTCCACGTTCAGTCCTTTGCGTACAACACTTCGAGAGCCGTCGCAGCCGACGAGGTACTTCGCGCGCAGCCGGGTTTCGCCACCGTCTGTTCGGTACCGGACAGAGACAGAGTCTTTGTCCTGAACGAAATCGATTACTTCGGCTCCTCGCACTACCTTCGTTCCTTGCGCGGCAAGCCGTTCTTCCAGGTACTCCTCGACCTGGGCCTGCGGAATCCCCATCTGGAAGGGAAATCGAGTGTCCCAGCAGTGGTAGTCGACCGGGATCATCGCGAAGTGTCCGTCCTGCACCGTCGTGAACGAACGCTCTTCGGCGCCGTCCAGAAGCCCGCGCAGCTCCAGTATTTCCGCGGTCCGCGGTTGCAGGTTCAGCGCTTTCGACAGTCCCGTGCGCTCGGGAAGCCGTTCCAGTACCACGACATCGACGCCGGCGAGCGCGAGTTCGTGGGCCAGCATCAGCCCGGTCGGCCCCGCCCCGGCCACGACCACGTCCGTCCCCAGGTTGTCCATACCACTCCTTAACAACGTTAAATTGACCTGCGGCCAGAGTGCCCTTAACATCGTTAAATTGTCAAGGCGTTACCGCTGGGAAGAAGGTAAAAGTGGGTCTGACCAGGCAGGACATCGTCCGCGCCGGGCTGCGGCTGCTCAACGACGTCGGGCTCAACGGGCTGACGCTCCGCCTGATCGCGCAGGAACTGGATGTCAAAGCGCCGGCGCTGTACTGGCACGTGAAGAACAAACAGGAGCTGCTCGACGAGATGGCGACGCAGATGTACGCCGACGCGATGCCGGGCCGGGTGCCGGAAGGCCTGGGGGAGCGGGAATCCCTCGAGGTGGCGTCACGGGCTATGCGCCGGATGATGCTCGCTTACCGTGACGGGGCAAAGGTCTTCTCCGGGACCTTCATGACGGACGACGGCCTGCTCGGTGACAACCCGCTTCAGGCGCGCGTCGACGCGGGGCTCGAACCGTACCTGGCTGGACGAGCGTTGTTCACCGTTTACAGCTACGTCGTCGGCTTCACCATCGAAGAACAGGCCGTTTATCCGGTTCCGGGCGAGCGGGACCCGCGTTACGACGTGACGCCCACCGCGTGGGTCTTCGACGAGGACGTCGAGGGCAGATTCAGTGACGGGCTGACCATGGTGCTCGACGGCGTCTTCGCTTGGCTGGATGACAAAGTCTCGCCATAAGGGCAGGTCAAGGGTGCTTTGGGAAGTTAAGGGCACCCGCCTGAAACCCGGTTTCGCCCCCGTGTAATCTATTGACACAACGACGCGGGGTGGAGCAGCTCGGTAGCTCGCTGGGCTCATAACCCAGAGGTCGCAGGTTCAAATCCTGTCCCCGCTACTGTGAAAACGAAGCGCGGATCTGCGGAAATCGCAGATCCGCGCTTCTTCGTTTTCCGGTTCCGTCGCCCGTGCGCCCTCCGGGGCGATCACTCCCCGTTGTTGGTCGGGGCGGGGGACGCGTACCGCTGTCCGTGGCGAAGGCCGGTTGCGTAGCGTGTTCGGTCCATTGTGGACAGGCGTAGTGCGTTGGGCCGAATGAGCGCATATCACTAGCCACAATGGACAGATGTGTTGACCACAGTGGACACAGGTTCCGAAAAGTGGGACCGTAGAGGACGTGTCCGAATTGAATGCAACAGCCGCCGCACTGCTCGGTCTTCTCCACGACGGTCCCGCCACGGGCGGGCAACTGGTCGCGGGGGCGGGTGAGCGTTTCGGCGCCTTCTTCAGCGTGACTCGCAGCCAGGTGTACCGGGAGCTCCCCGCCTTGTCGAAGGAGGGCCTCGTCCGCCTCGGCAAGCAGGGGCCGCGGTCGAGCCAGCAGTACCTCATCACCGCGGCGGGCAAGAAGGCGTTCAAGACGTGGCTGTCCTCCGAAGCCGGTCCTGACCACCTCCGCAGCCCGCTGATCCTCCGTCTCGTGCACGCCGGTTCGTTGACGGTGAAGCAGCGCGCGACCCTGCTCGAATCGGCCCGCGCGAGCTACACGCAGCAGCTCGACGAGGCCAAGGCCGCCACCAAGGCCGCCGACGGCCCGTACGCCAAGGCGGTCGCCGAGTTCGCTCAGGCGCAGGCCAAAGCCGCACTGAAACTGCTGGATTCCATCCCCCAGTCCTGACCCGGACAGGTGCCCACGGCCGGTTCCCCGCAACCGGTCGTGGGTTTTGCCGTAACCTTGGCCGACGTGAGTGATGAGTTCGATGCGGCACTGAAGGACCTGGCCGGCAAGCTGACGCAGATCGAGTCGGTGATGGACCTGGATGCGCTGCGTGCCCAGGTGGCCGAGCTGGAGGAACAGGCATCCAGCCCGAACCTCTGGGACGACCCCGAAGCGGCGCAGAAGGTCACCAGCCAGTTGTCCCACCGGCAGAGTGAGCTGCGACGCATTTCCGAGCTGCGGCAGCGGCTCGACGACCTGGGCGTCCTCTATGAACTGGCCGAGGCCGAGGGCGACTCCGCCAGTGTGGCCGAGTCCGAGTCCGAGCTCACGGCGCTCACCAAGGACATCGACGGGCTCGAGGTCCGCACCCTGCTGTCGGGTGAATACGACCCGCGGAACGCCGTGGTCACCATCCGGTCCGAAGCGGGCGGTGTCGACGCCGCCGACTGGGCCGAGATGCTGCTCCGGATGTACCTGCGGTGGGCGGAACGCCACAACTACCCGACGGACGTCTACGACATCTCCTACGCCGAAGAAGCGGGCATCAAGTCCGCCACCTTCAAGGTGAGCGCCCCGTACGTCTACGGCACGCTCTCGGTCGAGCAGGGCACGCACCGGCTGGTGCGCATCTCGCCGTTCGACAACCAGAGCCGTCGCCAGACCTCCTTCGCGCACGTCGAGGTGATGCCCGAGGTCGAGGAGGTCGACCACGTCGACATCCCCGAGAAGGACATCCGCGTCGACGTGTACCGCTCGTCCGGGCCCGGTGGCCAGAGCGTCAACACGACGGACTCGGCGGTGCGGATCACACACATCCCGACCGGCGTGGTCGTTTCGTGCCAGAACGAAAAGTCGCAGCTGCAGAACAAGGCGGCCGCGATGAAGGTCCTCCAGGCGCGGCTGCTGCAGAGGAAGAAGGAAGAGGAGCGCGCCGAGATGGACGCGCTGAAGGACGGCGGCTCCAGCTGGGGCAACCAGATGCGCTCCTACGTGCTGCACCCGTACCAGATGGTCAAGGACCTGCGGACCGAGTTCGAGGTCGGCAACCCGTCGTCCGTGCTCGACGGCGAGATCGACGGCTTCCTGGAGGCCGGCATCCGCTGGCGCAAGCAGTCCGGAGCCGCGTAACAACCCTGCGTGAGAGAGCAAGGGACCTTTGCTACCACTTTCCGAAAGAGAGTGATAGCAAAGGTCCCTTGCTCGCTCGGCCGCCGGGACCGGGCTACCCGGGCTTAACGGCGGGCATGGGTAGTATGCCGAACCGTGATCCGGCTCGAAGAGGTTTCCAAGGTCTACAAGACCTCGACCCGTCCCGCCCTTGAGCGGGTGTCGGTCGAGATCGACAAAGGCGAGTTCGTCTTCCTGATCGGTCCCTCGGGATCCGGGAAGTCGACCTTCCTGCGTCTCCTGCTGCGCGAAGAGGTGCCGAGCAAGGGTCGCGTCATGGTCTCCAACTTCGACGTCGCCAAGCTCGCCCGTCGCCGGGTGCCGCGGCTGCGGCAGACCATCGGCTGCGTCTTCCAGGACTTCCGTCTGCTGTCGAACAAGACCGTCGCCGAGAACGTCGCCTTCGCGCTCGAAGTCATCGGCAAGCCGCGCCCCACGATCCGCAAGGTCGTGCCCGAGGTGCTCGAACTCGTCGGCCTCGACGGCAAGGCCGACCGTCTCCCCAACGAACTCTCCGGTGGTGAGCAGCAGCGCGTCGCGATCGCCCGCGCGTTCGTGAACCGCCCGCTCGTGCTGCTCGCCGACGAGCCGACCGGGAACCTGGACCCCGACACCAGCCAGGACATCATGTTGCTGCTGGAGCGGATCAACCGCACCGGCACGACGGTGCTGATGGCCACCCACGACCATTCGATCGTGGACTCGATGCGGCGAAGGGTCGTCGAGCTCCAGCTCGGCAAGGTCATCCGTGACGACGCCCGAGGCGTCTACGGCATCGGCCGCTGACCGGCCCCGCCCTCCTCCGTAACCCACGACTTCCAAGGGACATCAACCCCGATGCGCGCCAGTTTCGTCTTCAGCGAGGTAGTCACCGGCTTGCGCCGGAACGTCACGATGACCATCGCGATGATCCTCACCACCGCGGTCTCCCTCGCCATGCTCGGCTTCGGCCTGCTGGCCGTCGGCACGATCGACAAGATGAAGGCCAACTTCCTCGCCGACGTCGAGGTTTCGGTCTATCTGGTCAACGACATCAGCGCGGGTGACCCGAACTGCTCGCAGTCCGCCTGCCAGACACTGCGTCAGGAACTGCAGGGAAACGAAGGCGTCGAGTCGGTCGTCTTCGAGAACCGCGAGCAGTCCTACGAGCGGTTCAAGAAGATGTTCGAGAGCCAGCCGGAACTGCTCGCGCTCACCGGGCCGGAGGCGCTGCCCGCGTCGCTGCACGTCAAGCTGAAGAACCCCGAGCGCAGCCAGGCGATCATCCAGGAGTACACCGGCAAGCCCGGCGTCTCCAAGGTCGACGACCAGCAGAAGGCGCTGGACCGCGTGTTCAACGCGCTCAACGGGGTGCGGAACCTGGCCTTCGGCGCCGCGCTGATCATGGCCATCGCCGCGCTGTTGCTGATCGCCAACACGATCCAGGTGTCGGCGTTCACCCGGCGCACCGAGGTCGGCATCATGCGGCTGGTCGGTGCGACCCGCTGGTACACGCAGCTGCCGTTCCTCCTGGAGGCGGTGGTCGCCGGCCTGGTCGGTGCCATCATCGGTATCGTCTTCCTGGTGCTCACCAAGGTGCTGTTGCTCGACTTGGTGCTCACCGGTGACGTGTTCCCCGCGGTCGGCATGCTCGAATTGCTGTTCCCGGTGGCGCCGATCCTGCTCGCCGTCTCGATCGTCATTTCGGCGATCACCGGCTACGTGACGCTGCGCCTGTACGTGCGCCACTAGCCGCCCCGATAACCACCTGCCCGAACACAGAAACTCACGTAGAGTCGCCGCTATGCCCAAGGAACGTGGACACAAGGTGATCGTGTCGAACCGCAAGGCTCGCCACGATTACTCCATCCTCGACACCTACGAAGCCGGTCTCGTGCTCGTCGGTACCGAGGTGAAGAGCCTGCGTGAAGGACGGGCATCGCTGGCCGACGCGTTCGCCACGGTGGACGACGGCGAGGTCTGGCTCCGCAACGTGCACATCCCGGAGTACGTGCAGGGCACGTGGACGAACCACACGCCGCGGCGCACCCGGAAACTGCTGCTGCACCGCCAGGAGATCGAGAAGCTCATCGGCAAGACCAAGGAGAGCGGTCTTTCGCTGGTCCCGCTGTCGATGTACTTCAAGGACGGCAAGGTCAAGGTCGAGATCGCGCTGGCGAAGGGCAAGAAGTCCTACGACAAGCGGCAGGACATCGCCAAGCGGGACGCGCAGCGCACCATCAGCCGGGCCATGGGCCGGGCGCTCAAGGGCCGGTACACCGATTGATCCACGGGCCCGCGTCGGACGCCGAGATCCCCGGCTGGCTCTCGGCGCTGGGCATCGACGGGCTTGTCGACCTTCACCTGCATTTCCTGCCGAAGCCGGTCATGGACAAGGTGTGGGCCTACTTCGACCAGGCCGAGGAGCACTACGGCATGGCCTGGCCGGTGCATTACCGCACCACCGAAGAAGAGCGCGTCGAAACCCTGCGGTCTTTCGGCGTGCGCCGGTTCGCGCCGCTGGTGTATCCGCACAAGCCCGGTATGGCCGAATGGCTGACGTCGTGGGCGCTGGAGTTCGCGGACCGCGTCCCGGAGGCGGTGCCGACCGGCACGTTCTACCCGGAGCCCGGTGCGCTGTCCGTTGTGGACGGTGCGCTGCGCGCGGGCGCCCGGTGTTTCAAGGCGCACGTCCAGGTCGGCGCCTACGACCCGCGTGACGAGCTGCTCGACGACGTCTGGGGCGCGCTGGCGGACGCGGGCGTTCCCGTGGTCGTCCACTGTGGACACGGTCCGTTGAGGGGCGCCTACACCGGGCTACGGTTGTTCGAAGAGATCCTGGTGCGGCATCCCAGTCTGACGCTGGTGCTCGCACACGCCGGCATGCCCGAGATCGACTTCGCCTTCGAGCTGGCCGGGAAGTATCCGCGCGTGTACCTCGACACCACGATGGTCGGGGTGGAGTTCACCCTGCGCGGCAATCCGCTTCCGCCGGACTGGCAGGACCTGCTGGCAGAGTTCCCGGATCGCGTCGTGCTCGGCACCGATTTCCCCAACATCCCGTACTCGTACGCCACACAGCTGCAGGCGATCGCCGGCTGGGCCGCCGACGATCGCCTGGGTGAGCCGTTCCTACGGGCGGTGCTGCACGACACCCCCGCGAAACTGCTCAGCGTTTGAGCTGTGCCACCTCGGTGACCGAGACGGCGCGGCCGAGCAGCCGCGTCCCCAGTTCCGAGACCGGGATCTGCTTGCCCGCCAGCAGGAATCCACCCGTCGCCAGCGCCACCCACGGCGCCGGGCCCTGCGCCAGACCATCGCTCAGCGGGGCGAAACCGTGCGCGGCGAGACCGAGCAGGCCGCCGGCGATCGCCAGCCCGGCCACCACGAGCTGAGGTGTGTGCGCGGTCGACGCGGGACCGGAACCCTGCGACTCGAAGCGGGCGAACATCCGCAGCAGGCCGAGGAGCACGAGCCCGCAGGCGCCGAGCCAGGCCGGGAGCATCGTCAGCCACAGCACGGAACCCGGTTCGGGGGTTTCGTAACCGAGGCCGTAGACCGCGACACCGGAGACGACGATCAGCGCCGGCATGTGCCACAGGTAGACGCTCATGAACCGCGGGCCGATCCACTTCAGCGCGGCGTCGAGGTTCGGCCGGGCGGCCAAGGCGTTCAGCTGGGGCTTGAAGGCCAGCAGGAGCCCGATCTGGCCGATCGCGAGGAAGGCCAGCAGCACGGTCGGCGGGCTCATGTTCGACACCGGGGCGCCCGGCATGCCGATCATGCTCGCCGGGTACGGGCCGAAGGCGACCATCAGCGCGGTGATGCCGAAACCGGCTGCGGACATGCCCAGCGCGGCGTTGCGGCTCAGCGACCCGAGACGTCCCTGCGTGTAGTGGAAACCGAGCTGGTGCACGGCCATCCAGACGAAGACGGCGTTCGCGAACCCGATCAGGCCGAGGTCGTTGAAGCGGGCGACGTCCACGAGCACGGCGGCGGCGAGCATCACGAGCGGGACCTTCAAGCCCCAGCGGCGATGTGCCGCGGCCAGCATCGGGGTGAGCAGCACGGTGAGCACGTACACGGCGAGAAACCACAGCAACTGGGCGGCGATCGCGCCGCCGACCTGCAACGGCTGCTCCGGAACGCCCATACCGCGCAGGATGTCCGGGACGAACAGCCAGACGGCCACCAGCGGCAGCACCGGGATCATCAGCCGCTTGAGGCGGGCCGCGAGCCAGGAACGGGAACTTTCCGCCCGGCTCAACGAGATCAGGTTCGCCGCGCCGCCGGCGAAGAAGACGAGCGGCATGACCTGGCTGAGCCAGGTGATGATCCACCAGCCGGGCGTCGCGAGGGCGTTCCCGGTCGAGAGATGGCCGTCGGCGTAGGAGAGCACCGGCATTCCCCAGTGCTGGACGACGACCGCGAGGATCGCGACCGCTCGGACGATGTCCAGGAACCTGTCCCGGCCCTGTTTCCCGCTTGTGTGCATGGAAAAGAGCCTGGTGCTTCGGGTCCGCGAAAACAGCGGTGCGGGCCGCCGTATCGATCTTCCTGTTTTCGCCCTCGGAAGGTGGAGTTTTCCCTACCCCACGCCGTCGGTCTCGGGCTCCGGGAGCGGGGCGGAGCACAGCCGGAACTCCCAGCAGTCGTCTTCGGCGCGGCCGAGTTCGTACCGGGTTTCGATTTTGGGCCCGTCGTGGAGATGGACGTGTTTGAGGACGGTGCCCACGATCGGCTCCGTGTCACCGAGTTCCTGGACGCGGCCGTCGAGCGGCCCGCCGAAGAAGCGGACGCTGCGGGAGGTCCGGTCGGTCATGGGGCCTCCTCGGCTCGGCTCGTTTCCCCACCAACAGTCTGCCCATGTTAGGTGAGTGACCGCTTCGCCACCAAGAGCTACTTCAGCGTCCTAAATAAGTGAGCACCGCGCGGACCCGGCGGTGCTCCACCGAACTCGCTTCGAGCCCGAGCTTCGAGAAGATGTTGCCGATGTGCTTCTCGACCGCGCCGTGCGAGACGACGAGCGAGTTCGCGATCGCGGTGTTCGACAGGCCCTGCGCCATCAGCCCCAGCACCTCGGACTCGCGGGCGGTGAGCGCGTCGAGCGGGTTCTTGCGGCCCCGCGCCATCAGCTGCGCGATGACGTCCGGATCGATGGCCGTGCCGCCGCCGGCGACCCGCTTCACCGCGTCGAGGAAGTCTCCGACGTCGGCGACGCGTTCCTTGAGCAGGTAACCGACTCCGCCCGCGCCACCGGACAGCAGCTCGACGGCGTAGCTCTCTTCGACGTACTGGGAAAGCACGAGGACCGGAAGACCGGGAACGGCCTCACGGGCGCCCAGCGCCGCCCGCAGGCCCTCGTCGGTGAAGGTGGGCGGCATGCGGACGTCGACGATCGCGAGGTCCGGCCGGTGCTCCTTGACCGCGACCAGCAGGTCGTCGCCGTTGTCCACGGCGGCGACCGTCTCGATGTCCTCGTCGGCGAGCAGTCGGATCACCCCCGCGCGCAACAGAACCGCGTCTTCGGCGATGACAACCCGCATGCTGCCCCCAGCGTCGTGAGTGAATGGCAGAGCCTATTCACTCACGAGCGGGTCACCATTGGCACGGCAGGTCCGCGCGAATCACCGTCGGGCCGCCGGGCGGGCTGACGACGGTGATCACGCCGTCGATCGTGGCCGCGCGGTCGGCGAGCCCGGCGAGGCCGCCACCCGGCCGGACTTCGGCGCCGCCGTGCCCGTTGTCGGTGATCTCGACGATGACCATCGACTCGGTGCGCCACACCTTCACGCCCGCTTCGGTCGCGCCCGAGTGCTTCGCGATGTTGGTCAGCGTCTCGCCGACGATGAAGTAGGCCGTCGTCTCGACCGCGGCAGGCGGTCGCGGCTCGACGTCCACCTCGACGTCGACGTGGATCGGCGATTTCGCGGCCTGCGCGGACAAGGCGGCGTCGAGACCGCGGTCGCCGAGGACGGCCGGGTAGATCCCGCGGGCGAGATCGCGCAGTTCCGACACCGCGAGCTTGGCGTCGAGATGGGCTTCGTCGATCAGCTCGCGCACGGCGTTCGGGTCCTGGTCGAACTTCGACTTCGCGCGGCCGAGACTCATCGCGACGGCGACCAGCCGCTGCTGGGCCCCGTCGTGCAGGTCTCGCTCGATGCGGCGGCGTTCGGCCTCGGCGGCGTCGACACCGCGAGCCCGCGACGCCTGCAGGCGCTCGGCCTTCTGCTCCAGTTTCGCGGCGCGGTTCGGGCCGAGCAGCGAGTACGCCAGGTTGCCGTGCAGCCATCCGACCCACGGGGTCACCCAGATCGCCATCGGCAGCAGCACGACCGACGCGATCGCGATCGGCAGCTCCAGGCAGGCCAGCGGGAACGCCGCCATCAGGTAGGCGAGGTCACGCCAGGTCGTCGCGTCGGTCAGGCGGGTCAGCCAGCGCTTGACCAGCGAAAGTCCTTCGAGGGGGAGCCGCTCGACCGGCTCCAGCGGGGTTTCGAGCATCGTCCGCGCCCAGCCCCGCTCCCGGTCGGCGGACCAGCGGATGAAGCTGGTCGTGGCCATCAGGATCGGGAAGCCGATCCACACCACCGCGGTCGCGATGCCGACCGCCAGCCCGACGACGATGAGGATGAACTGGAGCAGCCGGAAGAAGAAGCTGACGAACATGTAGGCGATCGTTCGCATCGGCCGCGGCCGCGGGATCCCCACCTGCTGTACCTGCTGGTCGATCGTCATCCGTGAACCTCGCCCCAAGAATCTTCCAGACGGCGGCGCTGGGCGTAGGTCGGCCCGAGCAACGCCGTCGCCAGCCGGGCATGCATCCCGGCCAGTGCCTTCGTCAACGCTACCGAGAGCGCGACGCAGAGCACTCCGAGCGCCGCCCAAGGCAGCGCCGAGACCGTCGAATCGACGGTGAACCACGCGTTCTCCCAGGTCGGGAAGCGGTACTCGCCGCCGGGCAGGAAGCGGTAGTAGATCGGCAGCCCGGCGAGGCCGAGACTGGTCGACCAGAACACCGTGACCAGTACGAACTCGATGATCCCGAGCGGGAAGAGCAGGAAGAAGTAGCCGAGGTCGCGCCACGTCGAGCCGTCCTTCAGGCGCGCCTTCCAGCGCACGGACTGGCCGGCGACGGGCAGCGGGAGGTACGGCAGGTCGATGTAGCGGTCGAGCAGCGCGTACACCCTGGCGCGCTCCATCCGGGCCGCGCCGCGGACCGTGAGGATCACCAGGGCGAGGATCGGCAACCCGATCCAGACGACCGCCGTGCCGACGCCCGCCGAGATGAAGGACGTCAGGAGCGCGAAGGCCAGTACGCCCATCGGCAGGTTCATCAGCAGGTAGACCAGCGAGCCGCCGAACGACGGATCGGACCTGCTCAGCTCCCGCTCGGCCGCCAGCGAACTCATGGTCGTGCTCCTCTCCTGTTCGAGGAGTCAAGCATCGCGCCCGGGGACGTCCGCTGACATGGTGCTCGCGGGCATCTCCCAGGTAGGGCTAGCCCCACCTGCGGGATTAACCCGGTTGCCGCCCGCGTTATGATGTACAGGTTGTGTCCCACCAAGGGGGTGAACGGTTTCGACTTTGGACGTTGAATCAGGAGAAGCGTGCCGGTGCAGGCGAGAGACCACCGTAAGCGTCATCGCAAACCAATAAGCGCCGAGCCTAAGAGCCAGCGCGAGTTCGCTCTTGCTGCCTAAGCAGTAGAGCAACTCTGTCGGTCCGGGGTCGCCTCCGACCCGGTCACCGGCATCAGCTAGGAGGCTTACCGTCACACTCGGCTACGGGGTGTGATTGGGAAACAAACAGTGGCTGGGCTCGTCACTTCAGCTTGTTCGCGTGACTGAAGGGGCCAAGTAGAGACATAGCGGACTGCGCACGGAGAAGCCCTGATGATTCGCCAGAGGACCCGGGTTCAATTCCCGGCACCTCCACCGTTTCGCCGAAGCGGCCCTACCCCTCAGGGGTAGGGCCGCTTCTTCTATGTGGGGGCCTGAGCCGAGTTTCGCTACAGCAGTTGCGTAATCACTTCGGGGACCGCTAGGGTTCATTTACGAAACGGCCGTAGCGAAAAGGAGTGCGATGTCAGCCGAGGAGAGGCGCCGGGGGCGGCCGAGGGATGAGCAGGCCGATGGGCGGATTCTCGACGCCGCGCTGGAAGTGTTGCTGGAGAACGGATACGACCGGTTCTCCATCGACGCGGTCGCCGCGATGGCCGGGGTCGCCAAGACCACGTTGTACCGGCGTTGGCCGACCAAAGACCACGTGATCGTGGCGGTGGTGGCCAAGATGCAGGACGAGGTGCCGGTGGTCGACACCGGCGATCTGCGCGCGGACCTGGTCGGCTACCTCACCGAGATCGCCGCCGGACTGAACCGGATGCGCAAGGCCGCCAGGTCGAAAGAGGCGAGCGACCGGTCCGCCGGGCTGGTCGCCGAGATCGCCGCTGCCGCCGCCCGGCATCCGGACATCGGCGCCGCGGTGGGGCAACTCTTCGCGCGCCGCAACACCCTGCCGATCAGCCTCATCCACCGGGCGCGTGAGCGTGGCGACCTGCCGCAAGACGTCGACCCGGAGGCGCTGTTCGATCAGCTCGCCGGGGCGCTCTATTACCGGCTGCTGATCACCGGAAATCCGATCGGACCGGCGTATGTGCGCACGTTGGTCGGTACCGCGCTCAGTGGAATCTCCCCAACCCTTCCCGTGAAAAGGACCACGTCATGACCACCACGTCTTCGCCAAGAGTCCGGATGTCCCGCCGTCGCCGGATCGCGCTCATCGGCGGGATCGTGCTCGCCGTGCTGGCCGGCTATGTCACCTGGAGCAACCTGCGCCCGGTCGCCCTGACCTCCTCGATCGAGATCGACGCCCCGGCGGACAAGGTGTGGCGGGTGCTCACCGATCTCCGCGCCTATCCGGCGTGGAACCCGTTCGTCATCTCGGCGGAGGTGACCTCGGACGGTGGCACGCTCAAGGAGGGAGCCACCCTGCGCAATGTCCTGCGCGACAAGACCGGCGACACCACGTTCACCCCGACCGTGCTCGCGGTGACACCGGAACGGGAACTGCGCTGGCTCGGGCGGATCGGGCCCGGACTGATCTTCGACGGCGAGCACCGGTTCGAACTGCGTCCGCTCGGCCCCGGCCGGACCCTGCTGGTGCAGAGCGAGCGGTTCACCGGTGCGCTGGTGCCGTTCGTGGTGAGCAGCCTGCGGGCCGATACGTTGCCGCAGTTCGAGGCGTTGAACCGGGCGCTGGCTCAGCGGGCGACGGCGCTCCCCAGTTGAATCACGGAGAGTAGCTAAAGCAGGGTCGATTCCATCTCGATTCACCCGCAATGGCGATCTTGTTCCGGTGAAGTGTCATGCTGTGTGTCCGACCATGGCTCTCTTTCGAAACGACCCCGTGTCGCCGGAGGGCCGGAAGAAGGTGGCAGATGACCTGGGCCAGGCATTCCAGTCGTCCCGACCCCGCTGAAGACCAGAGCCGGATGGCAGGTGTGCGCGCGGAGGAAGAAGTCCGCCTCACCCTGCAGAACGGCAGAGCAGCTCGAACCGTCGCAGGGCACGCCTCGGATGCCATCGACTGCGCGGAACTGCTGGCGATGCTCGGACTCGAGGGAGTCCAGAAGAAGCACGCTCAGCGCACCTGACCCCCGATCCGGCTGGTCAATTCGGCCGCGGTCAAACGGACCTCTTCGGCGAGATCGGGCCAAGTCTCCTCGCATCCCCCGGCCCCTGGGCAGAGGTGGCGGAGGGTCACGCTGATCGCGGCCATCGGCCGGCCGCCGTGGTCGAAGACCGGGCAGGCCACCGAGGCGAATCCTTCGGTGATGTGACCGTCTTCGACCGCCCAGCCGAGCCTGCCCTCCGCGTTCAGCGTGCGGCGCAGTTCGGCGAGGGTGCGCGGGCCGCGACCGGTGCGCAGGACGAACGCCGACGCGGCCGGGAAGAGCGCGCGCACATGCGGCGACGGCAGATGCCGCAGGATCGCCCTGCCCGACGCCGTGAGCTGGCCCGGGAGCCGGACGCCGACCTCGGTCACCAGGGTTTCCGGGCGGGTGGGGCGTTCTTTGACCAGGTAGAGCGACTCGTTGCCGTGCAGCACGCCCAGATGTGCGGTGTGGCCGACGCGGTCGGCGAGTTTGCGCAGCAGCGGGACCGCGAGTCGTTCCAGCGGGTCGTGCCGCAGGTAGGCCGAGCCGAGTTCGAACGCGGCGATGCCGAGGCCGTAGCGGCGCTCGGCGGGCAGGTGTGTCACGAAACCGGCGGCTTCGAGTTCGGCGAGCAGGTGATACGTCGTCGAGCGCGGGAGGCCGAGTTCGCGCGCGATCGCGGCCGCGGACACCGGGCCGGGCCGCGCGGCGAGGGCGCGGAGGATGCCGAGGCCGCGTCGTAGGGCTGGTACTTCGCTGCTCTCGCCCATGGCCGGCCTCCTTCGTTTCGTGCGGCTGTTTGTGCGGCGGGGGAGCAAGGGACCTTTGCTACCACTTCTCTCAATGTCGAGACGAGTGGTAGCAAAGGTCCCTTGCTCCCTTTTCGCAGGTGGGAGCGGTGACTGTGTGGATTTCGGGTCATCCGACGCACCAAAATCCACACAGTCGGTAGTCACCGCTACGCGGGGTAGGAGGTGTGTGGATATAGGGACACTCAACGTCTCTATATCCACACACCCCCTGCCCGGCGGCGACCCGTGGTAGCAAAGGTCCCTTGCTCCCACCGTGCGTGTCTTGGATACCAGACACAACCACCGGTTGGCGCCGCCCACCAGCGGGCATGGCGTTGTCCAATGGGGCCATGCCGGAAACCGTACTTCTGGGGTCCGAACCGCTTCGGCCCGAACAGGTCGTCGCGGTCGCCCGTGACCACTCGCCCGTCGCGGTCAGCGAAGCGGCCGAGAAGAACCTTGCCGCGACGCGTCAGCACATCGACGACCTCGCGCACGCCGAGACGCCGACGTACGGCGTTTCGACGGGCTTCGGGGCGCTTGCCACCAGGCATATCCCGCTCGAGAGCCGCACCGCGCTCCAGCGGTCGCTGATCCGGTCGCACGCGGCCGGCGCGGGGCCGGTCGTGGAGACCGAGGTCGTCCGCGCGCTGATGTTGCTGCGCCTCCGCACCCTCGCCAGCGGGTACACCGGCATCCGTCCGCAGACCGCGCAAGCGCTTGCGGCCATGCTCAACGCCGGGATCACCCCGCTCGTCCACGAGTACGGCAGCCTCGGCTGCTCCGGCGACCTCGCGCCTCTCGCCGCTGTCGCGCTCGCGCTGATGGGGGAGGGCGAAGTCGAGTACAACGGCGAAGTCGTCCAGGCCGCCGTAGCGCTGAAGCACGCCGGGATCGAGCCGGTCGTTCTCGCGGAGAAGGAGGGCCTCGCCCTCACCAACGGGACCGACGGCATGCTCGGCATGCTCCTGCTCGCCGCCGCCGACCTGCGCAAGCTGCTCGACACCGCCGACATCACCGCGGCGATGAGCGTCGAAGCGCTCCTCGGCACCGACCGCGCCTTCGCGGCCGACCTCCAGGCGCTGCGCCCGCACCCCGGGCAAGCAAGGAGCGCGCTACGCATGTGGACGGCGCTGCAGGACTCGAAGATCGTCGAGAGCCACCGCGGCCCCGACTGCAACCGCGTCCAGGACGCGTACTCCCTCCGCTGCGCGCCCCAGGTGCACGGCGGCGCGCGCGACAGCCTCACACACGCCGAACTCGTCGCCGAGCGTGAGCTTCATTCCGCGGTCGACAACCCGGTCGTGTTGTCCGACGGCCGCGTCGAGTCCAACGGCAACTTCCACGGCGCCCCGGTCGCGTACGTGCTCGACTTCCTCGCCATCCCGCTCGCGGACGTCGCGAGCATCGCCGAGCGCCGCACGGACCGCATGCTCGACAAGGCCCGTTCGCACGGCCTGCCGCCGTTCCTCGCGTTCGACCCCGGCGTCGATTCCGGCCACATGATCGCCCAGTACACGCAGGCGGCCGTGGTCAGCGAGCTCAAGCGGCTCGCGGTGCCGGCGTCGGTCGACTCGATCCCGAGCAGCGCCATGCAGGAGGACCACGTTTCCATGGGCTGGTCCGCCGCCCGCAAGCTGCGCAAGGCCGTCGAGGGCCTCAACACCGTCCTCGCCATCGAACTGCTCACCGCCGCGCGCGCCCTCGACATGCGCGCGCCCCTGGTCCCGTCGCCGGTCACCGGCCGGGTCCGGGATCTCGTCCGCACCAAGGTCGAGGGCCCCGGCCCCGACCGTCATCTGGCGCCGGAGATCGCCGCCGCCGAAGAACTCGTCGCGTCGGGTGCCGTCCTCGCCGCGGCCCAACTGGAGGTCTGAGCCCATGACCCGCACGGTCCGTGCCGCCCGAGGCACCACGCTCACCGCGAAGAACTGGCAGACCGAAGCCGCGCTGCGGATGTTCCACAACAACCTCGACCCCGAGGTCGCCGAGCGCCCCGAGGACCTGGTGGTCTACGGCGGAACCGGCAAGGCCGCCCGTAACTGGGCCAGCTTCGACGCGATCACCCGCGAACTGACCACTTTGGACGCCGACGAGACGCTGCTCGTCCAGTCCGGCAAGCCGGTCGGCGTGTTCCGCACGCACGAATGGGCGCCGCGCGTGCTCATCGCGAACTCCAACCTCGTCGGCGACTGGGCGACGTGGCCGGAGTTCCGCCGGCTGGAGGCCCAGGGCCTGACCATGTACGGCCAGATGACCGCGGGGTCCTGGATCTACATCGGCACGCAGGGAATTCTGCAGGGCACGTACGAGACCTTCGCCGCCGTCGCGAAGAAGCGGTTCGGCGGCAGCCTCAAGGGCACGCTCACCGTCACCGCCGGTCTCGGCGGCATGGGCGGCGCCCAGCCGCTCGCGGTCACGATGAACGACGGTGTCGCGCTCGTCATCGAGTGCGACCCGCAGCGCGCGCACCGCCGTGTCGAGACTCGCTACCTCGACGAGGTCGCCGACGACCTCGACGACGCGATCCGCCGGGTGGAGGCCGCGAAGAAGGAGAAGCGCGCGCTGTCCGTCGGCGTGGTCGGCAACGCCGCCGAGGTGCTGCCCGAACTGCTGCGCCGTGGCGTCGAGGTCGACATCGTCACCGACCAGACCTCCGCGCACGACCCGCTTTCCTATCTGCCCAAGGGAATCGGCGTCGACGAGTGGCAGGACTACGCGGACAAGAAGCCCGACGAGTTCACCGAACGTGCCCGCGAGTCGATGACGGAGCACGTCGACGCGATGCTCGGCTTCCTCGACAAGGGCGCCGAGGTCTTCGACTACGGCAACTCCCTGCGCGGCGAGGCGAAACTCGGCGGCTGCGAGCGCGCGTTCGACTTCCCGGGATTCGTGCCGGCCTACATCCGCCCGCTGTTCTGCGAGGGCAACGGCCCGTTCCGCTGGGCGGCGCTGTCCGGCGACCCCGAGGACATCGCGGCGACCGACCGCGCGATGCTGGAACTGTTCCCGGAGAACGAATCTCTCGCTCGCTGGATCCGGCTCGCCGGGGAACGCGTTGCCTTCCAGGGCCTTCCGTCGCGGATCTGCTGGCTCGGCTACGGCGAGCGGCACCTCGCGGGGCTGCGGTTCAACGAGATGGTCGCCAGCGGCGAGCTGAAGGCTCCGGTCGTCATCGGCCGCGACCACCTCGACTCGGGCAGTGTGGCGTCGCCGTACCGCGAGACCGAGGGCATGGCCGACGGTTCCGATGCGATCGCCGACTGGCCGCTGCTGAACGCGCTGGTCAACACCTCGTCGGGCGCCAGCTGGGTGTCGATCCACCACGGCGGCGGCGTCGGCATGGGCCGCTCCATCCACGCGGGCCAGGTCAGCGTGGCCGACGGAACCCCGCTGGCGGCGCAGAAACTCGAGCGCGTGCTCACCAACGACCCGGGCATGGGCGTCATCCGGCACGTCGACGCGGGCTACGACCGCGCCGCCGACGTCGCCGACGAGCGCGGCGTGCGGGTGCCGATGCGGGACGCCGAGTGACCGCGTCCTCGCTGCTGGAGGAGATCTCGGACGTCGGCCGCGACCCGAAGCGTGGCGGCTATTCCCGCCACGCCTTCGACGCGGCCGAGACCGAACTGCGCGCGTGGTTCGTCGAGCGCGCCGGACGGCTGGGACTGGGCGTCGAGACCGACCGCAACGGCAACATCTGGGCCTGGTGGGGAACACCCGGCCCGGACGCGGTCGTCACCGGGAGCCATCTCGACTCGGTGCCCGGCGGCGGTGCCTTCGACGGTCCGCTGGGTGTCGCCAGCGCGCTCGACGCGGTGGAGATCTTGCAGGCCAAGGGATTCCGTCCGGCCAAGCCGTTCGCGGTGGTGGTCTTCGCGGAAGAGGAGGGCGGCCGATTCGGTGTGCCGTGCCTCGGCTCGCGCCTGCTGACCGGGACCATCGACGCGGACAAGGCACGCGGCCTGCGCGACCCGGACGGTGTCACGTTCGCCGAAGCGGCGGCGAAATCCGGCCTCGATCCCGAGCGGATCGGCCGGGACTCCGAGCGGCTCGGGCTGATCGGGCGGTTCCTGGAACTGCATGTGGAGCAGGGGCGCGGGCTGATCGACCTCGGCTCGCCGGTCGCCGTCGGCAACACGGTGATTGCGCACGGACGATGGCGATTCTCCTTCCAGGGGCAGGGAAATCACGCCGGTGCGACGCTGATCGGCGATCGTCGTGACCCGCTGATCCCGGCGGCGGAGACCGTTCTCGCCGTGCGGAAACTGGCGAAGGCGACCGCTGACGCGAGGGCCACCGTCGGCAGGCTCGTGCCGACGCCCGGCGGGACGAACGTAATCGCGTCCACTGTGGACCTGTGGCTGGACGCGCGGGTGCCGGGCACGGATACGCCCGAGCTGGTCGCGGAAATCGCGAAGCTGGCGGAAGAGGCGGCCGGACAGGAAGGATGCCGCGTCGAGGTCACCAGGGAGTCGTACTCCGACGACGTGATCTTCGACGACGCGCTGCGCCGTGACCTGAGTACGTGGCTGGGCGGGCCGCCGGAACTGCCGACCGGTGCCGGGCACGACGCGGCGATCCTCGCCGGGTTCGTCCCGTCCGGAATGCTCTACGTGCGTAACCCCACCGGGATCAGCCATTCCCCGGAGGAGTTCTCCGAAGCGGAGGACGTCGACCACGGTGCCCGCGCGCTCGCGGACGTCCTGGAGAAACTGTCGACATGACGACATATTGGTGTGAACGCGCCTGGTTGCCGGACGGGATCGCCGACGCAGTCCGGATCGAGGTCGACGGCGGCAAGATCGCTTCCGTGACGGCGAACGCGCCTCGCCAAGGGAATGTCCTTAATGGACTGACCTTGCCGGGTTTCGCGAACGGGCACTCGCACGCGTTCCACCGTGCGTTGCGCGGGCGGACGCACCACGACCGCGGGACCTTCTGGACGTGGCGCGAGCGGATGTACTCGCTCGCGTCCCGGCTGGATCCGGACTCGTATTACCGGTTGGCGCGCGGGGTTTATGCCGAGATGGTGCTGGCCGGGTACACGAGCGTCGGCGAGTTCCACTACCTGCACCACGCGCCGGGCGGAAAGCCTTACGCCGAGCCGAACGCGATGGGCGAGGCGTTGCGGCAGGCCGCCAGGGACGCCGGGATCCGGCTGACGTTGCTCGACACCTGTTACCTCGCGGGCGGGATCGGCGTCGAACCCGACGAGGTGCAGCGGCGGTTCTCCGATGGGACGGCCACCAAGTGGGCGCAACGAGTCGGCGAATTGCGGGAGGACGGGACGTTCAGGGTCGGGGGCGCGATTCACTCGGTACGCGCCGTCCCCGAGGACGAATTGTCCGAAGTGGACAGCGGGACGCCCGAGGATCGTCCGCTGCACATCCATCTTTCCGAGCAGCGGGCCGAGAACGAGCAGTGCATGGCGGCTTATCACTGGACTCCGACGGGGCTGCTCTGGGACAACGGTGTGCTCACTGAGCGGCTCACCGCGGTGCATGCGACGCACCTGACGCCAGGGGACGTCAAGTGGCTCGGTGAGGCGGGGAGTCGCGCCTGTTTCTGCCCGACGACCGAACGGGATCTCGGCGACGGCATCGGCCCCGCGCGGACGCTGCTGGACGCGGGGGTGCGGCTGTCGATCGGCAGCGACAGCAACGCGGTCGTCGACACGTTCGAGGAGACCAGGGCGCTGGAACTGAACGAGCGGCTCGCCAGTGAGAAGCGCGGCCGGTTCACCGCCGAGGAACTGCTCGCGGCCGCGACGGATCACGGCGCGGTCGGCTGGGACGAGGTCGGCGCGCTGGCTCCGGGCGCGGGCGCGGACCTGGTCACGGTCGGGCTCGGGTCGGTGCGGACCGCGGGGATCGAGCCGTCCGGCGTGGTCTTCGCTGCTTCGGGGGCGGACGTCCGGGACGTCGTCGTCGCCGGGCGTGAGATCGTCCGCGACGGCGTGCATCAGCTGGTCGACCGGCCGGAAACGGTCTTGGCCAAGGAGATCGAGGCATTGTGGCAGTCCTGATCACGGGAATCGGCGAGCTCACGACGAACGACGCCGAACTGGGCAAACTCCGCGACGCGGCCGTCGTCATCGAGGGCGAAGCGATCGCGTGGGTCGGTTCGGCGGCGGACGCGCCCGACGCGGACGAGCGGGTCGACGTCGAAGGGCGTGCGGTGCTGCCCGGTTGGGTGGACAGCCACACGCACTTGGTCTTCGCTGGGGACCGGACGGCCGAGTTCGAGGCGCGGATGGCCGGGAAGGCGTACAGCGCCGGGGGCATCGCGGTCACGGTCGACGCGACGCGGTCTGCTTCCGACGAGCAACTGGCGGCGAACCTGCGGCGTCACGTGGACGAAGCGGCGAGGCAGGGTACGACCTGCCTGGAGACGAAGACCGGATACGGGCTCAACGTCGAGGACGAGGCTCGTTCGGCGCGGATCGCGGCCGATGTGGCCGACGAGGTCACGTTCCTCGGTGCGCATCTGGTGCCGCCGGGTGCGGACGCGGAGTCCTATGTGGACCTGGTGTGCGGTGACATGCTCGACGCCGTGGCGCCGCTCGTGCGGTGGGCCGACGTGTTCTGCGAGACCGGTGCGTTCGACGAGGCGCAGTCCGGACGGGTGCTCAAGGCGGCGCGGGAGCGCGGGCTCGGGCTGCGGGTGCACGGGAACCAGCTGGGGGAGGGGCCGGGTGTGCGGCTCGCCGTCGAGCTGGGGGCGGCGAGTGTCGACCACTGCACGTACCTGAGCGAAGCGGACGTCGAGGCTCTCGCTGCTTCGGACACTGTCGCGACCTTGCTGCCGGCGTGCGATCTCTCGACGCGGCAGCCGCTGGCGCCGGCGCGGCGGCTTCTCGACGCGGGGGCGACGGTGGCGCTGGCCAGCAACGCGAATCCGGGCAGCTCGTACACGACGTCGATGGCGTTCTGCGTGACGACCGCGGTGCTGCAGATGCGGATGACGATCGACGAGGCGGTGTGGTCGGCGACGGCGGGCGGTGCCCGCGCTCTGCGGCGTGACGACGTGGGCTTCGTGCGGCCAGGGGCGCGCGCCGACCTTCACGTGCTGGAGGCGCCTTCGACGACGCACCTCGCGTACCGGCCGGGGGTGCCGCTGACGGCTGGGGTGTGGCGGCGCGGAAGGCGTCTGACCAGCGGTTTCGCCTCAAAGTGGTAGCAAAGGTCCCTTGCTCCCCCGCGCGGGTCAGGAGGCTTGGCCGAGGGTCTCCTGGACGCGTTCGCGCAAGGCGGGCGGGAGTTCGTCGAGCAGGTGGGACCACTGCTCGACCCGCTTCTCGCTCAGGTGCGTGAGCAGGTCGAGCACCGGCGCCCACAGGTCCTCGTCGGCGGCCGCGACGCCCAGGAGACCGCGGAACCGGGCTTCGGGCAGCAGCCCGAGAACGTGATCGATCCGGCTCTTGTCGTCGAGGACGAACGCGATCCGGATCAGCGCTTCGTCACCGATGACGGCCAGCGCCCGGCGCACCGTCGGATCGGGCAGGTGACCGACGAACCGGCCGACGGTGATCCAGTCCTCGCGGCGCACCAGCTCACCGGCCACCTCGACGACGGTGTCGAGCGGGATCCGCGCGATGATCGCGCTCGCCCGGCGCGGGTCCAGTTCGGCCGCGACGTCGGCCAGGTACGGCGGCTTCAGCCGCTTCGCGACGTCGACGCCCCGGGAGACGTCGACCAGCCCGGCGATCCGCGCGCACAGAAGCGGGCCGAAGACCTTCTCGGCGATCTTCGCGAGAATCGGGCTCGGGACGAGCTTGCTCGCCATCGCCATCCGCTCCAGGGCGGCGAGGTTGGCGTCGAACAGCGTGTCCGTGACCTGCTCGCGGAACGCCTGGAGCTCGGCGGCGTCCACGTTCTCCAGGTACGAAAGCCGTTCCGGGGTGGTGCCGAGGACGCGGGCGAGTTTGAGGATCTCCGCCTGCGAAGCGAAGTTTCCGGTGGTCACAGGCCCACCACCTTCCGAACGGCGCCGCGCAGAAGCGCGGGTACGTACTTCAGGCCCTCTTCGCCCGCTTCGGCCAAGGCCTTGGCCTGGCGGTGGCGCGCGTCCCGCAACGCGTCGGAGAGGTCCTGTTTCTCGTGGTCGGCCAGCGCTTCGATGCCTGCCGGGACAGGACCGCCTAGCTGACCGGTGAGTGTGCGCTCGGCCATGGTCGATCATCATGCCTCATCGGGCCGGGGAAGCAGGGGACCTTTACTTTCGTCCATGGCGGACCGCTCGTCGCGGCTTGTAGCGTCCTGTCGTGTGAAGGACGCTGAGGAGCCCGTACGGCGTGGGCGACGGCTGGTCATGGACGTCGCCTTGTGGCTCGGGCTCTGCGGCTGGGTGGTCATCGACGCCGGATCCAGCACGAGGCACTGGGAGCTGCTCGCCGGGCTCGCCGCGACCACCGCCGCGATCGCGCTGGCGCGCCGGTATCCGCTCGTCTCGCTCGCCATCGCGATGGTGGCCAGTTTCGTGGTGATGGGCAGTTTCGGCGGCCGGGTGCCGATCTGGGAAGGCTTCGTCCTCGTCGCGGTCGGTTACCTCGCCGGCTATCGGCAGCCGGTCGCGAAGCCGATGCTGCGCCTCTTCGCCGCCGTTTCGGTGCTGGCGGTCCCTGTCGCACTGCTGTGGAGCAAAGATGGCTTCGCGTCCTGGGGTGCGCTGCTCGGCGTCCTCGTCTTCGCGGGGGTGACGCCCTGGCTGCTGGGCAGGTATGTCCGGCAGCGCGAGGACATGGCGCGTGACGGCTGGCGTCGCGCCGAGGAGATGGAGAGCCGTCAGCGGCTCGTCGCCGATCGCGCGCGGCTGCGCGAGCGCACCCGGATCGCCAGTGACATGCACGATTCGCTGGGCCACGAGCTGAGCCTGATCGCGGTGCGCGCGGCGGCGCTGGAGGTCGCGGGCGGACTCGACGAACCACAGCGGCGCGCCGCGGGCGAGCTGCGGCAGAGCGCCGCGACGGCGACCGAACGGCTGCGCGAGATCATCGGCGTCCTGCGTGAGGACGACGCGCCGACCGAGCCGGTGCACGAGAGCATCGACGAACTGCTCGACCGGACCAGGGCTTCGGGCGTGCTGATCGAGTCCTCAGTGGACGAACCGCTCGACGGCGAGCCGCAGATGGTCGACCGGGCCGCGTACCGCGTGGTCCAGGAATCGGTCACGAACGTGGTGAAACACGCGCCGGGCGCCGCGGTCACGGTCCGGGTCGTGCGGTCCGAAGGGCAGACGGACGTCGTGGTCACCAACTCCGCGCCGCCCGCGGGGCCGCTACCGGGCAGGACGTCGGGCAAACGCGGGCTGATCGGCCTGCGCGAACGGGTGCGTTTCGTCGGCGGAACTCTGCGGGCAGGCCCCCGTGACGGCGGATTCGAGGTCAGCGCGACCTTGCCGCACGACGCGGCGCCGTCGGAGGAATCGCCCGAGAGCCAGGCGGCGATGGACGCCGAGGTGGGGCAGTCGACGTCGGCGAGGGAACTGGAACGCGCCCGCCGGGACGTCCGGCGCAGCCTGATCCAGGCGATCGTCGTGCCGATCGGGCTCTTCGGCGTGGTGGTCGGGATCAGCGGGGCCGTGTTCCTGGTGCAGTGGTACGGCTCCGAACTCCCCGGTGGGGACTACGCCCGCATCCACGTCGGCCAGACCCGCGCGGAGATCGCTTCCCTCTTGCCGAGCGGTCAGCGGATCGCGCGACCCCGCACGGTGGAGGCTCCCGTGCCGCCGGGGGCGACATGCGAGTACTACGGCACCGAGCGCAGCGTGTTCAACTTGAACTACGAGGCCTACAGGCTGTGCTTCGCCGAGGGGAAACTCGTGGCGAAGGACTTGATCAGCGAAGACGAGCAAAAGGGGGACCCGGATGATCCGGGTGGTGCTGGCCGATGACGAGGCGATGATCCGCGCCGGGGTGTCGGCGATCCTGGCCGCGGACGCCGGGATCGAGGTGGTCGCGGAGGCCGAGGACGGGCGCGCCGCCGTCGAACAGGTCCGCGCGACCAGGCCGGACGTCGTGCTCCTCGACATCCGAATGCCGGTCATGGACGGGCTCAAGGCGGCTGAGGAGATCCGGCGGCTGCTGCCCGAGGTCGGCGTGATCATGCTGACGACGTTCGGCGAGGACGCCTACATCGAACGCGCGCTCGGCCTGGGCGCGAGCGGTTTCCTGCTGAAGTCCGGCGATCCCCGCGAGCTGCTCGGCGGTATCCACGCGGTCGCGGGTGGGGCGGCGTTCCTTTCGCCGAAGGTCGCACAGCGGGTCATCGCGCGCTTCTCCGGCAATCAGGTGTCCCGAGCCGAAGAGGCGAAGGCGCTGATCGAGAAACTGACCCCGCGTGAGCAGGAAGTATTGGCACTGCTGGGTTCCGGACTGTCCAACGCGGACATCGCCGCGAAACTGTTCGTCGTCGAGGGCACGGTGAAGGCCTACGTGAGCACGATCCTCAACCGGCTCGGCGCGCGGAACCGGGTGCAGGCCGCGATCACCGCGTACGAGGCGGGGCTGGTCGGCGGGGGACGGGAGGAGTCCAGCCGCTGACGCCGGCGCCGATGCGTGCGGTGAGCGCGCCGGGGAGCAGCCGGAACACGCCGTTGCGGACGGCCACGGCGAGCGGATTGCGCAGCTGCGGCCCGACTTTTCCCGCCTGGACCGAGGCTTTCACGACGCCTTGGCTGCGCGGGCGGCGCTGCTCGTCGTAACTCTTCAATGCCGCGTCGACGTCTGCGATGGTGCTGAGCGCGGCAGCGAGGACGACGGCGTCCTCGATCGCTTGGCAGCCGCCCTGGCCGAGGAACGGCGGCATCGCGTGGGCCGCGTCGCCGAGCAGCGCGACGCGGCCTTTCACGTATGAGGGCAGGGGAGTGCCGAGCAGATAGAGATCGTGGTGGAGCAGCGTCTCGGGCGCGGTCGCTTCGACGAGTTCGGGAATGGGGTCGTGCCAGCCGCCGAAGCGGTCTCGCAGATACGACTTCGGGTCCTCGTGGCGGACGCCCGCTTCGGCGACGTAACTCGCCCACCAGTAGACGCTGTCGTCGTGCAACGGGATGACGCCGATCTCGGCGCCGTCGTCCCAGCTGGTGCTGAGTTCTGTGGGATGAGGGAGGGTAGTCACCGCGCGGACGGCCGTGCTGCCGCTGTAGACCGGTTCGGGGTGTCGTGGCCACAGCTGCTGGCGGGCCATGCTGTGGATCCCGTCCGCGGCGACGATGACGTCGGCGTCGAGGTCGTCGAGGCGGGTGACCTCGACGCCGGTGCGGACGCAACCTTCGGGAAGGGCGTCGTGGAGCGCGCCGATGAGATCCGCGCGGTGGATGGCGGCGAGCGGGCGGCCGTGATGACGGCGGAACGCCTCGGCATCCCAACGGGTGATGCGGCGGCCGTCGCGGTCGTGGAGGCCGCCGGACGCTTGTTCCCGCAGCTTGCCGAGGTGCACGCCCAGCGTCTCGAGTGAACGCAGCGCGTTCGGCCACAGGGAGATGCCCGCGCCGGCGGCGGTGAGTGCCGGTGCCTGTTCGAGGACGGTGACCTCCCAGCCGATGCCGTGCAGCCCGATGGCGGCGCTCAGTCCGCCGATTCCCCCGCCGATCACGATCGCTTCGCGCATGTCGACCTCCTCTACAATTGTAGAGTACTACTACACTTGTAGAGTGCGAAAGGCGACGATCGGGGACGCGGCCATCGAGGTCATCGCGGCCGAGGGGATGCGGGGGCTGACGCATCGCGCGGTCGACCGGTTCGCCGGGCTGCCGCCGGGTTCGACCTCGTACTACGCGCGGACGCGGGCGGCGCTGCTGGAGCTGGCGATCTCGCGGATGGTCGAACTCGACGAGGTCACCCTCGACCCGCCGCCCGGGCGGCTGGCCGAGTACGTGGCGGGGTTCGCGCACGCGGCGATCACGAAGGGGCGGACGCGGATGCTCGCGAGGTACGAGTTCGCGCTGGAGGCGACGCGGCGGCCGGAGCTGCGGGAGGCCTACGACCGGGGTGGGCTGGTGATCCGGCGGCGGTGCGCGGAGGTGCTCACGGCGTGCGGATCGGCGGAGCCCGAGCGGCACGCGCGGGTGCTCGTCGCGTGGCTGGAGGGGACGGTCTTCGACGCGCTGGCCGGGACGGGGTCGCTGCGGCCGCCGGGGCTGGAGGAGCTGACGCGGGGGGCGCGGGAGGTTTTGGCGGGGCTCGGGGTGGCGGGGTAGCAAGGGACCTTTGCTACCACTCTGGGCGCCGGTCCTGGAGCGAGAAGTCGCGAAAGCCACTTTCGGGACATCTGACGTCCTGAAAGTGGCTTTCGCGACGTGCGGCCGGCGCGGGTGGTAGCAAAGGTCCCTTGCTCCCCGTCAGGCGTCGCGCCGCCGCAGCACGGTGGAACCGGTGACAAGACCGGCCGCCGCCCAAGCCGCACAGAGCGCGACGCCGACCCAAGGCGCGTAGGGCGCGATGCCGCCGAAGATCGGATTACGCTGCCCAGGAGTGACCATCGCGTTGACGCCCGCGAAGCCGGGGAAGTAGTTCACGAGGTCTTCCCAGCCCAGCGAACCGGCGAACATCGGGATCATCACCAGCAGCACGAAGACCGTCACGATCGTCCCCGCCGTCGAGCGCAGCGCCGTTCCCAGCCCGAGACAGAGCAGGCCCAGCAGCGCGAAGTAGGCGCCCATGCCCGCCGCGGTCGCGAGCACCTCGCCCACTGACGAGTCGGGCGCGGGGATCAGCGGCGCCGAGACCGCCACGCCGGCGAGCGTGTTCAGCACGCCGTAGCCGAACAGCACCGGCAGCAGGACGGCCGACTTCGCGGCGAGGACCCGGTTCCGCACCGGGACCCACTGCAGGGTCGAACGGATGCCGCCGCTGGCGTATTCGCTCGTGATGAACAGCGTCGCCAGCGCGACGACGGCGAACTGCGTGAGGTAGAACGCCGCCCCGGTCACCACGGCGTGCGGGGCCATCGGGCGGTCGCTGCCGTCCTGGAGCGCGAAGCCGAGAGCCGCCGAGTAGGCGAGCATCAGGAAGACCCCGCCGATCAGGCACCACCAGGTCGACCGGACCGACCAGAACTTGGTCCATTCCGAAGAGATCGTGTTCATCGTGCGCTCCACTGCTTGAAGAAGCCGGTCAGCTCGGTACGGAAGAACTCCAGCGCCTTCCGCGAGTCGATCGAGCCGTACTGGTTTTCGATCTCGGTCGGCGGCAGCTGCGGGCGCAGTCCCAGCTGGTCGATCAGGATCGCCGCGTCGGTCACCGACGAATGACCGCTGTTCTCGACCAGGTCCTGCCTCTTCGGGCCGGTGAGCCGCGGCCACGTCTCGTCCCAGGACGCGCGGAAGTACTTCTCGCCGGTCGGGCTGGTCAGCAGCAGGAACGGCCGGTCGATCGAGACGTCGCCGTAGAACGGGCCGTCGACGTTCACGCCCGCTTTGATCCGCCGGTCGGCGGTCATCGCGGCGGCGGTCGCCGAACCACCGGCGGAGTGACCGGCCATCCCGATCTTCGTCGCGTCGATCGACCAGCGCCGGTCCTTCAGCAGCGTGTCGACGACGAACGACGTGTCCACGGCACGGTTGGCGATCGCGGCGGGCCACGGCTCACCCGGCAGTCCACAAGCGACGCACTGGCGCAGCCCGTCGGGGAACTCCGTCGCCCAGGCTTCGTAGGCGTGGTCCACCCCGGCGACCACGAAACCTTGTGCGGCAAGGTGTTCGGCCACCGAGGTCAGCGTGATCCGGTTGTTGCCCGCGCCCGGCGAAAGCACCACCAGCGGACGCCGTCCCGGCAGGGAGGGCGCGTTCTCCCGTGAGTGGACCCGCACCTTGCTCAGCGCGTCCGGCGGCAGGTCGAGCTTCCGCCCGGCGACCGCGGCCGCCGACTCGGCCTTGGTCATGTACAGCGGCGCGCGGCCGATCGGCACGGCCGGGTACCAGACGTTGACCATCAGTTCGCGGCGCTTTTCGGGCACCCAGGGATCGGCTCTCCGCTGATCGGTGAGATGCAGCGTGCGCAGCCCGATCGGGAACGGGCTGTCCGGCGCGGGCAGCGACAGCGCCGGAGCCGGTGCCGCCGACGCGGCCGCCGGCACCCCCAGCAGGCCGGCGATCACCGCCACCATGACCACGAGTGATTTCATGCCGCGACTCCTGTTCCGTATTCGACCGACGACGCGGTCAGTTCCATGTACGCCTGTTCGAGCGAGGCGGTTCGTTCGGTCAGCCCGTGCACGCGGATCCCGAGTTCGTGCACCGCGTCGCCGACGAGATGAATGGGCAGGTCGTGCACGACCAGTTCGCCCTGATCGGCTTCCGTGGTCGCGCCGAGCGCGTGCAGGCGCTGTTCGAGGACATGCAGATCGGCGGGGGCGGGCACCCGCACCACGACCGAGGTCCGTGAATTGCCCGCGATGAATTCGTCGACCGGCGCGTCGGCGAGGAGCTTCCCCTTGCCGATGACGACGAGCCGGTCCGCGGTCAGCTGCATCTCGCTCATCAGGTGGCTCGACACGAACACCGTGCGGCCCTCCTCCGCGAGCGAACGCATCAGATGCCGCACCCAGCGGACGCCGTCGGGGTCGAGACCGTTCACCGGCTCGTCGAACATCAGCACGCCGGGGTCACCCAGCAGGGCGCCGGCGATCCCGAGCCGTTGCCCCATGCCGAGGGAGAACGTTCCGGCGCGTTTGCCCGCGACGTCGCTGAGGCCGACCGTCGCGAGCACCTCGTCGACCCGGCTCGCCGGGATCCCGTTGCTGCGCGCCATCGCCAGAAGGTGTTTGCCCGCGCTCCGGCCGGGGTGCAGCGCCTTCGCCTCCAGCAGCGCGCCGACCTCGCGCAGCGGGAAGCGCAGGTCCTCGTACCTCTTGCCGTCGATGCGGACTTCACCGTCGTCCGGCGCGTCGAGACCGAGCGTCATCCGCATGGTCGTCGACTTGCCCGCGCCGTTGGGACCGAGGAAACCGGTCACCTTGCCCGGCTCGACGGCGAAGGTCAGCCCATCGACCACCGTCTTCTCGCCATAGCGCTTCGTGAGTCCTCGAAGCGTGATCATCCGCGTCCTCCTTCGTGTCCCTGAATCCTCCGCCGCGGGGGCACCCGGGGGCATTGCCCCGAAGTCATCGGTCACCCCTTACTTTCGGCAGGTGCCGCTCGGCACGAGTCAGCGCGGAAAGGCACAATCGGCGCCATGACCACCCGCGAACAACGGCGCGTGAATCCGCTAGACCTGGTGATGCTCGTCCTCGCCGTGTTCTCGGTCGGGCTGCTCGCCTACGTGACGTTCTTCCCGCATTCGGCGGAGACGGCGCACCGCGTCTTCGTCATCGACACGACGGTGTGCGGGATCTTCGCGCTGGAATTCCTCTGGCGGTGGCGGCGCAACGGCTGGGAGAAGCGGTTCCCGCTGCGCAACTGGTACGAAATCCTCGGCATGATCCCCATCGCGCATCCGGCGCTGCGCGGCTTCCGGCTGTTGCGGATCATCGTGGTGCTGGTCCGGCTCGCCCGTACGGCGGACCGGGCGTTCGGGGAGCGGTTCACCCAGCGGCTGGTCGAACGGCTTTCGCGGCCGATCGTGCTGGCGATCAAGAAGCCGATCACGATCGCGGTGCTCGACGAGGTCGTGAAGGTGCTGGAGACCGGGAACTATCCGCAGAACCTCGCGCGCTCACTCGGCGAGAACCAGACCCTGCTGCGGGGGATCATCGCGGAGAAGCTCAAGAACGATCCGCAGGCCGGGCGGCTTTCGAAACTGCCGTTCCACGACGAGGTGGTGCGTTCGGTGATCGACACCGCGATGCGCGTGATCCTCGAAGTGCTGACCGATCCGCGGATCGACGAATTCTTCGCGCATGTGGTGCGGGAGAACCGGGAGCAGATCCGCAGCGCCGTGCAGCTGGGGCTGAACGAGCGTGAGGACGACGAGGAACTGGCGGCGCGGTTGCCGACCAAGCCGCAACATCAGCTGATGGACTGACCTCTTGAGGTACGCCGGGTGGGCGCGGCGGTCAGCGGATCCTCCGGCCACGGGTGTTTCGGGTAGCGGCCGCGGAGATCGGCGCGCACGGCCGCGTACCCGTTGCGCCAGAACGATTCCAGATCGGCGGTGACGGCGGCCGGCCGCCCGGCGGGGGAGAGCAGGTGCAGCACCACCGGGACACCCGCCAGCTCCGGCGTCGCGAGCCAGCCGAAGGTCTCCTGCAGTTTCACGGCCAGCACCGGCTGCTCGCCCGAATAGTCGACCCGGATCCGCGAACCCGACGGCACCTCCAGCCGATCCGGCGCCAGTTCGTCCAAACGCGACGCCTCGGGCCATGGCAGCAATCCCCGCAGCGCGGCGCCCGCGTCCAGCGATGCCAGGTCCGATCGGCGGCGAGCCGAGCCGAGGTCCAGCCAGATGTCCACAGTGGACAGCAAGTCCGCGTCGGCGACCGAAGGCCAAGGCGGCCCCAGCACTCGATGCAGGAAAGACAGTCGCTCACGCAATCGCTTCCCGTCTTCCGACCAGCGAAGCAGGCCGAGCCCTTCGGTTCGCAAACCGTCCAGCAGTGCGGCGCGGATCGCGTCCGGCGCGGGCGAGCGCAACGGTTTCTCCGCGAGCACGATCGCCCCGAGCCGCCGCACCGAACGAGCGACGACGTCACCCGAAGACCAGCGCACTTCGTCCACTGAGGACACCAGATTCGGCGCCGCGCGCACGGCGAGGTCTTCGTCGGCGGGGGCGGCCAGCCGGATGATGCCCTGTGCGCGGCCGGGATCGCGGGTCGCTTCGGCCACGGCCAGCCATTCGACGTCGGCGAGTCCGCTGCCGCGCGGGAGTTCGGCCGCGGTTCCGCCCGCCATCAGATACACCGGCGTCCCCGCGGCACGCCGTCGCGCGAGCCGCTCGGGATGCGCCAGCGCCACCACCAGCGCCGGATCGGACGCGTTGCCGCCGTCGGGCACCAGCCGGGAAAGCCGTCGCACGTCACGCTTCCAGCGCTCGTCGCCGCGCACCCGGCGCAGCTCGGCTTCGAGATCGGTCAGGGTGCCGCCGCTGTCCAGCAGCGCGACGACTTCGGCGGCCGAGCGCGCGTTGGTCCGCGCCGCGCCGTCCAGCAACGCCCTCGCCAGCCGCGGATGCAGGCCCAGTCCGGCCATCTTCCGGCCGCGCTCGGTGACCGTGCCGTCCTCCGCGGTCGCCCCGAGCGTGGTCAGCAACGCGCGCCCGGCGGCCAGCGCGCCTTCGCCGGGCGGGTCCCACCAGGCGAGGCCGGAACCGTCCGGAGTGGACCAGCAGGCGAGTTCGAGGGCGAACCGCGCCAGTTCCGCCGTCCGGATCTCGGGTTCGGGATAGGCGGGCAGCGAACCCTGCTCGTGCGCGGCCCAGCACCGGTACGCGCGGCCCGGCGCCTCACGTCCGGCACGACCGGCTCGCTGTTCGGCGACCGCGGCCGAAACGCGGACCGTCGCCAATCCGGGCAGGCCGCGCCGGTGATCGACGCGGGGAACGCGGGAAAGCCCGCAGTCCACCACCGCGCGCACCCCCGGCACGGTCAGGCTGGACTCGGCGACCGACGTCGAGAGCACCACCCTGCGACGATCGCGCGGGCGCAGCGCGTCGTCCTGGCTAGCCGCCGAAAGCCGTCCGTGCAAGGGCAGCACGTCGGCGTCGAGGCCGTTGAGAAGTCCGCTCACCCTGGCGATCTCACCGGCGCCGGGCAGGAAGGCGAGGACATCACCGTCCCCTTCGGACAGTGCTTTGTGGATCATGCGGGCCACCGTCGCCTCGACCCGCTCGCCGCGCGAGGGCGGGGAGTACGAGACGTCGACGGGATACGTCCTCGCGTGCGCGGTGATCACCGGTGCGTCGCCGAGCAGGGCCGCCAGCCGTCCGGAAGCCACCGTGGCGGACGTCGCGAGCAGCCGCAGGTCGTCCCGCAGCCCGGCGCGCACGTCCAGCAGCAGCGCGAGCAGGAGGTCCGCGTCGAGATGGCGTTCGTGGCATTCGTCGAGCAGCACGGTCGACACCCCGGCCAGCTCGGGATCGCCCTGCACCCGCCGGACCAGCAAGCCCGAGGTGACCACTTCGATCCGCGTCGAAGAAGACACCTTCCGATCACCGCGGACCGAATAGCCGACCGTTTCACCGACCCGTTCGCCGAGCAGGGACGCCATCCTCGCCGCCGCGGCCCGTGCGGCGAGCCGCCGCGGTTCGGCGACGATCACCCGGCCTTCGCCGTTGTCCAGCGCCAGCGGCACCAAAGTGGTCTTTCCGGTGCCAGGGGGCGCGACGAGGACCGCGGTGCCGTGGGCGTCGAGCGCGGCTTCGAGTTCGGGCAGGACGGCGCGAACCGGCAGATCGGGAAGGGTCACCGCTCGGTGACCTGTGGCGGAGGCGGGATCTGGTAGCCGGACGGGCCGATGTTGCGGTTCAGCGAATCGAGCCATTCCCCGGACGAAATCATCTTCTGGATCGCCTTGGCCACCGCCGCGCGGCCCTCGACGTCGTGCTTGCGCAGGCCGACGCCGTACTTCTCCTTCGAGAAGGGCTTGCCGACGACCCTCAGCAGTTCCGGGTTCTGCGCCACGTACCCGGCGAGGATGACGTCGTCGGTGGTCACCGCGTCCACCTGCCCGGCGAGCAGCGCCGTGACGCAGTCCTGGTAGCGCGGGTACTCGACGAGCTGCACGGCCTGGGCGAACTTGTCGCGCACCTGCTCGGCGGAGGTGGTGCCGCCCACGGCGCACAGCTTGCGGCCGTTGAGGTTCTCGGGGCCGGTGATGTCGGTCGACCGGAGGCGGACGAGGAGATCCTGGCCGGTGTCGAAATAGGGGCCGGCGAACGCGACCACCTGTTTGCGTTTTTCGGTGATCGAGTAGGTCGCCACCATCAGATCCGTGATCCCCGAGGTGATGTCCGTCTCGCGGGACGACGGTCTGCTGTCGTGCCAGGTGATGTGATCCTCGTCGACGCCCAATTCGCTAGCCACGTACTTCGCCACGTCGACGTCGAAACCGACGTACCGGCCGTCGACCGTCCGTTTGGAAAGGCCCGGCTGGTCGAAGCGGATGCCGATGGTGAGCTTGTTGGACGCGACGGCGCGCGCGACGAGGGAATCCGACGGACCGGCCTCTTCGCCGCAGGCCGCCGCTGTGACCAGCATCAAGCAGGCCACCAGCAGGGCGCGTCCCCTCATCGGGTGCCTCCGTCCGCCGCCTCACGTTGTTCTCAGGGTCGGCGGTTAGCCTAGGCCCGTGCGTAGACCGCCCCAAGTCGTACTCGACGCCGTGGGCACACTCGCCCGGCTCGGACTGGCCGCCGTCTGGTTGGTTTCCGGAGCGCTGAAGATCAGCGCCCCGGGGCAGACCTACATCGCGGTCCAGGCGTTCGATGTCCTGCCGGACGGGCTCGTCCGCCCGGTCGCGATCGGGATGCCGCTCGTCGAACTGGCGCTCGGCCTGTTCCTGCTCGCCGGGTTCGTCACCCGGTGGGTGTCGGTGCTGTCGGTGCTGCTGCTCGCGGTGCTCATCGCCGCGATCGCCCAATCCTGGGCGCGCGGGCTGAGCATCGATTGCGGCTGTTTCGGCGGCGGCGGTCAGATCGCCGCGGACCAGACGCGGTATCCGCAGGAGATCGCCAGGGACCTCGGATTCGCGCTCCTGGGGGTCTGGCTGATCGTGCGGCCGCGGACCTGGCTTTCCGTGGACGGCTGGCTCGGGAACTCTCGCGCCTCCGCCGACGACGACTATGTGGGTATCGCTGAAGGGAACGAATAATCGTGGGTGGAGCTGAGCGCAACGCTCGGAAACGCAAACAGCAGCAGACGGCGGCGCGTTCGGTGGCACAGGCCAGGGGCGTCGCGGGCGGCGACAAGAAGAAGGTCGTCGCGATCACCGTCGCGGTGGTCGTCCTCGCCGCGCTGGTGATCGGTGGCGTCATCTGGACGACGTCCAGCAAGGACAGCACCGAGGGCAAGGTGATCGGCGCGCAGACGGGCACCTCGGCGCCCGGTGTCGTCGAGAAACGCGACGGGGCCGTCGTGACCGTCGGCAAGCCCGAGGCGAAGAAGACCATCGACGTCTACGCCGACTTCCTGTGCCCGGTCTGCAAGCAGTTCGAGGAGACCTTCAAGGGGCAGATCGAGGAGCAGGTGAACAACGGAACCCTGCAGGTCCGGTACCACATGCTGCCGATGCTGAACCAGCGTTCCGACCCGCCCGGCTACTCGCTGGACTCCGCCAACGCCTCCCTCGCGGCGGCCGACGCCGGCAAGTTCCTCGCCTTCCACGACGCGCTGTTCAAGGACCAGCCGGAGGAAGGCGGCCGCGGGTTCGACAAGGCGCAGCTGATCAAGCTCGGCCAGGACGTCGGCATCACCGACCCGACCTTCGTGGTCAAGGTCAACAGCGGCGCGTACGAGCAGGAGATCCAGGACGCGTACAAGAAGATCTCCACGGACCCGTCGCTGCAGCAGGACTTCGGCAACGGCCCCGGTTTCGGCACGCCGACCGTCACTTCGAACGGGCAGGTCGTGAAGCTCGAGCAGGACTGGGTGAAGAAGGTCGTCAGCTAGTACGCATTTCGTCCTCTGAATGCGTTGGTTGCGTGTGCAAGTACCGCATTCAGAGGACTAATTGCGGGGCGTGTCAGGGGCGCGAAGCGGAGGCGACGGCGGCGAAGGCCTGTACGCGCGCTGTCTCCGCGGAGCGCGGCCAGACGAGGCCCCACTCGACGTCGGGTGAGCCGGCGAAGGGCACGAAGCGGATCCGCGGGTGGCTGAAGTACTCCCGCGCGTGTGCGGCGAGCGGGCAGATACCGGCACCGGTGGCTATCGCGGCGAGCAGCTCTTGAAAGGTCGCGAAGGGGGCGCCCCGGGTCACGGGGTGCCCGGCCGGCGTCAGCCACTGTCGCGGTTCTTCGATCCAGTACGGCTCCGGCGGATGTGCCGCGCGAAGGACGGTGTCGCGGGCGAGGTCGTCGAGGGTGACTGACTTCCGTCGCGCGAAAGGGTGTTTCGACGACACTGCGAGCACCATGGGTTCGGTGTACACGGCCGGTCCGGTCATGAGATCGGGCTCGTCGACCGGAAGCAGTGTCACCAGCACGTCGATCTCACCCGACCGCAGCATCGCGAACGGGTCGGCGAAATCAGCCTCGCGAATGAGTAGTTCGGTGTCCGGGTAGCGCTGCCGGAAACGGTCGAGCAGCTCTTCGGTCAAGTCGGCGACGCCGGGTGCTTCGAAGCCCAGCCGCAGCACGCCGCCGATCCCGCGGCCGGCCGCGATCGCGCGGTCGACGCCCTCGTGCAGCGCGCGGTAGGCGGGGCCGAGGTCGTCTCGCAGCCGTTCGCCGATCGGCGTGAGCCGGACCCGTCGGCTGGTGCGGGCGAACAGCGGTACCCCGATCCGGCGCTCCACCTGCTTGATCGACTGGCTCACCCTCGCCTGCGAGACGTGCAGACGCTCCGCGGTGCGGCCGAAATGCAGCTCGTCGGCCAGCGCCAGGAAGATCTCGATATCCCGCAGTTCCATAATCTTCAGGTTATCGATACGGGCCGGTACCGGTCACCGGAAACCGTATTTCCCGCAGGTCTAGACCACCGGTGTCGTGTCATGTGTTAATTCAAGCAATGAATTTACAGGTCCTCGGCATGGGTGGTGAGGTATGACGAAATTCGTGGTCCGGCTCGCTCTGCTGTTCGTTTCGTGTCTCGCGCTGGCGTCGGCGCCGGTGGCGGCACAGGCGGCACCCGCGTTCAAGGTGCTCGCGTTCTACAACGGCACCTACGACGCGGCGCACATCAGCTTCGTCAAGGAAGCCAACCAGTGGTTCCCGAAAACCGCTTCGCAGAACAACTTCAGCTACACCGCGACCAACGACTGGAACCGGCTGAGCTCGCTGCAGCCGTCGCAGTATCAGGTCGTGCTGTTCCTGGACGACCTGCCGCAGACCTCCTCGCAACGCTCGGGCTTCGAGCGCTACATGAACGCGGGCGGCGCGTTCTTCGGCTTCCACGTGGCCGCGTTCACCACCAGTCCGTCCACTTGGGACTGGTACCATCACAGGTTCCTCGGCACGGGTGCGTTCAAGTCCAACACCTGGGGGCCGACGACGGCGACGCTGAAGGTGGAGAACCGGCCGCATCCCTCGACCACGCGGCTGCCCGCGACGTTCACCTCGTCGGTGAGCGAGTGGTACGCCTGGACCAGCGACCTGCGCAAGAACCCGGACATCCGGATCCTCGCGTCGGTGGACCCGGTGAGCTTCCCGCTCGGGACCGATCCGAACCAGTCCTGGTACAGCGGGTACTACCCGATCCTCTGGACCAACGCCAAGTACAAGATGCTCTACGCCAACTTCGGGCACAACAAGATGAACTACGAGACGAACCAGCCGCTTTCGTCGACCTTCGGCAGCGAGGTGCAGAACCGCTTCGTCGTCGACGGTCTGCTGTGGCTCGGTGGAAGGCAAACCGCGCGAGGATGAGCCGGGCCTGCTCTCTTTCCGCAGGTCAGGGGGCTCGGTGGTAGCAAAGGTCCCTTGCTCTCCCGCGGTGCCGTGAAGGCCTCCTTACCTACCCTGAAGGTAGTGAAGGAGGCCTTCACGGACGGCCCGCGTGGTGTGCAGGGCCGGGTGGTAGCAAAGGTCCCTTGCTACTCCTCGATGGCGCCCCCGACCGCCCGCAGATGCTGCCGGAACGTCAGCGAAGGCGACTTCGCCCGCTCCGCGAGGAAGTCGGCGAAGCGGACCTGTTCGCGAAGGGACTCTCCGCCGCGGATCCGGTCGGCCTGGCGCCGCTCGGTGTCGCGGATGCCTTCGGCGCGATCCAGGACCTCGTCCGCCCGGTCGGCGGGGACGAACAGGACGCCGTCCTCGTCCCCGAACACGAGGTCGTCCCGCGTCACCGTCCATTCCCCGACGACGGCCGATTCGAGTGCGCCGTCCGGGCGGGCCGAGACCGAGAGCGGGCCGGTCGGGATCGAACCGAGGCTGAACACCGGCAGCCCGATCTTCTTGATGTCGGCCGTGTCGCGGTGCAGCCCCCAGATCACCACACCGCTCAGCCCGGCCGCCTCCGCTTCGAGGACCGCGAGGTCCCCGACGCAGCTCTCGTCGAGCCTGCCGCCGTTGTCGACGACGAGGACGTCGCCGGGGTTCGCGATTTCGTACGCCTCCAGGAAGACGTCGACGCTGCCGACGTGCCGGGCGGGAGTGACCCGCCCGGCCACGCGGGCGCCGGGCACGACCGAGTGCGTGCCCGCGGGCGCGCACCGGACCTGAACGCCGGCGCGCACGCAGCCGTCGGTCAGATGCGCGGTGGTCAGCAGGGAGAACCGCTGCCGAAGCTCTTCGGGATCCATGCCCCGACTTTAGCCACGGCGCCACACCACGAGCTTGTCGTAGTAGTCGTCGTCCTGCAGAGTTCCCATGATCTCCCCGTTGTCGCCCACGATCGCCCCGCACCCGCTGGACGGCGCGGGAAGCGTCTCGACCGGGCCGCCCGGCGTCCACGCCGCGGGAATCGTGTCGGTACCCATGGTCCGCAAGCAGCCGGTGAGGAGTCCTGACCCGTTGAGCGCGGTCACCGTCATGGTCTCGGGCACCGGGATGGAGGTGTCAGGGGCCGTCCAAAGCCGTTGCCCCCCTTGGAGGTCGGCCAGCACCTTGCCGTCCCGGATCGCGATGGCGCGTGCTTCGCGGACGCCCTCGGGAAGGACGAGTTGCTGTGCCGCACCGTCCTTCCAGAGCCAGACGCCGCCGAACTGTTCCTGCATCAGGATGGTGCCGTCGTGGTCGACGTCCACCGGGCTGAGCAGCGGCGGGGAGTCCAGGAGGACCGGGTGCGCACGGTCGCCAGCCGGCCAGAACGCCGCCCACGAGCCATAACGAGGATCGTTGTACACGCGGCCGACGATGTCGCCGCGGTTGTTCATCCCGGTGACGACCGTCTGGGCATATCCCGGGACCGTCTCCAGGAGCTGGAACCCGCCGTCCTGGTGGACGAACGAGCGTTTGGTCCCCGTCGAGATCGCGGACCCGTTCGCGAGAATCGCCTTCGACGTGTTCTCGTCCACGGCTTCGACCGAGCCGTAGCCCGCCGGGAAGCCGTGGTTGCGCACCCTCCAGCCCGACCAGGTGAGCAGTCCACGGTCGGAGTGCCCCGCGTAGCTTCCGGCCCCGTCGGTGGCCACCACCCGGATGGCGTCTCCACCCGGCGGGCGTAGGTAGCTCATCGTCCAGCCGCTCGCCGACGCCGTGCCCGCCGACACCAGTCCGGCGGCGACAGTAGCCGCCAAGACCATGCTCGTCCGTTTCATCGTTAACCCCCTGTGAGTCGTGTTCTCCCTGTTTAACGGGGGCGCGGCTCGCCCGTCTGCGTCACCTGACACGCAACGTGCCGTAAGTAACATCCGTTCAGACCTGTATGTAAGGGGTTGATAAATACAGACCTGTCTGTATCTTCAGTGGCAGCAGCGACCCGGCAACGACAAGGAGCGTCGTGGTGGCCAACAAGGTGTACGTCGTCGGCGTGGGCATGACGAAGTTCGAGAAACCCGGCCGCCGCGAGGGCTGGGACTACCCGCAGATGGCCAAGGAATCCGGGACCAAGGCGCTCGCCGACGCCGGGATCTCCTTCGACGAGGTGCGACAGGCCTACGTCGGCTACGTCTACGGCGAGTCGACCTCGGGGCAGCGCGCGGTCTACGAACTCGGCATGACCGGGATCCCGGTCGTCAACGTCAACAACAACTGCTCGACCGGGTCGACCGCGCTGTACCTGGCCGCGGAGGCGATCCGGGGCGGCCGTGCGGACTGCGCGCTCGCGCTCGGCTTCGAGAAGATGCAGCCCGGATCGCTCGGCTCGACCTACGACGACCGCGAGCAGCCGATGGGCAGGCATATCCAGGCGCTCGCCGAGATCTCCGAGGTGCTCTTCCCGCCCGCGCCGTGGATGTTCGGCGCGGCAGGCCGCGAGCATATGAAGACCTACGGCACCACCGCCGAGCACTTCGCCAAGATCGGCGAGAAGAACCACCGGCATTCGGTGAACAATCCGTACGCTCAGTTCCAGGAAAGCTATTCGCTGCAGGACATCCTCGACTCGCGGATGATCTACGACCCGCTCACGAAGCTCCAGTGCTCGCCGACCTCGGACGGTTCCGGCGCGGCGATCCTCGCCAGTGAGTCCTTTGTGGACTCGCATGGGCTGGCCGGGCAGGCCGTGGAGATCGTCGGGCAGGCGATGACCACCGACTTCGCCAGCACCTTCGACGGAACCGCGAAGAACATCATCGGCTACGACATGAACGTCCAGGCCGCGCGCCAGGTGTACGACCAGGCCGGGCTCGGCGCGGAGGACTTCCAGGTCATCGAGCTGCACGATTGCTTCTCCGCCAACGAACTCCTGCTCTACGAAGCGCTCGGACTCTGCGCCGAAGGGGAGGCCGGGAAGCTCGTCGACTCCGGAGACACCACCTACGGCGGGAAGTGGGTCGTCAACCCGTCCGGCGGGCTGATCTCCAAGGGACATCCGCTCGGCGCCACCGGCCTCGCGCAGTGCGCCGAATTGACCTGGCAGCTGCGCGGGACCGCCGACAAACGCCAGGTCGACGGCGTCCAGGCCGCGCTGCAGCACAACATCGGACTCGGCGGCGCCGCCGTCGTCACCGCCTACCAGCGCGCCGAGCGCTGATCCCGAAAGGAAGAACCATGGGCAAGATCAGTGCCTCCGTCGAACTCCCCGCCGCTCCCGACAAGGTGTGGGCGGAGTTCTCCAACCCCAACAACTTCGAGAAGTGGCTGACCATCCACACCAAGTGGAAGGGCGAGGTCCCGGCCGAATTCTCCAAGGGCGCACAGGCTTCCGAGGTCGTCACGATGCTCGGGATGCCGAACACGATCACCTGGACCGTCGACGAGTTCGAGGCGCCGTCGAAGCTGGCGATCTCCGGCACCGGGATGGCCGGGGTGAAGGTCAAGTTCGAGCTGTCGGTGGAGGCGTCCGGAGACGGTTCGCTCGCCAGCATCGACGCGGAATTCGCCGGTCAGATGATCGTCGGCGCGCTCGGCAAGGCCGTCGAGAAGGACGGCAAGAAGAACCTCGACGCCTCCCTCGAGAACTTCAAGGCGCTGGTCTCGTGACCGAGCGGTTCGACCCCGGTGGGCTCGGCAAATGGACCGACGAGTCGCGGTTCGAGGTCACGCGCGAGCGACTGATCGAGTACGCGAAGGCCACCAACGACCCGATCCCGGCGCACCTCGCCGGTGACGTCGCGAGCCCCGTGTTCGCGATCGTGCCGGTGTTCGAGTCGCTGATGGAACCCGCGCTCGAAGTCGTCCCGGTCGGCTTGTTCGGCCGGATCGTGCACGGGGAACAGGAGTTCCGGTTCCACCGGCCGATCCGCCCCGGCGACAAGCTCGTGTCGCGGGCGCGGATGACCGGTTACGAGGGCCTGCCGAACGGCACCCGCGGCACCATCCACCTCGAATGCCGGACCGACGACGGCGACCTGGTCAACGAGCAGTACGTGACGCTGTTCGTGCGCGGGTTCGACACCGGGGAGACCCGCGGCGAACTCGGACCGGACCACAAGTTCGACGAAGGCCTTCGTGCGCAGGCGCCGGTGGCGAAGGTGAATCAGCACGTCGACGACGACCAGACGTATCGGTACGCGCCCGCCGCCGGCGACCCGATGCCGATCCATCTCGACGAAGAGGTCGCGAAGGATTCGGGACTGCCGGGGATCATCGCGCACGGCCTGTGCACGATGGCGTTCACTTCGTGGGCGCTGCTGACCGAGGTCGCCGGGTCCGATGTGGACAGACTGAAGCGGTTCGCCGTCCGGTTCGCCAAGCCGGTGCTGCCCGGCCAGGACCTGACGACGCGGATCTGGCGCGCGGGCGCCGGGAGCTACGCGTTCGAAACCACCGTCGGCGAAACCGTCGTGATCAAAGACGGTCTCGCGGAATTCGCGGAGTAGGAGCAAAGCCATGGGAGCACTCGACGGACGCGTCGCCGTCATCACCGGCGCCGGGCGCGGGATCGGCCGCGAGCACGCGCTGCTGTTCGCGCGGGAGGGCGCGAGCGTCGTGGTCAACGACCTCGGCGGGGCGAACGACGGCAGCGGCAGCGACGCCGGGCCCGCGCAGGAGGTCGTCGACGAGATCCGCGCGGCGGGTGGGAAGGCGGTGGCGAACACGGCCAACGTCGCCGACTGGGCGGGCGCCGCCGAGCTGGTGACGCAGGCGGTGGACGAATTCGGCAAGCTCGACGTCGTCGTGAACAACGCCGGCATCCTGCGCGACGCGTTCATCGCCGGCCTTGAGGAGTCCCAATGGGATTCCGTGATCGCCGTGCATCTGAAGGGGCACGCGGCGGTGCTGCGGCACGCGGCCGCGTACTGGAAGACCGCGAGCAAGGCGGGCGAGCAGGTGGCGGGCTCGGTGATCAACACCGCCTCGGCGTCCGGGACCACGCTGCCGAACGCGGGACAGGCGAACTACGGCGCGGCGAAGGCGGGCATTGCCGCGCTGACGCTGGTCGCCGCCGAGGAGCTGGAACGCTACGGCGTGCGGGTCAACGCGATCGCGCCGATCGCGCGCACGCGGCTCACCCTGGCGACGCCGGGAATGGGCGCGATCTTCGCCCAGGAGGTGGAAGAGGGGGAGTTCGACGCGTTCTCCCCGGCGAACATCTCGCCGCTGGTGGCCTACCTCGCGACCGAGAAATGCCCGCTCACCGGCAAGGTGTTCGCGGTGCAGGGCGGCGCGATCTCCGAACTCGCGGGCTGGCACGACGTCAAGGTGATCGAGACCGAGGCCGCCTGGGAGATCGACGACATCGCCGCGAGGCTCCCGTGATCGAGTGGTCCGAGACCGAACTGCTGATCAGGGACGCGATCCGGGAATTCGTGGACAAGGAGATCCGGCCGCACCTCGACGCGCTGGAAAGCGGCACGCTGCCGCCGTACGACATCATCCGGAAGATGTTCGCGTCCTTCGGCATCGACGCGCTCGCGCGGGAATCGGTGTCGAAACTGCTGTCTGGGAAGCGCGGGTCCGGCGGCGGTTTGGCGTTCGGCGGGCAGGAGGCGATGGCGCTCATCGCGGTGAGCGAGCTGGCCGGGGTCAGCCTCGGCATCGTCGCTTCGCTCGGCGTGAGCATCGGGCTGACCGCGCAGACGATCCTGACGAAGGGCACACAAGCGCAGAAGGAACGTTGGCTGCCCGGGCTGGCGACGTTCGAGAAGGTCGGGGCTTGGGCGATCACCGAACCCGACTCCGGTTCGGACGCTTTCGGTGGCATGAAGACGTCGGTGCGGCGCGACGGTGACGAGTACGTCCTCAATGGACAGAAGACGTTCATCACCAATGGGCCCTACGCCGACACGATCATCGTGTACGCCAAGCTGGACGACGGCTCGGAGGTCCGGGACCGCAAGGTGCTGACGTTCGTGCTCGACAAGGGCATGCCCGGGCTCACGCAGGGCAAACCGTTCAAGAAGATGGGCATGATGTCGTCGCCGACCGGCGAGCTGTTCTTCAGCGACGTCCGGCTCGGGCGGGACAGGCTGCTCGGCGAGTCCGAGACCGGCCGCGACGGCGACAGCAAGGCCGAGGTGAAGTCCGGGTTCGCCGTCGAGCGGATCGGGGTCGCGGCGCTGGCGCTCGGGATCATCAACGAATGCCATCGGCTGTGCGTGGACTACGCGAAGAACCGGAAGCTGTGGGGCCAGGAGATCGGGCGGTTCCAGCTGATCCAGCTGAAGCTGGCGAAGATGGAGGTCGCGCGGATCAACGTGCAGAACATGGTCTTCCAGCTGGTCGAGACCCTGCGCGCGGGCAAGATGCCGACGCTGGCCGAAGCTTCGGCGATGAAGCTGTACTCGTCGGAGGCGGCCACCGAGGTCGCGATGGAGGCCGTGCAGCTGTTCGGCGGCAACGGGTACATGGCGGAGTACCGGGTGGAGCAGCTGGCGCGCGATGCGAAGTCGCTGATGATCTACGCGGGGAGCAACGAGATCCAGGTGACGCATATCGCGAAGGGCCTGCTGGGTCGCTGAGGGAGCAAGGGACCTTTGCTACCACGCAGGGGTCCGGCTCCCCGACGGACGACTCGCGTGATCGGGCGGACGACACGCGTGATCAGACGGACGACACGCGTGATTGGAGGCGGAACTCGCGTGATGGAGGTCGGAACTCGCGTGTTTGGGGGCGTTCCGGCTCCAAACACGCGAGTTCCGCGCCCGATAACGTGAGTGCGGGGTCAATCGCGTTCGATCAGGTGACCGACGACCTCCGGGCCGGGGTGGGCGTGGCCGGAGCCGTCGCGGCGGAGGTCGACTTCGGGGAGTTCCACCGGGTCGCCGTTGCGGGCGGCACCGGCGGGGCGCGGGCCGATCCAGCCGACGATCAGCCGCGTTTCGCCCTTGAGGAACCGCTGCGCCCGGACGCCGCCGGTCGCGCGGCCCTTGGCCGGGTACTCGCTGAACGGGGTCACTTTCACGCTCGCGCCGGTCGCGGTGACGACCATCGGCTCGCCGTGTTCGGCGTCATCGGTGCGGATCGCGCCGAAGAAGACCACTTCCGCCTCGCCGCGCACGGCGATGCCCGCCATGCCACCGCCCTTGAGACCTTGCGGCCGCACGAGCGAAGCGGCGTAGCGCAGCAGTGACGCTTCGGACGACAGGAACGCCAGCGTCTCGTTGCCGTCGGTGAGCCAGGTGGCGCCGACGACCTCATCGCCGTCCTTCAGGCTGATCACGTCGAACTCGTCGGAACGGACCGGCCATTCCGGCGCGCACACCTTCACGACACCGTGCTTCGTGCCGAGCGCGAGGCCGGGGGAGCCGGCGGCCTGTTCGCCGAGCGGGGCCAGGCCGATGACGCGCTCGCCCTTCTCCAACGGCACCAGTTCCTTCGCGGCCATCCCGCCGCGAAGCGACACCGTGCCCGCTTGCTCGGGCAGCACCGGCAGCGGCAGCACGTCGGTCTTGAACGCGCGGCCGCGGTTGGTCACCAGCAGCACCTGCCCGCGGGCGGTCGAATGGACCACCGCGGCCACCGAGTCGTGTTTGACGCGGCCGTTGCGGCGCCGCACTTCCGACGCCTCCTCCGATTCCGCGGCCGTCCGCGCGACCAGCCCGGTGGCCGACAGGATCACCTGACACGGATCGTCGGCGACCTCCAGCGGACCCGACGGCTTCGACGCGGCGAGGACCTCCTTGAGGTCGCCGTCGATCAGCGCGGTGCGGCGCTCGGTCGGGTGGTCCTTGGCGATCTTGGCCAGTTCGGCCGAGACGACCTTCTTCAGCACCGACTCGTCGTCGAGGATCTTCGACAGCTCGGCGATCTCCTCGCGCAGCTTGTCCTGCTCGGATTCGAGCTCGATCCGGTCGTACTTCGTGAGCCGCCGCAGCGGGGTGTCCAGGATGTAGGTCGCCTGGATCTCCGAGAGCTTGAACCGCTTCATCAGGCCGTCCTTCGCGGCCGCGGCGTTCTCGCTCTCGCGGATCAGCTTGATCACCTTGTCGATGTTGAGCAGGGCGATCAGCAGACCGTCGACCAGGTGCAGCCGCTCTTCGCGTTTGCGGCGCCGGAAGCGGGTGCGGCGGGTGACGACCTCGTAGCGGTGGCTGAGGAAGACCTCCAGCAGCGCCTTGAGCCCCAGCGTCTGCGGCTGCCCGTCCACCAGCACCAGGTTGTTGATGCCGAACGACTGCTCCAGCGGCGTGAGCCGGTACAGATCCGCCAGCAGCGCCTGCGGGTTCACGCCGACCTTGCATTCGATGACCAGCCGCGTGCCGTTCTCGCGGTCGGTGAGGTCCTTGACGTCGGCGATGCCGGTGAGCCGCTTGGACTTGTTGACCTCGTCGGTGATCTTCTCGATCACCTTCTCCGGGCCGACGCCGTACGGCAGTTCGGTGATGGTGATGGCCTGACGGCCGCGGCTGCCCTCCAGTGGCCCGGTCTCGGCGCTGGCGCGCATGCGCACCACCCCGCGGCCGGTCTCGTACGCGCGGCGGACCTCGTCCAGCCCCAGCAGCGAACCGCCGGTCGGCAGGTCGGGACCCGGGACGTACTCCATCAGCTTGTCCAGCGTGGCGTTCGGGTGGTTGATCAGCCACCGCGCCGCGCCGATGACCTCGGACAGGTTGTGCGGGATCATGTTGGTCGCCATCCCGACCGCGATCCCGGAAGTGCCGTTGACCAGCAGGTTCGGGAACGCCGCGGGCAGCACGGACGGCTCTTCGAGCGAGCCGTCGTAGTTCGGCCGGAAGTCGACGGTGTCCTCACCGAGCTCACCGACCAGCAACATCGCCTCGGGGGAGAGCCGCGCCTCGGTGTACCGCGAGGCGGCCGGGCCGTCGTCGGGGGAGCCGAAGTTGCCGTGCCCGTCGACCAGCGGGACGTTGAGCGAGAAGTCCTGCGCGAGCCGGACCATGGCGTCGTAGATCGCCGTGTCGCCGTGCGGGTGGTACTTGCCCATCACGTCGCCGACCACGCGGGACGACTTCACGTACGCGTGCGTCGGCCGGTAGCCGTTCTCGTTCATCGAGTACATGATCCGGCGGTGCACCGGCTTCAGCCCGTCCCGCGCGTCCGGGAGCGCCCGCGAGTGGATGACCGAATACGCGTACTCCAGGTACGAATCCTCGATCTCCGTCTTCAGCGAGTTGTCGAAGACGTTCGCGCCTGGTTTGTCGAACGCTGACGGGTCGACCTTGGTCGTGGTGCCCTTACGGCGTGCCATTGCTCAAAGCTCCTTGAATAGCAACGAAATCAGGCGTCGATGGCTTCGCGGTCGACCCGGTCGGAGGATTCGACCAGCCAGTTGCGGCGCGGCTCGACCTTCTCGCCCATCAACAGTTCGAGCGCGTTCTCCGCGGCTTCGACGTCGTCGAGGGTGATGCGGCGGACCGAGCGGGTGGCCGGGTTCATCGTGGTGTCCCACAGTTCGTCGGCGTCCATCTCGCCGAGCCCCTTGAACCGCGGCACCGGTGTGACGATCTGCTTGCCGGCGCGTTCCAGCTCCGCGAACTTGGTCTCCATCTCCTTCTGGGTGAAGGTGAAGTGGGTTTCCGGGTTGCGGCCCTTGGTGACCAGTTTGTGCAGCGGCGGCATCGCGGCGTAGAGCCTGCCGTCCTCGATGACCGGCCGCATGTACTTGGCGAACAGCGTGATCAGCAGCGTGCGGATATGCGAACCGTCGACGTCCGCGTCGGCCATCAGGATCACCCGGCCGTAGCGCATGGTCGACAGATCGAACGTGCGCCCGCTGCCCGCGCCGAGCACCTGCACGATGGAGGCGATCTCGGCGTTCTTCAAGGTGTCGCCGAGCGACGCCTTCTGGACGTTGAGGATCTTGCCGCGCAAGGGAAGCAGCGCCTGGTACTCCGAAACGCGCGCCATCCGCGCCGAACCGAGGGCGCTGTCACCCTCGACGAGGAACAGCTCACTGCGGGAGACGCCGGTGGTGCGGCAGTCGACCAGCTTCGGCGGCATCGCCGCGCCTTCGAGCGCGGTCTTGCGCCGGGCCGCGTCCTTCTGCTGCTTCTGGGTGAGCCGGACGCGTGCCGCGTCGACCACCTTCTGCAGCACGATCTTCGCCTCGGACTTGGTCTTGCGCTCTTCGGTCCAGGAGCGGATGTGCTTGTCGACGATGCCCTGGATGACGCGGGTGATGCCGGCGGTGGACAGCTCGTCCTTGGTCTGCGAGGTGAACTGCGGCTCCGGCAGCCGGACGTGGACGACCGCCGTCATCCCTTCGAGCACGTCCTCGACGGTCGGCATGTCCTCCTTGGGCTTGAGCAGCCCGCGGGTTTTGGAAATGGCGTCCTGCAAGGCTTTCAGCACCGCGCGGTCGAAACCGCGGCGATGGGTGCCGCCGTGCACGTTGCGGATGGTGTTGGTGAAGCACTCCACCGTGCGCTCGTAGCCGGTGCCCCAGCGCAGCGCGACCTCGACCTCGGCGTGACGCACCACATTGGACTGCATGACACCGCTGGCGTCGGCCGCGTTCTCCTTGTACGTGCCTTCGCCGTTGATGATCAGCGTGCCGCAGACGGGTTTCTCGCTGTCCGGGGCGAGGAAGTCGACCATGTCGGCGAGGCCGTTGGGGAAGTGGAAGGTCTCTTCGCTGATCGAGTCGTCGACGGCGGTGCGCAGCACGTACGTGACGCCGGGGACCAGGAACGCGGTGTTGCGCATCTTCGCGCGGACACCCTCGACGTCGAGCGCGGCGCCGCTCTCGAAGTAGCGCGAGTCGTACCAGTAGCGGATCGACGTGCCGGAGCGCTCGCCGCGCTTCATCTTGCCGGTGACGTTCAGCCCGGACTTGCGGGTGAACTTGGCCTTCGGGCCGGGCCCGTCGAACACGCCGGGGACGCCGTGCGCGAACGACATCTGGTGGACCTTGCCGCTCTGCTTCACCGTGACGTCGAAGCGGTGCGACAGCGCGTTCACCGCCGAGGCGCCGACACCGTGCAGACCGCCGGAGGTCTTGTAGCCCGAACCGCCGAACTTGCCGCCCGCGTGCAGCCTGGTCAGCACCAGCTCGACACCGGACAAACCGGATTTGGCGTGCGTTCCGGTGGGGATGCCGCGGCCGTCGTCGTCGACCTGGACGCTGCCGTCGGCGTGCAGGGTGACCACGATCTTCGTGGCGTGACCCGCCACGCCCTCGTCGGTCGAGTTGTCCACGACCTCGGAGAACAGGTGGTTGATGCCGCGGCTGTCGGTGGAGCCGATGTACATACCGGGGCGCTTGCGGACCGCTTCCAGACCCTCGAGATGCGTCAGGTCGTCGGCCCCGTACAGGGTCTCAGCAGTCACTGGGTACTTCTCCTGGAGTCGTGGCTCGCGAACTAGCTCGTGGAGGTGGTGTTCAACGCGACACCGTACTGGAGGATATCCGTCCCCTCCGACAGCTTCGTTCTCCCGAGCCCCGCGTGTGGCGCATCACCCTGTCCCGATGGGCGGGTCACGGCTGGGGAAAGCGACTTCCTCAAGGCTCGGATGAGGCGTTATCGTTTCCGGTGTCACAGGGTGACGGGGGGAACAAGGTGGCCGTCGGAACCGGTCCCACACGCGTCTCGACCGCACAACGCGTCGTGAGTCTCTGGTATTTCGTGGTGGTCATCGGGTCGTTCGGGATGCTCGCGCCGATACCGGTCGCGCACGCCGCGATCCGGCTTCGGCGAGGGATCCTCTGGCTGTTCGTGCTGGGTTACGGCGGCATCGCCGTCGCGATGACCTTCCTGCTGGAGCGGGCGGCGGCGGAGGGCGAGTCGGAGGCGATGCTGTCGTTCGCCTGGCTCTTCGGCACGATCCTGTTCGTCACCGCGACCTGTGTCCACCTCGCGCGGTTGCGGACGAAGATCCTCTACCCGCCGCCGGCGGCGTGGGTCGAGTCCGGCATGCACTGCGGGCTGTTCTCGATCGACATCTCCGGGTTCGGCCAGGTCGGCCGCAGCAGCGAGATCTTCGTCCAGGTCCGGCGGATGCTCTTCGGCGTTCTCTCCACCGCCTTCGAAGCCAGCGGGATCGCCTGGGAGGCGTGCCTGAAGCGCGACACCGGGGACGGCATGATCGTCGTGGTCCCGCCGCATTTCCCGAAGTTCCGCCTGGTGTACCCGTTGCTCTCACGGCTGACCGCGGAACTGGCCCGGTACAACGTCGTCACCGAGCAGGCGCTGCGGATCCGGGTCCGGGTGGCGATCCACGCCGGCGAGATCGCACTCGACGAGTACGGCGTGACGGGGCGGCCGAAGGTGCTGCTCGCCCGGCTGCTGGACTCGCGCGTGCTGCGGGACGCGCTCGCCGAAGCGCCGGACGAGTCGCCCGTGGTGGTGCTCGTGTCGGACCGGTTCCACGAGGACGTCCAGGACCAGGGCGGCCCCGGTCTCGACACGATGAGCTACCGGCAGGTGCTCGTGCACGAGAAGGAGACCGAGGTCCGCGCCTGGCTGCACGTCCCGGATCCGGTTCTCAGAGAGCTGCGGTGAGGACCTCCAGCGCGCTGTGCTGACGGGCGGCGTCGACCTTGTCGACCGGTCCCGCCCAGCGCAGGCCGTGCTGATCGAGCGACGTGCGGTTGTTCGCGATCGTCGAGTTCGCTTGGCGCGTCAGGTAAGCACGGTACGGCCTGCCCGCCAGCGCCCGGTCGAGCTCGCCGAGCCCCCTGGCGTACGCGCCCTTGAACGACGGCCCGTCGGCGCCGCAGTCGCCGGACTCGCACGGATCGCGCAGGATCCCGTTCGAGTGCAGGAGCGACGTCGTGGTGGAGGCGTCCGCGAGCCGCCGGGCCGTGGTGAGCAGGGCGGCGTCACCGGTCGCGCGCTGAAGTTCGACCAGCGCGCCGAGGACGATGCCCTGGTTGTAACTCCAGACGGCCTGGCCGTTGTTGGCGCAGGAGGCGTTCAGGCCGTCGTTGATCAGGGCGCTTCCGTTGATCATGCCGCTCGCGCGGAACCAGTCCCAGACCTCGCGTGCCCGCGCGAGCTGACGTGTGTCGCCGGGGATCCGGTTGTGCAGTGACGCGGCCACCTTGACGTACAACTCGTTGGTGACGGCGTTCTTGTACGTCTTCGCCGTCGACCACCAGAGTCCGCCGCCGCAGGTCCCGTCGCGGTAGGAATACATGTAGTCCGCCGCGATGACGGCGGTGTCGAGGTAGCGGCGGTCCTTCGTGAGGTCGTAGGCGCGGATCCAGGCGAGCGCCCACCAGCCGGTGTCGTCGATGTATTCGTTCGTGAAGTTGTCGCCGCGGTTGCGGTCGAACGTGTTTCCGATGGCGTAGCGGTAGTTCTGCGAACCGGTTCGCGTGCTGTAGTCGAGGATCGCGGTGAGCGCGTTCGCCGAGTTCCACCAGCCCGTGGTCGGCCAGAGTCCGGTGCCGTTGTCGTAGAACTGCATGAGCGCGGTGGCCGCGGCTTCGGCGCGGTCCTTGGCGGCGACCGTGGTGCGGAACCACGGCGTGCACGCGATTTCCGGCCGGTTGCCCGCCTTCCCGCAGGCGCGCAGGGCGCCGAAGCGGTGGGTGGCGGGGTCGTCGACGTTGAACATCAGGGTGCGCCAGCCGCGTTGGCCGTCGGGGATCTTCGTGTCGCCGATCCGGCTGTCGGCCGCCCAGGTGCGGCCGCCGTCGAAGGAGCGGTCGAGCCAGACTTCGTCGCCGGGGTCGCCGTTCGCGATGCTGCCCCAGCCCATGTTGTCGCCGTCTGAGAGGTGCAACGTGATGGCGCGACCCCAGACGGAGGCCGTGCCGGGTCTTCTTTCGCCGACGGCCAAAGCGGGGTCGCGGCTGTCGCAGTACTTGGCGCAGATCGTCGCCTGGACGGTGGGTTCGGGAGTGGTGGCCGGCGTGAGAGCGAATGTCAACGTTGTCACAAGCAGGGAGGTGAGCCACATGGATTCGAGTGTGGGGGCGGTCACTTTCCGGGCCGATCAAGTCACCCTTTCAGCCCGCGTCGATGGTCTGGAATACTTCTCGCGTGCGTGAAGTTGAACGCTCAAGCAACGTAACCCCGGCCTAGGGAGCAGGTCATGCAGTTCGGAATCTTCACGGTGGGCGATGTGACGACCGACCCGACCACCGGGGAGGCGCCCAGCGAGTACGAGCGGATCAAGGCGATGGTGCGGATCGCGCTCAAGGCCGAAGAGGTCGGCCTCGACGTCTTCGCGACCGGCGAGCACCACAACCCGCCCTTCGTGCCTTCGTCGCCGACGACGATGCTCGGCTACATCGCCGCGCAGACGTCGAAGATCATCCTTTCCACCTCGACCACGCTGATCACCACGAACGACCCGGTGAAGATCGCCGAGGACTTCGCGATGCTGCAGCACCTCGCCGACGGCCGCGTCGACCTGATGATGGGGCGCGGCAACACCGGCCCGGTGTACCCGTGGTTCGGGCAGGACATCCGGCAGGGGATCCCGCTGGCCATCGAGAACTACCACCTGCTGCACCGGTTGTGGCGCGAGGACGTGGTCAGCTGGTCCGGGAAGTTCCGGACGCCGCTGCAGGAGTTCACCTCGACCCCGCGTCCGCTGGACGGTGTCCCGCCGTTCGTCTGGCACGGCTCGATCCGGAGCCCGGAGATCGCGGAACAGGCCGCCTATTACGGCGACGGGTTCTTCGCGAACCACATCTTCTGGCCGAAGGAGCACTTCCAGGCGCTGATCAACCTTTACCGGGAGCGGTACGAGCACTACGGGCACGGCAAGGCGGACCAGGCCATCGTCGGACTGGGCGGACAGGTGTTCCTGCGGCCCAAGTCGCAGGACGCGGTGCGGGAGTTCCGGCCGTACTTCGACAACGCGCCGGTGTACGGGCACGGGCCGTCGCTGGAGGAGTTCACCGAGCAGACGCCGCTGACCGTCGGCAGCCCGCAAGAGGTGATCGACAAGACCCTGAGCTTCCGTGAGCACTTCGGCGACTACCAGCGTCAGCTGTTCCTGATGGACCACGCCGGCTTGCCGCTGAAGACCGTGCTGGAACAGCTCGACCTCCTGGGCGAGCACGTGATCCCGGTGCTGCGCAAGGAACTCGACTCGCTTCGGCCGGCACACGTGCCCGAGGCCCCTACGCACGCTTCTCGTCTGGAGGTCCTGGCATGACCACGATCGCTGTCGTCACCGCGGGGTTGAGTCAGCCGTCCTCGACGCGGCTGCTCGCCGACAAACTCGCCGCTGCGGTTTCCGGCGCGCTGCCGGACGTGAAGATCGAGGTGATCGAACTCCGCGATCTGGCCGTCGACGTCACGAAGAACATGCTGACCGGGTTTCCTTCCCCGGCCCTGCGGACGGCCATCGACACGGTGACCACCGCGGACGCCCTGATCGCCGTGACACCGGTGTTCACCGCGTCGTACAGCGGGCTGTTCAAGTCGTTCTTCGACGTGCTGGACCACAAGGCGCTCGACGGGAAGCCGGTGCTGATCGGTGCCACCGGCGGGACCGAACGGCACTCGCTGGTGCTCGACTTCGCGCTGCGTCCGCTCTTCGCCTACCTTCGCGCCGAGCCTGTCGCGACGGCGGTGTACGCGGCTTCGTCGGACTGGGCGTCTCCGGGCGACCTCGACAAGCGGGCGTCGCGGGCCGGGCGGGAGCTCGCTTCGCGGCTGTCTTCGGATTCGCCGGCCGGGGCTCCGGAGAGCGGGTTCGTGCCGTTCGAGCAGCTGCTGGCCGGTGGGTGAGCAAGGGACCTTTGCTCTCACGGGGCGCGTTCAGGGTTCGACTGTGTGGATTTTGGGGCGTTGGATGACCAGAAATCCACACAGTCCCTCCGCGACCGGTCCTGTCACGACGGGGTGTGTGGAGATAGGGACGTTGAATGTCCCCATATCCACACACCCCTCACTCGTGGTGACATTCACACCCGCCGACTACGTCACGAGGCGCGTTCAGGGGGTCGGCCAGACCGGCCGGATCTCGATGGTCGCGAACTTCGCGACCGGATGCTTCGCCACGACCTCGATCGCCTCGTCGAGATCGGCGCATTCGATCAGGTCGTAACCGAGGATCTGTTCCTTCGTCTCCGCGAACGGCCCGTCCGAGACGAGCAGTTCGCCGTCGCGGTGGCGCACGGTGGTCGCGGTGGCCGCCGACCGGAGCCTGCTGCCGGACAGCCGCACTCCGCGAGCGGTCATCTCGTCGACCCATTCCTGGGTCCGCGCGTCCAGCGGGTCTTCGCAGTCGTCCGCGCCGGGGAACGGCGTCCCGCAGATCAGCAACATGTAGCGCATCGGTCCTCCTTCGGTCGATCAGTTCATCACCCCGACGAACGGTCTCCTCCGAAACAGACCGTCATGACCAGCGCCTTCCCGTCCCGACCGGCACAATCGACGGAAAGGGACGACGGCGAGGAGACGACGGTGGGCATCGGAAAACCCGTGAAGCAGGCCCTCATCCTGATCGCGGGCATCATCCTGCTGGCGGTCGGTATCGCTCTGCTCGTGCTGCCCGGGCCAGGGTTGCTGCTGGTGCTCGCGGGTCTGCTCGTGCTGGCCTCGGAGTTCCCCGCGGTGGAGAAGTACGTCGATCCGATCCGCGACAGGGCGATGAAGGCGGCCGAGGACAGCGTTTCGTCCCCGCTGCGCATCGCCGGTTCGGTGCTGGCGGGGCTGGGGCTGCTGGCCGCCGGGATCGTCTGGGGCCTGGTGCCGGGGCTGCCCCTCGCGGGCTGGAGCACCGGGTCGAGCTTGATCCTTTCCGGGCTCATCCTGTTCGCGTTGCTGATCTGGAGCTACAAGCGGGTGCAGGCGCGGAGGTCCGCGAACGCCGAATAACAGCCGGGTGGTCTGGTACCGTGCGCCGCGTGGCACCCGACTTCCAGCGCGCACGGCGGCCGGAACAGGTCGAGGCCCGGCGCGCGGCGATCCTCGGCGTGGCGCGCGAACTCCTGGCCGAGCGGCCCGTCTCCCGGATCAGCCTGCGGGAACTGAGCGATCGGGTGGGCCTGGCGAAGTCGAACGTGCTGCGGTACTTCGACAGCCGGGAGGCGATTTTCCTCGAGGTCTTGGACTCGGTCTGGGTCTCGTGGCTCGACGAACTCGAAGGCGAGCTGAGCGCCCTCGACGGCCCCGGCTACGAGCGGGTCGCCACCGTCATCGCGACGTCGATCTCGCGGCAGCGCCTGCTCTGCGAGCTGATCAGCACGATGGCCGCCGTGCTGGAACGCAACATCTCCGTCGAGACCGCGCGGACGTTCAAGACGCGGGCCGGCGAACGGACCGAACGGCTCGCCGACATCGTCCGCACTCAAGTCGCGTTGGACGGCGAAGCGGCAGGCTACTTCGCGAAGGCCGTCTTCATCCTCGTCGCTGGACTGTGGCCCTACGCGAACCCAGGAGAGGCCGTGGCGACGGTCCTGGCCGAGCGCGGAGCGCCCACCGGCCACGCGATGTTCGTCGACGGGTTGACCGAGGGGCTGGCGAACCAGCTGGTCGGCCTGGCTGTTCGCACAGGTCAGCGCCCCGAGTGGTAGCAAAGGTCCCTTGCTCCCTTCCCGCACGCGCCGGTCGGGGACAACCTGCCTAAGGTGAGCGGAACCCACTTGCACAAGGAGCGATCATGAGCCCAGGCGGCACCCACACCCTCGGCGATCTCACCGTGAGCCGGATGGGCTACGGCGCCATGCGGCTGTCCGGCCCCGGCATCTGGGGTCCGCCGAGCGACCGCGACGCCGCGATCGCGGTCCTCCGCGAGGCGGTCGAGCTGGGCGTGACCCACATCGACACGAGCGACTTCTACGGTCCGCACACGACCAACGAGCTGATCCGCGAGGCCCTGCATCCGTATCCGGACGAGCTGCACATCGTCACGAAGGTCGGCGCGAGGCGGTCTCCGGACAAGGGCTGGCCGTCGGCGCTCTCGCGCGAGGAGCTGACCTCCGCGGTCCACGACAACCTGCGCAACCTCGGCCTCGACGTCCTCGACGTGGTCAACCTGCGGCTCGCGGGGGAGCACGGCGTCTTCCCGATCCCGGTCTCGATCACGGAGCCGTTCGAGGTGCTCGCCGAGCTTCAGCAGCAGGGCCTGATCCGGCACCTCGGCCTGAGCCACGTGTCGGCGGAGCAGGTCAAGGAAGCGCGCGCCATCGCGCCGGTCGTCTGCGTGCAGAACGAGTACAACGTCGCGAACCGCGCCAACGACGGGCTCCTCGACGCCCTCGCGGCCATCAACATCCCGTTCGTGCCGTACTTCCCGCTCGGCGGGTTCACGCCGCTGCAGTCCGGCGTGCTCGACGACTGTGCCCGCCGGGTCGACGCGACGCCGATGCAGGTCGCGCTCGCGTGGCTGCTCCAGCGGTCGCCGAACATCCTGCTGATCCCGGGCACGTCCTCGCCCGCGCACCTGCGGGAGAACGTCGCCGCCGCGGACCTGGAGCTGCCCGCCGACGTCCTGGCGGATCTCGACGCCCTCGCCTAGCCGTCCGTGAAGGCCTCCTTCACTACCTTGAGGGTAGGGAAGGAGGCCTTCACGGACTTTCAGAGGACATCCCGGCGCCGCAGCAGCCAGCCGCCGAGACCGGCGAAGACCACCAGGTAGCCGGCCACCACCAGCGTCGCCTGAGAGACGCTGACGAGTTCCCCGACGCCCGGCGTCGCGCCCGAAGCACCGAGCGACGCCGCCAGCGAACCGGCGTTGGCTCCCGGCAGCGCCAGCTGAAGCGTGCCGACCCAGTCCACCAGCGGGGCCGCGACCCCGAACAGCAGGTTCTGCACCACCAGCAGCCACACCAGGCCGAGCCCGATCGGCAGCGCGACCCCGCGCATCGCGATGGCGAGCGCCGCGCCGAGTGCCGCCCAGGTCATCGCGATGAGCCAACCGGCGCCGATCCCCGTCAGCAGCGATCCGAACGACGGCCAGTTCATCGGCTCGCCCTCCGAAGAGGCGATGAGCGCGCTCGTGATCGCGCCGGTCGCGAAGCTCGCCACCACGACGGTCAGCGACGCGACGGCCAGCGCGAACAACTTTCCACTGTAGACGGTCAGCCGTGAAGGACCTTGCGTCAGAACGGTCTTCCAGGTGCTCCAGCCGTATTCGGAGCCGACGGCCAGCACCCCGAGCACGAGCAGGATCGCCCCGAGGAACACCGGCAGCCCGCCGATCGCGTTGCCGACCAGGTTGGACGGCAGGGTCGAGGCCAGTCCGCGATCGGTACCGGGGGCCCCGCTCGACGAGCCCGCCGCGCCCGCGAGCGGCAACAGATAGGTGAACGTCAGGCCGAGCACGACCGCGATCCCCAGCATGAACCAGTTCGCCGGACGCCGGACGAGTTTCGCCAGCTCGGCGGTGCAGCTACCCCACATGACCTGCCACCTCTCCGGTGAGCTCGAAGAAGACCTGTTCCAGATCCCGTTCGCGGACGTGCAGTTCACGCACCGCGATCCCTTCCGTGACGAGTTCGCGGTTCAGCCACGACGCGCGTTCCGGGTCGACGGTCAGATCGAGCCCGGTCCCGCTCTCGCGCACGTTCTCCGCGCCGATCCGTTGCCGCACCAGATCGGCGGCACGCGTGATCTCGTCGGACTCGATGTGCAGCACCGTGCCGCCGCGGAGTTCGGCGACCGTGTTCTCCGCGACCAGCCGGCCGCGGGAGACGACGCCGACGCGGTCGCAGATCTGCTGGACCTCGCCCAGCAGATGGCTCGACAGCAGTACGGTGCAGCCCTCCGCGCCGAGCCGCCGGATCAGCACCCGCATGTCGGCCATCCCGGCCGGGTCGAGCCCGTTGGTCGGCTCGTCGAGGATCAGCAGCCGCGGGTCCTTCAGCAGCGCGGCCGCGACACCGAGCCGCTGTTTCATGCCGAGTGAATAGGTGGAGTACCGGTCCTTGCCGCGATCGGCGAGGTCGACCATCGCGAGCACTTCGCCGACGCGGAGCGGGTCCGTTCCGCTGTAGCGGGCCAGTACCTTGAGATTGTCCGAGCCGGAGAGGTACGGGTAGAACCCCGGCGATTCGATCAGCGCCCCGACCCCGGCGAGGTCACCGGGCGGCCTGCCGAACAACCGGACGCTGCCGGAGGTCGGCCGGACGAGACCCAGCAGCATTCGCAACGTCGTCGTCTTGCCCGCGCCGTTCGGGCCGAGGAAACCGTAGATCTCGCCGGGCAGCACGGTCAGTTTCATCCGGTCCACGGCGAGCTGTTCGCCGTACCGTTTCGTGAGTTCGTCTGTGTCCACGGGAAGGTTCATGGTGACGAATGGTGTCGCGGGGGAGGCCTTCACCACATCCGTTCACGAGCGGCACTCCGCGTACGTCATCGGACGTAGCCGGATGGCCGGAATCCTGCGACATCTGTCGAAAACACCGGTACCGGACACCGCGGCGATGATCATAGGCTCGGTGGCGTGTCGAAAATCCTCTTGATCCTCCACGTGCTCGCCGCCGTCATCGCGGTCGGCCCGGTCACCGTCGCGGCGAGCATGTTCCCCGCCGCGGCGCGAAAAGCCTTCGCCGAACCGGGTTCCGGGCTGTCCGTGCTGCGCGCGCTCAACCGGATCTGCCGCGTCTACGCGATTTTCGGTATCGCCGTGCCGTTCTTCGGGCTGGCGACGGCGGGAAGCATGCGGGTCTTCGGCGACGCGTGGGTGATCGTGTCGATCGTGCTGACCGCCGCGGCCGCCGGTGTGCTGGCGTTGCTGGTACTGCCCGGGCAAAACGCGATCCTCGCCGCGCTGGACGCGGAGCCGCCGTCGGCGCCGGTCACCGCTGGGCGGGTGGCGATGTACACCGGGATGTTCAATCTGCTGTGGGCCGTGGTGACGGTGCTGATGATCGTTCGGCCCGGGTCGACCACCGGGGCCTGAAAAAGCCTCGTGAGTGGATGACCACTCACGAGGCTTCGGTCAGGCGCTCAGCAACTGGTTGAAGAACGACCGGTAGCGGCGAAGCGCGATCCGGAGGTCTTCGGTGGCCGGTTCGCCCTGGCTCCACGCGGATTCCAGTTCCTTCTTGTGGTCCGCGAAGGTCGTCGCCAGGTTCTGGATCACCACCGCGACGAGCTCGTCGGCTTCCTTGACCGCTCGCCGCGGATCGTCCACAAAGGCCGTCTGGATGCCTTGCCAGCTGTCGCGGAACCGCTCGACGTCGACGTTTTCGAACAGCGTCTGCGCGTCGTCTTCGTTGGTGCGCTGAGAATCGGTGGCCACCAGGTCCTCGGTGCCCAGGGGACGGCCGGTGTCGCCGTCAGTGGTCCGATCCTCGTCGGGTCGTTCCGTCGTCCCCGCCACGCGTTCCGTTGCCTCGGTTTCCAGTGGCCTGCTTTCCATGGGTTTCCGCTCCTTCGCCGGCATCGGTCAACAGATCTTCGAACACTTCGCGGTAGTGCTTCATCGCTTCCCGCAGGTCCTCTGTGGACATTTCGGAATCCCGGTGGCGCACCAGCGTGTCGTGCCCGGCGCGGTAGTGCCGCAACGCGTTGGCGTGCCGGACGGACAGATCCGCGAGCTGCTGGTCGTACCCTTCGGTCGGGTAGCCGCGCTCGGCCATCAACGAGACCAGCACCCGGTCCGCCTCGACGACGGCGCCGGACGGGCGGTCGACGAACTGTTCCTGGATCAGCGCCCATTCCTGCGCGTACCGGTCCTTTGTGGTCTCCGGCAACGGCCGGATGTCGAGATCCGAATGTCGTTTCACCCGCGACGAAAGCTCACGTTCGGCTTCTCGTGGGCTTTCGTGCTCTTTGACGGCCCGGTCGTATTCGGGTCCGAACGTCTCGCGCAATCGCCGCCTGCGCTGTCCTTCGATGACGAACCAAGCGGCCGCTCCCACCACGAGGATCGCGGCGATGACGATGATGATGACCAACCACGTGGGCATCGTTATCTCTCCTCCGGATATTCGCCGGTCATCCCCCGACAGGCGGTGAGTTCCCCGCTTTCCTGACCGGAAACCCTTGTGCCGCAAGAAGTTTTGGATCTTAGGCCGGATGGCCCAGCGAAATGATCTCTTTTGCGCCACTTCGCGGACGCCTGTGCGTCCATTGGGCGGAGATCGTGAGGCTCGCTAATCAAGCGTCCCCCTATTGGGTGCCGCCGATGACTCAGTGTAGGTAAAAACTCCCGATCACTGCTCCGTTGTGGCACTATTGCCCCGTTCGCAGGAAGAGGGCCTGCGAACGGAGGGGGCCGCCGTAATGGGGCTGCCTGGTACGACAGAAAAGATCATCAGGGGAGGAGATCGTCAAATGTCGACGCCTACGGACGTCAAGGACCCCATCGGCGAGGAGGAGCCGGCCGACCCGGCTCAGCCCAAGCCCGAACTGCCGCAGCACGAGCACAGCCCGGACTGCGAGCACTACCGCGACAAGCTGCTGGAATGCACTGGTGGGTGCGCCCAGACTCCGCCGCCTGTTCCCTGAGGCGCGGATTGTGCTGAAGGCTTTTTCCCGCCCGCCGGGTACTTCCCGGCGGGCGGGATTCAATCGGCTACGGACTGTGTTCTCATAGATCAGTGGCTGTCACCATGCTCGATCAACTCGAGGTCATTCGTAAAGCGCGTGGTCTGCATCAAGCCGGGCTCGAAGCGGCTTGTTCCGCACGTCAGCGCGAAGGGATCCGGCTGCTTCGCCGAGGTATGGCGTTGCTCGAATCGATTCACCCCGTGGCGGCGGAACACGGTGACGAGTGGTTGGTCGCCCGGATTCGACTGGCGTCGACCATCGCGACGGTCGGTTCGGAGACCAGTGGCGCGGTATCGGCGGGTCTCGCCGGTCTCGATGCGATCCGCCCGCTTCTCGACGAGGTTTCGGATCCATGGCTGAAGAAGGATCTCAGCGGCCGTGTCGACCACAATTACGCCCTTCTGCTCATGGCGGCCGGGCGCAACGAAGAAAGCATCGCCTTTTTCGACGCTTCGCTCGAACACAAGACGGCCGGATTGGCAGCGGCGACCGACCGGCTGCCGCTGCTCGACGGCTTCCTGAACACGTTGGCCACCCGTGGGCTCGCCTATACCCGGCTGGGTGAAGTCGGCCGGGCCCGGGCAGACCTTTCCGAAGGAATCGAGATCGCGGACTCGAACGGCTTGCGGGTACAGGCCGCCGAGGTGAGGCGGCACCTCGGGATCCTCGAGCAGCGCGTCGGGAACGTTCCGGCGGCGCTGCGCGTCCACGAGGAAAGTGAGCGCATCTATCAGCAGCTGGAGGTTATGACGCCTCCGTTGCTCAAGCAGGAACAGGCCAGGGCCCTGCTCACCGCTGGGCTCGCGGACGAGGCCGGAAGTCATCTCGACGAAATACTTCCGTGGATGCTGGAGCAACGAAGCGTCGCCAGGGATTTGGCCGGGGCGGAGCTGCTCCGGGCCTCGGCGGCCTTGATGAGCGACGATCTCGAACTCGCCCGGTCCTACGCCGCGTCCGCACGCCGCAGGATGCTCCGCTGGGGCTGCCAGACCTGCGTCGCCAACGCGACCATCGTCGGCCTCCGCGCCGACGTGCAGGAAGCCCTGCGCACCAACGAAATCCCGCCCTCCCTGACCTCGCGCGCGTTGCGGGCGGCGAACGGGATGCCGATGCCGCGGCTCGCCGATCAGGCCGCGCTGGCGCGGATGCTGGCCGTCCGGGTCGAGCTGCGGAAGGGGAAACGCAAACGCGCCGCCGAGCTGCTCGCGCGGATTCCGCAGCCGGGGCGGTTGACCTCCGTCGATTATCGGATGCTGCGCAGGCTTTGCCGCGCGGAACTCGCGGTGGCCGAGGGGGACAAGGCCAAGGCGCTGGCGGAGATCCGGGCCGGGCTCACCGAACTCGACCGCGTCCGCGACCGGATGGGCGGTATCGAGCTGGTGTCCGGTACGGCGCTGCACGGCAGGGAGCTGGCGGATCTGGCCGTCAAGATCGTGCTGGAGCGGGCCGACGCGGCCCGGTTGTTCGGCTGGACGGAGCGGACCCGCGCGCAAAGTTACCGGTACGAACCGGTTGTCGCGACCGATCCGGAGCTCGCCGAGCGGGTCGGCGAGGTCCGGGGACTCGATCAGGCGATCCATCAGGCGCAGCACGAGGGGCATCCGACGGCGGCCTTGCGGACGAAGCACGCCGAGCGGTTGCGCGAGGCGCATCGGCTCGGCTGGCATACGGGTCGCTGGGGCAGGCCCCGGCCGGTCGCGCGGCTCGCGGAGGTCGCCGAGGAGCTGGGCGAACGCGCGCTGGTGAGCTTCGCGTCGTCGGGGGACGACCTGGTGGCGATGGTCGTCGTCGACGGCCGATGCGAGCTGGTGCGGCTAGGTTCGGCCGAGCAAGCGGCAGAGTCCGCGCGGATGCTGAACGTCGATCTCGACGCTCTCGCGCCGGATCGGCTGCCGGCGCCCTTGGTCCAGTCGGTGCTCGGTTCGGCGCGGAGACAGGCCGGACGGCTGGAGACCCAGCTGATCCGGCCGCTCGAAGCGCTGCTCGGGGAGCGTGGCCTGATCGTCGTGCCGACCGGCCCGTTGTTCGCCGTCCCGTGGGGAGTGCTGCCGGCGTTGCGGTCGCGGCCGATCGTCGTCGCCCCGTCGGCGACGGCGTGGCTGGGGGCGGTGCGGTCGACGGTGTCCCGCGCGCGGAAGGTCGTTCTCGTCCGGGGCCCCGGACTTGTCGGAACCCGTGGTGAGCTGGACAAACTCGCCGTGCATTACCGGACCGCGCGGACGCTGGCCGGCGCCGAGGCGACCGTGCCCGCCGTTTTGCGCGCGCTGGACGGGGCGAAGCTCGCGCACATCGCCGCGCACGGCGCGCACGAGCCCGAGAACGCCTTGTTCTCCCGGCTGGAATTGGCCGACGGCGCGCTCTTCGCCCACGAGATGGCCGGGCTGGCGCAGCCGCCGACACAGGTCGTCTTCGCGGCGTGCGAACTGGCGCTGAACCGGATCCGGCCAGGGGACGAGGTCCTCGGTTTCGCCAGTGCGTTGCTCGCGAGTGGTTCGCGGACGGTGATCGCGCCGTTGAGCCGAGTCGGTGACGAGGCCGCGGCGGCCGCGATGGACGATTACCACCGCGGTCTCGCGGGAGGGGCCGGACCGGCGACCGCGCTGGCGGACACCATCGCCGTTGATCCGTTCCGGCGACCGTTCGTCTGTTTGGGTGCGGGCTGATCCTCCGGCTTGACAACCCCTGTTCGATCTTCACGACTCCAAGTGCCCGGTTGGTTACTCTTGACCGAGTCGTCTGAACCAATTATGGTCTAGACCACATTCGCCGGCTCGGCGCTTCGGCGGATGTGTCCCCACCTTCATTGGTATTTCGCTCGCTGTGACCCAGGAATCTCGAGTCCGCGGTGGGTGTAGAGATTGGGAAAGGGGTAGGCATGAGCTTCAAACGACGGCTTTTGACCCTGGCGGCCGGTGCGGCGATGGTGCCGGCGGCCCTGGTCGCGATCCCGGCGGGCACCGCCAGCGCGCACGGCTACGTTTCCTCGCCCGCGAGCAGGCAGGCGCAATGCGCGCAGAACACCGTTTCCTGTGGCTCCATCAAATGGGAGCCGCAAAGTGTCGAAGGCCCCAAGGGTCTCATGAGCTGTAACGGCGGTGTCGGCCGTTTCGCGGACCTCAACGATGACAGCAAGGGCTGGAAGGTGCACTCCCTCGGCCGTACCACCACGTTCCGGTGGACGCTGACGGCTCGCCACCGCACCAGCACTTGGGAGTACTTCGTCGACGGTGCCAAGGTCGCCAGCTTCAACGACGGTGGCGCGCAGCCGGGTGCCACGGTCACCCACAGCGTGAACCTGCAGCAGAGCGGGCGGCACAAGATCCTCGCCCGCTGGAACGTCTACGACACGGCGAACGCGTTCTACGCCTGCATCGACGCCAACATCAGCTAGGTAGTGGCGCTCGTGAGCGGTAATGACGGTTAGAACCGTCATTACCGCTCACGAGGCTTTTGTGTCAGGCTCGTCCCATGTGCGAACGGGACGGCGTCAAGCTGACCAATCTCGACCAGCCCTTGTTCGAGGGCGCGACCAAACGCGACCTGGTGGATTATCTGGACGCCGTCGCGGACCGCCTCGTCCCGGTGCTGGCGAACAGGCCGCTTTCGGTGATCCGGATCCTGCGCGGCCAAGACCCGTTCATGCAGAAGAACCTGCCCAAGTACACGCCCGACTGGGTGAAGCGGTACGGGATGTGGGCGGAGACATCGAAGCGGCAGGTGTCGTACGCGCTCTGCGACGACCGCCGCACGCTGCTGTGGTTCGCGAACCAGCGCGCCGTCGAGTACCACCCGACGCTGATGACCGCGGACGTCGACGCGGGGCCCACTCATCTCGTGCTCGATCTGGATCCGCCCGCCGGTGACGATTTCGCGCATGTCGTGAAGGCCGCCGTGCTGGTGCGCCAGGCGCTCGCCGAATCCGGGCTCGTCGGGACGGTGAAGACCAGCGGTTCCAAGGGAGTGCACATCTTCGTCCCGCTGGTGCCGGGACAAGGCTTCGAAGACGTCTTCGCCGCGACCCGCGCGCTCGCAGCCTGCGCGGAGCGGCTCGATCCGTCGATCGCGACGACCGCGTACATCGTGGAAGACCGTGAGGGCAAGGTGTACCTCGATTCGACGCGGGCGGGCGGCAACACGGTCGCGGCGGCGTACAGCCCGCGCCTGCGGCCGGGGCTGCCGGTGTCGTTCCCGGTGGCCTGGGACGACCTCGAGAACGTGGTCCCCGCCGATTTCACCGTGCACACGGCGCTCGATCTCCTCGGCGGCAAGGACCCCTGGGCCGAGTCGATGCCGGAACCGCAGACCTTGCCCGCCGACCTCGTCGAGGAGGGGCACACGATCCCGATCGCCCGGGTGGTGGCGATGCACGAGGGGAAACGCCGGGCGCGGGCGCGCGACCGGAAGGACTGAACGCCCACGGCGTCACGGTGTTTTGTGTACCTTGGACCGCGCTGGGGGCGGGCGAAGGTACTGGGGGCTTTCGTGGGAAAGATCGATGCCGACGTGGTGATCGTGGGGGCCGGTCCGGCGGGGCTCGTGCTGGGGAACCTGTTGCGGGCGGCCGGGATCGACTGCCTGATCCTCGAACGGCAAAGCCGTGAGCATGTCGAAAACCGGGCGAGGGCGGGTTTCCTCGCCGCGAACAGCGTCCGCGTGCTCACCGAGAACGGGCTCGCCGCCGGGCTGATGGAGAAGGGCGCGAGGCACGACACCTGCGCCTTTCGCAATGAACAGGCCGAATTCGAGCTCAAGTACGGCGAACTGGGGAACGGTGAGGTGCACACCGTTTACCCGCAACAGTTCCTGGTCACCGACCTGATCGCCGAATTTCTCGCCCGCGGCGGGGAGATCAGGTTCGGCACCGAGGTCTCGTCGGTGTCGGGCATGGACGCGACGGTCATCGCCGATGATCTTCTGTTGCGCGCCAAGTACATCGCCGGCTGCGACGGCAGACGCGGCGTTTCGCTGAGATCCGTCCCCGCGCGGGTCTTCCGGCGGGACCACGACATCTCGTGGCTCGCGATCCTCGCCGAGGCGCCGCCGAGCATGTCCGCGATCGGCTACGCGATCCACGAACGGGGTTTCGCCGGGCATATGGCGAGGACGCCGACGGTGACGCGCTATTACCTCGAAGTCCCGCGCGGTGAGGATCCGGAAGACTGGGGAGACGACCGGATCTGGGACGAACTGCACGTGCGGATGCGCTCCGATCGCTACGGCGAGCTCAAACGCGGCGCCATCATCGAACGCCGGATCGTGGACATGGCCTCGCGTGTGATGGACACGATCCAGCGGGGGAACCTGTTCCTCGCGGGGGACGCGGCGAGCCTCATCAGTCCCGCCGCCGCGAAGGGGGCGAATCTCGCGCTGATGGAGGCCGAGATCCTCGCGCACGCGTTGATCCAAGCCCATACCGAGAGCGACACGACGGCGCTCGATCGCTATTCCGCCGACTGCCTGCCGCGGATCTGGCGTGCGCAGGAGTTCTCGCTCTGGATGATCAATCTGCTGCACGGCCCGGCGGGATACGACGACGAGGCCGTCTTCCAGCGGGCACTGCGGGACGCGCGGCTGGAGAGCCTGCGGGTTTCCCGTGCGCACCAAGACTTCTTCGCCGAAAACTACGTGGGCATCTGAACCGGACGCCCGTCGTGTCCGTATTCCTCTCAAGAGGGCTCGCAGAGTGGAGCGGAGTGGAAAGGACGAACGACGATGCCGGTACGCATCCGCTGGACGCCGTCGAACCCGCACCCGAACCGTCCCGGCCCCGCGGACGAACCCGAGCCGGAACCGCTAGCCCGCGCGGACTGTGTGTGCGGCGGGGCGCTCGACGCGGAGGAGCCGGACATCGCCTGAGCGCTGTCTCCCCGGCTCCTCCTCGGTGACGAAGCGCAGCGCCCCGGTGACCTCGCGGGTCACCATCCGGGCGCTGTGCCAGCCCGCCGGGACCCAGCCTTCACGCAGGGCGCGGCGGACCTTCTCGGCCCGTTTGACGTGGCGGGCGAACGAATGTCGCCGGATGACCCGCCCGCGCGCGACTTGGCCCGCGCGGGCGTCTTCCGGGGCCACGTCGAGCCACAGCAACCGGACCGGACGGCGGCTCAGCAGGCCGAGCAGGGCCAGCAGGCCGCGGGTCGTGGCCCTGGTCGACGGTTCGTGCACGACGAGCGGGCCGCCGTCCGCCAGCGCGGAGCGGACGACCCGCGCGCGATGCCAGACGTGGACCAGCGGCCGGTAGATCCGGTACGGCAGCGCGGGCGGCAGCCGTTCACGCAGCCGCGCGCGGACCTGGTCGGAATCGAGTACCGGTAGCGCGCCGGTCGCCGCCCGGGACAGCAGGGTGGTCTTGCCCGCCCCGGGAATCCCCGCCACCACCAGCAGGTCGCGACGGCCGAGCCGGAATGCGATGCGATCGGTCATACGGCCTCAACGACCCGGCCGAGGATAAAGGTTCCTTTACCTTGATCGGCACAGGTCAGGCCGTCACGCGCGTTCCCGGCAGCGCGGTCTTGTCCGGCAACAGCGTTCCGCCCTTGGTGAGCCACGCGACACCGAACGCGAGGATCGCCACCGACTCCAGCCACAGCGCCGGGTAGAGGTCCTTCGTCAGGTCGTCGAACACCAGCCCGCAGAGCACGATCAACGCCAGGCACACCAGCATGATCACGCCCGACGCGACGTACAGCCGGTTCCGTTCGGGTTTGCGGGCGCCGGGGATCTCCTTGTCCGACTTGGTGAACAGCACGATGCAGAAGAACGCCAAGGTGAGGAAGAAGACCGCGGCGAAGCCGAGGTGCAGCAGCCCGATGATCTCGTCCGAGCGGTCGCCGTTCGCCGGTGTCGTGGGGAAGAGTGCCACCCCGACGGCGGCCACCGCCGCGATGTTCCCGGCGATGTCGTCGACCCGGCCGTAACCCCGGTACGACAACAGGAAGACGCCGATGGCGCACATGACGCCGACCCAGACGTCACGCATTCCCGAGTAGTAGTAGCCGCTGATCGAATTGAGCAGGCCGCCACCGTCGACGACCATCTTCCCGAAGACCAGTACGAAGGGCAGCCCGATCCCGAGGAAACCTATGGCGCGCCGCAAGAACAGGTAGTTGTGGACGAGATTGTCGGATGCCGTTCGCAGGCCCATGGTCGCCTCCGTGCTCAGAGCTTGTCGCTAGATAATGACAGCTCGTGACGACTCTGGGACCGTGTGTTATCGAATTGCTCGCTAGGGAGTCTCCAGTACGACAGCCGCGACGTACCCGCCCATCCCGATCGACGTCTTGACGGTGAGCCCGCTTTCCGGCCGGGACGGTCCGTCCAGCAGTTGCGGATGCCCGTCCGCCACCGGTTTCGGTGCCGGGACCAGATCCCGCTCGGCCGCGAGGCAGATCGCCGCGATCTCGGTCAGCGCGCTGCCCGACTGGCTGTGCCCGGTCAGCGGTTTGATCGAGTAGATCCCGGTCTCGCGCGGGAAGACCGCTTCGAGGATCTGGGATTCCGTGCGGTGGCAGAGTTTCGTGCCCGTCCCGTGCGCGTTCAGGTAGCGGACGTCCGACGGCGCGGCGGTCGCGTTCTCCAGCGCGCTGGTCACCGCTTCGATCGCGCTCGTCGAATCGGGGTCGAGTGCCATCGCGTTGTGTGCTTCGTGCGTCATCGCGCCGCCTCGAAGCGTCGCGTACGAATCGGTCTTCCGCTGAGTCAGCACGACCGCGACCGCGGCCTCGGAGAAGGTGAAACCCTTTGTGCCCTCTTGGAAAGGCCGGCAGGCTTCGAGCGGGGGCACGTCGGTGATCGCCACCCCGCAGTGCACGAAGTTGCGCACCATCGGCCTGGTGGCGGACAGATCGGTGGTGACCACGACGACGTCGTCGGCCATGTCCGCGTCCAGCCACATCTTCGCGGTGAGCACGGCGGCGCTTCCGGTCGCGCACATGGCGGAGGTGGCCATGGAGGGGCCGTGGAAGCCGAACTCCGACATCAGCGTGGCGATCGGGGTCGAGGGCATCATGCCGATGAATTCGCGCCGGTACATGAGCTGTTCACCGAGTTCGGTGAGCCTGTCCCAGGTGCGCAGGTCTTCGCGGACACCGCCGGAGATGACCCCGACCCGTCGTCCCGGCGTCCAGCCTCGCGAGCCCGCGTCTTCGATCGCCTCCCGTGCCGCGGCGAGCAGGGCGCGCGCGTGCAGGCTGCCGTCCCTCGCTTTGCCGCCCTCGGGGATGTGCGCGACCCAGCCGGGCAGATCCGGGGTCTCCCCGAAGCCGTCGGTGAATTGGGCGCAGGGGACGCCGCTCGCCAAGCCCTCCCAGAGTGATTCGCGCCCCCAGCCGTAGGCGGTTACGGCGCCGATGCCGCAGATGTCTGTTTTGCTCCGCACGTGTTTCCTTTCAACTACATTCAGTCAACGCTGGGGTGGAATAGCCGCACCGATCAGCTGTCCGGGGAGGACGGCTACGTCGATTTAGTGATCTAATCGGAAGCTACATCAGTCGAGTAGGGGGTTTGGATCAGATGGATCCTGACGATCTCGACGGTGGGACTCCCGACACCCACCGGCCCTCGGATCAGGATTCCTCGCCAGCGAACGGCACCGCGACCCGCACGGTGGGAAAAACCGACCGGCACGCGTCGCTCGTCCGTCTGCTGACCGAGTTGTCCGCCGAGAGGGATCGGCGCGGTGAACCCGCGCTCGCTTTTCTCGGCCAGGGGTACCGCCTTTTGGAGCAAAATTCCGACAGCGGGACTTTGGGAACGCAATATCTGACGATGGTGGAGGCGAGCCCGTACGGGATCTGTGTCCATCAGCGGGGCAAAGTCGTGTTCGTGAACTCGGCCACCATGCGGTTCGTCGGCGCGAAGGTGTCGACCGAGATCATCGGGATGCACATCACGGATCTGGTCGACGCGGGGTCGCAGGACGCGCTGCTGGCGCGGATCGGTTCGCTGGCCTCGCCCGGCTCGTTCAGCGAACCGACGGAGATGACCCTGAGGACCCTCCAGGGCCGCAGCGTCACCGTCGAATCCCAGGCGGTGCTCACCACCTGGGAGGGCAAGCCCGCGTACCAGGTGATCATGCGCGACCTGACCACGCAGAAGGCGGCCGAGGCCGGCCTGCGGTTCCAGGCGGCGCTGGTCGGCCACGCGAGCGACGCGATCATCGCGACCTCGCCCGACGGGCTGGTGACGAGCTGGAACCCGGCGGCCGAGGCCGTCTACGGGCACGACCTCGACCAGGTCATCGGGGTGCCGGTGGCCGAGGTCGTCGGCGCGCCGATGAGCCCGCGGGAGGTCGTCGCGGCAGGCGGTGTCGTGCAGGCGACGCATTACAGCGCCGACGGCACGGCGCTGGCGGTGCGCGTCTCCGCGGCCGAGATGTTCGACGGCTACGTGCTGCTGTGCGCCGACGAGACCGCGCAGCGCCGGGCCGAGGCCGAATTCGCCACCGTCGTCGAGACACTCGACGAGGGAGTGCTGCTGGTGGGCCCCGGCGGACGGATCGAGCTGGCGAACTCCGCGGCGCACCGGATCGCCGGCGTGCCGCCGGGATCGCTGGTCGGCCTGGAGAGCCGGACGCTGCGGCTGCACGACGAACAGGGTGTCCCGGTGCCCGTCGACGATCTGCCGTCCGCGCGGGTGCGCCGGTCCGGGAAGGTCGAGACCGGGCGGGTCGTGCAGGTGCGGCGGCGTGACGGCGCGCATCGATGGCTTTCGCTGACCTCCGGGCCGCTGATGGCGCCCGGCCAGAGCGTGCCCTCGGTGCTGACGTCCTTCGCCGACATCACCGAACGGCGGGCGATCAGCGAGCGGCTGGCCTACGAGGCCACCCACGACCCGCTGACCAGGCTCGCGAACCGCACGTACGCGCTGAACCACCTGCGCCGGACGATCGCCGACCCGGCGGCCACGACCACCGTGATGTTCATCGACCTCGACAAGTTCAAGATCATCAACGATTCGCTCGGTCATACCGTCGGCGACCAGGTGCTGCGCATCATCGGCGACCGGCTGCGGGCCGCCGCCGGGCCTTCGGACCTGGTCGGACGGCTCGGCGGGGACGAGTTCCTGGTCATCACCACCGGTTATACCGAAGCCGCCGAGGTGCGGGCGCTGGCCGATCATCTCCAGCGGCGGCTCGCCGAATCGCTCACCGTGCACGGCCGAGAACTGCATATCAATACGAGCATCGGAATAGTGATCGCCGAACCGGGCGACCGGCGCACCGCCGACGAATTGCTGGAAGACGCCGATTTGGCGATGTATCAGGCGAAAACCTTCGGCCCCGGTCGTTACGCGTTCTATGCGCCGATCATGCGGAAACGAGTACGAGACCGTTTCGCGCTCGAACAGGATCTGCGGAACGCCGTCGCGGAAGGGCTGGTCGAGACCGTTTATCAGCCCGTCGTCGATTTGCGGACCGGCGACATGGTCGCGGTGAAGGCGAAGTCCTGTTGGGACCATCCCGTTCGCGGGCCGATCGATCCGGCGGAATTGGCCGAACTCGCCGACGACGGCGATCTTTTGACGGTCATCGGGGCGGAGGTTCTCGCCAAGGCCGCCCGCGAGATCGCTCGATGGCGTGCCGATCATGGTGTGCACTGTAATGTGAATGTGAGCCTTTCGGTCCGCCAACTGGGCGATCCCACGTTGCTGCAAGTGGTTCAGACAACGTTGGAGGACGCCGGTCTCGGGCCGCAGGACCTGAGTCTCGATGTCGACGAGACGGCGCTGAAGGACGCGGCCGACGCCGTCGACGCGCTGCGGAAGACCGGGGTGCGGGTGACCGCGGAACGGTTCGGCGCCGGGTATTCCTCGCTCGCGCAGCTGTGCAGGCTCGACCTCAGCGTGATCGAGATCGACCGGTCGTTCGTGGCCGACCTCGGGCGATCGAGCGACGCCGAACCGATCGTCGCCGGGATCATGGCGATGGCGCACGCCGTCGACCTGATGGTCGTCGCGGAAGGGGTCGAGACCGCGCGGCAACTCGAGGTGCTGCACGAACTCGGCTGCGATTGGGCGAAGGGGCCCCTGGTGGCTCCGCCGGGCCGGGTCGAAGACCTGAAGCCCGCGTACGAACACGTGGTGCGGGGCGCAGTTAGTCCTCTAAATGCTTGAAGTACAGGAAGCTTGTCTCTGTACCTACTAGTATGTACGGTCAGGACGTGGACAAGAGGGAAAGGCTCATCGAGAGCACTCGCGAGCTGCTGTGGGAGCGCGGGTACGTCGGCACCAGCCCGAAGGCGATCCAGGAGCGCTCCGGCGCCGGTCAGGGCAGCATGTACCACCACTTCCAGGGCAAGTCCGAACTCGCGCTCGCCGCGATCGGCCGCAGCGCCGAGGATCTGCGTGCCAAGGCGGAGGCCGAGTTCTCCGGGCCCGGTTCGGTCGTCGAGCGCATCACCGTCTACCTGCGCCGCGAGCGCACCGTGCTCAAGGGCTGCCCGGTCGGCAGGCTCGCCCAGGATCCCGACGTGATGGCCGACGCGGAGCTGCGAAAGCCGGTCGAGGAGTACTTCGGCTGGCTCACCGGGCGCCTCGCCGAGTTGCTCGAAGAGGGCCGCGCCGCCGGTGAGCTCGACCAGGCACTCGACCCGCTCACCACGGCGACCGCGCTGGTCGCGGTGCTGCAGGGCGGCTACATCCTCGCCCGCGCCGCCGGCTCCCCGGACGTGTTCGCGAAAGCCGTCGACGGTGCCCTCGGCCTGCTGACCACCAAGGAGAACTGACATGCCCTTCGTCCGCATCGACACCATCGGGACCGAGAAGCTCGAAGCCCTCGGCAACGCCGTCCACGACGCGCTGGTCGAGACGATCGGCATCCCGGCCGACGACCGTTTCCAGGTCCTCAACGGCCAGAACATCCTGAAATACGACGACTACCTGGGGATCCGCCGCGACGAAGGGGTCGTGTTCGTCACGATCACCATGCGGCAGGGGCGGACCGACGAGCAGAAGAAGGCGCTGTACCGGCGGATCGCGGAGCTCGCCGAGGAGTACGCGGGGACCGAGCCGCGGAACGTGCTCGTCACGATCACCGAGAACAACCCCATCGACTGGTCGATCGGGAACGGCGAAGCGCAGTACGCGTGATCACGCGGGCGCGGCGGTGAAGGCGTGCTGCTCCAGCAGCCACCACGTGTCGCGTCCGAACGACCAGGTCAGCAGCGCCAGCGCGCCCAGCGTGACCACGAAACCGGCCCAGAGCGGCAGGATCGTCGAGGCCACCACGACCAGCGCGATGCCCTGGACCGCCGCGACCGTCTTGCGCGCCATGCTCGGCGGAAGCGGCGTGTTCAGCCACGGCCACAGCTTGCCCGCCACGACGAAGACGTAGCGCATCGCGCCGATCGTGAGCACCCACGGGCCCAGCGACTGCGCGACGACCACGCTCAGGATCAGGATCAGATACGCGTCGACCTCCATGTCGAACCGCGCGCCCAGCGGCGACGCCGTCCCGGTGCGGCGGGCGACCTGGCCGTCGACGGCGTCCAGGGCGAGCGCGACCGACGCGATGACGACCATCGCGACGATCTCCCGGCCCGCGGTGTCGACGACGAGCGCGGTCACGCAGCCGACCAGCCCGGACCGGGCGAGCGTCACGGCGTCGGCGGGGCCCAGGGAGCGCGCGGTGCTCCGGTTCAGGCCGTAGGTCAGGAATCCGCCCACGGCGAGGCCGTAGGCCGCTCCGGCGAGCCAGCCCAGCGGGCCCAGCCCGGTGACGGCGTCCAGCGTCCCCAGCAGCGCCAGCTGGACGAGGACCCCCAGGAAAATACCGGGGTTGATCACGAGGCCTCCTCGTTATGGTGGCGGTGACCCCGCTTCCAGGGTCCGACATGAGAGGACACGATGGAACGCGCCTTCTGGTTCAGTGGTTCCGGCGACGGTGAGCTCCGGCCCGTCACGCTCCCTCCGGTCGGCGATGACGAAGTGCTGGTCCGCACCCTGTACACGGGCGTGAGCCGCGGCACCGAGACGCTCGTCTTCCGCGGCGAGGTCCCGCCGAGTCAACGTGCGGCCATGCGCGCGCCGTTCCAGGAAGGCGATTTCCCCGGTCCCGTCAAGTACGGGTACCTCAACGTCGGCGTGGTCGAACGCGGTCCGGAGAACCTCGTCGGGCAGGTCGTCTTCTGCCTGTATCCACATCAGACGCGGTATGTCGTCCCCGCGTCGGCCGTCACGCCGGTACCGAGCGAGGTCCCGCCGGAACGCGCGATCCTCGCGGGCACGATCGAGACCGCGGTCAACGCCGTCTGGGACGCGTCGCCGAAAATCGGCGACCGGATCGCCGTGGTCGGCGCCGGGATGGTCGGCAGCAGCGTCGCGAAACTGCTGGCCGGTTTCCCGGGGGCCAGGGTGCAGCTGATCGACGTCGATCCGGAGCGCGCGAAGGTCGCCGAAGCACTCGGTGTCGACTTCTCGACACCCGAGGACGCCCTGGGCGACTGCGACCTCGTCGTGCACGCCAGCGCGAGCGAAGCGGGGCTCGCCCGTTCGCTGGAGCTGCTCGCGCCGGAAGGCGAGGTCATCGAGCTGAGCTGGTACGGCGACCGGCGGATCAGCGTCCCGCTCGGCGAGAACTTCCACTCCCGGCGGCTGGCGATCCGCAGCAGCCAGGTCGGCATGGTCTCGCCGTCCCGCCGGCTGAACCGGACCTACGCCGACCGCTTGGCGCTCGCTTGGCGTCTTCTCGCCGATCCAGGATTCGAAGTGCTGGTCAGCGGGGAATGTCAGTTCCGTGAACTGCCGGACGTCTTGCCGCGTCTGGCCGCGAATGAACCAGGAACGCTCTGCCTCCGTGTCACCTATCAGATGGAGGACACGCGTTAAGGGTTCGACCCGGGAGGTCCGTTGTTCAGTATCACCGTCCGCGACCACGTCATGGTGGCCCACAGCTTCCGCGGCGAGGTCTTCGGCCCAGCACAGCGACTGCACGGCGCGACCTTCCTGGTGGACGCGACGTTCCGCCGGTCCGAACTGGACGCCGACAACATCGTCGTCGACATCGGCAAGGCGACCGAAGAGCTCAAAGAGGCGCTCGCCGACCTGAACTACCGCAACCTCGACGACGTGCCCGAGTTCGCGGGGATCAACACCTCGACCGAGTTCCTCGCCAAGGTCATCGCGGACCGGCTCGCCGACCGCGTCCACTCGGGAGCGCTCGGTGAAGGGGCGCGCGGTCTCGAAGGGCTCACCGTCTCGCTGCACGAATCCCACGTCGCGTGGGCGAGCTACGAGCGTGCGCTGTGAGCCGCCTCCACGTCGTCCTGCCCAACGACATCGACGACGTGAGCGCGCCCAGTGGTGGCAACGTCTACGACCGCCGGCTGTGTGACGGCCTCGCCGCCGAGGCGGTGGAGGTCCACGAGATCCCCGTGCGCGGGAACTGGCCGCGACCCGACACCGAAGCGCGCAAGGTGCTGGCGCGCAAGCTGGCCGAATTGCCCGACGGCGCCGCGGTGCTGCTCGACGGGCTGGTGGCCTGCGGGGTGCCCGAGGTGATCGCCCCGGCGGCACGGCGGCTGTCGATCGCGGTGCTGGTGCATCTGCCGCTGGCCGACGAAACGGGACTTTCGCCTTCGCTCGCCGCCGAACTGGACCGGCTGGAACGCGAGACGCTGGCCGCGGTCGACGCCGTGGTCGTGACCAGCGAGTGGGCGGCTCGACGGCTGATCGGGCACCACGACCTCGCCGCGCATCGCGTGCACGTGGTACCGCCCGGCGTCGACAAGGCCGAAGTCGCGTCCGGGAGCCCGGACGGGACGCGTCTGGTCTGCGTCGCCAACGTGACGCCGCGCAAAGGACAGGGCCTGCTCGCGGACGCGTTGAAGTCGCTGAAGGATCTCCCGTGGACCTGTGAGTGCGTCGGCGCGATCCGGCGCGAGACCCGCTATGTCGAACGCCTGCGGCGACACTCGCTCGGCGACCGCTTCACCCTCACCGGCCCCCGGTCCGGCGAAGCACTCGAAGCGACGTACGCGGCGGCAGACCTTCTCGTGCTGCCTTCGCGCGCGGAGACGTACGGCATGGTCGTCACCGAGGCGCTCGCGCACGGCATCCCCGTGCTCACGACGGCCGTCGACGCCCTGCCGGACACGCTCGGCCAGGCGTCCGACGGCAGTGTGCCCGGGCTGCTCGTCCCCGGTGAGGACGTGAACGCGCTGGCCGCGGCCCTGCGTCGCTGGCTCACCGAACCCGACCTGCGTGACCGCCTTCGCGCCTCCGCCCGCCTGCGCCGCGAGACGCTGACCGGCTGGGACGAGACGGCCCGTGGCGTCGCCGCCGTACTGCTGAACGAACGGACGGCGGCATGACGAAGTACGCCCCCAGCTGGCTCCAGCTGCGTGAGGACGCCGACGCCGCCGCTCGCGCGACCGAGCTGATCGAGCCGGTGCGGTCCTTCTTGCAGGAGCAGGACGAGGTCGTCATCCGGGATCTCGGCTGCGGCACCGGTTCGCTCGGTCGCTGGCTGGCCAGGCGGCTGCCGGGACGCCAGCGCTGGATCCTGCATGACCGCGACCCGGACCTGCTCACCCACGCGCTGGCGCGCACCAGCCGTCCGGATCACGCTTTGGACGGAAGCGAAGTCACCGTCGTCACCGAGCAGCGTGACATCACCGAATTACGCGCGGAGGACCTCACCGGAACCTCGCTCGTGGCGGCGTCGGCGCTGCTCGACCTGCTCACCGCCGAGGAGATGTCCCGGCTGGCGGAGGCGTGCGTCGAAGCGCGCTGCGCGGTCCTGTTCACGCTGAGCGTTTCGGGCCGGGTCGTGCTTTCGCCCAAGGACAAGTTCGACATCGAGATCTCCGACGCCTTCAACGCGCATCAGCGCCGGGTGACCGGCGGCCGGTGGCTGCTCGGACCGGACGCGGTGGACGTCGCCTTCGGGGTCTTCGAACGCCTCGGCGCCACCGTGCGGCGCGCGCCGAGCCCGTGGCGGCTCGGGGCGGATCAGGCCGCGCTGACCGCGGAATGGCTCACCGGCTGGGTCGGCGCCGCTTGCGAACAGCGGCCGGAACTCGCGGCGGACGGCGACTCCTACCTGCGATGGCGACTCGCGCAGTGCGCGGCAGGCGAGCTGAACGCGGTGATCCAGCACGAAGATCTCCTGGTGGTGCCCGCGTGAAACGGCTCTGGCCCTGGCTTCGGATCGTCGGCGCGTTCGCGATCCTCGGTGCGCTCGTCTGGCAACTGGGTACCGGCGCTTTCCTCGAAGGTCTGCGCGAGGTCGACGCGGGCGGGATCGCCGCCGCGCTCGGGATCGGTTTCGCCACCACGGTTTTCAGCGCCTCGCGCTGGCGCCTGATCGCCCGGCGGCTCAGTCTCGAGCTCTCGTTGGGGACTGCCATCGGCGAGTACTACCGCGCGTTGTTCCTCAACGGTGTGCTGCCGGCGGGCGTCCTCGGCGACGTCGACCGCGCCGTGCAGCACGGACGCGAAGCCGGTGACTTGCCGCGCGGCGTCCGCGCGGTGGTGCTGGAGCGCACGGCCGGGCAGATCGTGGTGATCGGCGCTTCGGTCGTCGTCGTGCTCAGCGTGCCTTCCGTGGTGCCGCCGCCCATCGACCACGTGGTGACGGCCGCCGGGATCGCCGTGGTCGGGCTCGCGCTCGCGGCCGTCGTCACCGGGATGACGGCCGGGCGGCGATGGATCCACAGTGGATCGAAATGGCGCCGCGGGTTCGCCGTGTCCCTCGCCGACGTCCGGCTCGGCCTGCTGACCAAGGAAACCTGGCCGGGGGTGGGCCTGCTCTCGGTCGCCACCCTCGCCGGGCACCTCGCCCTGTTCGTCGTCGCCGCGCGCGCGGCGGGCGTCACCGCGCCGGTCGGCGACCTGCTGCCGCTGATGATCCTCGCCCTGCTCGCGATGGGGCTGCCGCTGAACATCGGCGGATGGGGCCCGCGCGAAGGCGTTTGCGCGCTGCTGTTCGGCGCCGCGGGCCTCGGCTCGGCGCAGGGCGTCACCGTGGCCGTCGTCTACGGCGTGCTCGCGCTCGTCTCCAGCCTTCCCGGTGCGGGCGTCCTGCTCGCGCGTTCTGTCAAGAGTCACCGAACAGACAGGAGAAGCCCGATGACCGTCGAGAGGGTCGTTGAGACCAGACTGCCCACCCGGTACGGCGTTTTCCGCGCGTACGGCTACCTGGACGCCGACGGCACCGAACAGATGGCGCTGGTGCACGGCGACATCGCGACCTCCGGCACGCTGGCACGGGTCCATTCGGAATGCCTCACCGGCGACGTGTTCAGCTCGATGCACTGCGAATGCGGCGACCAGCTGGCCGCCGCGCTGCGGGCGATCGTCGACGAAGGCGCCGGAATCCTCGTGTACGCCCAGGGCCACGAAGGACGCGGAATCGGCCTGCTCGCGAAGCTGAAGGCGATGCGACTACAGGACGAAGGGCTCGACACCGTCGAGGCGAACATCGCGCTCGGGCTGCCGGTGGACGCCCGCGATTACCGCGCCGCGGCGGAGATCCTGAACGATCTCGGCGTGCGGTCGGTGCGGCTGCTGTCCAACAACCCGGCGAAGGTCGACCAGCTGGAACGGCACGGTGTGCGGATCAGCGAGCGGGTGCCGCTGCTGGTCACGCCGAACGACGAGAACCTGCGGTACCTGCGGACCAAACAGGAACGGATGCACCATTTCCTGCCGCATCTGGACCTGATCGAGTCAGCCGAGCACGGCCAAGGTGTCCCCGAAGCTCTCCACCAGTGACGCCAGCACCAACCGTCCTTTCTCCGCCGTCGCCAGCGAAGGCCGCCCGACCACACCGGATTCCGCGTACGGGCGCAGACCCACCGTCAGCAGGTGCCGCCTGTCGTCGGCGAGGTGATCCGCCTCGGTGAACCGGGGCCGGACCAGCGACGGGTGCGCGTGCAGCAACAGGGAGGTCTCCAGCTCGCCGGCGTGCATGTCGCTGTCCAGCGACGTCTCCAGCCCGGCCGCGTCGTGCGCCGCCTGCCAGCCTTCGACACCGGGGAAGAGCGCCATTGGCGACGTCGACTCCTGGACCACGTTGGACAGGACGTAGTTGCCGCCGTGCGCGTTCACCAGCACCAGTTTCGGGACACCGGACCGGCGCAGCGAGGCGGCGACGTCGTTCACCACGGCGTACAGCGTCGCGGCGGAGATGCTGACCGTGCCCGCCCAATCGGCGTGTTCGTGGGAGCAGCCGATCGTGATCGGCGGGAGCCGCAGCACCGGATACGCCGCGGCGAGGGCGTCGGCGATCGTCGTCGCGATCACCGCGTCGGTGGCGAGCGGGAGGTGCGCTCCGTGCTGTTCGAAACTGCCGACGGGCAGCACCGCGACCTCGGCGCCGCGGGCGCTTTCGTCGGCCGTCGTGGCCGTCGGGAACAGGTTCACGCGGGCTACGGTACCCATATGACCGACCACGCCGCATTGTTGTCCGTGGCCCGCGAGGCCGTCGCCAAGGCGACCGGGATCATCCGCTCGATGACGTCGTTTTCCGTTGCCGCCAAAGGTGATCGCGACATGGTGACCGACGTCGACCTCGCCGTCGAGGACGCCGTCCGCGAGTTCCTGGCGCGCGAGACGCCGGAGATCGGCATCCTCGGCGAGGAGCGCGGGCACGAGGGGAACGAGGACCTGTGGTGGGCGCTCGACCCCGTCGACGGCACGGCGAACTTCGCACGCGGGATTCCGCTGTGCGGTGTCTCGCTCGGCCTCGTCGACGGGCTGAACAGCACGGTCGCGGCGATCTCCCTGCCGTTCCTCGACGTCACCTACACCGCAGTGGCGGGCCAGGGCGCGTACGCGGGCGAAGAGCGTCTTACGGCGTCGAAAGCGACGAAGTTGTCCGACGCGATCGTGAGTATCGGCGACTTCGCGGTCGGCGAGGGCGCTGAGGTCAAGAACCGCGTCCGGATGGCGTTGCTGGCCGAACTCGGCGGCCGCGTGCAGCGGGTCCGGTTCCTCGGTTCCGCGGCGATCGACCTGGCATGGGTCGCGGACGGCAAACTCGACGCGAGCGTCATCCTCGCCAACAAACCGTGGGACACGATGGCGGGTGTCCTGCTGGTACGCGAGGCCGGGGGAGCGGTCGTCGACCTCGACGGCGGCGACCACACCGTGCGTTCGGCGGCCACGATCGCGGTCGGCGCCGGGCTGCGTGACGAGCTCGTCGCGTCGATCGCGCGCGTGGCGGGCTGAATTTTGTCACCCGGGAAATGAACCGGACGGGCGCCGTATCCGTGTCTCCTGATAAGGCGCCCGCATCTGGAGGTAACCGTGTTCACCTCGAATGTCCGCGTGACCGAACCGGTCGTCTTCGTCCTGCCGGGCGAAACCGAGGACGTCAGCGGTGAATACGACCGCCGGATGTGCCAGAACCTCCCGGCCACCGGCCTCCCGCTGCTGGAACTGCCGATCGCCGGGGAATGGCCGATGCCGGGGCCGCTGTCGCGGTCGAGACTGGCCCGTTCGCTCGCCGCGCTGCCCGACGACACCGTCGTCCTGATCGACGGCACGGTCGCCTGCGGGGTCCCGGAGATCGTGGTCCCGCACGCGCGGCGGCTCCGGCTGGCCGTCCTGGTCCACCGGCCGCTCGCCGACGATCCCGCGCTCGATCCGGCGCAGGCCGCCGAACTCGACGCCTGCGAACGGGAGACCCTGCGGCTGACGGGGATGATCGTCGCCACCGGGCCGTGGCTCGCGCGGCAGCTGATCGACCGGCACGACCTCGACCCGACCCGCGTCTACGTGGCGACACCGGGTACGGACGCGGCGCCGCTCGCCGCCGGGGCCGACGGCGTCTCCCGGCTGCTGTGTCTCGCGCCCATGACCGCGCGCCACGGCCAGGACGTGCTCATCCGGGCGCTGTCCCTGGTCGACGAACTGGCGTTCAAATGCGTGTTCGCCGGCGCGACGCACCACGATCCCGCGTACGTCGACGAACTGCGCTGGACGGTCGAACGGCTCGGGCTCGGCTCCCGGATCAGCCTCATCCAGCCTCCGGACGACCTCGACCTGGTCTACGACGGCGCGGATCTGCTCGTCCTGCCAGCCCGCGGAGGCACCTCGGGACTGGTCGTCGCCGAGGCGCTGGCACGCGGGATCCCCGTGGTGGCAACGGAAACCGCCGGCGCGCACGACGCGCTCGGCACCGCGCCCGGCGGCGGCGTGCCCGGCATGCTGGTGCCGCCGAACAACCCGTCGGCGCTCGCGGCGGCGTTGCTGCGCTGGTCGCTCGACGCCGAACTCCGTCATTCCCTGCGGACGTCGGCGCTCGCGCGCAGCAGCGTCCTCGAGGAATGGGACGTCGCGGCGGGCAGGCTCACCGACGTGCTCTCCCGGCTGCAGGCGGCGCCGCGTCAGCCGGTTTGATCATCGCCCGGAAGCAGCTATCGGGGGAGATCACCGGATCGGTTGACTGGGCGGCATGCGAATCGTCGATCTTGCGTCCCGTCCCGATCTCCTCGATGCCGCGCTGAACCTCGGCGACGTCGGCGGTGAGTTCATCTACGCCGGGTTCAGCGGCAAGATGATCACGCCGGACCGGTTCCTGCGCCACTGGTCCCGGTATTTCCTGATCGCCTTGGACGACGACGGTGAACCGATCGCGCGGGCGCTGTCGGTCCCGCTGACCTATCCGGCCGAAGACCGCCACGAACTGCCGTCGCACGGGTGGGACGAGGCGATCCAGTGGGCCGCGCAGGATCTCATGGACGGCCGCGCGCCGGACACCCTGTGCGCGCTCGAAGTCGTCGTGGCGCCGCGAATGCGCGGGACCGGCCTGTCCACGCCGATGCTCAAGGCGCTGAAAGCGCGTGCGGCCGAGACGGGGCTGAAGCGGCTGATCGTCTCCGTGCGCCCGATCGGCAAGGAGGACGAACCCGACGTGCCCATGGAGGACTACGCCCTCCGGCGGCGCGAGGACGGCCTGTTCGCCGACCGCTGGCTGCGCACCCACGAACGGCTCGGCGCGCGGATGATCAAGGTGTGCCCGTTCGCGGTGACCATTTCGGGTTCGATCGCGGACTGGAAAGAGTGGAGCGGTGTCGACCTCGTCGACGGCGACAACGTGATCCCCGGCGGGATCGCGCCGGTGCACGCGAACGTCGAGCGGGACTGCGGGGTGTACGTGGAGGCGAACGTGTGGATGGAGCACCCGTTCTGATCGGCTCAGTCTTCGCGGCGGCGGAAGCGCTCGCCGTCGAAGACCATTTCGAGTGGCGGGAGCCGGCTGCCAGGCCGCCACCCGGCGCGGAAGGCGTCGCGAATGGCGCGGCGGACCTGTGTCATCGTCGGCAGGAAGGCGTGGTGGTAGGGGTCCAGGACGAGAATCTGACCGTCGGTGCCGTCTTCCTTGACGCGGATCGCGCGCGTCGTGCGTTCCCAGTCGGCGTCGAGGTGCCAGAGGAACGACTGCCCGTTGCGCAGCGAGACCCGACGGGTGTCCTTCTCCGGCCAGGCCATCGTGCTCACTCCTCGTCATCGCGTCTCGGGGCATTCCTCGCGATTTCCGCCGCGATCGTCGCATCGGGCCCGGCGTCGTCCTCCGGTGCCGCAGAGTAAAGCCCATGGACCTCGAACGAGTCGGTTTCGCCGGACTGGGCAGTATGGGCGAGCCGATGGCGCGGAACCTGGTGCGGGCCGGGATCCCGGTGCTCCGATGGAACCGCACGCCGGGCAAGGCCGACCAGGTGGCCGACGTCGCCGAACTCTTCGCGCGCTGCGACGTCGTGATCCTGATGCTCAAGGACGCGGCCGCCGTCGACGCCGTGCTCGGCCGCGATGGGCCCGAGTTCGCCGATCGGGTGGCTGGCCGCACGATCGTCCACATGGGAACGACGGCACCAGGGCATTCCCGCGCGCTGGAGGCGGACCTCGTCGCGGCGGGGGCGAAGTACGTGGAGGCGCCGGTTTCGGGTTCGCGTGTCCCGGCGGAGGCGGGGGAGCTGGTCGCGATGCTCGCGGGCGACCCCGGCGCGGTCGAGGAGGTCCGGGAGCTGTTCGGGCCGATGTGCCGGGAAACCGTGTACTGCGGGCCGGTTCCCAACGGGCTCCTGATGAAGCTGGCGGTCAACGTGCACCTGACCGCGGTCGTGACTTCGCTGGCCGAGACGGTGCATTTCGGCCGGGCGCACGGGCTGGATCTCGGTCTGCTCGCCGACGTGCTCGGCGCGGGGCAGCTCGCCAGTCCGATCCTGCGGGTCAAGGCGCCCAAGCTGGTCGAAGAGGACTTCGCGCCGCAGGCCTCGATCGCGAACGTGCTGGCCAACGTCGAGCTGATCGCGGCGGCGGCCGGGGACGCGGGCCTGAAGCTGCCGCTGATCGAGGCGTCCCGTGCCCTCTACGCCGAGACCGCGCGGCTCGGTCTCGGCGAGGAGGACATGGTCGCCGTGATCAAGGCGCTCGACACCCACCCGCATCCAGAGGACTGAACGCGATCGTTGCGTGTGCAAGGACCGCATTTAGTCCTCTGAATGCGGTGGTTTGGGGGCAGGGACCCGGCGTGGTCGGTCGCTTGGGCGTTGTGAAGGGGACTTTCGCCGCATCGGATGCGGGGAAAGTCCCCTTCACCTCAGGTGCTGCCGCCCCCTGACCGCATTTAGAGGACGAAATGCGGTGCTTTGGGGGGCCGGGACCCGGCGTGCCCGGTATTGATGTCCTGAAGGCCACCCTTGAGACATCTAACGTCCCCAGGGAGGCCTTCACGACGACGCCGACGGTGCCCATGGTCGCTTGGGCGTTGTGAAGGGGACTTTCGCCGCATCGGGCGCGGGGAAAGTCCCCTTCACCTCAGGCGCTGCCGCCCCCTGACCGCATTTAGAGGACGAAATGCGGAAGGGGGGTCAGCCGCGGAGGGCCGACGCGATCCGGCCCGCCGCGGCGAAGGACTCCTCCTCCGGCTCGCCGAGCAGCGGGAGCAGGATGACGGACTCGGTCCCGGCCGCGTACAGCGCGCGGATCTGCTCGACGCACCGGTCGAGCGGGCCGCTGATGCTCAGCCGGTCGATCCACTCGGGCCGCAACCGCCGGGCCAGGTCCTTGCGGTCGCCAGCGGCCTTGACCTCGGCAAGCAGTTCGGCGCCGAAGTCCAGCGGCTCCAGTGCCGGACCGGAGTTCGGCCCGATCGCGGACGCGACGTCGGACCGCGCGCGTTCGCGGGCCCGCTCGGGATCGGCGTCGAGGGCCAGCCAGTTGTAGGTGGCGATCGAATGGCTTTCGACGCCGATCAGGTCCCGCGTCGCGCGGACGTACTCCGGGGTCGCCGGTTCGGCCAGGAGCGCCCCGTCGGCGACCCGGCCCGCCGCCGCGAGCGACTTCGGGCCGCGGACGCCGGCGACGAGCTTCGGCGGCAGCGCGGGCGGGAACTCCAGTTCGACCTCGTCGAGCCGGACGTGCTTGCCCTCGAAGGAAACGCGCTCACCCGCCAGGAGCCGCCGGATGACCGTCAGCGTCTCCTCGAACGCGGCGAGCGCCGACTTCGGCCACGCGTCGATCTGCCGCATCCAGCTCGGCACCCCGTGCCCGAACCCGGCGATCAGCCGTCCCGGGTACAGCTCCGCCAGCGCCGCGATCTCCATCGCCGCGATGGCGGGGTTCCGCGCCACGGCCGGCATGATGCCGATGCCGAGCGTGATCTTCTCGGTCGCCGCCAGCACCGCCGACGCCGTCGCGATCCCGCCCGCGTAGAAACAGTCCTCGACGATCCAGACCTCGTCCAACCCCTCCCGCTCCGCGCGCCGCGCGAGGCCGGTCAGCCGGGCGGCGGGAAGCTCGCGAGGGATCCTTACCCCGAGCCGTGAAACCATGACGTCCTCCGTTCCTCAAACGCGCCGCAGCACGCGTAACAGGTATTCCTTGCGGTCCAACGGGTTGTGATCGGTCCTCGCTCGTGACGGCGCCGGTCCCCGGACGGGCCGGTAGCCGTGGAACGACGTCTCCAGCGCGCCTTCCCCTCGGGTCGCCAAGGGCAGGAGCTGGTGCACCTCATGGGTTTTCGCCGCCGGTATCTCGCCTTCGAGCTCGGCCGTCCCGCCCTTCGTGAGCGTCGTCCGCGGGACGGCGCGAGCCCGCGCCAGCAGCGCGGTCACCGGGCCGAGTGTGTCGGCCGGGGTCTGGAGGGTGAACCGGTGCAGGGGTTCGTGCACGGTCGTCCCGGCCTCACGCAGCGCCGCCATCAGCACCAACGGCGTCAGATCGCGGAAATCACCCGCGGTGCTGGACATGCTCTTGTCGAACGTGCCGTGGGCATGGCTTTGCCTGGCGTAGTAGCCGGAATGCGTCATCGTCACCGCGCAGTCGCGCACCTCCCAGCCGTGGATGCCTTCGCGCAGCGTCTCCTTCACCGTGTCCTCCACGGCCTTGATGAAGGAGTACGGCATCGAGCCGAGTTCGACCTCCAGGCGGAACGAGATCCCGCTCCCGGGTTCGACACGCAGCCCGACCGTGGCCAGAAAGGGATTCGAGGCCGTGCCGATGAGTTCGGCGGCCGATCCGGTGCCGTCGACGCGTTCCACGCAGATCGTGGTCGTCTCGCTGAACGTGACGTCGATGCCGTACTCGTCCGCGAGCGTCGCCTGTATGACCTCCTTCTGCACTTCTCCGTACAGCGAAACGGAAGTCTCCTGGCGGACCTCGTCGTGCCGCAGCCCGATCAGCGGATCCTGTTCGGTCAGCCGGGTGAGCGCCTGGTGCAGCGGTCCGCGATCGGCCGGGCGCACCGGCGAGACGACGGTTTCCAGCGTCGGCGGCGAGAACCGCGCCTCCCGCATCCGCGGCCGGGCCCCGAGCACGTCTCCGATCCGGACGTCGAGCCCTGAGATCTTCGCGATCCGCCCGGCTTCGGCCGACGCGGACGGTACGGCCGAGCCGTTGTCGAAAACGCTGATCGCGGTGACCTTGCCTTCGCCGTCGCCGAGCGGGACCTTGTCGCGCACGGCGACGCTGCCGGAGAACAGCCGTACGTACGCGATCTTCTCGCCACTCGGCGCGCGCTCGACCTTGAACACCGTGCCGGACAGCGGCGCGTGGACGTCGGCTTCCTTGGCGGGCAACAGGTTCTCGATGCCGTCGCGGAGCGTGTCGATCCCGGCGCCGGTGATCGCGGACCCGAAGTAGACCGGATGAGCGCGACCTTCGGCGACTTTCGCGGCGAGTTCGGCGCGGAGCCGCGACGGCGTGAACGCGTCCGGGGCGGTGACGTACTCGGTGAGGAAGTCCTCGTCGAGCGTCGCCAGCAGATCGATCACCCGATCGGGGTCCATCGTGATCGCTGACGGCGTGAGTTTCTCGGTGATCTCACGGAATACGCGCTCCGGATCGGCGCCGCGGCGATCCAGTTTGTTCACGAACAACAGCACCGGGATGCCCAGCCGCCGCAGGGTCCGCATGAGGACACGGGTCTGGGCTTGGACGCCTTCGACCGCCGACAGCACCAGCACCGCGCCGTCGAGCACGCCGAGCGCGCGTTCGACCTCGGCGATGAAATCGGGGTGGCCGGGGGTGTCGATCAGGTTGACGGTGACGTCGCCGAGGGCGAACGACACCACGGCCGCCTTGATGGTGATGCCGCGGGCGCGTTCGAGCGCCAGCGTGTCGGTCTGCGTGCTGCCGTCGTCGACGCTGCCCAGCTCGCCGATGATCCCGGCGGTGTGCAACAGGCGCTCGGTCAGGCTCGTCTTCCCGGCGTCAACATGCGCCAGAATCCCCAGATTGAGGGTCTTCACGAGTGGTCTCGTCCTTGAGGTAGGCGGGAATTACCTGATGGAAGGACGTGGTCACTCGCAAGACGATCATCTCCTAGGCCGGGAACCGATCTTCCCGACTACAACACCCCGGCTCCGGCCCCGCAACCGAATAACGCAATTCGTCCTCTGAATGCGGTAGTTGCGTGTGCAAGTACCGCATCCAGAGGACGAAATGCGAGAGGGGTGGGTCAGGCCAGGTACTCCGCGGCGGCGCGGAGGCTGACGTAGGACCCGCTGAACGTGTCGATCCGCGGCCCCTTGGTCTCCGGGCCGGGAACGCCGGTCTCGACCCGGATGTAGTCCACAGAGGACTCTCGCAGCCAGCTGAGGAACTCGCGGACCTCGGGGTGCCGGTGCGCCTCGCGCGTCACCACCACGAGGTCGCGGGCGCCGTGGACGGCCTCGATCGCGGTCGCGATCCCGTCCGCGCCGACCTTGAGCGCCCGGGTGCCGGGCACGAGTTCGGTCAGATGCGAGCCGAGCCCCCACGGCATCGGCCCGGCCGCGATGATCGGCTCCGTCTCGATGTCGATCACCAGCGGGGGGCCGTCCAGCTTCGGCGAACCCTGGATCCGCAACGCCTTGCGCGCCGCCTCCAGGCCAAGCCGGTGATCCACCGGCGAGATCGGCGTCGACACCGGGGGAGTGCCGAGCGCGGCGACCCGCTCCGACGCCTCCACCAGCCGCTCCAGCGGCAGCTCACCGGACTCGACGGCGGCCGCGATGACCGCCGCGATCCGGTTCAGCTCGTCCTCTTCGAACGACACCCCGCCGAGGCAGAGCGCGTCCGCGCCGGCGATCAGCGCCCGCACCGACGCCCGTCCGACGCCCTCGGTCTTGCCGAGTTCGCCCGCGACGGCGCCCATGTCCAGCGCGTCGGTGATGACCGCGCCGGTGAAGCCGAGCTCGCCGCGCAGGACGTCGGTGAGCGCCTTCGGGTTGAGCGTCGCGGGCAGTTCACCCCACGCGGGCACGACGAGGTGCCCGGTCATCACCGCGCGCACCCCGGCCGTGATCGCCGCCTTGAACGGGACCAGTTCGATCTCGTGCAGTTCCGCCTCGGTCCGGGGCAGCACCGGCAGCGCGTGGTGCGAATCGTCCGTCGCCGCCCCGTGCCCGGGGAAATGCTTGGCCGACGCCGCCACGCCGTACTTCTGCAGCCCGGTGATGAACGCCGCCACATGCGGCGACGCCTTCACCGGATCCGAACCGAACGCCCGGACCCCGATCGAGGGATCCTCCGCCGCCAGCGTGAGATCCGCGCACGGGGCGAAACTGATCGTCACGCCGCACGCGGCCAGCCGCTCGCCGAGCGCCGCCGCGACCGAAGCCGTCAGCTCGACGTCGTCCGCGGCGCCGAGTGCGAGTGGTCCCGGCACGAACGAGCCGGTGGCGACGTCGAGCCGCGTGACGTCACCGCCCTCCTCGTCGATGCCGACGAGCACATCGGGCCGTTCCGCCCGCAGCTGCGCGCTCAGCGCGGCCACCTGCTCGTCGTCGACCACGTTGCGGCCGAACAGGATCGCGCCGCCGAGACCGTCCGCCACCTTGCGGCGCAGCCAATCCGGCGCGGTGGTGCCGTCGAAGCCCGATACGAGAACGGACGCGGCGAGCTTTTCCGGTGAAGACAAGGATTACCCCTTCACTGCGCCTGCGGTCAGGTTGGACACGAGCTTGCGCTGGACGATGATGAAGAACACCAGCGCGGGCACGGCGTAGATGACCGACGCCGCCATGATGCCGCCCCAGTCCACGGAGAACGCCGTCCGGAACGACGACAGCCACACCGGCAGCGTCTGCTTGTTCTGGTCGCGCATGAACACGAACGCGAACAGGAACTCGTTCCACGCGGTGATGAAGCTGAACACCGAGGTGGTCACCAGTCCGGGCGCGAGCAGCGGCAGCGTCACCCGGCGGAAGGCCCCCGCCCGGCTGCAGCCGTCGATCATCGCGGCCTCTTCGAGGTCGTACGGGATGCCGTTGACGAAGCCGTAGAGCATCCAGCACGTGAAGGGCAGCGTCGCCGCGAAGTACACCAGCAGCAGCGAAGGCAGCTGGTTGAGCAGCCCGGCGTCGCGCATCAGCAGGTACATCGGGATCAGCAGCGCTTCGAACGGCGCCAGCTGGGCGACGAGCACCAGCAGCAGGAATCCCTTGCGCCCGCGGAAACGCATACGGGACAAGGGAACCGCGGCCAGCACACCCGCGACGAGCGAACACAGCACCGCGCCGAGCGTGACGATCAGGCTGTTGGTGAGGTACGTGGTGAAACCGGGTTTCGTCAGCGCCGAGACGAAGTTGTCGAACGTCACCGAAAGCGGGACGAGGTCGTAGTCCGGGGACAGGACCTGGCCCGGTGTCTTCAGCGAGGAGGTGAACATCCAGTACGTCGGGAAGACGAACAGCAGTGCCACCACCACGCCGAGCGTGCCGAGGCCGATCCGCTGGGTCAGGGACTTCCTCATGACAGGTCGGCCTCCTTCGTGCGCACCAGCAGCTGGACGTACCGGGCGGTGAGCAGGATCAGCACGAGCATCATCAGCAGGGCGGCGGTGGCCGCCAGGCCGAAGTGGTTGCCCGCGAGGCCCTTGAGGTACATGTAGACCGGCAGCGTCGTGCTGGCGCCGTCCGGCCCGCCTTGACGGATCGCCCACACCTGGGCGAACAGCTTGAAGTCCCACAGCACCGACAGGAACGTGACCATGGTCAGGATCGGCCGGATCGCCGGCCAGCTGACCGCCCAGAACGCCTGCCAGGCGTTGGCGCCGTCGATGCCCGCGGCCTCGTACTGCTCCTTCGGGACGCCCAGGAGCCCCGCGTAGAGCGTGAAGGCCACGAACGGCACCGCCTGCCAGACCACCAGGATCCCGATGACGGTGAGCGTGCTCGGGCCGGTGGAGAACCAGGAATGCCCGATGAAGCTCTCGAAACCGAGCTTCGCGAGCGTCTTGTTCAAGATGCCGTACTGCTGGTCGAAGATCCACTGGAACACCGTGGTCGTCGCGACCACCGGCGTCGCCCACGCGAGGATCAGCGCGACCTGCACGATCACCCGGACCACCGGGTTGAGATGCCGCATCAGCACCGCCATGAGCAGCGCGAGCAGCAGGGTGAGGATCACGACCGACGCGGTGAACACCAGCGTCCGGACGGTGATCTCCCAGAACTCCGAATCGGACAGGATCTCGGAGAAGTTCTCGAAGCCGACCCAGACCATCTCCCCGGAGACCAGCTCACGGAGGTCGAGTTTGCGGAGACTGATCCCGATCAGCTGCATCGTCGGCCAGCCCAGCAGGACCAGGATCGCGACCAGAGCGGGAAGGATCAGCAGGTACGGCGCCGTCCGCTCGCCGAGGCGGAGGCGCCGGTTGGATTTCGGGGGTTTGATGCGCGGCGATGCCGGCGGGGTGGCCCCCGCCGGCATCGTCACATCTTTCGTCGTGGTCATCCGCCGATGAGCTTGTCGAGCGCTGCGTTGGCGTCGGCGGTCGCCTGGTCGAGCGTCTTCGTTCCGGTCAGGTAGGCGGTCAGCATGTCCTTGATCGGGTTCTGACCGGACTCGACGTCACCCCACTTGGGGCTGGTCGGCACGGCACGGCCGTTCTTGGAAGCCTCGGCCATCACCTTGGTGAGCGGGTTCGCGTCGAGCGCGGACACGTCGGTCGAGGTACCGGGGACGTAACCGGCCTTGGCCAGCTCGGTCTGGTACTTCGGGGTGGAGAACAGCTTGACGTAGTCCTTCGCCGCTGCCGCGTTCTTGCTGTTGGCCGGGATGACCAGGTTCGAGCCGCCCAGGAAGACCGGGGCCGACTTGTCGGCGGTCTTGCCCGGGATCGCGAAGGCGCCCGACTTCTCCTTGATCTTCGGGTCGGTCTTCGCCGCGGTGTCGACCTCACCCGGGACACCGATCATCATCGCGACCTTGCCGGCGCCGTAGATGCCCGCCTGCTGCGGCGTGGCCTCGTCGGCGTCCTTCGGGGCCTTGGTGCCCGAAGCGTCGGTGAGCTGCTTGTAGAACTCCAGCCCGGCCTTCGCCTGCGCGGAGTCCAGGGTCGACTTGAAGGACTTGCCGTTGGCCTGGGCGATGTCGCCGCCCTCGTCCCAGATGTAGGACAGCAGCTCGTACCAGTTCTGGCCGGGGTGGTAGAGGGCCTGGAACTCGGGGTCGCTGCCGAACTTGGCCTTGAGCTTGGTGATCGCGTCGAGCCACTCCGTGCGCGTCTTCGGCGTCGCGGTGATGCCCGCCTGCTCGAACATGTCCTTGCGGTAGATGACCTCGCGGTTCGCCGCGTAGAACGGGACGCCGTAGGTCTTGCCGTCGAACTCGCCCGAGGCCTTGAGGCCCTGCAGCCACTGCGCGCCGTTGAAGTCGTTCACGCTGGAGGTGAGGTCGGCGAGCACGCCCTGGTTCGCGAACGCGGGGGTCTGGGTGTTGCCCAGCTCGATCACGTCCGGCGGGTTGTCACTGGCCAGCGCGGTGGTCAGCTTCTGCTGGATGCCGTTCCACTGCTGGATCTCGTACTTGACCTTGACGCCGGGGTGCGCGTCTTCGAATTCCTTGTGGAGCGAGTTCGTCAGTGCTTCGGGGGCGGTCCCCGTCATGAGCCAGACCGTGAGCGAGCCGTTCGAGGCCGCAGCGCTCGAATTCGTGCTGTCGCCACTGCCGGAACCGGCGCAGCCCGCCGTCGCGAGGGTGATGGCGGCGGCGCCCGCAGCCATCTTGAGCCAGCGCTTCACTCGTGCCGTCCTTTCGATGCCCGGCCACCATGCCGAGCTCCCACAAAATGGTGTAGACCAATGCGGGCAGCGTGGTACGTACCACTCCGACTGTCAAGCGGGTGGCCGGTTCGTTGTAAACGAGCCGCAATCTTTCACCTTGAGTGAGCGTTCGATCACGCTGATGATCAGTTTTCGGCGTGCTCGTCAGCGCCTCGCGAGGCGGGCTGACATGCGGTTTTTCTTTGTCCGTCCCGGTGATCGGGGCATTCGGCGGGTGATCTTTGCGCCGTTCGGTGTAAGGGTGGCGCGCGTTCGCCTAGAGGTCGTCCTCGGCGTCTTCGGGAGGCTCGATCCCGAGCAGCGCGCGCGTCTGATCCTGGAGGAACCACGCCAGCGTCGCGCAGACGATCAACAGGATCAGCGGGAGGACCGGGCCGCCGTTGGCGAGGATGAACAGCTCCGTGACGCTCGCGCCCACCATGACCCCGGCCAGCAGCAGCGCCGACGGGCCGCCGAAGCGGGGGATCAGCAGGCCGATCGCGCCGGCGACCTCGAGCACGCCGGTGACGTACCGGAGCCACTGCCCGAGCCCGATCTCGGCGAAGACCTGTTCGGTGTGGCCGCCGGAGAACAGCAGGTAGCCGCTGTAGAGGAACTCGGCGGCGAGCGCCACGCGCACGACCCACAGCACGATCGAGCCGATGGGCAGGCTTCGTCCGGACATGCCGGGGATCCTTCTCCTGGTGAGGGAGGCTGGCAAGGCGTGATGCGAGACGGCCCGTCAGTTCTGGTCGCCGAGGAGTATCTGTTCGAGCAGCAGGTCGACGTCGCGGGCGGACTCGGCTTCGCCTATCCGGTGGAACGTTTCGGCGGCACGGAGCGCGCGACGGGCGGCCTCGCGGACGCGGCCGGCGGCGCTGAGCACGTGGGCGGCGACGTGGTCGAGCTGCGCGACGAGATGTTCCCTCGCGGGCGCGGTTTCGGTTTCCACCGCGTGCACGGCGGTTTCCGCGGCGTCGAGCGCGCTCAGCGCCGCGTCGACGTCGCCGGACCGCAGCCGGGAAAGCGTCGCCGCGTTACGGCAAGTGGCGGCCACGTAGCCGCCGCCGATCGCCAAGGCCGCGTCGGCGGCCCGCGCGTAGAAATCCGCGGCGTTCGCGCCGTAGCCGAGCAGATCGAGTTGTTCGGCGGCGGCCATGCTCACCGAGATGTACGAATGCCCGGTGTCGCCCGAGTCGTGGAGGATTTCGGCGAGGACGGCGTATTCGTTGAAGGCGCGGGAAGATTCGCCGAGCGCGCGGTAGCTGTCGGCGTACATCCACCGGCAGCGGTGGCCCCAGTCCGGTGACGTGGCGAGCAGGGCGATGGTGCGGGGCGCGACGTCGAGCACCTCGTCGTAGCGGCCGGCGCCGTGCAACGCGGTGACGAGGACGTACCAATGTTCCGCGGTGTCCTTGCCTTTCGACGCGGAGACGCCGAGGGACGCGTAGGCGTCGTCGACGGCTTCGGCGAACCTGCCGGTGCCGATCAGCGACAGCGCCCGAAGGTGGCGGAGATGCCCGCGCAACCGTTCCGGACCGCCTACGGGCAGCGTCGCCAGCAGATGCTCCACGAAGACGTCCAATTCGTCGAGCGATCCCGTGCGCTCGTAAGCGATCCGGACCTGTTCGACCGCTTCGACCGCCTTCTCGCCGACGTTCCCGACGATGAAGGCGTCCGTCGCCGACCGCGCGAGTTCCAGTGTGGTCACCGGATCCTCGCCGTCGCCGTTCCGCAACGACGCTTCGAGACACAGAAGTGTCCCGAGGAGCAAGGGATCGCCCGCCTCACCGGCTCGCTCGGCACCCCGTCGCAAGGCCTCGTACGCCTCGGCAGTACGGCCCTGCCCGGAAAGCACGTGCGCCAGCCAGTATTCGCCCCAGCAGGCGGCGCGTTCGTCCGTCCCGGCGCGCAAGCGGGCCGCGGCCACCGTCGTCAGCGCGACCCCGGTTTCGACCTGATCGTCGAAGACGAGCCACAGGCCGAGCCAGCATTGGTTGAGCAGGAAACGGATTTCGTCGCCCTGGCCCCGGAATCCGGCGGCCGCGTGACGCAGCCGTTCCTCGGTGTCCTCGCCCTGGAAGAAGATCGCGCGCAGCTCGCTCAGCCGTGGCGCGAGGTCGTCTGGGATATCGTCGATCGCTTCGAGGCAGGCTCGCGCTTCCTCCGGTTCGCACCGGTGATTGTGGATCTCGGCCCGGATGACGAGCTCTTCGGCGGACAGTCCCGGCGGCGGCAGGATCGGGACGCGGGGGAGCGCCGACGGAAGGAGCGGGACGAAGTCCGCGACCGGTTGCGCGGCCATCTTCCGTTCGGCGTAGACGGTGAAGTACCCGGAGTGCTCGCGTCCGTCGAGTTCCTCGGCTTCGACGAGGGCCGCCGCCCGCATCCGCTCGTGCAGCCTGCTCAGGGAGACGCCGTCGTACGGACCGTTGAGAACGAACGGGATCCCGCCGTATCCGGTTTCCGTCAACCGGCGGGTGAGCAGCGCCGCCGAGGCGAAGAACTCGAGCCTGCCGACGGCGTCCGAATGGTCGCCGACACCGTCCAAAAGCGACAGAAGATCGAGACCGGTGTGCTCGTTGCCGGTGAGGGCGCAGAATTCCAGCCGCGACGCGTGATCGCCGTACCGGATCGGATCGCCGGACGAAGCCCGGCTCACCCAGCGATAGGTCGACGCGGCCTCGGCGTATTTGCCGGCGGCGGCCAGTGGCACCAGGGTCCGGCAGAGCCGGGTGATCTCGGCGCCGGCGGAATCGTTCTCGCCCGCGCGGAGTGGTTCCGCTTCCATGGTCCTGCCCCCAGAACAATGACGTCGACGCCGGATCTTAACTCCCGGCGCCGCGTCATGAACCCGCTTTCGGGTGGTTCAGGGGAGACGTACGGCGGCGATCTGGGTCGCTTGTCCGATCAGCCGGTTCTTCTCGTCCCAAAGCTCCGCGACCTCGTCCATCCGGTCGCCGCCGAGTTCGCCCGCGCGCATCCGCACCCGCACCGGACCCGGCGCCGGGAGCCCGCGCAGGTACGCGGTGAACTGGACGGTCGGCGCCCAGCCCGCGATGCCCAGGTCGTAGGAGATCGGCGGCACCGGATCGAGCGCGACGAGCAGGCTCACCGGATCCCAGTCGCTGCCGTCGGCGAGCCGCAGCCAGGACGCGATGACGCCTTTCCGGGACGGCTGTCCCATCGCGAAACCGGCCGCCGCCGGGTCGAGACGCTGCTCGACGACGTCCATCAGGCCGATGCGGAATCCGCCACCGCCGTCGGCGGGCACGGGCAGGCAGTCCTGCTCCGGCGGGAGCTCGACCGGGTCCACTCCGGACCACCACGCGTCGCCGTCGGTCAGGACGCCTTGGGTGATCAGCGCCTCCGTGCAGGGCGCGCCGCCCTGGCTCAGCCGCGCGCGCAGCTGGGTGAGGCCGCGGCCCTCGCGCAGCACTTCGACCTCGACGACCGCGGGGCCGGGCTCGGGCGCCACCGAGAACGAGCCGCTGATCGCGGTCAGATGCGGATGCGAGGAGACCTCGGCGGCCGCCCTGGCGAGTACGGCGAGGAGATAGCCGCCGTGCAGCTTCGTCCCGATCGTCCACTGTGGATCGAGCTCGGTGTCGAAGACCGGGTCGTCGCCTCGGCGACGAAGGGCGGTCGCGGTCCGGAAATGCGCCATACCTCAAGCTGACACCGTCAAGTTGACGGTGTCAAGTCAATGCTGGCAGCATCACGGCATGGGCGCGAAGCGGACGAAGGCGCGGCCGGGTGAAGGGGACAAGCTGCGCGGTGAGATCTTGTCGGCCGCCGACGCCCTGCTCGGCGAGGCGGGTACCGACGAGGCGCTGACGCTGCGAGCCGTCGCGCGCCGCACCGGCGTCTCCACGCCGTCGGTCTACGCGCACTTCCCCAGCCGGGACGCGTTGCTGGAGGCGGTCTGCCTTCGGGTGTGGGACGAGCTCGCGCGCCGTATGCACGAGCACGCCGTCGAGGTCGCCGATCCGATGCGCGCCCTCAGCCGTCGCGCACGGGTGTACGCCCGGTTCGCCCTCGACCATCCGGTGCAGTACCGCGTGCTCCTGATGCGTCCCTCCGGCGGCTCGTCGCCCGGCGCGGTCGCCTGTTTCCGGTACCTCGCCGACGCGACCGCCGCCTGCGTACGGGCCGGGATCCTGCGCGGCGAACCGGAGGTCCTCGCGATGGGGCTCTGGTCGGCGATGCACGGCTGCGTGAGCCTGCTGATCGCCCAACCGGGGTTCGACTGGCCGGAAGAGCCGGAGGTGCTGATCGACACCGTCATCCGGATGGCCGGGCTCGGCACGGCGCTCGCCTGTCGTGTGCCGCGAGACGCCATTCCGCCGAGTGTCGTACTGGCGGGTGACCTCGACGGACTGGCGGCGGGCTGGGCGGTGGCCGCCGACCGGACTGGTTAGGCTCTGCGCATGCCCGAGACCCCGACAGCCGACGATCGGCTCCAGGTGCTCGAAGCCATCACCGACACGGAGCTGGGGCACCTCGGCCAGGACAAGGTGATGGCGACGATCCTGGCCCGTGTCCGTGAGCTACTCGGCGTCGACACCGCCACGGTGCTGCGGCACGACCCCTCGGCCCAGCAACTGCTGGCGATCGCCGCTTCCGGGATCGAGGAAGAGGTCTACCAGGACGTCCGGGTGCCCGTCGGCGCCGGCTTCGCGGGCAAGGTCGCCGCGCAACGCCGTCCGGTGGTCATCGACCACGTCGACGAGACCACGGTGGTGAACTCGCTCCTGTGGGAACGAGGACTGAGCACGCTGCTCGGCGTGCCGATGATCGCGGGCGACGAACTGATCGGGGTCCTGCACGTCGGGTCGCTGACGCCGAGGGAGTTCTCCGGGACCGACATCGACCTGCTGCAGCTGGTGGCCGCGCGGCTCGCGCTGGCGGCGCAGATCGAACTGTCGTCGACCGATCGCGCGGCCGCCGCCGCGCTGCAACGGAGCCTGGTGCCCGCGCGGCTGCCCGCCGTGCCGGGCATCCAGTTCTCCGCGCGGTACGTCCCGGGTACCGAACCCGGGGTCGGCGGCGACTGGTACGACCTGTTCTCACTACCGGGTGACCGGCTCGGCATCGTGATGGGCGACGTCGCCGGGCACGGCCTCAACGCCGCCGTGATCATGGGGCGGCTGCGCAGCGCGCTGCGCGCCTACGCGCTCGAATCGGACGACCCGGCGGAAGTACTGTCCAAACTGGACCGGAAGGTGCAGCATTTCGAGCCGGGTTCGCTGGCCACCGTCGTGTACGGACTGCTGACGGCTTCGCGTGACAGCATGGCGATCTCGCTGGCCGGGCATCTGCCGCCGGTGCTCGCGACGCCCGGCGGTCCGTCGGTGTTCGTCGACGCGCCGGTCGATCCGCCCATCGGGGTGACCGGGCCGCGGCGCCGGAGAACCGTCGTCGAACTGCCGCCCGGCGCGGTGCTCGCCTTCTACACCGACGGTCTCGTCGAACGCCGGGACCAGCTGATCGACGTCGGCCTGCAGCGGCTCGCGGACGTGGTCTCCGCGGAGCAGCCCGGTGTGGTCTGCGCGCGCGTGATGGCCGCGCTCGTCGGCAACATCCCGGCACAGGACGACATCGCCCTCCTCGTCGCCCGGTGCGAACCGAACTGAGTCACCGGACCGGGTGATTCGCGCGGACGCCCACGGCCGCGAGTTCGACGGTCCTGGTGATCCGCCGTTCCCGGGTCTCCGGCTTCTTCGCCGTCAGGATCCATTCCAGGATCAGCCGCTTCGACGACGGCGGGAACTTCTCGAAGTGGGTGCGGGCGGCCTCGTCGGCGTCGAGCCGGGCGCGCAGGTCCTCCGGGACACCGTCGCCGTCCGGCACGACCTGCCAGCGGCCCTTCGCTTTGGCGAGGTCGATCATCGCCTGGCCGCGTTCGGTCATCTGTCCTTCGGCGATCAGGCGGGCGGCCCGCTCGCGGTTGACCCGGCTCCACGTGCTCCGGGGATTGCGCGGGGTGAACCGCAGCCGCGAGCTGGTGGCGTCGTTCTTGCGGTGCAGCCCGTCGATCCAGCCGAAGCACAGGGCCTGCTCCATCGCCTCTTCGATCCGGACGCCGGCGACGCCACTGTCCTTGTGCCGGATGACCAGCCAGACCTCCTTTTCGGTCCTGGCGTTCTCGGCCAGCCAGGCACGCCACTCGGCGGGGGAGGCGGCGCTGAAGGTGGTCTCGTCCATGGCTGGATTCCTTTCGTCGTAACGTCTATGACCATCATCGGAAGCAAAGTGCTCATCGAGTGAGCACTTTTCGAAGGGAGGTGGCCCCGGATGGAGATCTGGGTGAACCCGGCGTGTTCCAAATGCCGGACCGCGGTGTCGATGCTGGACGAGGCGGGGGCCGAGTACACCGTGCGGAAGTACCTCGAGGAGCCGCCGACGGCGAAGGAACTGAAGGCCGTCCTCAAGCGGCTCGGGCTCGAGCCGTGGGACATCACCCGCACCGCCGAGCCGATCGCGAAGGAACTCGAACTCAAGACCTGGGGACGCACCCCCGCCGACCGCGACCGCTGGATCGAGGCGCTGGCCACGCATCCGAAGCTGATCCAGCGGCCGATCATCACCGCCGACGACGGCACGACCGTGGTCGGGCGGACCCCGGAGGCCGTTCAGTCGGTACTTCCGGACTGACCGCCTCGCCCCTTGGATTGTCCAAAAGGGACACTGCTGGGGATCAAGGGCCCGATTTGGGGTCTTTGTGCAGTATTGGCCGGGGGTCGTGAGTGGTAATGGTCGTTCTAACCCTCTTTGTCACTCACGACTTCCCGCTGCCGGGAAAGTGACCACTGTGGACACTGAAGGTCAAAGGCGGCACAGCGGGCCACCTTTGACTTGCTCCTCGCTGGAACAGTCCTCGTCGCCGAGGACTGAACCCCCTCGGACTGTCTAAAAAGGACACTTTTTGTGGTCAAGAGGTGCGATTTGGGGTTTTTGTGCAGTATCGGCCGGGGGTCGTGAGTGGTAATGGTCGTTCTAACCCTCTTTGCCACTCACGACCACTGGAACCGTCATCGCGCGATGGCTTCCCGCAACAGGCGGGCGGCGGTGCCCACGGAGCCGTCCGCGAGGTTGCCATAACCGAGGACCAGCCCGGGTTCGCCGGGCGCCACGCGGTAGTCGTCGAGATCGGCCACGCGCAGGCCTTCGGCCGCCGCCCGTTCCACCACCGCGGCGGCGGATCCGCCGGGCAGTTCCAGCACGAGGTGCAGGCCGGCGGCGACGCCGGACAGACGTGCCGGGCCGAGCGCGTCGACCAGGGCGTCGCGCCGGGCGCGGTAGCGGCGCCGGGCCGCGCGCAGATGCCGGTCGTACGAGCCGCGTTCGAGGAAGGCCGCGAACGCCAGCTGGTCCAGTGCCGGCGGAGTGGGCGAGGGCTCGACCCGATCCGTCCACTGTGGAGGGACGGCGTACCAGCCGAGGCCGAGCGCGGGACTGAGGGTCTTGCTGACCGACCCGAGCAGCGCGACCCTCGCCGGATCCATCCCCTGCACCGTCCCGACCGGACGCCGGTCGTAGCGGAACTCGGCGTCGTAGTCGTCTTCGATGATCAGGCCGTCGGCTTCGCGCGCCCACGCCAGCAGTCCGGCGCGGCGGGCGGGTGACAAGACGGTGCCGGTGGGGAATTGGTGCGCCGGGGTCACGAGAACGGCCCGGACGCCGGGAGGGATGTCCTCGACGCGGAGTCCGTCTTCGTCGACCGGGACGCCGACGACGTCGAGCCCGGCGCGTGTCGCGACGCGGCGCAGGGTGTGCCAGCCGGGGTCTTCGGCCGCGACGCGGGTGATCCCGGCCGCGAGCAACGCCCGGCACAGGCGGCCGAACGCGTCGGTGACGCCGGACGCGATCCGCACGTCGTCGACGACCGCACCCCGGCAGCGGCGGAGGTGGTCGGCGAGCACGGCGCGGAGCCGCGGATGCCCGCCGGGGACGGGGTAGCCGAACTCGCCGTGGGGTGCGTTCACGAGTACTTCGCGGACCGCCTCCGCCCAGCGCGTCCGAGGGAAGTGCCGTAGATCGGGCAGTCCGGGCGCGAGGTCGATCTCGGGCGGCGACACCTTGCGTACGGCGGGTTTCGCGGGCTCGGCGCCCGACGCGGACCAGCGCACGACGGTGCCCGATCCGGTGCGCGCGGCGAGGTAGCCCTCCGCGATCAGTTGCTCGTACGCCTGCGTGATCACCCAGCGGGAGCAACCCAGATCCGCGGCGAGGGTGCGGCTGGGCGGCAGCGCGGCGCCGGAGCCGAGCGTGCCGTCGCGGATCACGGTGCGCAGGGCCCTGGTGAGCCGCTCGTGCCTGGGGCCCGGCCCGGAGAGGTCGAGAAGCACGTCCCAAGCCAGATTGGTCCGGGATCCGGTCATGTGAACGGACTGTAGTACCGGACCGATCGCGCATAAGGTCCAGACCATGGAAAAGGTGGAACTCGGCCGGACCGGCCGGAAGGTCAGTCAGGTCTCGCTCGGGTGCATGACGATGGGCACCGTCGCCGACGAGCGGACCTCGGCGCGGATCCTGGACGCGTACCTCGACGACGGCGGCGACTTCCTCGACACCGCGAACTGCTACTCGTGGTGGGTGCCCGGCGCGACGGGCGGGGAGAGCGAGGAACTGCTCGGGAAACTGCTGAAAGGCAGGCGGGACAAGGTCTTCCTCGCGACGAAGGTGTCGGCCGCGGTCGCCGACGCCGACAGCGCGCGCAAGGGGTACCACGACGACGGCACCGCGGACTGGGACTACATCGGACGGCATTTCGAGGGCGCGGGCGGTGACGTGATCCGGCGCGGCGTCGACGAAAGCCTGCGGCGGCTCGGCACCGACCACATCGACCTGTACTACGTCCACGTCGACGACCGGGCGACGCCACTGGAGGAGACGCTCGCCGCGCTCGACGAGATCGTCCGGGCGGGGAAGGTGCGGCAGATCGGCTGGAGCAACGTCCGCACCTGGCGGCTGGAACGGATCCGCGCGCTCGCGGAGCGGCACGGCTGGGCCTCGCCGGTGGCCGTCCAGTTGCAGCATTCGTACCTGCGGCCGGTGGTCGATTCGGCGTCGCTGGCCACCGGCGACATGCTCGACTTCCTGCGGGACAACGAAGACATCGCCCTCGCCGCGTACTCGTCGATCCTGCGCGGGATCTACGACGACTCCGCGCGGCGGCTGGCGCATCCCGTTTGGCAGACCTACGCCGGCGCGGACGGCGAGGCGCGGATGGCCGCCGTCGAGACCGTGGCGCGGGAGGTGGGGGCGACCGGGAACCAGGTCGCGCTGGCGTGGCTGCTGCGCCAGACGTCGCCGCGGGTGCTGCCGCTGATCGGGCCGCGGACCTGGGAACACTACGAGGCGATCCGGCCGGCCTTCACGCTGGAGCTGAGCGCGGAGGCCATGGCGGTACTGGACGGCGCCGGCGCCTGATGCCCGGTCCGTGAAGGCCTCCTTCCCTACTTTCAGGGTAGGGAAGGAGGCCTTCACGGACTTTCGGAAGCTCAGGAAAGCTTGCGGAAGAACGCCCGGATGTCCCCCACCAAAAGGTCCGGCGCGTCCTGCGTCGCCCAGTGGCTGCCGCGGTCGAATTCCTGCCACGAAACGATGTTCGCGTGGTCCCGCTCGGCGAAGCGCCGCAGCGGCCGGAAGTCGTAGGCGAAGCTGGCCAGCCCGGTCGGCGCGGTCGTCGGCTCGGCCGGGTGCTCGCTGTGCTTGTCCTCGTAATAGAACCGCGCCGCCGACGCCGCGGTGTTGGTGAGCCAGTACAGCGTGGCGTTGGTGAGCACGTGGTCGTCGCTCGTGGCCGACAGCAGTTGCGCGCTCCAGGCCAGCTGCCCGGTCGGCGAGTCGGCCAGCGCGTGCGCGAGGTTCTGCGGCGCGCTCTCCTGGAGTTTCGCGTAGCCGGACATGTCGTCGTTGAAGGACTGGAGGAACTGCAGGTACTCCAGTTCCTTTTCCGTCATGCCCTCGAACTCCGCCGGATCGCCGCTGGGGAACGAGAAAAGCTGCGTCACGTGCACACCGAGCACGTGTTCGGCGTCGATCCGGCCGACCTCGGGGGCGACGAACGAACCGGCGTCGTTCCCGTGCGTGCCGTAGCGGTCGTAGCCGAGGCGGCGCATCAGCTCGGCCCACGCCTGAGCCGTGCGGTACCGGTTCCAGCCCTTCTCGCGCGTCGGACCCGAGAAGCCGAACCCGGGTAGCGAGGGGATGACCACGTGGAACGCGTCCGCCGCGTCGCCCCCGTGAGAACGCGGGTCCGTCAGCTGGTCGATCAGGTCGAGGTACTCGAAGACCGAGTTCGGCCAGCCGTGCGTGAGGATCAGCGGCGTCGCGTCCGGCTCCGGCGAGCGGACGTGCAGGAAATGGATGTTCTGCCCGTCGATCTCCGTGGTGAACTGCGGGTACTCGTTGAGCTTCGCCTCCCACTTCCGCCAGTCGTAGCCCTCGCGCCAGTACGAGACCAGCCGTCGCACGTACTCCAGCGGCACGCCGTACTCCCAGCCCGGCGTGACCGGTCCGCGCTGCACGCCGTCGGTCACCTGGTCGGCGGGCAGTTCGTTCGCCCAGCGGACGCGGGCCAAGCGGTCGGCGAGGTCGTCCAGTTCGGCCTGCGGGACCTCGACGCGGAAGGGCTTGATCTCGGTGTTTTCGCTCATGAGACCAAGGTAGAGTGCCATTAGGAACATCCCGTTCCTAATGGAGGAGCAGCCTGAAGAAATGTTGGAAACCTCGGCAAGATTGCTCCGTTTGCTCTCCCTTCTGCAGACTCCCCGTGACTGGACCGGCACCGAACTGGCGGAACGCCTGGAGGTCAGCGCCCGCACGATCCGCAACGACGTCGAGCGTCTCCGCGCGCTCGGATACCCGGTCAACGCGACCCGCGGTTCCGTCGGCGGTTACCGGCTCGGCGCGGGCGCCGATCTGCCGCCGTTGCTCCTGGACGACGAGGAGGCCGTCGCGGTCGCCATCGGCCTGCGCACCGCGGCAGGCGGCACCATCGCGGGTGTGGAGGAGACGTCGTTGCGCGCGCTCGCCAAACTGGAGCAGGTGCTGCCGTCCCGGTTACGCCGCCGCGTGAACGCCTTGCAGGCGTACACGGTCCCGGTGCCGAGGGACGAGCCCGGCCCGCGCGTCACCGCCGAGACGCTCACCGTGTTGACGGCGTGCTGCCGGGACCGCGAGGTGCTGCGGTTCGGCTACCGGACGCACGACGGTTCGGAAACCGTCCGCAAGGTCGAGCCGTATCGCCTGGTGAACTGGGGACGCCGCTGGTACCTCGTCGCCTGGGACCTCGACCGCGGCGACTGGCGTACCTTCCGCGTCGACAGGCTGACCCCGCGCGTCCCCACCGGCCCGCGGTTCACCGCGCGCGAGCTGCCCGAGGACGTCACCGATCGCGTGCGGCGCGGGGTCTCGTCCGCCGCTTGGCGCTACCGGGCCGACGTCACCGTGCACGCGTCCGCCGAAGAGGTGACCGCGCGGATCAACCCGGCCGTCGGGACAGTGGAGGCCGTCGACGCGAACACCTGCGTCCTGCACACCGGCGCGGACAGCATCGAGACGATGGCCGTCCACTTAGGACTCCTCAACGTCCCCTTCCGCGTCACCGAACCCCCGCAATTAGTCGACTACTTGCGCGAGCTCGCCGACCGGTATCGCGACGCCACCCGCATTTAGTCCTCTGAATGCGGGGTTTCAGCGGGCGAAAGTGGTCAGGAACCGGTCCCGGAACGTGTCCATCCGCCACACCGGCGCGTTCCGGTCCGGGTGCAGGCCGTCCTGCCAGTGCCACGCCGCGACCTTGTCGAGTACCGCCTTGTCCCGCGTGACCACGGTGATCGGGACGTCGTGATCCGCGCCGGCGCCGGCGACGATCGGGTTCGGCTGGTGGTCGCCGAGGAAGACGAGCACGAGGTCGTCGTCGCCGTACGTCTCCACGTACGAGATGAGCGAGTTCAGCGAATAGGCGATCGAGTCACCGTACGCGCCGCGCACCTTGGCGGGATCGGTGAAGACCTCTTCGGGCGTTTTTCCTTGTGAGGGCATGGGATCGTAGATCGATCCGTCGCCGACGGCGGCCCAGTCGACCATGCGGGGCAGCGGTGTCCACGGCCAGTGACTGGTGACGAGGTCGATCTCCGCCATCATCGGCGGGCGGTCCGGCTTCCCGCGTTCGGCCCGCTGGAACGCCGAAAGCGTGAACTGGTCCGGCATCGTGGCGTAGGAGAACTGCGGGCCGTGATACCCGATGCTTCGCGAGTCGTAGTAACGGTCGTAGCCGTAGACCTTGCCTTCCGGCCAGTCCTCGGTATGCGCCGGGACGACGCCGACGGTCTCCCAGCCCGCGCGTTTGAACGCACCGCCGAGGGTGAACCGGTCGGTCTTCACGAAGTCGTCGTAGCGGTGCTGGCTGTCGACCCACACCCCGGATTGGAACGTCGAGTGCGCGAGCCAGCTGCCCGCGCTCGTCGTCGGCGACGTCAGGAACGCGCTGCGCGAGCCGTAGCCGGCGCTCTTCAGCCGCGCGGTCCCGGCGTCGAGGACCGCGTCGACCTTGGGGGCGATGTCCGAGTCCTGGACGGCCACCCGGCCATAGCTCTCGATGAAGGTGAACAGGACGTCCTTGCCGCGCAACGCGTTCAGCAGCCCGGAAGACGGCGTGTCACGGAAGGCGTCGACGGCGACTTCCCCGGCGAAGGCCTGCCTGTCCCGGATCCCGGCCCGGACCTGGCGGAGGTCGTCGTAGGCGAAGGCGACCGCGCTGCGCGAAGCGAGGGGCTGTCCCGGAGCGAGCTGAGCGCCGGAGACCGCGCACACCATCCAGACCACGCTGAGCACGGCCGTCACCCTGGTCGACGCCGTGCGCCGTCCGGCGACCACCCGGCTCAACCGCAGCACGGCCAGCGCCATCAGCACGATCACCACCACCGCGAGCAGCGTCAGCCCTATGAACGACGCGATCGCGCCCGTCCGGCCGATCGATGTGCCGAGCAGGTCGACGCCGTTGCCGAGCACACCCCAGTCGAAAACCGGGTTGAACCGCCGGTTCAGCGCGAGCCCGAACCCGATGTCGATGGCCTTGAACACGGTCAGCAGCCCGAGGATCGCGCCGGCGGACACCGCGACGATCCGCCGGGCGCCGTCGCGCAGCATGAGCACCACCGCCACCCCGAGCAGCGCTTCCACCGGCAACCGCACGAACGCCTGGGGTGTCAGTGCGTCGAGGTCGGCCGGCGCGAGCAACGCGAACAGCACGAGAACGGCGGACAGGGTGGTCACCGCGCTGGACGCGATCTCACGGGCGGCCGTCCGGTCGCCGGGCAGGCCCACGAGGGCGGGGCGCGTGAAAACCGACAAGGCGGGTTCCTTCCGGGTGGAGAAGCCTTCACCGGGTTACACGGACGGCGGGCCCCGGCGGTTCAGCCCGATCGCCAGGTGCGCAGCGCCCACCACCAGCCGACGGTGTGCCGCACATGGGTACCGCCGTCGTCGTCCGGCGGATCGAGCGACGCCCCGGTGATCTCGCCGAGCCGGGCGAGCCGGTACCGCACGGTGTTCGCGTGGACGTGCAACGCCGCGGCGGTCTGGTCGAGCCGCCGCCCGTGGTCGAGGTAGGCCAGCGCGGTCGAGACGAGTTGCTCGTGGAAGTCATCGCCCGGCGTCAGCGCGCTCAGCAGGGTGTCGGAGAGCAGCGCGGCGAGCCCCGGCTGGGCGGCGAGCGCGGTCTCGACGGCCAGATCGGCCACCGCGTGCAGACCGCGGGACCGCGCGGCCGTCGGCAAGGCCATCACGCACAGCGCGTGCATCCCGCGGACCTCCGCGAGCGGGACGGCGGGGGAGACCACCATCAGGACGTCGTCCCCGAGCGCCGACGGGGTGGGAAGCCGCGGTGTCAGCCCGGTCAGCCGCCCGTCGACCAGGCCGAAGACGCCACCCGTCGCGCCGAGCCGCCGCTCGACGACCCGCGCCTGATACGGATCGCCGACGTCGGAGAGCAGGCAGTGATAGCGCCCGCCCGGATTCAGCCCGACGTTCGCGACCTCCTCGGCCGAGGGCGCCGCCGTGTCACCGCCCAGCAACCGCCGCAGCACCCGGGCCCGGCTGTCGTGCACCGTGCGGGAGAGTTCGAGTTCGGCCTCGTGATATCCGGCGATGACCTGCCGTTCGAGCGCACGCGTGTTCCGGTCGAAGTCGACCAGCGCCGCCAGCATGACGTCGTCCGGCACCCCGGCCGCCTTGCCGCGTTCGACGGCGATCTCGACCGCGCGGCTGCGGCCGGCCTGCACCCCGCGCAGCAGCGCGGCGAGCGGGACCCCCTGCGCGGCCCGGTCCGCGCCGAGGACGGCGGCCGCGGCGTAGTCCTGCTCCCCGGTCCCGCCCGGCCGGTCGAACGAGGCGAGCCCGGCGGCGAGCACGATCGCGACATGCCGCCGGTTCTCGCCCACCGGCAGGCTCGCGACTTCCGGCGACTCCGTGCGGGCGGCCCGGACCACTTCGTCGACGACATCGGCGTCGGCGGCCATCGCGGCCAGCACCTCGTGGAGCGACCGGTGCGCCATCGCCACCGCCTTCCCGCGCGGATTGTGCCCGGTGCACAACGAAACCGGCGGTCCTTGGCGACCGTCCCCTACCGAGGGTGTCCGGCCGGTTGGTTTCCTGTGAGCTACCGAAAGGTAACAGGCCCTCGCCGAAAGGTGCGCGTGATGCGGAAACGCCGGCTGCTGACCACCGTCCTCGTGACCTGCCTCGCCGCGGCACTGGGCTCGGCGCCCGCCGCCGCGGCGGAAGACGGGCTGCGGCAGGTGCTGTTCGTGGGCAACAACTGGGAGGGGACCGCGGACGTCATCGCGCCCTCCGGCGACTACGCGAAGATCGCGCGCGTCGACATGGTGCCGGACAAGGCCGAGCGGCTCACCGAGATCTATCTGAACCCGATCAAACTCGCGTTCTTCCTCGGTATCCGCAACGGTGTCGGCGAGGGACACGACCAGCTCGTCGACGACCTCTACACCACGCCGGACGGCCGCGCGGTGGTCGCGTCCCGCCCGAGTTTCGCCGACGTCGTGTCGATCGATCTCGCCACCGGCCGCGTCAACTGGCGGTTCCCGGTGTCGGGTTTCCGCTCCGACCACATGGCCGTGTCGCCGGACGGCCGCAGCATCGCGGTGTCGGCCTCGACGTCGAACACCGTCCACGTGCTCGACATCGAGACCGGACGGCAGCTCGGCTCGTTCAAGACCGGCGACAAACCGCACGAGAACACCTACACCGACGGCGGCCGCTACCTCTGGAACAGCTCGATCGGCGAGGTCAACACCGCGCTCGACGCGCCGTGGCAGGACTTCACCAAGGGCGACCGGCGGCTCACCGTCGTCGACGCGACCACCTTCAAGCAGGTGAAGGTGATCGACATGCGCGAGCGCTTGGACGCCTTCGGGCGTGGCGATCTCTCCGACGCCGTCCGGCCGGTGGCCTTCACCCCCGACGAGTCGAAGCTGTACTTCCAGGTGTCGTTCTTCAACGGCCTTCTCGAATACGACGTCGCCACCGACCGGATCACGCGGTCGAAGACGCTGCCGAAGAACCCGGACACGAGTGAGGACCGCACCACCTGGGTCAACGACTCGCGGCACCACGGGCTTTCGATGAGCCCGGCGGGCGACAAGCTCTGCGTCGCCGGGACGATGGACGACTACGCGACCATTGTGGACCGCGCCAGCCTGCGGGAGGCTCAGCTCGTGACGGCGGCGAAGCCGTACTGGGCGACCGTGAGCGGCGACGGAAGGCATTGCGTCATCTCGGAAAGCGGCTCGGACCAGGTGACCGCGATCGACTTCGCGACCGGCGCGAAGGTGAAGTCCGTCCCGGTCGGCGACCACCCGCAGCGGATCCGGATCGGCCACGTGCCCGAGGGCTGGGCAGGACCCGCCGGCCGGTGACCCGCGCCGCTCAGCGCACGATCTTGGCTCCGCTGTGGCACCGTTTCAGGAATGAGTCTGCGTCTGGGGCCCTTGCTGCGGCATGTCGACGAAACGTCGGCGACGGTGTGGGTCGAGACCGGCACCGCCGGTGAGGTCGAGGTGCTCGGCACGACCGCGAGGACGTTCGAGATCAAGGGCCACCACTACGCCCTGCTGGTGCTGACCGGTCTCGAACCCGGCTCGTGCGTCGAATACGAAGTACGCGTCGACGGCGAAAAGGTGTGGCCTCCGGCCGATTCCGAGTTCCCGCCGAGCCGGATCCGGACGCTGCCCGAGGAGGAGTCGAGGGTCCGGCTCGTCTTCGGCTCGTGCCGCAAACCGCACGACGGTGACACCTACGGCCCGGACGCGCTGGCCGCGTACGCCCGCCGGATGGCCGCGGGCGAGGAAACCGAGTGGCCGCAGGCATTGCTGATGCTGGGCGACCAGGTCTACGCCGACGAGACCACCGACGAGACGCAGGAATGGCTGAAACGGCGCCGGGACACCTCGCGGCCGCCGGGTACCGAGGTGATGGACTTCGAGGAATATACCCATCTGTACTTCGAGGCCTGGGGCGAACCGGCGATCCGCTGGCTGCTGTCCACCGTGCCGACGTCGATGATCTTCGACGACCACGACGTCCGCGACGATTGGAACACCTCACTCGCCTGGCAGCGGCGGATGCGCGCGCAGCCGTGGTGGCGGGAACGGCTGCGCGGCGCGATCATGTCGTACTGGGTCTACCAGCACCTGGGGAACCTCGGCCCCGCGGAACTCGCCGAAGACGCCACCTTCCAGAAGGCGATCGGTTCCGGGGGAGACAACGCCGATCTGCTCTCCGCGTTCGCCGATGAGGCCGACAACGAGCGCGACGGCACCAAAGGCGCGCGATGGAGCTATCGCCGTGACTTCGGCGGCGTGCGGTTGCTGGTCATCGACAGCCGGGCGGGGCGGATCCTGGCGGGCGGCACGCGGTCCATGGTCGACGACGACGAATTCGACTGGATCGAGGAGAACGCCGCCGCGCCGTGCGACCACCTGCTGATCGGCTCGTCGCTGCCCTGGCTGCTGCCGCCGGTCATCTCCCACCTGCAGTCGCTGAACGAACGTGCCTGCGAGCGTCCCGGATGGCGCGGCAGGCTCGCGGAGAAGATCCGCCAAGCCGCCGACCTCGAACACTGGGCCGCGTTCCGGGCGTCGTTCGAGCGGCTGTCCGCGATGATCGCCCGCGAGGGACGGCGGGATGACCCGCCCGCCACCATCGCGGTGCTTTCGGGCGACGTCCACCACGCCTACATCGCCGAGGCGCGCTACCCCGAGCCGGTGACTTCGGCCGTCTTCCAGCTCACCTGCTCCCCGGTCCACAACGCCATGCCGCGTCCACTCCGCTGGGCCTTCGCCGGCACGTGGTCGGCCGCGGTGGCGTCCCTCGCGCGCCGCTGGGCCGACCGGGGCGGCGTCGCGCCCGATCCACTGACCTGGACCAAGGTGTCCGGACCGCATTTCGGCAACGTCATCGCCACTGTCGAGACCGAGGGCCGGGCGTGCGTCACGACGATCGAGCAGGCGACCGGCGATGGACTGGTCGAAGTGGCCCGACAGAGGTTGTCACGCGCCGAATAGCCGCTGGGTAATATCGGCCCGTGACAACCTCTGCCGAAACACTCGAGTTCCAGTCGGAGGCACGTCAGCTGCTTCAGCTGATGATCCACTCGATCTACTCGAACAAGGACACCTTCCTGCGGGAACTGGTGTCCAACGCCTCCGACGCACTGGACAAACTCCGCCTCGAAGCGTTCCGCGACAAGGAACTCCAGGCGGACACCGACGATCTCCACATCGAGATCGCGACCGACCCCGAAAACCGCACCCTCACCGTGCGGGACAACGGAATCGGGATGAGCCGGGACGACGTCGTGGCGCTGATCGGCACGATCGCGAAATCCGGCACCGCCGAATTCCTGAAGAAATTGAAGGAGACCAAGGATTCCGCGGCCTCGCAGGATCTGATCGGCCAATTCGGCATCGGCTTCTACGCCAGCTTCATGGTGGCCGACAAGGTCACGCTGCTGACCCGCCGCGCCGGATCGGACGAGGGCGTCCGCTGGGAATCCGAGGGCGAAGGCACGTACACCATCGAGACGGTCCCGGACCTGCCGCAGGGCACGTCGGTCGTCCTGCACCTCAAACCCGAGGACGCCGAAGACCAGCTCTTCGACTACACCTCGGCCACGAAGATCAAGCAGATCGTCAAGAAGTACTCGGACTTCATCACCTGGCCCATCCGGATGACCGAAGGCGAAGAGGTCGTCACGGTCAACTCGATGAAGGCGCTGTGGGCCCGTCCGTCGTCCGACGTCACCGAGGACGAGTACAACGAGTTCTACAAGCACGTCGCGCACGACTGGAACGATCCGCTGGAGACGATCCGGCTCCAGGCCGAGGGCACCTTCGAGTACCAGGCGCTGCTGTTCCTGCCCGGCCACGCGCCGCTCGACCTGTTCATGCGTGAGCGCAAACGCGGTGTCCAGCTGTACGTGAAGCGCGTCTTCATCATGGACGACTGCGAAGCGCTGATGCCGGAGTACCTGCGCTTCGTGAAGGGCGTCGTCGACGCGCAGGACCTCTCGCTCAACGTCTCGCGCGAGATCCTGCAGCAGGACCGGCAGATCCAGCTGATCCGCCGTCGCCTGGTCAAGAAGGTGCTGTCGACGGTCAAGACCCTGATGGCCGACGAGAACCGCTACAAGTACGACACCTTCTGGAAGGAGTTCGGCCGGGCCGTCAAGGAAGGCCTGCTGGACGACCACGAGAACCGCACCGCCATCCTCGACATCTGCTCGTTCGCCTCGACGAACGACCCGGAGAAGCTCACGTCGCTGCGTGAGTACGTCGAGCGGATGAAGGACGGCCAGGAGCACATCTACTACCTGACCGGCGAGTCGCGGCAGAGCATCGAGAACTCCCCGCATCTGGAAGCCTTCCAGGCCAAGGGTTACGAGGTGCTCGTGCTCACCGACCCGATCGACGAGATGTGGGTCGACGCCGTCTCCGGCTACGAGGAGAAGCAGTTCCAGTCGGTCGCGAAGGGCGAGGTCGAACTCGACTCCGACACCACCGACGAGCAGAAGGAGGAGTTCTCCGGTCTGCTGACCTGGCTGACGACGACGCTGTCGGAGCAGGTCAAGGAGGTCCGGCTCTCGTCGCGGCTGACGACGTCGCCCGCTTGCATCGTCGGCGACACGAACGACGTCACCCCGACGCTGGAGAAGATGTACCGCGCGATGGGCCAGGAACTGCCGCAGATCAAGCGGATCCTGGAACTGAACCCGGGGCACCCGCTGGTGTCCGGGCTGCGGTCCTCCTTCACCGAGAAGGGCGAGTCCGAAGGGCTCGCTGAGACCGCGGAACTGTTGTACGGCATGGCTTTGCTCGCCGAAGGCGGCGAACTGGCCGACCCCGCGCGCTTCACGAAGCTGCTCGCCACGCACCTGCAGAAGACCCTGTAGCTCGAAGCGGCCAGGCCGCTCACATCGGTGGCCAAGTACGTGAAGGCCCCCTTCCTTGCGCCTAGGTACAGGAAGGGGGCCTTCATGTACTTCTAGGGCCGGGTCTTCCAGAGCACCAGCACGAAGTACGGCGTCCCGACCATCGCGATGACCAGACCCGCCGGGATCTGGGCGGGCGCGATGACCGTCCGCCCCAAGGTATCCGCGACGCTCACCAGCAGCGCACCGAGCGCCGCGGCCACCGGGACGATCCGGCCGTGCCGTCCACCGACCAGCGAGCGCGCCAGATGCGGTGCGACCAGGCCGACGAAGACCACCACGCCGATGGCGGACACCGCGGTGGCTGCCAGGATCCCGGACGCCGCCAGCACCACCAGACGTGACCGTTCGATGCGCATCCCGAGCACGCGCGGGGTGTCCTCGTCGAGGGCGTGCAGGTCGAGTTCCCGGTGCTTGATCCACAGCAACGGCGTCAGCGCGACGAGCGCGAGCGCCACCGGCACGACCTGTTCCAGCGTGCGGCCGTAGGTCGACCCGGACAGCCAGGTCAGCGCCTTGGCCGAGTTCCACGGGTCGGAGACCACGATCAGCAGCGTGATCAGCGCCATCCCGGCCGACCAGACCGCGATGCCGATGATCACCAGCCGGTCCGAATCCAGCCCCGACCGCCACGCCAGCCCGTAGACCAGCAGGAACACCACGGTCGCGCCGGCCCCGGCGGCACCGGCGATCGACCAGGCGCCGACCGCGGGGACGATGGTGATCAGCGTGATCGCGCCGAGTCCGGCGCCCGCGGTGATGCCGAGCAGCCCGGGTTCGGCGAGCGGGTTGCGGCTGACCGACTGGATGCCGCAGCCGGACACAGCCAGCGCGGCACCGGCGAGCAGCGCGGCCAGCACCCGCGGAAGCCGTTGGTCCAGCACGAAGGTGAGCGCGGTCCCGGTGTTGCCGGTGACCCAGTTCGCGAGGTCGCCGAGCAGCACCATCCGGTCGCCCAGCATCAGGCCTGCCACCGGGACGACGGCGAGGAGCGCCACCAGGACGACCGAAATGAGCACGAGCCGCCGGGTCGATCCGGCGACCCCGACCCGCCCGGCCGGAGCCGGCCGGCGCGAGCCGCTTCCCCGGCCGCGCCGCGCCAGCCACACCATCACGACGGCGCCGACGATCGTGGTCACCACCCCGGTCGGCACCCGCACGGCGGCGGCCGAACCCATGGTCGCCCGCAGGACGACGTCGGCGCCGAGCACCGTGACGACGCCGACCAGTCCGGAAACCGGCAGCAGGGCACGATGTTTGGCGATCGGCAGCAGCAGCCGCGTGATCACCGGCGCGCTCAGCCCGACGAACCCGACCGGTCCGGCGACGGTCACCGCCGCCGCGGTCAGCGCGACGGTCAGCACGATCGCGGTGACCCGCGTGCGGCGGACGCGCAGGCCGAGCACGGTCGCGTTGTCGTCGCCGAGGGCGAGGATGTCGAGCCTGCCGCCCATCGCGACGAGCGCCGCCACGGCGATCACCACGATCGGCGTCATCTGGCCGGTCGCGCGCAGATCGGCCACCGTCAGCGAACCGCTGCCCCAGGCGAACAACCCGCTCGTCTCCTCCTCGAACAGGAGCAGCAGCAGGACGGTCACCGACTGGAGCGCCAGCAGCATCGCCGAACCGACGAGCACCAGCCGGGGGCTCGCGGCACCGCCGCCCGCGAGACCGAGTACGACGACGGCCGCGGCGAGCCCGCCCACGAACGCCGCCCCGCCCACCGGCACGAGCGGCAGCGAGAGACCGAACGCGGAGATGGCGACCACGGCGAAATGCGCGCCCGCGTTGACCGCGAGCGTGTCCGGCGAGGCGAGCGGATTCCTTGCCACGGACTGCATTCCCGCGCCCGCGACGCCGAGCGCGATCCCGAGCAGCAACGCGGCGAGCAGCCGGGGGACGCGCGCACCCTCCAATACCGCGAGGGTCTGCGCGTCGCCCTGGCCGAAGATCGCCTTCACCACGTCCAGCGGACCGGACGTCGAAGTGCCCTGCGTCAGGTGGATGCCGGCGAGGACGGCGATGAGCACCACCAGTCCCGCCGACACCGCGATGGTGCGGGCACGCATCAGGCCGTGACTGCCTTCACGATCTGGTCGGCGGTCAGGATGATCGACTTCGGTCCGCCGAAGGTCCACGTGCCCGACTCGAGTTTGTGGATCTTCTTCGACACCACGAACGGCAGCCGCTGGTAGACGGCGTTCTGCGCGAGCCCGGTGGTGAAGACGTCCTCTTCGGACGCGCTGTAGAACAGCACGGTCTTCGGGTCGGTGATCGCGGTCAGGCCCTCGACGTCGGTCTGGCCGAGACCCCACTGCGGGTCGACCTTGCCGGTCCAGGCGTTCTTCAGGCCGACGGCCTCGGCGGTGTCGGAGACCAGCGAACCCTTGCCGAACGGGCGGATGCTGACGGTGCTGCCTTCGAGGTAGCCGTCGGCCATCAGGAACGGGGTGCCCGCGGCGCCCTTGGCCTCGACGGCCTTCTTGCCCTCGGCGAGTTTGGCGTCCATTTCGGACAGTTGCTTGTCCGCCTCGGCCTCCTTGCCGACCGTCTTCGCGATCAGCTTGAAGTCCTCGCGCAGGCGGTCGAAGTTCCGGCTCGCGTCGCTGGACTTGGTCACCACGACCGGCACGTACTTCTCGATCTGCGGGACCAGGGTCGAGTCGCGCTCGTCGGCGATGATGACGACGTCGGGGTTCAGCCCGACGATCGCGTCGACGCTGGGCTCGTTGCGCTTGCCGACGTCCTTGACCTCGGCGGACAGGGGAGCGGCCTTGTCCCAGACGTTGTAGCCCGCGACGTCCGCGGCGCCGACCGGCATGACACCGAGCGACGCGACCATCTCGGCCTCGCCCCACTCCAGCGCGACGACGCGCTTCGCCGGGGCCTTGAGGGTGACGGCCTTGCCGCGCGCGTCGGTCACCGTGACCGGTCCGCTCGCGGCGGCGGATTCGCCCGGCGCGGCCGCGGTGTTCTCCGTGGTGCCGCAGGCGGAAAGCAGCAGGGCGGTCGCCGCGACGAGGGCGGCGGGGATCGGCAAACGCATGGTTCTTCCTGGATTTCTCAGGCGGGCCTGGGCGAATGCCGCCCGAGTGGCCTGCAGTGGATCGCGCCCGTCACCGGGTCGTTCGCGACGTGGACGGTGACGCCGTAGGCCTGGGAGAGGTGCTCGGAGGTGAGCACCTGCCCGATGTCACCCGTGGCCACGATGGTTCCCTCGCTCAGCAGGACGACCTCGTCGGCGATGATCGCCGCGTGGTCGAGGTCGTGCAGCACCACGCCGACCGCGACGCCTTCGTTGGCCAGATCGCGGACGACGTCGAGGATCTCGACCTGATAGCGCAGGTCGAGATGGTTGGTGGGCTCGTCGAGCAGCAGCACGGAGGTCTGCTGGGCGAGACAGGAAGCGAGCCAGACGCGCTGGAGTTCGCCGCCGGAGAGCTCGTCGACCCCGCGTTCGGCCATCGCCGTCACGCCGGTGAGCTCCATCGCGCGGCGGACCGCGGCGGCGCCGTCGACGTCGACCCCGCGCCAGCCGGAGCGGTACGGATACCGGCCGTAGGAGACGACGTCGCGCACGGAGACCCCGCTCGGGGTGGGCCGGTGCTGGGTCAGCAGCGTGACCTGGCGGGCGAATTCCTTGCCGGACAACGCGTTGCCGCCCCAGACGGCACGCTCGCCGAGCCGGACGCCGCCCTCGCGGGGCTTGTGCAGCCGTGCCAGCGAGCGCAGGAGCGTCGACTTGCCGGAGCCGTTCGGCCCGACCAGCGCGGTCACCGTACCGGCGCGCAGGGACAGGGACACCCCGTCCACCACGGCCCGCTCTTGGTGCGCGAGCACCAGGTCATGGCCGGTGAGCAGCGCGTCTTCCGTAGACATGAGGGGAGCCTAACCTAACGCGAGGCCCAGCCTCATGTCACGAGAGACACAGAGCGCGGGGTGATTGTCCGGTTACGCCGCCCGTGCCGTTTCCCGCCGCCGCTTGGCCAGCCGCTTCCCGACGATCCCGTGCCGCGGCCCGAACAGGTACACCAGCGTGAACCCGGCGCCCTGCACCAGCACGATCATCCCGCCGGACGCGGTGTCGAGGTGGTAGCTCAGGTACAGCCCGGCCACCGCCGCGAGCACCGAGAACGACGGCGCGATCACGAGCATGCGGCCGAACCGGTCGGTCAGCAGGTACGCCGTCGCGCCGGGGATGATCAGCATCGCCACCACCAGGATCACGCCGACCACCTGCAGCGCCACCACCGCGGTCAGCGCGAGCAGGCCGAGCAGCGCGGCGCCGAGCACCCGCGGGTTGAGGCCGATCGCGTGCGCGTGCGTGGGATCGAAGGCGTACAAGGTGAAATCACGGCGTTTGAGCACGAGCAGGGTGAGCGTGATCGCGCCGAGGACGCCGATCTGGATCAGATCCGAGGCGTCGACGCCGAGCAGGTTGCCGAAGATGATGTGGTTCAGGTCGGTCTGGCTCGGCGTCACCGAGATCAGCACGAGACCGAGCGCGAACAACGTGGTGAACACGATGCCGATGGCGGCGTCCTCCTTGACCCGGCTGGTGTCCCGGACGACGCCGATCAGCGCCACCGCGAGGAAACCGAAGACCACGGCGCCCAGCGCGAAGGGGGCGCCGAGGACGTAGGCGAGCACGACACCGGGCAGCACCGCGTGCGAGACCGCGTCGCCCATCAGCGACCAGCCGATCAGCACCAGCCAGCAGGAGAGCACTGCGCAGACCGCGGACGCGATGACCGTGGATGCCAGCGCGCGCACCATGAAGTCGTAGCTCAGCGGTTCGAGGAACAGGTCGTACAGACTCACGCGAGTTCTTCTTCCCGTTGCAGGACATCGAGCCCGAAGGCCAGCGCGAGGTTCTCGGGCCGGAGCACCTCGCCGGGGGAGCCGTGCGCGAGCACCTTGCGCATCAGCAGGATCGCCTCGTCGGCCAGGCCGGGCAGCGCGTGCAGATCGTGGGTGGAGATCAGGACCGCGGCGCCGCCGGCCGCGAGTTCCTTGAGCAGCCGGGTGATCGTGGCCTCGGATCGCTTGTCCACCCCGGCGAACGGCTCGTCCAGCAGCAGGACACGGGCACCCTGGGCGATCCCGCGCGCGACGAACGCGCGTTTGCGCTGTCCACCGGACAACTGACCGATCTGGCGTCCGGCGAGTTCGGTCAGCTCGACCCGCTCCAGCGCGTGGTCGACGGCTTCGTGGTCGGCGCGGCGCGGACGGCGCGTGAAGCCGAGCCGCCCGTAGCGGCCGGTCATCACGACGTCCCGCACGGACAGCGGGAACGACCAGTCGACGTCTTCGCTCTGCGGCACGTACCCGATCACGCCGGTTTTGCGGGCGCGGGCGGGGGCGCCGCCGTCGATCGACACCGTGCCGGTGTCCGGCCGGACCATCCCCATGATCGTCTTGAACAGCGTCGACTTGCCGGAGCCGTTCATCCCGACCAGTCCGCACACGCGGCGGTGATCGAGCGTGACGTCGACACCGTCGAGCGCGAGGACGTCTCCGTAGTGGACGGTGACGCCTTCGACGCGGATCGCGGCCGTCACGGCTTCGCCCCGGTGAGCGCGGCGACGATCGTCTTCGAGTCGTGGCGGATGAGGTCGAGGTACGTCGGCACCGGGCCTTCCGGCCCAGAGAGGGAGTCGACGAAGAGCACGCCGCCGAACGCGGCCCCGGTCGCGGAGACGACCTGCCGCATCGGGGCGTCGGAGACGGTCGACTCGCAGAACACCGCGGGGACCTTGTTCTCCTTGACGAACCCGATGGCGCGGGTGATCTGCTGCGGGGTCGCCTGCTGTTCGGCGTTGACCGCCCAGATGTATCGCTCGGTGAGCCCGGTGTCGCGCGCCAGATAGGAGAAGGCGCCTTCGCAGGTGACAAGCGCGCGCTCGTTCTTCGGCAGTGCGCTCAGCGCGTTCGTCATCTCGTCCTGCACCCCTTGCAATTTCGCCTTGTAGGCGTCGCCGTTGGCCTTGAACACGGCGGCGTCGCCGGAGGAGAGCTCGCTGAACGCCTTCACCATGTTGTCCACGTAGATACCCACATTTTTCGGGGACATCCACGCGTGGGGGTTCGGCTTTCCCTGATAGGCGTCTTCGCCGATGGCGATGGGCTGGACGCCTTCGCTGACCACCTTGTGCGGCGCGTCGCTCTCCTTGACGAACCGGGCGAACCACGCCTCCAGGTTCAGTCCGTTGTCGAGGATCAAGTCGGCCTTCGCTGCCTTCTTGATGTCGTCCGGCGTGGGCTCGTAGCCGTGGATCTCCGCGCCGGGCTTGGTGATCGACTCGACCTTCAGCTTGTCGCCCGCGACGTTCGAGGCGACGTCCGCCAGGACCGTGAACGTCGTCAGCACCACGGGCCGCTTGTCGTCCGTGCCGCCGGCGGGCCCGCCGCACGCGGACAGGACGAGTGCGGACGCCGCCAGCGCGCACACGGTCTTGCGCAGATTCGCCATCCCGTGAGTCTAGAGTTCGGTATGCCGAACTTCCAACTCACGTGTGCCTTAAATCTCGGTGGTGGTCCGGTCCCGTTCCCGTACGGACTCCAGCAGTAGCTGGGAAACGTCGCGCACGGTGACGTTCTCGCCACGCTTTTCGCTCTGCCGCTGCACGAGACCGTCGTTCAGCATCACGCGGCAGAACGGGCAGCCGGTGACGATCGTTTCGGCGTCGGTGCCGAGCGCTTCGTCGACGCGTTCGAGGTTGATGCGCTTGCCGATCTGCTCCTCCATCCACATCCGCGCGCCACCGGCGCCGCAGCACAGCGAGCGGTCCGCGTGCCGGGGCATCTCGCTGAGCGTCGCGCCGGTCGCGCCGACGAGTTCGCGCGGCGGCTCGTAGACCTTGTTGTGGCGGCCGAGGTAGCACGGGTCGTGGTAGGTCACCGGGCCGGCGTCGACCGGTTTCACCGGCGTCAGCTTGCCCGCGCGGACGAGCCGGTTCAGCAGTTGCGTGTGGTGCAGGACCTCGTAGTGCCCGTCCAGTTGCGGGTACTCGCGGCCGAGGGTGTTGAGACAGTGCGGGCAGGTGGTGACGATCTTGCGCGTCCCCGGCTCGCGGCCTTCGAACACCGCGTTCAGCGTCTCGACGGTCTGCTGCGCGAGCATCTGGAAGAGGAATTCGTTGCCGGAGCGGCGCGCCGGGTCGCCGGTGCACGATTCGTCGGTGCCGAGGATCGTGTACTTCACCCCGGCGAGATGCAGGAGTTCCGCCGTGGCGCGGACGGTCTTGCGGGCGTTGTCGTCGAACGCGCCCGCGCATCCGACCCAGTAGACGTACTCGACGTCGTCGGCGAGCTCACCGTCGAAGATCGGTACCTCGAAGCCGAGGTCTTTAGTCCAGGCGAGGCGGTCGGAGTTGTTCTGGCCCCAGGGATTCCCCTTGGTCTCGAGGTTCTTGAACAGCACGCCGAGCTCGCTCGGGAAGGCCGACTCGATCATCACCTGGTAGCGGCGCATGTCCACGACGTGGTCCACGTGCTCGATGTCGACCGGGCACTGCTCGACGCACGCGCCGCACGTGGTGCACGACCAGAGGACGTCCGGGTCGATGACCCCGAAGTCCTCCTTGGTGCCGACCAGCGGACGCTCTTCGGGGGCTTCCTTCCCGTCCAGGATGTACGGCGCCTTCTCGAAGAGGTGGTCCCGCAGATCCATGATCAAAAGCTTGGGGGACAACGGTTTTCCGGTGTTCCACGCCGGGCACTGCGACTGGCAGCGGCCGCATTCGGTGCACGTGGCGAAATCGAGCATGCCCTTCCAGGTGAAGTCCTCGATCTTGCCGCGGCCGAACGTGTCGTCTTCGCCCGGATCCTCGAAGTCGATCGGCTTGCCGCCGGATTCCATCGGCAGCAGCGGGCCGAGCGCGTCCGGGAGCCGTTTCGCGGTGACGTTGACCGGCGCCAGGAAGATGTGCAGGTGCTTGGAGTAGAGCACGATCGACAGGAACGCCAGCATCACGCCGATGTGCAGCAGCAGCCCGACGGTTTCCAGCGGCTCGGTGACCGACGTGCCCAGCGGCTCCAGGAGTTCGCCCACGCCGAGGGAGACCCATGCGCCGGACTCGTACGGGAAGACGCCGACCGCCGCCGAAGCGCCGCGGAAGAGGAACATCGTCCAGATCACGTTGAAGATCATGAACAGGATCAGCCAGGCGCCGCCGGTGTGCGAGCCGAAGAACCGCGACGCGCGCTCCTTCCGTTCGGGCGCTTGGCGGATCCGGATGACCGCGAAGACCGCGAGTGAGACGAGTACCGCGACCGCGATGAAATCCTGCAGGAAACCCAGGACCGCCCAGTGCCCGATGAGCGGGATGTGGAAGTCGTGGTCGAAGAGGGCGCCGTACGCCTCGACGTAGACCGAACCGAGGATCACGAAACCCCAGAACGTGAACAGATGCGCGAGCCCGGGGACGGACCATTTGAGCAGTTTGCGCTGCCCGAAGACCTCGGCCAGATGCGTTTTCGCGCGGACGGCCATGACGTCGGAGCGTTTCTCGTCCGGCTGGCCGGAACGGATCAGTTTGTAGAGCCAGACGGCGCGACGGGCGGCGAAGGCGAGGCCGGCGACGGTGATGAGCAGACCGAGGATGAGACGAACGAGCACGAGTCCTCCGGGGGAGAATCGGCTCAGTGAGAGCCGGTGTAGTACCGGCACGCCTTGCAGGCGTACCGCATTTTGGCCACTCGCCACCGTTTTCGGTAGGCATCCAGATGGCCCGGCCGTGGCGGATGCACGCCGAGCCTGCGGTGACGGCGGATCCGCCGTCCCGTTTCGAAGAGTTCGGTCGCCAGGCCGAGATAGGCGCGCCTGAGCGCGATCCCCGGCTCCGCGGCGAGGTTGTCCCGGCAGAATCGGTGCAGCAGCGCGAGATCGGGGAGAGCGGGGGAGGTCACGCCGGGGAGGTGTTCGACGACGCCGAGCCCGGGATGCCCGGCGGGCACGGAGAAACGCGCGGGGAGTCCACAATGGACGCAGGTGAGCGTGCAACTCAGGCACCGGGTGACGTGGCGGATCCGCCGTTCGCGCTGATCCTCGTCGATCGTCTCGCGAACGTGCCAACCCAATGGAGCCTCCCAAGACCGTGGTGTGTCCTGTGTCACTCTCAATACTGGAGAGTAGGGCTCGCCCCGATGGCGCGACAGGTCCAACCGGATGGCTTCCGGACCGCCGGTCGGCGTAACCCTGGGCGACCGGTCGCATTCAGAGGACGAAACGCGGCGGAAGGGCGTGGGTCCAGGTGGTCGTGAGTGGTAAGTGTCGTTAGAACGTCACTTACCACTCACGACCACTCCGCACGCTTCCGCACACCGTGACCCAGTCGTAGCCGAAAACGGCCCGCCCGGCGTCACGCGCTGGTTATAGTCCTGACCCGGGGTGATGGGGGAGGGAACGACGGCGATGGGCGGGTTCGTCACCGCGGCTCTGGGGTTCCCGGCCGTGCTCTTCAGCTTCCTGCTGATCGTGGTGATCGGCTACTGGCTGCTGGCACTGCTCGGCGCGGTCGATGTCGACGACTTCGACGGCGGCGACGGGCTCCTGGCCGGTTTCGGCGGCGTCCCACTGTCCATTTCGCTCTCTTTGCTGATCGCATTCACCTGGTTCGCCAGCCTGGCAGGGACGGTTCTTCTCGATGACCTTGAGCTTTCGACACCATCGAGGATCGGGTTCGGGGTCGGCGTGCTCGCCGTCGCGCTCGTCCTCGGCACACTCGGGACGAGGGTGATCGTGGTGCCACTACGCCGGGTGTTCGGTCCCGCGAGGGAACCGAGCAGGAAGGACTTCGTCGGCAGGGCGGCGGTCATCCGCACCTCGTCGGTCACCCACGACTTCGGGCAGGCCGAAGTCGCCGCCGCCGACGGGTCGACGGCCATTGTGGACGTTCGGCAGGCGGGCCAAGGCAACCTGACGGCGGGCAGCCGCGTGGTTCTCTATGACTACGACTCCGAACGCGAGTTCTTCTGGGTCGAGTCTTTGGACATCTGAAGCAGAAAAGGAACACTATGGGTGCCATCAGCGTGGGGGCCGGCGTTCTGATCGCCGTGGTAGTTGTCATCCTCCTGGTCTTGCTCTTCACGATCACCAGGTTGTTCAAGAAGGTGCCGCAGGGTAAGGCACTGATCATCTCGAAGGTCCGCCGCGTCGACGTGACGTTCACCGGCGCGATCGTCCTGCCGGTGCTGCACAAGGCCGAGATCATGGACACCTCGGTCAAGGCCATGGAGATCACCCGGACCGGCCGCGAGGGCCTGATCTGCCGGGACAACATCCGCGCCGACATCCGGATCTCGTTCTTCGTGCGGGTCAACAAGACCGTCGAGGACGTGATCAAGGTGGCGCAGGCCATCGGCACCGAACGCGCGAGCCACGAGGCGACCCTGCAGGAACTGTTCAACGCCAAGTTCTCCGAGGCGTTGAAAACCGTCGGCAAGCAGCTGGACTTCGTGGATCTCTACACCAAACGCCACGAATTCCGCGATCAGATCATCCGCGTCATCGGCACCGACCTCAACGGGTACAGCCTGGAGGACGCGGCCATCGACTACCTCGAGCAGACGCCGATGGCGCAGCTCGACTCCGCGAACATCCTCGACGCGCAGGGTATCCGCAAGATCACCGAGCTGACCGCGATCGAGCACGTGCGCACCAACGAGTTCCGCCGCAGCGAGGAGAAGGAGATCACCCGTCAGAACGTGGACGCCAAGGAGGCGATCCTTGAACTGGAGCGGCGGCAGGCCGACGCGGAGATCAAGCAGCGCCGCGAGGTCGAGACCATGCGTGCCCGCGAAGAGGCCGAGATCGCCAAGGTGCAGGCGGAGGAGCGGCTCAAGTCGCAGGCCGCCGGACTGCGCACGGACGAGCAGCTCGGCATCCAGCACCAGAACCAGCAGCGTGAGATCGAGGTCGCGGGCAAGAACCGCGAACGCGTGATCGCCATCGAGAGCGAGCGCATCGAGAAGGACCGGCTGCTCGAGGTCATCGGCCGCGAACGCGAGACCGAGCTGTCCCGGATCGCCAAGGACAAGGAGATCGAGACCGAGAAGCGGTCCATCGCCGAGGTGATCCGCGAGCGGATCGCGGTCGAGAAGACCGTGGCGGAGCAGGAAGAGAACATCAAGAAGCTGCGCGTCGTCGAAGAGGCGCAGCGTCAGCGCGAGGCCATCATCATCCGGGCCGAGGCGGAGGCGCAGGAGAACCTCGTCAAGGACATCAAGGCCGCGGAAGCCGCCGAGGCCGCGTCGAAGCACAAGGCCCGCGAGGAGCTGACGCTGGCCGAGGCGCGCCAGCAGGCCGCCGAGCTGGAGACCAGGGCGAAGATCCGCCTGGCCGAAGGTATCCAGGCCGAGGAGGCCGCCGTCGGCCTGGCCGCGGCGCAGGTCAAGGAACGCGACGCCGACGCGCTGGAGAAGGTCGGCCGCGCCGAGGCCATCGTCGAACGCGAGAAGGCGATCGTGCTCGCCGACGCGATGCGCGACAAGCTCAAGGGCGAGGCCGAAGGTCTCACCGAGAAGGCCGCCGCGATGGCCGCGCTCGACTCCGCCAGCCGCCAGCACGAGGAGTACCGCCTGCGTCTGGAGGCCGAGAAGGAGATCCGGCTCGCCGCGCTCAACGTGCAGCGCGAGGTCGCCGAGGCACAGGCCACGGTGCTGGGCATCGGGCTGGAGAAGGCCGACATCGACATCGTCGGCGGCGAGACCATGTTCTTCGAGAAGGTCATCGGCTCGATCGGCCTCGGCAAGAGCGTGGACGGTTTCGTCGAGCACTCGGACGTCGTCCAGACGCTCGGGAAGTCGTGGCTCGACGGGACGGGCAGCTTCACCGACGACCTGACCAAACTGGTCGGCTCGGTGAGCACCGACGACGTGAAGAACCTGACGCTGTCGGCCTTCCTGGCCAAGCAGCTGCAGGCGGGCGGCCCGGACAGCGGCAAGGTGCAGGAGCTGCTGGCCATGGCGCAGCGGCTCGGCCTCGCTGACACGTCCGTCGCCGCTCTCGCCCCCGCGAAGCAGTGACGACGACCGAACCGGCGGCAGGAACGGAGCAGCTGGACGCGGGCACCTACGAGGTGCTCCGCGCCCGGCTCGCCGCACAGGCCGCCGAACTGGCGAAACGCGCGGACGAGCTCAACACCGCGCGGCTCGGCGTCTTCGGCAGCGCGCAGCTCGCGCTGATCGGCACGGAGCGGATCCGCACCGCGAACAACTGCGTACCGCGCGACGTCGTGTCGGTCGGCGGGCGGATGTTGTTCGGCTACAACGTCTTCATCGGCCTCAAACCGGAGACGACGGTCGACGACGTCTTCTCGCTGCACGGTTTCAGCCATGACGACGAGGCGTTCCGCTTCGACGACGTGCCGGCCGAGGAACTGCCGGAGTTGTTGCGCGACGAGCAGTTCGTCCGCGATTTCGCCGAGCTGTACCGGTACTACCGGCAGGCGAAGCTGCTGCAGCTGCGGCGGGTCGAGGGCAAATTGCTCGCGGTGTTCCAGATCGGCCCGCGGACCGAGGACATCCGCGTGCTGCGCTGGGGCGTTGCCGCCGACGGCAAGGTGTCCTATGTGGACAGCCGGGGCGAACGTGATCACGTCTTCCCGCCGTCGCACGACTTCGAATGGGTCGAGACCGGCCGCGAGCAGCACGTCCTCGGGCGGCATCCGCATATCTCGATCGAGGACGAGGTGTTCGTCGAGACCGTCGGCGGCAACCTGACGATCAAGGTCGAGAACAACACCGAGACCGGTGAAGGCGTCTACTCCGAACCGGTCGACGAGCCACTGCAGAGCCTGGCCGACGCCGAGGTCTCCTACGCCAGGATCGGCCCGCTGATCCTGCTGCGGATGCTGCCGTACAAGGAGACCGAGTACCGGTACCTGGTGTTCAACACCCGCACCCGGAACGTGGTGCGCCTCGACGGCATCGGGCAGGCGTGCCAGCGGCTGCCCGAGGACCACGGGATCATCTTCCCCGGCGGCTACTACCTCGACACGGGTGTCAGCAAGACGTTCGACACCACTGTGGACGGTCTCGAATTCGAGCGCGTGATCCGTTCGCCCAACGGGGAGGACGTGCTCTACGTCTTCCACGCGCGGGCCGACGGACGCTCGCTGCTCCTGCCGTACAACGTGATCCGCAAAGAGGTCTCGAACCCGATCCCGTGCCACGGGTATTCGCTGTTCGACGACGGCACGATGGTGCTGTTCCGCGCGCTGTCCGACGAGCCGAGCCGCGTGCACCCGATGCAGGTGTGGCGGACGCCGTTCCAGTCGGACACGTACGCCGCGTCGCAGCCGGCCGGGACGGGGCCGCTGGAGCGGGTCGGCAACGCCGATCTGGTCCGCGGCATCTCCGACTGTCTCTCGATCGGCCGGATGGTCGAAGAGATGGCGCCGTCGGCGGCGGTGTTCGAGGCGCTGATCGCCGCGTGCTCGCGGGTCTTCGACCACTACCACTGGCTCGGCGAGGCCGAACTCGGCGATCTGCGGTCGCCGCTGTCCGACGTCCGGGTGACCGCCGAGCAGGTGCTCGACGAATTCGAGACGGTCACCTCGCTCACCGCGCAGGCGGCCGAAGCCGTCGAAGAAGCGGCCGCGGAGACCGCGTCGCTGGTGCGCAAGGTCCGCGGCGAGGCGCTGAACGCGGCCGACGCGTGGGTGCGCAGGCTCGCGGAAATGCACCGTGCGCGCGGACATCTCGTCACCGTGCGGGAACTGCGGTACGTCGACACCGACCGCGTCGACAAGCTGATCGCCGATCTCGACGGGAATTTCAGCGAAGCGGCGCAGCGGGCCGTCCGGTTCCTGCAGGGTGAGGACGCGTTCACGAGCTATCACGCCGAGGTCGACGGCCTCATCGAGGCGGCGGGCGCGATCTCCACGGTCGCCGAAGCGGTCCCGGTCGCCGAACGGCTGGACGAGCAGTCCGGCGGGCTCGAAGTCCTCACCGACGTCGTGGGCGGGCTGGAGATCGCGGACGCCGTGGTGCGCACGAAGATCCTCGAACGCGTCGGCGAGGTCATCGGCGCGGTCAACCGGGCTCGCGCCACCCTCGACGCGCGGCGCAAGGAGCTGCTGGAGACCGAGGGCCGGGCCGAGTTCGCCGCCGAGTTCGCGCTGCTCGCGCAGGCGATCACCGGCGGGCTCGCGGTCGCGGACACGCCCGACCGCTGCGACGAACAGCTCGGCAGACTGCTGCTGCAGCTGGAAAACCTCGAATCACGGTTCGGGGAGTTCGACGACTTCCTGGCGTCGCTCGGCGAGAAGCGCACCGACGTCTACGAGGCGTTCTCCTCGCGCAAGCAGGCACTGCTCGACGAGCGGGCGCGCAGGGCGGACCGGCTGGTCGATTCCGCCGAGCGGATCCTCACGAGCGTGACCCGGCGGGTCGGCACGCTCGGCTCGGTCGACGAGATCAACACCTACTTCGCCTCCGACCCGATGGTCGCGAAGCTGCGCAGCGTCGTCACCGAACTGCGTGACCTCGGTGATCAGGTGCGCGCCGAGGAGCTCGAAGGCCGGGTCAAGGCCGCGCGCCAGGAAGCCGGGCGCGCACTGCGCGACAGGCTCGACCTCTACGGCGAGGGCGGCGAGACGATCCGCCTGGGCCGCAACACCTTTGCGGTCAACACGCAGGACATCGACCTCACCCTGGTGCCGCACGACGGCGGGATGAAGTTCGCGATCACCGGCACCGATTATCGTTCGCCGGTGCGGGATCCCGCGTTCGAGGAGACGCGGCCGTACTGGGACCAGTTGCTGGTCTCGGAGTCGGCCGAGGTCTACCGCGCCGAGTACCTGGCGACGTCGATCCTGGCCGAACAGCCGGACTTGCAGGACGGCGATCTGCTGGATGTCGTCCGGCGTGCGGCAGGGGATCGTTACGACGAGGGTTACGCGCGTGGCGTGCACGACCACGACGCCGCCGCCATCCTGGCGGTGCTGGTGCGCCTGCGGTCCTCCGCCGGGTTGCTGCGGTATCCGCCCGCCGCCCGGGCCGCCGCCCAGCTGTTCTGGGCTTTCGGCGCCGAAGAAGCGGCGAAGTCCGCCTGGACCACACGTGCCGCGTCGCTCTCGCGGGTGCGGGAAGCATTCGGGCACACCACGGCGATCGACGCGCTGGCAAGGGAACTCGCCGACGCGATGGCCGCGTTCGCGACGTCCTCGGGGCTGACGCTGGATCTCGAACTCGCCGGCGAGTACCTGTTCGAGGAACTGGCCGACGCGTCGCCCGGGTTCGTCACCAGCGGTGGCGCGCGGACGCTGCTCGACAAGTTCCGGCTGGACCGCCGGAGCTTCGCCGAAGATCTGCGTGCGCTCGAAGATCTGGCGGATCGTCATCAGCTCGCCGAGGCCTGGCTTTCGTCCTTTGTGGACTCGGCTGGTCTTTCTCGTGACGAACTCGCGGAGGCCGTCGCGATCGAACTGGCCGACCTGCCGCGGTACGACTCTTCGGCCGAGCTTTCGGCCACTGTGGACGGTCTGCTCGGCTCGCATCCGCGGATCGTCAACCGGTCACTGACCCTGCGGCTCGACGAGACGCTCGCCAGGACTCGGCGATTCCGGCGCGACCGAGTCCCCGGTTTCCGGGCGTACCAACGGTTGCGCAACGACCTGGTGGCGGCCGAACGCGACAGGCTGCGGCTGGCCGAGTACAAGCCGAAGGTGATGAGCGCCTTCGTGCGCAACAGGCTCCTTGACGAGGTCTACTTGCCGCTGATCGGCGACAACCTCGCGAAACAGCTCGGCGCGACGGGTGACGCGCGGCGTACCGACCAGTCCGGTCTGCTACTGCTCATCTCGCCGCCCGGCTACGGCAAGACGACACTCATGGAGTACGTCGCGAGCCGTCTCGGGCTGGTGTTCGTGAAGGTGAACGGGCCTGCGCTCGGGCACGAGGTCACTTCGGTGGATCCGGCGGACGCGCCCAACGCGACGGCGCGGCAAGAGGTCGAGAAGATCTCGTTCGCGCTGGAGCAGGGTAACAACGTGCTGCTGTATCTGGACGACATCCAGCACACCTCGCCGGAACTGTTGCAGAAGTTCATCTCGCTGTGCGACGCGCAGCGGCGGATGGAAGGCGTCTGGGAGGGCCGGACGCGGACGTATGACCTGCGCGGCAAGCGGTTCGCCGTCTGCATGGCCGGCAACCCGTACACCGAGCAGGGCAAGCGGTTCCGGATCCCGGACATGCTCGCCAACCGCGCGGACGTGTGGAATCTCGGCGATGTGCTGTCGGGCAAGGAAGACCTGTTCGCACTGAGCTACATCGAAAACTCGCTCACCGCCAACAGCGTGCTGGCCCCGCTGGTCTCCCGGGAAAGGTCCGATGTGGACGTTCTGGTCCGGCTGGCCCGCGGCGACGGCGCGGTGCGCGCGGATCAGCTGAAACACGCGTACTCGGCGACCGAGTTGGAACAGATCCTCGCCGTGCTGCGAAAACTGATCAAGGTGCAACAGATCGTCCTGACGAACAACCAGGCGTACATCGCCTCCGCGGCGCAAGCGGACGCGTCCCGGGTCGAACCGCCCTTCCAGCTGCAAGGCTCGTACCGCAACATGAACAAACTCGCCGGCCGGATCGTGCCCGCGATGAACGACGCCGAACTGGAAGCGCTGATCGACGACCACTACGCCGGCGAAGCGCAGACGCTCACTTCGGGCGCCGAAGCCAACCTGTTGAAGCTGGCCGAACTTCGCGGACGGCTGACCGTCTCTCAGGCGCAACGATGGGCGGACGTGAAGGCTGCTTATCTGCGTGCGCAAGCGCTGGGCGGGGACGATGAGGACCCGATGAGCCGCGCTGTCGGCGCTGTGGGGCTGTTGGCTGATCGGGTGGGTGCGGTCGAGGCGGCTATCGAGCGGGCTTCGGAGCGGATGGTTGTGCGGGATGTGATGTAGGGCTTTCTTGGGTTTTGGTCGAGGCATTACCGATTTTCGGCAATGGGCCGCCGGTTTTGTTGCCGGGTACCGGCCATGGTGGGCGGTCTTCGAACTGAGCCGGCTCGTTGCCGAAAATCGGTGATGCTTTGGTCGTTCGTGGGGTCGGGAATTGTCGGTGGTGGGTCGTATGTTCGTGGGGTGGATACTCATTCCGCGCCTGTGGCGCTCTTGGAAAGCATCGTCGATCCCGAGGTGTTGGCCGCGGTGAACGATGCCGCGAATATGTTGGACGACAAGGATTCCGTCGCGTTGGCGCAAGCCGCCTCGGCGGGGATCGCGCGCCTGGAAGCGGTCCGGTTCCGGGCGCTCGCGCAGCTGAACCGGCATCGCGACGGCGCACGGAGCGTGGCGCAAGAGGTCGCGCTTGAGTTGTCCCTTGTGGACACTCATGCGGGTGCGCTGGTCGCCGCCGCGGACGCGCTGACCAGCCGCCTGCCCCGCACGTTGAACCTGATGGATGAAGGGAAACTGGCCGGGTTCAGCGCGATGAAGGTCGCTTCGGCCACCGCGTGGCTGTCGGATGAGGATGCTCGTGCGGTGGACGCCGTGCTGGAGGACCGGATCGGGGACAAGAATCCGGATCAGGTGCGGAAAGCCGCCAACCATGCGGCGAACACCGTCGATCCCGAAGGTGCCGGTAAACGGGCCGAGCAGCATCGTGAAGGCCGCCGCCTCACTATGCGACACGGCGAGACCGGGGTGGCGTCGATCGAGGTCGAGGATGGACCGGTGGAGAAAGTCGCTGCCGCGTATCAGCGGATCGACCGCGAAGCGCGGGCTCTCAGAACCGGTGGTGAGACTCGTACGTTGGAGCAGTTGCGGGCGGATGTCGCGCTCGATCTGCTGCTCAGCGGTCAGGGCGGGGCGAGTGAGCGCAGCGAAGTGTTCCTGTACATGGATTTGTTCACTTATCTCGGACTGAAGGATGATCCGGCGGAGCTGGCCGGGCACGGCACGATCCCTGCCACGTTGGCAAGGGAGATCGCCGCCGGTGGGAACAGTGTGTTGCGGCGGATCATCACCGATCCGCTGTCCGGGCAGGTCCTCGATCTCGGCCGCGACCGCTACCGGCCCAGCGCGGGGCTGGCCGAGTTCGTGCGGGTACGGGACCGTGAGTGTCGAAGACCCGGCTGTCATCGTCCGGCTCAGGCGTGCGATCTCGATCATGCGGTGCCGTGGCAGCACGGCGGGCACACCACCGACACCGACCTCATCGACCTCTGCCGCCGCGACCACCGGTTGAAAGACGAACCCGGCTGGACCTACCGGCTCGCCTCTGATGGCACTCTGACGATCACCACACCCACCGGACAGCGCTTCGACACCACACCACCACCGCTGCACGAACCCCGCCCGGGAGTCGACGAGCCGCCACCGTTCTGAGGCCGTCGCCGAAAAGCGGCGACAGGCGGGCTGGGCTCAGCCGTTAACCGTCACTGATAAGTCCCGTCGTTCCGGCGCATGACCGAAAAGCGGTGATGGGCGGAAGGTTGCACCGGGGCTGAGAGCCGTTCCTGACGGGGCTTCGTTCGGGTGTGTTGCCGGAGAGCGGCGGCGAGCGAGAGCCGCATGCCGCCGACATCCGACCCGTCGCCGAAAAACGACGACAGACCAACATCCCAACCCTCAAGAACCCAAAGCCGCCAACTGCCCCACCGTAAGCCGTTCCACCAAAGGAACCGCCCGATACTCCCCACCACGGCAATCCACCCGCACCGGCCCGGCGATATGCGGATGTTCCTCCACCACGAGCAAAGCCGCCGCCACCCGATCAGGCGCCCACTCCAGCGCGCCGGCGAGGGCAGGAACGGAAAGCGCCCGGCCGGCATGCAGAAGGGCGGCGAGCACGGTCAAGGCGTCACCGGCGAAAACCGCGACCCGGTCGTCGAGCATGATTTCGTTGATACGCGCGTGAAACCGGGAGAGGTCGTCCATGCGGGCGCCCGCGGGGGTCGAGGTGCCGAGGACTTCGGCGCCCCGGCGCGCGATCCGCACCCATTCCTGATTCGACCGGACGCTTTCGTCCCACACCCGTTGCGGCATCTCCTCGTCGATGACGTAGCGCTCGCGCCGGCCGTCCCGTTCCCTCCGGAGCATCGCTTGGGCTTCGAGGTAGGCGACGGCGTTCGAGACCGACGCCGGGCTGACCTGGAGCCGCTGGGCGAGTTCGGCGGCGGTGAGCACACCGTCGTCGCTGACCGACAAGCACGCGAGCAGCCGGGCGGTCATGCGGGGGAGGCCGGTCGCGACGATCATTTCGGCGAACTCGGTTTCGAAGGCGCGGACGGCTTCGGGGTCGCGGCCGTAGCCGTTTTCGACGACGGGGACGGCGCGCGGCCGGGGTTTGCCGCGCCGCGCGCGTTCTCCGGTCACCCGGGTCGCTTCTTCGGCGCGGTAGCCGGATCGGCCGCTGTTGCGCGCGACCTCGCGGCTGATCGTCGACGTCGGACGCCCGAGCCGACGGCCGATCTCGGCGTAACCGAGGCCGTCCTTGAGCCAGGTCGCGATCAGCCGACGGTCCTCCTGGGTCAGTCTGCCGCCCGGCATGGGCACCTCCTGTGCGTTCACCCGCAGATCATTGCAACACGTCGTTGCATTCACCGACAAGATCGTTGCAACGATTTACGGAAATCTACCAGCAGGAACACCAAAAAGGCCAGCAACTAGCTTTGAAGGGAACCTGAATGCAACGTAGCCTTTGGGTATCGGTAAAAACTGGGAGGAACAGAAATGACCACCTCGGTCCCACATCTCACCGAGCTGCCCCTCGAGCGTCCGAAGGGCTGCCCGTTCGACCCGCCCGCCGAGCTCGGCACGCTGCGCGACGAGCACCCACTGGTCCGGCTGACGTTCCCCGACGGCCACGAAGGGTGGCTCGCGACGGGCCACGCGATCGCCCGGGCGGTCCTCGCGGATCCCCGCTTCAGCGCCCGGCAGGAGCTGATGCATTCGCCGCTGCCCGGGGCGGCCGCGATGATGGAGATGCCGCCCGCGGCACCGGGGATGTTCATCAAAATGGACGACCCCGAACACGGCCTCTACCGCAAGCTGCTCACCGGCAAGTTCACCGTCCGCCGGATGCGGCTGCTGACCGAGCGGGTCGAGCAGGTGACCACCGAGTACCTCGACGCGATGGAGCGCCAGGGAACGACGGCCGATCTGGTGCCCGCCTTCGCGCAGCCCATTCCGGCGCTGATGATCTGCGAGCTGCTCGGCGTCCCCTACGAGGACCACGAGTTCTTCCGCCGCAACGTCATGCCGCTGAACCTGCCGGACGCCTCGGCCGAGGAGCAGGGAGCCGCCATCAACGCGCTGGGGGAGTACCTCTACAAGCTCATCCTGGCGAAGCGGGCCGAGCCGACCGATGACATCCTCGGCGAGCTGACGACCACGGAGCTCACCGACGAGGAGCTGACCAGCATCGCGTTCCTCTTGCTGGGAGCCGGTCTCGACACCACGGCCAACATGCTCGCGCTGGGCACTTTCGCCCTTCTCCAGCACCCGGACCAGCTCGCCGCTCTGCGCGAGGATCCGGAGCTCATCGACGGCGCGATCGAGGAACTGCTGCGCTACCTGACCATCACGCACACCGGGGCGCGCACCGCGCTCGAAGACGTCGAGATCGGCGGACAGCTCGTCAAAGCCGGCGAAGTGGTCGCGCTTTCGGCCCAGGCGGCCAACCGCGATCCGCTGAAGTTCCCGGAACCCGACCGGCTCGACGTCCGGCGGAACGCCGCCGGGCACGCCACTTTCGGGCACGGGGTGCACCAGTGCCTCGGTCAGCAGCTCGCGCGTGTGCAGATGAAGGTCGCTTTCACCGGGCTGCTCGCCCGGTTCCCGAAGCTGCGCCTGGCCGTTCCGGCCGACGAGATCCCGATGCGGACGGATTCCGACATCTACGGGGTGTACGCGCTCCCGGTGGCCTGGAGCTGATCGCGATGAGGCTCGAAGTGGACCGGGAACGCTGTGTGGGCGCCGGAATGTGCGTGCTGACCGCGCCTGAGGTGTTCGCGCAGGACGAGGAAGACGGCCGGGTCCGGTTGCTGGACCGCGATCCGGCGGAGATCGGCGACGCCGTGCAGTTGTGTCCGGCGGCGGCGATCACGGCGAACGCCTGAAGATCACCCAGGCCAGGGGGTGCCGGGCGGGCACCCCCTGGCGCGGGGATCAGCCGATTTCCGCGAGGACCTTGCCCGCGTCGGCGCTCTGCACGGCGGTGCCGGCGTAGAGCTGCTGGACCCTGGCCTTCTCCTGGGCGTTGGGGTTCACGTTGGCGCAGCTGACGCCACCGGTCGAGCCGGACATCAGCGACGAGCACGGCCCGGGTTTCACGTCCGGCAGGCCGAGGCTGTGGCCCAGTTCGTGCGACGCGATGCGGGTCTTGTTGTAACCCTGCTGGACGGCCTGCCTGCCGTACCACACGGTGACCGTGCCGCTCGGGCGAACGGGACCGAGGGTGGCGCGCGGCCAGCCGTTGTCGGCGATGATCCGGATGTTGACCCGCTGGCCCGGCGTCGCCTTCACGAGACGGACGTTGGTGACGTTGGTGTTCCAGACGTTGACGCCCGCGGCCACCGCGTCCTTGAACTCCGCGGCCTGGCTGTCGTCGTAGGTCAGAGTGGTCGCCATGATCTCGGCGGCACCCGCGGAGGGTGCCGTGAGCGCCGAGATGGAGAGCGCGGCGCCGGTGAGCACCGCGGCGAAGGTACGTCGAAGCACGTTTGAACTCCTCGCGTCGAAGGCGTGCTGGAATTTCGGAGCAGTGTCGACACTGAACCTGTCGAAGCGCTCGGGGTACCCGCCGATAGTCGTCTGTCGTTAACCATGATCTTGACGCGACCGGAAGACTGTGCCGTTATGACGACGGCACGTTTCACCGGACACGAAGCACCGATCCTCGCGGTCGCGGTGAAGGGGAACCTGCTGGTCACCGGGGGTGCGGACCGGACGGTCCGGGTCTGGGACCTGGAGACCGGGGCGCAGCGATTCGCGCTGAGCGGCCATGATCGGCCGGTGCTGGCGGTGGGCATCTCGGGTCGGCACGTGGTCGGTTGCGATGGGGCGACGGTGCGGAGCTGGCGGATCTCCGGCACCGAGGCGCATCCTCCGGAGGTCCAGACCACCAAGCGGACCGTGGCGGTCGCGGTGGCGAAGGAGTTCGTCGTGTCCGGCGCGGGGAGCACCGTCGAGGTCCGGCGGCTGGACGGCGTGACGGTACGCGGCCTGCGCACCGGCGGCCCGGAGATCGAGTCGGTCGCGGTGACCCCGGACGGCCGGTTCGTCGTCGCCGGGGACGACGCCGGGGGCGTGCGGCTGTGGAACCGGGAAGTCGTTTCCCACTACCGGTTCGGTGGGGCGGGCGCGATCCACGTGATCGCGATCTCGCCCGACGGCGAGCAGGTGCTGTCCGCCGACGGCGAGACGGTCCGGTTGTGGGGCCGCAACGGCGATCCCGCCCTCGTCTTCCCCGCGCACACCGGGGTGGTGCGGGCGCTGGCCTTCGGCGCGGACGGGAAACTGGTGCTCTCCGGCGGTTCCGACGGCGAGGTCCGCGTCCGCGAGGTCGACGACCCGCGGGATTACACCCTCCTCAAAGGGCACCAGGGGAACGTCCGGGCGATCGCGTGCACCGCGGGCAACGAGAAGATCGTCACGGTCGGGGACGACCGCACGATCCGGGTGTGGGACCGCTTCGGCAACCAGATCGACGGCACCGGGTTCGTCGAGCCCAAACCGGGCCGGGCGCGGCCGCGGATCACGCCCGACGTCGAAAGCCCGGTCGATCTGATCGGTTTCCACGACGACGTGCGCACGCTCGCCGCGGTCATCGCCGACCGCGAGACCAGCCCGCCGCTGTGCGTCGCGCTGCTGGGCCCTTGGGGGTCCGGCAAGTCGAGTTTCGTCCGGCAGGTGACGGACCGGGTGGCCGAACTGGCCAGCCGGTCCCGCGGTGACGCCGCCAACAGCGTGTTCGCCGGTGAGATCCGGCAGATCCGGTTCAACGCCTGGCAGTATCACGACGACCATCTGTGGGTCGGGCTGGTGGACCATCTGTTCCGCAACCTCGGCGCGCCCGAGGCGCATGCGGACGCCGGCGAGGTCCACGCCGAACGCGAAGCGTTGCGGACCCGGCTCGCGGGGCTGAAGGCCGTGAAGGCGGACTCTCCGCTCACTTGGCGCTGGCGGCTCTTGGTTTCCGGGGTGGACCGCGCCGAACGACGGCGGCGACGGCTCGCGGTGGCGGGTTACGCCGTGGCCGGTGTGCTCGGCATCGCCGCGGCGATCACCGGCTGGGCCTTGTGGCACAACGCGATTCTCGCCGCGGCGGGTGCCGTCGTCGCGCTCGGCGCCGTGCTGACCCCGGCGCTCACCACCGCCAAGGCCGCCCTCGCGCCGGTCAAGTCCACATTGGACAAGCTGCGGCACGACGTCGACAAACGCGAGGAACGCTTCGAGACCGAGGTGCGGGAGACCGAGGAACGGCTTCGGCGGTTGGACGCGGCAAGCAGGCTCGGCGATCTGATCGAGGAGGCGAAATCCGGTAGATACGGGGACTACCAAGGGGTTTTCGCCCGGGTCCGCGAGGACCTCGCGGATCTGAGCGCCGATCTGGCCGACGCGCGGGAGCAATGGCTGCTGGCGGGCGGGAAGGGCAGACCGCCGCTGGAACGGATCGTCCTCTACATCGACGACCTCGACCGCTGCCCGCCGTCGAAGGTCATCGAAGTGCTGGCCGCGGTCCATCTGCTGCTGGCGCTGCCCGCGTTCGTCGTGGTGGTGGCCGTCGACCCGCGGTGGTTGCGGCGATGCCTCGACCAGCACCACGAAGAACTGTTCGGCGCGGGGGAGACGGGCCGGACGGAGTACCTCGACAAGATCTTCCAGATCGTGTTCACCCTGCGCCCCATGGGAAGCGCGGCGGACGAACTCATCGACGCCCTGATGCCGATCGAGCGACGGGAACCGCGGACGTCCGCGCACGAAGAATGGCCGGAGGACGAGAGCTCCCCCGAACGCGGCGAACAGGCGGAGGTCGTGGTCCAGGACACGGCCCCGCCGACGTTCTACAACATGCGGCCGGATCGGTTGCGGCTCACCGAGGTCGAACGCGATTTCGTCCACGTGCTGCGGAAAAGGCTGAACACCCCGCGCGAGATCCGGAAACTGGTCAACCTCTACCGGCTCGTCCGCATCGGAATCCCCGACGCGGAACTGGCGGCGTTCGTCGGCGGCCCTTATCGCGCGGTGCTCGTCCTGCTCGCCCTGCTGGTCGCCGATCCGGAGGCCGCGCGTGCGACGTTCATCGCGCTTTCCGCCGGGGAATCGTCACGCGACGCCTTTCCACCTGAATGGCGGCTAGACGTCGAATCCTTCGATGATCTACAGGTTTACCGGAATTGGGTGGGCACTCTCGCGCGCTTCAGTTTCGAAACCTACGATCTGGTGACCGAGGAGACGGAACCGGAAACCACGTTGTAGCTACACTTGCCCGCTACGACGGCTAGGGGGCGGCGCATGCGGAGATCAGGCTGGCTTTCGCTCGTCTTCGGCGCGCTCGTCGGGACGCTCGTGATCGTCCTGCTCGCGACCACGGTCACCGCGCCGTCGAACGCGTCCAGGGCGGACTGCGTCAGGCTGGTCACCAGTTCCTCGACGGAGAAGGGCGATCTGATCGCCGAACTGGCCGGACGGTACAACGAGACCGGCCGGACGTTCGACGGCGGCAAATGCGCGAGGGTCGAGGCGTACAAGAAGACCTCGGGCGCCACGCTCGACCTGATCGCCGACGGCTGGAACGACGTCGACGAACACCAGCCCGAGCCCCAGGCCTGGCTGCCGAGTTCCTCGCTCTGGCTCGATCTGCTGCGGCAGCGGGGGAAGGGCGAGCGGATCAAGGCCGGGCCGAAGACGTCGCTCGCGACCAGTCCGATGGTGATCGCGATGCCGGAACCGATGGCCAAGGCGATGGGCTGGCCGGAAAAGACCCTCGGCTGGGGTGACGTCCTGCAGGTGAACCGGGACGGTGGCTGGGCCTCGAAGGGCGCGGAGTACGCGAAGTGGGGCAACTTCACGCTCGGCAAGGACAATCCGCGGCGGTCGACGTCCGGGCTCGCGGCGACCATCGCGACCTACTTCGCCGCGACCGGCGGCGACTACGGCAAGATCGGCACCGCGGAGACCGTGCAGTTCGTCCGCGGGATCGAGGCGTCGGTCGCCTACTACAGCGACGATTCGGTGGCCTTCCTCAAAACGCTGTACGAAGAGGACCGCAAGAAGCCCACGCCCTACATCAGCGCGATGGCGATGCAGGAGCAGATGGTCTACCTCTACAACCGCGGCGTGCCGACCGGGGATCCGGCGCAGCTGAACGCGAACCCCGTCGCCCCGCTACGTCCGCTGGTCGCCGTGCATCCCAAGGAGGGGACGATGCTGATCGACCACCCCTTCCTGACCACCGCGAACGCTTCGCCGGAACAGCAGGCCGCGGCCGAGGACTTCTACGCCTTCCTGCGGGAAGAGGGGCAGCAGAAACGGTTCCGCGACCTCGGGTTCCGCGACCCCGATGGCAGGCCGGGACCGGATCTGGCCGGGGTCGTGGGCACCCAGGGGACCCAGGAGCCCCCGAAGATCGGCGTCCCCACCGGCGAGCAGATCCAGAAGATGCTGGACGGCTGGGAGTACACGCAACGGCGCGGCCGGATCCTGCTGGTGCTGGACCTGTCCGGCTCGATGAACGAGCCCTTCGACAAGAACCGCAAGGACAAACCGTATTCCGAGAGCCGTATCGCCCTGCTGAAACCCGCGATCCGGAAACAACTCGAGTACCTGCATCCCGAGGACGAGGTCGGGCTGTGGACGTTTTCGGACGGGTACGAGGAAAAGATGCCGATCGGCAAGGTCAAGAACGTCCGCGACCCGATGCTCCGGCTGGTCGAGAACCTGACCCCGAGAGGGGATACGGCGCTGTACCAGACGGTGATGGCGGCCAACGACAAGATGCGGCGGGAGTTCGATCCGAACCTGATCAACGCCGTCGTCTTCCTGACCGACGGCGAGAACACCGAAGCCGGGACTAAGGAGCAGGTGCTGCAGAACGTCGACGCCGACCGGCTGGACAACTCCGTCCGGATCTTCACCATGGCCTACGGCGCGCAGGCCGACAGCCGCGTCCTCGACGAGATCGCGCAGAAGTCCAAGGCCCGCAGCTATCAGGCCGTCGACCCGCACGGCATCGACAAGATGTTCGTCAACGTCTTCAGCAACTTCTGACATGGCCGAGTACGACAACCGGCCGTTCCACGTCGTCGCGGTGGTGCTCGGCCTGATCGCCGGGATGATCGGCCGCGCGGTGACCTATCCGCATCCGCAGGCCTGGCTTTTCGGCGCGGTCGCCGCGCTGGCCGTGCTGGTCCCGGCCGAGACCGCGTTCTTCGTGCTGAACGGCAGGCGGCGGAGGCCGGGGCGGGAGACGAAGCGGGCGCCGCAACCCACGCCCTACGACCACTTCAGCCTGCTCGGCCGGGCGCTGACGGCCATCGAAGCGGTGCGGCCGGGCGAGACCGAGCTTTCCGGAGCCTTCCGGCGGGCGGTGGCCCGGCTCGAAGAACACAAGAACCGGGACACTCCCGAAGTCGTCGAACTGCGGGTGACGGTGAAGCAGACCACCGACCGGCTGGAACGACACGCGGGGGACGAGAACCCTGATCCGGTGATGCTCGTCGAACGGATGGGGCTGTACCGGGAAACGCTCGAAGAGGCTCTCCGGGCGGTCGAACCGCGTTGAGTGTTCGGTGCCGAACAGACTACGGCCGTGCGTCATGCTGATCTGACAGCATGCCGTTGATCGGGCGCCGGGTTGTCGAGGGCGTGGAACATGTGGTCGTGCCGGTGGAGCACCGGTTCAGCCTGGAGGAGGCCGTGCTGGCGGTGATGGCCGCCAAAAGCACCGTGCGGCCCGCTCCGGGGATCAAGGTCGCTCCGCTGAAGGTGTCGGAGGTACGGTCAGCGCTGCTTTACGCGGCGAAGCACGCCGATAGGCGACACCAGATCGTGGACAGCTATTTCGTCGAGGCCGAAGACGGACCGTTGCACCGGCTGGCCGAGTGGATCAGATCGGAACTGGTCCGGCTGGGCATCTTCACCACCCACGACGGTTCCGCCGCCGGATCGGGTGGCCGACTCGGTTACTCTCCGCGATAGGTGTTCACGACTGCCTGGGAGGGTGTTTCGTGGGTTTGGGCCAAGAGGCCGCCGAAGAAAGAGAACGTCCGTTCCTGGAGCGACTGGACGAACCCGTCCGCGCCCGGTTGCTGGAGATGGGGACCCCGCAGACCTACGAGGCCAGACAGGCGCTGATGCGGGCGGGCGAACCCGGCGACTTCGTCATGCTGCTGCGGTACGGCTACGTGAAGGTGACCAGCGCCGACCGGATGGGCGCGACGGTCATCCTCGACGTCGGCGTGCCCGGCGATCTGCACGGCGAGATCGCGGTGATCGCGGGCGGTATCCGGATGGCCGACGTGGTCGCCATCGAAGAGGTGCACGTCCGGCGCATCGCGGCGAGCGAGTTCAACCGGTTCCTGCTGGATCATCCGGCGGCGATGCGCGAAGTGCTCGTCAGCGTCGCCCGCCGGTTCGTGCTCGCCCAGCGGCAGCGGACCCAGTCGTGGAAACCGCAGGCGGTGGCGCGGGTCGCGACCCGGCTGGACTACCTGGTCGACGTCTGTGGCATCCGGACACCCGCCGGCTGGCGGATCGGGATCCCGTTGAGCCAGGACGAACTCGCGCAGTTCATCCCGATGGGCCGGACCATGGTCGCGCAGGCGCTGGACAAACTCCGGAAGGCGGGAGTTGTGGCCAGTTCGCGCCGTGCGATCACCGTCATCGACCGCGAGGCATTGCGGGTGATCACGGAAAAAGGTGTGACTTAGCTCACTGGCGTTGACCATCGCGAGGTCACGTTTTGTTCGGTTCCGAACAGAACTTCCGGTGAGGAGTGGGAACACTGCTTCCTGCCGCCAGTTTTCACCGATCAGGGGAGGGGTCGCAGAGATGCAGGTGCTGACCTCAGGCCGATACAACGCGCACACCCACGCCGTGCTTTCCGTCGACATCGTCGGTTCGTCCAAGGCCAGCGACGACCTGCTGGACCCGATGAAGACCGAGATGGAAACGCTGGTTTCCCGCTCGTTCAACGCGGTGGGGCTCGCCCCGGGGGAAGCGCGTCACTTCCGGGAGACCGGGGACGGGCTGATGGTCGCGTATCCGGACCACGCCGTCGGGCAGCTCTGCGAGGTCGCGTTCCACCTGGACCATCTGCTCCGGACACGCAACCGCTACGCCAGGGTCCCGATGCGGGCACGGGTGGCGGTCCACATGGGACCGATGGCGGACAACCACCGCTACCACCGCACGTACATCACGCTGACCCGGCTGCTGTGCGCCTCGACCTTCAACGACGCCGTGGGCTACTGGTGCCGTTCGGATCCGACGGGCGACAAGTTCGGCGCCGGGATGATCGTCTCGCAATCCGTGTGGCGCAACGTGGTCGAGCCGTTCGGGGTCGCGCTGGTCCCGCCGGCCCGCTGCGCCCGGATCAGCGTCACGACCCCGGACTTCGCCGACAGCGCGTGGATCCACTTGCCCGGCTTGGACGCGGAAGCGGTCCTCGCCGAACTGAACCCCGCCGTCGCGGTGCCGCTCGTGTTCGACCGGGTGAGCCGGTTGTCCACGACGGCCTGACCCAGACCGGGCGGTCCGGTTTCCAGGGAGGGAAAACCGTATCGCTCGCCGGTTCCCGGCCCGGTACCCCTACGCCGGGCCGGGAACCGGACCCCGGGCGCGGGGGGTGGGGGCGCGGGTCATCCCCGCCGCGCCCCCACTTGCTCCGCTACTGGCGGCACCTCTTGCCGCTGTTGATGCACTTCACCAGCTGGTTCATCAGCCGCTGCGACATGACGTTCGCGAAGTCGTCGTGGTCGGAGCGCGGGTTGTGCTTCTCCTGAGCGAAGGCGTCGACCGCGTATTGCCCGGCGGCCTGGATGTTGGACGGGATGTCGTACACCAGCGTGATCCGCAGCTGCGGCACGTTCTTGAAGCCACGCGGGCATTTCCCGTTGCGGTCGGAGAACACGATATGCGTGCGGTGGTTCGCGCTGTCGGTGTTCTTGCCGTCCCAGCAGTTCGGGAACGAGTGGACGCGGGTGACCTTGCTGCCCCGCGGGCAGATCGGGTACAGCTCGGTGAGCCGGTCCTCGAAGCCGGTGCAGGTCCAGCTCGGCCGGGCGTTGGCCGGGCCGTTGGTGCTCTGCTTGGCGTCGCCGTAGAGCACGCGCAGGAACTTCGGCATCGCGACGACACGGCGGGCGCCGCCGCTGGTGAAGGTCAGGTCGACCTTCTCGGCGCGCTGGATCTCGCCTTCGTTGTTGCCGATCTCGTTGTTGTCGTTGACGCCGGGCAGGTCGGCGGCCTTGCCGTCGGACTTCTTCTTCTCGGCGTCACCGGCGGCGTTGACGTTGCTGTTTTCGCCGCCGTTGTCGAGACCGCCCTTGCCGTTCTGCTTCACCGTGCAGCCGGCGAGCTGGTCCTCGTTCTTCGCGACCGGCTTGCCCGCCTGCCGCATGGTGTCGCCGATCTGCTTGATCGACGGCTTCCGTTTGTTCTTCAGCTCGTCGAGCACCTGACCGGCTTGTTTTCCTTGCGCCAGCTGGTTGTTCGCGTTCTCGGACTCCCGGTCGAGTTTGTCGAGGTTCTCGTCGATCGCGGGCATGGCCTGGTCGGGAACCTCTTCGAGTTCGCTGGCGACGTCGGGGCAGTCGACCTGGGCGGCCGCCTCGTCCTTCGCGGCGTCGACGCGGTCGGCGGCGAGTTTCTCCTCGTTCGCGGCCTCGTTTTCTTCCTCTTCCTCGGTGTTGATCCGGATGACCGGCCAGAAGTAGGCCGACTTGTCCCCGTTCTTGCAGGTGGTGCCCGCGCGCAGCAGGCTCTTGTTGTTCGAATCCGCGTTGGTCGAAAGGTTCCCGACGTAGTCGTGCAGATGCTCGGCTCCATTGCGGACGCCGGGCTGCGCGATGAAGTTGTCGCCGTTGAAGTGGCCGTTCTCGTTGCGGCCGCAGTCCACGGTGAACGTCCCTCGTGCGCCTCGTTTCGCGAGGTCGAGGTTGACGTTGTTGCCGCGGGGCACCTTCGTGATGTCGATGAAGAACGACTTGTCCGCTCCGTCGGCCCTGGCGGCGTCGGGGGTTCCGGTCGTGTTGACCACGACGATCCCGCCGACGGCGAGGGCGAGGGCGATGGCGCCCGTGGCGACCTTGGTGCGGCGCGCCATGCGATGGCGACCGGCGGATCTTTGGTTACGGGGCATGAACTTGTTCACCTCGTTCGGTGTCGTTGCCCGGAGCCCGGGGGATGCGTCGCCGGGAGTGCCGGCGTCACTGACTCCGTGTTGGCTGAAACGGCCCCGAACGAGAAGCGGTTCAAAAAGCGATCTCGCCGTTATCTTTTCGTTACATTCAGAGAAGGAAAAAGGCCCGGCCTCGGGGCAGTCGAGGCCGGGCCGGGTTCCCACTTCTCAGGCGTCGACCTTGTCCTTGGGCTCCGCCTCGGGAGCGGTGGGACGGGCCGGAAGGAAACGCTTGATCAACGGGAAGAACAGGATCACCAGGATGATCACGTAGACCACGATCGCGAACGGGGTGTTGACCAGCCCGGTCAGCGAGCCGTCACTGAGCTGCAGCGCGCGCCGCATCTGCTGTTCGGCGGCCGGGCCGAGAATCACGCCGATGATCGCCGGCAGCACCGGCAATCCGTAGCGGCGCATCGCGAACCCGATCAGGCCGATCACGAACATCACCAGCAGGTCGAAGATGTCCGCGTTGACCGCGTACGCGCCGACACTGGCGAAGAACAGGATGCCCGCGTAGAGGTACGGCCGCGGGATGCGCAGCAGCTTCGCCCACAGCGGCGCCAGCGGCAGGTTCAGCACCAGCAGCAGCGTCAGGCCGACGAACAGCGAGGCGATCAGGCCCCACACCAGCTTCGACTCGCGTTCGAACAGCAGCGGACCCGGCTGGATGCCGTACTGCTGGAACGCCGCCAGCATCACGGCCGCGACCGCGGTGGTCGGCAGGCCCAGCGTCAGCATCGAGACCAGCGTGCCCGCCGCCGAGGACGACGCGGCCGCTTCCGGGCCCGCGACCCCTTCGATGGCGCCCTTGCCGAATTCGTCCTTGTGCTTCGACAGCCGCTTTTCGGTCAGGTACGAGAGGAACGTCGGGATCTCCGCGCCACCGGCCGGGATGGCGCCGAACGGGAACCCGATCACCGGACCGCGCAGCCACGGCTTCCAGGTCCGCTTCAGATCGGCGCGCGAGAGCCACGGCCTGCCGACCGGGATCGGCTTGAAGGTGTTGCGCCGCAGATGCGCGGCGACCCACAGCGACTCGCCGACGGCGAACAGCGCGACCGCCACGATCACCACGTCGATCCCGTCGGCCAGATGCAGTGAACCGAAGGTCAGGCGCGACTGACCGGTCATCTCGTCCAGGCCGACGAGGCCGATGGTGAGGCCGATCAGCAGCGACGCGACACCGCGGATCCGCGAGTTGCCGAGCACCGAGGTGACCCCGATGAACGCCAGCACCATGATCGCGAACAGGTCGGGCGCGCCGATGTCGACCGCGTACTTCGCGATGATCGGCGCCAGCAGCACCAGCGCCATCGTGCCGAGGATGCCGCCGACGAAATGCCCGATCGCGGCCGCCGCCAGCGCCTGCGCGCCGCGGCCCTTGCGTGCCATGGGGTTTCCGTCGATCGCGGCGACCACGGAGAAGCTCTCACCCGGGGTGTTCAGCAGGATCGACGTCGTCGAGCCGCCGAACATGCCGCCGTAGTAGATGCCGGCGAACATGATGAACGCCGCCGTCGGCTCCATGCCGTAGGTCACCGGCAGCAACAGGGCCACCGCCATCGCGGGGCCGATCCCCGGCAGCACCCCGATCGCGGTGCCCAGCAGCACACCGAGCGCGGCGAGCGCGAGGTGCGTCGGGGTCAGCGCGGTGCCGAACCCGTCGATGAGTTGCTGCAGCATCAGAACACCTCCATCAACGGGCCACCGGGCAGCGGGACACCGAGCAGGTTGTTGAAGATCAGGAAGGTCACGACCGACATACCCGCCGCGATCAGCGGATCACGCACCAGGTTGCGGCTGCCGAGGGCGAACGCCGCGCCCCAGAACAGGATCGCGCCCGAGATCGGGAAACCGACGAGGCCGATCAGCGCCGCGTTGGCGAGGAAGGCACCGCACAGCAACAGAACCGTGCGCATGTCGGCGGGCGCGGTGAGGTCGATGTCCTCGCCGCCCTCGGCCTCGCCCTTGCCGCCGCGCAGGACGTCGCGCGCCAGCAGCACCGCGACGATCAGCAGCAGCGAGCCGACCAGCACCGGGACCGCCTTCGGCCCGACGGGACCGCGCTGGGCGAAGTCGGTGGGAATGCTCAGCGCGTCGGTCAGCACCAGCACGCCGAGCACCACGAGCACCACGCTCACGCCGAGTTCGGAGCGCCCTTTCAGCCACGTGGTCATGCCAGACCCAGCTCTTTCAGCACCGTTGCCACTCGAGTGTTCTCCTCTTTGAGAAACGAACCGAACTGCTCACCTGGCGCGAACGCGCCGGTCCATCCGTTGCGCTGCAATGCTTCCTGCCACTGCGGCGTCTTCTGCAACCGCTCGAACAGGCTCACCAGCTTCGCCCGGTCCGACTCGGTGATACCCGGCGGCGCGACGATGCCGCGCCAGTTCGTGAACTTCACGTCCACCCCGGACTCCGTCAGCGTCGGCGCGTCGATCCCGGGGAGCCGCTTCTCGCTCGTCACCGCCAGGACCCGGAGCGTGCCCGCCGCGATCTGGTCGCGGTACTCGCCGACACCGGAGACGCCGAACGCGACCTTGCCGCCGAGCACCGAGGCGAGCAGCTCGCCGCCGCCGTCGTACTGGACGTAGTTGACGGACTTGGGCGCGAGCCCGATCGCCTTCGCCATCAGCATCGGCGCCAGATGGTCCGGCCCGCCGGGGGACGAGCCGCCGCCGACCTGGACCGCGCCCGGGTCCCGTTTCCAGGCGTCGAGCAGCTGGCCGATGTTCTGGTACGGCGAATCCTTGCCGACCACGACGATGTCCGACTCTTCGATCAGCTTCGCCACCGGCGTGGTGTCGAGCAGCGAAGACGGCGACTTGTTCGTGAACACGCTGCCGACGACGCCGAGCCCCATCGACATGACGAGTTTGCCGTTGCCGCGTTCGGCCACCGTGCGGCCGAGGCCGACCGTGCCGCCGGCGCCGGGGAGGTTGAACACCTCCGCGTTGCCGAGCAGGTCGGCGTCCTCCATGGCCTTGGTCGCGGTCCGCGCCGTGATGTCGTAACCGCCGCCGGGCGCGTTGGGCACGAGTACCCGCAACGACCGGATCTGCGAGCCCTCGTCGGCCTCGCTGCCCGGGGTGAGCAACGGTGGCACCAGCAAAACGGCGACGAGCGCCGCCGCGATGGCCAACCAGCTACTGGGCTTCACTGTGATCCCCGCCTCTCTGCCGCGTGGTTGGACATGTTGCACTCGTGTAAACAGAGATGTCTCGCTTAGACGCCTAAGGGTTCTTTTGTTCTTTGTGGTCACGAGGAGGTGGCGATGGGTGCTCGGGGTTCCTTGGCCCGCCAGCTCCTCGTGTGGCAACTGGTAGTTGTCAGCTGCCTACTCTGCGCGGTGGGTGTGCTGGCCGTCGTCCAGGCGGGGAGCAACTTCCGCACGACCGAGGGACGCCGGGCGCTTTCGGTCGCGGAGAGTGTCGCCGCGCAGGGCATCGTGGGCGACCTCGACAACGGCCCGTGGGAGCTGAACGCGCCCGCGGAGACCGCGCGAAGCCTCTCCGGGGTCGATTTCGTCGTGATCGCGGGAGCGGACCGTTATGTGCTCGCGTCACCTGATCCGGGGCAGGTGCGCACGCTACTCGACCTCGGCGACAGCACCGTCCTCTCTGGACGGTCGTGGGTCGGCGAACTCGACGGCTCGATCGTGGCGCACGTCCCGGTGCTCGACGAGAAGGGCGGCAAGGTGGTCCGCATGGTCGCGGCGGGCTCGAAGTCGCCAGGGTTCTTCGCCGGAGTGCTCGAGTCGCCGGACAACGCCCTGCGCGTGCTCGGGGTCGCGCTGGTGATCGGGGTGAGCGGTTCGCTGCTGCTGGCGCGGCGGGTGAAGAACCAGACGCTCGGCCTGGAGCCGCACGAGATCACCGCACTGGTCGAGAACCGGGAGGCGCTCCTGCACGGCATCAAGGAGGGCGTCGTCGGCCTGGATCCGCAGCACCGGATCACCCTGGTGAACGATCAGGCGCGCGCACTGCTGGCGCTGCCGGACGACGTGGTCGGCCGGTCGGTCGAGGACCTCGACCTCAACGAACGCATCCGCGACCTGCTCACCGGCCGCGCGACCGGCGCCGACCAGATCGTGCTGCGGGAGGGGAAGGTGCTCACGCTGAACCGGATGCCGATCGACGTGCGGGGAGCCGTGGTCACCCTGCGGGACCGCACCGATCTGATGACCCTGCGGGACGAACTCGACGCCAGCAGGCACGCCACCGACACGTTGCGGGCGCAGGCGCACGAGTTCAGCAACCGGCTGCACACGATCTCCGGGCTGCTGGAACTCGGGGAATACGAAGAGGTTCGCGGCTATGTCAGCCGGATCAGCTCGGCGCAAGGGGAGTGGCGCGCGGAGGTCGGCTCGCGCGTCGGCGACCCGGCGGTGGCGGCGTTGCTGATCGCGAAGGCGTCGCTCGCGGCGGAACGCGGGGTCGGGCTGCGGATGGCACCGGACAGCGAACTGGACCGCGTCGAAGACGCCCTTTCCACGGATTTGGTGACAGTGCTGGGAAATCTCGTCGACAACGCCCTGGATGCACTGGGTGGCGAGCAAGGCTGGATCGAGGTCGGAGTGTGGCAGGAGGAGGACGAAGTGCGGGTGGAGGTCCGTGATTCCGGGCCGGGCGTCGCCCCAGAGATCGCGGAAGAGGTATTCGAGCACGGCTTCACCACGAAGGCCGCCGCGCACGGCCAGCGCGGTCTCGGGCTCGCGCTGATCCGGCAGGCCTGCGTGCGGCGAGGCGGTTCGGTCGAGGTGCACAACTCCGGCGGCGCGGTGTTCACGGCGAGGCTGCCGCGATGATCAAGGTGCTCGTCGTCGACGACGATTTCATGGTCGCGAAGGTCCACAGTGGATACGTCACGCGTACGGAGGGGTTCGCCGTGGTCGGGGTCGCGCACACCGGTGCCGACGCGATCCGCCTGGCGCGGGAACTGAAACCGGATCTGGTGCTGCTGGACGTCTATCTTCCCGATGTCGACGGGCTTTCGGTGCTGCGGGAACTGCGCGCGACCGAGGACGTCGACGTCATCCTGATCACCGCCGCGACCGACGTGGAAACCGTGCGGCAGGCGATGCGGGGCGGTGTCCTGCACTATCTGATCAAACCGTTCGAATACGCGTCGCTGCGCGATCAGCTCACTCATTTCGCGTCGTTGCACCGGCGGCTGGACCGTCTCGCCGAGGCCGGGCAGGCCGACGTCGACCAGGTCTTCGGCGCGCGGCCGAGCGCGAAACCCGTGCTGCCCAAGGGACTCACCGCCGAGACCGCGCGACTGGTGGAGAACGCGTTGCGGGGCGCGGACGGCGGGATGTCGGCGAGCGAATGCGCGGAGGCGACCGGTGTCGCGCGGGTGAGCGCGCGCCGGTACCTGGAGCATTTCGTGGCGACGGGGAAGGCCGAGGTGACGCTCAAGTACGGCGGGACGGGACGGCCCGAACGCCGTTATCTCTGGTCGTGACCCCTCCCCGCATTTCGTCCTCTGAATGCGCGACGTCGGCGCGGAGCCCGGCGATCAGGCGGGCGAGGCCGTATTCGAACGACGCGGCCGGATCCTCGTCGTGGTCGCCCTCGGCGTGCTGCTGTTCGTCGATCGCGCAGCCGAGGGTGTACCGGCTGATCGCGAGGATCGCGTGCGTCGCGTCCTCCTCGGCGAAACCGGCCCGCAGCAACGGTTTGATCAGCGGTGTCATCGCCGACCGGCCGGTCGGGCGGGAGCCGGCGTGCAGGCGGGCACCGTCCCGGTAGGACAGCAGCGTGGCGCGGATGGTGCGGGCGCGCCGGGCCAGCCACTCGGGCCAGTCGTCCATCGCCGCGGGATCGTCGAGCGGGGCGAGCCGGTCGTCCAACATCGTTTCGGCCATCTGGTCGAGCAACGCCTGCTTGCTCTTGAAATGCGTGTAGAGCGCGGGACCGCGCACGCCGAGCTTCTCCCCGAGCTTGCGCAGGCTCAACCCGTCCAGCCCGACCTCGTCGAGGAGTTCCAGCGCGGCTCGAACGTAGCCATCCCGTCTCACGACCATGCGCACACCTTCGCCGGTCCGTATCGAAGTTGACAACTCGACGGGATCTTATCACTGTTAAGAACTTAACGGTGATAAGAAGGGCAGGTAGGATGATCGGAAGTCCCGATGAGGACCGGTTGACCCCGGCGTTGTGGGGGACGGCCGCGATCCTGACCATCGGCGGATTCCTGTCGATGTTCACGTCGACCGTCGTCACCGTCGCGCTCGGCACGATCGCGGCCGGATTCCGTGCATCGCTCGGTACCGCCCAGTGGATCGCGACGGGCTATCTGCTCGCGCTCGCCGCGATGGTGCCGGTGAGCGGCTGGGCGTGCCGTCGCTTCGGGACGACGCGGGTGTGGCTGGTGTGCGTCGGCCTGTTCGCGGTCTTTTCCGCACTCTGCGCGGCGGCGCCCTCGGTCGAGGCGCTGATCGTCTTCCGTGTCCTGCAGGGCGCCGCGGGCGGACTGCTGGTCCCGGCGGGACAGATCCTGTTCGCGACGATGGCGGGACCGAAACGGCTCGGCCGGATGATGGCCGTGCTGAGCATCCCGATCTACCTGGCTCCCGTACTCGGCACTCTGGCGGGCAGTGTGCTCGCCGAGCGGTGCGGCGTGCCGTGGCTGTTCCTGGTGAACGTGCCGCTCGCGCTGCTCTGCCTGCTGCTGGGCCGGAAACGGTTGCCGAGGGAAAGGCCCGCCGACACCCGTCCGCTGGATTGGCGTGGCTTGGTGCTCACCGTGACCGGATTGCCCTTGCTGGTCTACGGCTTCGCCGAAGCCGCCCCGATCGCGGCGGCCGCCGGTGCGCTCCTGCTCGCCGTCTTCGTGGTCACCGCGCTGAGGTCGCCGGCACCACTGCTCGACCTGCGGCTGTTCCGCGACCGGACGTTCTCCTCGGCCGCCGCCGTCATCTTCGGGATGGGGATCGCCCTGTTCGGCGCGATGATCGTCCTGCCGCTGTACTACCTCGACGTCCGGCACGAAAGCCTGGTCGCCACCGGGTTCCTGACCGCGCCGCTGGCACTCGGCACGGTGCTGGCCCTTCCGCTAGCGGGCAGGCTGACCGACCGGATCGGCGGCGCTCGGGTGATCTTCGCCGGGCTGATCGTCACGATCATCGGGACGGTGCCGCTCGCGCTGCTCACCGGATCCGACGACTACTGGTGGCTCTCGGCCGTCCAGGTGGTCCGCGGCTGCGGCATCGGGCTGACCACGACGCCGGCGCTCGCCACCGGCCTGGTGTCGGTGCCCAAAGAGCGAATTTCCCACGCGATGCCGCTCTTCGCCATGCTGCAACGCATCGGCGGTTCCTTCGGCACGTCGGTCCTGACCGCGGTCGTCGCCGCGCGGCTCGCAGCCGCTCCCGGGTCCGCGGCGGCCGTCGCGGGCGCGCATGGGTGGATCGCCGGGATCACGGCGATAGTGCTGATCCCGGCGTGGCTCCTCGTCCGCGCCGAAATGTCCACAAAGGACTGACCGGTGGCGGTGGGTTTGTTCCCGTCCGGCGGGCGTGAAGGTTTCCAGTGTCATCCGGGACAGCGGGTGGACAACGCCGTAGGCTCAGGTGAATGAGCACGGCACCCACGTCGGAGCATCCGACGGTCGAAACCCGGCACCAGACCCAGTTGCTCACCCTGTTGCGCGATGAGGGACCGATGTCCCGCGTCGAACTGGGGGAGCGGCTGGAGCTGCCGCGTGCCCGGGTGGGGGCCGAGGTCGCACGGCTGGCCGAGGTCGGCCTCGTCGAGACCGCGGGTCCGTCGGCGAGCCGCGGCGGCAGGCGGTCCACGTTGGTGCGGCTCGCGGGAGACCTGCGGGTGCTGTCGGTCGACGTCGGCGCGACGTCGGTCGGGGTCGCGCTCACCGACGCTTCGTGCGAGGTGCTGGTGCACACCGTCGAGGACTGCGACGTCCGGCAGGGTCCGCACGCCGTGCTCAAACGCGTCGTCGCGCTGGCGGAGAAGATCCGCGAAGAGGCGCCGGGCAAACTGATCGCCGCCGGGATCGGCCTGCCGGGGCCGGTGAGCTTCGCCGAGGGTATGGCGGTCGCGCCGCCGATAATGCCCGGCTGGGACCGGTTCTCCGTGCGCGACCATCTCGGCGGGCTGCTGCGCTGCCCGGTGACGGTCGACAACGACGTGAACTCGATGGCGCTCGGGGAACGGCACGCCGGGGTCGCGCGCTCCATCGACGACCTGGTGTTCGTCAAGATCGGTACCGGTATCGGCTGCGGGATCGTGCTGGGCGGCAAGGTGTACCGCGGCGTCGCCGGCACCGCGGGCGACATCGGGCACATCCGCCTCGACGACTACGGGCCGACCTGCGCCTGCGGTGAGACGGGCTGCCTCGAGGCGTACTTCGGCGGCGCCGCGCTCGCCCGCGACGGGCTGACGCTGGCGCGCAGCGGCCGGTCGACGTACCTCGCCGACGTCGTCGCGGCCCGCGGCGCGATCACCGCGCAGGACGTCGGCCGCGCGGCGGCGTCGGGCGACTTCGGCGCGGTCAACCTGATCCGCGACGGCGGGCGGCGGCTCGGGCAGGTGGTCGCCTCGCTGGTGAGTTTCGTGAACCCCGGCATGGTCGTGATCGGCGGCGGCGTGGCGCAGCTCGGGCATCAGCTGCTCGCCGAGATCCGCAGCTCGGTCTACCGGCGGTCGCTGCCGCTCGCGACCGGGAACCTGCCGATCGTGCTGTCCGAGCTGGGGGACACCGCGGGAGTCATCGGGGCCGCCTGGTCCGCTACGGACCGGGCCTTCACGCTGAGTAGCTGAGCGGTCGGGGCGCCGCGGCTCCGGGATGTCATGAAAGGGTCGTTCAGGACAAATTACGTCCTGAACGACCCTTTCATGACATCTGGGCCGGAGCGCTGGGTGAGCATCCGGCGGCACGTTGGGCACTCACCTGATTCCGATTAGTAACGTCAAGATCGTACAGACTTTCGCTCGAAAAGTGCGAAAGTCTGCGCGGTTTGAGACGGCTAATCGGGTGACGGCGCGCTTTAGTCGACATTTCTGTCCTGTTGTCACCTTGACGGGTGACGGGCACCACCCTACTTTCGCTGGCTAAGTAACAAAGTTTGTTACGGCCGATTCGTAAGTGGGGACTGTGTGGCGGTGACGGAATCCGGGCGGCTCGACCCAGTCAGCCCCCGAACGGCGAACCTCGCCGCGCTCCTGCGGGCGTTGCGCGAGGGGCCGCTCTCGCGCACCCAGCTCGCGGCACGCTGCGGGCTCACCAAGGCGGCCGTCTCCGGGTTGATCACCGAGCTGTCCGAACGCGGTCTCGTCCGCTCCGCCGGACTCCAGGGCGGCGGCAACGGCAGGCCCAGCCAGCTGGTCGAGCTGAACGGCGGCAGCGCGTGCGGGCTCGCCCTCAGTGTCGAGGCCGACCGTTTCGCCGCCGTCGTCACGAATCTCGACGGCCGCGTGGTCGCCGAACGCACCGAGACCGCCGACGTCGCCGCGCTCGGGCTGCACCGGAGCATGGACGAACTCGCCTTCCTCGCCCGGACCGTGCTGCTGGACGGCAGGCCGGTCGGGGTCACCGTCTCGGTGCCCGGCCTGGTCGATTCGGCCGCCGCCGTCCTCCGGTTCGCGCCGACCTTGCGCTGGCGCGACGCCGAGATCGCCGACCTCCTCGCCGCCCGGCTCGGCCTGCCTGCCGAGGCCATCACGGTCGACAACGAGGCCAACCTCGGCGCGGTCGGCGAGGCCGTCGCCGGAGCCGGAAAAGGCGTGCGGGAGCTCTTCTACCTCAGCGGCGGCACGGGGGTCGGCGGCGGGCTCGTGTCCGGTGGCGCGATTTTGCGCGGTGCCAGGGGTTTCGCGGGCGAGGTCGGGCACATCACCGTCGACCCGTCGGGCGAGCAGTGCCCCTGCGGCCGGGTCGGCTGCCTGGAGACCAAGGCCGGGCTCAACGCCGTCCTGCGCGGCGCCGCCTCGCCGGGCGACCCGCTGCACGATCCCGCGCTCGGCGTCGACGGCCGGGTCGGGCTGCTCAAGCACCGCGTCCAGCGCGGTGACCAGCGCGCGGTCGCGGCCGTCTCGGAACTCGGGGTCGCGCTCGGCATCGCGGTGTCCACCGTGGTCGACGTACTCGACCCGGACCTCGTCGTCCTCGGCGGCTACTTCGCCGAACTGGGGGAGTGGCTGGTCGAGCCGGTGCGCCGCGAACTGTCCGCGCGTCCGCTCGGGCACGAGCCCGCCTGCCGCGTCGAGCCGTCGCCGCTGGGCACCACCGCCCCGCTGCGCGGCGCCGCACATCTCGCCACCGAACGGCTTTTCGCCGATCCGACGCTAGTTCCCACCACGGCCGAGGAGGCTCCGGCATGACCCTGCTATCCGTCCGGGGGATCGTGAAGACGTTCCCGGGGGTGCGTGCGCTGGACGGGGTCGACTTCGACGTCGAACCCGGCGAGGTGCACTGTCTGCTCGGCCAGAACGGCGCGGGCAAGTCCACGCTGATCAAGACGCTCGCCGGAGCCCACCGGCCCGACGGTGGTGAGATCTTCTGGCAGGGCGAGCCGGTCACGCTGCCCTCGCCGGTCGCCGCGCTGAAGATCGGCATCGCGACCATGTACCAGGAACTCGACCTGGTACCCGGGCTTTCCGTGGCGGACAACATCTTCCTCGGCCGCGAGCGGGCGAAGTTCGGGTTCACGCGGATCAGCGAGTCCCGGAACAAGGCCGCGAAACTGATGGCGCGGCTCGGGCATCCCGAGATCGCGCCCTCGACCGAGGTCGGCAAGCTGTCCGCCGCCGGGCAGCAGCTGGTTTCGATGGCGCGGGCGCTCGCGTACGACGCGAAGCTGCTGGTGATGGACGAGCCCACCGCGGCGCTGGCGGGCGAAGAGGTCGACAACCTGTTCCGCATTGTCGGCGAGCTGACCGCCGAAGGTGTCGCGATCGTCTACATCTCCCACCGGCTCGAAGAACTACGCCGGATCGGCCACCGCGTCACCGTGCTGAAGGACGGCAAGACGGTCTCCACCGGGCTCGACGCCAAGGAGACGCCGACCTCCGACCTCGTCGCGCTGATGGCGGGCCGCAAGGTCGAAACCGTGTTCGGCCCGCGCCACCAGGAACACGTCGACCCGGACAACGAGGTCCTCAAGGTCGAGAACCTGACCACCGTCGGCGAGTTCGAGAACGTGAACTTCACCGTGCACGCCGGGGAGGTCGTCGGTATCGCGGGCCTCGTCGGTTCTGGCCGCAGCGAGCTGCTGGAGACGATCTTCGGCGCGCGCAAACAGGACACGGGTTCGGTGTCGGTCGACGGCGAACCCGTCCGGCCGGGCAGTGTGTCCGCGGCGGTCAAGGCCGGGATCGGGCTGGCGCCCGAGGAACGCAAGAGCCAGGGACTGCTGCTGGACCTGCCCGTCGTGCACAACGTGACCCTGGCGAGCCTGAGCAAATACGCGACGTTCGGGTTCACCGAGCGGGGCAGGGAACTCGACGACGCCGGGGAAAGCCTGCGGCGTCTCGATCTCCGGCCCGCCGACCCGCACCGGATCATCCGCACGCTGTCCGGCGGCAACCAGCAGAAGGCGGTGCTGGCGCGCTGGCTGGTCCGCGGCTGCCGGGTCCTGCTGCTGGACGAGCCGACGCGCGGGGTCGACGTCGGCGCGCGGGCGGAGCTGTACCGGCTGATCGAGGAACTGGCCGCGACCGGGGTCGCGATCGTGCTCGTCAGCAGCGAGATCCCCGAAGTGCTCGGCCTGTCCGACCGAGTGCTGGTGCTGCGTGAAGGACGTGTCCTGGCTGAAAAGCCGTCCGCGGAGCTGACAGAGGCGGAAGTGCTCGACGTGATTCTCGAAGGGAGTGCGGCGTGACCGACCAAGCCGAATCGGTGCGTACGGAGAGCGCCGTGGAACCCTTGCCCCCCAAGAAGACAGGGTTCAAGTTCACCGCCGATCCCCGGCTGCTCGGGCTGACCGGGGTGCTGGTGATCCTGTGCATCGTCGGCCAGGTGACCAGGCCCGACCAGTTCTTCACCGACGGCAACATCTCCACGATCCTGCGGCTCGCCGCGGCCATCGGGGTGGTCAGCGTCGGGATGACGTTCGTGATCATCGCCGGCGGCATCGACCTCTCGGTCGGGTCGATCGTGGCGCTGTCCAGTGTCTGGCTGACCACCTTGGCCACCCAGTCCTACGGCCCGTTCGTGATGATCCTTTGTGGACTCCTGGTCGGCCTCGGCTGCGGACTGATCAACGGGATCCTGGTCTCCTACGGGAAGATCGTGCCGTTCATCGCCACACTGGCGATGTACGTCTCCGCCCGCGGTCTCGCGGAACGCATCAGCGGCCGCCGCACGCAGGTGGTGTCGGAAGCGGGTTTCCTCGACTTCTTCCGCGGTGACCTGCTCGGCATCCCGGTGCTGATCTGGATGTTCGCGCTGGTGTTCGCGATCGGCTGGGTGGTGCTGAACCGAACCACGTTCGGCCGCCGCACCTTCGCCGTCGGCGGCAACGCCGAGGCATCGCGGCTGGCGGGCATCAACGTCAAACGGCACACCGCGCTCGTCTACGGCGTCGCCGGGCTGTGCTGCGGTATCGCCGCGCTGATGGTCGTCGCCCGCACCACCGCGGGTGCCTCGACCAACGGCATGCTCTACGAGCTCGACGCCATCGCGGCGGTCGTCATCGGCGGCACCCTGCTCACCGGTGGCCGCGGCTCGCTCATCGGCACCCTGATCGGCGTGCTGATCTTCACCGTGCTGTCCAACATCTTCACGCTCAACAACCTGGACACCGACATCCAGAACATCGCCAAGGGCGTGATCATCGTCCTGGCCGCGCTGCTGCAGTTCCGCTCCGTCAAGAAAACCAAGACGAGTACTTGATCACCGTGGATGGAGAGTCGTCATGACCGAACAATCCCTGCACCGCCGCCGTTTCCTGCTGGGAGGCGCGGCCGTCGGAGCGGGTGCGCTGCTGACCGCGTGCACCTCGAACGAGGCACCGGCGCAGAACAACGCGGCCAACGTGGCCAACGCCGGGGCGAACTCGCAGCCCGGAACCCCCGTCACCATCGGGTTCTCGGCTCCTGCCGCGGACCACGGCTGGATGGCGGCCATCACCAAGAACGCCCGCGCGCAGGCGCAGAAGTTCAGTGAGGTCACGCTCAACGCGACCGAGGGCACCAACGACGTCAACCAGCAGATCTCCCAGGTGGAGACCTTGATCAACGCCAAGGTCAACGTCCTGGTGATCCTGCCGTTCGACGGCAAGGCGCTGACCGCGGTCGGCCAGCAGGCGATGGACGCCGGTATCCAGGTGATCAACCTCGACCGCGTCTTCGACACCCCGCTGGCGTACCGCACCTGGATCGGTGGCGACAACTACCGCATGGGTGTCAACGCCGGCAACTACATCGCCCAGCAGATGAAGGCGAAGAACATCGCCAATCCGGTCATCGGCGAGGTCGCGGGCATCGACTCGCTGCCGCTGACCCAGGAACGCAGCAAGGGTTTCAAGGACGCCTTGACCCGTCAGGGTTTCACGGTCGGCCCGCGGGTCTCGGCGCAGTTCACCCCGGAGTCGGGCGAACAGCAGACCTCGAACCTGCTGCAGTCGGCGTCCAAATTGGACGCTCTGTGGAACCACGACGACGACCAGGGCGTCGGTGTCATCGCGGCGATCAACAACGCCAACCGCAAGAACTTCCTGATGGTCGGCGGCGCGGGGTCGAAGAACGCGATGAACCTGATCAAGTCCGACGCCGAACCGCTGAAGGCCACGGTGCTCTACAGCCCGTCGATGGCGTCCTCGGCGATCTCGCTCGCCCGTCTGCTCGGCCAGGGCAAGGGCGCCGGCGACTTCGCAGAGCACGAGATCCCCGCCGAGATCACCACGTACTCCGCGGTGGTCACCAAGGAGAACGTCGACAAGTACATGGACGTCGGCTTCGACTCGTAAGACCCGCGTACCCGACACGCAAGCGGAGACATAGGAGGGGTATTGAGCACGGCAACGGAAACGATCGGGATCGGCATGGTGGGCCACGCGTTCATGGGTGCGGTGCATTCGCACGCGTGGCGCAGCGTGCACCGGTTCTTCACGCCACCGCTGATCCCGCGACTCGCCGTGCTCGGCGGCCGTGACGAGGTGCGGGCGAAGGCCGCGGCGGAACGGTTCGGCTGGGAAGACGTCGAGACGGACTGGCGTGCGCTGATCGCCCGCGACGACGTCGACCTGGTCGACATCTGCACACCGGGCGACAGCCACGCCGAGATCGCGATCGCCGCGCTCGAAGCGGGCAAGCACGTGCTGTGCGAGAAACCGCTGGCCAACACCCTCGCCGAGGCCGAAGCGATGGCCGAGGCGGCGGCGAAGGCACGGGCCAACGGCGTCCGGTCCATGGTGGCGTTCAACTACCGCCGGGTGCCCGCGCTCGCGCACGCCAGGAAACTGGTCGCGAGCGGGGCGCTCGGCGAGATCCGCCACGTGCGGTCGGTCTACCTGCAGGACTGGTTGTCCGATGCCCAGGCGCCGATGACCTGGCGGCTGCACAAGGACAAGGCGGGCTCCGGCGCGCTGGGCGACCTCGGCGCGCATATCGTCGACGCCGCCCAGTTCGTCACCGGCGACACGATCACCGGGGTTTCCGCGCTGACCAACACCTTCGTCAAGGAGCGGCCGGACGGCGACGGCGGCACCGGGCGGGTGACGGTCGACGACACCGCGCTGTTCCTCGGCCGGTTCGCCGGCGGGGCGGTGGCGAGTTTCGAGGCGACCCGGTTCGCGCTGGGCCGCAAGAACGCGATGCGGCTGGAGATCAACGGGTCGAAGGCGAGCCTCGCGTTCGACTTCGAGTCGATGAACGAACTGTCCTTCTTCGACGGTGGCCAGCCGCCCACCGAGGCCGGGTTCCGCCGGATCCTGGTCACCGAACCCGAGCACCCGTACGTCGGGGTGTGGTGGCCGCCGGGCCATCTGCTCGGCTACGAGCACACCTTCACCAACGAGGTCGCCGATCTGCTCGCCGCGATCGGCGAAGGCAAGGATCCCGAACCGTCCTTCGAGGACGGATTGAGGGTTCAGCAGGTCTTGGACGCGGTCGAGCGCAGCGCGTCCGACGAGGCGCGATGGACCACTGTGCCCGGAGTCACCGTGAAGGGGAGTAACTGAGGAGTAGATCCAGCCGAAAGTCGCATGACGGCTATCACTGCGACTTGGTTCGATCCGAAACATCCGACCATCGGAGGTTGGGGTTCTCGGGTTCTTGAAAGGTGGAGAAATGCCTGCTCACGAGCGTACGGGCATCTGGTTGATCGGGGCGAGGGGGTCTGTCGCCACTACCGCGGCGGTCGGGCTTCTCGCGCTCCGCGCGGGGGTGGCCGGCGGTGGCGGCTGTGTCACCGAGCTGCCCGCGTTCGCCGGGGTTCCGTTGCCGGGCTGGGACGATCTGGTCCTCGGCGGGCACGACATCGTGCACACCCCGCTGGAGAAGCGCGCCGAACAGCTGGCGCACGCCGGTGTCTTCGGGCACTCGGTGTTCTCCGCGGTCCGGTCCGGACTGGCCGAGGTGGACGCCGAGATCCGCGACGGCTACCACCCGGCGACGCACACCGGTGCCCAGGCCGACGCGGCCGCCCGGCTCACGGCGGACATCCGGTCTTTCGCCGACCGGCACGACCTCGCGCGGGTCGTGGTGGTCAACGTGTCCTCCACCGAGGCCCCGTGCCCCCACCTGCCCGAACACGACGACCTCGACGCGCTCGAGGCGGCGCTCGCCGACCCCGCACGGGCGGTACTCCCGTCGAGTTCCCTGTCGGCCTACGCGGCCTTGAAGGCGGGAAGCCCGTACGTCGAGTTCACGCCGTCCGCGGGGATCACCCTGCCCGCGCTGCGGAAGCTCGCCGATCGGGAAGGCCTGCCGTACGCGGGCTGCGACGGCAAGACCGGCGAGACGCTGCTGCGCACCGTCCTCGCGCCGATGTTCAGCGCGCGGGCGCTGAAGGTCCGCTCCTGGGCGGGCACCAACCTGCTGGGCGGTGGCGACGGCGAGACCCTCGCCGACCCGGTGACCGCGAACAGCAAGCTGGAATCCAAGGCGCGCGGGCTCGCGGCGCTGCTCGGCGAGGACGTCACCGCGCCGCTGCACATCGACAACGTGCCCGACCTCGGCGAGATCAAGACCGCGTGGGATCACGTGTCGTTCGAGGGTTTCCTCGGCGCGCGCATGAGCCTGCAGTTCACCTGGACCGGCTACGACTCCGCACTCGCGGCGCCGCTGATCCTGGATCTGGCCCGGTTCGTCACCGCGGCGCACGCCGCCGGCCAGAGCGGCGCGCTGACCGAACTCGGCTTCTTCTTCAAGGATCCGCTGGGTAGCGACGAACACCGCTTCGCCGAGCAGACCGCCCGCCTGGTCACCTGGGCGGCCGACCTGTGAAGGCCTATGTGGAACTCGTCCGGGCGCCCGCGGCGCTGACGGTGCTCGGCGACACGGTCGCCGGATCCGCCGCCGCGGGGCTCAAGATGACCGGACGGCGGCTGCTGCTGCCGCTGTCTTCGGTCGCCTTCTATTGGGCCGGAATGGCCCTCAACGACTGGGCGGACCGGAAGCTCGACGCCGTGGAGCGGCCCGAGCGCCCGATCCCGTCCGGGCGGGTGAGCGCGGGCGCGGCGCTCACCACCGGTGCCGCGCTGACCGCGGCCGGACTCGGCCTGGCGGCGCTCGGCGGCGGCCGCCGGGCGATGCGCGTCGCGGTCCCGCTCGCGGCGTCGGTGTGGGCCTACGACACCGTGCTCAAGCCGACCCCGGCCGGACCGGTGGCGATGGCGGCGTGCCGCACGCTCGACGTCCTGCTGGGTGCCGGTGATTCGCCGAAGAAGGCCGCCACGGCCGCGGCGGCGGTGGGCGTCCACACACTCGGCGTCACGGCCCTCTCCACCGGCGAGGTCCACGGGGCGAACCCGGCGACCGCCCGGGCGGCGCTGGCCACCAGCTGCGCGGCGACAACGTTGGCATTGACCGGACCGGCCCGTGGGGGCTGGCATCGCGCCGCCTCGATGGCCGCCGGTTCGGGCTACGCGGGCCTGGTCGGCCGGGCACAGGCGGACGCCGTCCGCGACCCGTCGGCGAAATCCGTGCGGTCGGCGACCAAGAACGGCATCCACGGCATGGTCCCGCTGCAGGCGGCGGTCACGGCGAAGGGCTCGGTACTGGGGGCGGCGCTGGTCGCGGCCGCACTGCCGATCGCCCGCAAGCTGTCGAGGAAGGTGAGCCCCACATGACGTTCTCGCTCGGATACGGCACCAACGGCTTCTCCAACCACCGCCTCGACGACGCGCTCGCGGTGATCGCCGACCTCGGCTACACCGGGGTGGCGCTGACCCTGGACCACGACCACCTCGACCCGTTCGCCGACGATCTGGCGCGGCAGGTCGACCACGTGGCCTCCCGGCTTTCGGCGCTCGGCCTGAACCGGGTCGTCATCGAGACCGGCGCGCGGTACCTGCTCGACCCGTGGCGCAAGCACTCGCCGACGCTGCTTTCGGACGATCCCGCGTTGCGGATCGACTTCCTGGCGCGAGCCTTGCAGATCGCCGGCGACCTCGGTGCGGACTGCGTGTCGTTCTGGTCCGGTGTGTCCACTGTGGACAACGAGCTGGCCTGGTCCCGGCTGCGTGAGGGAGTCGCGGCGGTCCTGGAGCACGCCGCACGGCTGAACGTGCGGCTGGCGATGGAACCCGAGCCCGGCCACCTCGTGCAGCATCTGGACCAGGTCCTGGACCTGCGCAAGGAACTCGGCGAACCGGATCTCTTCGGGGTCACGCTCGACGTCGGGCACTGTGTCGCCGTCGAGCCGGTGAACGCGGCCGAATGCGTCCGCCTCGCCGGTCCGCTGCTGTGGAACGTGCAGCTGGACGACATGCTGCCGAGGGTCCACGAGCATCTGGAGTTCGGCGACGGGCATCTGGATCTGCCGGGGACGCTCGCCGCGCTGGCGGAGATCGGCTACACCGGGTTGGCCGCGGTCGAACTGCCGCGGCACAGCCACGCCGCGCCGGACACCGCGCGACGGGCCTTCGAGGCGCTCACCGCGGCGATGCCGCAGACGTGGCAGACCAAGGCGGAACGCCGGATCCGGGAGAAGCCGTCGGTGATCGGCTCGATCTTCCCGGCCGTCGGCCGCGAGGTCGGCCGGGAGGCGCTGCGCCCGGACGTCGATCCGCAGGGCCTGGTCCACGGCACGGTCGACGACCGGGCACGGGTCCGGCTCGTGTCGGTGCTCGCCGAAGTCTTCGACGACGCGGCGCTGGCCGCGGAACTGCGCGATCTCTACCGCTACGGCGACGACGCCGAGCGGCGCGGGGTCCTGCGGGCGCTCTCCGCACTGGAGTCGCCGGGGGCCGAAGTCACCGATGCCGGGATCAAACTGGTCGAGGACGCCTTGCGCGCCAACGACATCAGGCTGGTCGCCGCCGCCATGGGTGCCTTCGCCCGGTTCCTGGACGACCACACGTGGCGCCACGGCGTCCTCAAATGCGTCTTCGTCGGTGTGCCGCTGGCCGCCGTCGCGGACCTCACTTCCCGCGCGGACGACGAGCTGCGGAGAATGCTCGCCGATTTCGCCGACGAACGCAGGGCGGCCGGACGTGACGTACCCGCCGACGCCCTCGAACTCCTCAAGGAGAACTGAGCCAGTGCGTATCTTCGATCCCCACATCCACATGTCCTCCCGGACCACCGACGACTACGAAGCCATGTACGCGGCCGGTGTCCGCGCGCTGGTCGAGCCCGCGTTCTGGCTGGGGCAGCCGCGCACCAGCGTCGGCTCGTACACCGACTACTTCGACGCGCTCATCGGCTGGGAACGGTTCCGCGCCGCGCAGTTCGGCATCCGGCACCACTGCACGATCGCGCTGAACCCCAAGGAGGCCAACGACCCCCGCTGCCGCGAGGTGCTCGACGTGCTCCCGAGGTACATGGCGAAGGACGGCGTGGTCGCGGTCGGCGAGGTCGGCTACGACTCGATGACCAAGGAAGAGGACGAGGTCTTCTCCCAGCAGCTGGCGATGGCGCTGGAGCACGACCTCCCCGTCCTGGTGCACACCCCGCACCGCGACAAGCTGGAAGGCACCAAGCGCACCCTCGACGTCGTGCGCGAGGCCGGCGTCGCGCCGGAGCGCGTGGTCGTCGACCACCTCAACGAGGTCACCGTCAAGCTGGTCAAGGATTCCGGCGCCTGGATGGGTTTCTCCATCTATCCGGACACCAAGATGGACGAACACCGGATGGTCGAGATCCTGCGCCAGTACGGGCTGGACCAGATGATCGTCAACTCGGCCGCCGACTGGGGCCGGTCCGATCCGCTGAAAACCGCCAAGACCGGGCAGGCGATGCTCGACGGCGGGTTCACCGAGGCCGACGTCGACAAGGTGCTGTGGCAGAACCCGGTCGACTTCTACGGGCTCAGCGGCAGGCTCACGCTCGACCCGCTGCCCGGGTTCACCGGCGAGGCCGTGACGTTCGAGGGCAACTCGGTGCTGCGAGGTGCCCGCAAATGATCTCCTACTGTACGAACGTCCACCCGGCCGAGGACGTCGACGGCATCGTCGCGCAGCTGGAGCGGTACGCGCTCCCGGTGCGTGAGCGGCTGGGCGCCGACCGGCTCGGCGTCGGGCTGTGGCTTTCCGCGCCGGTCGCGCGCGGGCTCGCCGAAGACGCGGAGGCGCGCAAGCGTTTCCGTGCCGAACTCGACGCCCGCGGGCTGTCGGTGTACACGCTCAACGCCTTCCCGTACGGCGGCTTCCACGACGACGTCGTGAAGCACGCGGTCTACCGTCCTGAGTGGACACACCCGGACCGGGTCGCCTACACGATCGACTGCGTGAACGTGCTTTCCGACCTCCTCGCCGAGGATGCTTCTTACGGCAGCATATCCACGCTGCCGTTGGCTTGGCGTGAACCGTGGGGCGAACAGGACGACCGCCGGGCGACCGAAGCCTTCGCCGAGGTCGTCCGCGCGATCGGTGACCGGCCGATCAAACTGGCCGTCGAACCCGAACCCGGCTGCGTGCTCGACACCGTGGCCGACGCGCTGGGCTGGCTGTCCGGCCGCGTCGATCCGGAATACGTCGGGCTGTGCCTGGACACCTGTCATCTCGCGGTGTCGTTCGCCGATCCGGCGGAGACGCTCCAGGCGATCGCGGAGTCCGATGTGGACATCGTGAAGGTGCAGGCTTCCGCCGCGTTGCACGTCGAAGACCCGGCCGAAGCCCGTGACGCGTTGGCGGCATTCGCGGAACCGCGGTACCTGCACCAGGTCCGCGAGTTTTCGGGTGGTGTCGTGCGCAAGGCCGACGACCTGCCCGAGGCGTGGACCGATCTGCCGGGGGAGGGGCCGTGGCGCGTGCACTTCCACATGCCGCTGCACCAGGCCCCGGCCGCGCCGCTGTCCACCACGACCGACGTCCTGCGCACGGTCGCCGCCGGGCTGCCCGGCGAACCGCATATCGAGGTCGAGACCTACACCTGGAGCGTGCTCCCGGACGCGGGCGACCTCGTCGGCGGGATCGCCGCGGAACTCGAGTGGGCACAGGCGAACCTCGTCAAGGAAGGGGCGTCCGCGTGAAACCGTTGGTCGTCATCGACGTCGTCGGGCTGACCCCGAAGGCGTTGCGGGACATGCCGAAACTGTCCGCCGTCGCCCGCGACGGCTGGCAGGCCGAACTGGGTACCGTGCTTCCCGCGGTCACCTGCAGCGCGCAGTCGACGTTCCTCACCGGGCTCATGCCCGCGCAGCACGGGATCGTCGGCAACGGCTGGTACTTCCGCGAGCTCGGCGAGATCTTCCTGTGGCGCCAGCACAACCGGCTCGTCGGAGGCGAAAAGCTGTGGGAGACCGCGAGGGCGGCGCACCCCGGCTACACGTCGGCGAACGTGTGCTGGTGGTACGCGATGGGGATGAGCACCGACGTCACGGTGACCCCGCGGCCGATCTACCACGCCGACGGCCGCAAGTCGCCGGACGCCTACGTGCGCCCGCCGGAACTGCACGATCAGCTGACCGGCGCGCTGGGGGAGTTCCCGCTCTTCCAGTACTGGGGCCCGACGGCGTCGCTCAAGTCGAGTAAGTGGGTCATCGGGGCATCGCGGCAGATCCTGCGGGAGAAGCGGCCGGATCTGCTGCTGACCTATGTCCCGCATCTGGACTACGACCTGCAGCGCTTCGGCCCCGACGCGCCGCAGGCACGGCAGGCCGCGCGTGAACTGGACAACGCGCTGGCGCCGTTGCTCGACGACGCCCGCAACGCCGGGGCGACCGTGGTCGCGCTCAGCGAGTACGGGATCACCAACGTGCACCGGCCGGTCGACATCAACCGGGCACTGCGGCGCGAGGGTCTGCTGGAGGTCTACACCCAGGCGGGCATGGAGTACCTCGACCCGTGGGCGTCGCGTGCGTTCGCCGTCGCCGACCACCAGGTCGCGCACGTCTACGTCCGCGACTCCGCCGATCTGGAGCGGGTGCGTTCGATCGTCGGCGAGCTGACCGGCGTCGACGAGGTGCTCGACCGCGAGGCGCAGGCCAAGTACGGGATCGACCACGAACGCGCGGGCGAACTCGTCGCGGTCGCCGAGCCGGACTCGTGGTTCACCTACTACTACTGGCTCGACGACGCACGGAAGCCCGACTTCGCGCGCGGCGTCGAGATCCACCGCAAACCGGGTTACGACCCCGCCGAGCTGTTCTTCGACCCGGAGGACAAGTTCGCCAAGGCGCGGGCCGGGCTCAACCTGGCGAAGAAGTTCGCCGGGCTCCGGTACGCGATGGACGTCGTCCCGACCGATCCGCGCTGGGTGCGCGGCTCGCACGGACGGCTGCCGGACTCCGCAGAGGACGGTCCGGTGTTGCTGTGCTCGGACCCGGCGTTCCAGCCGTCCGGTCGTGTGGGGGCCACCGACGTGCACCCGCTGCTGTTGTCGCTGCAGGGACTGAAGTAGAGGAGGTCCTCGGTCCAGTGGGTCGTGAGTGGTAAGTGACGTTAGAACGTCACTTACCACTCACGACCAACGCAAGTCCTTCCTTGATCGCCGCCGCTCATCGAAAGGATCGCCACTGCTATGTCTTTGAAACGACGATTGGGTGTGCTCGTCACATCCATGGTCACGGCTCTGACAGGCGTCGCGCTACCGATGCAGACCGCATCGGCGCACGAAGCGGCCACGGTGCTCGTGTTCTCCAAGACCGCGGGCTTCCGGCACGATTCGATCCCCGACGGCATCAAGGCGATCAAGGATTTGGGGGCGCAGAACCACTTCGCGGTGGAGGCCACCGAGGACGCGGCGGCCTTCACCGACGCGAACCTCAAGCGGTTCGACGCGGTGGTCTGGCTTTCCACCACCGGTGACGTGCTGAACGCGGACCAGCAGGCCGCGTTCGAGCGGTACGTGAAGGGAGGCGGCGGGTACGTCGGCGTGCACGCCGCCTCCGACACCGAGTACGACTGGCCCTGGTACGGCGAGCTCGTCGGGGCGTACTTCAAGTCCCACCCGCAGATCCAGCAGGCGAACGTCAAGGTCGAAGACCACGAGCATGTGTCCACTGTAGACTTGCCGGAGACCTGGCCGCGCACCGACGAGTGGTACAACTACCGCGAGAACCCGCGGAGCAACGTCCACGTTCTCGCGAGCCTGGACGAGAAGAGCTACCAGCCCGGCGACGGCGCGATGGGCGATCACCCGATCGCCTGGTGCCACGAGAACTCCGGTGGCCGCTCCTGGTACACCGGCGGCGGCCACACCAAGGCCTCCTACGCCGAGCCGGCCTTCCTCAAGCATCTGGCGGGCGGCATCAAGTACGCCACCAAGCTGAGCGAGGCGGGCTGCGCCAAGACCCAGGAAGACCCGGTCGACGCGGACTTCGACCAGATCACCCTGGCCAAGGGCGAAGAGAAGACCGGCGAGCCGATCGCGCTTTCCGTGCTGCCCAACCGCGACGTTCTGCACACTTCGCGCGACGGCCGTGTCTGGTACACCAGCTCTTCCGCGACCACCTCGCTGGCCGGGCAGATCCCGGTCTACAACCACGACGAGGACGGTCTTCAGGGTGTCGCCATCGACCCGGACTTCGCCAAGAACCGCTGGGTCTACCTGTACTACGCACCCAAGCTGAACACCCCGGCCGGTGACGCGCCGGAGAACGGCACCCCCGCCGACTTCGAGCCGTTCAAGGGTTACAACCAGCTTTCGCGGTTCAAACTGGGCACCGACAACAAACTCGACCTCGCGAGCGAGCAGAAGATCCTCCAGGTCCCCGCCGAACGCGGGATCTGCTGCCACGCCGGCGGCGAGATCGACTTCGACGCCAAGGGCAACCTCTATCTGTCCACAGGGGACGATTCCAACCCGTTCGCCTCCGACGGTTTCACCCCGATCGACGAACGCGCCGACCGCAACCCGGTGTACGACGCGCAGCGCACGTCGGCCAACACCAACGATCTGCGCGGCAAGGTGCTGCGGATCAAGGTCGGCACGGGAGGCAAGTACACGATCCCCAAGGGCAACCTGTTCCCCAAGGGCACGCCCAAGACCAAGCCCGAGATCTACGCGATGGGCTTCCGCAACCCGTTCCGCTTCGCCGTCGACCGCAAGACCGGCTGGATCCACCTGGCCGACTACGGTCCCGACGCCGGCGCGGCCGACCCGAAGCGCGGTCCCGGCGGCACGGTCGAGTTCAACCTGATCAAGAAGCCCGGCAACTTCGGCTGGCCGTACTGCGTCGGCGACAATCTGCCGTTCATCGACTACGACTTCGCCACCAAGCAGTCCGGCGCCGCTTTCGATTGTGCCAAACCGAAGAACACCAGCCCGCGCAACACCGGCCTGACCGATCTGCCGCCGGTGGAGAAGGCGTGGATCCCCTACGACGGCGGTTCGCTGCCCGAGTTCGGCACCGGCCCCGAGTCGCCGATGGGTGGTCCGGTCTACCAGTTCGACGCGAAGAACCCGTCGCAGACGAAGTTCCCGGAGTACTTCAACGGCAAGACCTTCGCCTACGAATGGGAACGCGGCTGGATCAAGGAGATCACCGTCGGCCCGAACGGTGAACGCGGCGCCATCAAGCCGTTCTTCGACTCGATGGACCTCGTCCGCCCGATGAACCTCGAGTTCGGCCCGGACGGCGCGCTCTACGTCCTCGACTACGGCACCGGCTACTTCGGCGGCTCCAAGGAATCCGCCGTCTACCGCATCGACTACACCAAGGGCCGTCGCACGCCGGTCGCCCAGGTGGCCGCGGACAAGACGTCCGGTCAGGCGCCGCTGACCGTCAAGTTCGACCCGGCCGGGACGAACGACCCCGATGGCGGCGCGCTCACCTACGCCTGGGACTTCGACGGGAACGGCACGACCGATTCCACCGAGGCCACCCCGGTTTCCCACACCTACGCCACGAACGGCCAGTACACCGCGAAGCTCTCGGTCACCGATTCCACCGGGCTGACCGGTTCGGCGAGTGTGGTGGTCACCGTCGGCAACACCGCGCCGGTGGTCACCTTGAAGACACCGGTCAACGGCAGCGTGTTCAGCTTCGGCGACATGGTCCCGTTCAAGGTCGAGGTGACCGACGCCGAGGACAACCCGATCGACTGCTCCAAGGTGACCGTCGAATACATCCTCGGCCACGAGGGCCACGGACATCCGCTGAGCCGCGCGACCGGTTGTGAAGGCACCATCGCCACGCCCGCCGACGAAGGACACGGCGCGGACGCCAACGTCTTCGGCGTCATCAACGCCAGCTACACCGACAACGGCGGCAACGGCGTGCCCGCGCTCACCGGCGAGGCGGAATCCATCCTGCAGCCCAAGCTGAAGCAGGCCGAGTTCTACACCCAGTCCAGCGGGATCGAGGTCGTCGCGCACGCCGGCGCCAGTGGCGGCAAACGCGTCGGACACATCGAATCCGGCGACTGGATCAAATTCGACCCGGTGAACCTCGTGGGCGTCAGCGGCATCGGCTACCGGGTCTCGTCCGGCGGCGCGGGCGGCACGATCGAGGTCCACTCGGGCGCGGTGGACGGACCGCTGGTCCAGACGGTCACCGTCGCCAACACCGGCGGCTGGGACACCTACGCCGACATCCCGGCTTCCGCCATCACCGACCCCGGCGGCACCGGCCCGTTGTTCCTCGTGTTCAAGGGCGGTTCCGGCGGCTTGTTCGACGTCGACGCGATCACCTTCGAGGAGAACTGATGAGCCGTCCGATCACCCTGTTCACCGGCCAGTGGGCGGATCTCCCGTTCACCGAGGTGTGCAGGCTGGCCAGCGAATGGGGCTACGACGGCCTCGAAATCGCGTGTTCCGGCGACCACTTCGAGGTCGACCGCGCACTGTCCGAAGAGGACTACATTCCCGGCCGTCTCAAGCTGCTCGCCGAGCACGGCCTCAAGGTGTGGGCGATCTCCAACCACCTCGTCGGCCAGGCCATCTGCGACGACCCGATCGACGAACGCCACCAGGCCATCATCCCCGCCAGGGTGTGGGGCGATGGTGAGCCCGAAGGCGTCCGGCAGCGGGCGGCGAAGGAGATGGCCGACACCGCCCGTGCGGCGGCGAAACTCGGTGTGGACACGGTGATCGGCTTCACCGGCTCGAAGACCTGGAAGTACGTCGCGATGTTCCCGCCGGTCTCGCAGGCGGTCATCGACGACGGCTACCAGGACTTCGCGGACCGGTGGAACCCGATCCTCGACGTCTTCGACGAGGTGGGCGTGCGGTTCGCCCACGAGGTCCACCCGTCGGAGATCGCTTACGACTACTGGACCACGAAACGTGCGCTCGAAGCTGTCGGCGACCGTCCGGCATTCGGGCTGAATTGGGATCCTTCGCATTTCATCTGGCAGGACCTCGACCCGGTCGGCTTCATCCTCGACTTCGCCGACCGGATCTACCACGTGGACTGCAAGGACACCAGGAAGCGGTTCGACGGACGGAACGGACGGCTCGGCTCGCATCTCCCCTGGGGAGATCCCCGACGCGGCTGGGACTTCGTTTCGACCGGGCACGGCGACGTGCCCTGGGAGGACTGTTTCCGCGCACTGAATTCGATCGGCTACGCCGGTCCGATCTCGGTGGAGTGGGAGGACGCCGGCATGGACCGGCTCCGGGGCGCGGCGGAGGCCGTGACCTTTCTGCGGGGGCTCCTGTTCGACAAGCCGTCGGCGGCCTTCGACGCGGCTTTCAGCAACCAGAAGTGAGGGCGGTTTCATGTGCGGTGAAGAAGCTGAGCAGTTCCACTCTCGACGGGCGCTCCTGCGCGGAGCGGCGACGGCGGCGGTCGCGGTCGGCGCGGCGGTAGCCCTGCCGGGCGTGGCCAGTGCGGCCACCGAGGCGGAGTCCCAGGGAGCCGGCCACCACGGACGGGGCCGGGTCCCGGTGGAGAAGATCAGCATCCAGCTCTACTCCCTGCGCACCGCGCTGCAGGCCGATCTGCCGGGAACCCTGTCCGCGCTGGCGGACATCGGCTACCGGAAGGTCGAACTGGCGGGCACCTACGGCCGCACGGCCGAGGAGTTCCGCGGTCTGCTGGACAAGAACCACATCAAGGCGACGTCCACCCACGTCGGCATCGACGGCGACCTCGACAAGACCATCGCGGACGCGAAGGTCCTCGGGAACACCCGCGCCAACGTGCCGTGGGCGAATTTCGACACCATCGACGGCTGGAAGCAGTTCGCCGGCCGGATGGACGCGGCGGCTCGGAAGTTCCGCCAGGCCGGTATCCCGCTCGGCTACCACAACCACGCGCACGAGTTCGCGCCCATCGACGGCGTGCGCCCGTACGACGTGCTCACCAGGAACACGAACCCGCGGTACGTGCACCTGGAGATCGACCTGTTCTGGGCGGTGGAAGGCGGGATGGACCCGGTTTCCCTGTACCGGCAGCACTGTCCGCGCGTGGTGCAGTACCACGTCAAGGACCGGACCGCGGCGGGCGAGATGGTCGACCCCGGCAAGGGCGTCATCGACTTCCCGCGCATCTTCCGCCACACCCGTCCCCACCTCGCCGAATACATCGTCGAGCACGACAACCCCACGGATCCCCTGAGCACCGCCCAGACCGGATTCACCTATCTCCGCAACGTCCGCTTCTAACTGGGGAATCCACAATGGACAACAAGAAACGCGGGCTGTCCCGCAGATCGATGCTCGCGGGCACCGCGGCCGGGGTGATCGCCCCGGTCGTGGTGTCGGCCAGCGCCGGTTCGGCACCGGCCGCCGCGGCCGGGATGACCCGCAACATCACCATTTACGCCGACTACGTTCCCGGCACGACCCGGGTCGGTTACGGGCTCGAGCCCGGCAAACCGACGATCCCCGGGCCGCTCCTGGAGTGCTACGAAGGTGACACGCTGGTGATCGAGCTGGTCAACAACACCGACCAGCGCCTCTCGATCCACCCGCACGGTGTCAACTACGACACCAAATCCGACGGCTCGCCGTTCAACGATTCCTTCAACAAGCCCTACGAGACCAAGACCTACACCTGGAAGACCCGCACGGCGTATCAGGCGGCCAACGGTTTCTGGATGCCCGGCAGCGCGGGGTACTGGCACTACCACGACCACGCGTTCGGCGGCGACCACGGCACCGCGGGCCTGATGAAGGGGCTCTACGGCGGCCTGATCGTGCGCAAACGTGGCGATCTGCTGCCCAGCAAGCAGTTCACCGTGGTGTTCACCGAAATGTGGATCAACCACCAGGTCGCCCCGAACACGCCGATCTTCGAGGCGAACCTCGGCGAACGCGTCGAGTTCATCTGCATCGGGCACGGCAATCTGATGCACACCTTCCACCTGCACGCGCACCGCTGGGCGGACACCCGCACCGGCATGCTCACCAGCGCGACCGACAACGCCCCCATCCTCGACAACAAGACCCTGGACCCCGGCAACTCCTTCGGATTCCAGGTGATCGCCGGTGACGGCGTCGGGCCGGGCGCGTGGATGTACCACTGCCACGTCCAGCAGCACTCGGACGACGGCATGTCCGGGGTGTTCCTGGTCCGCAACGCCGACGGCGGGATGCCCGCGGGCGCCCAGGAGGCGATCGACCGCTTCAAGGGGCACCAGCACACCACCACGTCCACGCCGAACGCCACCGGCGCCTCGGCCCACCACCACTAGTCTTGAAAGGAGCGAGAACTTGAGACGAGTATTTTCGCAACGCCGGCTCCGCAGACGGTCACTGGCCGCGCTCGCGGTCGGCGCCGTCGTCACCTCCGGGCTGCCGCCGGCCATCGCGCCGGTGACCGCCGAAGCCGCGACGAACGTCCCGGTGAACGTCCTGGTCTTCCACGGCGCCGCCGCGGACCAGAAGGACCCCGTCCTGCGTGCCACGGACGCGATCGCGAGCCTGGGCCAGGCGAACGGTATCTCCGTTTCGTCCTCTTCGGACCCCGCGGTGTTCACCGCGGCCAACCTCGCGAAGTACCGCGGCGTCGTTTTCCTTTCCGCGCAGGGCATCACGCTCAACCGTGACCAGGAAACCTCGCTGCAGAACTACATGAAGGCGGGTGGCGGGTTCCTCGGCCTGTCCGACGCCGCGCGGGCCCAGGACGGTTCGCAGTGGTTCTCGGGGCTGATCGGTGCCCGTCCGGTGGGGGCGCGTCCCACGCCGGAGGCCGTCGCGTCGGTCACCGCGAGCGCGGAGAACCCGCCCAACGAGACCAAGGAAAAGCTCACCGACAACAACGAGAACACGAAGTGGCTGGCCTTCCAGCCGACTGGCTGGGTCGCCTACAAGCTGGCCGCCCCGGTGGCCGTGAGCAGCTACGCGCTCGTCTCGGCGAACGACTACGCCGGGCGTGACCCCAAGAACTGGACCCTGCAGGGCTCCAACGACGGGACCACGTGGATCGATCTGGACACTCGCGCGGGCGAGACGTTCCCGGACCGGTTCGTGAGCCGGACCTTCACCTTCGCCAACACCACGGCGTACTCGAACTACCGGCTGAACATCACCGCCAACGGCGGCGAGCCGCTCATCCAGCTGGCCGATTTCAAGCTGTTCAAGGACAACTCGACCACTCCGCCGCCGCCGGAGCCAGACCCGGCGCAGGCCACGGTCGACGTCCTCGACAAGGCGAACCCGGCCACCGCGGGCCTGCCGCAGAAGTGGGTGCGCACCGACCGGTGGCTCAACTGGGAGGTCAACCCGGTCGGCACCGTGCACACGGTCGCGCAGGTCGAGGAATCGACCTACAAACCGGGTGTCGGCGCGAACGGCGCCTTCCACCCCATCTCGTGGTGCCGTGACTACGACGGCGGCCGCTCCTTCTACAGCGGTATGGGCCGGACCGAGGCGAGCTACGGTGAAGCCCAGTTCCGCAGCCACATCCTCGGCGCGCTCAAGTGGACCACCGGCATGGTGCGCGGTGACTGCAAGGCGGGTATCGCGGCCAACTACAAGGTCGAACGCCTGACCGGGATCAACCAGCCCGGCCAGCTCGACCAGATGGGCGAGCCGCACGGGCTCACCATCGCGCCGAACGGCCGGGTGTTCTACATCGGCCGCGCCGCCTGCGCCGGCAACGTCGTGCCCGCGCCGAACGACTGGACCAACCCCGAGATCGGCGCCGGCTGCGGCACGATCCACCAGTGGGACCCGGTCACCAAGAAGCCGAAGCTGCTCACCACGCTGAAGGTGATGGGCAACCGCGGCAGCGGCGACGAACTGGTCAAGAACGAGGAAGGCCTCCTCGGTCTCGTGCTGGACCCGAAGTTCAGCGAGAACGGCTGGATGTACGCCTACTGGATGCCGCACTCGTCGGTCGACATCGACAAGCGGATCGGCAAGCGCACGGTCTCGCGGTTCACCTACGACCTGAAGAACCAGACGCTGGACCAGGCGACCCGCAAGGACCTGCTGTCGTGGGACGTCCAGGTCCACAGCTGCTGCCACGCCGGTGGTGGCATGGACTTCGATAAGGACGGGAACCTCTACATCGGTTCCGGTGACAGCAACTCGTCGCAGGGTTCCAACGGGTACTCCGGCAACAACTGGACCCAGGACTACAAGGGCGTCTCGTTCCAGGACGCGCGCCGCACCGCCGGCAACACCAACGACCTCAACGGCAAGATCCTGCGGATCCACCCGGAACCGGACGGTACCTACACCAACCCGGCCGGCAACCTGTTCCCCGAGGCGAACGACCCCGGGAACAAGACCAGGCCCGAGATCTACGTGATGGGCGTGCGGAACATCTCGCGTCTGCAAGTCGACAAGAAGACCAACTGGCTGACCGCCGCCTGGGTCGGCCCGGACGCGACCTCGCCGAGCCCGGAACTCGGCCCGGCCAAGTACGAGACCGCCACGGTGATCACCGAGGCCGGTAACCACGGCTGGCCGTACTGCATGGGCAACAAGCAGCCGTACCGCGACCGCAGCAGCACCGACGCCGCGGTGCTCACCGGCTGGTACGACTGCGACAACCCGGTCAACACCTCGCCGCGCAACACCGGCCTGGTGAACCTGCCGCCGATCAAGAAGAACATGATCTGGTACGCGCCGGACGGCGGCGGGCCGGTGTTCCCCAACCGCCCCAACAGCTCCGTCCCGACGTACAACGCGGCCGAGGCCACCTACACGCAGCCCTACCTCAAGGGCGGCGGCCAGGCGGTCATGACCGGGCCGACGTACCACCGCGAACTGGTCAACACCAACAGCGGCGTCGCGTGGCCGTCGTACTGGAACGACAAGTGGTTCATCGGTGACCAGAGCAACGGGCAGAACCGGATCGCGGTCACCCTCGACCCGAACGGTGTCGCGAAGCAGGATCCGCCGGTGTTCGCCGAGACGGTGCGGCAGATCATCCCGACCGGTGGCGGCGACACCAAGCTCAACCAGTGGATGGACGCCAAGTTCGGGCCGGACGGCGCGCTGTACGTGCTCGACTACGGCGGCGGCTTCTTCACCCTGACCAACAACCAGAAGCTGCTGAAGATCAGCTACACCGGCGGAGAGGCCACGCCGTCCGCGGCCGCGGCGTCGACCATGGTGCAGAACAAGCCGCTCACCGCGGCCTTCACCGGGTCGAAGTCCGGCGGCGTCTCCTACAAGTGGGAGTTCGGCGACGGCACGATCTCGACCCAGCCCGACCCGCGGCATACCTACCCGCGCACGGGTCTGTACACCGCCAAGCTGACCGTGACCTACGCGGACGGCGAGACGGTGACCACGCGGAACTCGGTCAGCGTCGGGTGTCTCGTGGCGGATTCCAGTGCCACGGTGACCATCGGCGACACCGACACCGGGGTGACCAACCGCAACGCCGGTGGCGGCTGCACGGTCGACGACATGATCGACGACGAGAGCACGTGGACCTCCCACGCCGGTTTCGTCAACCACGTCACCCAGGCCGTGGACCGGCTGGGCGACCTCGGCGTGCTGAACGCGGCCGAGTCGGACAAGATCAACGCCGCGGCCGCCGCGTCGCCCATCGGCAACAAGGGCGTCACCGGCTACGACGCGATCTACGACGGCACGGCCGAATCGTTCCGCAACTGGTCGCAGGCGCCGTCCGGGCAGTTCGCCATCCAGCCGGACGGGTCACTGCGACCGTCGGGCGGGCTCGGCATGCTGTGGTATTCGGCACGGCAGTTCGGCAACTTCTCGGTGAAACTGCAGTTCAAGGACATCGCGCCGACCGGCAGCGCCAACAGCGGTGTGTTCGTCCGGTTCCCGGATCCGCGCACCCCGCTGGAGCAGCGTCCGCCGGGCAGCTGTGGCACGGTCGGTTCGGCGAGGACGTCGCAGGCCTGGGTCGCGATCTATTGCGGCCACGAAGTCCAGCTGTACGACGGGGCCACCGGTGAGCCGCAGAAGACCGGGTCGATCTACAACTTCGACCCGCGGCCGCTGGACCAGGCGGGTGTGAAGCCGAAGGGGACCTGGAACGAGTACGAGATCAAGGTCGTCGGGCAGAAGTACACGATCATCCGCAACGGCGTGGTGATCAACGAGTTCGAGAACGCGCCGGGGATCTCCTCGTCGCGGGCGGGCGATCCGTCCACCGACTTCCGGCAGTTCGTCAGCGGGTTCATCGGTCTGCAGAACCACGGTGACAACGACCTGATGGAGTTCCGCAACATCCGGGTGCGGCAGCTGTAGCGCGAAAACCGGCCGGGCGCGCGGGTTCCGTGTGCTCGGCCGGTCTCCCTTTGTACGGAAGGTTTCCCTGCGATGTCCCCAAGAACCCTCGTCGTGGCCCTGGTGGCCGCGACACTCGCACTGGCGGGCCTGGTGTTACCGGGCTCGTCCGCCCCCGCCTCCGCCGCACCCGTCCAGACCCTGGAATGGACCGCGGGCGACAGCACCGACCACTACCTCAGCGCGCCGACCACCGCGGTGGCCGGTGAGACCACGATCGTCTTCAAGAACACCGAAGAGCTCGGGTCGACGATGTCGCACACGCTGACGTTCGACACCTCGACGCCGGGCTACAACCACGACGTCAACCTCAACATCCTCGCCAACCCCTACGACGACAAGGGCGGCGTGCACGAGGCCACGGTCACGCTGACCCCTGGCAAGTACCGGTACTACTGCACGATCCAGGGCCACACCAAGATGATGGGCGAGTTCGTCGTCACCGACGGCGGCGGCGCCGACACCACCCCGCCGACCGTGACCGCGAACGTGACCGGCACCAAGGACACCGCCGGGAACTACGTCGGTTCCGCGACGGTGAATCTGTCCGCTTCGGACAGTCAGTCCGGCGTGGACAAGGTCGAGTACCAGCTTGACGGCGGCGCGTGGACCGCGTACACCGCACCCGTGGCGGTCACCGCGGCCGGATCGCACATGGTCCATTACCGCGCTACCGACAAGGCGGGCAACGTTTCGCCGGAAGGGATGTCGTCGTTCACCGTCGTCACCGGGCAGCCCGGCGACACGACGCCGCCGACGGTGACGGCCGAGGTGACGGGCACCAAGGACGGCGCGGGCAACTACCTCGACACCGCCACCGTGAAGCTCACCGCCACCGACACCGGCTCCGGTGTCGACAAGGTCGAGTACAAAGTGGACGAAGGCGCGTGGACCGCGTACACCGCTCCGGTCGCGGTCACCGCGCCCGGGATGCACATGGTCTCCTACCGCGCCTCGGACAAGGCGGGCAACGTCTCGCCGGAAGGCATGGCGCATTTCACGGTCGTCAGCGGTGACACCACCGCGCCGACCGTGACGTCCGAGGTGACCGGGACCAAGGACACCGCCGGGAACTACGTCGGCAAGGCGACCGTGACCCTCACGGCCACCGACGCAGGCTCCGGTGTCGGCAAGGTCGAGTACAGCCTGAACGGCGGCCCGTGGCTGACGTACTCGGCGCCGCTCGCGCTGACCGTCGTCGGCGCGCACACGGTGAAGTACCGCGCCACCGACAAGGCGGGCAACGTCTCGGCCGAAGGCACGGCGACGTTCACCATCGTCGAAGGCGACGACAACACCGCGCCGGTCGTCTCGGTGGTGGTGAGCGGTGACCTGGACGGAAGCTGGTCGTACATCGAGGACGCGACCATCAACCTGACCGCGACGGACACCGGGTCCGGGGTGGACAAGATCGAGTACCAGCTGGACGGCGGGGCCTGGACGGTCTACACCGCGCCGGTGAAGGTGACCGCGCTCGGCACGCACACGCTGACCTACCGCGCGTCGGACAAGGCCGGCAACGTGTCGGCGGAACAGGGCGGCTCGTTCACCATCGTCGCCGCGCCGCCGGGCCCGGACGCGTGCCCGGACTCCGACCTCCGGGACACCGTGATCCTCGGGACGGCGGACAGCCAGGTCGAGAACCGCGACACCGGTAACGGCTGCACGATCAACGACGTGATCGACGACGAGTCGGACTACTCGTCGAACGACCAGTTCGTGACCTACGTGCGGGCCGTGACCCAGGAACTCCTCGACGGCGAGGTCATCTCGTCCGACGAGCGGAACCTGATCGTCACGGCGGCGATCGAGTCCGGTATCGGCGGCACGGCCACCGAGCCGGAACCGGAGCCCGGCAAGAAGAAGCCGGAGACGAAGAACCCCGGCATGAAGAAGACCGTGAAGACGCCGATCCGCGACGTCTGAGCGAAGTCGGTTACCTTTCTCGCGTCGCGCTCGTCATGTCCATGACGGGTTCGGCGCGAGAAAGGTATCGACATGACCGGTGAGGCGCTGGCCAGCGCGTTCGAGGAGCAGCGCGGGCGTCTGGTGGCCGTGGCCCAGCGGATGCTCGGCTCCCGCACGGACGCCGAGGACGCGGTCCAGGAGGCATGGCTGCGGCTCGCGCGCCAGGACGCCGACACGATCGACAATCTGTCCGGCTGGCTGACCACGGTCGTCGGCCGCGTCTGCATCGACACCCTGCGCTCCCGCAAGACCCGCCCCGAGGACTCCTACGACGAGCCGCCCGAGCTGCTGGTGCTCGACGATTCGCCGGAAGAGGACGCGCTGCTCGCCGAATCGGTCGGGGTGGCGCTGGTCGTGGTGCTCGACACCCTCGGCCCGGCCGAGCGGCTGGCGTTCGTGCTGCACGACCTGTTCGCCGTCTCGTTCGCCGAGATCGGCGAGATCCTCGGCAAATCCGCGGACGCGGCGAAGATGCTCGCCAGCCGGGCCCGCCGGAAGGTGCGGGGACAGCGTCCGGCCGACGAGCCGCGGCAGCGCGCCGTCGTCGACGCGTTCCTCGCCGCCGCGCGCGAAGGGGACTTCGACGGGCTGATGGAGATGCTCGACCCCGACGTGACGTGGCGCTCGCAGAGCCGTCACGGCGAGGTCGTCCGGCTCGGTGCGGCCGAGGTCGCCACCCGGGTCCAGCGCGGAGCGCGCGCCGCCGGCATGACCCGTCCCGCGCTGGTCAACGGCAAACCGGGGGTCGTGTCGTGGAGCCGGACGGGCAAACTGCTGGGCGTGATGACCTGCACCATCGTCGACGGCCGCATCGTCGGAATCGACTCGGTCAGTGATCCACGTCGCCTCGCGGCCATGGGTGTTACCTCTCGGGAGTCCTCCTCGTCGAAGTAAGTGAAGGACCGACGAGAAGGAGAAATCCCATGCAGGCAAGGCTCGAATTCCTCAAGACCGCTCTCGCGCCGAAGCTGGTGAAGCACTTCGTCTCGGCCGCGAAGGTGCTCGACGGCAGCGAACTTCCTTTGGCGACAAGGGAACTGGTGAACATCCGCGCCAGCCAGATCAACGGCTGCTCGGGCTGCCTCGACATGCACACCAAGGACGCGGCACACGCGGGGGAGACCACGACACGGCTGAACCTGGTCGCGTGCTGGCGTGAGGCGACGGTCTTCACCGAGGCCGAACGTGCCGCGCTGGAACTCACCGAGCAGGGCTGCCGTCTCGCCGACGGCAGCGGTGTCACCGACGAGGCGTGGGAGGCCGCCGCCAAGCACTACGACGAGGACCAGCTCGTGGCGCTGGTGGCCCAGATCGCGCTCATCAACGCCTTCAACCGGCTGAACGTCATCACCCGGCAGCCCGCCGGGGACTACACGCCCGGCCAGTTCGCGGCGCACTGATGGAGACCGCACTGTGGATCGTCGCCGGTCTGCTGGCCGTGATGTATCTCGTGTCCGGTGTCGGGAAACTGTTCCTGCGCAGGGAAACGGTCGCCGGAGTGGCCTCGGGCGCGGGATGGGTGCTGGATTTCGGCCCGGGCACGGTGAAGTTCATCGGGGTGGTCGAGATCCTGGGCGCGGTGGGCCTGGTCGTTCCCGCGCTGCTCGACATCGCGCCGGCCTTGGTGCCGTTGGCGGCCCTCGGACTGGCGCTGGTCATGGCGGGCGCGCTGATCGTCCGGTGGCGTCGCCGCGAGCCCCTGATCGCGCTGCTGGACCTGGGGTACCTCGCGTTGTGCGCCTTCGTCGCCATCGGACGCGCCTGAAGTACGTGAAGGCCCCCTTCACTGCGCTAGACGCAATGAAGGGGGCCTTCACGTACTTTCACCGACTCAGGTGCGCTGTTTCGACCGGCCGAGGATGCGACGACGGCCGTGGCCGTTCGTGCGTTCCTCGTGCAGTTCCTTCAGCGACAACATCATCGCGTCTTCCTGCTTCATCAGCGGGTCGTTGCGCAGGTCCTTCCAGACCGACACGCACAACCCGACCATCACGAACACGAACGGCACCGCGATCAGGATGGTGAGGTTCTGGAGCCCGGTCAGCGCCTTGTCCCCGCCGACCAGCAGCATCACCGCCGCGACGGCGCCCATCAGCACGCCCCAGAAGATGACGACACCCTTCTTCGGGTGCACGCTCCCGCGCTGGGACAAGGTGCCCATCACCACCGAAGCCGCGTCCGCGCCGGAGACGAAGAAGATGGACACCAGGATCATCACCAGGATCGCGATCGGGACGAACCACGGCAGCGTTTCGAGCAGCTCGAACGTCGCCGACTGGGCACTGCCCGCGCCCGCGATGTCCGTACCCGCCCGCTGCCTGCTGATCGCCGCGCCGCCGAAGATCGCGAACCAGATCAGGCTCACGATGCTCGGGATCGCGATGACACCGAAGATGAACTGCCGGATGGTGCGGCCGCGCGAGATCCGCGCGATGAACATGCCGACGAAGGGCGTCCACGAGATCCACCACGCCCAGTAGAAGACCGTCCAGCCACCGAGCCAGGTCTGCATCTCCTCGCCACCGGTCATCCCGGTACGGCCGGACATCTCCGCCAGTTCGCGGAAGTAGTCGCCGATCGCGCCGGGCACGATGTTGAGGATCAGCACGGTCGGGCCGACCACCAGCACGAACACCGCGAGCACCGCGGCGAGCACCATGTTGATGTTGGACAGCCACTGGATCCCCTTGGCCACGCCGGACACCGCCGAAGCGATGAACGCGATGGTGAGGATCGCGATGATCGCGACCAGGAGTCCCTTGCCGGGATCGTCGATCCAGCCGACGGCGCCCATACCGCCACCCACCTGGAGCGCGCCGAGACCGAGCGAAGCGGCCGAACCGAACAGGGTCGCGAAGATCGCCATGATGTCGATCGCCTTGCCCAGCGGGCCTTCGGTGCGCCGCTTGCCGATCAGCGGGGCGAACACCGAACTGATCAGCTGGCTGCGGCCCTTGCGGAAGGTGCTGTAAGCGATCGCGAGGCCGACGACGGCGTAGATCGCCCACGGGTGCACGGTCCAGTGGAACAACGTCGTCGCCATCGCGGTGTGGACCGCTTCGTCGGAGTTCGGGGCCGCGGTACCCGGGGGCGGGCTCGCGAGATGGGAGACCGGTTCGTACACCCCGAAGAACATCAGGCCGATGCCCATGCCGGCGCTGAACATCATCGCGATCCACGACGACGTCCGGAATTCGGGGAGTTCCTTGTCCCCGCCCAGCGGGATCCGGCCGTAGCGGCTTATGGCCAGACAGACCGCGAAGAGGACGAAACCGCTCGCTGTCAGCACGAAGGCCCAGCCGCCGTACGGGATCACGGCGTCGTTGAGGAGGGTCGACGCGACACTCGCGAGACTCTCGGGGGACAGGACACCCCAGATGATGATGGCGAGCGCGAGGGCAGCCGCCACACCGAAAACGGTCCGGTCGGTTTCGGCGGGTCGTTCGGCGGCGAGGTCGAGCGGGACGTGCTCATCGGGCGGGTGCCCCGGACCTGTCGTGTCCGGCGCGTGGGCGAGATCCGACGCGGTCTCCGCGACGACCTCTTCTTCCGCTTGTTTACCGTCCTGCGAACTCATGTTCAGCCACGCGCCGACGACGGCGCGATCTCCTTCCGCCCGAGTTAACCCGTTTGCACCACTGCACCCTAACCAGAAAACTGGTAACCGGCAGAAAATGCGGGCGAAGAGGTTTAAACCGGTGATTGTGGGTCTGACCTCGGCGGATGTGCGTTCGTTCGACGGTCTCGGCGGGGAACGTGTCCCTCGTGACACCGGTGGTCGGGGGATCGAGCCGAGTTTTTCGCGGAGAGCCCTGCTGAACTGGGGGTTCCTTGGCGAGGATTTCCTCGCATCCCTCGGTTTTGACGCTCGTCACCGCCTGAGCGGTGACCGCGTCGGGGATTTCAGACCGTGGCGCCACCTTTCCAGAAGGGCCGGCCGAGCGGGTCGCCGCCGGCGGTGTCCGGGCGGCCCTGCCGCGCGTGGTTGCGCTCCAGCAGGTAGGTGACGAGGGCGATCAGGGCGAGGGTGACGATGATTGCGGTCATGGCAGTAAGTTTGCGCCACTCGACATCCTGCCAAAAGTGGCAGTTCTGTCGTTGTGCGTCAAAATCCTGCCAGCTATGCTTCGGGCATGCTGAAGAGCGTCGCCGTGGTGCTGCTGGACGACTTCGCCGCCTTCGAGTTCGGTGTCGTCTGCGAGGTGTTCGGTTACGACCGCACCGATGACGGCGTGCCGCTGCTCGACTTCCGCGTGTGCGGGGAGCGCGCCGGGGAGCCGCTGAGCCTCGGTCACGGCGTCAAGGTCACCCCGGAACACGGTCTCGAAGCGACCGAAGACGCGGACCTCGTCGTCGTCCCTGCCTGCGACGTGCGTGACGAATACCCACCCGCGGTGCTCGAGGCGCTCCGTGCGGTTTCGGCGCGAGGGGCAACGCTGCTTTCGGTGTGCACCGGTGCATTCGTGCTGGGCGCCGCGGGGCTGCTCGACGGGCGGCGGTGCACGAACCACTGGCGGCACAGCGAGCGGTTCCGGAAGCGTTTTCCCGAGGCGAAGCTGGATCCGGACGTCCTCTTCGTCGACGACGGCGACATCATCACCAGTGCCGGAACGGCCGCCGGTATCGACGCGTGCCTGCATCTGGTCCGCCGCGAACTCGGCTCCGCCGCGGCCACCGCGATCGCCCGGCGCATGGTGGTGCCCCCGCAACGGGAAGGCGGGCAACGCCAGTTCGTCGAGGTGCCGATCCCGGAATGCACCGGGGACAGCCTTCAGCCGGTGCTCGCCTGGATGCTCGACACCATCGACCACGAACATCCCGTCGCCGATCTGGCCCGCCGGGCCCGGATGTCCGAACGCACCTTCGCCCGCAAGTTCGTCGCGGAGACGGGCACCACACCGCACCGATGGCTTTCGACACAACGGGTTCTGCACGCGAGGTCGCTGCTCGAAGAGACGACGATGAGCATCGACGAGGTCGCGCGCCGCTGCGGCTTCGGCTCAGGAGCCATGCTGCGTCACCATTTCCACAACGTCGTCGGCGTTTCCCCGCAGGACTACCGACGAACCTTCGCGCCGCAGCGGGTTTGACGTTCGGTCTCAGTCCTTCGATGGCTTGTTGAACAACCCGAGGGACTGCGCGAACGCCGCGCCACCGGCCAGGAAGACGAGCGGCAGCGTCTTGGCCCAGAACGCGCCGACGTCGAGCGAGATGAGCAAGGCGAGTAGCCCGCCCGCCAAGGCGGCCAAGACGAGCATTCCCAGGGCGAGGCGGGGTTTCGAGACCATGTGTCCTCCAGGAAACGGGTTCGGAAGAGCAAGCTTCGCGACCGTTCCGGGGGAGGAAGAGGTCATTTTTGCCCCGTGCGGGAGTTTCAGAGTGAACCCCAGGCGCGGGCCGAAGAGGGCATGAGTTTGCACCGCGGCCGGATCCGGGCATACGATCAGGGCAGTCGTACAGGACGAACGCCCTAGGAGATGACGGTGGCAGGATCCCCGGCCGCGGCACGTGGCAAGCTCGTCCGGCAACGGTTGCTCGAAGCGGCCGTCGCGCTCGTGCCCGAACTCGGCTGGTCCGCGGTCAGCACCCGGATCCTGGCCGAGCGCGCGGGTGTCACGCCGAGCGTCGTGCACTACCACTTCCCGTCGCTGCAGGCCTTGATGATCGAGGCGGTGCTCGGCGCGATGCGTGAGGTCGCGGTCGCTTTCGAGCCGGCGCTGGAGTCCGTCGAGACACCGGCGGAGGCGGTGGACGCGCTGCTGGCGTCGGTCGGCGAATACTCCGGCACCGACCCAATGTCGTTGCTGTTCGCCGAGGCCTATCTCGCCGCGACCCGCGATGACACCTTGCGCCAAGGCATCCGCGAGCTGCTCGCCGGCTTGCGCACCAGGTTCGGCGGGTGGCTGGCGGAGCGGGGAGTGGCCGACGCCGAGGACACGGCGGCGGCACTCCTCGCCGCGGTGGACGGGCTTCTGCTGCATCGGGCGCTCGGACCGGAGTCCGGCCGGATCGTCTCCCCGGCCGTCCTGCGCAGGCTGGTCGGCTGAACGAAAGGGAGGGACCCCCATGAAGGTGGCGATCTGCGGGGCCGGGATCACCGGTCTGGCGCTGGCGCACCGGCTCACGGCGCTGGATGTCGAAGTCGTGGTGCTGGAACGGGCCGCGGGGCCGCGGCAACAGGGTTACATGATCGACTTCTTCGGCCCCGGTTTCGACGCCGTCGAGGAAATGGGACTGCTGCCCCAGGTGGAGGAAGCGGCGTATCAGGTGGACGAGGCGAGCTTGCTGGACGAGCGCGGCCGCCGCCGGGCGGCGATCGACTACGTCCAGTTCGCCAAATCGGTGCGGGGACGGCTCTGCAGCATCATGCGGCCGGATCTGGAACGGGTACTGCGCACCGGTCTTCCGTCCACAGTGGACGTCCGATTCGGTGCCGGGGTCACCGGCGTCGAGGATCTCGACGACGGCGTGCGGGTCACTTTGGCGGACGGCGAGACCCTCGAAGCCGACTTGCTGGTCGGGGCCGACGGCATCCATTCGACCGTGCGGCGGCTGGTCTTCGGTGAAGAGAGCCGGTTCTTGCGTCATCTCGGTTTTCATACGGCGGCCTTCGTTTTCGAGGACGAGGAAATTCGCGCGCAGGTGGGCGAGCGGTTCTGTCTGACCGACACGGTCGGGATGCAGATGGGTTTCTACGGTCTCCGCGACGGCAAACTCGCGGCGTTCGCCGTGCACCGCACGACGGATCCGGCCCTGCCGGACGACGCGCGGGCGGCACTGCGCGCGACTTACGGTTCGCTCGGCTGGGCGGTGCCGAAGGCGCTCGACCTGTGCCCGCCGCCGAGCGAGGTGTACTACGACCAGGTCGCGCAGATCGAGATGTCTTCCTGGAGCCGAGGGCGGGTCGTGCTCGTCGGCGATTCTTGTTACGCCGTCTCACTTCTCGCCGGTCAGGGCGCCTCACTGGGTATCGCGGGCGCGTTCGTTCTGGCCGAGCAACTCACCCGGGCGCCCTCGATCGAGACCGCGCTCGCGGAGTACGAGCGTCTGGTCCGCCCGGTGGTGACCGAAAAGCAGCAAGTCGCCCGGCGAGGCGCGCGATGGTTCCTGCCCGCCAATCGGTTCCTGCTCCTGGCGCGCCGGGCGTTCCTTCACGTGGCCCGGCTCCCAGGACTCGAACGACCACTCGCGGCCGCCGTCACGGGTAAGTCGACGGCGCTGGTGACGAATCTGAAGCGTGGGGCCGAGATCCGGAGCCGCTGACTTTCGGAGGCTGGGGTCGGCCTACGTTCTGAGGTGCATGGTGTTCCTCCTTGGTGTCCCGGCCGGGTCGAGGTAGGTGGGCGGGGTGAATTCCGGGAGTCCGTCCTGGGCGATCTGGACTTTCCACTCGCTGCGATGGATCAGCCGGTGGTGTTTGGTGCAGAGCAGGACGAGGTTGTCTATTTTGGTTTCGCCGTGGTGCCGCCAGAAAACAATGTGGTGGGCGGTGCAGCGCGGTACGGGCATGTCGCAGCCGGGAAACGCGCAGCCGCCGTCCCGGAGGGTGAGCGCATATTTCTGCGCCAGTGACACGGTGCGTTTGGAGCGGCCGATGTCGAGGGGTTCGCCTGCGGTGCCGAGGACGCCAGGCCGGACGCGGGCGTCACAGGCGAGAATTCTGGCGTCGGTGGCGCTGATCGGGCCGACAAGGTCAAGGTGGGCTTCGCCGATGTCCCGGATCAGGTCGTCGTAGGACATGGTGACCAGGATGTGCGTCGCTTCCCCAGCCTGGCCGGGAAGATTCCGGCTGGAGGTCTTCAACCGGACGTAGTCGGTGAAGGCATCCCCGTAACGTTCGTCCTGCGTCCGGGAATCCCGGACGCCGTCGATGGCCTTGTGCGGCTTGGCCATTGGATCGAGGTCGGATTTCAGGCGGGCGTAGGTTTCCAGGTCCAGTCTCGCCTTGAGGCCGAGAGTGCCGTCGCGGTGCTTGACGAACCGTAGCTCCGGCCGGGTCTCTTTCGGGTCCTCGTTGCGGGGTTCCTTGCCGTCGGGGTCGAGTTCGTCGAGCAGGCGGCGTCCGGCGCGGGCGATCTGCCGTGGCCCCGCATGTCTGGCCAGTTCGACGAGGATCTTCTCCCCGGCCCGCACATCGTCCTCAGGAACACTGGACGGGATGCGGGCGAGAGTCTTGATGATGGCATCGATCTGACCGCCGCCGATCGCACCTTCCGCAGCAGCCTCGGCCGTCAACGGAGCCAACGGCGGCTCGGGGTCGCCACCGATCGACGGACCAGCATGCAAAGCCAGCACCCGATCGGCGCGGACGGCGGCTTCCTTGTCCGACACCAGGAAATCCTCGAGAATCAGCCCAGCCAGCGTCGAATGGCCGCTGCAGCCCCGAATCCCGCGGGAATTGATTTCCGCGAGGATCGCGTTCTGCTCGGCATCCAGTCGGCGCTTAAGAACTTCGAGCTCCTGTTTACGCGCATGCAGCGTCGCCGTGTCGACGCGCCACCACTCGGTGGACGTCTTCGGGGATGCATCGTCGCTGGACACAAGATCAACGGTACGCCGGTTCGAACACCTGTACTATCGTACGTTCAGACTATATCGTTCTCAATAAAACGGTGGCTTGATTCGCCGAAGCGGATGCTGAAGGATTCACGTGGAAGCTTCCTACGAGGACTCATCCCCGTCGTTAAGTGCCGTGCCACCCGTGCATCATGCCTGCCGGCCGCATCACCTGGACCAGATCGGCCGCGATCACCAAGTGGGACGCGCGGAGACACCTCCATCCACCGTGAGGTTGTGCCCCGTGATCCACGACGCGAGCGGCGAAGCGAGAAAAAGGCAGGCGTTCGCCACGTCCCCGGGAGTGCCGAGCCTGCCCAACGGCGCGGCCTGTCGCCAGCGGCGGACGCCCTCCGGCCAGGCGTCGTCGAGGCCGGGGCGCTCGATCAGGCCGGGGGAGACGGCGTTGACGCGCAGTCCTCGCGGGCCGTATTCGAGCGCGGCGGCGCGGGCGTGCATGACCAGGGCGGCCTTCGCGCTGCTGTAGTGCGCGTGTCCCGGCGCGGGCTGGGTCGCTTCGATCGAGGCGATATGAATGACGCTGCCGCCGTTCATCACCGCGGCCGCGGCTTGGGTGCACGAGAACGCGCTGGTGAGGTTCGCGTCGAGGACGGCGCGCCAGCTTTCCGCCGACATCTCCGGCAGGGGTTCGATCGGCTGCACGCCGGCGTTGTTGACCAGGGTGTCCAGTCGTCCGGTCCAGGCCGCGGCGGCGGACACAAGCCGTCGGCATTCGCCGTCGTCGGTGAGGTCGGCGGCGAACGTCTTCGCGGTGCCGCCCGCCTCCTGGATCCGTTCGACGACGGCGAGCGCCGAGGACTCGTCCCGGTGATAGTGCACGGCGACGGCGCTGCCCGCCTCGGCGAACCGCAGCGCGATGCCGCGGCCGATCCCGCCGCTGGCCCCGGTGACGAGCGTGGTGGTACCGGTCAGGTCGAGCATCGGGGTCCTTTCAGGCGAGACGGCGGCGGGTCCACCGCTTCCGTAGCGCGAGCACACCGGCGACGGCGAGGAAGATCAGGCCCGCGACGACGTAGCAGTTTCCCAGCCACTGCTGGGTGGTCGTCCATGTCTGGCCCGGCCGGTCGAAGGCCGGGAAGTACCGGAACGGGGCCGCGACGAAGATCGTGGCGACGACGCCGGTGACGGCTAGCCAGGCTGCCGCTTTGCGGCGATCCTGGCGCCTGAGCACGGCGAAGGCGATGGTGGTGAACAGCGCCGGGGCGATCCACACCCAGTGATGCGACCACGACGTCGGCGAGATGAGCAGGGCGAACGTCGCGTTCAGCAGCAGCGCCTGCACCGGTGCCGAGCGGTACATGGTCACCGTCACCAGCACCAGCAGCACACCGGTGAGGACGATCCAGAGTGGCTTCGCGGCGGACTCGACGCCGAAGCGCGCCAGCACCGCTTGCAGGGTCTGGTTGGTGTGGAACGAAGTGCCGCTGATCCCGGACGCCCCGGCGAGCCCGCCGAACCAGTAGCGCGCGGACGCCTCCGGTGCGACCGCGAACGCGACGGCCGAGGCGGCCACGAACGTACCCACCGCGGTCAGCGCGCCACGGAAGTCCTTGCGCACCAGGAAGAACAGCAGGAACGCCATCGGCGTCAGCTTGACGGCCGCGGCGAGACCGACTCCGATGCCCCGGTAACGGCCCCGCGCCAGCAGGCAGTCGGCCGCGACGAGACCCATCAGCAACAGGTTGATCTGGCCGAAACCGAGGGTCTGGCGGACCGGTTCGAGGAAGAGCGCCGGAGTGATCGCCAGCGACGCGACGAGCAACGCCTTCCGCCGGTCCCCGGACGGCCACAGCGTGCGGACGATCCCGTAGAAGGTGATGCCCAGCGCGGCCAGGCTGAGTGCGAACAGCAGGAGTACCGCGCCCGTCCACGGCACCACTGCCAGCGGAGTGAGCACCAACGCGGCGAACGGTGGGTAGATGAACAGCAGGGGGATGCCGGCGTCGGAAAGCGGCAACGCGCCGTAGAGATCGCCGCCGTTCCACAGCGTGTCGACGCCGAAACGGTAGATCTCGAGGTCGCTGTGGGAAGTGCCCGCCGTCGCCATGGCCACGGCGCACGCCAGCGCCAAGGCGGCGAACGCGCCGAGCGACCATCGGGCCCGACCGCGCGACTTGGTGGGAGACATCGCGTGGTGACCCTTCGGACGTGCGTCGATGATCTCGACTGTACCCGGCGGGTGAGAAGCGACTTCCGTCGGCAGTCACGGCGCGAACATTGGTCTAGACTTTTCATTCCCCAGTGTGGTGAAAGGGACCGGTCCATGCGCGGAACGACGGTGTTGCCGAGGACGCCTTGCCTGAAACCGAAGGCGGGGGAATTGCCACTGCATCGGCTGGAGGTCCGCGCGCCGGACGCCCTGCCGTTCACGGTCGGCACCTTCGACACGATCGGGCCGATGTCGCGGGCGGCGTTCCCGCATCGGCACACCTTCTACGAAATCGTCCATGTCACCGGCGGCACCGGTGACCACGTCATCGATTTCACCCGCTGGGAATTGGGACCGCCGCAACTCGCGGTCATAACACCGGGGCAGGTGCACCATTGGGATGCCCGCGATCTCACCGGATTCGTCGTGTTGTTCACCGACGATTTCCTGCTCGAACATCCGTCGGATCGCGAAACCCTGCGAAGGCTCAGCCAGCAGCCGTGGCGGCTCGACGAACGCGCGGCCGAGGAGACGGCGCGGCTGGTCGCCGAACTCGACGAGGAATTCCGTTGTGGCGGGCAGGGAACCGATTCGGTGCTGCGGGCCCTGATGCACGTGCTGATCGTGCGGGCGGGACGGCTTCCCGGCCTGGCGGATCCGCGTCCGCCGGCCAGGGCGCAGGCGGTGGGCACGGAATTCGCCCGGTTGCTCGGCAGACCCGACCTCGGGCTCTGGTCGGTCGGCGCGCTCGCGGAACGTATCGGGGTCACGCCGGGATATCTCACGGACGCGGTGAAAACGGCGACCGGCCGGACGGCGGCACAACTGATGCGCGAGGCGCGGACACGGGAGGCGAAACGGTTCCTGCTCGGCACGGATCTCACCGTGCGGCAGGTCGCCAGCCGGGTCGGTTTCGCGGATCCCGCGTATTTCTGCCGGTTCTTCCGGCGGGAAACGGGGTTGAGCCCCGGTGATTACCGCCGGACCGGAGACGCGCCCCCGGAGATTCACCACGACTGACCAAACCAGTCCATCGTCCGCAGCTGATCTTCTCCATACCGTCGAGGGTGATTCCCGAAGCCCCCACGAGGAGCAGGTATGGACGAAGAGAACAAGCTCAGCCGGAAGACCGTGCTGAAGGCCGCGATCGCCGCGGGTGTGGCGGCTCCGGTCGCGTTGATCGGCGGCCCCGCTCTCGCACGCACCACCGTCGCGAGCGGCCAGGCACCCGAGCTGACCCCGTACTGCGACGACGGGGACGACCCGACCATTCCGCAGACCGAAGGTCCTTATTTCAAGCCGAATTCCCCGCAGCGCACCTCGCTCGTCACGGCGGGCACGCCGGGAACGCGGCTCACCGTGTCCGGCTACGTGTTCGGGCTCGGCTGCCTGCCGATCGCGCGGGCGCTGCTGGACTTCTGGCAGGCGGACGTCAACGGCGCCTACGACAACGTGGGGTACACCTTCCGCGGTCACCAGTTCACGAACGACCAGGGCGCGTTCTCGCTGAGCACCATCGTGCCCGGCCTGTACCCCGGTCGTACGCGGCACATCCACGTCAAGGTCCAGGCGCCCGGCAGGCCGGTGCTGACCACGCAGCTCTACTTCCCCAACGAGCCGCGCAACAACACCGACACTATCTTCGATCCGCGGCTGCTGATGACCGTCCGGGACGCGGGTACGGCCAAGGAGGCGGCGTTCGACTTCGTGTTGAACGTGCCGCAGACGCCGACGTCGACCTCGCGGCCGACCAGTACGACGCCGACGACGTCGACTTCGACCTCCAACCCGCCCGGCGGGACGACCTGGGCGGCGGGAACCGGCTATTCTGCGGGCGCCCGGGTCACCTACAGCGGTCGCGGTTACGTGTGCTTGCAGGCGCACACCGCCCAGCCCGGCTGGGAGCCGCCGTCCACACCCGCGTTGTGGCGCGCGGAGTGACGGACAGCCGCTGCGGAGGGAGATAAACGCGGGTGGATTCCCGCCGCCGGGTCCCACACCCCGGCGGCGGGGTCCACCCGCTTCCCAAGGGGTGAGGAAAACCCCACCCCAAGTAGGAGCTTTGCTTCAATGCGCCCCCACCGTTCCGTCGACGATGATCGATTTCGACAGCGGAACGAAGGGGTGAACGGTATGAAGGACGGCCGGAAACGGTGGGCTAGACGTGGAGTGGTGGCCGCCGCCGTGGTGGTGACGGGAGCGGTGCTCGCTCCCTTGACGAGTCCGGCTCTCGCGGCGGACACGACCACGACCTGGCGGGATCCGGTGCGGTCGCTGGACCGCGCGGCGCATCCGCTGCGCTCGACCGAACCGGGCCGCAACAATGCCGATCTCCGGGCGCTGGGCGGGATGATCGCCGACGCGAAGGTGGTCGGCCTCGGCGAGGCGACCCACGGCTCCCACGAGTTCTTCACGATGAAGGAGCGGGTGTTCCGCTACCTCGTGGAGGAAAAGGGGTTCCGGGCCTTCGCGCTGGAGCTCAGCTGGTCCGCCGGCCTGGAGATCGACGAGTACGTCCAGACCGGGCGCGGCGACGCCCGAGAAATCGCGAAGCGCACGCTGGCCGGATCCCCGTGGGATCGCGAGGAGTTCGTCAGCCTGATCCGGTGGATGCGCGATCACAACCGCGCGCATCCCGATCGCACGGTGCACTTCGTCGGTGACGACCTCGGCGCGCCTTCGGTGAACGACGCGTTCTTCGCGCGGATCACCGACTACATCGGCAGGCATCATCCGGAGGCGCTGCCCCGGCTCAACGAGCTGTACACGGGACTGCGCCCGATCGACGACGCGTTCGCCTACGTGCGTAAACCCGTCGACGAGCGACGGCGGCTCGCCACACAGGCGGAGCAGGCCTTCGAGCTGGTCAAGGGGCTGACCGGCGCGGACGCCCACGGCTGGACCGAGCAGCACGCCCGGTTCGTCGCGCAGACCGCCCGCTTCCTCGCCGTCGACCTCGCGGATCCGAAGGGGCTGCCCGCGGCCCAGATCCTGCGCGACCAGGCGATGGCGCAGAACGTGGCCTGGTGGCAGCGGCGGACCGGCCACAAGATCCTGCTCTCCGCCCACAACGCCCACGTCGCGTACATCCCCGACATGCCGTCGATCTACCCGAAGACCCAAGGCGCCTTCCTGCGCGAGACGCTGGGCCGCGGCTACCTGCCGATCGGGTTCAGCTTCGACCGGGGTTCCTTCCTGTCCAAGGACACCGCGATCGGCGGCGAGTGGAAGCCGTTCTCCGTCCCGGCCGCGCCGTCCGGGACGAACGAGCACACCCTCGACCGGGTCCGGTTCGACGACTTCTACCTGGACCTGCGCACCGCGCCGCCCGCCGCCCGCGCCTGGCTGGACACCGCCCGGCCCACCCGCACCATCGGCACGCTGTTCCCCGTCGACCCGGCGGACATCTCGCTCGGGCGCTCGTACGACGTCGTCATCCACCTGCACGACGTCCGCCAGGCCGATCTGAGAAGGTAGTGACGTCGCGCCCGTTTAGGGGTTTTTAACCCGGTTTGCCTGGCGTGCCGCGACGGATCTCGGTAGTAGTCGAAGTGTTCCGGTACCCCCCTGTTCCAGTACCCAGCGGAGGAAATCCCTGATGTTCAAACGGATGCTCAGCGCCTTCGGGGTCGGCGGCCCGTCCGTCGACACCGTGCTCGACTCGCCGCACGCCGTCCCCGGCGAGGTGATCACCGGCCAGGTCCGCATCCAGGGCGGTTCGAGCGACGCCCAGATCGAGGAGATCCTGCTTTCGCTGGTCACCAGGGTCGAGGTCGAGCACGGCGACCACGAGCGGGCCGGGACCGCGGAGTTCCTGCGGGTCAGCGCGGGCCGCAAGGTACGGGTGTCGGCGGGGCAGCTGACGACCGTCCCGTTCCAGATCGCCTTGCCGTGGGAGACGCCGATCAGCGCGGTGGGCGGGCGTGAGCTGCCGGGCATGGTCGTCGGCGTGCGCACCGAACTCGTCATCGCCGGCGCGCCGGACAAGGGCGACCTCGACCCGGTGCTCGTCGGGCCGCTCGAATCGCAGGACCGGGTGCTGGAGGCGTTCGGCGAGCTGGGCTTCTCCTTCCGCAGCGCCGACGTGGAGGCCGGGCGATTGCACGGTGTGCGGCAGGAGCTCGGATTCTTCCAGGAGATCGAGTTCTTCCCGCCGTCGCGCTACGCCGGCCGGGTCAGCCAGGTGGAGCTGACCTTCGTCGCGAGCCCCGACGACCTCGTGGTGGTGCTGGAGGCGGACAGGCGCGGCGGCATGTTCCGCTCCGGCGGCGACTCCTTCGGCCGCTTCCACGTCTCGCACGAGGAGGCGCTGCGCACCGACTGGGCCGCCGCCATCGACGGCTGGCTGGCCAAGGTCGCCGAATCCGGCGGCGGGCACGCCATGTTCGGCGGGCACCAGGAGCACTACGGCCACGACTACGACCACCACGGTCATCACGGTCACCACGGCAGGCGTGGTCCGGGGATGGGCGGTGTGGTCGCCGGTGCCGCGGCCGGTGTGGTCGGCGGCATGATCCTCGGCGAGGTCATGGAGGACGTCTTCGACGGCGGCGACGAGGGCTTCGAGGAGTGATCCGGCCTTCTGGGCACACCGGCTCGCCGGTGTGCCCAGAAGTCACTTCGCCGGGACTCAGGTGTACCAGGTGGGCTCCGGGAGTTCGTTCAGGAGCGCGTAAGCACCGACTTCCCGGCGTTTGTACGCCACCGGATCGTGCAGGGAGTGCGTCCGCAGATTCCGCCAGAACCGGTCCAGACCGTATTTCGTGGCGCTCGCGCGGGCGCCGGTCAGCTCGAAGATCTTCGTGCCGATTTCGAGGCCGGTGTCGATCACGCGCTGTTTGGCGGCGGCGATGAGGACCGCGATCTCGCCGCGTGCCTCGGGGGTCAGTTCCTCGCGCGGAGCGTGCAGCACGGCGGAGATCGCGGTCCCGGCCTTGTCCACCAGCGCCTCGGCGGCCCACAGCTTCGACTGGAGATCCCCGTAGCCGTCGAGGATGTACCACTCCTCGCCGGCGGACGGCTTGTTGTCGCCGCCGTACGGCCACGCCCGGGTGTGCTCGCGCGTGTACGCCAGCGCGGTTTCGAGGGCGCCTTGTGCGATGCCGAGATAGAAGTTGGCGAACACCAGCTGGATCGCCGGGACGTTGAGCGTGTTGTACGTCAGCGGGTGGAACTTCTTGTCGACGTAGCCCGCCGCGCTCGCCCACGGGACGCGCACGTCGGTGATGGTCACGCTGCCCGATTCGGTGAGCCGCTGGCCGATGTTGTCCCAGTCGTCGTGGAAGACGATTCCGTCCTGGCCGGACGGGACGATCGCGAAGATGTGGTCCTCGGTGCCTTCGAGGACGCCCTCCAGCACGGTCAGATCCGAGACCTTGCTTCCGGTGGAGAACGACTTGTGTCCATTGTAGACGATCTCGTCGCCGTCTTCGGTGATCTTCAGATCGGAATCGCGGGGGTTGACCGCGCCGCCGAAGAAGAAATCGTTTCGCGTATACAGTTCTTCGACGGCGGCGATCTGGTCGTCGGTCGCCACGAGGCGGGCGGCCCAGGCCCAGAGATAGTGGTAGCCGAGCAATTGGCCGATCGAGCCGTCACCGCGGGCGACCTCGCGGATGACGCGATAGGCGGTCTCCCAGCTCTGGCCGCCTCCGCCGTGCTCGACCGGGCCGAGCAGCGTCACCAGGCCGGATTCCTTGAGCAGCCGGACTTCCGCGTAGGGCGTTTCGTTCTTCCGGTCGCGCTCGGCCGCGTTCACCGCGAGTTCCGCGGCGACCTCCTTCGCGGCCGACAGCCATTCATTGGCGGATCGGATCCGGGGCTCGGTCGTGGTCATGGGGTGAATTCCGTTCTGTGCGAGGGCGAACGGGAATTCCGGGCAGGGCGGAGCGCCCGGAATTCCCGGGTGTTTCTCTAAGATGAGCGACACTTGTTCAGGCCGTACAGCGCATGCGTCCGAGTAGAGCAGTGGCACTTTGGGGTGTCAACGAACGTCCGCGCTCTGAGACCGCGCCCTTCTCGCGATCAGAACCAGTGCAGGCAGTGCGGCGGACGCTCGGTGCGGAACAGAGCGTCGGCCATCGCCGCGGCCTCCGGGTGGTGGGCGCGGATATGACCCGCCCGCACGAGTGTGCTCGGAGTGGTACCGCCGAGATAGATCGAGCCCAGATCGCTCACGTCGAGGGACAGATCGGGTTCCCGCTCCGTCGGGACACAGGCCGCCTCGCCGTCCCGGACGGTGAGCAGATGGCGGCCGTGCTCGCCGAGCGCCGGGTCGCCGACGTCGAGGACGAGCTCGCCGTCGGTAAACCAGCCGCGGGCGGTGAGCGCGCGGGGGACGTCGAGCAGCCGCACCCACAGCCAGTCCGTGTCGCCGCCGAGTTCGCCCGCGCGGAAGTCTTCGAGTTGCCAGCGCAGCGGATCGTCGAGCGGGCGGTGCTTGAACACGACTTCGCTGACGAGGTCGTGCCCGAGCAGGAACCTGGCCAGTGCCGTCGAGACCGCGTCGTCGGTGGCGATGGTCTCGTCGACGGTCAGGGTGTCGGGTTCGGTGAGTGAATAGGAGGCGTAACCGTCCGGGACGCCGTCGGCGTCGCGATGCACGGCGACGTGACGCTGCGCCCGGGAGATCGGGGGTTGCCCGGCCCCCGCTTCCCACCAGCCGTGCGGGCGCGACAGCGCGCCGGGCCTGGCGCGGCGATACCGGTCGTAGACCGCTTCCAGGATCTCGCCGCAGTCGGCCCGGCGCAGCAGTTCGATCGAGCCGCTGGCCACCTCGGCCGCCCGGGGGACGGCGAGGGCGGCGCGGTGCCGCTGCACCGTCAGGCGCCGGGTGTAGGTCGCCGGTCCGTAGCCGAACCGGCGGTAGATCAGGGCCTCCGACGCCAGCAGGACGGAGAGGAATTCGCCCCTGGCCCGGAAGTCGGCGAGCTGGTGCCGCATCATCGCGCTGAGCACGCCTTGCCGACGATGCGAGGGCAGGACGCCGACCGCGGTCACCCCGGCGGCAGGCACGACGACCTCACCGGGCAGCGTCAGCTCGAAGGAGTACGCCGCGGCCGTGCCGACCGGCCTCCCGTCCTCGGACACCGCGAGCAGGCCGCGGTCCATTTCGAGCGCGGACCAGGTCTCGCCCGCGGTGTCCGGGAACCGGGCGAAAGCGGTGAACATGGTGTCGACGAAGACGGCGCGGTCGTCGGCGGTGGTGGAACGGATCTTCATGGGCACAGTGCATTGCCGTTGCCCGGCGGCGTCAAGCGATTTGCGGTTCGAGGAATCCGGCGTACCGGCCGCCGAGCCGGGCCAGTTCGCCGTGGCTCCCTTCCTCCGCGATCCGTCCGCCGTCCAGGAAGACCACGTGGTCCGCACGTTCGACGGTCCGCAGCCGGTGCGCCACCATCACCACGGTCCGGCCCGCCATGAGCCGCTCGATCCCCTCGTGGACGGCCGCTTCGTTGACCGGATCGAGTGCGGAGGTCACCTCGTCGAGCAGCACGATGGGCGCGTCCTTCAGCAGGGCGCGCGCGATCGACACCCGCTGGCGTTCCCCGCCGGACAGCGACGCGCCGCCCTCGCCGACGTTCGCGGACCAGCCGCCGGGCAGCCGTTCGATCACCTCGTCGAGGCGGGCCGCCGTCGCCGCGGCCCGCACCTCGGCGTCGCCGGCGTCCGGACGGCCCAGCCGGACGTTCTCCTCGATCGTGCCGTCGAAGAGGTAGACGTCCTGGAACACGATCGCGATCCGGGACATCAGATCGTCGGTGCTCATCATTCGGACGTCCACCCCGCCGACGCGCACCGCGCCCGAATCCACGTCGTGGAACCGGGCGAGCAGCTGCAGCACCGTGCTCTTCCCTGCGCCCGAAGGGCCGACGAGGGCGAGCTTCTGTCCTTCGTGGACGGTCAGTGACAGGCCGTCGAGCACCGCGCGGCCGCCGCGGGTGAAGGCGGCCGACTCGAACTCCAGATCGTGCCGCTCCGGCCGGACCGGTTCCGGCGGTTCCGGCAGCGGTTCGGTGCGCAGCAGCGCGTCGAGCCGCACCAGCACCGAACGCGCGCCGCGGAGTTTGCCGCCGATGTCGGTCAGCGAGAGCAGCGGATCGGCGCAGCGCGTGGCCAGGACGAGGATCGCCACGACCTCGGCGGCCCCGATCTGCCCGCCGAGCGCGAGGAACGCGCCCAGTGTCAGCAGGACGGTGAACAGCGCCTGCACCGTGAACGTCAGCCCCACGACCCCGGGCAGCGCCGACAGGGTGGACCGGCGGTTCGCCCGCTGAACCTCTCGCAGCGAGTCGTCGAGCAGCCGGAAGCGTTCCTCGGCCCGCCCTCCGGCGCGCAACACCGGCTGGGCCTGCAGGTACTCGATCACCCGGCCGGTCGCCTCGGTACCGCGCCGGGCGGCCTCCTCGTCGGTCGCGGCCGACGAACGACCCGTCCGCACCTGGATCACCGCCACGACCGGGACGGCGATCAGCGCGGCCAGCCCCAGCCGCCAGTCGAAGGCGAGGATCACGAACACGATCGTCAGCGGGGTGACGCAGGCGGCCACGAACGGGGCGAGCAGATGCGCGATGACGCTCATCGCCCGCAGGACACCCGGTCCGGCGAGCGCCGACACCTCGCCGACCCGGTTCCCGCCGTACCAGCCCATCGGCAGGCGGGCGAGATGGTCGCCGAGCCGGTGGTACATCCCGCGCAGCAACGTCGTCCCGGTGCGAAAGCCGGAGAGATCGGCGCGGTAGCGCAGGATCGCGAACACCGAGAAGGCCGCGCCGAACGCGATCAGCCACGGGACGGCGTTGCCGGGAGTGCTCCCGAGCAGCGCCCGCAGCAAGGGGACCAGCAGCGCGTAGGACAGCCCTTCGACGACCCCGGTCACCGTCATCAGCGCCACGGTCCGCCGCACCGGCGGGGCGTGTTCGGGGCCGAGGACGCTCAGCAACATCCGGATCATCGAGGGTCCCCCTGTGGTTCGGCGGCGTGCTGGGAACGCCAGAAGGCGGCGAATTCCCCGTTCCGGGTCAGCAGTTCCGCGGGCTTGCCGCGTTCGGCGATGACGCCGTTGTCCAGTAGTACGACGGTGTCGGCGTCGACGACCGTTTCCAGCCGGTGCGCGATGACCAGGATCGTCCGGTCGGCCCGTGCGGTCGCGAGAGCCCGGCGCACGGCCAGTTCGGTCTGCGGGTCGGCGAACGCGGTGGCCTCGTCGAGCACCAGGACGGGCGTGTCGGCGAGCAGCGCGCGGGCCAGCGAGATCCGCTGGGCTTCCCCGCCCGACAAGCCGGTTTCCTCGTGCAGCACCGTTTCGTAGCCGCGCGGCAGTTCGAGGATCCGGTCGTGGATGTTCGCCAGGCGGGCGGCGCGCACGATGTCGTCGAGATCGGCGTGCGGCACGGCCAGCGCGATGTTCTCCGCGACCGACGCGCGCAGCAGACGGACGTCCTGGAACACGAAGGAGACCTTGCGATACAGCTCCTCGCCACTGATCTCGCGCAGATCGACGCCGCCCAGCAGGATCTTTCCTTCGGTGGGGTCGAAGAACCTCGGCAGCAAACTGACCAAAGTGGACTTCCCGCCGCCGGACGGACCGACGAGAGCGGTGACGGTGCCCGGTTCGAGGACCAGGTCGATGCCGCGCAGGACCTCACGGTCGGCCTCGTAGCCGAACCGGACGTCGCGCAGCTCGACGCGATGCCCTTGTGGCACAAGGGGATTCTCCGGTTCCGGCAGGGGTCGCACACCGAGCACGTCGCGGATCCGGCCGATCGCGCGCCGAGCGGCCTGCAGTTCGTCGAAGCCGTGGCCGAGTGCGGCCACAGGGGCGGTCAAGCCCAGGCCCAGCACCAGGAACGGCAGGAGATCGACCGGGGCGAGGCCGCCGCCGGTGATCAGCAGCGTGCCGCCGATCAGGACCACCAGCAGGACGAACGGCGGCGACAAGGCCAGCTGCATCCCCGCCGCCGGCCCGGCCATCCCCCGTACCCATCGGGTGAAGGTGGCGACGAAATCGTCCGCGGCGGTGCGGAACCTGCGGTGGGCGCGGCCCGCTCCGCCGAACGCCTTGACCACGGCGATGCCCTGGACGAATTCGACGACCGAATCCGAGATCCCCGCCATACCGCGGTCGAACTCCTCCTGCTCGCGCAGCCGGGAGGGCGTCATCATCAACGGCACCAGCGCCACCGCCAGCACGACCGGGATCAGCGTGATCAGGGTGAGCCGCCAGTCGATGGTGAGCAGGTAGCCCAGCGACACCAGCGGGACGACGAAGGCGGAGACGAGCTCGCCGGGCGTGTGGGCGATGAACGGGTGCACGGCGCCGACGTCCTCGCCGACGACCTTGGCCAGCTCACCGGTGCGACGTCCGGAGAACCAGCCGATCGGCACGCGGCCGAGGCGTTCGGCGAGCAGACGGCGGAAGGTGAGCTGGACCCGGCCGTCGAGCAGATGCCCGATCCCGGACGACGCGGCCGTGAGCACCAGCCGGACGAACAATCCGGCCGCGCCCACGATCACCGCGGTCCAGACCCGGCCTTCGTCGACCGGGCCGGGCGCCAGTAGCGCCCGGCCCAGCTCGACCACCGCGAGCAGCGGCGCCAACCCCGAGATGGCGCCGATGATCTGCAGGACGACGACGGCGGCGAAACTCCCGGCGAACGGGCGCAGCAGCCGGGCTGTCGTAGGCGCCGTCATGACTCGGCCAGCGCGCGGCGCAGGACGCCGCCCAGCTCGTCGATCTGGCGGCGGGACACCTCGGCGGACAGGATCGCCTGTGACCCGTGGAAGGTGCCCGGCCAGTGGTGCAGCTCGACCGAAACGCCCGACTGAAGCAGACGGAGCGCGTACTCGATGTTCTCGTCGCGGTTGGGGCAGAGTTCGGCGGAGGCCACGTACGCGGGCGGCAGCCCGGAGAGATCGGTGGCCCGCGAAGGGGCGGCATACGGCGACGGTGCGGGCTTTCCGGCCAGGTAGTGCCCCCACGCGGCGGTGATCTTCGCGCGGTTCATCCACGGCGTGTCGGTGAAGTTCCGCGCCGACCACGACTCCTGCCGGTCGTCGAGCCCCGGCTGGTTGAGCAGCTGGAAGCAGATCCGCGGGCCGTCTTCGTCGCGGGCGCGCAGGGCCGTCGCCGCCGCGAGCCCGCCACCCGCGCTGTGCCCGCCGATCGCGATCCGGTCGGGGGAGACGCCGAGTTCGGCCGCGTGGTCCGCGGTCCAGGTCAGCACGGTGTAGACGTCGTCGAACGCGGCCGGGAACGGGTTCTCCGGCGCCAGCCGGTACTCGACCGAGATCACCGTCGCGCCGGAGGCCTCGGCGAGCCGCGCCGCCCAAGGGTGTTCGGTCTCCAGGTTGCCCATCACCCAGCCGCCGCCGTGCAGCCAGATGATGGCGCCCCGCGCCTCCTCTGGCCGGTAGATCCGGATCGGGACGCCCGGGTCGCCGGGCACCGTCCGGTCCTCGACCTCCATGGCCGAGGTGTCGGGCCGCGGTACCGACATGGCCAGCTTCGCGAGCTTCTCGCGATCCGCGATCGGGTCGTCGAGGTTCGCCGCGGGGAACAGGGCGATGAAGGCTTCGAGTTCGGGGTCCATGACGACGATCTTTCCGGTTCCCGGTCCCGAGGGCGGCCGCCATCCGTCGCGTGTGATCGCCCCTTCGTGCGACGATCGCCGCGTAGGCTCGCTGACATGGAGGCATTGGCCGCGCGGTTGTCGCATCTGGATCCCGACGTCGAGGGCGCGATCCGGGTCGTGATGTTCTACGACACCCTGATGCGGCGGCGGGTCGACCTCCCCGCGCTCGCCCGCGCCACCGCGGGACTGGCGGAATGCGCGGCGGGTATCCGGCTGCACAGCACGGGGCGCACCATCCGCATGGCCCCCGACGGACGCGAAGCCGCCCCGGCCTCCGTGCCCGCGTCCATCACGATGGCCGTCACCCTCGACGACGAAGAGATCGGCACGGTCTGGCTGGAACGCGAGGGGGAGGCCGCCGCCCTCGACGAAGCGGTGCTGGACCGCCTCGCGATCGCCGTGGCGACGGTCGTCGAACGCTACGGGCCGGCCCGCACCACCATGGCCGATCCGGCGCTGGTGGAACTCGTGATCAGCTCCGCCAGTGACGACGCCGCCAGGAACCGGGCCCTGCGGCTGCTGGGTTTCCCCGGTGACGCCCCGATCCGCGTGATCGCCGTCCGGTCCGGGCTCCCGCTCGAGAAGATCGGGGGCCTGATCTGCCACGGGCGCCCGGTCAAGGCCGCGTCACTCGGCGACGTCGGCATCATCCTGGCCGCCGCGGTGGATCCGGCCCGGTTCCCCGAAGACGTCCGCGCGGGGATCGGCGACGCCGAATGCCCGCATCGGTCCTGGCTGGACGCGACGACCGCGCTGCGGTTCACGACCGCGCGCCGTCCGGTGATCCACTATCGCGATCTCGGCGCCCTCGCGCTGCTCGCGCGGATCCCGGAGGAGGACACGCGGGCCAACGCCGACGTCGTCGCGATCACGAAGCTGGCCGCGGATCCGGAGGATCTGCGGACGCTGGACGCCTACTGCGCCACGGGTTCCGTGCGCCAGGCCGCCGATTCCCTGCACCTGCACCACAGCAGTGTGGCGCGGCGGCTCACCCAGATCGGCAAAAGCCTGTCCGTCGATCTGACCGACCCGCTCGGCCTGACGCGGGTGAGGCTCGCCCTCACCGCTTGGCGCCTGCTGGGCGAGTGACTACCTAGTGATCTTCGCCGGGCGCTCGAAATAAATAGGTAGCCCACGCGAACTTTCGTCGGTTTCCGGCTTCCCTTGGCACGACACAGAATCAGCGCGTTCGTCCCCACTGAAGCGGCGGGAACCCCGCCGCAGAAATGAGTCGGAACATGCGACTGCGCTCCCTTGTCCTGCTCGCCGGCACCGCCTTCATGGCACTGCTCGGCTCGACCGCCCCCGCCGCGACCGCCGCCGAACCCTCGGGCGTGCAGCCGATGATCATCGGTGGTCAGTACGCGCAGAACGCTCCCTGGGCGGCCCGGCTGTTCGTGAACGGCCAGCAGAACTGCACCGCCACGATCATCGCGCCGCAGTACATCCTCACCGCCAAGCACTGCGTCGCGAGCAGCGGCAGCTACACGTTCCGCGTCGGCAGCCTCGACCAGCAGAGTGGCGGCACCATGGCCACCGCGGCGAGCATCACCCGCCACTCGGGCGCGGACCTCGCCATCGTGCGGCTGACCAGTTCGGTCAACGCCACCTACTCGCCGCTCGGCACCACGAGCAACGTCGCCGTCGGGCAGAACGTCCAGGTCTACGGCTGGGGCGCGACCAGCCAGTGCGGTTCGGAGATCAACTGCCAGTCCCGTTACCTGAAGGTCGCCACCGTCCGGGTCAACTCGGTCAGCTGCAGCGACTACAACGGCGGGGTCGCGGTCTGCGCGAACCGCGTCGACGGCATCACCGCCGGCGGTGACTCGGGCGGCCCGATGTTCTCCGGTGGCCGCCAGGTCGGCGTCGCCTCGACCAGCGACCGGTCGAACAACACCGCGTACACCAACATCACCCGCTACCGCAGCTGGATCCAGCAGGTCGCCGGAGTCTGACCCCTTTCGTGAGTGGTGAGGACGGTTCCAACCGTCCTCACCACTCACGAGCGTTAACACCGAATCGCAGCCTCCTATTTGTCAATTGACACTCAACTCCGGGCCGGTCGACGCGATAATGTGGCGGTCGGCGCCGGTGGGTCGGCGCCGTGGACCTTGGGAGGGGGCCAGTGGCGCGACCGACGCGGGCTCTCGACCGCACGATCGTCGTGGTGGACGTCGTGGGGTTCACCGCGCCGGACCGCAACCGTCTCGACCGGCTGGCCGTGCACCAGGGCATGTACGAGGTCTTGAAGATCGCGTTCGCCGAAAGCGGTATCGACTTCGATTCGTGCGCGCACGAGGACCGCGGCGACGGCGTCTTGGTCCTGCTTCCGCCGGGTACGACCAAAAGCCTGGTCGCGGACCTGCTGCCGGATCGGCTCGGGGTCGCCCTCCGCCGGTACAACCACACGCGGACACCGCAGGCGCAGATGCGGCTGAGGGTGAGCCTCAACGCCGGCGAAGTGATCGGCGACGACAACGGCTGGGTCGGGGACGCGGTCGATATCGCTTTCCGCATTCTCGACGCGCAACCGGTGAAGGACGCCTTCGCCGAATCCGATCGGATGATCGCCTTCATCTCATCGGAGCGTTTCTTCGCGGACGTCATCGAGAAGGACCCGGGTTTGTTGCCCGAGTTGTACCGTCCGCTACCTGTTTCAGTGAAGACGTTCACCGGAATGGCTTATTTACGGCTGCACGGGGAAGCCATCGCGGATTCGGTGGTCGTGCGCGCCGAAGAACTCTTTCCGGCCGACGTGGCCGGTCCCGTGCTGGAGTTGGTCCCCCGCAAGGATCTGGTGGGCCTGCGTCGCCATCTGACCGGAATGAGGATCCCGAATCTCGCGATCATGGTGAGCCGTGCGCTCGGCCCCGCGGTCCAGCCGCCGCGGCTGGACGGTGTCACCGACGCGTGGGAAGCCTTCCAGCTGCTCACGGACTTCAACGCGGGGCCGGACGGCATCCCGCCCGCGCTGACCTTTCTCGGGCTGCTGGCCGAAAACACGGAAGGCAAAGCGGACGCGATGATCGAGGGCTGGCTGGCGAACCAGGCCCGGTCCCTGCGGCTCGCTCCGGCGCTCGGACATCAGCGGCTGACCAGGCCGCCGATTCCGGACCGCCCCCATCTGCACCTGATGATCATGCTCGAACCGGTTTCCGCTGATCCGACGCGGTGCACACTCGCGTTCTGGAGACAGGACGATCCGGATGTCTGGCCGCCGCCCCTCGGCGGCGTGCGTGAAATCGAAATCGAAGAAGTCGAGCTCAGGGTCGATGACGTCATCCTGGAGACCGAGGCGGTCTGGTCCGGTCAGAGCATGTCCGCGTCGGTGGAATTCCTCCTGCCCAGGACATTGATCAATTTGCCGGTGCAGCGGTGGGCGAAGGAGCATGAGACCGGTCAGCCCCAGCCGTTGCGCTACGGGTACCGTCTCGGAATACGCTCTTTGGAGAGGATGCGGGCGAGGCATTGGCATCGCGCATGGCATGTTCGCTGGGATTCGATGGTGAAGGACCCCGCCGCCGACCGGCTGCACTATTCCGGTTGCCCGGAGGTCGAGGATCACCCGATCGACGCCATCCTGAGCGACGAGCACTGGGTCGGCCTGGTATTGGCGAAACCCCCGTCGCCCCAAGCGAAACCGGATGGGCCGCCGGACGAACTGACGAGCGCGCTCCGCAGTGGCCTCCCGGTCGTGCTCTGGCATCCGGACGCCGAGCCGGAGACCCTGCGCGAGTTGCTCGACTGGGTATTGGCCGCGGAGAGCGGTTTCAACGAACTTCCGGATCGTCGCAAACTGGCGAATTCCGGTATGGCGGTACCGTTCAAGAATTCTCTGGCTCACGATCTGGTGGTAATGTGGGACGACCCCAAACGCGTGATCGTTCTGGACCAGCCGTTGATCCCGACTCGACTGTAAGGGGATACCGCGGATGAGCGGGAACGATCAGGACGCGGCCGTGGACGGCCGGACCCCTCGGCTCGACGCACCCGATTGGTGGATCTACCGGGGCACCGGGATGCCCATTCACGACATCGATCTCGCGCAGTTGCTGCCCGCGCCGCCGCCGTGGCGGTCCTATCGCGGTGATCCGCCGCCGGAGAACGACGTGCCGCCGCCGGACGACGGCGAGGCGGAACGCCGTCTCGGTACCGCGTTCACGCTTTCGGAGCAGGACGCCGACGCCGCCGAACTGAACATGGTCAACGCCGCCCTGTATCTGCGGCGCCCGTTGCTGGTCACCGGGAACCCGGGCACCGGGAAGTCCAGCCTCGCGTACCGGATCGCCAGGGAACTGGGGCTGGGCCGGGTGCTGCGCTGGGCGATCACCAGTCATACCGCGCTGAGTTCCGGGTTGTACGGCTACGACGCGATCGGCCGGGTCCAGGCGGCCGCGACCAGTCAGGCCCGGCGCGGGGACGAGGTGGAGGAACCGCCGATCGGCGATTTCGTCCGGCTCGGCCCGCTCGGCACCGCGTTCCTCCCCAGCAGGTTGCCGCGCGTCCTGCTGATCGACGAACTCGACAAATCCGAGGCGGATCTGCCCAACGATCTGCTTTCGATCTTCGAGGACGGCGAATTCTCCATCGAGGAATTGACCCGTGTGCGCAACCGGCATCCCGAAGTCACCGTGCACACCGCCGACCCGCAGCGCACCGCCGTGGTCCGCGACGGCCGGATCGCCTGTCACGCCTTCCCGATCGTCGTCATGACCAGCAACGGGGAGCGGGAGTTCCCGCCCGCGTTCCTGCGCCGGTGCCTGCAGTTGCGGATCGAGAACCCGGACGAGGAGCAGCTCGCCGCGATCGTGGCCGGTCATCTGGTCGGCGAGAACGGTGAACACCGCGACCGGCTCATCCGGGAGTTCGCCGAACGGAGCAAGGCGGAAGGCGGGCTCCCCACCGACCGGCTGCTCGACGCCGTCTATCTCGCGACGTCGGGCGCGTACCAGCCGGATCAGGAGGCATGGCCGCGGCTGGTGGACGCCCTGTGGCAACGACTGACGGTGCGGTGACATGGACGGGCCGGGCGGTGTGTCCGACTCGCGTTCCGCCCCGGTGGCGGACCGGCGGGACACCGGTTTTCCACGTGGGGGCAAGCGGTTCGGATTCGAGGACCTGAACTGGACCGACGTCGCCGACATCGTGTGGCTGGCCGCGGCCATTTCGCCACGGCAGGCCGAGGGAAGGTCCGCGCCTGCCGAGGAGCCGCCCGAGGAAGTACGGATCCGTAACGCACCCGCCGACCGCGGGGAAATCCCGGAACTTCCCGAGCCGGGGCCGTCCCGCCTCGTGGACGTCCCGCCGGAGGCGGAAGACGAGGATCAGGACGTCGCGATCGAAGGCAAACCCGGTGAGCTGCCGGAACCCGCGGTGGACGGCGCCGGGCCAGGGGGAGCGGTACTCCTCGAATCGCTGGAGTACTTCCGCGCACTGAGAACACTGAAACGAGAGATGGCCTCGCGGCGACACAACAATGTGGTCCTGGACGAAGTGGCGACCGCCGTCCGGGTCGCGGAGACCGGCCGGTGGTGGCCGGTCACCCGATCGAGAAAAGAGCGCTGGCTGGACCTGACGCTCGTCCTCGACAACGGTCCGTCGATGGCCTTGTGGCGCCCCAGGGTGTCGGCTTTCGTCGAATTACTCCGGCAAGTGGGTGCTTTCCGAACCATCCAGGTCCGCCTGTTGGAAACCGCTAAGGACACCGAAGAGAAACTCGTTCTTCGTGGTGGCACGCCCGGAGCGCCCGCCCGCGATCCGGACGAGATCCTCGATTCGTCGGGACGGCGCGTGGTGTTGCTGGTGACCGATGGGGTGGGTGACGCCTGGCAGAAGAAGGACGCGCTCTACCCGATGTTGGCCCGGTGGGGCAGGAAGATGCCGGTGAGCATCGTGCACCTGCTCCCGCACTGGCTGTGGGGCCGGTGCGGGATGAGCCCGCACAAGGCCCGGTTGCGCGTGCCGAACGCGGTGGCGCCCAACGGCAGATGGAAATGCGACCTCGCGGACGCCTGGCTCGAACCGGGCTCGAAAGTGCCCGCTCATCTCGTCCCGGTGCCGGTCCTCGAACTGCGGCCGACGTCGCTGGGCTGGTGGGCCGGACTGATGACCGGCGGAAACGACGAATCCGTGGAAGGAACCGTCGTACTCGCCACGGAACGGATTTCCCAGTCCGATTTCGATGACCCGCCGGTAACTTTGTCACCCGCCGAAAGAGTGCAACGATTTCGCAGTGTTGCGTCGCCGCCGGCGCTACGCTTGGCGCAGTTGCTCGCGGCGGTACCGGTCCGTCTCGACGTGGCGAAGCTGGTGGGACAGGAATTCGTTCCGGAAGCGGGCCCGGAACACCTCCTCGAACTTTTGCTTTCGGGGATGATGTACGCTCCCGCACTCAGGGAGGGCAAGTCCACTTGGGACACAGACGGGGTCTTCGCTTTTCCCGAGGCAGTCCGGGAACTGCTGCTCAGCGGCGCGCGGCGGTCGGAGACGGCCAAGGTCGTCCGAGTGGCCGCCACCCATTTCGGTGACCGGATCCGGTTGATCTCCCACCTCCGAGACGCCATCGCCGACCCGAACAACACACCGGACCCAGACCTCACCCACGAGTCCCCGGCCGATGTGGAGCTGGAAACCGCGCTCATGCGCGCCCTTTCCGGGCCGTACCTGTCCCGTGCGGATCGGCTGCGCAACGCCGCGGCAAGCCAAGTCCTCCTCATACACGTATCTGAATCAAAGACTGCGAGCTCAACGATGCCCGAGACGGCCGAACGTCCACCTGCCTCGACGCCTGTGACACAGGGACGCTCGTCTTATCTCAATGAGCCCGAAGCGAACGAGCCGACGACCCGGATCGTGCACCCTTCGGCGGCGGAAACCTCCCGGAACTTCCCGGACCGTCAGGCCGACGACCCGCCGCTCGTCTTCGGCAACGTCCCCCCGCGGAACCCCAACTTCACCGGCCGCGACGAATTGCTCGACCAGCTCACGAAGCGGTTGAGCAGTGGTACCACCGCCGTGCTTCCCTCGGCGCTGCACGGTCTCGGTGGTATCGGCAAGACCCAGATGGCCGCCGAATACATCTACCGGCATCTCCAGGATTACGACCTCGTCTGGTGGATCGACGCCGCGCACACCACCCAGATCCGCGCCGGTCTCACCGAACTCGCCGGTGTTCTCGGACTTCAGGGCGCGTCGGAGACCAATGTCGCGGTCCCCGCGGTCATCGAGGCGCTCCGGACCGGACGTCCCTTCCGCCGCTGGCTGCTGGTGTTCGACGCCGCGGAGAGCCCGGAGACCGTGCTGCCGTTCTTCCCGCGGAACGGTCCCGGCGAAATCCTGATCACCTCGCGCAACTCCGACTGGGCGGGGATCGCGCGCCCGCTGGAACTCGCGGTGTTCAAAAGAGAGGAAAGCGTCGAGCTGCTCGGCCGCCGCGGTCCGGAGATCGACCCGGCCGACGCCGACGAACTCGCCGAGAAGCTCGGCGATCTGCCACTGGCCGTGGAGCAGGCTGCTGCCTGGCGCGCGGTGACCGGGATGCCGGTGCAGGAGTATCTGCGTCTGTTCGACGAGTCGGTCGAGGAAATCCTCGACACCGCTTCGGCGCCCGACAACGAGGTTTCCGTCGCCGCCGCGTGGAACGTTTCGTTCGAGGAGCTGAAGACCCGCAACCCGGCGGCTCATCAGATTCTGCACATCTGCGCCTTCTTCTCCCCGGAACCGATCTCGCGTGACCTGCTCACCGGGGTCAACCGGGTGTCGATCTCGCCCGAGCTCGACGCCGCGCTCCGTGACCCGATCAAGCTGGCGCGCGCCATCCGGGACATCAACCGCTATGGCCTCGCCAAGATCGACCACGGGAACAACACGCTTCAGCTGCACCGGCTGGTGCAATTGGTGCTGCGCAACCGGGTGATGGCCCGGCAGGTGCACGCGCGCATGCAGCACGGCGCCCACCAGTTGCTCGCGGCCCTGGACCCCAATGATCCCGAGTCCAGCAGGCACTGGTCGCGCTACCGCGAACTGCTGCCGCACGCCTACGCGGCGAACGTCCTGGACTGCGACAACGACTGGCCGCGTCAGCTCTACATCAACCTGATGCGTTACCTGTTCGAGTACGGCGATCACGAGGAGGCGGCGCGGCTCGGTCTCGAAGCGCGTAAGCGGTTCACCGATGCCCTCGGCCCCACCCATCCGCAGACCCTCGAAGTCTCGTCGAGGCTCGGGCTCTACCTGTGGGCGATCGGACGGTACTCCGAAGCCGCGGAGCTCAACCAGCGCACTCTCGCCCTGCGCATGCAGATGTCCAGTGAGGAGAACGAGGAGACCTTCGCGCTTCAGCGGAACATCACGATCGATCTCCGGGCGCAGGGTGATTTCGCGGGAGCGACCAAACTGAGTGAAGAGATCCTTCACAAGGCCAGGCGGATGTTCGGCGACGACGACCCTGAGACGCTCTACGCCGCGTTCCAGCATGGGATCAGCCTCCGGTTGGTCGGTGCCTACCGGGAGGCACTGGAGCTGGATCAGGACACCCTCCGGAGGCGGATCGAGGTCCTCGGCCGCGATCACGTCCGTACCTTCAGCGTCAACAGCGGAAGGAACGTGGATTTACGCGAGGCGGGTGAATACGGCCAGGCCCGGATTCAGCAAGAGCGGCTCACGGAGAGCTTCATCGCCCGTTTCGGTCCGGATCAGCTGGACTCGGCGGGTAACTCACTCCTGCTCGCGATGGCCAGGAGGAAGGACGGCGACCACCCGGGTGCGCTCAGCCTGTCCACGGAGGTCCTCAAGCGGTTCCGGCTCGCTTATGGCGACGATCACGGCACGACGATGGCCTCGGCGCTGGCACATTCGATCGATCTTCGCCACTCAGGTGATTTGGCCGCGGCGAGGAAGCTCGGTGAGGAGACGTTCGAGCGGTACCGGCGTGGTCTCGGCGAGCATCACCCGCATACCCTCGTCGCCAACGTCAACCTGGCGGTGACTCTGCGGCTGATGGGAGACCCCGCGGCCGCGCGCGTCCTCGACGAGCGTGCCCTCGAGCAGTTCCGAGCCAGCATCGGCCCAGACCATCCCTATGCCATCATCGCCGCGATCAACCTGGCGAGTGACCTGGCGGCGGTGGGCGAGCTCGACCGGGTGGTCGAGCTGGGGCGAGACGCGATCGAGCGTGGCACGCAGGTACTCGGTGAGGATCATCCCGTGGTCCTGGCGGCGTCGTTCAACCTGGGACTGGACCTGGCCGCGCTCGGCCGGACGGAGGAGGCCGCGCCGTTCCGCGACCCGATCCTGGCGCGGTACCGCCGGATCCTGGGTGAGGCCCACCCCGGAACACAGGCAGCCGGTCGCGGTATCCGTGCCAACTGCGACGTCGACCAGATCCTGATGTGAGTCAGCCCGGTACGAGTTGTCCGATCCAGGAGGCGACATCCTCCACGGTCGGTGGCCGCGTGCCGGATCGCAAGTGCCGATGGACCGCGCGGACCAGCTCGGGACAGTGCAGCAAGGCGCGAGCGGCGGGGTGGAGGCCTCGGGCGGAGAGCGCGAGGCCCAGCCCGACCAAGGAGTTCGGCCGGTCCGGATCCGCGGCGAGCTCCCGCCGGTAACCCTCGACGGCTTCGAGGTGATCGCCTGCGGTGTAAGCGAAATCAGCTTCGGTGGCGCCGGGTACCGTCAGTGGTCGCCCCGCGCCGCCGAGGGAGAGCCGGATGAGGTCCATTCTGGCCGGGGACCAGCCTCCGTCCGGTATCGGCGTCGGAGGAAGGCTTGTCGCGTCGAGATTCGCGGGCGGCCTCGATCTTCCGCTGAGCCACGCTCTCGCGAGTTCGGCGACGACGGACGGGTCCGGACGCAGGTGCCGGGCCCGCCATCCCGCGCTGTGATCGCGGCGGGCGGCGGTGGCCAGTTCGCTCGCTTCCGCCGAGACGGGCTCGCTCTGCCAGGGCCCGAGGCGTTCGGCGATGGCGTCGAGAAAGCGTCGGCCGGCGTCGGTCAGCGTCGAGTCCGCGCGCAGGACTCGCAGGGTGTGCCACGTTTGCTCACGCCAGTAGGCGAATTCGAAGCCGGAGCGCCGGGAACTCGTCCCGGCCCTGGCCAGTGCGCGCCAGAAGGCGGTGACGCCGAAGAAGGCGTAGACCCCTTGCAGGGCGCCACTCAGGGGGCGTGGATCATCCCGCCAAGCCACGTAGATCCGCTCTCGGGGATCCGGCTCGTACAACTCGACGAGGTGCAGCAGACCGCCGAGCACGATGTGCTGGAACTCGTGGATCAGGGTTTCGGCGAGGGAGGCCCCGTCGGTGGGCAATCCGACGACCGCGCTGCCGAATGCCTCCCCGGTCGACGCGCTCGGGTTCCGGAAGAGCACCTGGGGTTTCGGAACCAAGAAGCCAATCCCACCGGCATGATGCGGGCCAACCCGGGCAGATGGGTGGCGACCAGACGGCAGGCTTCATCGATCAGCCGTTGCCAATCCGCCAGATCCTTGCCCGGTAACCGTTCCGGTGGGATCGGTTCGTAAAGCCCGCGATAGGGGTCGACGTCGTCGAGCCACAACGAGAACCGGTGCGCGCCGACCTGACTTCGTACCCGTCGGATTCCCCACCAACCCGGGGCGCCGGTGTCGGGTGCGTCCGGCAGATGAATCGTCGCGTCGGCGTTCGACACGGAGTACCGGCCGTTCGCGCCTCGCACGACGACCGAAGAAAACGTTTCGGTGTCCGGAAAGCGGGCCATTCCGAGTGAAGGGAGTATTGCGTTGCCGTGCCACGCCGGGATGACGGTCTCGAAGTCGAGCTCCGCCCGGATCGCCGCGGCCGCCGCGATCGCGTGCGCGTGCCCCAGGTGCATCCACAAAGGACCGACGCCGTCGATTCCGTTGCGGAGCAAGCGAGTCGTGTAGCCGGCCCAGCTTCCGGTATACGGATTGGTGAGCATCCTGTTCACCGAACGGGGTGCTCGTGCTTCGGCACGGGCGAGGAGTTCCCAAGCTGAATCCAGCGGCGGTAACGGGCCTGAATGATCCGGTGCCTTCGCGGCTTCGGTCAGCAAGGCGTGGATCAACAGTTTCCGGCGGCTTCGTTCGGCCCGTCGCAGTCGCCGTGTCATGTCCTCGTCGCCGTCGAGCCGCGCGAGCGCGTCGAAGTCTCGCCATGACAACCGGTGGAACGCGGGACGAGACCCGGCTGCTGCCGGCATCAGTCGATCCGTTCGCCTTGCCCGGCACCGTTGCTTCTGTAGCGTGCGCGGAGGAGGGTGGTGCGTTCGACGACATGGTGAGCCGACTGGCGGAAGGCTTCGCCGTCCAGCTCCCGTAACGCGGTGAAGGAGACCGCGTCGAGATCCATCAACGCGGATTCGATGTCCGGTTCCGTGTCTGCCGAGAAAGAACTCATCTTGCCGATTCCCTCCACCCGTGAAACGGTTGCGAGAGTTGAACCTCGCTCAGGATAGCCGAGATTTCGCGCCGGATCAGGCCTCGGCGGCCGGTGGAGGCCGTCCGGCCGCCAATTCCCGTAGTGCGCGAGGGCTGGTGATGGTGACGCGCTGACGTGCGGTGCGCACCACGCCCAGCCGCCGGAGTTCGTCGAGGCCACGGATCAGGGTGCTGCGCGAGACCCGCGCGAAGCCCGCCAATTCCCCTTGGTTGAAGCGGAGATCGACCTGTTTCCCGGCCGTCCAGTCGACGGCGTGCTGCAGCGCGAGTTCCAGGAGAACGGCGGCGAGGCGTTGCGGGAAATCCGGGCCGCCGGATTCGAGACGCAACCGGTCGGATTGTTGCAGCCGGATCGCCGCGGTCCGGAAGATCTCCTCGGCGATACGTGGTTGCTCGCGTAATACGCCGAGGAATTTGTCCCTCGGTACGACGAGGGTGTGCACCTCGTCGATCGCCGACATCGTCGCGGAACGGGGGAGTCCGCTGATCGGGGCCAGTTCGCCGACGATTTCCGCCGGGCCGCGGGCGGCGAGCGGGGCGTCCTCGCCGCGATAGTTGGTGGCGCTGATCTTCACCCAGCCGTGCAGGACGACGAACATGCTGGTGGGCGGACTGCCCTGGAGGGCGAGGATCTGGCCGGGTCGCCACACTTTCAGGTGGCCGGCGCGCCGGAGGGCGGACTGCTCCGCCGGTGTCAGCCGCCTCCAGGTGCCCAGACTCCCGTTTTCAGCCGCGGAGGAACCGGTCATCCTGGCCCTCCGGTTCCCCGGGAACCGGATCGGTGCTGTGTTCCATTTGACGCATCAGCCACTCCCCCGACTCGTCAGCATGGTCAGTGGGCAGAACGACCCGGAAGTTTCGAACCGCGACCGGTAATTGTGCCAGGCACGGGGTGACTTCACCAGGCCTCGGGCCGGCGACGGGGGAGGGTGTCATGCACAGTGCGGAAAGTGTCATGGGACGGCCGAAGGATCACCGCCGCCTGCCGGTGGGGCAGAACCCGCGGACGCCCAAGGCGTTCGGCCGAAGACCGGCGTTCTTCGCGCCGCATCCGCCGCTGATGTCGGGCGGGTGGTATCAGGGTGACGACCACGAGGTCGTCGGGCCGGGGCGGTATCCGGTGCCCCGGCCGCCCGCCAAATCGGCGAAGGCCGCGCTGCTGTGGGCGCTCTTCTTGGGTCCGTTGGGTCTTTGTTACGTGTCACCCGTCGGTGGGTTGATCGCGACGGCGGTCTCGATCACGGCGATCACCTTCGGCGGCGCCGCGCTGGTGGCCGTGATCTGGCCGGTCGTCGTGGTGCTGTCCCTGGCGGCCTTGTCCGGGCGGCCGGACGACGACAGGAGATGACGTCCGGCCGGTTCCCGGCCGGACGAACCGTGGTGGGGGACGCTCAAGGGGGGCGGCCCCCACCACGGTTCCCGCCTCGTGAGTGGCGATTCGGGTTCTAACCCGAATCGCCACTCACGACCACCTGTACCGATCGGCCGCACTCGCGTGATCGAAGCCGGAACTCGCGTGATCAGCGGCGGAACACCCGAGTGCGGCCTCCAGTCACGCGAGTCACGTGCCTGATCACGCGAGTCACGCCTTCGCTCACACCGCGCCTGGGAGGCCTTCACGGACTTCGGATCGGTAGGTACATAGGGCACGGTGGCTCTAACCGAATCGCCACTCACGACCACCTGTACCGATCGGCCGCCCTCGCGACCATCCGAAAGTCGCGTCCTCTTGCTCCGATCATGCAGCCCCTGGGCCGAACCCTTGAACCGATCAGGCACCTATGTTTCTATCTGCTCGATAGCCGCGTCAAAGGTGCAGTTTCGAACACGATCGAACGGGTTCAACGCAATTCCTGGAGGGCTCCGTGCGCCGTCGTACCCTGCTGAAGGCCGCTGGTGCGGCTTCCGCCTTCACCTTGCTCCCGGCGAGCGTCCGGCAGGCACTCGCCGCCGAAGCGCCGACGGGCGGGCTCGGCGTCATCGAGCACGTCGTGGTGTTCATGCAGGAGAACCGGTCGTTCGACCACTATCTCGGGACGTTGCGCGGCGTCCGGGGTTTCAACGATCCGGCCGCGATCCAACTCCCGTCGGGAGCGTCGGTCTTCCAGCAACCCGACGGCACGGGCACCCTGCTCCCGTACGCGATCGACGATCAGTTCATGGCCGACGTCGACCACAGCTGGTCCGGCGGGCACCGGGCGTGGAACAAGGGCCGGCACGACGCGTGGCGCGCGGCAAAGGGGGTCCGGTCGCTGACCTATCACACCCGTTCGGCGCTGCGGTTCTATCACGAACTGGCCGACGCGTTCACCGTCTGCGATGCCTACCACTGCTCGGAAATGGGGCCAACGAACCCGAATCGGATGTACCTGTTCACCGGCAAACTCGGCTACGAGCCGGACGGGACGACCCGGGCGATCGGCAACGCCGCCTGGCAGAACCCCGGGCACACCGGCTACACCTGGAAGACCTACGCCGAGCGTCTGCAGGCCGTCGGCCGTAGCTGGCGCGTCTATCAGGAATGGGACAATTACGGCGACAACTCGCTGGACTATTTCAGCAGTTTCCTCGCCGTCGGCACCAAGGCGCTGTCGAAGGTGAAGGACTCCGCGGGCAAGGCCTTTCCGAAGCTGGAGTACTTCTACTACGCCCTCGATTCGGCGTCGGCCGCCGAGCGCACCCGGCTGCTCGACGGATTGGCGGCCGGTGTGGCGACCCTGTCCGCGTCCGAACGCGCGTTGTACGACCGCGGGCTGGCGCGGGTCGCGCCGAAGCAATTGTTGAGCGCCTTCAAGAGCGATGTCGACGCGGGCAGGTTGCCGTCGGTGTCGTGGATCGTCGCGCCGGAATCCCAGACCGAACATCCCGCGTGGGGCCCGAACACCGGGGCCGATCTGGTGAAGTCGATCCTCGACACGATCGCGTCCAAACCCGAGGTGTGGAACAAGACCTTGTTCCTGCTGACCTACGACGAGGACGGCGGTTTCTTCGACCACATGCCGCCGCCCGCGCCGCCGGTTTCCGACGACGAGGGCAAGAGTTCCGTCGCCACGACCGACGAATTCGTCTCCGGTGAGCCGATCGGGCTGGGCATCCGGGTGCCCATGTTCGTGATCTCGCCGTGGAGCCGGGGCGGGAAGGTGTGTTCGGAGGTCTTCGACCACACTTCCGTGTTGCGCTTCCTCGAACAGTGGAGCGGTGTCGCCGAGCCGAACATCTCGCCGTGGCGGCGCACCGTCTGCGGTGACCTGACTTCGGCACTGGACACGACATCACCGAGCGCGACCTATCCGGCGCTGACCAAACCGGTGCCGACGAGTGGACCGTGGAACACCCAGCCGCAGCCGCCGTCCGTGCAGAAGCTTCCCGTCGCGGAGACCGGGGTGCGGACCGCGCGCCCCTTGCCGTATCGGCTGACGGCTTCGGGACGGGTGACCGCCGAACGATTCTGGATCGACTTCGCCAACACCGGAACGGCGGGCGCGCACTTCTACGTCTACGCCAACGCACACCGGACCGACGGGCCGTGGCGCTACACCCTCGGCGGTAACGCGACGCTTTCCGACTATTGGCAGGCCGGTTCCCCGGACGGCGCGTACGACCTCACCGCGCACGGCCCCAACGGTTTCGTGCGCCGGTTCGCGGGCAACCGGATCACCGCGACGACCGGCGGCAAGCCGAATCCGGAAGTCGTGCTGCGGCCCGGTTCCGGCGTCGTGTACCTGAAGATGACCAACGCCGGCGCCGCTTGCGAGCTGACCGTGCGGACCGGCAACCGGGGCGGCGGACCGTGGACGTACACGGTCGCCCAGGGCGCGACGGTCGAGGACTGGTTCAGCACCGAAGGCGGCATGGGTGGCTGGTACGACCTGACCGTTCAGGGGCCGGACGGCTTCCTCCGCCGCTTCGCAGGGCATGTCGAGACGGGCGTGGAAACCATCAGCGACCCCGTGATGGGCTCCGGACCGCTCACCGCCACCGTCCGTTCGGCCGACAGTCAGGAGACGGTGGGGGAGAACGGTGCCGCCGCGAACGCCGTCGACGGGAATCCCGCCACCCATTGGCACACCAAGTGGTCCGGCGGGGAAGACCCGCTGCCGCACGAACTGCATCTCGATCTGGGTGCCGCCCGCACGGTCACGGGCTTGGCCTATCTGCCGCGTCAGGACGGCTCCGACCACGGGCGCGTCGGCGGCTACGAAGTCCACTTGAGCACGGACGGTTCGGCCTGGGGAAGTCCTGTCGCCACAGGTACTTTCGCGGACGACGCCGCCCGTAAGACGCTGCGGTTCTGGCCCACCCGGGCGCGTTATGTGCGGTTCCGCGCCCTCACCGAGGCGGGTGGACGCGGGCCGTGGACGTCGGCGGCGGAGGTCACCCCGCTCGGCTGGAGCTGACGCGCCGGGGTCACTCCAGTGACGTGTCGCCGAAGTGTTCGAGCAGCAGCCGCAGGCCGCCGATCAGTTCGGCCCACTGCGCGGGTTTCAGATCGGGCAGGAGGTCGGCTTCGTTCTCCAGGTGGAGGACGAAGACCTCGTCCACGACCTGACGTCCCTTGGCGGTCAGCCGGATCTTGACCGAGCGGCGGTCGTCGCTGTCGCGCACCCGCTCGACCAGGCCCTTGGTCTCCATGCGGTCGATGCGGTTCGTGATCGCCCCGGACGTGACCATCGCGGCCTTGAGCAGCGCGCCGGGCGTCAGGCCGCCGGCTTCCCCGGAGCGGCGGAGTGTCGTGAGCACGTCGAACTCCCACGACTCCAGGTCGTGCTTGGCGTTGAACTCCTTGAGCTTCCGGTCGAGGATCCGCGAAAGCCGCTGAACGCGCCCGATCACCTCGGCGGGCCAGAGCTTGTCTTCGAGGTCCGGCCGCTCGTGTCGCCAAAGCGCGATCACCGCGTCCACCGCGTCGGCCATGACACCCTCCAAACGTCTCAACATTAAGAGACTTGACATTGACAGAACTCGCTGGTGTTATCTCAACGTTGAGATTATCAGTGAGGAGACATCATGGCGATCATCGCCGAGCGGCCCGTCGTCCCGGCGGAACCGGCGGCCGCGAAACCGACGCTGCGTGACGCCGGGCTCGCCGCGCTGGCCCCGGCCAGCTGGGGCACCGTCTACGTCGTCACCGCGACCCTGTTGCCCCCGGACCGGCCGTTGCTGGCCGCCGCGCTGCGGGCGCTCCCGGCTGGGCTGCTCCTGCTGGCACTGACCCGGCGGCTCCCGCACGGGTCGTTGTGGTGGAAGACGACGGTGCTCGGAATGCTCAACTTCGGCGCCTTCCTGCCATTGATCTTCTTCGCCGCGTACCGCCTCCCCGGCGGGGTCGCCGCGACCCTCGGCGCCCTGCAACCCCTGCTGGTGGCGCTGCTCGCGCTCCCGATGCTCCGCGTCCGGACCCCGGCGCCGATCCTGCTCGCCGCGATCGCCGGCGCCGGCGGGGTCGCGCTGCTGACCCTTTCGTCGGAAGCCCGGCTCGACCCGCTCGGCTTGGCCGCCATGCTCACCGCCGTCGGGCTCATGGCCGTTTCCCTGATCCTGACCAAGAAATGGGGCCGCCCTGAGCATCCGCTGGCGATGACCGGCTGGCAGCTGACCCTCGGCGGCATCGTCCTCGCCCCGGCGACGCTGCTGTTCGAAGGGCTCCCGAGCTCGCTGACGACGGCGAACCTGATCGGCTACGGCTACATCGGCATCGTCACCACCGCGCTGGCGTACCCGCTGTGGTTCCGCGGCATCGACCGGCTCGCCCCGGCGTCGGTCTCCCTGCTGACGTTGACCAACCCTCTCGTCGCCACGGCCGCGGGATTCCTGGTGCTGGGCCAGACCCTCACCGGCTGGCAGCTCACCGGATTCGCCGTCGCGCTCACCGCGTTGACGCTCAGCCAGACCCTCGCCCGGCCCGGTCGCGCAGGTGCCCGGTGAGCTCCATGACGGTCGGATGGTCGAACAGGACGCGGGCGGGGAGCTCGACGCCGGTCAGCTCCCGGAGCCGCGTCCGCAGATCGATGACGGCCAGGGAATCGAGCCCGAGTTCGGTGAACGGCTTGTCCACGGGGATCGTGCCCGGATCGTGGTGGCCGAGGACCTCGGCGAGTTCCACCCGCAGCAGCTCGCGCAGTTCCCGCTCCGTGGGCTGATCCGGCCAGCGCCGGCCGGGTGACGGCGGCGCGGGTCTCGCGGCGGGGCGGCCGAGTCCGTCGGCGATCGGGGGCAGACCGGCGGCGGTGGGGTCGAGCCGGGCGGCGATCAGGACCGGTTCGGCGTGTCCGAGCGCGGCGTCGAACAGCGCCATTCCCTGCTCCAGGGTCAGCGCGGCCACCCCGGAGGTCTGGATGCGATGCCGCGCCGCTTCGGGGATCTTCGAGCCGAGGCCGATCTCCAGATCCCAGAGACCCCAAGCGATCGACGTCGCGGGAAGCCCCTCCGCCCGCCGTCGTACGGCCAACGCGTCGAGGTAGCGGTTCGCCGCCGCGTAGTTCGCCTGTCCCGCGTTGCCGAAAGTGCCGGCCAGTGAAGAAAAGAGCACGAAAGCCGACAGGGGGAGATGCCGGGTGGCCTCGTGCAGGATCGTCGCGGCGTCGGCCTTCGGGCGGAAGACGGTGTCGATCCCGGCGGTCGTCTGCGCGGTGAAGGCGGCATCGGTGACGACGGCGGCGGAATGCACCACGGCGGTCAGCGGCGGATCGCACGAGTCGACCAGTCGCCGGACGAAGGCCGGATCGGCGATGTCGCCGTCGACGATCCGCACGTCGGCGGGCAGCCCGCGGAGCTCGTCCGCACCGGGCGCGGCCGGGCCGCGGCGGCTGACCAGCAGCAGATGCCGGACCCCGTGCGCGGACACGAGATGCCGGGCCAGTGCCCCGCCGAGCGCGCCGGTGCCGCCGGTGATCAGCACGGTCCCGGCCGGGTCGATCGGACGGCCGGACGCGGGCGCGGTGCGGGCGATCCGCAGCGCGTGCGGTACGCCGTCCCGGATCGACAGCTGGGGTTCGGGGTTGCCGCCGACTAGTTCGCGCACCTGCTCCACCGGGAGCGCGGTGTCGACCACGGTGACCAGGCCGCGGTACTCGCTCGACGCGGCGGCCCCGAGCCCGAAGAGGGCGGCCGACGCCGGATCGGCCGCGTCGCGGGTCACGACGATGGTGCGTTCCCCGCGCGGAAGGGTGTCCTGCAGCGCGGTGAGCGCGCTCCGGACGTCTTCGGTCTCGACGATCCGGACGTCGTCGGCGCGCGCGGCCGGGACGGGGATCCAGCGCGGCGCGTAGAGCATCGTGTTCCCGGCGGGCAGCGGACGGGTGAGCAGGGATTCCACCACCGCGACGGGTGTTCCGGTCGGGTCGAAGAGTTCGACGCGGACTTCGCCGGGGCCGGACCGTACACAGTGGACTCGCGCCCGGCGCGCGACGGGGGCGAACACGTGGACGCCGCTCCAGAAGAACGGCACGCGTGCTTCGTCTCCGGGCGCTCCGGCCATCGCGAGGGTGTGCACCGCCGCGTCGAGCAGCACGGGATGCAGGGCGAACCGGCCGTCGACGTCTTCGGCGAGCGCGATGTCGGCGAACAGTTCGTCGCCGTCCTGCCACAGTCCGGTCACCGCGCGGAACGCGGGACCGTAGTCGAGGGCCGCGTAAGCCCGGTCCAGGTCGACCGGTTCGGTGGCGGAAGGCGGCCACTCGCCCTTCCATGGCTGTGCGAAGACCTCGGAAGTCCCCAGACGGCCGGTGGCGTGCCGCGTCCAGGTGTCGGAATCCTTGGCGTAGATGTCGATCCGGGGTCCGTCCACGACCACTTGGAGCGCGACGTCTTCGGTACGGCCGAGCCGCAGCGGTGCCTCGATCGTCAGCTCGGCCACGTTCGTTCCGCCCGCGTGGACGGCGAGTTCGACGAAGGCACTGGCCGGGAACAGTGTCGCGCCGCCGACGACGTGGTCGGCGAGCCAGCCGTGCGTGCGGACGCCCGCCGAGCCGCCGTGCACGACCCTGGGCGAGTCGGGGGCGACGAGCGCCGGGCCCAGCATCGCATGGCCGTCGTGGCTCCGGCGCGGTTGCGGATCGAGCCAGAACCGCTCGCGCTGGAAGGGATACGTCGGCAGCGTCACCCGGCGGGCGCCGCTGCCGTCGAAGACGGATCGCCACGACACGGGCACGCCGGCGGTGTGCAGCTCGCCCGCCGCCTCCAGGACGCTCCGGCTAGTGTCCATAGTGGACACAGTAGGCAGGACCGCGCCCGCCGCCCTGCTCAGCACGGCGGACGGGCCGATCTCCAGGCAGATGGCGGTTTCCGTCGCGACGACGGTGTCCAGCGCGTCGGCGAACCGGACCGTTTCCCTGGCGTGCCGCACCCAGTACTCCGGGTCGACGCCGGTGATCGCGCGGCCGGTCAGGCCGGAGATCAGGGTCGTCTCCGGTGCGCGGTAGGTCAGCCCGGCGGCGACGTCGTGGAATTCGGCGAGCATCGGATCGATCAGCGGCGAGTGGAACGCATGACTGACGCGCAGGCGCGTGGAACCCGGCCACTGGGCCGCGATCGCTTCGGTCACGCTCGCGGCTCCGGACAGCACAAGGGATCGAGGGCCGTTGACGGCGGCGATCGCGACCTGGTCGGCGAACTCCCCGACCAGCGGGGCGACTTCGGCCTCGGCCGCCCCGGACGGCGATCATGACGCCGCCCGGCGGCAACGCGGCCATCAGACGGCCGCGCGCGGCCACGAGGACTCCGGCGTCCTCAAGGGACAGGACACCGGCGACGTGCGCGGCGGCGATCTCGCCGATCGAGTGCCCGGCGACCGCGCCGGGCCGGATACCCCAGGATTCCAGCAGCCGGTACAGGGCGACTTCGTGGGCGAACAAGGCGGCTTGCGCGTGATCCGTCCGGTCGAGCAGTTCTCCGCCTTCGAACGCGACTTCACGGACTCCGCCGCCGAGCGCCTCGCACGCCGCGTCGAACGCCTTGCGGAACACCGGGAACCGCTCCGACAGTTCCTTGCCCATTCCCGCGCGCTGCGCGCCCTGCCCGCTGAACAGGAACGCCGCGGCCGCCGGTCCGCGCACGGTCCGGCCCCGGCGTTCGCCCGTGGCGAGGGCGCGCAACGCGGCGAGATCGCCGGACGGGACCAGCGCGCGATGCTCCAGCGCGGAGCGGGTTGCGAGGGTGAACGCGACGTCGTCTTCGTCCCGGCCGCCCACGGTCGCCAGCAACCGGGAGGCGGCGGCTCGCAGGGCGCCGTCTCCGGCGGCGCTCAGCAGCCACGGCGCTCCGAGAGACGCAGGCGTTCCATTTTCCGGCGAGGGCGGCGCTTCCGAGACGAGAACGTGCGCGTTGGTGCCGCCGATCCCGAACGCGGAGACCCCGGCGTGCCGCGGTTTCGGTCCGGCACGCCATTCCCGGCCTTCGGCGAGCAGGCGCACGTCGCCCGCGGACCAGTCGACGCGAGGGCTCGGCTCGTCGGCGTACAGCGACGGCGGCAAATGCCCGTGCCGCAAGGCTTCCACCATCTTGATCACCCCGGCGACGCCCGCCGCGGCCTGGGTGTGCCCGATGTTGGCCTTCACCGAGCCGAGCCACAGCGGCCGGTCACGTCCGCCACCGTAGGCGGCGATGAGGGCTTCCGCCTCGATCGGATCGCCGATCGGGGTGGCCGTTCCGTGCCCCTCCACCGCGTCGACGTCGGCCGGGGACAGACCGGCGTCGGCCAGCGCGGACGCGACGACCGCGCGCTGGGCCCGCCCGCTCGGCGCGGTCAGCCCGTTCGACGCGCCGTCGGAGTTGACGGCCGAACCACTGAGCAACGCCTGCACCGGATGCCCGTTCCGGCGGGCGTCCGACAACCGCTCCAGGAGGATGACACCCGCCCCCTCGGACCACGCCGTGCCGTCGGCGCCCGCCGCGTAGGAGCGGCATCGGCCGTCCGGCGAAAGGCCGCGCTGGCGGCTGAATTCGAGGAACGTGCGCGGGGAGGACATCACCGTCGCGCCACCGGCCACGGCGAGCGAACACTCCCCGGCACGGAGCGCGCGCACGGCCCAGTGCAGTGCCACCAGCGACGAGGAGCAGGCGGTGTCGACGGTGACCGCCGGGCCGTTCAGCCCGAAGGTGTAGGAGATCCGGCCTGACGCGAGCGCGTGCGAGGACCCGATGCCCAGCCGCCCCTCCATCCGATGCCCTTCGAAGCGGCTGGCGTAGTCCTCGTTCATCACGCCGACGAACACCCCGGTGTCGCTTCCGCGCAGCGTGGCGGTGTCGAGACCGGCGCGTTCGAACAGCTCCCACGACGTCTCCAGCAGCAACCGTTGCTGAGGGTCGGTCGACAGGGCCTCTCGCGGCGACATCCCGAACAGGGCGGGGTCGAAATCCAGGGCGTCGTACACGAATCCGCCGCGGCGGGTGGTGGAACCGCCGAGCCGGCCGGGGTCCGGGTCGTATCGGACGGAGTGCTCCCAGCCCCGGTCGGTGGGGAAGTCGCCGGTCGCGTCGACGCCGCCGGCCACCAGGTTCCACAGGTCTTCGGGCGAGGTCACGCCGCCGGGGAACCGGCACGCGGTCGCGACGACGGCGATCGGTTCGTCGTCGCGAACGGGGACGGTTCTTCTCGTGGCGGGTCTGCTTTCCCCGGCCAGAAGCCGTTCGAGCTCGGCGATGACCGCGGCCGGGGTCGGGAAGTCGTAGACGAGCGCTTGGGGGAGGGGCAATCCGGTCGCTTCGGCCAGCCGGTGCCGCAACTGCACTCCGCTCACCGACGTCAGGCCCAGTTCGGCGAACGGCCGGTCGCGCCACCGCTCACCGATGTCGCACAGTTCGGCGATCGCCTCGCGCACCAGCGTTTCCACCTCGGGCGGCGGAACGCGCAAATCCTTCCGCAGCGCCTTCCCCGACGGTGTCCGGGGGAGGCGTTCGACGAGGTGGAAGGCGACCGGAACCTTGTACGCGGAGAGCCGGTGGCGGCACAGGCGGCGCACCTCGTCGAGATCCGGCTCGTCGGAGACGAGGAACGCCACCGGGACCGCGCCGAGGACCTCGTCGGGTCTTCCGGTCACCAGAACGTCTTTGATGCCAGGGACTTCGGCGATGACCGCCTCGATCTCCGTCGGGTGCACGTTCTGGCCGCCGCACACGATGACATCGTCGGCGCGGCCTTCGAGGATGAGCCGTCCCTCGGCGAGACCGCCCACATCACCGGTCCGGTACCAGCCGTCCGGCCCCGCGGCGCTCGGCGCCACGCCGGGTCCGCGCACTTCGATCTGCTCGTCGACGACGCGGATCTCCATGCCCGGCACCGGTGTCAGATGATCCTCGCCGGGGAGCTGGACGGCGATCTTGCCACTGGTCTCCGTGCTGCCGTAACCGTCGAGGACTTCGATGCCGAACAGTTCCCGGACGGCGGCGCGAGTCGGCGCGGTGCACGGCGAGCCTCCGGAGAGGCACAGTCGTGGCGCGGGGAGAACGCCGCGAACCTCCTGACGCAGATTCAGAAACGTCGCCGGAACACCGGCGAGGACACTGCCGGGGAACGCGGTGAGCGCCCCGCGCAGATCGCGGTCGACGATCCTCGTGTGCGTGCCCAGCACGATCGTCCCGGCGAAGGCCAGCGACAACGCGTACGCGTGGTGCAACGGTAGCGGCCACAGAACGGTGTCTTCGCCGGAGATCCCGTACATCGGGCCGTAGCAGGCGGCCGACGACCAGAGCATCGCGCGCTGGGTCGTCAGCACGCCTTTGGGGCGGCCGGTCGTGCCGGAGGTGTAGAGCAGCCAAGCGGGTTCGTCGAGGCCGAGATCGTCTCGCGGTCCACCCCGCGGGGGCGACGGCTCGTCCTCGACGAACACCACTCGTAACCGGAGCTTTCGCGCGAGTTCCGCGTGCCTGGCTTCCGTGATCAGCAGAACGGCGCCGGAATCGTCGGCGACGCGGGCGAGTTCGGCCGCGGTCGACCGCGCGCTCACCGGAACGCCGACCCCGCCCGCCCGCAGCACCGCCAGGCCGTACTCGGCGAATTCGACGCGACCGCCGACGTGGATGAGCACCCGTTCGCCGCGGGCGATCCCGAGCCCCGCCGCCAGGCGGCCGCTCGACTCCAGCAGTTCCCCGAAGGTCAGGGTCCGGTGCTCGTCGGTGAACGCCGGCCGAGCGGACTGCCGTTCGCGTAACAAGGTCACCAGCGGGCGGATCTCGGTCATCCTTCGAAGGTATAGGCGCGCGGGTCCGCGCGGCGACGTGCTTTCCTTCCCGAACGGGCACTTTTCGCCGACGGATCGCGCATCAGGCGGCCTTCTTGTTCCGCTCGGTCGCGGACCAGCCGTCGTCGTCCTGGTCGAGACCGGAAACGGTGCCGTAGAAGACACTCTCGGCGTTCTGGTCACCGGAGAGGTGGAACCGCAGCCACGCGGTGATGGCGCCGATGAGCCGGTAACGGGTGTCGCCCTGGAGGAAGTGCGTGGCGCCCTTCAGCTGGCCGTACACGGCGGGAACCTGGTCACAGGCAAGGAAACGGCTGCGCACGTAGAAGGCGGGCACGACGACGTCCGCCTGCCCGGACACGAAGAAGGCGGGTCCGTGCAGCTTGTTCACGTTGCCCTGCGGTCCGGGCATGATCGGCAGCGTGGTCTTGACGAGCGGATCCGCCCCGGCCGCGATCGCGCCGCCCCCGCCTTGCGAATGCCCGGCGGCGGCGATCTTCCCGGTGGCGATCCGGCCCTGGAAGACGCTGCCCGCACGGGAATTCTCCGCGGTCAGGTATCGGGCGCCCGCCAGCATCTCCTCGCCGGACCCCGACTGGCCGGTGTTCGCGGCCGCGACGACGTAACCCCAGCTCGCGAGATGGGTGAACAGCTGCTCGTACTGGTCGACGGTGGCGTTCGTGCCGTTGCCCCAGATCAGCACGGGATGCTCGGTGCCGTCCGAGGCGATGTCGGCCGGGTAGTAGAGGGTGTGCGCCGGACCGCCCGCCGCCTTGACCGCCTGGTGTGGCCCCGCTTTCTCGTACACGCGCGGACTGGTCGGGGCGGCGGCGGATGCGGCGACGGCGGTCTGCGGGACCACCGTCGCCGACACGGCCAGTGCCAGCACGGTCAGCAATGCCCTGCGGCTCAAGGAACGCATGGTGTCTCCGAACGGTTTCGAGGAGTGATGTCGTGATCATTCCAAGCGGAGCGCCTGTTGTTTCCTGGAAGTTCCCCAGAATCGCGGGCGGGCGGATTGTGAACGGTGACAATCGGTGGAACGGAATGAATACGGGTACTTATTCAACCGCGGTTGATCGCAAGTCCGTGAAGGCATCCTTGCCTACCTTCAGGGTAGGGAAGGATGCCTTCACGGACTTGTCGATCGCCACCCGCGGCTCTGCAACACCACTACTCCCAGCAGTCACCGCGCCCGCGCGTGAAGGACTCCTTTCCTCGGCTCAGCCGAGGGAAGGCGTCCTTCACGTCTTCCCCAAGTACATGAAGGCCCCCTTCACTGCGTCTAGCGCAAGGAAGGGGGCCTTCACAGACTTCACGATCGCCACCCGCGGCCCTGCAACACCACCAGTCCCGGCAGTCACTGCGACTGCGCGTGAAGGACTCCTTCGCTCGGCTCAGCCGAGGGAAGGGGGCTTCACGTACTTGCAGGGGCGAGCGAGCGTGGTAGGCCTACGCAGTCCAGGTGACCGGAAGCTCGTGCACGCCGTAGATGTTCATGTCGGTCTTCAGCTTGACCTCCTCGGCGGGCACGGCCAGCGCGAGCGTCGGGAAACGGCGCAGCAGTCCCTCGAAACCCGCGCGCATCTCGATCCGCGCCAGCTGCTGCCCGAGGCACTGGTGGATGCCGTGCCCGAACGACAACAGACCGCGGGCGTTGCGGTGCAGGTCCAAGGCGTCGGGGTTTTCGAACCGCCGCGGATCGCGGTTGGCGGCCAGCAGCGAGATGATGACCGTCGATCCCGCGGGGATCGTTTCGCCGCCGAGCTCCAGATCCTCCGTGGCGTACCGGAAGAAGATGTCGGCGACGGACAGGTAGCGCAGCAGTTCTTCGACGGCGCCGGGGAGCAACTCCGCGTCGGCCCGCAGTTCGGCGAGCTGCTCTGGGTGCTCCAGGAGCGCGAAGGTGCCCAGCGCGAGCATGTTCGCGGTGGTCTCGTGTCCCGCGAACAGCAGCAGGAACGCGGCGCCCGCCAGCTCCTCGATGGTGAGGTCTTCGTGGCGGCCGAGGTCGGACAGGATGTCGTCCTCGGGCGTCTCGCGTTTGCGGGTGACCAGTTCGGTGAGGAACGTGTTCATCCCGATGAACGCGGCCATCTTCTCCTCCAGCGTCTGGTCCCTGACCATGAGCTGCGCGGAGTTGGCCTGGAAGCTCTCGCGGTCCTCGTAGGGGACGCCGAGCAGTTCGCAGATCACCAGCGACGGCACCGGCAGCGCGAACTCCTTGACCAGGTCGATCGGCGGAGTCAGGTTCGCCATCGCGTCCAGCCGCCGTTCGGTGATCTCGACGATGTGCTCTTCGAGCTGCTTCATCCGCTTCACGGTGAAGGCGCCGGTCAGCCGCTTCCGCAGCCGGCCGTGGTCCGGCGGATCCATCGCGACGAACATGCCCGGCATCGGCGGCGACGGTTCGGTCGGGGTGGGCATCCCCGTCTCGTACGGCACGTGCAGGATGCCGATGTCCTGGCGCGAGCTGAAGCGGGTGTCGGCCATCATCTGCCGGACCTCGTCGTAGCCGGTGACGAGCCAGCCCTCGTGACCGTCGGGGAAGACCATGGGACTCACCGGGCGGGCCTCACGCAGCCGGGTGATCTCGCGGGGCGGGTCGAAGGGCCCCGCGTCGCGCTCCATCGGGAGGCCCTGCGGGACGGGAACCGTCTGAGTCATCGCTTCGCCTTTCGTGGTGGTTGTGACGGCCACTCTCCCCGCGAGGCCTGACATCCGGCTGACACGGCGCTGACACCACCCGTGTCAGCGGCGTGGCGGGGCCGTGTCAGCGCGGCCGCCCAAAGTGGTGCCCATGAACGACACAGCGATCGCGGTCTCCGGACTGCGCAAGACCTTCGGCGACAAGGTCGTGCTCGACGGCATAGACCTCGAAGTCCAGGCGGGCACCATCTTCTCCCTGCTCGGCCCGAACGGGGCGGGGAAGACCACGACGGTGAACCTGCTGACCACCCTGATGAAGGCCGACGGCGGCACCGCGAAGGTCGCGGGCCACGACCTGGTGACCGAGGCCAAGGCGGTGCGTGCCGCGATCGGCGTCACCGGCCAGTTCGCGGCGGTCGACGAACTGCTGACCGGCCAGGAGAACCTCCAGCTGATGGTGGACCTGAGCCGCGGGAAAGCGGGCAAGAACGTCGTGTCCGAGCTGCTGGAACGCTTCGACCTGGTGGAATCGGCGCGCAAGCCGGCGTCGACCTACTCCGGCGGTATGCGCCGGAAGCTGGATCTGGCGATGACGCTCGTCGGCGATCCGCGGATCATCTTCCTCGACGAGCCCACCACGGGCCTGGACCCGCGCAGCCGTCGCACGATGTGGTCGATCATCCGCGAGCTGGTGGCGGGCGGCGTGACCGTCTTCCTCACCACCCAGTACCTCGAGGAAGCCGACCAGCTCGCCGACCGGATCGCGGTCCTCGACCAGGGCCGCCTGGTCGCACAGGGCACGCCCGCCGAGCTCAAGCGCCGGATGCCCGGCACGCACGTCCGGCTCCACTTCACCACCGTCGCCGAACTCGACGCGGCGGCGCGGATCTTCCCCGGCGCCACTCGCGACGACGAGGAACTCGACCTGCGGATCCCCAGCGACGCCGGGACGAAATCCCTGCGCTCGCTGCTCGACCGGCTCGACGAGTACTCGATCGCCGCCGAGGAGTTCTCCGTCCACACCCCTGATCTCGATGACGTTTTCCTCGCCCTGACCGGCCACGACACGGAGGCAGCCCGATGAACTCCCCCTCGACGGTGATGTTGCGCCGTAACTTCAAACACCTCGTCCGCAATCCGACCTCGGTGTTCAACGCGATCCTGATGCCGGTGGTGATGATGCTGATGTTCGTCTACGTCTTCGGGGACGCGTTCAGCGTCGGCGTCGACTACATCGACTACGCGACACCGGGTTTGATGCTGCTGGCCGTCTGCTACGGGCTCGGGGCCACCGCGACCGCGGTGAACTCCGACATGACCAAGGGCATCATCAACCGGTTCAAGGTCATGGACGTCTCCCGCGGCGCCGTGCTGACCGGGCACGTCATCGCCAGCGTGCTGACCAACCTGGTCGCCATCGCGGCGCTCACCGGGGTGGCCTTCCTGCTGGGCTTCTCGCCGGCGGCCGGTTTCCTCGACTGGCTCGGCGTGGTCGGCATCGTCGTCCTGCTCGGTTTCGCGGCGGCCTGGCTCACGGTTGCGCTGGGACTGGCGGCGAAATCCCCGGAAACCGCGGGAATGGCCTCGGTTCCGCTGGTCATGCTGCCGTTCTTCAGCAGCGCGATCGTGCCCGCCGAGAAGATGGGACCGGGACTCCGGGAGTTCGCGGAGTACCAGCCCTTCACGCCGATCATCGAGACCTTGCGCGGGCTTCTCAACGGGGCACCGGCCGCGGGCGACGTGCTCCCAGCGCTGGGCTGGTGCGCCGGGATCGCGCTCGCCGGATACCTGTGGGCGTCCTCGACGTTCAAGAAGCGAGCGTGACCTCGGCCAGCTGTTTCCAGTCCGTCGCAGCGCCTTCTCGCGCCGCCTCCGCGAACTTCGCTTCGCCGAGGCGGCGCAGCGCTGTCTCCTCGACGCGGGTCACGTCAGGACGGGACCGGTCCGGCAGCCCGCGCAGTTCGTCGGCCGCCCCGAGCAGCCGCGCGGCCTGTTCGGGATCGTCCTGGCGCAGGGCCAGATCGGCGATCCCGACGAGCACGTGGGCGATCAAGGGCTGGTACTGCACTTCACGTGCCGCCTGATAGGCCGATTCCCGGTGGTCACGGGACCGGCCGGGATCGTCGGTGAAGTAGCCGCGAAGGTCGTGGGTGATGGCGCGGACGTGTCCCAATCCCGCTTCGTCGCCCATCACGGTCGTCGCGAAGTCGAGCTGCTTCGCCGCTTCCTCGGTTTCACCGCGCCAGTGGGCGAGTTCCGCCTGCGAAAGGGCGAACATGCCCAGGGCGCCCGGCCAGGTGACCCGCTCGGCACGCCGTTCCGCATCGGCCGCGGCGGCCGCGCTGGCCTCTTCGTCGCCCATCAGCCAGAACAGCTGTGCCTGCCGCGACCGCAGCCGGATCAGGTCCTCGACGGAACCGACCTCGGTCACCACCGTGACCGCCTGTTCGTAGTACTCGCACGCGGTGGCGAACTCGCCGCGCGTGGCGAGCCGGTCCGCCAATTCGGTCAGGGCGAACGAGATCCCGAACCGTTCGCCGATGGCCCGGAACTCCGCGAGCGCCCCCTCGAGGTATTCGTCCGCCTCCCGGCCGGGATGGCCGAGCGAGACCCGCATCTTGCCGAGGTGCAGCCTGCCCAGCGCGCGGACCCAGGGGTTTTCGTCCGCCAGCACCGGTTCCCACGCGGACAGCGCGTCTTCACCCGCCAGCATGCGTTCCAGCGGGACGACGAGGCCCAGCAGCGGATGCTTCTTCTCGGTGCGCGTGCCCAGCCGGTACGACTCGTGGATCCACTTCGCCGCGGTGTGTTCGTCGGCGAAACCGGAGCTCACGAAGAGCGAGACGAGCCCGTACACGACGGCCGCGATCTCTTCCGGTACCTCGCCCGGCGTTTTGACGGCCGCGCTGACCAGTTCCATGCCTTCCGTGCGGTGCCCGCTGAGCCACCAGTACCAGCCGCAGGCCGCCGCGAGCCGCATCGCTTCCGGCGCTTCGCCCGCCGTGAGGGCGCCGCGCATCGCGGCGGTGATGTTGTCGTGCTCGGCGTTGAGCTTGGCGAGCCATTCCAGCTGCTCGGCCTGGCGGAGCATCGGCTCGGCGGCCTCGGCGAGGCCGGTGAAATACGCGAGATGCGCGTGGCGTGCCAGCAGCGTTCCGTCCGCCTCGGCGAGCCGTTGCGCGGCGTACTCCTTGATCGTGCCGAGCATCCGGTAGCGCGGAGCCTCGTCGCCCGCGGAGACCAGCAACGATTTCTCGGTCAGCGCGGTGAGCAGTTCGAGGACCTCGTACTCCTCGACGGCCTCGCTGACGCAGACCCGCTCGGCCGCTTCCAGGCTCGCCCCGCCCGAGAACACCGAAAGACGGCACAGGACCGTCCGTTCGGCGTCGGACAGCAGCTCCCAGCTCCAGTCGACCATGGCGCGCAACGTCCGGTGCCGGGGCAGCGCGGTCCGGCTGCCGCCGGTGAGCAGGCGGAACCGGTCGTCGAGCCGGTTCGCGAGCTGCTCGACGGACATCGTGCGCAGCCTGGCCGCGGCCAGTTCGATCGCCAGCGGCATCCCGTCCAGGATCCGGCACACACGCGCCATCGTGTCGAGAGTGCTCTTGTCGGCCACGAAATCCTTGCGCACCGCGCTCGCCCGGTCCCGCAGCAACCGGACGGCGGGGGAGGCTTCGATCTCGCCGGGGGCGGCGTGCCGGTCCGGGACGGCAAGCGGCACGACGTGCCACAGCGTCTCGCCGGTGATGCCGAGCGGCTCCCGGCTCGTCGCCAGGATCCGGAGACGACGGCATTCCCCGAGCACCCGATGGGCGAAGGCGGCGGCCGCCTCGATCACGTGCTCGCAGTTGTCCAGGATCAGCAGGACTTCCCGATCGCGGATCGCGGCGACGACCCGCTCGGCGGGTTCGGCGTTGGAAGAGTCGCCGAGCAGCGCGTCCCGCAGGCCCAGCGCCGCGAGCGTCGCTTGAGCTACGTCATCGTCCGGGCCGATGGCCGCGAGCTCCACCAGCCACGCCCCGTCCGGGAGGTCGCCGAGTACGGTGCGCGCGGTTTCCGTGGCCAGCCTGGTCTTCCCCGAACCGCCGGGCCCGATCAGGGTGGTGAGCCGGTGCTCGGCGACGAGCTCGCGGACCTTGGCGACGTCGTCGTCCTTGCCGACGAAGCTGGTCAGCTCGGCGCGCACGTTGGTCTTGCGGTTCTCCTCGCGCCGTCCCAGCTCGCCCCGCAGCAGCTGGACGTGCACTGCGGACAGTTCCGGCGAGGGGTCGACGCCGAGCGCGTCGGCCAGTGCTTCCCTCGTGCGCTGGTAGACGAGCAGCGCTTCGGTGTCGCGGCCGGTCGCCGCGAGGGCCCGCAGCAACGCGGCGACGAGCCGCTCGCGCAGCGGGTGCGCGGCCACCAGATCGGTCAGCTCGGTGACCAGGTTCGCGCCGTGCCCGAGGTCGAGTTCCGCGTCGAACCGGTCCTCCAGCGCCGTCAGGCGAAGCCCTTCGAGCCGGGTGACCGCGGCGTCGAACGCGCCACTGTCCTGCAGGCCGACGTCCTGCATGGCCGCCCCGCGCCACAGCCCGAGCGCCTCGCGCAGCCGCCTCGGCTCCTCGTCGCCGCGGGCCTGCTCGATGAGCCGCTCGAAGCGCACGGCGTCGACGTCTTCGGGCGTCACCTTCAGCCGGTAGCCGTCGGTCTGTCCCTCGACGACGCCGTCCGGGAGCACCTTCCGCAGCCGGGAAACCAAGCGCTGCAAGGCGTTCGTCGCGTCGGCCGGGGGCTGCTCGCCCCAGATCCAGTCCACGAGCGACGCTTTCGGGACCACCCGGCCCGGCTCGAGCGCGAGGGCGATCAACAGCCCGCGCAGCCGTGCGCCCGGCACGTCGGCGAGCCCGCCGTCGTGCGTGTGCACCTCGAAGGGCCCCAGCATCCCGATCCGCATTGGGCCGATTTTGCCACGGGTGACCAGGGGACTTACGACTCGCCGGTGATCCTCGCCGAACCGATCGAAGCCGCGGTGATCGCCCTGGCGGCGGCCTGGGTCGACGAACCTGAGTTCAGGCCGGTGAGCGAAGCGCGGTCGAGAGCGTGCACGACGAACTCGTAGGTGTTCACGGTCGAGGGCGAGCACGGGCCCTGGTAGCCGTAGAGGCTGGCGCTGCCGCGGTAGTAGACCTGCCTGGAGCCGGCGGGCACCGGCGGCCGGTAGACGTGCTGGACGTTCTGGGGGAGCGAGGCCGTGGATGCCGGGATGTCGTAGATGACCCAGTGGATGAGGTTGGCGTTGTCGAGGTCGCGCATGACGATCGCGTAGCTCTTCGCCGCGGCGGGAGCGCCCGACCAGGCCAGCGGTGGCGACTCGTTCTTCTTGGCCGGATCGTTCCCGCCGCCGCTGGTGCACTCGTGCACCTTGGGTATGAGGCCGCCGTTGGCGAACGCGGTGCTGGACAGGGTGAACGCGTTTTGCGCCGCCGACGCCGCGGGGGAAAGACAGGCGGCGCCGAGGGCGAACAGGGCGCAGAACACGATTCTCGTTGCTCTCACTGGAGTCTCCCGAGGCCGTTTGTGGTTCTCGTGCGCGGAATTCAGCGTAGGGAGCCCGGAAAGCGGCGGCTAGCGCACTTTTCCGGCCGAACGAGGTGTTTTCCCCGGGCTCAGGCGCGTCTCATGCGTGATCAGAGGCGTAACTCGCGTGATTGCACGGCGAACTCGCGTGATTGAAGGGCGAACTCGCGTGATTGGGAGGCGAACACGCGGGGAACCGGATCCGCCGCGTGATCGCCGTCCGGACACGCGAGTTCCGCTTTCAATCACGTGAGTTCCGCTTTCAATCACCTGAGTTCCGCCTCGGGGCACGCGAAAACGGCTCAGGCGCGCACGAGCACCGAGAAGTAGATCGGCCTGCTGGCCGGGAAGAGTTCCTGGTTCTCCTCGTCGACCATCTTCCAGAAGACCTTGCAGTCGGCGGGCGCGGTCGGCGGGGCGCTCACGGTGACCGTCACCTGGACGTTTCCCTGCGGGGCGGTGTCGTTGACCGGGATCCGGTCCGGGGTGCGGCAGGCGCCGGGCGCGACCGGGAGGTCGGTGCGGCGCAGATACCGCTTCCGCCATTCGACGGTGCCGGTGTTCTTGAGCTCCCACACCTTCACGAACTGGCTGCCCGGTTTGACCACGGTGTCGTCGGGGATGGTGACGTCGGCGACGAACTTGCTCGCGTCACCGGGATGGGGCGGCACGGACGGCTCCTGCGCGTCCGGCAGCAGGACGACCACGACGGCGGCGATCGCGGCGACGGCGACGAGGGCGAGCGTCACCAAGAGGAGTTTGGACCGCGACCGCGGCGCGGGATCCGGTTCGCGATCCGCGGCGAGCACGAGCTGGACACCCTGCCATCGGGCGTGCCATTCCTCTTCGTCACCGTCGCAGGCGCGGACGAACTCCCGGACCGTCTCCCACGGCTGCAACCGCTTGCCGGTGACGGTGAGATGCAGGGTCGCGTGGGACACCGCGCCGGACTTCGCGGCCATCTTCCGGAAGGACGGCTCCCCGGCTCGCGTCCGGAGCTTCCGCAGCTCCTCCATGAACGCTTCGAGCTCCGGCGCCCGTTCTCCTGTTCGCGGTTCCGGCACGCTCCCCCTCGCGATCGTGTCCACCGTGACAACGCTTTTCGTCACTCTTCGCGGCTTGGTGACTATATCGCGAAGAGTGTCCGGATCGCCGCGCCGACCAGCGGAAGCGGCCCGCCGCAGGCGCTGTCAAACGCTGTCAACCTGCGGTTTTTGACGTCAGACGTTGTGTACAGGCGGTTCCGGGTGACACCGCTTCCGGGCCAGTGTCGGTCATGAGCTGCTCACGGGGAGCAGCCATCGAGTGAAGGAGCAGTCATGCGCAAGGTGGCAACCGCCGCGATGTTCGCCGCTCTGTCCGGGGCCACGCTGGGGATGACGGCGGCACAGCCCGCGGTGGCCGCACCCTCGGTCAACATGGAGGCCGTGGTCAAGGCGGCCATGTGGGATCCGTACAAGGCCGACCAGTCGATCACGCCGGGTTCCGGGGAGAGCGTCAAGGTGGTCGAGCAGGCGCTGGCCGCGAAGAACCTGCTCGACAAGAAGCAGGTCGACGGGCACTTCGGCACCTCGACGGTGACCGCGTACCAGAAGTACCAGAAGTCGCTCGGGCACAGCGGCCTCGCCGCGAGCGGTCTGCCGGGCAAGGGCTCGCTGACCGAACTGGGCAAGGGCCGCTACACGGTGACCGCGCCGATCGGCGTCGGCTCGAAGACCAGCCTGGACGGCAAGACGGTCAACAAGCGCACGGCCGACATGATCGCGGCCGCGGAGAAGAAGGCCGGGGTCAAGTTCACCATCACGCAGGGCTCGTACAACGCCGGCGGGGTGGGCGCTTCGGGCGGTACGCACGACGGCGGCGGCGCGGTCGACATCTTGGTGAACAACCTCCCGAACAAGACCGCCGCGGTGAAGGCGCTGCGCGAGGTCGGGTTCGCCGCGTGGCACCGCACGCCGAGCCAGGGCGACTGGGTCGAGCACATCCACGGCATCGCGATCAGCGACACCGACATGTCGCCGCAGGCGCAGGCCCAGGCCGGTGACTACTTCAAGGGCCTCAACGGGCTGGCGAGCCACGCCAAGGACGACGGCCCCAAGGTGAAGAAGGTGACCTGGGAGGAATTCAAGCGTGGGTGACGCCACGACGTTCCGGACGGGCGGGCGGCTTCGGTCGCCCGCCCCGTCAGCGTGGGCCGGTCCGGCGCCAGTGTTCGGCCGCCTCGCCCATGTCCTCGCGCAGATGCCGGAAGAACCGGCTGGTGGCGTCCAGCCGGGCGCCCGCCGGGCCGTCGAGCAGGGCGGCACCTCGCCGGGTGACCTCGGCCCATTGGGTCATCGCTTCGAGACTCGTCTGCCAGGCGCGGTAGCCGAAGTCGTCGTCGATGACGTATCGCTGCCGTCTGCCGTCACGCTCGCGAGTGATCAGGCCGCGTTGTTCGAGCCAGCCGACGGCCTTGGACACCGACGCGGGGCTGACCTCCAGCCCGGCCACCAGTTCGGCGGCGGTAGCGCCACCGGAATCCGCGGTGAACAGGCACGCCAGAACCCTGGCCATCATCGCCGGTACGCCGGTCGCGGCCATCGTTTCGGCGAATTCTGTTTCGAAGTCGCGCAGCGTTTCCGGGGGTTGTGGTTTTTCCGGCGCCGGGCCGGGTTTGCGGCGGCGCGCCCGCCATCGCGTCGCCTGCTGCGCCTGATCCGCCCGGTAACCGTGGGCGCCGCCGTTGCGTGCCACCTCACGGATCACGGTCGATTTGGGGCGGTCCATCCGGCGGGCGATCTCGGCGTAGGCGAGCCCCGCCGCCAGCCCCGACGCGATCTGCCCGCGTTCGTCGCGGGTCAAACGGTTTCCCGGCACCCGTCCTCCGGTGCATTCAGTGTCATGGTCATTGCATCGATTCTAGTTTCTATGTTGCAGCAGTAGGAAAAATGAGCCTACGGTTTCTTTGTAAGCGAAGAAATCAGGAGGTGCACCCGGAATGACGGCCAAGGTATGCCTGGTCACCGGAGCTTCGTCGGGGATCGGCCACGCCACCGCGCTGGAACTCCTGCGCGCCGGGCACATCGTCTACGGCGCCGCGAGGCGTGTGGAGAAGATGGACGACCTCCGCGCGGCGGGCGGTCAGGTGCTCAAGATGGACGCTCGGAACGAGGACGATCTCCGCCGAGCGGTCGGCACCGTTCTCGACGAGCGGCAACGAATCGACGTGCTGGTCAACAACGCGGGGACCGTGCTGCACGGCGCCGTCGAGGACGTGCCGCTCGACAGCGCGCGCGACCAGCTCGAAGTCAATCTCCTCGCGCCCGCCAGGCTCGTTCAGCTCGTCCTGCCCGCCATGCGGGGCAGGCGATCCGGCACGATCGTCAACGTCTCGTCGATCGGCGGCGAGATCTCCTTGCCGTTCGGCGCTTGGTACTACGCGTCCAAGCATGCGCTCGAAGCCTTCTCCGACACGCTCCGGATGGAGGTCGAGCCCTTCGGCATCGACGTCGTCATCATCCAGCCGGGCATCATCAAAACCGAGTTCGAAGACCAGACTTCCGCACAGCTGAGGGAGAATTCCGGTCACGGGGCTTACCGCGAGATGGCGGAAGCCATGGCGCGGCACGGGGAAACCGGGCTCAGCGACGGCTCCGACCCTTCCGTGGTCGTGGACGCCATCCGCCGCGCCATCGAGGCCGAGAAGCCGGAGACGCGGTACGCCGTCGGTCACCTCGCCGAGCAGCTCCTGGAGCTCAACAGGACCCTGCCGGATCGCGAGTTCGACCAGCTGGCCATGCGCGCGACGAAGTAGCTCAACCGCTCGGCTGTTTCTCGACGACCCTCCGGCGGCGAGTGCGCGCGACACCGATCCACAGCAGGACGGTGACGACGGCGCCCGGTGCCGCGGTCAGGTACACCGGCCACGCCCGGAAGCCGGACACCCACAGCATCGTGACCAGGCCGAAGGTGATCAATGTCCAGATCAGCGCGAGTGCGCCGCCTCGCCGCCGCCACCGGGCGGTGAGGCCGCGCACGCTGTCCCCAAGTCGGCTCACACCGGTGGATACCCGCTCATCGCCTGGTCAACCCCGGAAATCAGGCCCGGAGGTAACCGGTGATCATCGCCACCAGCTCGTTCTCGAGGCGCGTGACGTCGATGGAGCCGGGCGAGGCGATGAGCTGGTGCACGGTCAGCTCCACGGTCGACGCGACGAGCCGGGCGGCGGTGTCCTTGTCCCGCACGCGGACTTCGGGGTGGCCGTGGAGCAGTTCCCGCAGATCGCCGATCATCTCCCATTCCAGCCGGGTGATGCGGTCCAGCAGTTCGCCGGAACGGGGCGCCTGCTCGATCATGATCTGCAGCAGCCGCGGATCGTCGAGATGGTTCTCGATCACCGTGTGCACGAAATCCCGGATGACGGTTTCGAGCGGCTCCGGTGATTCCTTGTACCGGCGCAGCGTCTCGGTGGCCCGGTCGCCGTCGAGGTGGCGGGTCAGCAGCTCGGCCAGGATCGCGTCCTTGTTCGGGTAGTACTGATACAGCGAACCGATCGAGATCCGGGCCCGTTCGGCGATCCGGTTCGTCGTCCCGGCGGCGTACCCGAACTCGGCGAAAACGTGAGCAGCCGCGGTGAGGATGCGCTGCCTGGTGAGCTCGGCCCGGACCTGGCGAGGCTGTTTACGTGGCTGAATCCGTCGTTGCTCCGACGTCATGACACTCCCGGTGAAGCGGCGCGAAAGCGAGTAGCGAGCGGGCTGAACAATTGCTCATAATTGTGCCATGACCAGCACTGATACGCGTCCGCGCAGGCTGTCGCCCGAAGAGGTCCGTGCCCGGCTGGGGGAGCCGGAGGCCATGATCAGGGCCAAGGTCCACGACCGGATCGACCGGCACGGCCACCGGTTCATCGCCCATGCCCCCTTCATGGCGATGGCGACGTCGGACGCGACGGGCCTGCCCGACTGCTCGCCGCGCGGCGACTACCCCGGCTTCGTGAAGGTGCTCGACGAGCGCACCCTGGCGATCCCCGACCGGCCGGGCAACAAACTCGCCGACTCGTTCCGCAATCTCGCGGAGAACGACGGCATCGGCCTGATGTTCGTGGTCCCCGGCGTGCGGGAGGTGTTCCGGGTCAACGGCCGCGCCTATCCCACCGACGAGCCGGACGTGCTCGCCAGGATGCGCACCGAAGGCAAACCGGCGATTCTGGCGATCGTCGTGGACGTGGTGGAGACCTTCTTCCACTGCGGCCGCGCGCTGATCCGGTCCCGGCTCTGGGATCCCGCGAGTCAGGCGCTGGCCGACGAATTGCCGTCCGTCGGCGAGGTCGCCGCCGAGCAGATGGGTCCCGGCGTCGATCCCGCGGTGCTGCAGACCATGCTCGAGACCGGCTACCGGCAGTTGTACTGAGGTGATCCCGTTGACGCAGAAGACCGTGCTCGACCGTGTGGAACCGGTCGCCGAGGATGTCGTCTCGCTCGTACTGCGCGGCGCCGAGGGACCGTTGGCGCCCTGGGAGCCGGGCGCGCATGTCGATCTGTCCCTGCCGAATTGGCTGACCCGGCAGTATTCCCTGTGCGGGGACCCGGCGGATCGCGGCAGCTACCGGGTCGCCGTCCGTCACGACCGGCTGAGCCGGGGCGGTTCGGAATACGTCCACCTGTTCCTGCGCGCGGGCCGGACCCTCGATGTCTCGTTGCCCCGCAACAACTTCCCATTGCTGCCCGCCCCGGAGTACCTGTTCATCGCGGGCGGGATCGGCATCACGCCCATCCTGCCGATGCTCGCGGCGGCGGGTGACTCGGCCAGGTTGGTGTACGTCGGCCGGTCCGAAGCGACCATGCCGTTCGCCGCCGAACTCAAGGCGGCGTACGGCGACAGGGTGCGCCTGCACACGGACGGCAGACCCGATTTCGCCGCGTTGGCGGCCGGACTCGGCCCGGACGCGCTGGTCTACTGCTGCGGCCCCGCGTCGATGCTCGACGCGGCGGAGGCGGCGTTTCCCGCGCACCGCCTTCACCTCGAACGGTTCCGGCCGGTGGCCAGGGAATTCGCGCCCGATGTGCCTTTCGAGGCGCACTGCGTTCGTTCGGGCCGGACGGTGCCGGTCGCCGCGGAGGAATCCTTGCTGGACGCCTTGAACCACGCGGGGTTCCGGATCCCGTCCGGGTGCCGTGAAGGCGTTTGCGGGAGTTGCGAGATCCGCGTCGTCGGTGGGGAACCGGAGCACCGCGACGACATCGGCGCGCCGGACGGGCGGATGTACTGCTGTGTCTCGCGTGCGTCTTCGAGGTTGGACATCGACCTCTAAACTCACGCGGATGGTGGAACCCGCATACGATCCCGAACTCGCCGCCGTCCTGCCCGCGCTGAAGGGCAACGTGCCGGTCGGCATGACGGCGGATCAGCTGGAGCGGTACCGGGCGTTGCCGTTCCCGACGATCGAAGAACAGATCGGCGATCGCCCGGTCACCTGGACCGATCACACGATCCCCGGATACGGCGGCGCGGAAATCACCGTTTCGGTCATCGCGCGCCGGGATCATCGCGGCGGCGGGCCGGGGATCTATCACGTGCACGGCGGCGGAATGGTGATGGGCGACCGGTTCGCGTCGGTGGGGCCGCTCGTCGAATGGGCGATGAAGTACGACGCCGTCTCGGTCACCGTCGAATTCCGCCGCGCGCCCGAACATCCGGATCCGGTGCCGGTGGAGGACTGCTACGCCGGCCTGGAGTGGATGGCCGCGCACGCGGACGAGCTGGGCTTCGACCCTGGCAAGCTGGTCGTCTTCGGCGGCAGCGGCGGAGGTGGCCTCGCCGCCGGGGTCACGCTGCTGGCGCGCGACCGCGGCGGGCCGGCGCTGTGCGGCCAGCTGCTCCAGTGCCCGATGATCGACGACCGGAACGACACCGGGTCCGCGCGCCGGTACGACGGCGTCGGCGTCTGGGATCGGACGAGCAACCTGACGGCGTGGACGATGGTCCTCGGCGACCGGCGAGGCGGCCCCGACGTCTCCCCGTATGCCGCCCCGGCCCGCGCGACGGATCTCGGCGGACTGCCGCCGACGTTCATCGACGTCGCCGCCGCCGAGGTGTTCCGCGACGAGGCCGTGGCCTACGCGAGCGCGATCTGGGCGGCCGGGGGAGAGGCGGAATTGCACGTCTGGGGCGGCGCGTTCCACGGCTTTTACGATCTCGCACCGGAAACGGCCGTCGCCCGATCGTGTCTCGCCGCCCGCGATTCCTGGCTGGACCGGCTGCTCGCCGGACGTGAATGAATTTCCCCGAATTGCCGCCGCATCGGGCCGGTGTAACCCTGGTCATACCGAACGACACCACCACCACGAAGTACAGGAGTCGTTATGACCACCACCGAAATGCCCGCCGTCCACGAATGCACGGTCAGCGGATGTTCGTACAACCACGACGGCTGTCACGCTTTCGCCATCACGGTGGGCGGCGGCAATGGTTCGGCCGATTGCGGAACGTTCGTCCCGCTCAATACCAAGGGCGGACTCGATCGAGTGACCGCGCAGGTGGGCGCCTGCTCCCGGTCCGACTGTCGCCACAATTCCGCACTGGAATGCACCGCTTCGAGTGTCCGGGTGGGACCGGGCGAGGGTGACCACGCCGCCAACTGCCTGACCTACGCGCCTTAGCCGCTTGGGGACGGAGTTCATGTCGCGAAAGCCACTTTCGGGACGTCTGAGGTCCCCAAAGTGGCTTTCGCGACGTGCCCGGCGGCATCGACTCAACCCGGAACTCGCGTGATTGAAGACGTAACTCGCGTGATGGAAAGCGGAACTCGTGAGTTCCGGCTTCGATCACGCGAGTGCGGCTCCCGATCACGCGAGTTCCGTGTCGGCGCACGGGCCGTCAGGCGCCGGGCTGGTCGCAGCTCGCGGCGTCGGTGCCCAGCACTGGGTCGGTCACCGGACGGCTCGTGATCGGGATGGTCTTCTGCGTGGTCAGCGCGCCGTCGCGAAGGGTGTAGACGGTGCGGGTGCCCGAATAGGTGAGCGGGTCGGCGCCGACGTCGTCGGCCTCGGCCGCGACGGTTTCGAAGGTGCGGCCGCCGCCGTCGAGCGGGGTGCACTGGTAACCCAGGTGGGCGGCGATGCCACCGCCTTCGGCGACCGACAGCGGCTTGTCGTCGTCGCCGACGACCTGGGCGAGGTTGCGGCCGTCGTAGTGCAGCGCGGTGAAGAACGTGGTGTTGGCGCCGACGGACTGGGTGACGATCAGTTCCGCGCGGCCGTCCCCGTTGAGGTCGGTGACGCGCGGGGCCGCCAGCGGCACGGAGCTGTCGGCGCCCAGGTGGATCGACGTGAAGGTGCCGTGCACGGTGGCCGAGATGACCTGGTCGTCGGGTCCGGTGAGCTGCGCGGTGACGGTCTCGATCTCCCCGTCGCCGTCGAGGTCGGCCACGGTGGTGACCGGGTCGGCGGAAGCCGGGCTCGCCAGCGCCGGGACGATGGCAGCCAGGCTCAGCGCCGCGACGACGCCCGTGATGGTGGTGGTGCGGATGATGCCGGTGTGCTTCATGGTGTTCTCCCTCCCACGCTCTCGGTGAACTTTTCACCGAAAGTGTTCTCATGCAGGGAGACGGTTGCGGATCATGGACGTGCAGTGAGAGTGTGATGTGCCACACAAACGCAACCCGGTGGCCCGCCCCCGACGGAGCGGGCCACGCGGGGTCAGCCGATGGCCCACGCTTGCAGCGCGGAGCCCGTGTCGGCCCGTTGCGTCACGGCCGAACCGTCCGAAGTGGACGCCGTGGTCAGCAGCAGACCCGAGCGGACACTGGCGATCTTGTAGGTGCCGTTGGGCTGTTTCGTCGCGTTCCAGCGCTGGTTGGCCCCGCCGGTGCACGTCCATTGGATGACGCGCGCGCCCGCGGTGGTGGCCCCGCCTTCGACGTCGGCACACAGTTTCGAATGCGCGTTGGTCAGCGTGTAGGAGCCGTCGGACTGCCTGGTGAACAGCCACTTCTGGTTGGCGCCCTGGTTCGGCGTCCAGGTGACCAGCGGGGTTCCGGCGGCGGTCGACGAGTCCGGGTCGTCGAGGTTCTTGCCGGACGCGGCCAGGGTGTGGACGCCGTCGAGGGTGCCCACGCCGGCGTCGGTGAACTTCAGTGTCTGCTCGGCGGCGGTCCGGCCGCCGCCGACCGTGTTCCCGGTGGTGTCGGTCCAGGAGCGCAGCGGAGTGGTCTCCGCCAGGCGTGAGGTCTTGCCGGACAGGCCGAGCACGAGGCCGCTGTACCGGTTCACCAGCCGGAAGGACCCCTTGTCCACAGTGGACGGGATGACGAACCACTGCTGCCCGACCGTCGAAGCCGACGTCACGGTCGGTTTCGCGCCCCACGCCCGGCCCGCCTGCACGGTGTCGACGCCGAGGAGCTGGCCCGTGGCGGCGTTGGCGATGCGGTACGAGCCGTCGCCGTCGGAAGAGAACTGCCACGCCTCGCGGTCGGATCCGGTCGTGGCCGCGACCGACGTCGTCGCGGTTCCGGTGCCCTGCGCGAGAACCCGGCCGTCCCCGAGACCGATCCGGTACTTGCGCGAAGTGTCCACAGGGGACGGTGCGGGCGCCGACGAAGTGATGGTCTGCGTGGTGTACTCGCCGCCCGCGTTGTTCGAGCAGGCCACCGCGCAGTACGACCGGAACTGCTTGCCGATGATGGTCGAGTTCGTCTTGTTCGCCGCGTCGACGAACCAGCGGTACCACGACTGGTTGGTGTAGCTCCCGGTGTCGCCGATGAGACGCCATTTCTGCGTCGTCAGATCGTCGGTCACGTAGTAGCGCTGGGGCACGACGCTGTCCACGGCCTCCGGAGCGCCGATGTAGAGCCCGAGATGCGCGTTGTAGGCGATGTTCATGATGAACAGGTCCGACTTCTTCGGCAGCTGTCCCGCGGCGATCTGCTGGGTGACGTTGCCGGTGTTGGCCGGGTCGTAGTCGTCCGCGACGGGTGTGTAACCGGTGTCGCCCGCGGCGGACACAGGGACCATGTTGCTCTCGCGGCCGCCGACGCCGGGCTGGCTCCAGTCGCCGTCGAACCACTTCTGCCACGAGCCGGACGCCATCTTGGCCGAGATCGGCGAACGCGCGACGTGCGCCAGCCCGGTCATCGGGCCGCCCGCGCCGGCCTTCGGCACGATGCGCGAGCCGTAGTAGACGTAGAAATAGCCGGAAGCGGTGTCGACGAACAGGCGCGGGTCGCCGTCGCCGTAGTCGAACGTCTGATGCGGGAACGCCGCCGTGTCACCGCGTTTCGTGCTGTACGGCGAAGTGATCGCGTGGTCCTTGATGGTCCAGGTCTTGCCCTGGTCCTTCGAGACGGCCATGTCGATCGCGTCGTAGTGGGAGAACGAGTACGCGCCGAACGGTTCGGGGGTGAACTCGTTGTGGATCAGGCCGTACCAGTCGCCGGTGTCCGGATCGACCCAGGTACCGACGAGATCGCAGAAATTGCGCTGCGAATAACCCGACCCGGCGGGCGGATCGGTGGATTCCTTGCCGGTGGGGCTGTTGTTGCAGCGCCAGGTGGTGTCGTCGTTGCGGTCGGCGGGATTCGCCGGGTTCACCGCCGAACTGATCGGGTTCTTGGTGAAGCTGTCGAAATCGCGTCCGCTGTAGAAGTCCCATTCCCGCGGCTGGTCCGCGCCGTAGAGCGCGGCCGCCTGCTGGAAGTAGAACGTGCCGTCCTTGTCGACATAGGTACTCGCCGGGGTGTCGGTGGTCGGGCTGAACGACTTCTTGGCGTCGACCGTGATGGTGTACGTCGCGTCCGGCGGCGCGGCGTCGGACGACACCGGTACCACCGTGGTCGCCGCCACGGCCAAGGCCGCGGCGCCGAGAAGAGGCAGGGTCCGCATGACTCTCTCCCAAGGGTGACCCGCACCACAGTTGGCGGGGCGGTCGCCGATGCTATGAACGTTATTGCGCGTAAGTCAACGCTTTCAGTCAACTTCAAGCGTCGGTCATGCGCATATTGCGCGGAAAGTCCAAGCGGTCCGGTGCGGAAGTCCAAGGCGGTCAGTGGGGTACCAACGGCGGGTCGTCGGCCGGGGGAACGCGCGAACTCCAGCCGCCGGGGACGGCCTGGACGCGCGACTCGCGGAAGCGCGCGGGGGAGACGCCGGCCCGGCGGGTGAAGAGCCTGCTGAAGTAGGCGGCGTCCTCGTAACCGATCGCCTGCGCCACCTCCTGCACCGGCATCCGTGTGGTGGCGAGGAGTTCCTTGGCGCGGTTGAGGCGGAGGGTCAGCAGGTGATCCTTCAGCCCGGTCTCGGTGCTCCGGCGCACGGCGGTGCGGAGTTCGGGCAGCGTCATCCCGCGGCGGGCCGCGATCTCGGCGACGCTGAGCGGCAGCAGGGCGTCCTGCGCCAGCGCCTCCAGCAGGGGGCCGTCATCGGGGGTGCTGTCGGCGGCCCGCCGCAACGCCACCAGCAGATGATGCACGGCCGCCGAGGCGTCGACCTGGGCGAGCGGGCTGCCGCCGCGCGCGCAGCGCACGATCCGGCTCACGATGTCGCGCACGGCCTCGACGTCGCCCAGCGGCACCACCGGCGTCCCGGGCGTGACGTAACCGAGTTCGACATAGGCGTCCACGGCGCTGCCGTCGAAGTCGACGAAGCATTCTTCCCAGCCGTGCGCGGGGTCGGGCGCGTAGTGGTGCCCGACCCCGGGCACCAGCCACAGCAGCGCGGGCGCGACGACCTCCTGCCGTTCCCCGCCCGTCACGGCGAACCACCCGCGCCCCTTCGACACCACCACGGCCACGTAATGGTCGAGCACCCGCGGCCCGACGGCGGGCAGGACGCCGTGCTGCAGCCCGACCCCGAGGCACACCAGGCCCAGCCGTCGGTGCACGGCGGACGGTGTGAAGTACCGCATCCAGGTCCGGTAACCCATCCCCGCATCTTCGCGCAATCAGCCCAAAGCGGCGTCGAGGGTGACCGCCGCGTCGATCAGCGCGAGATGGGTGAAGGCCTGCGGGAAGTTGCCGAGCTGTTCACCGCTGGGCGCGATCTCCTCGGCGTAAAGGCCGACGTGGTTGGCGTAGGTCAGCATCTTCTCGAACGCCGCCCGCGCCTCGTCCAGCCTGCTCGCCCGGGTCAGCGCGTCGACGTAAGCGAAGCTGCACAAGGAGAAAGTGCCTTCCGTGCCCGCCAGGCCGTCCGGCGACGCGGCCGGGTCGTACCGGTGCACCAGGCTGTCGACGACCAGGTCCTTCCCGATCGCGTCGAGCGTCGAGAGCCAGAGCGGATCCCGCGAGGGGAGGAATCCGGTCCGGGGCATCCGCAGCAGCGACGCGTCCAGTTCGTCGCCGGTGTAGTGCTGGACGAACGCCTGTCTCGTCCGGTGCCAGCCCTGGTTCAGGATCTGGTCGTAGATGCTGTCGCGCTGCCACGTCCAGTCCTCGACCGGCGCGGGACGGCCGTGGGTGCTCGCCATCCGGAGGCCGCGGTCGAAGGCGACCCAGCTCATCAACCGGCCGTAGGTGAAGGACCGGCGGCCGCCCCTGGTCTCCCAGATGCCCTCTTCCGGCTGGTCCCAGTGTTCGCCGAGCCAGTCGAGCGCCGCGCGGACCGCGGTCCACCCGCGATGGGGCAGCTCGAAACCCGCCCGGTCGGCGGCGTAGACGCTGTCCATCGCCTCGCCGTAGATGTCCAGTTGCAGCTGCCCGGCCGCGTCGTTGCCGATCCGGACCGGGCTCGACCCGCGATAGCCGGACCAGTGCGGAAGGTCCTCCTCGCGGAGATCCGTCGCGCCGTCCACGCGGTAGAGCACGGCCAGCGGCCCGCCGTCCCCGGTGCCGCCTTCGCGGATCCGGTCGCCCAGCCAGCCGCCGAAGCGGGCGGCCTCTTCGGTGAAACCGAGCGCCAGCAGCGCGGAGACCGAGAACGACGCGTCCCGCACCCAGGTGTAGCGGTAATCCCAGTTCCGTTCCCCGCCGAGTTCCTCCGGCAGTCCGAGGGTCGGCGCGGCGACCAGCCCGCCGGTCGGCCGGTAGGTGAGCAGTTTCAGGGTGATCGCCGAGCGGGTCACGATCTCGCGCCAGCGGCCGCGGTAGGTGGAGCGGGCCAGCCACGAACGCCACCAGCCCACCGTGCCGTCGAACAGGGCGGTGAACTCGCGGAGCCGGATCTCCCGCGGCGGTTCCGCGGTGTCGGTCTCGAGGACGACGCCCCGGACCTGGCCCGCCGTGAGACTCAGCCGCAGATGCGCGTCGCCGCCTTCGAGCCGCGTCTCGGCCAGGTGCTCGTCGCCGGGTTCGCGGACCGGGTGCAACGTCAGCGACAGTTCGCTCGACACGAAGACGACGCCGTGCCCGAACGGGATCGCCTCGTGCGGACGACGGCCGTAGTCGAACCGCGGCGCGACCTCCATCTCGAAGGTGATGCTGCCCCGGACGCAGCGCACGAGACGGGCGATCCGGTGCCGGGCGGTCGCGGCGCCGTCATGCGGGGGCATGAAGTCGACCACCTCGCCGATCCCGTCCGCGCCGGAGAACCGGGTGATCAGGACCGCGGTGTCCGGGTGGTACATCTGCCTGCTCGTATGCGGCCCGCTCGGCCGGATCCGGAACCGGCCGCCGCGTTCGTCGTCGAGCAGCGCGCCGAAGACCGACGGCGCGTCGAAACGCGGACTGCAGAACCAGTCGATCGACCCGTCGGTGGTGACCAGCGCGGCGGTCTGCAGATCGCCGATCAGGCCGTGGTCGGCGATCGCGGTTTCGGGCATGGCGCCTCCTCGGGCATCGGGTGCGGTCGGTGATCACCGTCGTCCGGACGGATGGGCGCCGCCTCATCCGCCCGGGGTGAGGTGGCCGGGTGGCGGCCACGACACCGTGGTCGGCACCCCGACCGGAAGGCCACGCCGATGCTCGTGCCGCCCTTGGCCCTCGCCCAGTTCGTCGCCAGTTACGCGGCGACGACGATGACCGTGGCCGTGAGCGTGCTCGCCGCGGACCTCGGCACCACGGTGCTCGGCGTCCAGACGGCGATCACGTTGTTCACCCTCACCATGGCGGCGCTGATGGTGCCCGGCGGCAAACTGACCGACGTCCTGGGGCGCAAGCGATGTTTCGTCGCCGGCCTCGGCGTCTACGGCGCGGGCGCGCTGCTCGCCTCGGTCGCGCACGGGCCGGTGGCGCTGGTGCTGGGGTATTCCCTGCTGCAGGGCATCGGGTCGGCGCTGATGATCCCGCCGATCTACATCCTGGTGACCGTCGCCAGTCCCGACGTCGAGACGAGGGCCCGCCGGTTCGGCGTGATCTCCGGCGCCGGCGCGCTCGGCGCCGCCGCCGGTCCGCTCCTCGGCGGGCTGATCACGACATGGCTGGGCTGGCGGTCCTCGTTCCTCCTCCAGGTGCTGATCGTCGGCGTGATCGTCCTGCTGGCGCTGCGGATCGCGGAACCGCCGGAAACCCCCGCCCGCGCCCCGTTCGACGTCGGCGGTGCGGTGCTTTCGGCGGCGGGCCTGTTCTTCGTCGTGGCCGGTGTGCTGCGCCCGGCTTGGTTCCTCATCGGACTCGGCGCCGCGATCCTGGTCGCGTTCCACCTCCACATCCGCGCGCGGGAACGGGGCGGCCGCGAACCGCTGGTGTCCTCCGCGCTCTTCCGCGACCGCGTCACCCGGCTCGGCCTGATCACCCAGCACGTGCAATGGCTGGTCCTGCAGGGCTCGTTCTTCGTGATCGCCGTTTTCCTGCAACAGGCCCGCGGGTACGACGCGGTCGAAACCGGGCTGACGCTGACACCCGCCACGATCGGCATCCTCGCCGCTTCGGCGGCCGCGGGACGGATGGCCCGGCGGCACGCGCAACGCCGGCTGATCCGCGGTGGTTTCGTGCTCGCCATCGCCGGGCTGCTGCTCGTGCTCCTGCTGGTACGGGCGGATTCAGGGGTGGCGAGCGCCGTTCCGGGGCTGTTCCTGCTCGGTGCCGGGGTCGGGATCATGCTGACGGCGTCGGTGAACCTGGTCCAGTCGCGCAGCCCGGACGCGGCCCAGGGCGACATCTCGGGGGTCTCGCGCGGTGTGTCCAACCTGGGTTCTTCGGTGGGGACGGCGCTCGCGGGTTCCGTGCTGGCCGGGGCGGCCGGCCACGGCTTCGCCTGGGCACTCGCGACGATGACCGCGGCCGGGGTGATCGGCCTGATCGCCGCGGTGCTGCTGCCCGCGCGGTAGGTCCACTGTGGACGAACGCCGGTGCCGCACGGCGGTCACGATCACCCGCAGGGCGATGCTCAGCACCAGCAGGTTCGCCACCATCTGGATCATCACGAGGATCCGCGCCGTCGCCGAAACCGGCGCGATGTCCCCGAAACCGACCGTCGTGAACATGGTGACCGTGAAGTACAGGGCGTCGGTTCGCGTCAGCTCCGTGCCGAACGAACCGGGCCGGTCCTGCCCGAGCACGTAGTAGACGTCGGCGAACAGGAGCAGGAACAGCGGCACGACCAAGGCGAGCGCCTGGATCCCTTGCAGCGCCGGGAACGGCGAGCGCAGGATCATCCGCACCTCGCCGACGACGACCAGCACCACGATCGCGAGGCCGCCGGCGAAGGCGGCCACCGTCCAGGGACGCAGCCCTTGGTCGACGGGAAGCAGGTAGTACAGGCACAGCAACGCGGTGACGGTGAGCAGCGGCCGCAGCACCGCGAGATGGACGAACCGCCAGCCGGCCGCCATGATCTCTCCTCACGACTCGGTGTCCAGCAGGCCGCGCCGGAGCGCGATCGCCACGGCGTCACGTCTGCTGCGGACGTCGAGTTTCGCGTAGATGCCACGGACGTGGGTCTTGACGGTGTTCGGCGAAACCGTCAGATCCTGGGCGATCTCGTCGATCGAGCGCTGGGTCGGCAGCAGGCGCAGCACACTGCGTTCCCGTTCGGTCAGCGGCGCCGGCATCGGCGGAGTGCGCGACTCGCGGCGCCGGGCGAGCACTTGGGAGGCGAACCGCTCACCGCCGCCGAGTTTGCCCAGCCGCGCGGTCAGGAACGCGATGACGTCGGAAGGGGCGAACACGAACGGGAACCGGACGTCGCCGGGTTCGGCGGCGCGCAGGGCGTCGTCCAGCGACCGCACGGCCCGTTCCGGCGCACCGGCCGCGAGCGCCGCCCGCACGCCGATCAGCGACGCCTCGATCCCCGACCACGGCAACAGCATCGGCGCGCCGTCCTCCGACAGCGAGCGCAGCACGGCACTCGCCGCGCCCTGCCTGCCGAGCCGCAGCTGGGTGCGGGCCCGCATCAGCAGCAGTTCGCCCGAACCGGCGATGATCGGCTGGGCCCAGCGGAAGGTCTCCCGTGCCTGATCGGCCGCGCCGAGCCGCAGCGCCGCCCGGTGTTCCAGCACCGCGCACCACGCCGCGTGTTCGGCGGAGAAACTCCGCCCGGTGCCGAGCCGGGTGCGGGCGCGGCGCATCCTGCGCAGTCCCGAATGCCAGCCGCCGAGCTCGAATTCCGCCGCGCCACGCAGGGTTTCGGCGATCAGGCCCAGATTCGCGGCCGCGCGGGCAGGCGCGTCACCGAGCATCCGGCCGATCTGTTTCGCGTGTTCGACGCATTCGGTGGCCTCGCCGCGCAGCAAGGAGCCGTAAGCGAGTTGCGCGGACACCTGGGCGCCTTCGAGCGAGCGATGCGGGTCGTGTGCCGCGTGCCGGGCCTGCACCCGCCGGGCGAGCGCCTCCATTTCGCGGTAATCGCCCTCCGATCCGGCCAGTCCGCTCAGCGTGACAAGGCATTGCGTGGCCAGGAAATGGTGACGCGCGTTCCCGGCGGACTCGGCGACGCGAGCCAAAGCCGCCCGTGCGGAGGCACGATCACGGCGTGCGGTCAGCACACCCACCCGGTGCAGGGTCGCCAGCCCGTTGAGCCGGGTGTCCGCCGCCAGCTGCTCGTCGACCTGTTCCGCCGCGCGGACGGCCTGCGCCGGGCCGCGGTCGACCTGGGCCAGCCGGGATCGCACCAGTTGCCGCAACACGGTCAGCTCCGCCTCCGGTTCGGCGGGCCAGGCCGCGTCCGCGCAGCTCAGCTGCGACTCGGCCGACGTCGGTTCACCCCGTTCCAGATACAGCGCGGCCGAGACCAGCGCGAGCAGCGGAGAGGCCACGGCCCGCCGTTCGCCGAGGACGGCGAGCGCGAGCCGCAGGACGTTGTGCTCGCCGCCGAGGTACAGCGGCACCGCGTGGCGGCGCGAAAGTTCGCCGACGCGGGTGGTGTTCCCCGAACGGACGCTGTGCAGCAGCGCGGCGGCGGCCTGGTCGTGTTCGGCGAACCAGCGCGCCGCGGCCGCGTGCAGGGATCTCGTCCGGTCCGGATCCCGGCGCAGCAACTCGGCCCGGAGGTAGGTGCGCAGCAGGGGCGGGACCCGGTGGCGCGGCGGGGTTCCGCCGGTGTGGACCACGCGCGCGGGTTCGCCGAGTTCGCGCAGCAGCGCCTCCGCGTCCGGCCGGTCCGTCAACGCGGCCGCCAGCCCCGCCGGGACCTCGTCGCAGATGCTGATCGCGCGCAACAGATCCCGGTGGACGGCGGAGAGGGGAGCGAGCACCTCGTCGGTCAGGTAGTCGAGCACCGCCCGGTCCCGTCCGGCGAAGAAGTCGGCCAGATTTCCTTGACGTGCCGCCGAAGCGGCGGCGAGGCGCAGTCCGGCGGGCCAGCCGCCCGTCCTGCTCACGAGCAGCCCCACCTGATGGGGCGGGATGCCCGGCCCGATCGCCGCGATGAGGGCGTCGGCCTCCTCCGGCGAGAAGCGCAACCGGTCCACGCCCACTTCGACGAGCCCTCCCGCGACCCGGGCGCGCACCAGCGGCAGCGGTGGCTCCAGACGGCTCGAGACCACCAGCCGCAGCCCCGACGGCTGATGCCGCAGGAGCGCACGTACTCCGCGCCAGGTGCCGGGATGGGTGATCTCCTGCGCGTCGTCGAGGACGAGCAGGACGGGTTCGTCCACCGTGTCCAGCGCGTCGGCGATCGTCGCCAGGAACGCGGGATCCGTTCCGGGGGACTCGGGGACCGCCAGCGAGCGCAGGGGATTCCCCGCCGGGATCCGGTCGCAGCCGCACAGTGCTTCGAGGACCGCCGACCAGAAGAGCCGCTCGTCGTCGTCCTCCGCGTCGGCGGACACCCAGGCCACCGCGCCGCGGCGGCGGGCAGCCCATTCGGCGAGCAACACCGTCTTACCGAGACCCGCGGGTGCACCGACGAACACCAACGCGTGTTCTCCCGCTTCGTCGAGAGCGGCGAGCAAACGCGGCCGGGAAACGAGATCCGGGGGTGGATCGGGGATGGTCACCTTTGTCCTCGGAACCCGTCTTCGCGGCGGAATATGCTGATCCTGCATCATGCGCCAGCCTCCTTCGCGGTCAGTTTCACATCATCGGATCGGATACTGCCAGGCAATTCGGCGGTCTCACCCGCGCTGGGCGAGGAAAAGGGCGAGCGCACCCAGAATCGTGTGCCGCGTGATGGCCCGTGGAGATTGCCGGAGAAAAGGGAATGGCCGGAAACGGCCGACGTCGGTATTCGTCGCGACACAGTTCTTCTGGATCGGTCCCGCCGAGTTCGCGGTACTCGACCTGCTGGGGACCGGCCGGGTCGGGCCCGAGACGGGGTTCTTCTCGCTCGCCGTCCTGCTCGCCGCGCTGACCTCGGTGACCTCGATCCGGCTCGCCGCGCGGGCCGGTCTCGACCTGTTCGCCCGAATGCTCTTCCTGCCGTGGCACACCTGGTCTTCGATCATGGCGGCGGTCGACCTGGCGGTACTCGCCGCGGCCTGGTACCTGGCCGGGCGGGGAAAGGGGAACCGATGAGCCCGTTGGCCGGAATGAATTACGTCTTCCGGGGCAGTGGCCGAATCCCCGAACAGGCGAACCGGGCGGTAGACGATTTCCGGGGAATGTTCGTGGTCCCGGTCGGCCGCGAGCTGATCGTCTTCGGCACGGTGACCGAGCAAAGAAGCGTTTCGCGCATTCTGTGCGCACTCGAAGCGCTCGGGATGCGCGTGGACTCCGTGCACCGGGTCCGGGAACTGCCGTCGCGGGTTTTCCCGATCGCGCGGTGAATCGGGAAAACCCGCGGCCGGGATCAGAGCCGTTCGGGGAGGGCGAACTCGCCGAACGCGGCACGCAACCGCGTCTCTTCCTCGTCGGTGAGATTCGTGGTGACCAAGGCGGCCCCGGTCTCCTTGAACGGCTCGGCCACCCGGTCGAGCACGGCGCCGTCCGCCATCACGAACAACGCGGACGTGCCGGGCGTGACCTTGGCCCGGACCGCGGCGATGAAGTCGTCGTCGATGCCGACGCGGGAAAGCGAGCCGGTCAGCGCCCCGATCGCCGCGCCGACGGCCATTCCCAGCAGCGGCAACAGGAAGATCAGGCCGAACAGCAGTCCCCAGAACCCGCCGCCGAGCGCGCCGGCGCCGGTCAGCGAACCGAGGTCCTTGGTCTTCGGCTTCTTCCTGCCCTCCGGCCAGGTGACATAAGCCGCGTCGGCGATCTTGATGAGCTGTTGTTTCTGCAACCGTTCGAGCAGCGCGAGCGCGTTCTCCGCGCCGTCCGCGGTGGGAAAGGCCCATACGGTCAGCGAACTCATGGTGTGTCCTCCTCGGTCGGGATCGGTGCTCGGAGGCCGCACTGTGCTCCGGGCGGCGGCACCCCCGCATCGCCCGGGCGGGATGAGGCGGACCGGCGGGATCGCGGCCCTGATCTCACCTGGCGCGGGGGAGGCCGCCGTCACGGTGGACCGACCATGATCGCCCGGGTCCGCAGCCCCGCTTCCGAAAAGAGGGACCATGAGCGAAAGAGCGCATCACTGGACCACCACGGCGGGCACCGGCCCGTCGTCCCCGCCGGAACACGCCGCGAGGGTGTCGCGGCGATCGGGCTGGGTCTGGTTCGCCGCGTCGATCACCATCATGGCCGGCCTGTTCACCGCGGTGGAGGGACTGGTCGCGCTGTTCGAACAGAACTACTACCTGCTCGGCCCGTCGGGGCTGCTCGTCTTCGATCTCGGCGCCTGGGGCTGGATCCATCTGATCGTCGGGGTCCTCGCCGTGTTCGCGGGGAGCGCGTTGTTCACCGGGGCGCCGTGGGCCCGCGTCGTCACCGTCCTGCTCGCCGGGTTCAACGCGTTGGCGCAGCTGGTGTTCCTGTCCGCGTACCCGATCTGGGGCGTGGTCGTCATCGCCCTCGACGTCCTGGTGATCTGGGCCGTGCTCGTGCACGGGGACGAAACCTCGGACGAGCTCTGGTGACCCGCTGACCAGTACAGTCGTGGCCTCGCCGGGGTCGCGATCCTTCGGACGATCGAGAGGTTGACTTGCCCGCTCGAACGACATCGCGGTCCTGGCGGATTCCTTCGGCCAAGGTGACGGTGCCACGCGTGCCGGGGATCTTCGTCCCGCGCGCCCGGCTCACGGCCCTGTTCGACCGTGCCGGAACCCGGCCGGTGACCGTGCTCCGGGCGCCCGCCGGTTCCGGCAAGACCACCGCATTGGCCTGCTGGGCCCGCGATCGGCGGGACGTGGCCTGGGTGTCGCTGGACGAAGACGACAACGACGAGCGCCGTCTGTGGTCGGCCGTCCTCCTCTCACTGCGCCGGAACCTCGGCCTCCCGGAGTTCCGGCTCGGGCCACCGTCACCCGGACGGCGCACCGAGTTCCTCGCCGATCTCGGTGACGTGTTCACCGGACTGCGTGAACCGGTGTGGCTCGTCCTGGACGACGTCCAGGAGATCTCCCGTCCGGAGCCGGTGGAAGCGCTCGCCGCGCTGGCCCGGCACCAGCCGCCGATGCTGCGGCTGGTGCTGGCCACCCGCGTCGAGCCGAAACTGCGGCTGGCCCGCCTGGCGGTCGAAGGCGCGCTTTCGCGGCTCGGCGCCGCCGAACTCCGCTTCAGCGTGGAGGAAACGGCGCACCTGCTTCGGTCCACCGGGGCCACGGTGGGCGAGGACCGGGTCCGCGAACTGACCGAGCGCACCGCGGGATGGGCCGCCGCGCTCGGCTGGGCCGCGGTCTCGGTGCGCGAGGCCGAGGACGCGGACGGGCTCGTCGCGGCCGTCGGGGGCGACGAGCTCGCCGTGGCCCGGTTCTTCGCCGACGAGGTGCTCTCGCGGTTGCCATCCGCGACGTCGGATCTGCTGCTGTGCGTCAGTGTCTGCGACAACGTGAGCGCGGCGCTCGCGGCGCGGCTGACCGGTTCGCCGGACGCCGGGGTGACGCTGGACGAGCTGGAGCGCGAGACCGGATTGGTCGTGCGCACGCCGGCCGACACCTACCGGCTTCCCGCGCCGCTGCGGGGTTTCCTGCAGGCGGAGCTGACGCGCCGGTCCCCGGCGCGGGCACGGCGGCTGCAGGGGATCGCCGCCCGCTGGTACGCCGGGGAAGGGCGGTTCGGGGAAGCGCTGACGCACGCCGTCGCGGGCCGGGACCGTCAGGGCGCCTTACGCCTGGCACGCGACCACGCGGTGCGCCAAGTGCTGGCAGGAGACGGGAAACTCGTCCGGGGCGCGCTCGCCTATCTGGGCGAGGGGGCGTTGAGCGCGAGTCCCCGGCTCCGGCTGGCGTCCGCGCTGGAACACGTCCAGCGCGGGGAGTTCACCGCCGCCGCCACCGACCTCGGTGACGACGGACTGCGACGGCTGGCCGCACCCCATCTCGCACTGGTGACCGGGAACGGGCCGCCCGAACGCACGGTGACGCGGTCGCCGGAGTCGGTCGCGTGGGACAAGGTCGACCTGGTCTGGCGGGCACTGCACCGGGGCGCCCGCCGGCACGCCGTCGCCCGTGCCGAAGCCGCGCTGCGCCTCGCCCACGGGGAACGGCTCGAACATCTCGTCCTGCACAGCAGACTCGCGCTCGCCGTCGCGACGGGATTGCTCGGTGACCACACGGCGATGCGGCGCGCGTGCATCGGAGCACTCGCCGTCGCCCGGCGGCACGGCTGGTGCCGCGCCCCGGGCGTCGCCGAATGCCATCTCATGCTCGCCTACGACGATCTGATGCGCTTCGAACCCGTGGCGGCCGCGGGTGAGTTGAGCAGGGCCCCGCGGGCGGAAGTGCCCGTCTCCGCGCCGGTTCTGGGGCCACTGCGGGGTTTCTTCGAAGGCATGGTCCGCTTCGACGGCGGCGACCGGGCGGCGGGATCGCAGGCCATGCGGGCGGCCCGGCGGCGGCTCGCGGATCTCGAACTGCCCCGCGAGATCACCGGGATGTGCACGGTCGTCGAACACCACGCGGCGCTCGTGGTGGGTGAGGGTCTGCACGCGGCCGAAGTGTTCGCCTGGGCACAGGAAAGCTTGTCCGGCACCGCCGAACTGGCCCTGCTGCAGATCCGGGCACATCTCGCCGTCGAGGAGACCGACCTCGCCGAAAAGGTCCTGCGTGCCACCGAATCCGCTCCCGCGTTGCTGCCGGCCACGCCGGTGGACACCCGCCTGGCCGAGACCGCGCTCGCGTTGCGTTCCCACCGGCGGACCCTGGCGCTGCAGGCGCTCGACCGCGCGCTCACCCTCGCGCGGCCGCAACGGCTGATCCGCCCGTTCGCGCTCGCCGAACCGCGCGTCAGGAACCTGCTGATCGACCATTCCGGCGGTTTCGGCTCACTGGACCGCTTCGCGCAGACGGTCCGCGGGCGTCTCGTGCCGAACACCCCGGCCAGCGAACTGACCGATCGCGAGCAGGTGGTGCTGCGGCGGCTGCCGTCCCAGCGTTCCCTCGACGAGATCGCGTCGGATCTGACGGTGTCGGTCAACACGGTGAAGACCCACGTCCGGTCGATCTACGGCAAGCTCGGGGTGAACAACCGCCGGTCGGCCGTGGTGGTCGCACGCCACCACGGCCTGACCTGAGCGGGCGGTCAGCCCTTCCGGCGATCCGGCGAGCACAGCAGCGCCTCGGCCCAGCGCGCCCGCGGATCGACGTCGATGAGCAGCGCCTTGGCCAGCAGCGTCGCCGGCACGGCGAGGACGGCGCCGAGCGGCCCGAGCAGCCAGGTCCAGAACACCAGCGCGAGTACGGTGACCAAAGTGGACAGACCGACCGACTCGGCGACGAACCGGGGCTGGATCAGCGACTGCACCACGAAGTTCAGCAGAACGTACACGGCGATGGTCACGAGCATGGCGCGCCAGCCGCCGTCGAGGAGCGCGATGAGCGCGGGCGGGGCCACCCCGATCACGAAACCCACGTTGGGCACGTAATTGGTGACGAAGGACAGCAGTCCCCACAGCACGGCCGCCGGGATGCCGAGCAGGGCGAGCGCGATCGTGTCGAGTATCGCCACCGCCCCGCCGAACACCGTCGTCACGACCAGGTATCGCCTGGTGCCGAAGGCGAACCGCCGCAACGCCGCGCCCACCCACGGCCGATCCCGCGAGATCCGGCCGAGCCGTTGCCCGGCCCACGCCGATTCGGTGCTCAGGAAGAGCATCAAGGCGAGCAGGAAGGCCAGGTTCGTGACCAGGCCGCCGACCCCGGCGAGCAGGGATCCGGCGAACCCGATCAGCTTGCCCGTGTCCATAGTGGACAAGATTTCGCGCAGTTGCGGTTCGCCGACCCCGAACCGGCCGAGGAACGCCGTCCCGTCACGGAGCAGTTCGTCGGCCTGCCCGGCGTAGCGGGGGAGCAGGGCGGAAAGCTGTGCGAGGGAGACCACGACCACCAGGAAGAGCGCGAGCAACGCGGCGTAGACGGTGACGACCAGGACGGCGACCGTGAGCCAGCGCGGGAAACCCTTGCCGCGCAACCAGGTCCGCACCGGGTCGAGGGTGATCACGATGACGAGGGCGAGGAACACGGGCCCGGCCAGCCAGGCGACGGCGTTCAGGCCGGCCAGCACGACGACCGCGGCGGCGGATCCCAGCAGCACCACCAGCGCGCGGGGAAACGGTGTGCCGGTCGCGGGAGGTGGCGCCGGAATCGGGGGCGGCCGTTTCGTGAGGTTCCGGGTTTTCTGTCGCCCGCTGGTTTTCCGGCGGCGGAACCGGTACGCGGGGAATGCGGCGAACGATATTCGCACCATCTGGCACCTTCCGGGAGGACGGATCGGCGTTCCACGGTGACAGGCCGCCGGTTTCCGAAGATCACCCGGCGCGGGCGAAAAGTGGCGCGCGGCCGCCCTTTCGGGCGCGCTCCGGTGCCTGCACGATCATCGGAATTTCCGGTATACGTGGAAGGGAGGGCGCCGCCGGGGAGGACGGCATGGCGCTTCAAGCAAGGGGGAATACCGATGTTCGACGCGCGTCTCGTCGCTGATCAAGTCAGCCCGTTCGCCAAACCGAAGATCAGAATCCTGTTCTACACCGATGTCGTCGGCTTCTCGGGTAACGGCGGCTTCTCCTTGGGAATCATCCGTGATCTCCTTTTGGGGAATCAGCCATTCTTCGCCGAGTTCGAGATCGATTTGATCAACCGGCACGCGGGCGGGCACGCCGCCAACAAACTCACTTCCGAAGTGCTCGGCCGCTACGAGCAGGTGTGGTTCTTCGGCATCCTGCAGTCCAACATGCCGGGGGAACCGGAAAACGAACTCGTCGACGCGGAGGTCGCCGCGCTGCGCTCGTGGATGGACGCCGGTGGTGGCGTGCTCATCTGCGGCGACCACTCGAATCCGCGTCCGCCGGGCGCGGACCCGTCGCTGCCCGACTACCTGAACCTGGGGCGGGCGCTGGGGCACCGGGTCCCGCGCGCGGGTGAGCTGCGGGTCTGGAACGACCGGCCGGACGCCAGTGTCGAGTTCAGCCACAACACCCACCAGCCGGATCCGTGGGGCAGTGACATCAACAACCCGATTCCGAACGATCTCGACCCGTACCCGCAGGAGCTGATCCTGCGGAAGCGGTTCGGCAGGCCGCACGCGCTGTTCCAGGGACGGCGGGGGCCGATCACGATCTTCCCCGACCACATGCACGAGGGGCAGCTGGTCATCCCGGCGCAATTCCCGGCGGATGTCTGGCCGTCCGGCCGTGCGGGGCAGCCGAAACCCGAAATCGTCGCGCAGGGCACCGACAAGCGCAACGGCCAGGTCTACGGCGTGTCCTGTGTGTACGACGGCGCGGCCGCCGGCGTCGGGCGAATCGTCGCCGACGCCACTTGGCACCACTATTTCGACATCAACCTGTGGGGTTTCGAAAAGGGCGGCGAAGTACTCGACCGCCTCACGGAGTACTACGTGAACCTCACGCTGTGGTTGGCGCCGAAGCCGGTCAAGCTGGAAGTGAATGCGCAGCTGCTGTACTGGCTTTCGCACAACATGAGCGTCCGCGCGGTGCTGCCGGAGGGGTTCCGGGTGCCGGGGAGCACCGCGGCGGGCCTGGTCCGCGAAGTCGGCGGGCAAAGCGTGCTCGACGACCTCGTCTGGCCGCTGGAGGGGGCGCCGGGGGTCCCCGAAGAACTGCTGCTCGGCGCCGTCGTCAAGGAATCCGTCGCGGCGCTGAGTGGAGGGGACGTCTCGACGTTCGACGCCGTGGACGTCGTCGAGCGGGGCCTGCGGGCCGGGGCCGAGGAGTACGCCGCCGAGCTGCGAGCAGCGCTCGACGACGTCGAAGGCCTGGGGGAACGGCTGGCGCAGGGCATTCGCTGAAGTACGTGAAGGCCCCCTTCCTGTACCTAGGCGCAAGGATGGGGGCCTTCATGTACCTGGGGATGCCTTCACGCGCGGCCGCTGTGACTGCTGGTGCTCATGGGGCTTGTGTGGCGTCTCGCAGGTCCGTGAAGGCCTCCTTGAGGGACCCAGAGTCCCTCAAGGAGGCCTTCACGGACTTATGCGTGTGTCCCCAATGTGGCATCGGAGACGCTCAGCGTCCCCAATGCCGCATTGGGGACATTCGCCCGCCAAAACGAGTCCCTCAAGGAGGCCTTCACGGACCCGGCCGGGTCACACGATCGAGGCATGAAGCCCGTCTCCCGGCGTTCCGCGGGTATCCCCCGCGAAACGGAGGAGGCAACGATGCCCGACAACGAACTTCCGGGTTTCCTGATCATCGGCCTGATCTTCGTCGTCGCGGACGGCCAGGTCCTGTACCGCGGCGCCCGCCGCTTCCTGACCGCGCCGGACGCTCGCGAGGGAAGCGGGTCGGTGGCCTGGATGGTGGTGACGGTCTTCCATCTGGCGGCGATCGGGATGCTCGCGCTGCTGGCGGTCGTGGCCCCGGACTGGTCCGGTTCGACGGCCGCGTTCGTCGGCAGGCTGGGCGTGTTCCTGCTGCTCATGGCGGTGGCCCACGTGCTCACCCTGTCGGTGCTCGCCCGGCGGCGCGAGGATGACGTGGCGGTCGGCACGCGGCGGCGGAAGCGCGCGGACGATGACGTCGAACCGGTGCGGGAGCCGACGGTCACCCCGGTGCCGGGGCAGGAGGGCGGGACCCCGCGGGTGAGCCCGGATCTCGGGGACCAGGGGCCGTATCGGGCCTGAGCCCGAGCGCCGAATGGAGCTGACGCGCCCACCAGCGCACTTGAGCGGACGAGTCGTCGGCCCCGGCACCGGTGAGCCCGGCGCTGCGCCGGAAATCGCTTCCGTACAGGGGCTCCGTGGCCATCGCCTGGTGCAGGGCGGCGACGGCGAGCCGCGTGTCGTCGAGTGAGCCGCCGGGGGGCCGGAGCCGGTGGAGGGCGTCGACGACCGGGTCGAGCATCCCGCTCCCCGGGTCGCGCCAGCCCGCCGCGTGCAGCGCCACCGCGAGCTCGCCGTAGCCGTCCCGGTACAGCGTGTGCAGGGCTTCGACGAATTCCAGCAGGTCGGCGTCATGGTCCAGCCAGCTGGTGAGCAGGTCCTGAAGCGCGTCCCGGAGACGGCGGCCGCCGTGCCGGAGGAGTTCGGCGAGCAGCTTCTCGCGGTTGCCGAAGTGGTGGGCGACGCCGGCGTCGGTCATGCCGACCCGCGCGGCCACGGCGCGCATCTGGACGGCGGCGACGCCGGACTCGCCGAGCAGGGCAGCGGCGGCGTCGAGGATCAGCCGCCGGGCTTCTTCGGGCGCCCGTCGTGCGCGGGAAGTCGTCACGAGCGGATCGTACCTTGATGGGCCAAGGTATCTGCGTTACCTTGACGGTCCAAGGTAAGGGGGATGCCATGCGTACCGAAATCAGCCTCGACCTGGGCGAGGTCACCCTGCGGGGCACGGTGACCGGCGCCGGTCCGACGGTCCTGTTGCTCCACGCGGGCGGCGAGCGCCGCGAGGTCTGGACGCCGGTCGCCGCCGTGCTGGCCCGGAACGGCTTCCGGTCGGTGGCCTTCGACCTGCGCGGACACGGCGACAGCTCCGGCCGGGCGACCACGCTCCGGGCCCTGGCCGACGACGTGGCCGGGATGATCGCGAGCCAGTCCGCGCCGGTCGTCCTGGTGGGCGCCTCGGTCGGCGGCCTGGCCGCCATCGCGGCGCTCGCGGATCCCGCCGTCGCGGCGCGCGCGTCGGGGCTCGTGCTCGTCGACGTCGTACCCGACCTGGAGCCGGGCAGGGCGCGTTCGTGGCTCGACTTCCATGGGCTCACCGGCCGCTACACCCGCCTGGTGGACGACGTCCTCGGCTCGGGTCCCGCCCTGCTCGCCACGGCCGGGGCCGTGGACCTGCCCATCCTGGTGGTGCACGGCGGCCAGGGATCGCCGCTGCGCGACGCCGATGTCGGCCGTCTGCGCGCGGCGGGCCGTCAGGTCACCGTCGTCCGCGTCCCGTCGGCGGGTCACCTGGTGGCCAGGGACGCCCCCGAACACCTCGCGGACCTCGTGTCCGGATGGCTTTGTGGCATCGGTCACGGGGCGGTTCCGGCGTCCGGGGGAGGTGGGCAAGATCTGCGGTAGAGCTGTGCGGCGCAGGTGAGCGACAACGACGTGCACTCGGCGCTACCAGTTGGTAACTTATTGTCGGGGCATCGAAAACCCCATAAGAAGCGGCAACAACGCGCTGCCTACAATGTCGGGCATGACCCACAGCGAACCAGCGCGATCAGCTGCCCCCCGCACCGGATCGCCGGCGTCCGCCTCCTCCTCGGCCGTCTTGGCGAGGGGAATCACGATTTATGGTTGCGGATCGGACGAGGCCGCCTTGTTCCGGGAGATGGCTCCTCGTTTCGGCGTGATTCCGACCATTGTGGACGAGCCGGTATCCGAGGCCAATATCGGGCTGGTCTCCGGAAATCGGTGCATCAGTATCGGTCACAAGACCAAGGTCACGAACTCCATTCTTCTCGAACTCGGCAAAGCGGGTGTCGAATACATCTCCACCCGGAGTATCGGCTTCAACCACATCGATGTGGAATACGCGGCGAGCGTCGGTATCACCGTGGGCAATGTCGCCTACTCGCCCGACAGCGTGGCCGATTTCACGCTGATGCTGATGCTGATGGCGGTGCGCGACGCCAAGTCCATCGTCCGCCGGACCGAGGTGCACGACTACCGGCTGAACGAGGTGCGCGGGAAAGAGCTGCGCGATCTGACCGTCGGCGTGGTCGGAACAGGGCGGATCGGGGTCGCGGTGCTGGACCGGCTGCGTGGTTTCGGCTGCCGGGTGCTGGCCTACGACACGCTGCTGACCGCGTCGGCCGATTACGTCCCGCTCGACGAATTGCTCCAGCAGAGCGACATCGTGACGCTCCATGTGCCGCTCAATACGGACACCTATCATCTTCTCGACCGGAAGAACATCGAGCGGATGAAGGACGGCGCGTACATCATCAACACCGGACGTGGCCCGCTCATCGAAACCGAAGCCCTCATTTCGGCGCTGGAAGACGGAAAACTGGGCGGAGCGGCATTGGACGTCGTCGAAGGAGAGGAAGGCATCTTCTACGCCGACTGCCGGAACAAGCCGCTCGAGAGCGAAACGTTGCTGCGGCTGGAAAAGCTGCCGAACGTGCTCATCAGTCCGCATACCGCTTATTACACGGACCACGCACTGAGTGACACTGTTGAAAACTCCATCATCAATTGTCTCCAATTCGAAAGCGGGAAGTAGTATGGGTAGGCTGAAAATCGGAATTCTGTTCGGCGGGCTTTCCGAAGAACATCCTATCTCCATCAAATCTGCGCGTGAGGTCCAGAAGAACCTCGACCTTGAGAAGTACGAGCCGTACTACATCGGGATCACCCGGAGCGGCTCCTGGATGCTGTGCGACGGCCCCGCCGAGGATTGGGAGAACGGGAACGTCCGGCCGGCCGTCGTGTCGCCGGACCGCGGGGTGCACGGTCTGCTCGTCCTGGACGAGGGCAAGTACGAGACGATCGCCCTCGACGTGGTGCTGCCGGTGCTGCACGGCAAGTTCGGTGAAGACGGCGCGATGCAGGGCCTGCTGGAGATCTCCGGCATCCCCTACGTCGGTTGCGACCTGCCGAGCTCGGTCATGTGCATCGACAAGTCCCTCACCTATTCCGTCGTCAACGGTGCCGGTATCGCGACGCCGACGTTCCACATCGTCACGCCGGACAAGGACGTCGATCCGGACGAGCTGAACTACCCGGTCTTCGTGAAGCCGGCCCGCTCCGGCTCGTCGTTCGGCGTCAGCAAGGTCTCCTCGAAGGAAGAGCTGCCCGCCGCGCTGGCGGAGGCGCGCCAGTACGACGCGAAGATCCTGATCGAAGAGGCCGTCATCGGCAGCGAGATCGGCTGCTCGATCCTGGGCGACGGCGAGGACCTGTTCGCGGGCGAGGTCGACCGGGTCGCGCTGACCCACGGCTTCTTCAAGATCCACCAGGAGGAGAGCCCCGAGACCGGTTCCGAGAACTCGACCTTCATCGTCCCCGCGGACATCCCGGACGAATCGCGCGACCTCGTGCAGCAGACGGCCAAGGTCATCTACCGCGCGCTGGGCTGCAGCGGGCTCGCGCGGGTGGACCTGTTCCTCAAGGAGGACGGCAGTGTCGTGCTCAACGAGGTCAACACCCTGCCCGGCCTGACCTCGTACAGCCGCTACCCGCGGATGATGAACGCCGCCGGCCTCTCGCTCGGCGACGTGATCGACCGCCTGGTGAAGCTGACGCTGGCGGGCGTGCCGAATGAGGGATGATTTCGTCTTCGTCGACGAGGTCGTCTCCGGAATCCGGTGGGACGCGAAGTACGCCACGTGGGACAACTTCACCGGCAAGCCGGTGGACGGCTACCTGGTGAACCGCGTCGTCGGCACGCGTGCGTTCTGCGCGGCGCTGGAAAAGGCGCGGGACAAGGCCGCGGAGCTCGGCTTCGGCCTGCTCCTTTGGGACGTGTACCGCCCGCAGCGCGCCGTGGACCGCTTCATGCGCTGGGCGGAAGAGCCCGAGGACGGCCGGAAGAAGGCCAGGCACTACCCGAACATCGAGCGGCCGCAGATGTTCGAACAGGGCTACGTGGCCACCAAGTCCGGGCACAGCCGGGGCAGCACGGTGGACCTGACGCTCTACCGCCTGGACACCGGTGAGCTCGCCGACATGGGCGGCGACCACGACCTGATGGACGTCGTCTCGCACCACGGTGCCGACGGTGTGCCGGAAGAGGCCGCGAAGAACCGCGCGCACCTCTGCGCGGTCATGGAGGGCTCGGGCTTCAGCTCGTACGAGTGCGAGTGGTGGCACTACACCCTGAAGGACGAGCCTTACCCGGACACCTATTTCGATTTCCCCATCGAGTAGACGGGCGCGCGTGAAGGCCCCCTTCCCCCGGCTCAGCCGAGGGAAGGGGGCCTTCACGTTTTACGGGTGTATCCCTCCAACCGGTCACGAACACCATTTCATCCCATGAATTGCCGGGGGTGCCACGACGTCGTGGATGGCCTGGGGCTGACCGCTTTACATCATGCCGGGCCTCACTTTGCTCCCGGCGTTCCACGCCGACCAGACCGTGGGAAGCGGGCTCGGCCGTTCGTGTGAACAAGTGTCGAAGAACGGAACGTGAACCGGCGGGGGCGGTGATCCTCCGAGTAGAAGGCAAGCCGCGCGAACGGCCTAATGGAGCCTGCGAACAGCCCAATCCGGAGTGCCCGGACAAGCGTGTACGCGGGTTCTTACTTATGTTCGTCAATCGAGTCAATACCGCATGCGGAGTTTCGGATATTGATCTTGGGGACGCCCTTCACTACGAAAATCACACTGTTCGTCAATTGCCGACATGGATTGTTCATGCCATGCTGCACATGTGCGCATCAGCTGGGGCTGACATGGTGTGCGCGCTTTACTGGGGACAGGGGGGACGCGTCGGGTGACTCGCGACCACGAGGCAGACCAAAGACTTCACTCGCCGAACCTCTGAACCGAAACCGTAAGATCGGACATGTCCGAGACCTCGCACGAAGCGGGCAGCGGTTCCGTCAGTGTTCGTCTCGCAGATCGCCGTCGGGGCGATGGGAGGATGCCGTTCAGCTTCGGTAGTTCGTCGGAATACGCGCCAAACGGTCAACTGGGAGACCGTTGTGGCGGGCCGCTCGCACGCGGTTCCGCCCGTGGCGCTTGAGGGATCCTCACCGTCGAGGACATCCCGTCCAACGGCCGAGGCCGGCATCGGACGGGTTCATGGTGTCCAACCGCCGAAGCCGGGCAGTTGGACGGTGGGGTTTTCGTGGCGTGTCCAAATAGTTGATGAATCAACAGATTCAATGGGGGCTAGGTGGATCCGACGAGAGTTGACTTGTCCGCTCTCCCTGTCGTCGAAATCGAGCTGTCGAGACTGTCTTCTGCCTGTTCGCCGCGGACTTCGGGCGAGGATCCAGAGCACGTCGAGACACTGTTGTCGGCGGAGTGGGAGCTTCCGCCCATTCTCGTTCACCGCCCGACGATGCAGGTGGTCGATGGCCTGCACCGGCTGAAGGCGGCACGAGTCAGGGGCGATACGAAAATTTCCGCGAGGTTCATCGACGGCGCCGAGTCCGACGCCTTCGTCCTCGCGGTGGAAGCGAACATCCGGCACGGGTTGCCGCTTTCGCTCGCGGATCGGAAACGGGCGGCCGTCCAGATCATCGGGACGCATCCGCAGTGGTCCGACCGGCGGGTGGCCTCGGCGACCGGCATTTCCGCCGGCACGGTGGCGGACCTGCGTAAACGCGGCGGCGAAGGCGGCAGCGGCGCCAGGATCGGGCGGGACGGGCGGATCCGTCCAGTGGACAGTTCGGAGCGGCGGAAGCTCGCCGCCGACCTGATCCGCAACGATCCCGGCCTGTCGCTCCGCCAGGTCGCCAAGCAGGTCGGCATCTCCCCGGAGACGGTGCGGGACGTGCGCGGCAGGCTGGAGCGTGGGGAGAGCCCGACCCCGGACGGGAGCAGGAGACTGCGGACCAAACCGGATCCGTTGAGCCTCACCGAAACCGACCTCGGTCATTCGCTGGACCGGGAACGGCTCACCGTGCTGGAGCGGCTCAAGGCCGACCCGGCGCTGCGGCTGAGCGAGGTCGGCCGGATCCTGTTGCGCATGCTCGCCATGCACTCCATGGACGGGCAGGAATGGGAACGGATCCTGCACGGTGTCCCGCCGCATCTCTACGGCGTGGTCGCCGGTTTCGCCAGGGATCACGCCCGGGTCTGGGCGGGGTTCGCGGATCATCTGGAGAACCGGGCGACCGATCTGGCGGCACGATGAGCGCCGACGGCATCGGGTAGGCACGGGCCGGGCGAAGGGGACTTTTCCGCTCCACGCGGTGAAAGTCCCCTTTTCTCGTGCGTGGTGCCCAGGCCCCGCCGCTCGACATCACCGGGTGGGCGGCCTAAGAAGTAGCTGTGACCATCGAGAAGGCGCTTGTCGTCGGCACCGGCCTGATCGGCACTTCGGCCGCGTTGTCCCTTGGGGAAAAGGGTGTGGCGGTTCATCTCTCCGACATCGACGCGCAAGCCGTCCGGGTGGCGCGGGAGCTCGGCGCCGGGCGCGAATGGACCGGCGAGGAAGTGGATCTGGCGGTGATCGCCGTCCCGCCGCAGCTCGTGGGGGAGCGGCTGGCCGAACTCCAGAAGCAGGGCGCGGCGCGGGCGTACACCGACGTGGCCAGCGTCAAGGTCGATCCGATCGCCGACGCGGAGCGCCTCGGCTGCGACATGACCTCTTACGTACCAGGGCATCCGCTCGCCGGCCGGGAGCGGTCCGGTCCGGCGGCCGCCCGGGTGGGATTGTTCGCCGGCCGCCCTTGGGCGCTGTGCCCCGGCCCCGGAACGGGAACTGAGGCACTGCGGCTGACCCGCGAACTGGTGGCGCTGTGCGGGGCCGAGGTCGTCACCGTCGGCGCCGCCGAGCACGACTCGGCGGTGGCGCTGGTGTCGCACGCCCCGCACGTGGCCGCCTCGGCGGTGGCGGCGAGCCTGGCCGCCGGCGACGACGTCGCCCTCAGCCTCGCCGGGCAGGGGTTACGGGACGTCACGCGGATCGCGGCCGGAAATCCTTTGCTGTGGCGGAGGATCCTCTCCGGCAACGCGGTTCCGGTGGCGGCGGTGCTCGACCGTATCGCGGCCGATCTCGCCGCGGCGGCCACCGCGCTGCGGGCCGGTGACCTGGACGATCTGACGGAACTGCTGCGCCGGGGCGTGGACGGCCACGGCCGGATCCCGGCCATCGGGTAGCGAGTGATTCAGCCACGTCCATGCGTGCTTGGAGCCGGAACTCGCGTGCTCGGGGGCGGAACACGCAAGTCCTTTGTGGACGAACAGACCGCGGTGTTCCCGGGGCGACTCGTGGACATCGACACGATTCAGCACGATTGAGCTCGCCGACTTCGTGCGTGAGAGGGATGCCCAAATGGAAGTAATGTTGCGCTTCGGGGCGTCGCCCAAGAGCGATGACGACCCCGATCCCTGGTCGAACCGGGTCCGCCCCGGGACGGTGCGCAGAGTCCTCGCGTACTTCCGTCCCCATGTCGGCAAGGTGGCGCTCTTCGTCCTCATCGCCGCGATGGAGGCGTTCGTCGTCATCGCGACCCCGTTGCTGATGAAGGAACTCATCGACGGCGGCATCCTCAAGAACGACTTCGGTGTCGTGATCCTGATGGCGGTCCTGACCGCCGGGCTGGCCGTCGCGGGCGCGTTGTTGTCGCTGATGTCGGCGTACGTCTCCGCGAAGATCGGGGAGGGCGTCACCTACGACCTCCGGGTGCAGGCGCTGGATCACGTCCGGCGCCTGCCGATCGCGTTCTTCACCCGCACTCAGACCGGGGTGCTGGTCGGCAGGCTGCACACCGAGCTCATCATGGCGCAGCAGGCGTTCGGTCATCTGCTGATGGCGGCCACCAGCGTGGTCACCGTCCTGCTGGTGCTGGCCGAACTGTTCTACCTGTCCTGGCTCGTCGCTCTCGTCACCCTGGTGCTGGTGCCGCTGTTCGTCGTGCCCTGGATCTGGGTGGGCCGGATCATCCAGCGGCGCACGGGCACGTTGATGGAGACGAACGCCGGCCTCGGCGGCCTGCTGCACGAGCGGTTCAACGTCCAGGGCGCGATGCTCTCCAAGCTCTTCGGCCGCCCGGACGAGGAGATGGCCGACTACCGCACGCGCGCCGGGAAGATCCGCAAGATCGGCGTGAGCATCTCCATCTGGGCCCGGATGTCCTTCGCCATGATGGCGCTGATGGCCTCGGTCGCCACGGCGGTCGTCTACGGCGTCGGCGGCGGGCTCGTGATCGACGGTGCGTTCCAGCTCGGGACGCTCATCGCCATCGCCACCCTGCTCGGGCGCCTGTTCGGGCCGATCACGCAGCTGTCGGGGATGCAGGAGACCGCGCAGACCGTCGTGGTGAGCTTCTCCCGGATCTTCGAGCTGCTCGATCTGAAGCCGCTGATCCAGGAACGCCCGGACGCGAAGGAGCTCGAAAAGGACGTCGCGCCGGGTATCGAGTTCGACGACGTGGCGTTCCGCTATCCCACCGCGGACGAGGTTTCGCTGGCGTCGCTCGAGCACCTGCGGACCAAACGGGAACACGGCGACGTCACGGCGGACGTCCTGCGCGGCATCAGCTTCGAGGCCCCTGCCGGAACCCTCACGGCACTCGTCGGCCCGTCCGGCGCCGGCAAGAGCACCATCACGCATCTGGTGTCGCGGCTGTACGACCCGAATTCGGGAGCGGTCCGTTTCGACGGCCACGATCTGCGCGACCTCACCTTCGACTCGATCCGCGGGACGGTCGGGGTGGTCAGCCAGGACGCCTACCTCTTCCACGACACGATCCGGGAGAACCTGCTCTACGCCCGCCCGACGGCCACCGAGGACGAGCTGATCGAAGCCTGCAAGGGGGCGCAGATCTGGGAGCTGATCCAGTCCCTGCCCCGCGGGTTCGACACCGTCACCGGCGATCGCGGCTACCGCATGTCCGGCGGGGAGAAGCAGCGGCTCGCCATCGCGCGGCTGTTGCTGAAGGCGCCCACGGTCGTCGTGCTCGACGAGGCGACCGCGCATCTGGACTCCGAGTCGGAGGCCGCCGTCCAACGGGCGCTCAAGACCGCGCTGCGCAGCCGGACGTCGCTGGTGATCGCGCACCGGTTGTCCACGATCCGCGAGGCCGACCAGATCCTCGTGATCGACGGCGGAACGGTCCGTGAACGCGGCACGCACGACGAGTTGCTGGCGCGGGGCGGGCTGTACTCGGAGCTCTATCACACGCAGTTCGCCAGGCCGGAGAACAACGCGGCCAAACCGGAGCCCGAGGAAGACGAGTTCGACGAAGAGCCTGAACCGCTGGACACCGTGGTCTACGGAGGATGACGATGAGTTCCGCAGCGCAGGCCGCGTCGACCGTGCCGGCCCTCTTCGCCCGGCAGGTGGACCGGGCACCGGACGCGGTGGCCGTGGCCGACGGGGACCGGATCCTCACCTACCGGGAGCTCGACGAGCTCGCGGGCAGGCTGGCCGGGCGGCTGATCGCCCGCGGCGCCCGCCGGGTCGCGGTCATGCTGGACCGCTCGGCGGAGCTACTGGTGGCGTTGCTCGCCGTCTGGAAGGCGGGCGCGGCCTACGTGCCGGTGGACGCCTCGTACCCCGCGCCGCGGGTGGCGTTCATGGTCGAGGATTCGGGCGCGTCCCTGATGCTGTGCTCCGCCGCGACCCGCGACGGCGTCCCGGCGGGGATCGAGTCCATGCTCGTCACGGACGACGCGGGCGAGGCCGCGGCCGTCCCGGCGAGCCCGGAAGACCTGGCGTACGTGATGTACACGTCCGGGTCGACGGGCAAGCCGAAGGGCGTGGCGGTCCCGCACTCCAGCGTCGCGGAACTGGTGGGGGATCCGGGCTGGGCGATGGAACCCGACGACGCGGTCCTCATGCACGCGCCGCACTCCTTCGACGCGTCCCTGTGCGAGATCTGGGTCCCGCTGGTGTCGGGTGCCAGGGTCGTGATCGCCGAGCCGGGGCCGGTGGACGCCCGGCGCCTGCGGGAGGCGGTCGCACGCGGGGTGACGCGGGCGCATCTCACCGCGGGCAGTTTCCGTGCGGTGGCGGAGGAAGCGCCGGAATCGTTCGCGGGGCTGCGCGAGATCCTGACCGGTGGGGACCTGGTGCCCGCGCACGCGGTGGACCGCGTCCGGCAGGCCGCGCCGGGCGCGCGGATCCGGCATCTGTACGGGCCGACCGAGACGACGCTGTGCGCCACCTGGTACGTGCTCGAACCGGAGGACGAGCCGGTTTCGGTCCTGCCGATCGGCCATCCGCTTTCCGGTCGCCAGGCCTGGGTGCTGGACGATGCGCTGCGGCCGGTGGCGCCGGACGTGGTCGGCGAGCTGTACCTGTCCGGCGCCGGTCTCGCCGACGGTTACCTCGCCCGGCCAGGGCTGACGGCCGAGCGGTTCGTGGCGGATCCGTTCGCGCCGGGCGAAAGGATGTACCGGACCGGCGACCTCGCGAAGTGGACACCGGACGGCGAGCTGCTCTTCGCGGGCCGCGTGGACGACCAGGTGAAGATCCGCGGGTTCCGCGTCGAACCCGGCGAGGTCGAGGCCGCGATGACCGCCCAGCCGGACGTCCACGAGGCCGTCGTGGTGCCGATCGACGGACGGCTGATCGGGTACGTCGTGGCGGACGTCGATCCCGCCCTCGTCCGCGAGCGGCTCGGCGCGGTACTGCCGGACCACCTGGTCCCCGCCGTGGTGATGACGGTGGACGCGTTGCCGCTCACCGGCAACGGCAAGGTCGACCGGGCGGCGTTGCCCGCCCCCGACTTCACGGCGAAGGCGGGCGGACGCGAACCCGTCACCGAGACCGAGCGTGTCCTTTGTGGACTGTTCGCCGAAGTGACCGGTTCGGCCGGTGCGGGCGTCGACGACGGCTTCTTCGCGCTGGGCGGGGATTCGATCCTCGCGGTGCGCGTGGCGGCCCGTGCCGCGAAGGCCGGCCTACTGGTGACGCCTTCGCAGATCTTCCGGGAGCAGACCCCAGCTCGGCTGGCCGCCGTGGCGGGTGCCGTGGCGGCCGATCAGCAGGTCACCGGTCCGCTGATCGAGCTGACCGCGGAAGACGAGGCGGAACTCGCGGCCGCGGTCCCGGACGCCGTGGAGGTCTGGCCGCTGGCGCCGCTCCAGGCGGGCCTGCTCTTCCAGACGACCCTCGACGACCAGGGTCCCGACATCTATCAGACCCAGTGGATCGTGGAGCTGACCGGCGAGCTGGACGTCGCCAGGCTGCGTTCGGTGTGGGAGGCGGTCTTCGCCCGGCACCCCGAGCTCCGGCTGACCTTCCACCGGCTCGCCTCGGGCAAGGCGGTGCAGGCCGTCGCCGGCCACGTCGACCTGCCGTGGCGCGAGGTCGATCTCTCCGGCACGGACGTCGAGGAGGCCGTCAAGGCGCTGTCCGCGGCGGAGCAGCGGGACCGGTTCGATCTCACCAAGGCGCCGCTGTTCCGGCTCGTCCTGATCAAGGTCGGTGAAGACCGGCATCGGCTGCTCGTGGTCAATCACCACATCCTGACCGACGGCTGGTCGGTGGCGGTGATCCTCAACGAGGTGTCGGCGGCTTACACCGCCGGGGGTTTCCCGGAGCGGACGGCCGCCTCGTACCGCGACTATCTGGCGTGGTTGGACAGGCAGGACAAGGAAGCGGCGCGCACGGCGTGGCGGGCGGAGCTGTCCGACATCGACGTGCCCGCGTTGGTCGCCAAATCGGACGCGGCGACGGACTACGACTACCGCGTCACCCATCTCGCGCCGGAGCTCTATACGCGGCTCACCGATTTCGCCCGCGACCACGGCCTGACGCTGGCGACGGTGGTGCAGGGCGCGTGGGCGCTGGTGCTGGCGCGGCTCGCGCGGCGGACCGACGTGGTGTTCGGCACCACGGTCGCCTGCCGTCCCGCCGAACTTCCCGGTGTGGAAGCGATGCCGGGACTGATGATGAACACGATCCCGGTGCGGGTCTCACTGGACGGCACACAGTCCATAGTGGACATGCTCACCGGCCTGCAGCGGCGTCAGGTCGCCCTGATGCCGCATCAGCACCTGGGATTGACGGAGATCCAGAAGACGGCCGGACCCGGCGCGATGTTCGACACGCTGCTGGTGTTCGAGAACTATCCGCGGGATTTCGCCGACCAGTTCTCGTATCTGGGCACGGTCGAAGGGACGCACTACCCGGTGACCGTCGGGGTGATCCCGGGCGACGGGTTCCGGATCCAGCTCGCCTACTGGCGCGGGCAGATCGACCGGGCCGTCGCCGATTCCCTGCTCGACTGGTTCGTCGGCGCGCTCGGCGCCGTCGTCGAGGATCCGGCCGCCCTCGTCGGGCGGACCGGAATGGGCGAGATCCCGTTGCCCGGCTGGGAACCCGCGTTGCTGGACGGCGTGCCGCTGCCGGAGCTGATCGGGCGGATGGCGGCCGAGCGGCCGGACGCGGTGGCGGTCACGGACGGCGAAGGCGACCTGACCTACGCGGAACTGTGGGACCGCGCGACGCGGTTCGCCGCCGTCCTGCGGGCGGGCGGGGTCGACCGCGAACGCCGGGTCGGGCTCGTGGCCGGACGGTCCGCGTGGTGGCTCATCGGGATGCTCGGGGTTTCGCTGGCGGGCGGTGTCTTCGTCCCGGTGGATCCCGCGTATCCGGCCGAGCGGGTGAAGCTGATCTTCGGCAGCGCCGATCCGATGCTGGTGGTGTGTCAAGGAAAGACCCGCGACGCGGTGCCGGAGGAGTTCGCCGACCGGATCGTCGTGCTCGACGAACTCGACCTGGCGGCGGCCCCGGAGGCGGCCCTGCCGAAGGTGGGGATGCGCGACGCGGCGTACGTGATCTACACGTCGGGTTCGACGGGGGTGCCGAAGGGCGTCATCGTCACGTACTCGGGCCTGGGCAACCTGGCGATGGCGCATATCGAACGGCTCGCCGTGACGCCGTCGTCCCGTGTGCTGCAGTTCGCGGCGCTCGGCTTCGACACCATCGTGTCCGAGGTGATGATGGCGTTGCTTTCCGGGGCGACGCTGGTGATGCCGCCGGACGAGGATCTGCCGCCGCAGGCGTCGTTGAGCGACACATTGGAGCGCTGGGACGTCACGCATGTGAAGGCGCCGCCGTCCGTGCTGGCCACGGTGGACGTCTTCCCGGCCGGGGTGAAGACGGTGACCGCGGCGGGCGAGCTCTGCCCGCCGGGACTGGTGGACCGGCTTTCCGCCGACCGCCGGATGCTGAACGCCTACGGGCCGACCGAGACCACGATCTGCGCGACGGTGAGCATGCCGCTGGCGCCGCACGGCGAGATCATCCCGTTCGGCGGGCCGATCGCCGGTGTCCGCGGCTATCTGCTGGACGCGTTCCTGCGCCCGTTGCCGCGGGGTGTCGTCGGTGAGCTGTACCTGGCCGGAATCGGGGTGGCGCGGGGATATCTGGGCCGCGCGGCGCTGACGTCCGAGCGGTTCGTCGCCGATCCGTTCGTCCCCGGCGAGCGCATGTACCGGACGGGCGACCTCGCCTATTGGACGGACGAGGACGAGCTGGTGTCCGCCGGCCGGGCCGACGACCAGGTGAAGATCCGCGGGTTCCGCGTCGAGCCGCGCGAGATCGAGTTCGCGCTGTCCAACAACCCGCGCGTCACCCAAGCGACGGTGACCGTAAGCGAGGGCCGGTTGGTGGCCTACGTGTCGCCGGGCGACGTCGACCCGGAGGCGCTGCGGACCGAGCTCGCCGAGCGGATGCCGGCGTACATGGTGCCCGCGGCCGTGATGGCGCTGGACGTCCTGCCGCTGACACCGCACGGGAAGATCGACCGGAAGGCGTTGCCCGAACCGGATTTCTCGTCGAAGACGGTCGGCAGGGAACCGGCGAACGAGGCCGAGCGGATCCTGTGCGAGGTCTTCGCCGAGGTGCTCGGGCTGGCGCGGGTCGGCGTCGAGGACAGTTTCTTCGAACTGGGCGGGGATTCGATCTCGTCCATGCAGGTCGCGTCCCGCGCGCGTCGTGACGGTATCTCGCTCACGCCGAAGCAGGTGTTCGAGCACCGGACTCCCGAACGGCTCGCGCAACTGGTGACGCTGGTTCCCCAGCAGGAGTCGGCCGTGGCGGCCGATGGTGTCGGCGAAGTCGCGATGACGCCGGTGATGCGGCTGTTCGGGGACGGTGTCGCGGCGCCGGGGTTCGCGCAGTGGATCGTCCTGGGCGCTCCCGCGGATCTGACGGACGAGACGTTGACCGCGGGCCTGACGGCGGTGCTGGACACGCACGACATGCTGCGGGCACGGATCGTCGACGGACGGCTGGTGGTCGGCGAACGCGGTGTGGCCGGGACTTTCACGCGGGTGAAGGTCGAAGGCGAGCCGGACGAGACCGCCGCGGCCCGGGAGGCCGTCGGACGCCTGGATCCCGCCGCGGGTGTCGTCGTCCAAACCGTGTGGTTGGACGCCGGACCGGAACGGGTCGGCCGGATCATCGTGGTGGCGCATCACCTCGTGGTCGACGGGGTTTCGTGGCGGGTCCTGGCGGCGGATCTGCAGGCCGCGTGCGAGGCCGTCGCCGCCGGGCGGAAACCGGAACTGGAGCCGGTGGGCGTGTCCTTCCGGCGATGGGCGGGGCTGCTGGAGGAATGGGCCGTCTCCGCCGAGCGGGTCGCGGAACTTCCCGCGTGGCAGGCGATTCTCGGAACCGGGAATCAGCAGGCCGCGGTGGGCGAGGTGCGCTCGCGGTCGTGGGTGGTGCCTTCGGCGGAGACGTCGGTGCTGGTCGGGCGGGCCCCGGTGGTGTTCCACTGCGGGGTTCACGAGGTCCTGCTGGCCGGGCTCGCGGGAGCGGTGGCGAGGTGGGGCGAGACGGATTCGGTGCTGGTGGACGTCGAGGGCCACGGTCGTCATCCCGTCGAGGGAATGGATCTGTCCAGGACGGTGGGCTGGTTCACCAGCACACATCCGGTGCGCCTCGACGTCTCCGGGATCGACCTGGCCGGGGTTCTCGCCGGGGACGCGGCGGCGGGAACGTTGCTGAAAGTCGTCAAGGAACAGTCGCGCGCCGTGCCCGGCGACGGGCTCGGATACGGCTTGCTGCGCTACCTCAACGCCGAGACCGCGCTCTCGCTGGCGGAGCTGCCGTCGGCGCGGATCGGGTTCAACTACCTCGGGCGGTTCGCCGCCGGTGACGGTGGCGACGTGCGGGCTTGGCAGCAGACGGGCGAGATCGGCGGCTCCATCGACGCGGACATGCGGCTGCCGCACGGGTTGGACGTCAACGCGATCGTCCAGGACCTGCCGGACGGGCCCGAACTGATCCTCCTGCTCGAATGGTCGGACGGCGTGTTCGACGAGGCCGGGATCGAACGACTCGTCCGGGAACTGCTGGCCGTGTTGTCCGGGCTGGCCGCCCAAGCGGAAGACCCCGCCGCGGGCGGGCACACCGCATCCGATTTCGGTCTCCTCGAATTGGACCAGGACGAGATCGAGAGCTTCGAAGCATTGGCAGCGGAACTCAGCGAAGGCCGGGCATCGTGAACACTTCGACGAACACTGGATCGGCACTGGCCGAAGTCTGGCCCCTCTCCCCGATGCAGGCGGGCATGCTCTACCACGCCTCGTTGGACGACGAGGCGCCCGACATCCATCTCATCCAGCAGTCGCAGATCATCGACGGACCCCTGGACACGGAACGGTTCCGGAAGTCCTGGGAGCTCGTCCTCGCCAGGCATGCAGCGCTGCGGGCGAGTTTCCAGCGGAGGAAGAACGGCGAGACGATCCAGCTCATCCCCCGGGAGGTTAAACTCCCTTGGGCCGAACGGGATCTGTCCGATCTGTCCGAAGAGGACGCGCTGGCCGAGGCGACCGTGATCGCGGAGAAGGAACGCTCCACGCGGTTCGACCTCACGCGGCCGCCGTTGCTGCGGTTGATGCTGATCCGGCTCGGCCCGGACAAGCACTGTCTGGTGACCACGAGCCATCATCTGCTCATCGACGGCTGGTCGCGGGCGATCATGGAGGCGGATCTCCTCGAGATCTACGCGACGGGTGGTGTCGCGCGTGCCCCTGGTTCCTACGGGAATTACCTGGCCTGGCTGGGAAAGCAGGACAAGGAGGCCGCCAAGGCGGCTTGGCGCGCGGAGCTGGACGGCGCCGACGGCTCGGCGCTCGGGCTGCCGGAAAACCCCGGGAAGGCGCACGGGCTGCCGTCGAGCGAAGTGGTCCGTCATTCGCCGGAGTTCACCACCGCGCTGGCCGACTTCGCTCGTGGCAACGGTCTGACGTTCAACACGCTCGTCCAGGGCGCGTGGTCCCTGGTGCTGGCGAGGCTTTCCCGCCGTCAGGACGTGGTGTTCGGCGCGGTGGTCTCCGGACGGCCCGCGGAACTGCCCGGTGCGGAGCAGACCGTGGGGCTGTTCATCAACACCGTGCCGGTGCGGGTGCGGTTGGACGCGGCTCAGCCGGTCTTGCGGATGCTCACGGAGCTGCAGGGGCGGCAGTCGGAGATGATGGCTCACCACCATCTCGGCCTGCCGGAGATCCAGAAGCTGGGCGAGGCGGGTTTCGACACGATCGTCGTGTTCGAGAACTACGCCGACCCGGCGAGCGACTCGCCGTCCGCGCTCAGCCTGACCTTGCGGGACTTCAACCAGGCGACGCCGTACGCGATCACGCTGGGTGTCATGCCGGGCGAAAGCCTCGAAATCGAACTGCAGTATCACGCGGACGTCGTCGGGGACTCCGTCGCCAAGGCGGCGCTGGACGGGCTCACCCTGGTGCTGGAGCAGATCATCGCGGAGCCGGGAACGCCGGTCGGCAGGCTGGACGTGCTGGACGCCGCCGGGCGTGCGCTGGTCGTCGAGCGCTGGAACGAGACGGACGACATCGTCGGCGCGGCGTCGGCGGTGGAGATGTTCGGCCGTCAGGTGGACCGGACCCCGCACGCGACGGCGATCGTGGCCGCGGAGCGGGAATGGTCGTTCGCGGAACTCGACGAATGGTCCGGGAAACTCGCCACGGTGCTGACCGCCCGGGGCGTGCGGCGCGGCGACCGTGTCGGCGTGGTGGTCGAAAGGTCGGCGGAGCTGCTGGCTGCCTGGCTCGCGGTCTGGAAGGCCGGGGCGGTGTACGTGCCGATCGATCCGGACTATCCGGCCGAGCGGGTCGCGTTCATGCTGGAGGATTCCTCGGCGGCCGCGGTGGTCTGCCGGGCCGGGACCGCGACGCCGTCCGGATATCAGCGGATCCTCGTGGACGATCGCGTTTCCGATGAGGCTTCGGTGGTGCCGGTCGGCGCGAACGATCTGGCGTACGTGATGTACACGTCCGGGTCGACCGGGACGCCGAAGGGCGTGGCCGTCTCGCACGGCGGCGTCGCGGCGCTGCTGGGGTACAAGGTGTGGGACCTGCACCCCGGCGACGCGGTGCTGATGCACGCGCCGCACACGTTCGACCCGGCGTTGTACGAGGTCCTGGTGCCGCTCGTGGCGGGGGCGCGGGTGATCCTCGCCGGCCCTGGCGTGATCGACGCGGACCGGCTCGCCGCCCACGCGGCGGAAGGCCTCACCTCGGTGAACTTCACTGCCGGCCAGTTCCGCGCGTTGGTGCAAGAGAAGCCGGACTGCTTCGCGGGACTGAGGTACTTCCAGACCGGCGGGGACGTGGTGCCGCTCGGTGCCGTGGAGCGGGTGCGGCAGGCGTGCCCGGACCTGCGGGTGCTCCATACCTACGGTCCGACGGAAACGACGTTCTGCGCGTCGTGGAAGGTGATCGAGCCCGGTGACGAGCTCGGCACGACGCTGCCGATCGGCAAACCGCATCCGGGACGGCGGCTGTACGTGCTGGACGTCTTCCTGCGGCCGCTGCCGCCGGGCGTCGCGGGCGACCTGTACATCGCGGGCGCCGGGGTGGCGCACGGCTATCTCGGCCGGACCGCGCTGACGGCCGAACGGTTCGTCGCCGACCCGTTCGCGGCCGGCGAGCGCATGTACCGGACCGGGGACCTGGCCTACTGGAACGACGAAGGCGAGCTGGTCTTCGCCGGACGGGCGGACACGCAGGTCAAGATCCGTGGCTATCGTGTGGAACCGGGCGAGGTCGAGGCGGTACTGGCGGACCAGCCGGGTGTCGACCAGGCGGTGGTGGCGGTCCGCGATGGACGGCTGATCGGGTACGTCGTGACCGGCGCCGGGGTGGATCCGGTGCGGCTGCGGGAGCGGATCGCCGGGCTGCTGCCGGAGTACATGGTGCCGTCGGTGGTGATGGCGCTGGCCGCGCTGCCGGTGAACGCGAACGGCAAGGTCGACCGGAAGGCGTTGCCGGAACCCGATTTCAGCGGGCACATCGCCGGCCGGGAACCGGTCACGGAGATCGAACGGCTGCTGTGCGAGCTGTTCGCCGAGATGCTCGGGCTGGCGCGGGTCGGCGCGGACGACAGTTTCTTCGAGCTGGGCGGCGATTCGATCGTCTCGATGCAGCTGGCGGCGCGGGCGCGGCGCGAGGGGATGACCTTCGGCGCGCGGGAGGTGTTCGAGTACCGGACCCCGGCGGGGCTCGCGTCGTTCGTCGAACTGGGGGAGGAACCGGACGAGGTCCCCGCGGCGCGGAAACCCGCCGCCGACTTCGAACTGGTCGACATGGGCAAGGACGAGATCGAGGAACTGGAGTCGGAGTTCGACACCGTGTGAGGCTTGCTTTTCGCCCGGTGAGGGCCAACGGTATCTGGCCGAAGGGGACTTTCGCCGCATGGGATGCGGCGAAAGTCCCCTTCGGCACATCCGGCACCGGTGGGCGACACGGTTTTGGCCACGTGAAGCGTTGTGAAAGCCACTTTCCCAACCTTCAAGGTTGCGAAAGTGGCTTTCGCAACACCGTCGGCTGGACGCCGACCGCGCCGCAGTCCCTTTCACCGCAGGAAAAGCGGCCATTGGACATGTTGTCCGTGCCGACCCTTCGGGCGACGATTCTGCGGGGGGACATGCCGCGTTCGACGTCGGCTCTTCGACTTCGCGCAGGACGGGATTCGCCGAAGGACTTCGCTGATCGAGGGAGAAATTGATGGCTCAGTCGCGGATCGAGGACATCTGGCCGCTGTCGCCGTTGCAGGCAGGGCTGGTCTTCCACGCGGTCTACGACGGTGAGGGGCTCGACGTCTACATCGGACATTGGGTCCTGGAGCTGGACGGGCCCGTGGACGCGGCGAGGTTGCGCGCGGCGTGGGAGGCGCTGCTGGCCCGGCACGCTTCACTGCGGGCCTGCTTCCGGCAGCGCAAAACCGGTGAGACCGTGCAGATCATCGCCAGGCAGGTCGAACTGCCGTGGCGCGAGATCGACCTGTCCCACCTCGAAAACCCGGAAGCCGCCGTGCACGAGCTGGCCGAGGAGGACCGGACGAAGCGGTTCGACCTCGCGACGGCGCCGTTGCTGCGGCTGACCTTGATCCGGCTCGGCGACGACCGCCATCGCCTCGTGGTGACCTGCCATCACGCGATCATGGACGCCTGGTCGCTGCCGATCGTGTTCGACGAGCTGTCGGCGCTGTACGCGGCGGCGGAGCTGCCGGAGGTGACGCCGTACCGCGAATATCTCGCGTGGCTGAGCCGTCAGGACAAGACGAAGGCGCTTTCGGCCTGGACGAAGGAACTGGGCGATCTCGAGTCGCAGACGCTGGTCGCGCCCGCCGATCCGGGACGGGCGCCCGGAATTCCCGAGAGCGTCACGGTCGAACTCCCCTCGGAGCTCACCCGCTCGCTGGAGGAACTGGCCCGCGGCAACGGGCTCACGCTGAACACGGTGGTGCAGGGCGCGTGGGCGCTGGTGCTCGCCCAGCTGTCCGGCCGCACCGACGTCGTGTTCGGCGCGGTGGTCTCGGCGCGCCCGCCGGATCTGCCCGGCGTGGAAGGAATGGTGGGGCTGTTCCTCAACACCGTCCCGGTGCGCGCGCGGCTGCGTGGTTCGGCGCCGGTCGTCGAGATGCTGGCGGAACTGCAGAAGCGGCAGTCGGCGCTCATCCCCGACCAGTTCGTCGGGCTGGCGGACATCCAGCAGGCGGCCGGTCCCGGCGCGAGCTTCGACACGATGATCGTCTTCGAGAACTTCCCGCGCGAGCTCGGCGGGCCGGAGTCCGCAGCCCCCTTCGGCATTCGCGTGAACCAGGGCCAGGAAGCGGCCCACTATCCGCTGACGCTGGTCGCCGTTCCCGGCGAGTCGATGCTCGTCAAACTCGACTACCTCACGGATCTCTTCGACGAGGCGGCCGCGCTCGCCATCGTCGAGCGGTTCACCGGCGTGCTGCGTCAGCTGACGCGTGATCTCACCGTCGCCGACATCGAGGTCAGCAGCGAGGCCGAGCGCGAAACGGTCGGTCGCTGGGGCGTTTCGTCCGAGCCGACCCCGAACGTCCTGGCGCCGGATCTGTTCTCGCGTCAGGACGAGAACGCGGTGGCCGTCGTCGCCGGTGACGAGACGCTGTCGTACGGAGAGCTGGCCGAGCGCGCCGAGCGGCTCGCCGGGTACCTGAGCGGCAAGGGAGTCCGGCGCGGAGACCGCGTCGCCGTCGTGATGGACGGGTCGCCCGACCTGATCGCGACCCTGCTCGCCGTGTGGAAGGCGGGTGCCGCGTACATCCCGCTGGACCCCGCGTATCCGGCGGAACGGGTGAAGTTCATGCTGGCGGACGCCGAACCGGCGGCGGTGGTGTGCACGGAAGCGCACCGGAACGCGGTGCTGGACGGCGGTCTCGCCCCGATCGTCCTCGACGATCCGGAGACCCGGCGAGCGGTCGCGGAGTCCGCGCGGCTGGCGATCGGCGTCACGGCCGACGACGTCGCGTACGTGATGTACACGTCGGGCTCGACGGGCACGCCCAAGGGGGTCGCGGTGTCGCACGGCAACGTCGCGGCACTGGTCGGCGAGCCCGGCTGGGACGTCGGCCCCGAAGACGCCGTGTTGATGCACGCTTCGCACGCCTTCGACATCTCCCTGTTCGAGATGTGGGTGCCGCTGCTGACGGGCGCGCGGCTGGTGCTCGCCGGCTCGGGGGTGGTGGACGGCGAGGCGCTGGCCGGTTACGTGGCCTCCGGGGTCACGGCCGCGCACCTGACCGCCGGCAGTTTCCGGGTGCTGGCCGAGGAGGCGCCGGAGTCGGTCGCAGGGCTGCGTGAGGTGCTGACCGGCGGCGACGCGGTACCGCCCGCCGCGGTCGAGCGTGTCCGGCGGACCTGCCCGGACGTACGGGTGCGGCATCTGTACGGGCCCACCGAGGCCACGCTGTGCGCGACGTGGTGGCTGCTCGAACCCGGCGACGGGATGGGCGCGGTGCTGCCGATCGGCCGTCCGCTCGCGGGGCGCCGGGTCTACGTCCTCGACGCGTTCCTGCGGCCCGTTCCGCAAGGCCTGCCTGGCGAGTTGTACGTCGCCGGAGCCGGTGTGGCGCAAGGCTATCTGGGCCGGTCGATGCTGACGGCCGAGCGGTTCGTCGCGGATCCGTTCGTCGCGGGCGGCCGCATGTACCGGACCGGCGACCTGGCGTACTGGACGGAGAACGGCACGCTGGCGTTCGCCGGCCGCGCCGACGACCAGGTGAAGATCCGCGGCTACCGCGTGGAGCCAGGGGAGATCGAGGTGGCGCTCGCCCGGCTGCCCGGGGTCGCGCAGGCCGTGGTCGTCGCCCGGGGCGAGCACCTGATCGGCTACGCCGTCCCCGAAGCGGGGCAGGCCCTGGACCCGGCGCACCTGAGCGGACAGCTCGCCGAGACACTGCCCGAGTTCATGATCCCGGCCGCGATGCTGGTGCTGGACGACTTGCCGCTGACCGTCAACGGGAAGGTGGACCGGCAGGCGCTGCCCGAACCGGACTTCTCCGCGAAGGCGGCGGGCCGCGAGCCCGCGACCGAGGACGAACGAGTCCTTTGTGGAGTGTTCGCCGACGTCCTCGGGCTGGAGCGGGTCGGCGTCGAGGACAGCTTCTTCGAGCTGGGCGGCGACTCGATCTCGTCGATGCAGGTGGCCGCCCGCGCCCGGCGCGAGGGCATCTCCCTGACTCCGCGGCTGGTGTTCGAGCACCGGACGCCCGAACGGCTGGCGGCGCTGGCCAAGGAGACCGCGGCACCGTCCACAGTGGAGTCCGGCGTGGGCGAGATCCCGATGACGCCGGTGATGCTCGCCCTCGGCGAGAACGCCGTGCGGCCGGGCTTCGCGCAGGCCAGAGTCCTCGTCACCCCGGAAGGATTCAGCCAGGAAGCGCTGGTCAAAGCCCTGCAGGCCGTCCTGGACACGCACGATCTGCTGCGGTCGCGCGTGGACGCGGGTCGGCTGATCGTGCCCGAGCCGGGTGCGGTGGACGCGGCCGGTCTGGTGACGCGCGTCGAGGCCCGCGACCTGGACGAGGCCGCCGGACGCGAGGTCCGGAAGGCGACGGCCACGCTGGACCCGGCGGCCGGGACCATGCTGCGCGCGGTGTGGATCGACGATCCGGAATCCGGGCAGGGACGGCTCGCGCTCGTGGCGCATCACCTGGCCGTCGACGCGGTCTCGTGGGGAATCCTGCTGCCCGATCTGCGCTCCGCCTACGAAGACGCGGCGCTCGAACCCGTGGCGACGTCGTACCGTCACTGGGCGCGCCGCCTCGCCGAACAGGCGCGCGACGAGCGCACCGTGGCCGAAACCGACCGCTGGATCGCCCTCCTCGACGGGGCGGAACCGGCCGTGGACCTGAGCGCGGGCAAGACGCACTCGTGGTCCGCGACGCTGTCCGGCGCCGTGGCGGACGACCTGCTGACCCGGCTGCCGAACGCCTTCCACTGCGGGATCCAGGACGTCCTGCTCGCGGGTCTCGCGGGTGCGGTGACGCGACTGCGCGGGACCGGCGCGCTGCTCGTGGACGTCGAAGGTCACGGTCGCGAGGCCGCTGACGGCGAAGACCTGTTGCGCACGGTGGGCTGGTTCACCAGCGTGCACCCGGTCCGCTTCGACGTCTCGACGGGGAACCTGCTGAAGACCGCCAAGGAACAGATCCGCGCCGTTCCCGGCGACGGACTCGGCTACGGGCTGCTGCGGTACCTCAACCCCGAAACCGGCGCCAGGCTGGCGGAGTCGCCGTCCGCGCAGATCGGGTTCAACTATCTCGGCCGCACCGGCCTTTCCGCCAAGGACCGTGCGTGGCAGCCGGCGGGCGAGGGGCCGCTCGGCGGTGGGCCGGACATGATCCTGGCCCATCCCGTCGAGGTCGGCGCCGAGGTGCAGGACACGCCGGACGGGCCGCGGCTCGGCCTCGCCATCGACGGCCGGGATGTCGATCCCGCCACGGTCGAGCGCCTCGGTGAGGCCTGGCTGGCGACGCTGAACGCGCTCGCCGACGATCGCTCCGCGGGCGGGCACACGCCGTCCGACTTCGCTCTCGTCGAGCTGGCGCAGCAGGACGTCGCGGAGCTGGAAGCCGCGACGCCGGGCCTGACCGACATCTGGCCGCTTTCGCCGCTCCAGGAAGGCATGCTCTTCGAGCGGGCCGTCGCCGACGACGGCGTCGACGTCTATCAGAGCCAGCGGATCCTGGACCTCGACGGACCGCTCGACGCGGACCGGCTGCGGGCCGCGTGGAACCAGGTGGTCGCCCGGCACGACTCGCTTCGGACGAGCTTCCACCAGCTGGGTTCCGGCGCGACGGTGCAGGTCGTCGCCGCCCAGGCCGAAATCCCTTGGCGCACGGTCGATCTGTCGCACGTCGGCGAGGAGGACGCGGCCGCGGAGATCGAGCGACTGCTCGCCGAGGACCAGGCCCAGCGGTTCGACGTGACCAAGGCGCCGCTGCTCCGGCTGATGCTGATCAAGCTGAGCCCGGTCCGGCACCGGTTCGTGCTGACATCGCACCACGTTCTCCTGGACGGCTGGTCGACGCCGCTCGTCCTGGGCGAGGTGTCGATCGCGTACGCGGGCGGACGAGGCCCGGCGAATACACCGTCCTATAAGGACTATCTGAGCTGGTTGAGCCGCCAGGACGAGCAGGCCACCCAGGAGGCGTGGCGCGCCGAACTCGCCGGTTCCGACGAGCCGACCGTGGTGGACGCCGACGCGGACAAGGCGATGGTCGTCCCGGGCGAGCACGCCGAATTGCTGCCCGAAGCGGCGACACGGGCGCTCACCGGATTCGCCCGCGGACACGGCCTGACGCTGAGCACGATCGTGCAGGGCGCGTGGGCGCTGGTGCTGTCACGGCTCGCGGGCCGCACCGACGTCGTGTTCGGGACGGTTGTCTCCGGGCGTCCGGCGGACGTGCCGGACGTGGAGCGGATGGTGGGGATGTTCATCAACACCGTCCCGGTCCGCGTGCGGCTCGACGGTGACCTGCCGGTGCTGGAACTGCTCCAGGACCTGCAGAGCCGTCAGTCCGCGTTGAGCGAGCACCAGTACTTGGGGCTGTCGCAGGTGCAGCGCGCGGCGGGGGCGGGCGCGGTCTTCGACACCATCGTGATGATCGAGAACTACCCGCACGACGCCGACGGTCTCGGCGACGACGGCGGCGTCTCGATCAGCTCGGTCGTGACCAGGACCGGCACCGGCTATCCGCTGACCATGAGCGTTTCGCCCGGCAAGACCTTGCAGATCCGGGTGGCCTACCGGCCCGACCGGATCGAGAAGGGAACGGCGGCCGAGGTCGCCAGGCAGGTCGTGCGGGTGCTGGAGCGGGTGTCGGCGGAGGCCTCGCTTCCCGTGGGCCGCCTCGGTGTGACGAGCGAACCGGCGCGCGCTTCCGTGGTGGAGCGCTGGAACGCGACGGGCGAGGCGACGTCCGGGACCACGGTGCCGGAGCTGTTCCGGCGGCGGGCCGCGGAATCGCCGGCCGCGGTCGCGGTCGTCGACGGGGATCGCACGCTGTCCTACGCCGAACTCGACCGGGAATCCGATGGGCTGGCCGGGTATCTGGCCTCGCGAGGGGTGCGGCGCGGTGACCGCGTCGGTGTCGTGATGGAACGCGGCGCGGATCTGCTCGTCGCCCTGCTCGCGGTCTGGAAGGCCGGCGCGGCCCAGGTTCCGGTGAACGTCGATTACCCCGCGGAGCGGATCGAGCGGATGCTGGCCGATTCCGGTGCGGCGCTGGCGATCTGCGTGACGGCGAGCCTCGACGCGGTGCCGCACGGGATCGAGCCGGTCGTCATGGGCGTGATGGAACACGCGGCGCCGCCCGTCCTCGTCGGCGCGCACGACACGGCCTACGTGATGTACACGTCGGGTTCGACCGGCGTGCCCAAGGGGGTCGCGGTGCCGCACGGCAGTGTCGCGGCGCTGGCGGGTGACCCGGGCTGGTCGCAGGGCCCCGGGGATCGCGTGCTGCTGCACGCTTCCCACGCCTTCGACGCGTCACTGGTCGAGATCTGGGTGCCGCTGGTGAGCGGGGCCACCGTCGTGGTCGCGGAACCGGGCGCGGTCGACGCGCAGCGGGTGCGGGAGGCGATCGAGCGCGGCGTCACCACCATCCACCTGACCGCCGGGACTTTCCGCGTGGTGGCCGAGGAAGCGCCGGAGTCGTTCATTGGGCTGCGGGAGATCCTGACCGGCGGCGACGCGGTGCCTCTCGCGTCCGTGGAGCGGATGCGCCGTGCCTGCCCGGACGTCCGGTTCCGTCAGCTGTACGGCCCCACCGAGATCACCTTGTGCGCCACCTGGCTCGTCCTCGAACCGGGTGTCGAAACGGGCGACGTCCTGCCGATCGGCGGACCGCTGGCCGGACGGCAGGCGTACGTGCTCGACGCGTTCCTGCAGCCGGTGGCGCCGGGGGTGACCGGCGAGCTGTATCTCGCCGGTGCCGGTCTGGCGCACGGTTATCTGGGGGCTCCGGACGCGACGGCGCAGCGGTTCGTCGCGAATCCGTTCGCGGCCGGTGAGCGCATGTACCGCACCGGTGACCTCGCGCGCTGGACCGAGGACGGCGAACTGCTGTTCGGCGGCCGCGCCGACTCCCAGGTGAAGATCCGGGGCTACCGCGTCGAACCGGGCGAGATCGAGGCCGCGCTGACCGCGCTGCCCGACGTTGCCCAGGCCGTCGTGGTGGCACGGGAGGAACGCCCCGGCGAGAAGCGGTTGATCGCCTACGTCACCGCGGAAGCGGAACTGGACGCCGAGACGGTCCGGACGTGGCTCGCGCAGCGGCTGCCGGAGTTCATGGTGCCCGCGGTGGTGCTCGTACTCGACACCTTCCCGTTGACCCTCAACGGGAAGATCGACCGCGCCGCCCTGCCCGCGCCCGAATTCGCCGGGAAAGCCGCCGGTCGTGAACCGCGGACCGAGGCCGAACGCGTGCTGACCGATCTGTTCGCCGAGATCCTCGGCGTGGACCGGGTCGGCGCGGACGACAGCTTCTTCGAACTGGGCGGCGACTCGATCCTCTCGATGCGGCTGGCCGCCCGCGCCCGGCGCGAGGACTACGTCTTCGGTGCCAAGCAGGTCTTCGAGCAGAAGACGCCCGCCGGGATCGCGGCCGTCGCCGGACGCGGTGTGCGGCAGGCCGAGGTCGCCGACGGCGTCGGCGAGGTGCCGTGGACGCCGGTCGTGCGGGCGCTGCTCGAACGCGATCCCGGCGCGATGTCCCGGGGCGCGCTGGCGCAATGGGTGACCGCGGGAGTGCCCGGCGACCTGACGGAGACGGCGCTGACGGCCGGTCTGCGTGCGGTGATCGACACGCACGACCTGCTGCGGAGCCGGGTGGTCGACTCCGGTCTGGTCGTGGCGGAGCGGGGAACCGTGGACGTCGCCGCAGTGCTTCAGCGGGTCGAGGCGGGCGACGGTGACCTCGACGAGATCGCGGAGCGCCACGCGCACGAGGCGGCCGGACGGCTCGACCCCGTCGCGGGGGTGATGTTCCAGGCCGTTTGGGTGGACGCGGGCGCCAAGGGGCGGCTCGTGCTGGCCGCCCACCACCTCGCGGTCGACGTCGTGTCGTGGCGAGTCCTGCTCGCCGATCTGCAAGCGGCGTGCGAGGAACCGGTGCTCGACCCGCCGCCCGTCTCCTTCCGGCGCTGGGCGCGAACGCTGGCCGGCCAGGCCGCGCGGCGGACCGGGGAACTGGAGACCTGGAAGGAAATCCTCGACGGTGCGCGGGCGCGGGTCGGCGTACTCGACCCGAAACGCGACACCATCGCGACCTCCGGCCGCCGCTCGTGGACGTTGCCGCGGGATCGCGCGAGCGTCCTCGCGGAGAAGGCGACGGCGGCGTTCCACTGCGGCATCCACGAGGTGCTGCTGGCCACCCTCGCCGGCGCGGTCACCCGATGGCGTGGCGGCACCGCCGTCGTGGTGGACGTCGAAGGTCACGGGCGTGAGCCCCTCGAAGACATGGACCTTTCGCGGACGCTCGGCTGGTTCACCGATGTCCATCCGCTGAGGTTGAACACCTCCGGGGCGGACACGCCTGGCCAGTTGGTGAAGCAGGTCAAGGAAAACGTCCATGCGGTGCCCGACGGGGGGCTCGGTTACGGGATGCTGCGGTATCTCGACGACGAAGCCGGGAAGGTGCTGGCGGCACTGCCGTCGCCGGAGATCGGGTTCAACTACCTCGGCCGGTTCTCGCCCCGGCCCGACGGCGACGCGGAACCCTGGCAGCTGGCCGGAACCATCGGCGGCACGGCGGAGGACGACCTGCCGCTGCGGCACGCCGTCGAAATCGACGCGGTGGTGCTCGACGGCGACGCCGGACCCGAGTTCACCCTGACCATCACCTGGGCCGAACGGCTGCTCACCGAAGCCGACGCGGAATCGCTCGGCAAGGCATGGCTGGACTCGCTGACCGAGCTCGCGACTCACGCTGAAGCCGGCGCGGGAGGTCACACGCCGTCCGACTTCCCGCTCATCGAGCTGACGCAGCGGGAAGTGTCGGACGTCGAGGCGCTCGTCCCGAATCTGCACGACATCTGGCCGCTTTCCCCGCTGCAGGAAGGGTTGCTGTTCCACGCGGTCGACGAGCGCGGCCCGGACGTCTACGCCGGTATCCGCGACATCATCCTCGACGGACCGCTCGACGTCGCCCGGTTCCGCGCGTCGTGGCAGACCCTGCTCGACCGGCATCCCGCGCTGCGGGCGGGTTTCCACCGGCTCGGCTCCGGCACGGCCGTCCAAGCGGTCGTCCGCGACGTTCCGGTGCCGTGGCAGGAAACCGATCTGTCCCACCTGCCCGAGGCCGAGGCGCTGGCGGAATTCGAGCGGCTCGCGGCGGAGTCCCATGCCGAGCGGTTCGACCTGGCGAAGGCGCCGCTGCTGCACCTGCACCTGGTGCGGTTCGGCGACCGCAGGCACCGGCTGGTGCTCCGGTCGCACCACATCTCGGCCGACGGCTGGTCGCTTCCGGTCTTCCTCGGCGAGGTGATGGCGGCGTACGAAGGCGAGCGGACGCTTCCTAACCCGACGTCGTACCGGGAGTACCTCGCCTGGCTTTCCCGTCAGGACAAGGCGGCCGCGAAACAGGCGTGGCGGACCGAACTCGCCGGGCTCGACGAGGCGACCCACGTGGTGCCGCCGGACACGATCGCCGTGCCCATCGAGCCGGACCGCGTCCGCTTCGAACTCGACGCCGAGCTCAGCGTCCGCCTGATGGAGTTCACGCGGCGCCACGGCGTCACGACGAACACGCTTTTCCAAGGTGTCTGGGCACTTCTGCTGGCCAGGCTGACCGGACGCGACGACGTCGTCTTCGGGACCACGGTGGCCGGACGGCCGATCGAGATCCCGGGTGTCGAATCCGCGGTCGGCCTGTTCATGAACATGCTGCCGGTCCGTGCCCGGCTCACCGGCGCCCAGCCGTTCCTGGAGATGCTGACGGATCTGCAGGAACGCCAGGTCGCCCTCATGCCACATCAGCATGTCGGGCTGACCGAGATCAACCAGCTCGCCGGTCCGGGCGCGGCCTTCGACACGATCGTGGTGTTCGAGAACTACCCGCCGCCGCCCCCGCCGTCCGACGATCCCGACGTCCTCGCGTTGCGCCCGGCGGGGATCCCGGACGACACCGGGCACTATCCGTTGTCCATCCGCGCTTCCGAAGGCGGTGGCGTCCACGGTGAGGTGATCTACCGGCCGGACGTGTTCGACCGGACGCGGATCGAGGAGATCGTCGCCTCGATCGTCCGGGCGCTCGACCAGGTCGTGACCGAACCGCGGGTGCCGGTCGGGCGGGTCGCCCTGATCGGGCCGGAGCAGCGCCGTCTGGTGATCGACGAGTGGAACCGCACCGAGGTGCCGTTCGAGGCCGAAGCCCTGCCGGTGCTGTTCCGCCGTCAGGTGGAGAAGTCGCGCGACGCCGTGGCGATCGAGGACGCGAAGCGGACCCTGACGTTCGGCGGGCTGCTCGGCGAGGTCGAGACGCTGGCGCGGTTGCTCGTCGGGCTGGGTGTCCGGCGGGAGACCCGGGTCGGTGTCCTGGTGGAGCGGTCGGCCGAACTCGTGGTGACGATGATGGGCGTGTCGTTCTCCGGCGGGGCTTTCGTGCCGGTCGACCCGGACTATCCGGCCGAGCGCATCGAGCTGATGCTGACGAGCTCGGCGCCGCAGGTGCTGGTGTGCACGGCAGCCACACGGGCGGTGGTGCCGTCGACGTTCGACGGCGAAATCCTGATGCTGGACGAACTTCCGGCCGCGGATCCGGCTGTCGTCCTGCCGCCGGTGAAGCCGACCGACGCGGCGTACGTGATCTACACGTCGGGGTCGACGGGGGTGCCGAAGGGTGTCATGGTCACCCATTCCGGGCTCGGGAACCTGGCGACGGCGCATATCGAGCGTCTCGGCGTGACGTCGTCTTCGCGGGTTCTGCAGTTGTCCGCGATCGGCTTCGACGCGATCGTCTCCGAGCTGTACATGTCGCTGCTGGCCGGCGCGACCCTGGTGCTGGCCGACGCGGAGACCATGCCGCCGCGGGTGACGCTCGGCGACGCGTTGCGACGCTGGGGGATCACCCATCTCACGGTGTCGCCGAGTGTGCTGGCCGTGGAGGAGGACCTGCCGGACACGCTGCGCGGCGTGCTGACCGGCGGCGAGGTGTGCACGCCCGCGCTGGTCGACCGCTGGTCGCCCGGCCGCCGGTTCATCAACGCCTACGGCCCGACCGAGACGACGATCTGCTCGACCATGAGCGCCCCGTTGTCGCCGGGACACGAGGTGGTCCCGCTCGGTGGCCCGATCCGGAATGTGAAGCACTACATCCTCGACGCGTATCTGCAGCCGGTGCCGCCCGGTGTCGACGGCGAGCTGTACATCGCCGGGGTCGGGCTCGCTCGCGGGTACCTGGGGCGGCCGGGCCTGACGTCGGAACGGTTCGTCGCGGACCCGTTCACCCCTGGCGAGCGCATGTACCGCTCCGGCGACCGGTTCCGCTGGGATCCCGACGGCGAGCTGATCTTCGTCGGCAGGGTCGACGCGCAGGTCAAGGTGCGCGGCTACCGGGTCGAGCCCGCGGAGATCGAGAACGTGCTCGCCGAACATCCGGGCGTCGCGCAGGCGGCGGTCGCGGTGCACCGGGACGGGCCGGGCGACAAACGGCTCGTGGCCTACGTCGTGCCGTCGGACGGCGCCGACGGCTCGCTGACGTCGGTGCTGCGCGAGATGGCGGCGGAACGCCTGCCGGAGTACATGATGCCCGCGGCGTTCGTGGCGCTGGAGAAGATGCCGCTCACCCCGAACGGCAAACTCGACCACCGGGCGCTGCGGGCACCCGACTTCTCCGGTATGTCCTCCGGACGCGACCCGCGCACGGCCATGGAGGCGAGGCTGTGCGACCTGTTCGCGGAGGTGCTCGGCCTGGAGCAGGTCGGGCCCGACGACAGTTTCTTCGAACTCGGCGGCGACTCGATCATCTCGATGCAGCTGTCGGCCCGCGCCCGCCGCGAAGGGCTGGAACTGAGCCCGTGGCAGGTGTTCGAAGAGAAGACACCGGAACGGCTGGCGACGCTCGTCAAGGAGATCCCGGCCGAAGGCGAAAGCACCCCGGAACCGGAACCCGCCGGGGGCTCGCTCCTCGCCCTTTCCCCTGACCAGCTGGACCAACTCGAGGCCGGATTCTCGTGATCGAGTACCGCACTCGCGTGCTTGGGGCCGTAACTCACGTGTTTGGGGCCGTAACTCACGTGCGCGGCCCCGATCACGCGAGTTCCGCCCCCGATCACGCGAGTTCCGCCTCTGATCACGCGAGTTGCGCCTCGAAGCACGCGAACGCGAGTTCACCCACCCACCAAGGAGCAGATCGTGACCGTTGACGACACTCGCGCGAAACCGCGTTCCAGCGTGGAGGACGTCTGGCCTCTTTCCCCGCTGCAGGAGGGAATGCTCTACCACACCGCGCTCGACGACGACGGGCCGGACACGTACACCGTGCAGACCGTCTACGGTATCGACGGCCCGCTGGACGCCGCGCGGCTGCGCGCGACGTGGCAGGCGCTGGTCGACCGGCACGCCGCGCTGCGGGCCTGTTTCCGGTACGTCAGCGGCGCGCAGATGGTGCAGGTCATCACCCGCGACGCGCAGATCCCTTGGCGTGAAACGGATCTGACCGGGCTGCCCGAGGAGATCCTCGAAAGCGAAGTGGACCGGCTGGCCGCGGACGAGCTGGCCGAGCGGCTCCGCATCGAGGTGGCGCCGCTGATGAAGCTGCACCTGATCCGGCTCGGCCCGGACCGCCACCGGCTCGTGCACACGCTGCACCACGTGCTGACCGACGGCTGGTCGATGCCGATCATCCACCGCGAACTCGCCGCGATCTACGCCGCGGGCGGGGACGCGTCCGGCCTGCCGCCCACAGTGTCCTATCGGGACTATCTCGCCTGGCTCGGCAAGCAGGACAAGGAAATCGCCCGCGCGGCCTGGCGCGAGGAGTTCGCCGGGATCGACACGCCCACCGCGGTCGCGCCCGCCGATCCCGGCCGGGTGCCGGAGATCGACACCGAGATCGTCGAACTGTCGACGGAACTCACCGAGGGCCTGGCGAATCTGGCGCGCGGCCACGACCTCACGCTGAACACCGTCGTGCAGGGCGCGTGGGCCGTCGTGCTGTCGCAGCTCGCCGGGCGCACCGAGGTCGTGTTCGGCGCGACCGCTTCGGGCCGTCCCGCCGAACTCGCCGGCGTCGAGTCGATGGTCGGCCAGCTGCTCAACACCCTGCCGGTGCGTGTGCGGCTCGACGGCGCCCGCCGCGCGGTCGACCTGTTCGCCGAACTGCAGCGCGACCAGTCGGCGCTCATGGCCCACCAGCATCTCGGCCTGCAGGACGTCCAGGCCGTGGTCGGTCCCGGCGCGGTCTTCGACACGCTGGTCATCTACGAGAACTTCCCCCGCAAGGGGCTCGGCCAGGCCCACGACGGACTGACCCTGCGTCCGGTCAAACGCGGGCGCAACTCGTCGCACTACCCGTTCACGCTGGTCACCGGCCCGGGCGAGCGGATGCCGCTCATCCTCGACTACGACCGCGGCCTGTTCGACGAGAAGGTCGCCGGATCGGTCGTCGGCGCGCTGGCCCGCGTGCTGGAACGGCTGGTCGCCGAACCCGACGTCCTCGTCGGCCGGCTGACCCTGCTGAGCGAGGCCGAACGCGCCCTGGTGGTGGACGAATTCAACGCGACCGAAGGCCCGGTCCCCGGGGAATCCGTCGTCGAACTGTTCGCCCGGCGGGTGACCGAGGCGCCCGAGGCGGTGGCGATCACCGACGCCGACGGCGCGGATCTGACCTACGCCGCCCTCGATCAGGCCTCGAACCGGCTGGCCGCGCACCTCGCCGCCCGTGGCGTCGGCCGCGGCGACCGCGTGGGTGTCGCCATGGAAAGGTCGCCGGAGCTGCTGATCGCGTTCCTGGCGATCTGGAAGGCGGGCGCCGCGTACGTCCCGGTGGACGTCGAGTACCCGGCCGAGCGGATCGCGTTCATCCTCGAAGACTCCGGGGTCTCGGTCGTCGTGTGCACCCAGGCCACCAGTGGGGTCGCGCCGGCGGACGCGATCGTCCTCGACGCGCCGGAAACACGCGCCGCCATCGACGCTTTCCCGGACACCGCAACGGAATTCCGGCCGAGCGCGGACGACCTGGCGTACGTCATGTACACCTCCGGATCCACCGGTCTGCCCAAGGGTGTCGGCATCCCGCACGGCGGCGTGGCGGGACTGGCGGGCGACCGGGGCTGGCAGATCGGCCCCGGTGACGGCGTGTTGATGCACGCGACGCACGTCTTCGACCCGTCGCTGTACGCGATGTGGGTGCCGCTCTCGACCGGTGCGCGTGTCCTGCTCACCGAGCCGGGCGTCCTCGACGCGGCCGGGGTTCGGCAGGCCGTCGCCCGCGGCGCGAACTACGTCCACCTCACCGCCGGGACCTTCCGCGCGCTGGCGGAGACGTCGCCGGAATGCTTCGACGGTCTGGTCGAGATCGGCACGGGCGGCGACATCGTTCCCGCGCAATCCGTGGAGAATCTGCGGCGGGCTCAGCCGAATCTGAGGGTGCGCAACACCTACGGGCCGACCGAGACCACGTTGTGCGCGACGTGGCTCCCGATCGAACCCGGCGACGTCGTCGACCGGGAACTGCCGATCGGGCACCCCATGACCAACCGCAGGATCTACATCCTCGACGCCTTCCTGCGGCCGGTCGCCCCGGGTGTGGCGGGCGAGCTGTACATCGCGGGAACGGGACTGGCGCGCGGATATCTCGACAGCCCGGGCCTGACGTCGGAGCGGTTCGTGGCGTGCCCGTTCCTGCCGGGCGAACGTATGTACCGCACCGGCGACCTGGCCCGCTGGACCCGCGGCGGCGAGGTGGTGTTCCTCGAACGCGCCGACGACCAGGTGAAGATCCGCGGCTACCGCGTCGAACTGGGCGAGGTCGAATCCGTGCTGGCCGCCCAGCCTGGCGTGGTCGAGGCCGTCGTCATGGCGCGTGAGGACCAGCCGGGGGAGAAGCGGCTGGTCGGCTACTTCGTCTCCGACGGCGGCGACGCCGGTCCGGAGGAGATCAAGCGGCAGATGGGTTTGGTGCTGCCCGCGTACATGGTCCCCATGGCGGTCGTCGCGCTGCCCGGTCTTCCCGTCACGCCCAACGGGAAGGTCGACCGCCGGGCGCTGCCCGCCCCGGATCTCGCCGGCCGCGCGTCGGAGAAGGCGCCCGAGAGCGAATCCGAGAAGGTGCTCTGCGACCTGTTCTCGGAGATCCTCGGCGTCGACAACGTGGGTGTCGACGACGCCTTCCACGACCTCGGCGGCAGTTCGGCGCTGGCGATGCGGCTCATCGCGCGGATCCGCGAGGTGATCGGCGTGGACCTGCCCATCCGGCAGCTGTTCTCCTCGCCGACGCCCGCCGGTGTCGCCAGGGCGCTCGCCGCGAAGTCGCGGCCCGCGCTGGAACCGGCCGAGCGGCCCGAGCGGGTTCCGTTGACCGCGCGGCAGCTGCGTGCCCGGCTGCTGGCCAGCCCCGGCGAGGAGACCGCCGGACTGCAGATCTCGGTCGCGCTGCGCCTGCGCGGCAGGCTGGACGTGGCCGCGCTGGGGGCGGCACTCGGCGACATCGCCGCCCGGCACGAGGTGCTGCGCACGACCTTCCCGGGAGACGCGCAGAACGTCCGGCAGCTGGTCCACGAGCCCGCGGCCATCGAGCTGACCCCGGTACCCGCCACCGAGGAGGAGCTTCCCGGTCTGCTCGCCGGGCTGCGTGCGTCGGTCTTCGACCTCACCAGTGAGGTTCCTTGGCGCTGCGACCTTTTCGCGCTCGCGGAGAAGGAACACGTGCTGCATCTGCGGCTGCACCGGATCCTCGCCGACGACGACTCGCTCGACGTGTTCTTCCGCGACCTGGCGGCCGCGTACGGCGCACGGCGTTCGGGCCGGGTCCCGGAACGCGCGCCGCTGGCGCTGCAGTTCGCCGACTACGCGATCTGGGAGCAGCGGCTGCTCGCGGACGAGGACGAACCGGGCAGCCTGATCAACGAGCAGGTCGTCTTCTGGCGGGACACCCTCACCGGGATCGAAGGCGAGACGGTGCTCCCGTTCGACCGGCCGCGTCCGGCCGTCCCGTCGCGCCAGGCGGGCGCGGTCGAGCTGCGGCTCGGCGCCGAACCGTACGAACGGCTGACCAAGGCGGTGGAACGGCTCGGCGCGGACACCATCCACGTCGTGCACGCCGGTCTCGCGATGCTGCTGAGCAAATTCGGTGCGGGCCAGGATCTGGTGATCGGGACGAAACTGGCGCGGGACGAGGACCTCATCGACCTCGAACCGATGATCGGGCCGTTCGCCCGGCCGCTCGCCCTGCGCACGGATCTCTCCGGTGACCCGACGTTCCTCGAGGTCGTCACGCGGGTGCAGGAGGCCGTCCGGGGTGCGCGTCAGCAGCTCGACGTGCCGTTCGAGCGGATCGTCGACCTGCTGGACCTGCCCGCCTCGCTGTCCCGCCACCCCGTCTTCCAGGTGGGGCTGGAGGTCGACGAGGAGGACATCGGCGCGTGGGACGCGGCGGAACTGCCCGCCCTGCGCACCAGCGTCGAACCGGGCGGAACCGAGGCCACGGAACTGGATCTCGCGTTCAAGCTCACCGAGCGGCTCGACGAGGACGACGACGAGGACGGTCTCGAAGGCACTCTTCGGTACGCCACCGACCTGTTCGACGAGGCGACGGCGGAATCGGTGGCGCGGCGGCTGGTCCGCGTTCTGGAGCAGGTCGCGGAGGATCCCCAGCGGCGGATCAGCGAGCTGGACCTCTTCCTCGACGAGACCGAACGCGGCCGCCCGGCGATCGCACCCGCCAGGTGGGCGGGCGAGGTGCCCGCGGTGGTCGCGGAACTGGGGCCGCTCGGCGCGCTCGTGCTCGACGAGCAGCGGCGGCCGGTCGCCCCGGGCGTCGTCGGTGATCTCTACGTCACCGGTCCGGCGGTCGACGAGGGCAAGTCCGGTGAGCCCTGCCCGTTCGGCGAGCCGGGGCACCGGATGCTGAACACCGGCCTGCTCGCCCGCAAGACCCCGGCCAAAACCCTGATCGTGGTGGGGGAGCGGCGCCGCACGAGTACCGCGGTGAAGACGGGTGACTACGAGATCCTGTTGCCGCTGCAGCCGAACGGCGACCGGCCGCCGCTGTTCTGCGTCCACGCGAGCGGCGGGCTGAGCTGGAACTACGGGCCGCTGCTGCGGCATCTGCCCGCGAACCAGCCGGTCTACGGCGTGCAGGCACGCGGTCTCGCGCGGACCGAACGTCTGCCCGAGAGCGTCGAGGAAATGGCGGCCGACTACCTCGCGCATATCCGTGCCGTGCAGCCGACCGGGCCGTACCACCTGCTCGGCTGGTCGCTCGGTGGCCGGATCGCGCAGGCGATGGCCGCGATGCTCGAAGCCGACGGGGAAGAACTCGGCCTGCTCGCCCTGCTCGACGCGTATCCCGTCTACATGGGACGGAACGCGACCGGCACGGTGACCGAGGAGGCCGCGCGCGACGAAGACGGCCTCCAGAAACGGAAACAGCAGGATCTGGAGCTGGCGGGCGGCATGGTCCAGGGCCCCGGTGCCCGGGAGCGGCTGGAAGCGGTCATGAAGAACCTCTGGAAGGTCGGGCCGCAGCACACGGCCTCGCCGTTCAACGGCGACATCCTGCTCTTCGTCGCCTCGGAGGACCGGCCGGCGCACCTGCCGGTGTCGGAGGCCGTCGCGGGCTGGAAGGACTTCACCGGCGGCACGATCGAACACCACGAGATCCCGACCAACCATTACGACATGGTGCAACCCGCGGCGTTGGTCCAGATTGGGTCCATCGTCGCCGAGAAGCTCCGGCCTCGGCCGGGCGCCTGAAAGGAAAACCGATGAGCAATCCCTTTGACAACGAAGACGGTTCCTTTTTCGTGCTGGTGAACGACGAGGGCCAGCACTCCCTCTGGCCGACGTTCGCCGAGGTGCCCGCGGGCTGGACCCGCGTCCACGGCGAGGCCCCGCGCCAGGAATGCCTCGCCTACGTCGAGGAGCACTGGACGGACCTGCGGCCGAAGAGCCTGATCGCCGAAGTCAACGGCTGAGCGGGGGTGTCCAGCCGCTCAATGCGGACGGTTGGACGAGCCTCGGCGAAGGGGACTTTCCCCGCGTCTCACGCGGTGAAGGGCGCTTTCCTCACATCTCATGCGGGGAAAGCGCCCTTCAGCCCCCGCCACCCCGATCAGGCCCCGACGGCGAGGTTGCGAAAGCCACTTTCGCAACCTTCAACGTTGCGAAAGTGGCTTTCGCAACCTCGCCTTCCGGAACGAGGCACCGCCCCCGATCCGGACGGTTGGACGAACTCGACGCTCGTCCGGCCGACCGGGAACATCCCTATCCGCGCGCGACGGCCGGTTGAGGCGAAAGGAACTGCCGTGTTCGAGGAGCTCAACGTCGTCAAGGGCTTGGAAATCCACCGGAGGAACCGATTCGACCCGGGGGCCGAACTCCTTTCCCTGATGGCCGAAGGCCCCATCTCCGCCTTGGGCACCGAGGAAGACGGTGAACGGCGGACGGCGTGGCTCGCCACGGGATACGACGAGGTTCGCCAGGTCCTCAGCTCCGACAAGTTCAGCGCGCGGCTGATCTACGGCGGGACCGCGGCCGGGATCGCCTGGCCCGGTTTCCTCACCCACTACGACCCGCCGGACCACACGCGCCTGCGCCGCCTGGTCACCCCGCCGTTCGCCATCCGGCGGATGCAGGGGTTCCGGCCGGAAGTCCGGCAGATCGTCGAAGACACCTTGGACACCATCGAGGACATGGGCGGGCCCGCCGACTTCGTCCCGCATTTCGGCTGGGCCATCGCCACCACGGCGACCTGCGATTTCCTCGGCATCCCGCGCGACGATCAGGCCGATCTGTCGCGCACGCTGCACGCCAGCCGGACCGAGCGGACGGACAAACGGCGCAACGCGGCGGGCAACAAGTACATGCAGTACATGAACAAGGCCGTCGCCCGGGTCCGCCGTGATCCCGGCGACGACCTCTTCGGGGTCGTGGTGCGCGAACACGGTGACGAGATCACCGACGCGGAACTGGCCGGCGTGGCCGCGTTCATCATGGGCGCGGGCGGCGACCAGGTGGCCCGGTTCCTCGCGGCGGGCGCGTTGCTGATGGTCGATTTCCCGGAGCAGTTCGACATCCTGCGGGAACGGCCGGACACCATCCCGGACTGGCTGGAGGAGCTGAACCGGTACCTCACGACCGACGAGAAGCTCCACCCGCGCATCGCCAAGGAGGACGTCACGATCGGCGGCCGTCTCGTCAAGGCGGGCGACACCGTCACGTGCTCCCTGCTGGGCGCCAACCGCGCGAACTTCCCGGCACCGGAAGACGAATTCGACATCACGCGGGAGAAGTCGCCGCACGTCTCGTTCGGGCACGGGATCCACCACTGCCTCGGCAGGCCGCTGGCGGAGATGGTGTTCCGGGAGGCGATCCCCGCGCTGGCGAGGCGTTTCCCCAAGCTCAGGCTCGCCGAGCCCGAGCGCAAGCTCAAATTCGGCCCACCCCCGTTCGACGTGGAAGCCCTGCTGCTCGACTGGTAGCGCCGGAAACCTGAGGAGAATCATGGTAGTTCCCTTGCCGCATCAGCGGATCCGGCTCGATCCGGCGCCGGAGCTCTCCGCGTTGCAAAAAGAAGGCCCCCTGCACCGGTACGACACGGAAACGGGGCTGAACGGCCGCAGGCAATGGTTGGTCACCGGATACGACGAGGTCCGCGAGATCCTCGCCGACGCCACCCGGTTCAGCTCGATGCGGCCGGTCGACGACGAGGCGGACCGGGCCCATCTGCCGGGCATCCTGCAGGCCTACGACCCACCCGACCACACCCGCCTGCGTGGCACGGTGGCCGGGGCGTTCAGCGTTCGCCGGATCGAACGGTTGCGGCCTCGGGTCGAGGAAATCATCGAAGAGGGCCTGGACGACTTGGAGAGCATGGGCTCGCCGATCGACTTCGTCCGGTACGCGGGCTGGCCCATGCCGGCGCTGATCGCGTGCGAGTTCCTCGGTGTCCCGCGCGACGACCAGGCCGATCTGTCGCGGATGATCCGTGACAGCCGGGAAAGCCGGATCCCCAAGCAGCGGGCCCAGTCGAGCCTCGGTGTCGTCAACTACTGCGAGAAGCTCGCGGCCCGCGAACGCCGTGATCCCGGTGACGAGCTGATCGGGTTCATCGCGCGTGAGCACGGCGACAAGGTCAGCGACGAGGAACTGTCGGGGCTCGCCGAAGCGATCCTGATCGTGGCCGTCGAGCAGATGGCCGCCCAGCTGGCCATGGCGGTGCTCCTGTTCGCGACGAACCCGGCCCAGCTGTCGCTGCTGCGCGAACGGCCGGAGCTCGTGGACAGCGCGACCGAGGAGGTCTTGCGCTTCCCGACGATCGTCGAGGCCCCTTCGCCGCGGACGGCGCTGGTCGACCTGAACATCGCCGGATACGAGATCCACGCCGGTGACGTGCTGACCTGTTCGATGCTGGCGGTCAACCGCACACTCGGCGACAAGTTCGACATCACGCGGGAGAACAGCCCGGGGCATCTCGCCTTCGGGCACGGCATCCACCACTGTGTCGGCGCTCCGCTGGCCAGGCTCGAACTGCGGGTCGCGCTGCCGATCCTGGCCCGGCGGTTCCCCGGCCTGCGGCTGGCGGTGCCGGAGGAGGAGCTGCGGTTCGTGGCGGGCAAACCCGCGCCGTTCAACATCGAGGAGCTCCCCGTTGAGTGGTGAGGACACGCGTCCGCTGCACATTCGCAGACAGGACCTCGATCCGGCCGACGAACTGCGTGCCGCCGGACCGCTGTCGAAGGTCACGGTGGGCACCGGCGCGGACGCCGAGACCATCTGGATGGCCGCGGGGCACTCCGTCGTGCGCCAGGTTTTGGGCGACCACAAGCGCTTCAGCACCCGGCGCCGGTGGCACGCGCAGGACGAGGTCGGCGGGGAAGGCATCTTCCGGCCGCAGGAGCTGGTCGGCAACCTGATGGACTACGACCCGCCCGAGCACACCAGGATGCGGCAGAAGCTGACGCCGGGGTTCACGCTGCGCAAGATGCGGCGCATGGAGCCGTACATCGAGCAGATCGTGTCCGAACGGCTCGATGCCATGGAGGACGAGGGTTCTCCCGCCGACGTGATCGAACTCGTCGCCGACGAGGTGCCGGGAGCCGTGCTGTGCGAACTGATCGGGGTGCCCCGTGACGACCGTGCCATGTTCCTCAAGCTGTGCCACGGACATCTCGACGCCTCACTGAGCCAGCGGAGACGAGCGGCCGCGGGCGAGGCGTTCTCCCGCTACCTGCTGGCGATGATCGCCCGGAACCGCGAGGAACCCGGCGAGGGGCTGATCGGCGCGGTCGTCGCCGAACACGGTGACGAGGCCACCGACGAGGAGCTGAGAGGCTTCTGCGTGCAGGTGATGCTGGCCGGTGACGACAACATCTCCGGCATGATCGGCCTCGGCGTGCTGGCGTTGCTGCGGCATCCCGAACAGCTCGCCGCGGTGCGGGGCGACGGGCAGGCGGCGGACCGGGCGGTCGACGAGCTGATCCGGTATCTCACCGTGCCGTACGCCCCGACCCCCCGGACGGCGATGGAGGACGTCGCCATCGGGGACGAGGTGATCAAGGAGGGCGAGACCGTGCTGTGCTCGCTCCCCATGGCGAACCGCGATCCCGCGCTGGTGCCGGATCCGGACCGGCTCGATCTGACCCGCGAGCCCGTGCCGCATGTGGCGTTCGGGCACGGGATCCACCACTGTCTCGGCGCTTCACTGGCGCGGCTCGAACTGCGCACGGTCTTCACGTCGCTGTGGCGGCGTTTTCCCGGCCTGAGGCTCGCGGATCCCGAGAAGGACACCATGTTCCGCCTCACCACACCGGCTTACGGGCTCACGAGCCTGATGGTCGAGTGGTGACCGAGGGTGCGGTGAGGCGTGGGTCAAGCGGGTCGTGAGTGATAAGTGTCGTTCTAACGCTATTTACCACTCACGACCCACCGGACCCATCGCGCACTGAGCGTCCATGGCGGCGCTGGACGTCCCGCCCGATCGCGGATGAAGATTGCGGCGCGGCCCCGGGCCGGACCGCGATTCCTGGTCTATGAAGGAGCTTCCACTCGGTATGGAGCACGCAATCGACGAGGTCGCGCCGGCCGTGGAGCCGACCGCGAACTACATGATGAGGACGCACTGCGACCCGCACGAGGACATGTTCACGTTGCGGGAGAAGGGCCCCTTGGTCCGGATTCTCGGTGACGCGTCCACGCAGCTCGGCAAGGGCTATGTCTGGCAGGCACTCGGGTACGACGTCGTGCGCAAGATCCTGGGCGACCACGAGAACTTCACGACGCGCCCCCGGCTGACCGAGGCCGAAGCCGAACGGACGACCAACGGCGAAGACGTCCCCATGGCGCCCCAGTTCGTCGGGCAGATCTCGACCTACGACCCGCCCGAGCACACGCGGCTGCGCCGGATGCTGACGCCGGAGTTCACCGTCCGGCGGATCCGGCGGCTGGAGCCGGCGATCCAGGAACTCATCGACGAACGTCTCGACGAGGTCGAGGCCGAAGGCAAACCCGCTGACGTACAAGGACTTTTCGCCGATCCGGTGGGTGGCGGTGTCCTTTGTGAACTCCTCGGCATCCCGCGCGACGACCGGAACGAGTTCATCCGCCGCATCCGGCGCAACGTCGACCTCAGCCGCGGATTCAAGGCGAGGGCGGCCGACAGCGCGGCGTTCAACCAGTATCTGCTCGGTCTCATCACCCGCCAGCGCAAGGATCCCGACGACGGTTTCCTCGGCATGCTGGTGCGCGAACACGGGGACAACGTCACCGACGACGAGCTGAAGGGCCTGTGCACGGCGCTGCTCCTCGGCGGTGTCGAGACCGTCGCGGGAATGCTGGGCTTCGGGGTGCTCGCGCTCCTGGACAACCCCGAACAAAAGCAGTTGCTCTTCGAAGGCCGCGAGCAGGCGGACCGGGTCGTCAACGAACTGCTGCGCTATCTCTCGCCGGTGCAGCAGCCGAATCCGCGGATGGCGCTCCGGGACGTCGTCGTCGGCGGACAGCTGATCAAGGCGGGGGATTACGTCCTCTGCTCGATCCTGATGGCCAACCGCGACGAAGCGCTGACGCCGAACCCGAACGTTCTCGACGCGCGGCGCCCGCCGGTTTCCGACGTCGGATTCGGGCACGGCATCCATTACTGCATCGGCGCCGCGATCGCGCGGTCGGTGCTGCGGATGGCGTATCAGTCGCTGTGGCAGCGATTCCCCGGGCTGCGCCTGGCGGTGTCCAACGACGAGGTCAAGCTCCGGAACGCGTTCATCGACTGCCCGGATCAGTTGCCGGTCACCTGGTAGAGGGGAAGCGCAATGCGCGTGTTGTTGTGGGCGTGTGGATCACGCGGCGACGTCGAACCGCTGGTCGCGTTGGCGGCGCGGTTGAAGGAATCCGGCGCGGAAGTGCGGGTGTGCGCGCCGCCGGACAGCGCGGAACGGCTGGCCGAGCTCGACGTGCCGCTGGTGCCGGTCGCCCGGCCGGATCGTGGGATGAACGACGGCGAGGGACGCGACCCCGAGCTCGCGGCCGCCGGGATCGCCGACCAGTTCGACCAGATGCCCGCCGTCGCCGAAGGCTGCGACGTCGTGGTGGCGACCGGTCTGCTGTCCGGCGCCGTCGCGGTGCGGTCGGTGGCCGAGAAGCTCGGAATCCCTTACCACTACGTCGCTTTGTGCCCGATCCACCTCCCGAGCCACCTCGAAGCGCCGCAGCGGGAGATGTACAACCAGGGTGCCGACGGCCTGTTCGGCGACGCGCTCAACGCCAAACGTGCCGAGATCGGCCTGGCGCCGGTGAAGAACCTCTTCGACTACTGCTCCACCGAAAAGCCTTTGCTGGCGGCGGATCCGATCCTCGCGCCGCTGGAACCGCGGCACGAAGCCGTGCAGACCGGCGCGTGGATCCTGCCCGACGAGCGGCCGCTTCCCGCGGACCTGGAAGCGTTCCTTGCCGGCGGAGCACCGCCGGTCTACGTCGGTTTCGGCAGTTCGTCCGGCACCGCCGACGCGGCGAAGGTGGCCATCGAGGCCATCCGCGCGAAGGGTCACCGTGTGATCCTTTCCCGTGGCTGGGCCGGTCTGGACCTGCCCGAGGACGAGGCCGACTGCTTCGCCGTCGACGAGGTGAACCTGCAGGAGCTGTTCCGCCGGGTCGCCGTCTCCATCCACCACGACGGCACCGGCACGACCCATATCGCCACCCGGGCGGGCTCCCCGCAGATCATCGTGCGGTCGATCGTCGGTCAGCAGTACTACTCCGACCGGGTCGCCGAGCTGGGGATCGGGGTCGCGCTGGAGGGGCCGGCGCCGAGCTTCGAGGCCATGTCCGCCGCGCTCACCACGGCATTGGATCCCGAGACCAGGGCCAAAGCGATCGAGGTCGCCGACACCATCCGCGCCGACGGGACCACGGTGGCCGTGGACCTGCTGCGCGACGCGGTCAGCCGCGACAAGCCGTCCGTTCCCGCCTGAGCTGAAAGAACGGGGAATTACGTGAAGCGCGTGTTGCTGGCGACGTCCGGAAGCCGCGGAGACGTCGAACCGCTGGTGGCGTTGGCGGTGCGGTTGCGGGAGGCGGGGGCCGAGGTGCGGATGGCCGCGCCGCCGGACTCCTCCGAGCGGCTGGCCGAGGTCGGTGTCCCGCTGGTGCCGGTCGGACGGTCGACCCGCACCGCGATCAAGGACGCGAAGCCGCCGTCGCCCGAGGACGGGCCGCGGCTTTCGGCCGAGGCGATGGCCGTCCAGTTCGCCGAGGTCCCGGCCGCCGCCGAGGGCTGTGACGTCGTGGTGACGACCGGGATGCTGGCCACCGCGGTCGCCGTCCGCTCGGTGGCGGAAAAGCTGGGCATCCCTTACCACTACGGGTTCTACTGCCCGCGTTTCATCCCGTCGCCGCACTACGCGCCGCCGCCTCCGCTGGGCGAGCCGCCCGCGCCGGAGGGGGCCGACAACCGCGCGCTGTGGGAGCGCAACAGCCGCAGCGCCCTCAGGCGGTTCGGCGAGCCGCTCAACGCCCAGCGGGCCGCGATCGGCCTGCCGCCGGTCGAGGACGTCTTCGGCTACGGCTTCACCGATCACCCGCTGCTCGCGGCCGACGCGTCGCTGGCCCCGCTGCAGCCGACGGACCTCGACGTCGTCCAGACCGGCGCTTGGACACTGCCCGACGTGCGGCCGCTTTCCGCGGAGCTGGAGGAGTTCCTCGCCGCGGGTCCGCCGCCGGTGTACGTCGGTTTCGGCAGCATGCGCGCCCCCGAGGAGGCCGCCAAGGTCGCCGTCGAGGCGGTGCGCGCCCACGGATACCGCGTGATCCTTTCCCGTGGCTGGGCCGATCTGGCGCTGATCGACGACCGGAGCGACTGCTTCGCCGCGGGAGAGGGCAACCAGCAGCTGCTGTTCGGCCGGGTCGCCGCGGCCGTCCATCACGGTGGCGCCGGGACGACGACCACGGCCACCCGGGCGGGTGTTCCCCAGGTCGTGGTCCCGCAGATCGCGGACCAGCCGTACTTCGCGGGCCGGGTGGCCGAACTGGGCATCGGCGTGGCGCACGACGGACCGACGCCGACCTTCGAGTCCCTGTCCGCCGCGCTCGAGACGGCGCTCGCCCCGGAGGTCCGGGAGCGGGCGGCGGCCGTGGCGGGCACGGTCCGCACCGACGGGGCCGCCGTGGCCGCGAAATTCCTCCTCGACGCGGTCGACCGCGTTTCCGTCTGAACTCAGGGGATACGAAATGCGTGTGTTGTTGTCGACGACCGGACTCCGCGGCGACGTCGAGCCGGTGGTCGCGCTGGCGGTGCGGTTGCGGGAGCTCGGCACCGAGGTGCGGGTGTGCGCGCCGCCGGACACCGAGGAGCGGCTGACCGAGTTCGGCATCGAGGTCGTCCCCGTCGGGCAGTCGTTGCGCGCCATGATGCGGGGGATGACGGAAGGCCCGGAACCGAGGCGTCCCGCCGACGAGCTCGCCGAGCAGTTCGACGCGGTCCCGGCGGCCGCCGAGGGCTGCGACGTGGTGCTGGCGACCGGCGTCCTCTCCGCCGCCATCGCCGTGCGGTCGGTAGCGGAAAGCCTGGGCATCCCGTACTTCTACGCCGCCTACTGTCCGATCTACCTGCCGTCGCCGTACTACCCGCCGCCGCTGTCGCGGGGCGACGGACGGCCGCCGGAGGAGGCGATGGACGACAACCGGGCGCTGTGGGACTTCTACACCGACGTCTTCTCCCGGCGCTACGCGGACGCGCTCAACGGCCACCGCGCGGCGCTCGGCCTGGCACCGGTGGGGAACCTCGTCGAATACGGTTTCACCGAGCGGCCCTGGATGGCGGCGGATCCGGTCCTGGCCCCGCCTCGGCCGGAACTCGGCGCCGTCCAGACCGGCGCGTGGATCCTGCCGGACGAGCGGCCGCTTCCCGCGGACCTGGAAGCGTTCCTCGCCGCCGGTGCTCCGCCGGTCTACGTCGGTTTCGGCAGCACGCCCGAGATCGCGGACACGGTGAAGCTGGCCGTCGAGGCGATCCGGGCGCAGGGACACCGGGTGGTGCTCTCCCGTGGTTGGGCGGACATGGCGCTTCCCGACGACGGAGCCGACTGTTTCGCCGTCGGTGAGGTGAACCTGCAGGCGTTGTTCGGCCACGTCGCCGCCGTCGTCCACCACGCCGGCGGGGGTACGACGACCGTGGCCGCGCGGGCGGGCGTCCCCCAGGTCGTGCTGCCGCAGATCACCGATCAGCCGTACTTCGCCGAGCAGGTGGCCGCGCTGGGCATCGGTGTGGCGTTCGAGGAGTTCGGCCCGGCTCCGACCTTCGACTCGCTGTCCGCCGCGCTCGTCACCGCGCTCTCCCCGGAGACCCGGGCCCGGGCGAAGGCCGTCGCGGGCACGCTCCGCGGCGACGGGACGACCGTGGCCGCGGAGCGCCTGCGCGCCGCCGTCGGCCGCGTTTCCGTTTGACCATCAACCGACCAGGGTGAGGAACATGTCCGATCTGGCTGCAGCACCGCACGAGAACCGGCAGATGGCGCAGTGGTTCGGCGCCGACGCCGAACGGTACGACCGCGCCCGGCCCACCTATCCCGGGGCACTGGTCGACCGGATCGTCTCGTTGAGCCCCGGCAAGAACTTCGTGGACGTCGGCTGCGGGACCGGTCTCTCGTCCCGCCCGTTCCAGGCGGCGGGCTGCACGGTGCTCGGTGTCGAACCGGACGCGCGGATGGCGGAGGTGGCCCGCAGGCGGGGGCTCGACGTCGAGGTCGCCAAGTTCGAGGACTGGGACCCGGCGGGCCGCACCTTCGACGCGGTCACTTCGGGGACCGCCTGGCACTGGGTCGACCCGTTCGCGGGCGCGGCCAAGGTGGCGGAGGTGCTCGTTCCCCAGGGGCTGATCGCGTTGTTCGACAACGGGTTCGAACTCCCGGAAGCCGTCATGACGGCACAGGGGGAGGCGTACCGGCACGCGATGCCGGACGTGAAGTTCGAGCCACCGTCCAAAAAGGACGAAGACGTCGAAGAGTACGTCGAGCAGATCTACGCCAAGCAGTACGTGAAGGCGGCCGAAGGCATCCTCCGCACCGGCGCGTTCACTCAGCCGGAGGAACTGCGCTTCGAGTGGTCGCGCGTCTGCACCCGGGACGAATGGCTCGACCAGATCCCGACCCAGGGCGGGCTCAACCACCTCGCGGAAGACGCGCGTGCCCGGTTCCTGGCGTACCTCGGCTCGGCGATCGACGAGATCGGCGGCTCGTTCACCATCAACTACGCCACGGTCGGCATCGCCGCGGTCCGGCGCTGAAGCATCCAGGGGATACGAAATGCGCGTGCTGTTTTGGTCGTACGGAACCCGCGGCGAGATCGAACCGCTGGTGGCACTGGCACTCCGGTTGCGCGAGCAGGGCGACGAGGTGCGGATGTGCGCCCCGCCGGACTACACCGCGCGGCTGGCCGAGGTCGGCGTGCCACACGTCGTCGTCGGCAAGCCGGTGCTCGAGGAGGCGGGCGCGCTGGGCGGACCGCCCGAATCGCCCGAGGCCGCGATCGCGGGGATCGCCGAGCAGTTCGAGAAGATCCCGGCGGCCGCCGAAGGCTGTGACGCGGTGGTGGCGACCGGGCTGCTGTCGGGCGCGATCGGTGTCCGTTCGGTGGCCGAGAAACTGGGCATCCCGTACTTCTACGTCGTGCCTTCGCCGGTGCTCGTGCCGTCGCCCGAACACCGGGGGATGTACAACAACGGCGCCGACGGCATGTTCGGCGGCGCGCTGAACGAACTGCGCGCCGCGATCGGCCTCCCGCCGGTGAAGAACCTGTACGACTTCAGCAGCACCGACAAACCCTTCCTGGCGGCGGATCCCGTCCTGGCCCCGGCTGAGGGCGGTATCCGGACCGGTGCGTGGATCCACCCCGACGATCGGCCGCTTTCGGCGGAACTGGAAGCGTTTCTCGCCGCGGGCGAGGCGCCGGTGTACGTCGGCTTCGGCTGCTCGCCCGCCCCCGCCGACATCGCCAAGGTGGCCGTCGAGGCGACCCGCGCGCAGGGCCGCCGGGTCGTGCTTTCCACCGGCTGGGCCGGTTTGACGCTGCCCGACGACGGCGCCGACTGCCTGGCCGTCGGTGAGGAGAATCTGCAGACGCTGTTCGGCAGGGTCGCCGCGGCCGTCCATCACGGCGGCACCGGGACGACACATGTGGCGGCGCTGGCCGGCGTTCCGCAGATCGTGGTGCCGCAGATCGCGGATCATCCGCATTTCGCCGCCAAGGTGGCCGAACTGGGCATCGGGGTGGCGCACGACGGCCCGAACCCGACGGTCGATTCGTTGTCCGCCGCGCTCGTCACCGCGCTGGCGCCGGAAACCCGCGCCCACGCGAAGGCCGTCGCCGGCACGATCCGCACCGACGGCACGACGGTGGCCGCACAGACGCTGTCCAGGCTCGTCGGTTGAAGCGCGACAAGGCGGTGACCAAAATCAGCACCATGCTTCCACGCCGGCTGCTGGCGATTTCCCCGCATTTGGACGACGCGGTCCTTTCCCTCGGCGCGAGTCTCGCCCGAGCGGCGGGGGACGGCGCGGAGGTGCTCGTCAACACGGTCTTCGCCGGAACGGCGCCCCCTCCGTATTCCGCGGCGGCGGAACGCATGCACGCGGTCTGGGGGCTTTCCCCGGAGGACGACGCGCCCCTCCATCGCCGGAACGAGGACATCGCCGCGCTCGCCCGTCTCGGGCTGGCGTACCGGCACGGCCGGTTCCTCGACTCCATCTACCGGAGGCTGCCGGACGGCCGATGGCTCACGGATCACGTGGAGGGCGGGCAAAAGCTCGCGGTGGCCCAGGATTCACCGGGCGATGACGGTCTCGTCGCCGAGATCGAGGACGACATCGAGGCGATCGTCGCCGAATTCGAGCCGACGCTGATCGTCACGTGCGCGGCCGTCGTCGACCATCCCGACAACCTGGCCACCCGTGACGCCGCGTTGTCCGCCGCGCGTGCGATGAACGTTCCGATACGACTGTGGGAAGACCTCCCGTATTCGATGTTCACTCCGGGAAAGATCGAATTGCCGCCCGGTTTCCGCCTCGGGGATTCCGAATTCGTTCCCGCGACAGCGGAGAATTGGAAACGGAAGAACGAAGCCGTCGAGTGTTATTCTTCCCAGCTGACGATGCTCAACGGCCGGAACAAGAATCTCTTCGCGAGGCTGGACGAGCACGCGCGGAAGAACTCACCGCGGGGCGGATTCGGCGAAACCATCTGGCCCGTTCTCGTCGACGAAGACAACGGTTAAGCGAGGTACCGGAGTGTCCGCAACGCTCACTCATCTGCCGTCACCATCATCGGACGCCGCCCTCGAGGGCGTGCGCGGCCGCTGGGCGTTCTGGCGTTCGCCCGCCGATCAGCCGCCGTGGGCGCGTCCGGCACTGCTGGGCATCGCGTTCGTGGCGCTGGTGCTTTACGCCTGGAACCTGCCGAGGGTCGACTTCGCGCCGCTGTACTCGGACACGGCCAAGAGCATGTCCGAGAGCTGGAAGGCGTTCTTCTACGGAACCGTCGACCCAGGGGCCACGTACACGCTCGACAAACTCGCCGGATCGTTCGCGCCACAGGCCATCTCGGCCAAGATCTTCGGCTATCACGAATGGTCGCTCGCGCTGCCGCAGGTGATCGAGGGCGTGATCTCGGTGCTGGTGATGTACCGGGTCGTGCGGCGCTGGGCGGGAGTGGTGCCCGGCCTGCTCGCCGCCGGCGTCTTCACCCTCACCCCGGTCCTCGCGTCGATGTTCGGGCACAGCATGCAGGACGGCCTGCTCACGATGTGCCTGGTCCTCGCCGTCGACGCCTACCAGCGTGCCGTGCTCGAGGCGCGGCTGAAGTGGCTGGTGCTGGCGGGTGTCTGGGTCGGGATCGGCTTCCAGGCGAAAATGGTGCAGGCGTGGATGATCCTGCCCGCGCTGGCCATCGGCTATCTGCTCACCGCTCCGGTCGAGCTGCGCCGCCGCGTGACGCATCTGGGGATCGCCGGTGTGGTGACGCTGGCGGTGTCGCTGTCGTGGATCGCGCTCTACACCTTCACCCCGGACAGCGCGCGGCCGCATGTCAGCGGCACCACGAACAACAGCGCGTTCGCCATGGTGTTCGGCTACAACGGTCTCGGCCGCATCGGTGTCCACCTGCCCGGCGCCGAAGACCCCAACGGCCGCGGCGGCCTGCCGTCGCTCGGCCCGGGCGGCCCCGGCGGCGGTCCCGGCGACTTCCCCGGTGGCCCTGGTGGTCCTGGTGGCCCCGAGGGCGGTCCTGGTGACAACCCCGGTGGCGGCCCTGGCGGGCCGGAAGGCGGCCCCGGGGATCCGCAAGGCCCCGGTGGCGGCCAGGGTCTCGACGAGAACGGGAACTTCGGGACCAAGCACCAAGACGAGCAGAACGGGAACCTCGGCCCGAAGGCCGACGGCGACCAGCCGCTCGGTCCGGGCGGTCCGCAGCCGGATCAGTCCAAAGTGGAGACACGAGCGGATCCGATGGGGGCGACCAAACTCCTCGATGGTCACCTCGGTGTCGCGATCGCCTGGCTGTTCCCGCTCGCCCTGCTGTCGCTGCTGTGCGGGCTCTGGTGGTGGCGCCGCGCCGAGCGCACCGACCCGGTGCGCGGCGGACTGGTGATGTGGGGCGTCTGGCTGGTGACCTTCCTCTTCGTCTTCAGCGCGAGCGACGTCGCGCACACCGCGTACGTCGCCTCACTCGCTCCCGCGATCGCGGCCCTTTCCGGGATCGGCATCGTGACCTTCTGGCGGGCGTACCGCAACGGCGGCAGGCAGGGCTGGATCCTGCCGATCGCGATCGCCGCGGAACTGGCCTGGGGCGCCTGGCTGTGGTCCCATTACCCGAACTTCCTGCCGTGGGCGAAATGGGGCACGCTCGTGCTCGGCGTCGCCGCCCTCGTCGTGCTGATCCTGGCGCGAGTGCGGGAAAACGCGTCGAAATCCCTGGTCACGGCGGCGCTCGTACTCGGGGTCGTGGCGATGATCGCCGCGCCCGCCACCTATGCCTCCTCCGTACTCCATCCCGATTACTCCGGCAGCTCTTTCGACGCCAATGCCGGACCGGCGTCCGGCTCCTTCTGAGGCGGGCCGGTGTCGTTCTCAACGTCTGCGGAAGTCTCCGCCGGCCGGAAAGGAAATCTGCAGATGCAGGAATCGCTCGACTCCACCGAGGTCCACCGTCGTTTCCAGCTGATCGCCAACGGCCCCGCGCTGTTCAACGCGGTGGTGTCCGGCATCGAGTTGGACATCTTCGACTTCCTGGAAGAGCGCGGCGGTGCCGACGCCGCGGCGCTCGGTGAGTTCACCGGCCTGGAACCGCACAAGGTCCGCGTGCTGATGCTCGCGCTGACCACCTCGGGCCTGATCGAGAAGCGGGGCGTCGACTATGTGAACCACCCGGTCGCGACCGAACTCCTCGCCACGACCGGGCCGGAGTGCTGGCAGCACATCCTGCTCAGCTGGAAGACCATCTACTACCCGGCGTTCGCGCGGATGACCTCCGCGCTGCGGGCCGGCACCAACGAGGCCCTCGACGCCCTCGAGGGCCCGGGCGACACGCTGTACGCGCGGCTCGGCAACGACCCGGAGAAGGCGCGGATCTTCTACACGGCGATGTCGGCGTTCTCGCTGCAGACGATGCCGGGACTGCTGGAGCACATCGACGTGAAGTCGTCGCGGCATCTGCTCGACGTCGGCGGCGGTGACGGCACCACGGCGGCGGCCCTGCTGAAGGCCAACCCCGGCCTCAAGGCCACCTTGCTCGACCTGGCCAGCAGCGTGGCGCTCGCCGAACAGCGGGTGCCCGCCGAGGTCACCGACCGGCTCACCCTGCACCCCGCCGACCTGCTGACGGACCCGTTCCCCGGCGGCACCGACCACGCTCTGTTCAGCCACGTCCTCGACACCTTCACGGCGGAGCAGTGCGTGATGTTGCTGGCCAAGGCGTACGAGGTGCTGCCGTCCGGCGGGAAGATCTCGATCTACGGGTTCGCGGCCGCGGACGACGAGACCGGCGGCCCGCTTTCGGCGCGGCTTTCGTTGTACCTCAACATTCTCGCCACCGGGCGGGGGATGGCCTGGCCGCAGGCCGAGGCTTCGGCGTGGCTCAAGTCGGTCGGATGCGTCGACGTGCGCTCGGTCGAGCTGCCGTTCGAGCACGCGCTGGTGACCGGTACGAAGCCCTGAGCGACGGCGGTCGGTGCCGTTAGAAGTACATGAAGGCCCCCTTCCTTGCGCTAGGCGCAGTGAAGGGGGCCTTCATGTACTTCCGAGAGGCCGGTCGCGGGTGCGGGAAGGGTTGCGAAAGCCACTTTCGCAACCTTCAACGTTGCGAAAGTGGCTTTCGCATCACCCACCCGCACCCGACGCACGAAAAAGCCCCCATCCTCACCCAAGGATGGGGGCTTTTCGCATGAAACGCTCAGGCAAGCCGCGGCTTGATCAACGCCGCCAGCCGCGCGACGCCCTCTTCGATCAGTTCCGGCGTGAGCAGGCTGATCGACAGCCGGAGCTGATGGAATCCGCCCTTGCCGCCATAGAAGTGGTGCATCGGGGTGAACAGTACGCCGTGCTCGCGGGCGGCGGTTTCGAGCAGTTCGTCGTCGACGACGAACGGAACCGTGACGGTGACGAAGAAACCACCCGTCGGCGTGTTCCAGCTGACCCCCTCGCACGAGCCGAGCCCGCGCTCCAGCGCATCGAGCGTCAGCCGCAGGTTCCGTTGGTAGATGGCGATTTCCCGCGCGTTGGCCTTGGTGAGGCTGAAGTCGTTGAGCAGGAGCTTCCCGGCGATCACGGCTTGGGCGATGGGCGAGGTGTTCACCGTGAGCATGCCCTTGAGCTTCGAAAGCTGGTCGGCGAACAGGCCGCCGTCGGCCATCCGCTGGTCGGCCACCGCGAAACCGACCCGGGCGCCGGGCATGCCGGTCTTCGCGAAGGAACCGAGGTAGACCACGGATCCCGACCGGTCGAGGGATTTCAGCGAGGGCAGCCGCTCGGAACCGAACAGGCCGTACGCGTTGTCCTCCAGGAGCAGGATTCCGTGGGACTCGGCGACATCGAGGAGCCGGTGGCGCGAGGCCACGTCCATGCTGGTGCCGGTGGGATTGGCGAAGTTGGGGGTCACGTAGCAGGCGCGCACCCGCTTGCCCTGCTCGTCGGCGCGCTTCAGCTGGAGGACGAGGTCGTCCGGATCGATGCCGTTCTCGTTCGACCGCACCGGCCACACGGGGGTGTCGGTGAGCAGCGCCGCTCCCGTCAGGCCGACGTAGGTGGGGGCGGGGGCGAGCAGCACGTCGCGCTCGCCCGCCCGCAGCGTGCGCAGGACCAGGAACATCGCCTCCTGCGCGCCCACCGTGACGACGACGGATTCCGGGGCGGCGTCGATGTTCTCGTCTTCGGCGAGGTTCCTGGCGATGAGATCGGCGATGACGCCCTTGGTGGTGCCGTATTGGAAGAGCGTGCGGGTCACCACGGCCTCGTCCATTTTCCGGTCGCGCCGGAGATGGTCGCAATAGGCGTCGAGGTAGGTGTGAATGAGTCGTATGTCGAAGAACTCTTCATACGGCCGGCCTGCCGCCATGGAAATGGCCACAGGGTATTCGTCGATCAGTTCGTTCAGCAGGTTCATCGACGAGATGGCCGGATCGGTGAGCGATCCGTGCAGCGTTTCCACGTTCAAGTGAGTGGACAGACCGTTTGAATCCATGAATACTAGGATTTCCACCGGCCGCCGGAGTGTCAAGAAGAGGCGGTGGACGCCCCATTTCCCGGGAATTGTCCATCACCGGTGCTCTCGGACACCGGATCTCCGAAGGTACGGTCGGATTCGCGCCACGTCTCGGCGCAGCAGCCCTTTTCCCTCAAGGAGCATCATGCTGATGACAACCGAGAACGGGATCCGGTTGTCCTACAACGATTGTGGCGACGGTCCGCCGGTCCTTCTGCTGACCGGCACCGGTGCGCCGAGTTCGGTGTGGGACCTGCATCAGGTGCCCGCGCTCCGCGCCGCCGGGTTCCGGGTGATCACGATGGACAATCGCGGGATCCCGCCGAGCGACGACGGCGCGGACGGATTCACCATCGAAGACCTCGTCGCGGATGTGGCCGCACTGATCGACTATCTGGACGCGGTGCCGTGCCGGATCGTCGGTACGTCGATGGGTTCCTATATCGCGCAAGAGGTCGCGCTCGCCCATCCGGAACTGCTGGAATCGGTCGTGCTGATGGCCGCCTGCGGCAAGAGCAGTCTCGTCCAGCGCGAGCTCGCCGAGGGTGAGGCGAAGCTGATCGAGCAGGGCATCGAGCTGCCGCCGGGTTTCCTCGCCGCGGTCCGCGCCATGCACAACCTGGGGCCCGCGACGCTCGCCGACGACGATCTCACCGGAGACTGGCTCGATCTGTTCGCGGCGGCGGGCTCCTGGGGGCCGGGTGTCCGGTCGCAGTTGCTGCTGAGCGCGTTGCCGGATCGCCTCGCCTTCTACCAGGAGATCAAGGTGCCCTGTCACGTCGTCTCGTTCGAGCACGACCTCGTGGCGCCACCGGCGGCCGGGCTGGAGCTGGCTTCCGCGATCCCCGGCGCGACCTACCGCACGATTCCCGAGTGCGGGCATTTCGGCTACCTGGAGAACCCGGAAGCGGTGAACCGCGAGCTGATCCGGTTCCTCCGCACCGAATCGCGCGAGACACTGGGAGAGACCGTATGACCGTCCTTTCGGCGGCCACGACCCCCGCCCTGTTCGAGGCGACCGCAGCCGTGCTGCCGGATCGGCCCGCGGTGGCGATGGACAGCACCACCCTCACCTACGCCGAGCTGAACGGGGAGGCCAACCGGCTCGCCCGGCGGCTCGTCGCGCACGGCGTCGGCCCGGAGCGGCTCGTCGCGCTGGCGATGCCGAGGTCGATCGAGTTCGTCATCGCGATCCTGGCCGTGCACAAGGCGGGCGCGGCGTATGTGCCGGTCGATCCGGACTATCCGGAGGAACGCAAGCGGCAGATGCTGGACGACGCGGCGGCACATTGCCTCTTGTGCCTGCCGGGGCAGGACGTGACCGGCGCCCCCGTCATCCTGAGCGTGGCACGGGAGCCTGGCCGGGAAGAGCCGAACCTGGGCGACGAGGACCGGATCGGCCCACTGCGTCCCGACCACCCCGCGTACGTCATCTACACCTCGGGCTCGACAGGCCGTCCGAAGGGCGTGCTGGTCACGCACCGCGGGATCCCGAACCTGGCCGACGACTACGTGCGCCGTCAGGAACTGGGGCCCGGCAGCAGGTTGCTGGCCTTCGCCTCGCCCAGTTTCGACGCCGCGGTCGCCGAATTCTGGCCGATCTGGCAGGCGGGCGGCTGTCTCGTCCTGGCTTCCGCGCCGGATCTGGTGCCCGGCGAGCCGCTCTCCCGGCTCGTGCGCGACCAGCGGATCACCCATGTCACGTTGCCGCCGTCGGCGCTGGCGCCGCTGGAGGAGGCGGGCGGCCTGCCCGCCGGGCTGACCCTCCTGGTCGCCGGCGAGGCGTGCCCGGCCCCGGTCGCGAAACGCTGGGCCGTGGACCGCGTGATGATCAACGCCTACGGTCCGACCGAGACCACGGTGGCGGTCACCGCGAGCGAGCCGTTGACCGGGGAGGAGACGCCGCCGATCGGCAGGCCGATCACCGGTGTCCGTACCTACGTCCTGGACGACCGGCTGCGTCCCGTCGAGGACGGCGACGTCGGCGAGCTGTACGCGGTCGGCCCCGGTCTCGCCCGCGGCTACCTCCGAAGAGCGGCCGCGACCGCGGAACGGTTCCTGCCGGATCCCTTCGGCGGCCCGGGCGGGCGCATGTACCGCACCGGAGACCGGGTGCGGACGCGTCCGGACGGTCAGTACGTCTTCGTCGGCCGGGTCGACGATCAGCTGAAGGTGCGCGGTCACCGGATCGAACCAGGCGAGGTCGAAGCCGCCCTGCTGGCGGTGGACGGCGTGGCCCAGGCGGTGGTGACCGAGCACGAGAACAGGCTCGTCGCCTATGTGGTCGGTGCCGGTGGCGAACGCGTGCCCACCGAAAAACTCCTGACACCGCTTCGTGAACAGCTGCCCGGATATCTGGTGCCCGACGTGGTCGTCGGTCTGCCGAGCCTGCCGGTCTCGCCCAACGGCAAGATCGACCGGGTCGCCCTGCCCACTCCCGAAGAGGAGCACGCCGGGCGCGCGGCCGGACGGGCGCCGCTCACCCCCACGGAGATCATCCTCGCCGAGCTGTTCGCCGAAGTGCTCGGCGTCAGCACCGTCGGGGTGGAGGACAGCTTCTTCGAGATCGGCGGCCATTCGCTGCTCGCGACCCGCCTCGTGAGCCGCGTCCGCGAACGCTTGAAGATCCGCCTGAGGGTGCAGGCGTTCTTCGACGCCCCGACAGTGGCTCGGCTCGCCAAGGTGCTCGACGGCGCACACACCTGACCTGGAGACCATTCATGCAGACGACGACAGCCGTCGACCTCGGCGATCCCGACCTGTACACGACCTTGGCCCGGCACGAGCGGTGGCGCGAGTACGCGGCGGAAGACGCGATGGTGTGGAGCGGTCCGGGCAGCTCGCCCAGCGGTTTCTGGTCCGTGTTCTCGCACCAGGCGTGCGCGGCGGTGCTCGCGCCGTCGGCGCCGTTCACCTCCGAGTTCGGGATGATGATCGGCTTCGATCGCGATCATCCCGACAACTCGGGCGGGCAGATGATGGTGGTCTCCGAACAGGACCAGCACCGGAAACTGCGCAAACTGGTGGGGCCGCTGCTTTCGCGGGCGGCGGCGCGGAAACTGTCGGAACGGGTGCGGACCGAGGTGACCGGTGTCCTCGACCGGGTGCTCGACGCCGAGGTGTGCGACGTGGCCGCGGCGATCGGCCCGCGGATCCCCGCCGCCGTGGTCTGCGAAATCCTCGGTGTGCCCGCCGAAGACCAGGACATGCTCATCGACCTGACGAACCACGCGTTCGGCGGCGAGGACGAACTGTTCGACGGGATGACCCCGCGTCAGGCGCACACCGAGATCCTCGTCTACTTCGACGAGCTGATCACCGCCCGCCGGGCGAGCCCCGGCGAGGATCTCGTCAGCACCCTGCTTTCCGACGACGAGCTCTCGATCGACGACGTCCTGCTCAACTGCGACAACGTGCTGATCGGCGGCAACGAGACCACGCGGCACGCGATCACCGGCGCGGTGCACGCTTTCGCCACCGTGCCGGGACTTCTGGCCCAGGTGCGGGACGGGGACGCCGACGTCGACACCGTCGTGGACGAGGTCTTGCGCTGGACCTCGCCCGCGATGCACGTGTTGCGGGTGACGACCGGCGACGTCACGATCAACGGCCGCGACCTCGAAGCCGGCACACCGGTGGTCGCGTGGCTTCCCGCCGCGAACCGGGATCCCGCCGTGTTCGACGATCCGGACACCTTCCGGCCGGGGCGGAAACCCAACCGGCACATCGCTTTCGGGCACGGCATGCATCACTGCCTCGGATCCGCGCTCGCACGGATCGAGCTGGCGGTGGTGCTGCGGGAGGTGGCCGAACGAGTGTCGCGGGTGGAGCTGGTGAAGGACCCGTCCTGGTTGCGGGCGGTCGTCGTGCAGGGATACCGGGAACTCCCGGTGCGGTTCACGGGTCGCTGACCCGAAGTCCGTCCTATGTGGACGGAAGTGTCAAGCGGACACCATTGATGCGGAAATGGCTTCGCGCCATCCTGTGATCGAGGATTACATCTATTCCACGGAGGAATGTCTTGTCTTCTCACGAAAACACGCAGAATTTCGAGATCGACTATGTGGAAATGTATGTGGCCAACCTCGAGGTGGCCGCGTCCGGCTGGCTGGACAAGTACGACTTCTCCGTCACGGCCACCGACCGGTCGGCCGACCACCGGAGCGTGACGCTGCGGCACAGCGCGATCGCGCTGGTGCTGACCGAGCCGCTGTCGGACCGCCACCCCGGGGCCACCTACCTGCAGACCCACGGTGACGGGGTGGCCGACATCGCGCTGCGCACCCCCGACGTGGCCGCCGCCTTCGAAGCCGCGGTGAAGGCGGGCGCGCAACCCCTCCGCGAGCCGGAGAAGGGCGCGGACTCGGTCCTCACGGCCACCGTCAGCGGTTTCGGCGATGTCGTGCACACCCTGATCCAGAGCGACGGCGCCGAGGGGGCCCCGCGCGGCAAGGGCGGTGTGGAGCTGGGCGTGATCGACCACTTCGCGGTCTGCCTGAACGCCGGCGACCTCGGCCCCACGGTGGCGTTCTACGAGCGCGCGCTCGGTTTCAAGCAGATCTTCGAAGAGCACATCGTGGTCGGTGCGCAGGCGATGAACTCGACCGTCGTGCAGAGCACGTCGGGCGCGGTCACGCTCACCCTGATCGAGCCGGACAAGACCGCCGACCCCGGCCAGATCGACGACTTCATCAAGGAGCACCACGGATCCGGTGTCCAGCACATCGCCTTCACCAGCCCGGACGCGGTCCGCGCGGTCAAGGAGCTTTCCGCGCGTGGCGTGGAATTCCTGAAGACCCCGGACGCCTACTACGACCTGCTCGGCGAGCGGATCGAGCTGGAGACGCACTCACTGGACGATCTGCGCGAGACGAAGCTGCTCGCCGACGAGGACCACGGCGGCCAGCTGTTCCAGATCTTCACCGCCTCCACGCATCCGCGTAAGACGATCTTCTTCGAGATCATCGAGCGGCAGGGCGCCGGAACGTTCGGCAGTTCCAACATCAAGGCCCTGTACGAAGCCGTGGAGCTGGAGCGCACCGGACAGAGCAAGCTCGGCCCCGCCCGGCGATGACCCACCTCTGCCTGGACGACCTCGAACGTGCCGCACGGGCCGCGCTGCCCGGCGAGATCTGGGACTTCCTCGCCGGGGGCAGCGGCGCCGAGGCGTCGCTGGCGGCCAATCGCACCGCGCTGGAGCGGATCTTCGTGATCCCCCGGATGCTGCGCGACCTGACCGGCGGCACCACCGAGGCCGAGGTTCTCGGCCGGCGCGCTTCGCTCCCTGTGGCGGTCGCGCCGGTCGCGTACCAGCGGTTGTTCCATCCCGAAGGCGAGCTCGCGGCGGCTCGGGCGGCGCGTGACGCCGGGGTGCCGTACACCATCTGCACCCTGAGCAGTGTCGGCCTGGAGGAGATCGCGGCGGTCGGCGGACGGACGTGGTTCCAGCTGTACTGGCTGCGCGACGAAAAGCGGTCACTGGAGCTCGTGCGCCGGGCGGAGGACGCCGGCTGCGAGGCGATCGTGTTCACCGTCGACGTGCCGTGGATGGGACGGCGGTTGCGGGACATGCGGAACGGTTTCGCGTTGCCGGAATCGGTGACGGCGGCCAACTTCGACGCCGGTGCGGCCGCGCATCGCCGTACCGAAGGGCTTTCCGCCGTCGCCGATCACACCGCGCGCGAATTCGCCCCGGCCACTTGGGAATCCGTCGAGGCGGTCCGTGCGCACACGAACCTTCCGGTGGTGCTCAAGGGGATCCTCGCGGTCGAGGACGCGGTCCGAGCCGTCGATGCGGGTGCGGCCGGGATCGTGGTGTCCAACCACGGAGGCCGTCAGTTGGACGGTGCCGTTCCGGGGATCGCGATGCTGGAGGAGATCGCGGACGCCGTCTCCGGCGGCTGCGAGGTGTTGCTGGACGGCGGGATCCGGACCGGCGGTGACGTGCTCAAGGCGCTGGCCCTCGGCGCGTCGGGAGTACTGATCGGGCGGCCCTTCATGTGGGGGCTGGCCGCGGACGGCCAGGCGGGCGCCCGTCAGGTGCTCGACCTGCTCGCCGTCGAACTCCGGAACGCACTGGGCCTGGCGGGCTGCGACTCGGTGAGCGCGGCCCGGCGGTTGAGCACTCGGTACGAAAGGTGAGGTCCATGCTGCCCCTTCTCGCGCCCGCGACGGTGCGTCCTCGTGCCGATCGCGACCACGCCGACCGCATCGCCCGGTCGGCGGCGACGACCGACGGTGTGCACATGCGGACCGAGGACGTCCGCGCCTGGATCACCGAACGCCGTGAGGCCAACGTCTTCCACGTCGAACGCATCCCCTTCGCCGATCTCGACCAGTGGTGGTTCGAGGACGTGACCGGGAATCTCGTGCACAGCAGCGGACGGTTCTTCGCCATCGAGGGCCTGCACGTGGTCGAGGCCGACGGCCCGCACGGCGACGGGCCGTACCGCGAATGGCGGCAACCGGTCATCAAACAGCCCGAGGTGGGCATCCTCGGCATCCTGGCCAAGGAGTTCGACGGTGTCCTGCATTTCCTCATGCAGGCCAAGATGGAGCCGGGGAACCCGAACCTCGTGCAGCTCTCGCCGACCGTGCAGGCCACCCGCAGCAACTACACCAAGGCGCACGGCGGCACGAACGTCAAACTGATCGAGTACTTCGCCCCGCCCGATCCGGAGGGGATCATCGTCGACGTCCTCCAGGCCGAGCAGGGCTCGTGGTTCTTCCGCAAGTCCAATCGCAACATGATCGTCGAGACCGTCGACGAAGTTCCGATGTGGGACGACTTCTGCTGGCTCACCCTCGGCCAGATCGCGGAGCTGATGCACGAGGACGAGACGATCAACATGAACGCCAGGAGCGTGTTGTCGTGTCTTCCCTACCACGACAGGACTTCCGGCGCGCTGCTTTCCGACGTCCAGCTCCTGTCCTGGTTCACGAACGAGCGTTCGCGCCACGACGTCCGCGCGCGGCGCATCCCGCTCACGGACGTCGACGGCTGGAAACAGGGCGTCGAAGCGATCGAGCACGAGGACGGCCGGTACTTCAAGGTCCTCGCGGTCGCGGTCAAGGGCAGCAACCGCGAGAAGATCAGCTGGACCCAGCCGCTGCTGGAATCCGTCGGCACCGGGGTCGTCGCGTTCCTCGTGCGCGAGATCGACGGTGTGCCGCACGTCCTGGTGCACGCCCGCGCCGACGGCGGTTTCCTGGACACCGTCGAGCTCGCCCCGACCGTCCAGTGCACGCCCCACAACTACGCGCACCTGCCGCCGGAGAGCCGCCCGCCCTTCCTCGACTTCGTCCTCGACGCGCCGCGCTCGCGGATCCGGTACGAGGCGGTACATTCCGAGGAGGGCGGTCGTTTCCTCAACGTCAGGGCCCGCTATCTCGCGATCGAGGCGGACGACACGATCGTGGCCCCGCCAGGGTACGCCTGGGTCACGCCCGGCCAGCTCACCGCGCTCACCCGGCACGGGCATTACGTCAACGTCGAAGCCCGCACCCTGCTCGCCTGTATCAACGCCGCGGCGGCGCAGCCGCGAGGAAAGGCATGACATGAAGCTGATCACCGTCCTCGGGGCGTCGGGCTTCGTCGGCTCGGCCGTCACCCGCGCGCTGGCGCGGCAACCGATCCGGTTGCGAGCGGTGGCGCGCAGACCGGTCACGCCGCCGCCCGGCCCGGCCGAGACGACCGTCGTCACCGCCGATCTCACCGACCGCGCCGCCCTGGCCGAAGCGGTCGCGGGCTCGGACGCGATCGTGTACCTGCTGCTGGCGGACGGAGGCTGGCGGGCGGCCGAGACCGAGGAAGCCGAACGCGTGAACCTGGGCGTGATGCGCGATCTCGTCGACGTAATCGGCGCTGTCGGCGGAAAACCTCCGCTGGTGATCTACGGCGGGGCCGCGTCGCAGGTCGGTGTGCCGCCCCGGGAACCGATCGACGGCAGCGAGCCGGACGAGCCGGGAACCCCGTACGACAAGCAGAAACTGGCGGCGGAACAGGTTCTCAAGAAGGCCACGGCCGACGGCCTCGTGCGCGGGATCAGCCTGCGGCTGCCCACGGTGTTCGGCGAGAACCCGGCCGAGGGCGCGAATCTCGACCGCGGTGTCGTGTCCGCGATGGCGCGGCGGGCACTCGACGGCCAGGACCTCACCATCTGGGGGGACGGCAGCGTGCGCCGCGACCTCGTCCACGTCGAAGACATCGCGGCGGCGTTCACCGCGGCGCTGGCCGCCCCGGACGCGTTGGTCGGCGGCCACTGGCTGCTCGGCGCCGGCCGGGGAGACCAGCTGGCCGACGTCTTCCGGCTCGTGGCCAAGGAAATGGCCGAGCACACCGGCCGCGACCCGGTGGACGTGATCTGTGTGGAACCCCCGTCGCACGCGCCGGCGACGGATCTGCGCAGCGTCACCATCGATTCCACGCCGTTCCGGGCGATCACCGGCTGGCGTCCGGAGATCTCACTGCCCGAAGGAGTGCGCCGCACCGTCGCCGCGCTGACCACCCCTGTTCACGGAAAGGCTCGCACATGACCACGCGCGTATGGGACTACCTCGCCGAATACGAGACCGAACGCGAAGATCTGCTCGACGCGGTCGAGACGGTCTTCAACTCGGGGCAGCTCGTGCTCGGCGCGAGCCTGCGCGGCTTCGAGACGGAATTCGCCGCGTACCACGGCATCGGGCACTGCGTCGGGCTCGACAACGGCACGAACGCGATCAAGCTCGCCCTCCAGGCGCTGGGTGTCGGGCCGGGCGACGAGGTGATCACGGTGTCGAACACCGCCGCCCCGACCGTGGTCGCGATCGACGGCACCGGCGCCACTCCGGTCTTCGTCGACGTCCGCGAGGACGACTTCCTGATGGACACCCGCCAGGTCGAAGCCGCGATCACCGAGCGCACCAAATGCCTGCTTCCCGTCCACCTGTACGGCCAGTGCGTGGACATGGCCCCGCTGAAGGAACTCGCCGCGAAACACGGACTGTCCCTTTTGGAGGATTGCGCCCAGGCGCACGGCGCCCGGCAGAACGGCACGATCGCGGGCACGACCGGCGACGCGGCCGCGTTCTCGTTCTATCCCACCAAGGTGCTCGGCGCGTACGGCGACGGCGGCGCGGCGATCACGTCGGACGAGAACGTGGCCGCGAAGCTGCGCCGGTTGCGGTACTACGGCATGGAAGAGCGTTACTACACGGTCGAGACGCCTGCCCACAACAGCCGGTTGGACGAGGTCCAGGCCGAGATCCTGCGGCGCAAGCTCAAACGGCTCGACGCCTACACCGCCGGCCGCCGCGCCGTCGCCCAGCGCTATGTCGAGGCCCTCGGTGACACCGAACTGAAGCTGCCGAAGACCGTCCAGGGCAACGAGCACGTGTACTACGTGTACGTGGTGCGGCACCCGCGTCGCGACGAGATCCTCGAACGCCTCAAGGCCTACGACATCCACCTGAACATCAGCTACCCGTGGCCGGTGCACACGATGACCGGATTCGCCCACCTCGGTTACGAGAAGGGTTCGCTGCCGGTCACCGAGAAGCTGGCGGGTGAGATCTTCTCGCTGCCGATGTACCCCGCGCTCTCACCCGACCTGCAGGACAAGGTCGTCCACGCCGTCCGCGAAGTCCTTTCCACCCTCTGACCGAGCACAGGAGCAAGCCGTGCAAGCACGCAAACTCGCCGTCGAAGGCGCGATCGAGTTCACCCCGCGCGTCTTCCCCGACGACCGGGGCCTGTTCGTCTCGCCGTTCCAGGAAGAGGCCTTCGCCGAAGCCCACGGCGGCCCGCTCTTCCCGGTGGCGCAGACGAACCACAGCATGTCCAAACGCGGTGTGGTGCGGGGAATCCACTACACCGTGACGCCGCCGGGCATCGCGAAGTACGTCTACTGCGCCCGTGGCAGGGCGCTGGACATCGTCGTGGACATCCGGGTCGGCTCGCCCACGTTCGGGAAATGGGACGCGGTCCTGATGGACCAGCAGGACTTCCGGACGATGTACTTCCCGGTCGGCGTCGGCCACGCCTTCGTGGCGCTCGAGGACGACACCGTCATGTCGTACATGCTCTCCGCGGGTTACGTGGCACAGAACGAACTCGCCCTTTCGGCGCTGGACCCCGCGCTGGGCCTGCCGGTCGGCACCGAGGTGGAGCCGACCCTGTCCGAACGCGACCAGGCCGCCATCACGCTCGCCGAGGCGGAGCGGCAGGGGCTGCTTCCCGACTACGCCACCAGCGTGGAACTGGAGCGGCAGCTGACCGGGGTTTCGCTCTCCGCCTGAGTTTCCGCGCCGGGGTCGTGAGTGATAAAGAGCGTTCTAACGCTCTTTATCACTCACGACCTAACGCTCTTTATCACTCACGACCTCCATCGAAAACCCATCCGGCCTTGAAACACCGCGATCCACCACCTCTTGACAGCTCTTCCACCAACCCGGCCGACGAGGGCCATCACGGACCCGACACGGCGCCGCCACACCGGCGGCACCGACCGTGATGGCCCTCTTCGGCGCGGCCGCATAGCCGAGTAATCGATATCCAGGGCGGACCGGGCGCACCGGCCCGCCGGGGGAAGGACGCCGAACTTGACGACCGATGGCCTTCAGCCGTCAGTGGACCCTTCGAACGACAACGCATTCCTCCGCTGGGTGCGCAAACACCAGCGGTGGTTGTACGCGGGCGTGGTGATCGCCCTGCTCGCCCAGATGGCGATCGCGATGATCACGACCGCCGTGGAACAGTCCCCGACCATCGACGAGCCGGTCTACGTCGGCACCGCGGTGGTCTACCTCGAAGAGCACAGCCTGCGGTACAACCCCGAGCATCCGCCGCTGGGCAAGCTGATCATCGCGACCGGGGTGGCCTTCACCGATCCGAAGATCGCCCCCGGCTTCTCCGGCCACGAGTGGGAACTCGGCAAGCACGTGGTCTACGAAGCGGGCAACGACCCGGACCGGCTGATGCTGGCCGCCCGGCTCCCGGTGATCCTGCTGACGTTGTTGTTCGGGCTCGTCGTCTTCGCGTTCGCCTCCGATCTGGCCGGTCGCGCGGGCGGGGTGCTGGCGCTCACCCTGTTCACCTTCTCGCCCGACGTCATCGCGCACGGATCGCTGGCCACGCTCGACGTGCCGGTGGCCGGGTTCCTGCTGACGTCGGTCTGGCTGGTGTGGCGTGCCCGGCGCCGCCCCGGGCTCTACCTCCCGCTCGCCGGCCTGGCCCTCGGCGCGGCCACGGCCACGAAGGTGCTTTCCCTGGTGGTGGTTCCGGTCCTGGTCCCGCTGGCCGTGTTGTCCGTGTGGCACGCCCGCCGCGCCCGCGGACTCGACCTGAAGAGTCCGGCCCTGCTGATCGGACGCGGTGTGCTGGCGGGAGCCGGGATGGCGCTGATCGCGATCGCCGTGGTGTGGGCGTCGTATCTCGTCGTGGATCCGGGCCTGCACTGGGAGACGCCGTCGGGTATGCAGCCCCTGCACGGGATGCGCACGCTCGTCGAGTGGCTGCCGTTCCCGCAGCCGTTGCGGGACGGGATGCGCTTCCAGTTCGAACTCGAAGACCATGTGTGGCACAACTTCCTGTTCGGCAGGCACTACACGGGTTCGCTCTGGTACTACGGGCCCGCCGCGCTGCTGGTGAAGACACCGTTGGGGGCGCTGGCGATCTGGCTGGCGGGCGCCGCCGTGCTGCTGTCGGTCCGGCGCCTGCGCCCGGCGGCGCCGTACGTGCTCGTCCCGACCGCCCTGCTGATGGCCACGGCTATGGTCATCGTCCGCGACAACGGCGTGCGATACCTGGCCTTCGCGCCGATGTTCCTGGCCGTCGCCGCGGCCGCGGTGCTCGTCGTGCGACGGCGGTGGGTGAAGGTCGCGGCGGTGGCCGTGGTGGCCTTCGCCGCGGTCAGCTCACTGATGACGTTCCCGTACTACCTCCCGTACTCCAACGAGGCGTTCGGCGGACCGGAGAACACGCACAAGTACCTGCTGGACTCGAACGTCGACTGGGGGCAGGATCTGGGCCGCCTGGCGGATCGGTTGAAACAGGACTACGCGGGCGAGCGGACGTGGCTCGTCTATCAGGGGAGCGGTCTGCCGTCCTACTACGGCATCGACGCCGCCGATCCGCTGACGGTGCCCGAGGATCAGGTGCACGGTGTGCTCGCCGTGTCGGATTCCGCGGTCCTCGGCGCGTTCGCCGATCCGATGGGCGGGGGAGGGGCGCCCGGAAACGGACACGGCGGCGACCTCGGCTCGCTGATCGCCGGCAGTACGCCGGTCGAGCGAGTGGGCCATTCCATGACGATCTACCGCCGCCCGTAACGCGCGTTAGTCCACTTGAGACGGTCGATCGCCTCATTTCCCTTGCCGTACGGGGCTTGGACGCGTTGACCATCGAGTTCACCGAAGCCTAATTTCGGAAATGTCCACTGCGATCCGCGAAAGGTGAGACCAATGCCCGCTGCGCAGGTCAAGCAGCTGCTCCGTAGCAAGCTCAGAACATGGGGGTGGATGTACCGATGACGGCCATCGTCGAACCGGCCGAGGACCTTTCCGTCCTCACCGGACTCACCGAGATCACCCGATTCGCCGGCGTGGGCACCGCGGTGTCCGAGTCGTCGTACTCGCAGACCGAACTTCTGGAGATCCTCGACATCGAGGATCCGAAGATCCGCTCGGTCTTCCTGAACAGCGCCATCGACCGGCGTTTCCTCACCCTGCCGCCGGAGGGTCCCGGCGGCGCCCGCGCGGCCGAGCCGCAGGGCGACCTCCTCGACAAGCACAAGCGGATCGCCGTCGACATGGGTTGCCGCGCCTTGGAAGCCTGCCTGAAGTCGGCGGGCGCGACGCTTTCGGATCTGCGTCACCTGTGCTGTGTCACCTCGACCGGTTTCCTGACGCCCGGTTTGAGCGCGCTGATCATCCGGGAAATGGGCATCGACCCGCATTGCAGCCGCTCGGACATCGTGGGCATGGGCTGCAACGCCGGTCTCAACGCGCTCAACGTGGTCGCGGGCTGGTCCGCGGCGCATCCCGGCGAACTCGGCGTCGTCCTGTGCAGCGAGGCGTGTTCCGCCGCCTACGCGCTGGACGGCACGATGCGGACCGCGGTGGTCAACAGTCTTTTCGGCGACGGATCCGCGGCGCTCGCGCTCGTTTCCGGTGACGGGCGCGTGCCGGGTCCGCGCGTCCTCAAATTCGCCAGCTACATCATCACCGACGCGGTCGACGCGATGCGCTACGACTGGGACCGTGACCAGGACCGGTTCAGTTTCTTCCTCGACCCGCAGATCCCTTACGTGGTCGGCGCGCACGCCGAAATCGTCATCGACCGGCTCCTGTCCGGGACGGGCCTGCGCCGCAGCGACATCGGCCACTGGCTGGTGCATTCGGGCGGGAAGAAGGTGATCGACGCCGTCGTCGTCAACCTCGGCCTGAGCCGGTACGACGTGCGCCACACCACCGGTGTGCTCCGCGACTACGGGAACCTCTCCAGCGGCTCCTTCCTCTTCTCCTACGAGCGGCTCGCCGACGAAGACGTCGCCCGCCCGGGGGACTACGGCGTGCTCATGACCATGGGGCCTGGCTCCACAATCGAAATGGCGCTAATTCAATGGTGACGCGTAACGAAATCGAGGGCGAACTGGTGCTGCGCTTCGACGGATCCCGTCCGCTGTCGGCCGCGGTCGTCGAGGAGATCGGCGCGTTCTGCGATCGGGCCGAGGACCAGCGTGAACCGGGACCGGTGACCATCCACGTCACGGGGGCCCCGCCCGCCGACTGGGCGAAGGGGCTGGCGGTCGGGCTCGTGTCCAAATGGGAGCGGGTCGTGCGCCGGTTCGAACGCCTCGGCAGGCTCACGGCCGCGGTGGCGTCGGGCGAATGCGCCGGAACGGCCTTGGACCTCCTGCTCGCCGCCGACATCCGGATCGCCGAACCGGGCACCACGCTGCGGCTCGCGTCGGCGGGCGGTGGCACCTGGCCGGGGATGACCGTGTACCGGCTCACCAAGCAGGCCGGGGCGGCGGGCATCCGCCGGGCCGTGCTGCTCGGAACCCCGCTCGACACGGAGCGCGCGCTCGCCCTCGACCTGATCGACGAGGTGTCCGACGATCCGGCGAAGACGCTGGCCGAATTGGACGTCGTCGTGGATGGCGCCGAGACCGCGATCCGGCGGCAGCTGATCTTCGAAGCGGGCTCGACCACCTTCGAAGAGGCGCTCGGTTCCCACCTGGCCGCGGCGGACCGGGCCCTGCGCCGGGAAGCCAAGTCGTGACGGCTCTTTCGCCAGGGCTCGATCTCCGGGCCCTGGCGGGGGAGGCCCACCGGGTCGACGACGAGGTCCGGACACAGCGCGCGGCCTTCGTCGAGGCGCACGCCGAGGAGCTCTACGCCGAACTCACCGACGGCCGGACGCGGTACCTGCGGCTCGACGAACTCGTCCGCGCCGCCGCGCTCGCCTTCCCCGGGCTGGTGCCGTCGGAGGAGCAGATGGCGGCCGAGCGGGCGCGGCCGCAGGCGGAGAAGGAAGGGCGCGAGATCGACCAGGGCATCTTCCTGCGCGGGATCCTGCGCGCGCCGAAGGCGGGCCCGCATCTGCTCGACGCCATGCTCCGGCCCACCGCCAGGGCTCAGCGGCTGCTCCCGGAGTTCCTCGAAACCGGGGTCGTGCAGATGGAAGCCGTCCGGCTGGAGCGGCGGGACGGCGTCGCGCACCTGACCCTGTGCCGGGACGACTGCCTGAACGCCGAGGACGCCCAGCAGGTCGACGACATGGAGACCGCGGTCGACCTGGTGCTGCTCGACCCGTCCGTCCGGGTGGGACTGCTGCGGGGCGGGGTGATGAGCCATCCCCGCTATCTCGGGCGCCGGGTGTTCTGCGCGGGGATCAACCTCAAGAAGCTCAGCTCCGGCGACATCCCGCTGGTGGATTTCCTGCTGCGGCGGGAAACGGGGTACATCCAGAAGATCTTCCGCGGTCTGCTGACGGACGATTCCTGGCATTCCCGGTTCACGGACAAACCCTGGATGGCGGCCGTCGATTCCTTCGCCATCGGTGGCGGGACCCAGCTGCTGCTGGTCTTCGACCACGTGCTGGCGGCGTCCGACGCGTACCTCAGCCTGCCCGCGGCCAAGGAGGGGATCATCCCCGGCGTGTCCAACTTCCGGCTTTCCCGGATCGCCGGGCCGCGCGTGGCCCGGCAGGTGATCCTCGGCGGCCGCAAGCTCCGGGCGGACGAGCCGGACGCCCGCTCGATCGTCGACGAGGTCGTGCCGCCGGAGGAGATGGACGCGGCCATCGACGGCGCGCTCGCCCGGCTCGACGGGGAGGCCGTCGCCGCCAACCGGCGCATGGTGAACCTTTCCGAGGAACCGCCGGAGGAATTCCGCCGGTACATCGCCGAATTCGCGTTGCAGCAGGCTTTGCGCATCTACGGCGCGGACGTGATCGGCAAGGTGGACGGCTTCGCGGTGGGCTCGCGATGAACGGCGTCCGGTACGAGAAGAAGGACCACGTCGCCTACGTGACGATGGACCGGCCCGAGGCGCTGAACGCGATGGACCGGCGGATGCACGCGGAACTCGCCGGGATCTGGGACGACGTCGAAGCCGACGACGACGTCCGGGCCGTGGTCCTGACCGGGGCGGGGGATCGGGCGTTCTCCGTCGGGCAGGACCTCAAGGAACGCGCGCGGCTGACCGACGAAGGCGTCGAAGCGTCGACGTTCGGCAGCAGCGGTCAGCCGGGCCACCCCCGGCTGACCGACCGGTTCACGCTGTCCAAACCGGTGGTCGCGCGCGTGCACGGCTACGCGCTGGGCGGCGGTTTCGAACTGGTGCTGGCGTGCGACATCGTCGTCGCTTCGGAAGAAGCGGTCTTCGGCTTGCCGGAGGTCCGTCTCGGCCTGATCGCCGGGGCGGGCGGGGTGTTCCGGTTGCCGCGCCAGCTTCCGCAGAAGGTGGCGATGGGATATCTGCTGACCGGGCGCAGAATGGACGCGGCGACGGCGTTGCGTCACGGGCTGGTCAACGAGGTCGTCCCGTTCCCGGAATTGGATCGGTGCGTCGCCGAATGGACGGACGACCTGGTGCGCGCCGCTCCGCTTTCGGTACGGGCGATCAAAGAGGCCGCGCTGCGATCGCTCGACCTCCCACTCGAAGAAGCGTTCAAAACCTCGTATCCGTGGGAAGAACGGCGACGGACGAGCGCGGACGCGAGCGAAGGCGCCCGTGCCTTCGCCGAGAAACGGGATCCGATCTGGACCGGTCGCTGAATTCGGGTTGGACCATTGTTCCGTGTGGCGGATGATGGAACATTCGGGGTAAGAGAATTCTCGCTCGAGTAAATGCCGGGCCTGCTTCTTCGTTCACCCGAGACCGCCGTCCGGGCCGGGAAACCCCGGCTTTCCCGCGCCCGGTGCCGGCAGAAACCCTGGATATCTGTGATGACAACCCTCGCCACGGTCGAACTCGACAACCAGCGCATCGACCGGATGGTCCCGCTGGTCACACCCGCCCTGCTGCACCACGAACTGCCGCTCAGCGCCACTGCGGCCGACACGGTGCGCCACGGCAGGGAAAACGTCCTCCGCGTGCTCGACGGCACGGACGACAGGCTGCTCGTGATCGCCGGGCCCTGTTCCATCCACGATCCCGCCGCGGCACTCGAATACGCCGACCGGCTCGCCGCCCTCGCCGGCCGGTTCGCCGACGAACTCCTGGTCGTCATGCGCGTGTACTTCGAAAAGCCCCGCACGGTCGGCGGCTGGAAGGGGCTCATCAACGATCCGCACCTCGACGGCACCGGCGACGTCAACCGCGGGCTGCGCGTCGCCAGGGACCTGCTCCTCGAACTCGCCGAGGGCGGTCTGCCCGCCGCTTGCGAATGGCTGGACACCACGATCCCGGCGTACCTCGCCGACACCGTCTCGTGGGGCGCGATCGGCGCGCGCACCGTGGAAAGCCAGAACCACCGCATGCTGGCGAGCGGCCTGTCCATGCCGGTCGGGTTCAAGAACCGCCGCGACGGCGATGTCGGCGTCGCGGTCGACGCCATCCGCGCCGCCGAGGCCCGGCATGTCGTCCCCGGTGTCGACCCCAGCGGCCTGCCCGCGATCCTGCACACCGTCGGCAATCCGGACTGTCACCTCGTGCTGCGCGGCGGCAACAGCGCGCCGAACCACAACCCGGCGTCCGTCCGCGCGGCGCTCACCACGCTGCAGAACGCGGGCCTGCCCCGCCGGGTCGTGATCGACGCCAGCCACGACAACAGCCGCAAGGACCACCTCCGGCAGCCCGTCGTCGCCGGCCAGATCGCCGAACAGATCAAGAACGGTCAGCGCGGCATCGTCGGCGTCATGCTCGAATCCAACCTCCAGGCGGGCCGCCAGGACCTCCACCCCGACCGGCCGCTCACCTACGGCCAGTCCATCACGGACGCCTGCATCGACCTCGCCACCACCCAAGAGGTCCTGCAGACCCTCGCCACGGCCACCGCCGCCCGCCGCTCCGGACTGCGCTGACCCGTGATCGCCCCCCCAAACACGCGAGATCGCCGTTCAATCACGCGAGATCGCCGTTCAATCACGCGTGATCGCTCTTCAATCACGCGAGATCGCTATCCGATCGCGTCGGCGCAGCCCATCGCGGCGTTCGGGGCGGCGTCGCCACGGGTGCGTTCGAGATGCGCCTCGCCCCAGACCCTGACTCCCTCGACCACCGGCAGAACCGTTGCGCCGTAAGGAGTGAGCCGGTAGATGACGCGCGCCGGGACCGGCCCGGTGACCACGCGTTCGACGAGCCCGTCGGCTTCGAGTTCGCGGAGCTGTTCGGCCAGCACCTTGGGCGTGATGGGGGCGCCCCGGCGGCGGAGGCCGGCGAAATGGGATTCGCCGTGGGCGAGCCAGTACAGGAGCGTCAGTTTCCATTTCCCGCCGATCGCGGCGAACGCCGCGGCCATCGGACAGCCCGGCAGCGGGTTGGGGCGGGGAAGGTTACCCGGAAGTGCCTTCTTGTCCATGGTCGTCCTCCGCTCGGATAGTTCGGACCATGACCGTGCCATACAAACGAATCCTGACAGTGGGCCTTGCGGCCCTGATGCTGGTCGCGACGGCGGCGTCGGGCGACGCGTCGACCTCGGGCACCGATCCCCAGCGGGCGTTCGACTGGGAGATCGGCACCTGGCGCTCGACGGTGCGGGTGCTCGCCGAGCCGCTTTCGGAGTCCGCGGACCAGTGGCTCCAGTTCGCGGGCACCAGCACCGTCCGCCCGCTCATGGACCGGCGGGCGAACGCCCTCGAATTCGAGGTTTCGGGCCCGGACGGGCGGATCGACGCGCTCAACCTGCGGCTGTACGAACCGCAGGCGCAGCGGTGGAGCCTGACCTTCGTCAACATGCGCGACGGTCTGCTCACCCCGTCGGTCTACGGCGGGTTCCATGACGGCGTCGGCGAGTTCCACGGCGACGACCAGCTCGGCGGCCGTCCGATCAAGGTGCGTTTCCTCGTCTTCCGGCAAGGCACGGACGAAGCGCGATTCGAGCAGGCGTTCTCGGCCGACGGCGGGGCGACCTGGGAGACGAACTGGGTCGCCGTGGACCGCCGGGTCCGCTGGTGATCGGCCGCACTCGTCACCCTCGGCCCACGCCGTCCAGCAAAGCGAGTTCCTCCTCGCTCAACCGCAGTCCGCCCGCCGCGACGTTCTCCGCCAGATGCCCGGGATCGCCGGTCCCCGGGATGGCGAGGACGTGCGCGCCGCGGTGCAGCGTCCAGGCGAGCCGGATCTGCGCCGAAGTCGCGTCATGCGCCGCGGCGACCTTCGCGACCTCGGCCTCGCCGCGAACAGCGCCGGGCGCCGCTCCCGGAATAGAGGTCGTGACGGCGAAGAACGGCACGAAAGCGATGCCGAGCTCCCCGCACAGGTCGAGCAGGGCGTCGTCCTCGCGGTCGGTCAGGCCGTAGCGGTTCTGCACGCAGACCACCGGAGCGATCGACAAAGCTTCGGTCAGCTGGTCCGCCACGACGTTGGAGACACCCAGATGGCGGATCAGGCCGGCCTCGCGCAGCTCCGCCAGCGCGCCGAAATGGTCGGCCACCGAGCCGGGCTCCTTGCCCATCGCCGCGCCCCAGCGCAGATTGACGACGTCGAGGTGGTCGAGGCCGAGTTGCCGGATGTTCTCCTCGACCTGGCCGCGCAGCTGATCCGGCCGGGCGAAGGAGAACTCGCCGTCGCGGTCGCGGCCCGCGCCGACCTTCGTGGTGATCACGAGGTCTTCGGGATACGGCTGGAGCGCGGTCGCGATCAGCTCGTTCGCCGAGCGCGTGGGCGTGAAGTAGAACGAAGCCGTGTCGATGTGGTTGACGCCGAGTTCGATCGCGCGGCGCAGGACGGTGATCGCGTCCTCGCGGCTCTTGGGTCGCTCGTCCCAGGGCATCCCGGTCAGCCGCATCGCGCCGAGCCCGAGGCGGTTGACGGTGAGGTCGCCGAGCCGCCAGGTGTCGTGAAGATTCGTCATGACCATCAGCGTCGTGAGGAGGCCGTCCGTAGTCAGAAAATGGCAACAAGCTGCCACGTACTGGCGAGGCTGGGGCAGTATCGGTGTCATGCGGACGAGTGATGCGGTGACGGTCGTGCGCGGCGAGGAGGAGCTGTTCCGCCGCGTCGGGCACCTGTTCTCGACCGTGACCGACCTGGCGTGCGCCGCCAACGACCTCGCGACCTGGGTCGCCGCCCACGGAGCCGGCGAGCTCGCCGAGCGCCGGGCGGGCCAGGTCCGGATCCGCAAGATCTACCGCGCCGGACTGCTGCTCGACGAGGGCGCCGCGCAGGAACTCGCGAAGGTCCGCGACCGGCACGGAGCCCAGGTCCGGATCTCCACCGAGGACCTCAACGAGACGATCGTCCTGGACGGCAGGCTCGTCATCCTCGCCGGTGACCTCAGCGCCGGGCAGCGCGGCTACAGCGTCATCACCCAGCCCGAAACCGTGCAAGGTGTGACGTCGCTGTTCGAGGCGGCCTGGCGATCGGCGACCGAACTCGCCGTCTTCGACGCGCAGGTGTCCGAGATCCGGCGGCTCGCCCCCGCGGTGCTGGACCTGCTCGGCAGCGGCGTCAAGGACGAAGCCGCCGCCCGGACCCTCGGCCTCGGCGTGCGGACCTACCGGCGCCGGGTGGCCGAGCTGATGGCCGCCCTCGGTGCCGAGTCCCGCTTCCAGGCCGGAGTCCGGGCGCGTGAACTCGGTTTGGTCTAGGCCGCCCAATCCGGCAGCGGTTCGCAGCCGCTCTCGCGGACGAGACGCAGCAAGCGGTTCATGGACGGCCCGGGTGGCCAAAGGCCCCCGACCGGGTGAGCTTCGGCTGCTGTCGGTGCCCACCGGGAGGGTAAGATCTCCCCTCCGGGGACGCCGTGGAAATCTTCCGGGAACCAACGCGCGGCCGGATGCGTCGGTGTACACGAACGGCGTCATCGCGTTTACGGAAACGGTGCGCACGCGTGGGTGGGAACTCATAGGGTGCGCGGTGGGGCAACATGGGTCAGGCAAGCACGGGCCGGAAGGATCATTCATGACTCGCCGATTCGATCCAGAGCAGATCGCCGCGCTGGCCAAGAAGGTCGGCGGGCTCAAGGACGGTTACACCGGCACGGGCAAGGACCTGGGCGACGGTGATCCCGGAGCGGCGTTCGGCGATCTGAAGAACGCGGCCAGCACGGGGACCACGATGAAGGGTTTCCACCGCGGTGTGAACGCCGAACTGGCGGCCGCCGCGAAGCTCGTCGACGCCGCGTCGAACGCGCTGGCCAACGCCGCGCAGCGGATGCGCAACGACGAGGCCGCGGGTGTCGACACCCTCCGCGGCCACGCGCGCGAGCGGGACTGATCGGACTGAAGACGGGAACCAGGGGGATTTACCGATGACCACCGCGGAGCGGAATCCGAGCACGCTCGACGACCCGTCGCACGACCGCCCGAAGTCGCTGGACGCCATCGACAAGCACGCCCAGCAGACGCAGAAGCTCAACTCGGGCGCGGTCAACGACCAGGCCAGGAAGGTCGGCGGAGCCGCCACCCGGGCCAACGACCTGGGCGACGACCTCAAGGCCTTCCGTGACGACGTGCTGCGCCACTGGGAGGGCAAGGACGCCGACGCCGTCGCCGACCATCTCGAAAAGCTCGGCAAGGCCAGCTACAAGGTCAGTGACAAGGCCGAGGCGGCCAAGAACATCCTCCAGCGGGTGTCCGAGATCATGGACGAGGTCAAGAAGAAGGTCGCACAACTCGCCCAGGAAGCCAACGACAAGGACGCGGACAACCGCAAGCTGATCGACTCGGCCCGCCGCCGGAAGAACAGTTCCGAGGACGACAACGAGATCGCCGCGGCCGCGTCGGATATCGAGCGGCTCCGGCAGCTCAACGAAAAAGACTCGAACGGCAAGAAGGACGAGATCGAAAAGGCGCTGGACGACGCCGAGAAGCAGATCGACGAGCTTCTCAAGCCGCTCGGCCTGGAGATCGAAGGCGGCTTCCTCGAGCTGATCCCGGCCGACGACGGCCAGACCACGGCGTCGAGCGTCCACGCCAAGCCGGTCAACCAGCACCTGAGCGCCACCCCCAGCTACGGCGGGGGAGACGGCGGCGGTGGCGGAGGCGGCGGTGGCGGTGGCGGTGGGGGCCACGCCGGGGTTCCGGGCGACGGCAGGCCTGCCAAGCCGATCGACGCCCGCGGTGACAACCCGGCGAAGATCGCGGAGAAGTTCCTCGGCCGCAACGCCGGCGACCTCAAGGGCAGCGGTGAGCTCCCCGCCATGCAGTCGTGGGTGCCCAACAACGTCAACTGCGCGAACTTCGTCTCCGGCTGTCTCGAGGCGGCGGGCCTGATCGACAAGGGGCAGGCCAGTGCCTCGGTCGCGGGTCTGACGGCCAACCTCGAAGCGGACGGCTGGCGGTCGGTGCCGCTTTCCGAAGCGAAGCCCGGCGACGTGGTGATCTCGAACAACGGCGGGCACGTCGTGCTGTACGCGGGCGATGGCCAGTTCATCGGCTCGAACAACATCAACCCCGACGGTTCGCAGAAGATCAGCATGGGCGGCGGTGGCGGCCTCGTGAAGATCCTCACCCCGCCGACCTGATCCGACAGAACGCCGTAGCAGCACCGGGCAGGCGGACGCGATCGCTCGCGTCCCCGCCCGCCAGTGGGAGGTAGCTTGATGTACACCCCGTCCGCACGACCGTTCCCGGTGGCGCTGAATCCCGGCGACCCGGTCCGGGAAGCGGTGCTCCAGGCCGCCACCGCCCGGCTCGACGAGGAGTTCGGCGATCAGGTCCGGGTGGCCGTGGAACAGCTCGACCGGCTCGGCCCCTGGGTTTTCCTGCAGGGCACGATGCGTCCCGCCGAAGCAGGCCGTCCGTACTACGCCGGCACGATCTACGAGAACCGCCGGGCCGACGGCGTCATGTCCGACGTCTACGTCGCCCTGCTCAAGAAGAAGAGCGAAACGGGCGTCGACGACGACCCGCGGTCCTGGCGGGTGGCCAACTGCGCCATCGGCCCGACCGACGTCGCGTGGCTGACCTGGCCGGACGACTACGAAATCCCGCAGGAGCTGTTCGGGTTCTAGGCCCGAGTCCATTCCGGCAGGGTGCGGGCGACCTCGTCGGGCGAGGGCATCCGGGCGATCTCCTCGGCGATCGCCCGGGCCGCGTCGCGATGCGCGTTCCGGCCCAGCAGGGTCCGTGTGTGCGCGGCGACGGCTTCCGCGCTCAGCTCGCCGGGCTGAAGGCTCAGCGCGGCCCCCGCGGCGCACAGCGCTCCGGCGTTGGCGAAGTGGTCGGCTCCCTGGGGGAGGACCAGTTGCGGGACACCGGCGGCGAGCGCGCCGAGCGTCGTGCCGCTGCCGCCGTGGTGCACCACCGCGTCGACGTGCGGCATCAGGTCCGGTTGCGAGATCCAGGCCCGCACCGTGACGTTGTCCGGGACGGCGCCGAGTTCGTCAGGGCGGATCCGTCCCGAGGCGACGACCACGTGCGCGCCGAGCGGGGCCAGCCCCCGGATGGCCGTGGCGAGCACTTCCGGCGTGCCGAACGCGGTGCCGAGGGTCAGGTAGATCAACGGTCGCGCGGTCGTTTCGAGCCGCGCCGCCGGTTCGGAGAACGGAACGGGACGTAGTTCGACGCGTTCGGCCGTCGCGAGGAAGTCCTTGTCCTGCAAGGACGGCGGGCAGATGTCGAGATGCGGCCGGTCGGGCCGCGTCGGCGGCTGGAGCCCGATCCCGTCGGGGAACAAGCGGCCGAAACCGTGCCAGAGTCCCGGGATCCCGGCGCGTTCCGCGGCGACGGCCACCCCCGGTTGTCCCCACTCGTGCACGACGAGGTCGGGCCGTAGCCGAGCCAGTTCCGGTTCGAGGTCCTCGGCGTAGATCTCGTAGAACGTGTCCGCCGGCCGAAACGGTCGGAGGCCGTTCCTGAGCAGTGGCGGATGGACGTTCTCGCCGGCGGCGAAGAACACCTCGTGCCCGGCGTTCCTGGCGGCGATCGCGAGCGGGATCAGCGGATAGGTGTGGCCGACCGACGCGAGGCTGGCGAAGAGGACACGCATGGTTGAGATGTTAGCACCAGATGTTCTGAACATCTGAAACCGCGCAGGGATGCCACCCCTTCCCGGCGGGCCCACCGGGAAGGGGTGGCGAAGCGGGTTACGGGATGACGCGGTTGCGCAGATTGTTCGGGTACGGGCCTTCGCCGTGGATGTTCAGCTCGTTGGCCACCTCGAAGCTGTAATACGGGTGCGAGCTGAAATAGCTGTCCAGATTGGTACCGCCGAAACAGATCAGATCCGCGCCGCCCGCCGCGTTGGGGCCGTTGCAGAGACTCAAGGTCGGGTAGCGGAAGGAATCCACCGGCCGGAAACCGGCGCCACCGGGACCGGGAACGGGAAGATGCCCGATCAACCCGCCGGGGTCACCCGGCCAATTCGACTCGACGGGCTGCCGCCGCCCGTCGGCGAACAGCACGCCCTGGATGTTCCGTCCGGGCGGCTCGGTCTCCAGCACCGTGCCCGCGACGAGCGCGCCGAGGCTGAATCCGACGATGTACACCTTCGTTTCGAGGTCGCAGCCGTAGGTGACATAAAGGTTGTAGAGCGCGGTCCGGAGATTGGCGACACCGGCGTCGACGTCGGCGTACAGATTGACGTCCCCGGCGCTGTTCGGATACGGAATGCGCACCGGGTCGGCGCCGCCCGGCGCGAGTCCCCGGTCGAGCAGCTTTTGCGCGCCGCCGTCCTGATATCCCGGGACGACGAACATGACTGGCCCGCACGGACCGTCCGGGCGGGCGGGTGCCGCCTGCGCCGCTCCCGTGCCGGCGATCGCGCCTGCCAGGGTGACGACGGACAGGACGGCGGTCGCGAGCAAACGCGCTCCGGTTCTTTTCATCGGTTTCTCCCCACTGTCGTATTACCGCGCCGAACATTAATGAGCGCGGATGAAATACCGATGAAATGCGGCGCTGTACCCGCTTTCGGGTGAAGTTTCGGCGGGAGGTAGTTTTCCGTCGTGACGAAAAAGCGTGGGATTTCGATGACGGCACTGGCCGCACTGTTCGCTTGCTTGGCCATCGCCGGTTGTGGTGGTGATCCGCAGCCTTCCGCTCCCGCGGCAGGGCCGGGATCGAGCCAAGCGTCGACCACGGGGTCGGCGTATCCGATGCCCGCGGGCTGGCCGTTGACGGAGTTCCCGCTGCCGCCGGGCGGTACGGCGCCCGCCTCGCGCGCGGATGACAGTGTCGTGTCGTTCCGGGTCGACGGCGTGGACACCGAGAGCGCGAAGACCTTCTACGCGGACACGTTGCCGAATCTCGGCTACGCCGACACCCACAACGCGAACCTCGCCATCGCCCGCTACGAAGGCAACGGGCTGAAGATCCTGGTGCAGGACGAACAGACCGGCTCGGCGCGCGTCACCATCACGAAATCGGCGGGCTGACGGGGGAGCACCCGCGGCGCCACGGGTGTCCTGCCGGATCCGCGGGCTCAGGCCCTGGTGTTGACGCTGACCGGTCGCGAACCGGTCGGCGGGGTCCAGCCCTGCAGGGTGGAGCGGATGCTCACGCGGTTGGCGCAGTTGATCACCTGGTAATGCAGGTGATAATCGGTGGCCGCCCCGGTCTTGCCCGACCAGCCGATGATCCGGCCCTGCGGGACCCAGGCGCCCGCGTCGTAGATGGCCCGGTTCAGGTGGATGTATTGCGTGCAGGTGCCGTTGGAGTGCCGGATGATCACCTCGATGCCGTTCGACGCGTACGGCGACCAGCCCGAGACGAGGATCTGGCCGCCCTGTGCGGCGGAGACCTCGTAGTTGGCCGGGAGTGCGATGTCCCAGGCGTACTCGTTGTAGGCGCCGGTGTGGGAGAAGGTGCCTTCCGGTCCCTGCGAGATGGTGTAGGCCTCACCCGCGGGGTACGGCATCTCGTAGTAGAAGTCCGCGGCCGAAGCCGTGGCGGAGCCGGCGATCGAGAGGCCCGCCGCCGTCAGTACCGCGGCCGCCATCGTGATCAGCTTGCGCGGTAACGCTTTTCCGCTCATGTGTCCCTCGCTTCCGTGCGCTCGACGCCCTGCCATCGGCCGGGCGCCCCTGACTAAACAGGCAGGCCACGGCTCGGACAATGGTTTGTTCAGGGCTTGCGCGAGGGCGAGGATCGGGTTATCCGGTCAGCGACGGCCCGCGGCCAGGATGACGAGGAACTGGCCGCCGCCCGGCTCGACGGCGGCGGTCACCGGCAATCCCGGCACCAGCCGGGAGAAGCGGTCCACCAGCCAGTCGGCCGCCTCCTGCGCGTCCTGTTTCGTCGGGCAACGGGCCACCATTTCGCGGCCTCCCTTGCGTTCCAGCCGCCCGGCGACGGTGATCAGCGGCGCGGGCTCGACCACGTGCAGCCGGTCCGGCCAGGCGATGACCACCTTGACCGCGCCCTTGCGGGTGTTGCAGCCGCGGTGCGCGAGCCGCTCCGCGATCTTGGCCTTGCGGTCCGCGGTCCGGCTGTCGACGCTCGGGCCCCGCGGGTCGTTCACCGACATGTCCGGGTCGACCGGTTCGTCGCACACCCAGCAGCGCCAGCCGTCGCGTTCGGCCACGTCGTCGAGAAGACTCACCCGGCCAACCTAGCCTGAACATCCGTGAAGGCCTCCTTAAGGGACCCAGAGTCCCTCAAGGAGGCATTCACGGACCCCCTACTTCGTACAGTGGATCCCGGCTTCACCCCGGTACATCACGAAGCTGATCTTCACCGAGTACAGATGGATGATCACGCACTGATCCTGCGTGTACCCGTAGACGGAAGCGTGGTCGTAGGCCTGCTGCAACGCCGTCCGCTTGGCCGAGGCCGACGTCTTCTCCACCGTGGTCCCGAGGAACGCCCGGGTCTCCTCGGCGCTCGCCGTCGACGGCGCCAGTGTCATGAGTCCCGCGAGGACCACGGCGGCCCCCGTGGCGCGGGCGATCGTCCTGTTCATGTTTTCCCCTCCTGGTTTCAGCGCTGGCAGTAGAGCCAGACGCGTGCGCTGTAGTAGTCGAAGTGCGACCGGATGTCGGAGCCGCGGACGTAACACTGCGAGTCGAGCCAGCCCGTGTTGCGCGCGTACAAGCGCGCGACCTTTTCCGCCGACGCGACGGCGTCCGACGGTCCCGGGCCGATGCCGGTCGCGTAGAAGTCCCCGGTCTCCACGGCGAACGCCGGCTGTGCCGACATGGTCACCGCGCCCACCACCAGGGCGGCCGCGGTCAGCAACTTCTTCATGGGAGATCCCCCTTCTGGGTGTCAGCCAGGATCGACCGACTCCCCTTGGTCATTCATCTCAGCTAACGTGGAAACCGTAGGGCGACGGCCGTCTGGATGTCAACCCAGATGAACGAAGCAACGCATGTCATTCATTTCAGCTAACGGAGGTGAAGATGACCGAACCACGGGCGACCACGCTCACCGACCGGATCGACCGCCTCTTCCAGGTGGTCCGGCGGCCCAACGGCGAGCAGCACAGCCACGAGGAGGTGGCGCGGGCCTGCCGGGAGAGCACCGGCGAGTCGTTTTCCGCCGCCTACCTGTGGCAACTGCGGACCGGTCGCCGGGACAACCCGACCAAACGGCACCTCGAAGCGCTCGCGGCGTTCTTCCAGGTGCCGCCCGCGTACTTCTTCGACGACGAACAGGGGAGGGCCCTTGCCGAGGAGGTCGAATTGCTGGGAGCGTTGCGCAACAGCGCGGTGCGCAACCTGGCGTTGCGCGCGGTGACGCTGTCCGAGGAGGGGCTCGGCACCGTGACCGACATCGTCGAGGCGATCAAGCGGCGCGAGTCCAAGCGTGACCCGGGGGAGTAGCCATGCTGGGCAGGAAGAGTGCGCTCTGGCGCAGATGTGAGCGCATCGCGGGCGGTGTGCGGCTGCCGGAGCCGTTCGACGTCACCACGTTGTTCGGCGAGGTCGCGGCGATGCGGGGGCGGCCCATCGAACTGGTGCCGCTCGAAGCGCGGCCGGGGGCGCCGTGCGGGGTGCTCGCGGCCACCGATCGGGCGGACTACGTGTTCTACACGCGGGACACGTCCCCGTTGCACCAGCGGCACATCCTGCTGCACGAACTCGGTCACCTGCTCTGCGGGCACGTCGAAGGCGAGGTGCGGCCGGAGGCGATCGCGGAGATCGTCGCGCCCAGCCTGTCGGTGGACCTGGTCCGCCGCGTCCTCGGCCGCACCACCTACGCGCGGGAACAGGAGAAGGAAGCCGAACTCGTCGCTTCGCTGCTCATGCGCCGCGCCGCGCGCACCGGGCCGGAAAACGATCGGCTGCGCCACGCCCTCGGTTCATGATCAGCTACCTGTCCGCCGCGCTGCTGGCGCTGATCGGCCTCACCCGGCTGATGACGGTCCGCGCCGGACCGGGGTACCTGGCCACGTTCTTCCTCAGCATGGCGGTGGCTCTCGCCGTCTCGGCCGAAGACACGGTCCGGCTGCTCGGTGACGAACTACTCCCGCGGCTGGTCACCAACGCGCTGCAACTGCTCGCGATGCGCGCGCTGCTGCAACTGGTCCGCAGCACCCGGTCGCCGGAGAAACCGACGCCGTTCTGGCCGATCGTGGTGTGCTGGACCCTGATGGTGGTGTGCTACCTGGACTTCGCGCCGCATAAGTCCGAGGCGGGCACGCCCGAGTTCCAATGGCGCCTCAGCATCGTGGCGTACCAGGTGGTCCTCACGACCTACGCGGTCACGTGCCTGGTGCTGTTCATCCGCACGCTCGTCCGCAGCGCCGCGGGCCGTCCACGAGGGGCGTTCCGGACCGGGCTGCGGATCCTGGTCTGCGCCGCCGTCGTCACCATCGGCTGGGCGCTGTTCTCCGGGCTTCCCTCGCTGTGGCTGGAGATCACCGATCTCGCGGACCTCGACTTCCTGCCCCGCGCACGTCTGGTCGGGCTCTGCGCGATGGTGTTGTGGGTCCTCGGTGGACTGTTCACCACCTGGGACGGCGCGCTCCGGCTGGCGCGTGCGTGGCTGAGGATCCGGGCGGTGACACCGTTGTGGAAGGAACTCGTCGCCGCCCACCCACAGATCGCGCTGCCCGTGCGGCACGACCTCGAATTCACCTTGTACCGCAGGGTGATCGAGATCCGCGACGGGCTGCTCGCCTTGCGGGCACACGTCCCACCGCATGTCGGGGACTGGCTGCGCACCCCGGTCGACGAACCCACGCGCGCCGCCGCCGAACTCGCCGCCGCACTGGTGATGCGACAGGCAGGCCGGAGCTGGCCGAACCGATCGGCGGGGCCGCATCCCAGCGCACGGGACGAAAGCGCCTGGCTGAGCGCGGTTTCGTCCGCGTTCACGCGGTCCCGCGTCGTGCGGGAGGTACGCGAACGCGCGCTGGCGGAGGTCAAGGCCTCTTGAATTCCGGTGCGTCCGGCCCGGTTTCTTCACAGTCGAGTCCCCGGAATTGCTTTCACGTTATTTGCTGGTGTGGTGTTGCCGAAAATCGGCGATGCTTTGATTGTTCGTGGGGCCGGGAATTGTCGGTGGTGGGTCGTAGGTTCGTGGGGTGGATACTCATTCCGCGCCTGTGGCGCTTGTGGAAAGCCTCGCCGATCCCGAGGTGCTGGCCGCGGTGAACTCCGTGGTGGATTCTTTGGATGACAAGGATTGCGTGGCGTTGGCGCAGGCCGCGTCGGCGGGGATCGCGCGTTTGGAGGCGGTGCGGTTTCGGGCGTTGGCGCAGCTGAACCGTCATCGTGAGGGTGCGCGGAGTGTGGCGCAGGAGGTCGCGCTTGAGTTGTCCCTTGTGGACAATCATGCAGGTGCGCTGGTCGCTGCCGCGGACGCGCTGACCACCCGCCTACCCCGCACGCTGAATCTGATGGATGAGGGGAAGCTGGCCGGGTTCAGTGCGATGAAGGTCGCCACGGCCACCGCCTGGCTGTCCGACGAGGACGCTCAAGCGGTCGACGCGCTGCTGGAAGAGCGGATCGCGGACAAGAACCCCGATCAGGTCCGGAAAGCGGCCAATCATGCGGCGAACACGATCGACCCTGAGGGTGCCGGGAAACGGGCCGAGCGGCACCGTGAGGGACGTCGCCTCACGATGCGGCATGGTGAGACGGGGGTTGCGTCGATCGAGGTCGAGGATGGGCCGGTGGAGAAGGTCGTTGCCGCGTATCAGCGGATCGATCGTGAAGCTCGCGCACTCAGAACCGGTGGTGAGACTCGTACGTTGGAGCAGTTACGGGCAGATGTCGCCCTCGATCTGCTGCTCGGCGGCCAGGGCGGGGCGAGTGAACGCAGCGAAGTGTTCCTCTATATGGATTTGTTCACCTATCTGGGCTTGAACGAGGATCCGGCGGAGCTCGCGGGACATGGCACGATCCCCGCCGCGCTGGCCAGGGAGATCGCCACGGGTGGGAACAGTGTGTTGCGGCGGATCATCACCGATCCGCTGTCCGGGCAGGTTCTGGATCTGGGCCGTGACCGGTACCGGCCGACCGCGGGTTTGGCGGAGTTCGTGCGGGTGCGGGACCGTGAGTGTCGAAGACCCGGCTGCCATCGTCCGGCGCAGGCGTGCGACATCGATCATGCGGTGCCGTGGCAGCACGGCGGGCACACCACTGACACCGACCTGATCGATCTCTGCCGCCGCGATCATCGGTTGAAGGATGAACCCGGCTGGACCTACCACCTCGCCTGTGATGGCACTCTGACGATCACCACACCCACCGGGCAGCGTTACGACAGCACACCACCACCGCTGCACGAACCCCGCCCGGCGGTCGACGAGCCGCCACCGTTCTGAGTCCGTCGCCGAAAAGCGGCAACGTACGGCGAGTCGCCGAAAGCGCGAGCGTTGGAACGACCCGAACATTCACGACAGCGTCCCCTTCCGGGCCCGCGCGGCGCCAGCCGCCGCTCAGGCACCGGTCGAAGTACGAACCTGGCTGGACCTATCACCTCGCCATCGACGGCACCCTTACCATCACCACACCCACCGGGCAGCACACCACCGCCACTCCACGGACCCCGCCCGGCAGCCGACGAACCGCCACCGTTCTGAGTCCGTCGCCGAAAAGCGGCAACGTACGGCGAGTCGCCGAAAGCACGAGCGTTGGAACGACCCGAACATTCACGACAGCGTCCCCTTCCGGGCACGCGCGGCGCCAGCCGCCGCTCAAGCACCGGTCGAAGGACGAACCCGGCTGGACCTACCACCCCGCCACCGACGGCACCCTCACCATCACCACACCCACCGGCCAGCACACCACCACCGCCACTCCACGAACCCCGCCCAGCAGCCGACGAACCACCACCGTTCTGAACCCGTCGCCGAAAACCGGCAACGAACGGCAAGCCGCCAAAAGCGCGAGCCGCTCAGGCACCGGTGACGTAGATCCGGGCGATACTCCCGTCCGCCCAGCACAAGCAGAGCCGATGCCCGTCGATGTGGTAGACGACCGTGGCTTCGCCGTTGGCACGGTTCACCCAGCTGTCGTGCGGAACGGCCCCATGCGCCCGCACGAAGGCATCGACGGACCCACGATGCCCGCCGAGGTCGAGCCCGGAGATCAGCCGGTCCGCGGCCGGGCAGACCGCGACATCCACGCTGACCTTCGTCACCAGCCCGTCGAGCGCCTCGATGTAGACGCCGTCGGTGCTCGGCTCGTCGGGGACCAGCTCACTCCGCCTGACGGTCGAGCCGGGGAAGAGCCGCCGAAGTTCCGCGAAGGCAGGGGAGTCCTCAGACTCGCCCAACGAGGCGCACATCGTGACGATGACACCGGTCAGCGGTGTCCCGGGGGCCGGGAGCGGATCGGCCGTGGGCGCCTCGGAGTTCAGCGGCGCCGGCCGCGGGTCCTGCCCGCCGAAGTTCGCCACCCGGTCCCAGATCCAGTCGGCCATCGAGTCGGCGACGGGCTCGTCGGGCTGTCCTGCCCGGCGTTTCACCAGCCTCCCGAACGCGACGGCGACCAGGTAGGCCCCGGCGTCGTCGGTCATCACCTGCTCCCAGACCTCCTTGTCGGGCCAGTCGGGGTGCGCCGCCTGGTCGGCTTCGATCTCGGAGTCCATGGCGATGATTTCGGCCGCCGACATCAGGCGGAACGGCTCGGTCCAGCCCCAGGCGGCGCCGGAGCCGGGCGGCTGGCCGTTGTGCCAGGTGAGCAGATCCCTCGCGGCCATGGAGCCGACCTTGTCCTCGCCCTCGGCCAGCTCCGCGGCCGAGGCTCCCGGCATTAGCGTGTCGCGGAGTTCGGCGGGCATCACCGCGTCCAGTGCCGCCAGCGCGGAGGCCAGGTCGATGCCCAGCTTCAGGTCGCGGATCTGCTGCCAAGCCATCTCGAGCGCGCCGGTGGCTTGGATGTCCGCCAGGCTGATGTCGTCGTCGCGCGCCTTTTCGACGATCGTCAGCATCGTCCGAGCGGTATCCACCAGGGTGTGCAACAGGTCGTCGGTCGGGTCCTCACGCAGCAGCCGGAGACCGAGTCGTTCGGCGTCGTCGAACCGGTATTGCGCCAGGTAGGCGTAGCCGAGCAGCGTGGCGACCCAGGAGTCCGCCACGTTGGTCCGGATGGCCTCCTCGGCGGCGGGAACGAACCGTTCGGGTGGTGCGCAGGTGCCCAGCAGGTACTCCGCGCGTTTCGCCAGTGCCTTGGGGAGGTGGTCCGGCGCCGTCCGCGCGCACAGCGCCACCGCCTCGTCGAGTTGCCGCCACCCGGCCTCGTGCTCCCCGGCGCAGGCCTGGGCGTGGCCCAGTTGCATCCAGTCGTCCCAGCCCTCGTGGTTCTGGGCCAGTACGGTGCGAGCCCACCGCAACGCCTCGTCGTGGTTGTGCTCCCCCGATTCCAGATGCCGAAGCGCGCGAGCCGCCCAGATGAACTGATTGTCGCGGCGACCGGCCACCCGGTGATAAAGGCGCCGCGCTTCGTCCGTGTCGCCGCAGGACTCGCGGTGGTATGCGAGCACCATCGACGCGCTGCTCCGCTCCGGCTGGGCCGCGAGCACCCGCACCGCCAGCTCGGCGACGCGGGGATGCGTCGGCTGTGCTTCAAGGAGTTCCCAAGCCAGGTCGAGGTCCCGCTCGACGGTGTCGCTCATCGCATGCCCCGCTTGACCCGGTACGCCCGGAGCTGGTCGAAGGTGCCGTCGTCGACGCCGAACTCCAGCACCGGCGCCACCTGGTCGAACCAGGATGTCGTGGACGGGGTGATGCCGCGGACGGCGGCCAGCAGCGCGCCGGTGGTGACCGGGACCAGCTCGCCCTTGCTCATCGACTCGACCATCGCCTGCTGCAGCACGGTGGTCGTCAGGTGGCTGAGATCGGCACCGGAGAACCCTTCGGTCGCCGCCGCGACGGCCACGACGTCGACGTCGTCGGCGGGTTTGCCGTCCAGCGCGCCCTGGACGATCGCCGCCCTGGCGACCGCGTCCGGGGGCAGCACCAGCACCGTCTTGTCGATCCGGCCCGGGCGGCGCAGCGCGGAGTCGATGTCCCACGGCCGGTTCGTCGCGGCGAGGAAGTAGACCCCGTCGTTCGCGCCCGCCACGCCGTCGAGCTCCTCCAGGAGCTGGGTGACGAGCATCCGCATCGCTTGCGAACCGCCGCCACCGGAGGTGCGCCGTCCGCCGAGCGCGTCGAACTCGTCGAAGAAGATCACGCACGGTGCGGCCGCGCGGGCGTGGCGGAACACGCTCTGGATCGCCTTCTCGCTTTCACCGATCCATTTGCTGAGCAGGTCCGCGAGGGTCACGTGGATGAAGGACGCGCCGAGATCACCGGCGATCGCCCTGGCGATGAACGTCTTGCCGCAGCCGGGCGGGCCGTACATCAGCAGCGATCCGCCCGGTTTCTGCCCGAACGCCGCCGCCAGTTCGGGATTGCGCAGCGGCGTCAGGAACGCGGTGTTCAGATGCTGCTTGACCTCGGCGAGCCCCACGACGTCGGCCAGCGTCACCGACGGACGCTCGGTGTCCCACAGCGACTCCGAAGCGCCGGCGCTCACGGCGTGACGGTCCTCATCGGACGGGGCCGCCACGGCCTCGGCGGGCGGTGGGGCCGAGGTCCGCAACCGCGCCGCCATCAGCCGGGCACGCAGCAGGCGGATCCGCGCCTGATCACCGCCGTGTGCCTCGAACGCCGTCAGTTCGGTGGCGGCGCGGTCCGGGTCCTTCTCCAGCAGCAGCGTGATGAAGTCCTCACGCAGCGCCAGATTGCCGGGGTCGGCCTCCACTTCGCGGGCGATCACCTCGATGAAACCGTCATCGCTCACCGCGCACCTCCTTCCGCACATGGTCGGTGTGTCAGACCAGAGACAATCATCCCGGCGATCCTGGCGCACAGGCGGTCCGGCGAAGATCCCTGTCAGGGGTGAATCGGGGACGGTCCCTGATGTGCGCCCGCCTCGCGCGATGGACCGTGATGGGGTGACAGCAAGGACAACGGAATCACCCCAGTCCCTTGATCGCGGGATGTTCTTCGGTGGCAACGTGCCGATGGAGGGCGTGCTGAACGCGCTGGCCATGGAACCGTTCATCACCGGGGCCAAGCCGCATTCACGGGCCGCCGAAATCACCGAGGTCTCGCCGGACGCGACGCTGCTGCCGCCAGGAGTCACCGCGGATCTGACGTACGAACTGGACGGCAAGCGCTCGCATCTCGCCTCCGGTCCTGATTGGACACTCGTCGCGATGCGCCGCCGCGCCGGCGCCGCGACCGTGTGCGTGTGCGCCACTTCCGGCAAGCTCGCGGAGGAGGTGCTCGCGGCCGCGGTCGGAACCGCGCGGACGGGGCTACCCGGGGAATCGGCCGTACCGGTCGGGTTCTGGCACGTGCAGGGATGCGGCGGCGCCGGCGTACGCGCGCCCAGGACGATGGACTTGCCGCCGTGGCAGGCGATCCGCGGCAACTACCCGCGGTCGGCGGTGACCGCGCTCGACACGCTCATGGCGGCGCGCCCGGAGGACATCACCGGCAGGCTGATCCTTCTCCACGGCCCCGCGGGCACCGGCAAGACGACCGCCGTGCGCGCGCTCGCGCACGAATGGCGGGACTGGTGCCAGGTCGACAACGTCCTCGACCCCGAGGTCCTGTTCGCCGATCCGGGTTACCTGACATCGGTGGTGCTCGGTGAAGAGCGGGCGGACAACCGGAAATGGCGCCTGCTGATCCTCGAGGACTGCGACGAACTCGTCGGCGCGGACGCGAAGCGCGACTCCGGCCAGGCTCTGTCCCGTTTGCTCAATCTGACCGACGGACTGCTCGGCCAGGGCCTGGACATCCTGGTGTGCCTGACCACGAACGAGGACGTCGCGCGGTTGCATCCGGCGGTGGTCCGGCCCGGCCGCTGCCTCGCGGAGATCGAGGTCTGCCCGCTGCCGCGAGACGAGGCGGCCGCGTGGCTGGGCACGGAGAACGGCGCGGACATCGGCGCCGAGGGCGCCACGCTGGCCGAGCTGTATCGCCTGCGAGCCGCGGCCTAGCCGAGGGGCGGGTGGGATTCGGTCGTTCGGCCTGATCCCCGGCCCGCGGACTGTTAAGGTCCGCGCCATGCGGGTGTGGCTGTGCGGGCTGGTCGTGGGCGTGGTGGCGCTGCTCGGCGCGTGTGCCGGGGGCGGGCAGGGGCGCGGCCAGGTGGTGTCCCCGGCGACGACTTCGCTGACGGCCCCGGCGACGGCTCCGACGACGACCGGTCCGGTCACGACGGCCTCGCCGCAGACCCCGGCGACGACCACGACGACCCGGATCACCCCCGAGACCACACGGACCACCACGTACCGCGCCCCGACGACCGCGAAGCGCCCGACGACCCCGCGCCGTTCCACGCCCACTCGCAGACGCTGACGGCCGCGCGATTCCGTCCACATTCACGTCATTCCGGAAACGCGGGCGAAGTTCGGCGCGAGCGCCGTGGCCGCTACGGTTCCCGTTCGGGACCGACCTTCCAGGGGGACGAATGAGCGAGACGTTGGACGAGACCGTCGCGGGCATCATGCCCGAGGTCAGCACGACGATCGCCGAGGGCGACAGCATGTTCGCGGGCAACAACACCGCGCACTACATGAGCGTGTCCAGGGACGCGTTGCGCGCGGTGCTCGCCGCGTTGCAGGTCACGGGGAGGCCGGAACCGAAGCGGGTCTTGGACTTCGGGTGTGGTTACGGCCGGGTGATGCGTTCGCTGCGCGCTGCCTTCCCGGCGGCGGAGCTGATCGCGTGCGACATGGACCCGGCGGCGCTGGCCTCCTGCGCGGAGGCGTTCGGCGCGCGGGCCGTGCCCGGCGCCCCGGATGTCGACGACATCGAGCAGGTGACCGGTGTGGACCTGCTGTGGTGCGGTTCGGTGCTGACCCATCTCGATGCCCCGAACTGGGGTCCGCTGCTGCGCTACTTCTCGCGCTCGCTGGCTCCCGGCGGCGTCGCGGTGGTCACCACGCACGGCCGCCGGATGGCGATGCGCGCCGAGGCGGGCAAGGACTACGGGCTGGACGCCCGTGCCACCGACCGCGTGCTCGCCGCGTACAAGGCGTGCGGGTTCGGCTACAACGACTACGCGGGCAACGACGGCTACGGCATCTCGCTCAGCTCGCCAGGCTGGGCGGTGCAGCGCGCGCTGGAGGCTCCCGGCCTGCGTCTCGCCGGGTACGACGAGGCGGCGTGGGATCGCCATCAGGACGTCATGGTGCTGGTGAAGGACGCCGACGAGATCCTGAAGTCCGACCTGTAAACCCTGACCCCGTCACGGACTTTGCCGCGCTCGCAGCTGGTGCTATACCCTACGGGGGTAAAGTACTCCGATCGAAGGGTGGAGGCTGATGGACACCACCGTGTACACGGTCAAGGGCATGACCTGCTCGGGCTGCATGAACAAGGTGACGACGGCGGTGAACGGGGTCGCCGGGGTCAGCGACGTCGACGCGGACATCGCGACCGGTGAAGTGACCGTCGTGAGCGAGGGGCCGGTCGACGCGCGGCTGGTGCGGTCCGCGGTCGAAGAGGCAGGCTACGAGGTGGTCGGCTGACGACGATGGCCGACAACGGAGCCGAACCGGCCGTCGTCATCAAGGTCGTGGACAACGGGCCGTATCAGGTGAAAGGCCCTGTCCGGCTGGTCGACCACGACAACAACGAATACGAGATCGGCGGCCGCACGCACTTGCTGTGCCGGTGCGGTAATTCGGCGAAGAAGCCGTTCTGCGACGGAGCCCACGTCCGGACCGGGTTCACGGCGACCAGGGCGGAATGAGAAGCGGGCGGGTGACGTGAGGTCACCCGCCCGCTCGTTTGTACAAAAGGGTCAGGAGCGCACCAGGCGCGCGATCGCTTCGGAGGCTTCCCGGAGCTTCCTGTCCGCCTCGGGGCCGCCCTTCGCGGCGGCTTCGACGACGCAGCCCGCCATGTGCCGCTCGAGGAGTTCGAGGGAGAACGATTGCAGGGCGCGGGTCGCCGCTGAAACCTGGGTGAGGACGTCGATGCAGTACTTGTCCTCCTCGACCATCTTCTGCAGCCCCCGGATCTGCCCCTCGACGCGTCGCAGGCGTTTGAGCTGGCGCTCCTTGTCGTCGCCGTGATCGGCCACGCTCACTCCTCGAGTCGGGATTCGCGGACGTCCCAATCATGCCCGGCCGAAGGTGGCGCGTCGAAGGCGGCTGCCGCGCGAGCGAGTGGTGACATACACCACCGGGGTATGCCGGTTGCCCTACCCCCCTAGGGTATGTAGAGTCCTCGTCAGGAGGTCGAGATGCACGGATACACGCAAGGCAAGGACGACTACCTGACCCGGCTGCGGCGGATCGAAGGACAGATCCGGGGCCTGCAGCGAATGGTCGAAGAGGACAAGTACTGCATCGACATCCTCACGCAGGTGTCCGCGGCCACGAAGGCGTTGCAGTCGGTGTCGCTGGGGTTGATGGACGAGCACCTCAGGCACTGCGTGTCCGACGCCATCGCCAAGGGGGGCGACGAGGCCGACGAGAAGATCAAAGAGGCGACCGACGTCATCGCCCGCCTCGTCCGTTCCTGAAGTACCGCAACGAATCCGGAGGAGAAGAGAAATGAGCGAGACCACCTACACCGTCACCGGCATGACCTGCGGCCACTGCGTCCGCTCCGTCACCGAAGAGGTCGGCAAGATCGACGGCGTCACCGGCGTCCGCGTGGATCTGCCCACCGGCGCGGTGACCGTGACCGGCTCCCGGGAGCCCGCCCTCGCGGATGTTCGCGCCGCCGTCGAAGAAGCCGGATACGAGCTGACCGCCTGAGCCGCGGTTCGCTCCCGATCGCGGGTCACGGCCCGCACTAAGGACTTCACGATGAACACAGTTGCGAAGCTCTCCGCCTACGGTGTGGCGCTTGCCCTGGTCGCCGGTGGCGCCTGGGCCGCAGGCGCCGCTGTCGGTCCTTTCGCCGGCGCGGCCGGCCTTCCCGGCGGCGAGGACGCCGGGCATGGGGACGCTCACAGCGGCACCGTCGCGGAGGCGGCGCCGACCGACGAGCCCGGCGGGCTCGCGTCGTCCAGGGGCGGCTACACCCTCACGCCCACCACCACGACGCTCACGCCGGGGACGAACCAGCCCTTCTCCTTCAGGATTCTCGGCCCCGACGGCGCGCCGGTCACCGCGTACGACGTCGAACACGAAAAGCGGATGCACCTGATCGTCGTCCGTCGCGACACGGCCGGATTCCAGCACGTGCATCCCGAACTCGCGCCCGACGGCGTGTGGAGTGTCCCGCTGGCCCTGCCCGAGGCGGGCAGTTACCGCGTCTTCGCGGACTTCAAGCCGACGGGCGGCTCGGCCTCGACACTCGGTGTCGACGTGGCCGCGGCGGGGGAGTTCAAGCCCGTCGAGCACCAGCCCTCGCGGGTCGCGAACGTCGACGGCTACCAGGTCCGCCTGGACGGCGAGCTGGCGCCGGGCAAAGCGTCGAAGGTGACCTTGACGGTGACCAAGGACGGCCGTGACGTGACCGATCTGCAGCCGTATCTGGGCGCCTACGGGCATTTGGTGGCGCTGCGCGGTGGCGATCTCGCCTACCTGCACGTCCACCCGGACGGCGAGCCCGGAGACGGCCGCACGAAACCCGGCCCCACGGTGACCTTCTTCGCCGAAGTCCCTTCGGCCGGGACGTACCGGCTGTTCCTGGACTTCCAGCACCAGGGCAAGGTCCGCACCGCCGAGTTCACCGTCGCCACCGCGGGCACACCCGCCCCGGCCGCTTCGGCGCCCCAGAACCAGACCCCACCCCCGGCGGCCGGCGACGGCCACGGCGGACACGGCTGAGGCCGAGCCGGAAAGGAGTGACCACGATGACTTCCGATCTGGACCAGGCCACCACGGCCGAGGTCGAACTCGCGATCACCGGGATGACCTGCGCGTCGTGCGCGATGCGCATCGAGAAGAAGCTGAACAAGCTGGACGGCGTCACCGCCACGGTCAACTACGCCACGGAGAAGGCGAAAGTCACCTACAGCGGGGACATCGAACCCCAGCGGCTGATCGAGCAGGTGGAGGCGGCCGGTTACGCCGCCGCTCTGCCGGCTCCGCCGAAGCAGGAGCAGCCGGACGGGCCCGCCGAAGAGGCCGACCCGATCGCGCCGTTGCGGCAGCGGCTGATCGGTTCCGCGGTACTGTCGGTGCCGGTGATCCTGCTGGCGATGGTGCCGGCGTTCCAGTTCACCTACTGGCAGTGGATCTCGCTGACGCTGGCCGCGCCGGTGCTGGTGTGGGCGGCCTGGCCGTTCCACAAGGCGGCGTGGGCGAACCTGCGCCACGGCGCGGCCACCATGGACACCCTGATCTCGATGGGCACGCTCGCCGCGTTCCTGTGGTCGCTGTACGCGCTGCTGTTCGGCAGCGCGGGGACGCCGGGGATGACGCACGCCTTCGAACTGACCGTCGAGCGGATGGCCGGGGACGGCAACATCTATCTCGAGGTCGCCGCCGGGGTGACGACGTTCATCCTCGCAGGGAGGTACTTCGAGGCGCGGTCCAAGCGCCGGGCCGGTGCCGCGCTGCGCGCGTTGCTGGAGCTGGGCGCGAAGGACGTCGCCGTGCTCCGTGACGGCAAGGAAGAGCGGATCCCGGTCGACCGGCTCGTCGTCGGGGACCGGTTCGTGGTCCGGCCGGGGGAGAAGATCGCCACTGACGGCGTGATCGCCGAAGGCAGCTCCGCCGTCGACGCGAGCATGCTGACCGGTGAGAGCGTCCCCGTCGAGGTCGGGCCCGGCGACGCCGTGGTCGGCGCGACGGTGAACGCGGGCGGACGGCTCGTCGTCCGTGCCACGCGGGTCGGCGCGGACACGCAGCTGGCGCAGATGGCGAAACTGGTGGAGGACGCGCAGACCGGCAAGGCGCAGGTCCAGCGGCTGGCCGACCGGGTTTCGGGTGTGTTCGTGCCGATCGTGATCGCGCTCGCCGTCGGCACGCTGATGTTCTGGCTCGGGGCCGGTGGTTCGGTCGCGGCGGCGTTCACCGCGGCGGTGGCCGTGCTGATCATCGCCTGCCCGTGCGCACTGGGGCTGGCGACGCCGACGGCGCTGCTGGTGGGCACCGGACGGGGCGCACAGCTCGGGATCCTGATCAAGGGCCCGGAAGTGCTGGAGTCCACGCGCTCGGTCGACACGGTCGTCCTCGACAAGACCGGCACCGTGACCACCGGGCAGATGTCGCTGGTGGCGGTCCACGTCGCCGAAGGCGTCGACGAGGAGACGACGCTGCGCTTGGCCGGTGCGCTGGAGAACGCTTCGGAGCACCCGATCGCGCAGGCCATCGCCCGCGCGGCACGGGAGCGGGTGGGCGAGCTGCCCGCCGTCGAGGAGTTCACCAACGTCGAAGGCCTTGGTGTGCAAGGGATCGTCGACGGGAAGGCGGTGCTGGCCGGACGCAGCGCGCTGCTGGAGGAGTGGGCGCACCACCTGCCGTCGGATCTCGCGGCGAAGAAGGCGTCCGAGGAGAAGGACGGCCGCACCGCGATCGCCGTCGGCTGGGACGGGAAGGCGCGCGCCGTCCTCGTCGTCGCCGACACGGTGAAGCCGACGTCCGCCGAAGCCATCACGCAGCTGCGGGCGCTCGGCCTGACCCCGGTCCTGCTCACCGGGGACAACGAGGCCGTGGCCCGCGCGGTGGCCGCGGAGGTCGGGATCACCGAGGTGATCGCGGAGGTCCTGCCCAAGGACAAGGTCGACGTGGTCAAGCGGCTGCAGGGCGAGGGCAAGGTGGTCGCGATGGTGGGCGACGGCGTCAACGACGCGGCCGCGCTCGCGCAGGCCGACCTCGGCCTGGCCATGGGCACCGGCACGGACGTCGCCATCGAGGCGTCGGATCTCACCCTCGTCCGCGGTGACCTGCGAGCGGCGGTGGACGCGATCCGGCTCTCGCGGCGGACGCTGCGCACCATCAAGGGGAACCTGTTCTGGGCCTTCGCCTACAACGTCGCGGCGCTGCCACTGGCCGCGGCCGGGCTGCTCAACCCGATGATCGCCGGCGCCGCGATGGCGTTCAGCTCGGTCTTCGTGGTGACGAACAGCCTGCGGCTCAAGGGATTCCGCAGCACGGCGAGCCTCCGCTGACGTTGCGAAAGCCACTTTCGCAACCTTCAACGTTGCGAAAGTGGCTTTCGCAACCTGCCCACCGCCGATCAGAACGCAGCAACGACAAAAGGGCCGCCCCCGGTGCGAAAGCACCAAGGGCGGCCCTTGATCCGTAGTGAATCAGTGGTGGTAAGCGTGCACCACCGCGTGTCCGGCGCCGCGGCCGATGAGCCACTTGTTGACCGGCGTGGTGAGCAGGAAGGCGACGAAGAGGGCGAAGGCGAGCGCGCCCCAGAACAGCCCGCTGGTGAGACCGGCCTCCATCGCGCCGGGGACGACGAGCATCACGCCGTTGTCGATGATCTCCATGACGATGATCGAGACGGTGTCGGCGGCGAGCGCGACCTTGAGGGCCTGCTTGAAACCGACGCCCGCGCGCAGGACGCCGCGCATCGTCAGTGCATAGCCGAAGACGAACGCCAGCGCGACGGCGAGCACGATGGTGGCGAGGTTTCCCCAGCCCAGCGCGGTGCCGATCACCATGCCGAGCACTTCGCCGATGGCGCAGCCGGTGAGGCAGTGCAGGGTGGCCGACGCCGCCATACTCCAGGACACCTTGCCCTGCTGGTGGTGTTCGTGGCCGCCGTCGCCCGAATGTCCACTGTGGTCACCGTGGTGCTGGTGCTCGTGGTGCGAGTGGTCGTGTTCAGCCGACATGATCGTGTTTCTCCTTTGTGGACTGCTCGGCAGGCGCGGGTTCGAGTCCTGCGACGAGATTGAACGAACCGGTGAGCAGGTTGAGGGACACCAGCCCCACCGTGTCGGCGATGTGCCGGTCGCTCCAGCCGTGTCGCCGCAATTCGGCGACGTCCTCGTCGCCGATCGACGACGGTTCGGCGAGGACCCGCACCGCGTACGCGATCAGCGCGGCCTCGCGCCGATCGGTGGACGTGCCCTGGCGTGCCAGCGCGATGTCGTCGTCGCCGAGTCCGGCGGCCCGCGCGGCCCGGGTGTGCGCCTGCAGGCACAGTGCGCAACCGATCCACTCCTGCAGGGCGAGTGAGATCTTCTCGCCGAGTGCCCGGGGAAGCTTGGCCCGTTTCATGGCGCGCGAGAAGTCGAGGTAGCCCTGAAGGAGCGCGGGGGAGTTGGCCATCGCGGAGACCATCGGGCCCACCGAGCCGTGCCGCTCGATGATGTCGCCGAGCAACTCGGCGGACTTCGCCGGCGCATCGGTCGGATCAAGCGATTTGAGACGCTGCACGGCTCCTCCTCGTCTGTCGGTCGCCGGAACCTTATACCTGTAAGGGGTACCTGTCGACCTACTTGGTGCCGCGTAACGGTTCGCCGCCAGGAAGCGCCTGTGACGACCGCAACATTAACACCCCCTAGGGGTACTTGTGCGGCGGTGCCCGATCGGTCTAACTTCAACTCCGCAATACCCCCTAGGGGTAACTGAATCCTGAAAGGACGGTCGTCATGGCGGAGACAACCCCGGACCCACGACGGTGGTGGGCGCTGGGACTCATCGCGTTGGCCCAGTTCATGGTCATCATGGACACCTCGATCATCGGCGTCGCCCTCCCGGCGATGCAGCAGGACCTAGGGTTCTCCCCGGGTGACCTGTCGTGGGTGTTCAACGCCTACGTCATCGCGCTCGCCGGGCTGCTTCTGCTCGGCGGACGCCTCTCGGACCTGTTCGGCGCGCGGAGGATGTTCACCGCCGGCTGGGTCGTCACCCTCGGCGGTTCCGTGGTCGCCGCGGTCGCGGGCACCGCCTGGGTCGAACTGCTCGGCCGGGTGCTGCAAGGCGCCGGAGCGGCACTCATCGCGCCGTCCGCGCTGACCCTGCTGATGATGCTGTTCGGTGCGCGTCCGCGTGAGCTCACCAAGGCACTCGCGCTCTACGGCGCGGCGGCTCCCGCGGGCGGCACCGCGGGCGTGTTCCTCGGCGGCGTGATCACCGAATGGTTGTCGTGGCCGTGGATCTTCTGGCTCTACGTCCCGATCTCGCTGGTCGCGATCGTGGCGACCGGCAAGCTGATGCCGTCCGCCCCGGCCCGGCGTGGCTCGGTCGACATCGCCGGCGCCATCGCGGCGACCGCGGGCCTCGGCCTGACCGTGTTCGGCGTCGTCCGCGCACCGGAAGCGGGCTGGGACTCGGCGGGCACGTGGGGCGCGCTGGCCGGCGGCATCGCCCTGCTCGCGGTGTTCGTCGCGATCCAGCGGAAGCGCGAAGTCCCCTTGGTGCGGCTGGGTATCTTCCGGACGCCGAACCTAGGCGGCGCGAACCTGGCGCAGTTCCTGCTCGGCGCGGCGTGGATCCCGATGTGGTACTTCCTCAACCTGTACCTGCAGCAGGTCCTGGGCTACGGCGCGTTCGCCAGTGGCGCGGCGCTGCTGCCGATGACGGTGCTGATCGTCGTGCTGATGGTCGCGGTCGCGCCGAAGCTGATCGGCCGGTTCGGGCCGAAGAAGATGATCATCGGTGGGTTGTGGGCGCTCGCCGCGGGCCTGGTGTGGCTGTCCTTCGTCAGCCCGACGGGGAACTTCGTCGTCGATGTCCTGCCCGCGTCGCTGGTCGCGGCCCTGGGTCAGGCGCTGGCGTTCATCCCGTCGCTCGGCACCGCGATCTCCAGCGCGAAACCGGAGGAAGGTGGCCTCGCTTCCGGGATCGTGAACACCTCGTACCAGATCGGGTCGGCGCTCGGCCTGGCCGCGATGACCGCGGTCGCCGTGTCGGCCGGTGCGGGACGGGTCGGCGACCCGGTCGCGCTGACCGGCGGCTACTCGGCCGCGTTCCTCGGCGCCGCCGGGATCGCGATCGCCGGTGGCTTCCTGGCCATGGCGACCTTGCGCACTCCCAGTGAGGTCAGCGGAGGTGAACCGGCGGTCCGGCGATGACCGGCTGTATCCCCGTGTGGAGGGCGAGACCGATTCCCGGTCCGCCCTCCACACGGCGTTTCAGGCAGGAGGCTCCTCCTGACCCCGGTCGCCGAAAACGCCCGCCAGCTCGTCCGGACGGCAGGGCCCGCCGTAGTGATCACCCACCGCCAGCTCGGCCCCGGCGGCCAGCCAGAATCGCGCCTGGTCGGCGGTGGTCAGACCGTCCACGATCACGTCTGCGCCCGTCCGGTGCGCCAGTTCCGGCAGATCCCGCAGCAGACCGGCCACCGGCGAGTCCGGCGCGATCCCGTCCAGCAGCCCGCAGTCGAGCCGCACGCCGTGCACCGGCAGGTCGGCCACCAGGGCCAGCGCGCCGTCGCCCAGCCCGCGGACGCTGATCACCGGCCGCACCCCGAGGTCGGCCAGCGCGCCCAGGTTGTCCCTCGTCTCGCCGAGGTCGGCGGCCAGGGCCAGCATGGGCAACTCGACCAGCAGCCGCTCGGCGGGGAACCGCGTCTCCTCCAGCACGCCGACCAGCCGGGTGAGCAGGTCGGTGTCGGCCGCCTGGTGCGGGCTCAGACTGATCAGCATCCGCAGGTCGCGGTCCAGCCGCTGCCGCCACCAGCCCACCTGACGGCATCCGGTGCCCAGCAGCCATTCGCCCAGCGGCAGCATCAGCCCGGTCGTCTCGGCCAAACGGCGGCAGTGCTGGTCGGACAGCGGGCCCACGCCGGGCGGATCCCAGCTGAGCTGCACCTCCACCCCGTGCACCGCGCCGTCGGCCAGCCGTACCAGCGGCCGGTACCGCGCCTCCACGTCCCCGTGCTCGAAAGCGCCCGGCATGATCGCGGCCAGCGCGTCGGTCTCACGGTCCAGCCGGTTCTGCTCGGGGTGGAACAACTCCCACTGCCCGTGCCCGTTGGCCTTCGCCCGGCGCAATGCCTGATGGGACTCGCGCAGCAGATCGGCGGCTTCGCTGTCCTGGGCGGGCCGATTGACCACGCCGATACTGACCGAAAGCGCCAGCCCGTGCCCGTCCACGTAAGTAGGTTCGGTCAACGCTTGACGCAGTTCGTGCACCAAGCGCACCGGGTCCGGGGTGTCCGGCCCGTTCTCCACCAGCACCGCGAATTCCGCGCCGTCGAACCGGGAAAGAAGGGCCTTTTCCTTGGCCATCACGGACTTCAGCTGTTTCGCCACGGCGATCAGCAGCTGTTCGGCCGCACGCTCGCCGAGGCCGTTGCGCACCACCGCGAAGGAATCGAGCTCCAGCCGCAGGAGCGTCACGCCCAGTTCGGGATCGGCCCCGCCCAGCAGGTTCTCCATCCGCGTGCCGAAGCACTGCCGGTTGGGCAGGCCGGTGAGCACGTCGTGCAGGGCCTGCCTGCTGAGTTCGTTCTGCAGCAAAGAAAGTTCGGTGCCGTCCTCGACGACGGTGACGAAATGGCTGGGCTCGTCACCGGCGCCGCGCAGCAGCGAAGCGGTCAACGACACCGACACCGGCTCGCCGTCGCGGTGGAGCAACCGTTGCGACTGCTTGATCCGCTCGACCTCGCCCGTCAGCAGCGCGCGGTAATCCTCCCGCAGGACCAGCTTGTAGTCGGGGTGTACCAGCTCGAACAGGTCGCGTCCGGTCAGCTCGTCCGGGGCGTGCCCGAGCATCACGCCGGCCGCGGCGTTCACGGTGACCAGCGTGCCGTCCAGGTCGGTGACCAGGATGCCGCTGGCGGAGGAAGTGGCGACCTCGTCGAACCGTGCCTGCGCGGTCCGCAGCTCGTATTTGGCGTCCCGTACCGCTTTCAGCATGGACAGCTTCAGGCTTTCCTGCTGTGCCAAGGTGGCGTTCTGTGCGGCCACCACGACACTCGCGGCCAGCGCGCCGAGCACGCCCACCACGCGTTCGGCGAATTCTTCGGCGGGCTGGAATTCGGGCAGCGTGAGCAGACCCTTGCCCAGGACGCCCATGGTGACGGTGATCGCCTGCCCGCTCGCGCAGTTGAGCTCGGCCAGTCGCGCGCCCGCGGCCTCCAGCGAACCCGTGCTGCCCGGCGAATGTTCCTGCCCGCTCTCGTATACCTCGGCGCACAAGGCGTCCAGCAGCGCGGTCAGCTCTGCCTCGAAACTGGCGTGCACCAGTGGCACGTAACCGATTCCGCCGAGCAGGTACGCCCACTTGCGCGCGAGGAGAGCGCGCTCGCGGCGCCCGTCTTCGGGCGGCTCGGGGATCGGCAGGTCGCCGGGGTCGGTCATGGGCTCAGGACTTCCGTGCGACGCCCGCGTAGATCAGCTCGTTCCATGCCGGGTCCTCGGCGATGTCGGTGGGCCCGGTGGGCCGCCAGCTGCCACAGCCCACCAAACCCGGCTCGACCAGCGTCAGATCCCCGAGCAGACCGAGGACCTCGTCGTGGGAACGGGTGTGCGGCACCTCGCCGCGCCGCTCGGCCATCTGGTCGCTCGCCACGGCGAACGACTCCTGATGCGAGTCGGCCGAGATGTGGGTGAAGGCGAGCAGGCTGCCCGGAGCCAGGGGTTCCTGGTAGGCGCGCACCAGCCCGGCCGGGTCGTCCTCGTCCGGGATCCAGTGCAGCAGCAGCATGCACAGCAGGCCCACCGGCTCGGAGAAATCGATCAACCGCCGGACCTCCGGGCTGCCCAGCACCTTCGCCACGTCGCGCACGTCCGCGTGCAGGACCGCGGTGCGGTCGTCGCCCGCCAGCATCAGCTCGCCGTGGGCGACCGCCACGGCTTCCTTGTCGACGTAGACCACCCGGGCCTCAGGCGCCTCCCGCCGGGCGATCTCGTGCACGTTGCCCACGGTGGGGATCCCCGCGCCCAGGTCGAGGAACTGGCGGACGCCTTGGGCGGTCATGAAACGCACCGCCCGGCCGAGGAAGGCGCGGTTGAGCCGCACCGACTGCCGGATCCACGGCAGCGTGCGCTCGAGGTGGTCCGCGGTAGTGCGATCTTTTTCGAAATTGTGGTTGCCGCCGAGCCAATAGTCATAGATCCGGGCGACGTTCGGTGTGGCTGTATCGACTCCGGCCGGGACCCAGTCCCGTGTACCCGCCATCGCGCACCTCAATCGGTTCGGGAGACGGAACAGCATACCCACTCCCTCGAAATCGACTTAATCCGTCTTTCGTGGCGGGGATACACCCGATCGGGCGCTGCCGTCGCGGCCGAAGGGCCCGTACCGTGGCGGCCTTCCAGATTTTCCGTCAATGCCAAGGAGTTCCCGTGTCCGTCCGGGTGGCACCCGGCCGGTGGCCCTTGCTGGGACACACCCTCGCCCTGGTCCGCCGTCCGGTCCGATTCACCGCGGGACTGAGGGAACACGGTGACGTGGTCAAGGTTTCATTGGGGCCATTGCAAACCTATTTCCTCACGAATCCGGAATTAATTCACCGGGTACTGGTGACGAACGGATCGAGCTTCGGCACCGGGATCATGTTCCGCAAATTCCGTCCGTACGCGGGCAACGGCTTGGCCTTGTCCGACGGGCCTTTCCACCGCAGGCAGCGCAAGCTGATGTTGCCCGCCTTCGACCGGAAGCACCTTTCCCGCTACGCCGAGATCTGGGTCCGGGCGACCACCGCGCTGACCGGGTCCTGGCGGCCGGGCGAGGTACGGCGGATCGACGCGGACATGCAGGCGCTGGCCATGACCAACGTGGGCGAGGCGCTGTTCGGCACGGAACTGGGGGAGGCGGCGATCCGCGAGGCCCGCCGCTCGATCCCGCTGGTCATCCAGCTGGGTATGTACCGGGTGCTTTCCCCCGGCTTCGTGGAGAAACTGCCGCTCCCGTTCAACCGCCGCTTCGACGAGGCCACCGCGCGAATGAAGGCCGTGGTGCACGAGTTGATGGCGGGCCGCGACGCCGACACCGATCACGGTGACCTGCTGTCCACGTTGCTTTTGGCCCGGGACGCCGAGACCGGGGAGCGGATGACCCGGGAGCAGGTGCACGACGAGGTGATGACCCTGCTCACCGCGGGCACCGAGACCACCGCGCTGATCCTGGCGTGGGCCTGCCACGAGCTGGGACGCGATCCCGGCGTCGCGGACCGGCTGCGGGCGGAGGTGGACCAGGTGCTGGGCGGGCGCCCGGTGACCTTCGACGACCTGCCCGCGCTGGTCTACACCGGGCAGGTGGTCAGCGAGGTACTGAGGATGTACGCGCTGTGGATCCTGATGCGCCGGACCGAGCAGGAGATCGATCTCGGGCCGGTGCGGCTACGGCCCGGCGACGAGGTGATGTTCAGCCCGCTCGCCCTGCACACCGATCCCCGGTATTGGGACCATCCCGAAGTCTTCGATCCGGACCGCTGGGCCACCGATCGGGTGCGGTCGTTGCCGCCGGGGGTGTTCATCCCGTTCGGCAACGGGATCCGGCAGTGCGTCGGCCATCTGTTCGCCAGGGCCGAGGTGGTCATCGGCCTGGCCACGATCTTCGCCCGATGGCGCCTCGAACCCGCCGGCCCGGTCCGGGTGCGCTACACCACCATCGCCTATCCGCGCGGCATGCCGATGACGGTGCGCCCGCGGGATTAGGCCCCACAAAGGAGAATTTCGTGCGTTTTCGCTTGCGTCGCCTCGCCGTCGCGGTGGCCCTGCTGTGCGCGGGGGCGGTGCTCATCCCCGTGCAGGCGTCCGCCGTGGAGGCGGCTTGCCAGGACTTGAACATCCCCGTGTCGCTGGTGGATGTGCCGCTGCTGGGACTCAAGGATCAGACCATGTACGGCAGGCTGTGCGTCCCGCCGGGCGGCAGCCGCACCCTGCAGGTGCTGGTGCCGGGCGGTACCTGTAAATCGGACTACTACGACCCGCCGGACCTCTCGGAGACCCGGTCGTTCCGCAAGGCGGTGAACAAGGCCGGGTACGCCACCTTGTCGGTGGACCGGGTCGGTTCGGGGCGCAGCTCCAAGCCTCCGGCCGCGCTGCTGTCCGCGAGCGCACAGGCCAACGCGGTCCACCACGCCATCCAGGCGATGCGGACGGGCACAGTGGGGCCCGGGTTCGACAAGATCGTCCTCGTCGGACACTCGCTCGGATCGGCCACCGCGCTCATCGAAGCGGCCACCTTCCGTGACGTGGACGGCGTGGTGATCACCGGGTTCACCCATCGGATCGCGCCGCTGACGGTGACACCCACGCTGGTGGCGCTGGGCCCGGCGATGCTCGACGAGAAGATGTCCAAGATCGTCGGCCTGGACCCGGCGTACCTGACCACGGTGGCGGGCATGCGGTACTCCGCTTTCCACAATCCGGGGCCGTTCGACCAGCAGGTCGTCGACTCGGACGAGGCGAGCAAGGACCTGATCGCGGCCGGTGAGATCGTGGACGCCGTCCTGATCGGTCTGGTGCTTCCGTACAGCAGGCGGATCAACGTCCCGGTGCTGGTGGCCATGGGAGAAAAGGACGGTGTGTTCTGCGGCCCGCTGGCCAGCGACTGCTCCAGCGCGGAAAGCCTGCGGCAGGGCGAGGCAGGGTACTACTCGTCCGAGGCGAGGCTGCGCACGTTCGTGGTGCCGGGCTACGGGCACTCGATCAACTACGCGCCCAACGCGCCACTGCTGCACGACGCGGTGACCGGCTGGATGACCGAGATGGTCGGCCGGTAGCGCGGCCCGTTCGGACCGGATCTTTTCGTCGAGTTGTGGACAGGAGCACCGCGGGCATGTTGGGCTGAGACCGGGCCGGACCTGACGTGGTCGGCTTTTTTCTGACCTGCGACGTCGAGGAGCGGCGCCCTGAGCCTGTCGGAGTACCTCCGGGAGAACTGGATCGACGTCGTGAACGACGCGATCCTGCACGTGGATCTCACTCTGGCGGCGATGGCGCTGGCCGTGCTGATCGGGATGACGATCGGCCTGCTCACCTACCGGCGGCGGTGGCTGGGCGCGATGGCGACCACGACGACGGCGGCGTTCCTTACCATTCCGTCGATCGCGCTGCTGGGCATCCTGATCGGCCCGTTCGGGCTGGGGCTGACGAACGTCCTGTGCGCGCTGGTGCTTTACGCGCTTCTGCCGATCACGCGCAACACGATCGTCGGGCTGCGCGGCGTCGATCCGGCCGTGGTGGACGCGGCGCGGGGGATGGGCTTCGGCCGCGCGCGGCTGCTGTTCCGGGTACGCCTGCCGCTGGCCTGGCCGGTGATCCTTTCCGGTATCCGGGTCTCCACGCAGATCACGATCGGTATCGCGGCCATCGGCGCGTACGTCAAAGGTCCCGGCCTCGGCAACGAGATCTTCGACGGGCTCGGCCGGTTCGGTTCGGTCAACTCGCTGAACCAGGTCCTCACCGGAACGCTCGGGATCATGGTGCTGGCGCTGCTGTTCGACCTGGCCTTCGTGCTGGTCGGGAAGCTGACCACACGACGACGCCCACGTGTTCGCGGAACGGCGGCCCCGGTGACTTCGGGAGCGGCGGCCGGAACGGGCGGCGAGACGATCGAGTTGCTGGGCGTCGGCAAGCACTACCCCGGCCGAGCGGTACCGGCGGTCGAAAACCTGACGATGCGCATCCCCGCGGGCGAAATCGTCGTGCTGACCGGTCCGTCGGGATGCGGCAAGACGACGACCATGCGGATGATCAACCGGCTCGTCGAGCCCACCTCGGGCGCCGTCACGATCGGCGGTACCGACGTGTCGGCGCTCGACGTCGACGAACATCGGCGCAACACCGGCTACGTCATCCAGCAGATCGGGCTCTTCCCGCATCTGCGAGTGGACGCCAACATCGGTGTGGTGCCGCGGATGCTCGGCTGGACCCGGCAGCGGGTCGCCGGCCGCGTGCGCGAGTTGCTCGACGTCGTGGGCCTGACCCGCGAGCACGGTTTCCGTTACCCGCGTGAGCTTTCCGGCGGTCAGCAGCAGCGCGTCGGGGTGGCGCGGGCGATGGCCGCGGATCCGCCGGTGCTGCTGATGGACGAGCCGTTCGGCTCCACCGACCCGATCACGCGCGCCCGGCTGCAGGACGAATTCCTTCGCCTGCAACGGGAAGTGCGCAAGACGATCGTGTTCGTCACGCACGATTTCGACGAGGCGCTGAAGGTCGGCGACCGGATCGCCGTGCTGCGGCCGCGGTCGGTGATCGCTCAATACGACACGCCCCAGGCGATCCTCGCCGCGCCGGCGGACGACTACGTCGCGAGTTTCGCCGGCTCGAAGCGGAACCTGAAGCGGCTCGCGCTGATCCGGGTGGGTGACCTGGACCTCCGGCAGGAAGAAGGGCCGGACGGTTCGCCCGCGGTCCGGCCCGACGCCACCTTGCGGGACGTGCTGGACGTGATGGTGCGGACCGGCCGCACCGCCGTCGTGATCACCGAAGGCGACACCGCGCGGCCGCTGGGGGTGTGCGACGTGGCCATCCTGGTCGCGGCGCTGAGGTCCACCGACGCGGCACCCGCGATCCCCGCTGTGGAGGAGACGCCTCGGCCGGACACCACGGTGCCCGCGCGACCTCGTCGGCGGCGGCTCGGGCTGCTGATACGCCCGGTTCTGCTGACGCTCGCGTTGCTGGCGCTCTTCATGATCGTGCGCGCGCATCCGATCGACTCGATCGAACAGCGTTTCCTCAACCCCGGCGCGATCTTCACCGAACTGGGCGAGCACCTGCGGCTCACCCTGATCTCGACGGCGTGCACCATCGCCATCGCCCTCCCGCTCGGCGTCCTGCTCACCCGCGCCGGCGCCCGCTGGGCCCGGCCCATCGGGCTGGGTCTGGGCAACCTCGGCCAGGCGATCCCGTCGATCGGGCTCGTCGTGCTGCTCGCGCTCTGGATGGGCACGGGCACCGCGACCGCGGTGACGGCGCTCGTCGTCTACGCGACTTTGCCGGTGCTGCGCAACACGATCGTCGGACTCGACGGCGTCGACCCGACCCTCGTCGACGCCGCGCGGGGGATGGGCATGGGCAAGACGGCCGTCCTGTGGCGGATCGAACTGCCGCTGGCCGTCCCGGTGATCCTCGCCGGGATCCGGACCGCGCTGGTGCTCACCGTCGCGAGCGCGACGCTGGCGACGTTCATCGACGGCGGCGGCCTCGGGGGTGGGCTCGTCGCCGGGATCGGGCTGGACCGGCCGATCCTGAGCCTGACCTTCGGCATCATCGTCGCCGCGCTGGCGCTTTTCGCCGACTGGCTGGGGCTGGTCGCCGAGGAGGTCCTGCGCCCGCGCGGAATGTAGCTCGACCGACTCAAGGAGGACCCACCCATGCGGATGCTCCGGCGCACGACCGCCGCCGTACTCGCGCTCGTCGCGTCAGCGTCGCTCGCGGCGGGCTGCACCATCGGCAAGGACGAGACCGGTGCCCAAGTGGGCGCGGGATCCATCAAGAAGATCGACGCGCTGAACGGCGCCCGGATCCGCGTCAGCTCCAAGGAGTTCGACGAGCAGCTGCTCCTCGGCCAGATCGCCATCGTCGCCCTGCAGGCGGCCGGGGTGAGCCCGGAGGACAAGACCAACATCACCGGTTCGAGCAACGTCCGCCAGGCGCTCACCAGCGGCGCGGTCGACCTGTACTGGGAATACACCGGCACCGCCTGGATCAGCTACCTCAACCAGACCAAGCCGATCAGCGACCCGCAGGCGCAGTACGACGCGGTCAAACAGGCCGACACCGCCAACGGCGTCACCTGGTGGGCACGCTCGCCGGCCAACGACACCTACGCCCTGGCCGGAAACCCGGCGACACTGACCCGGACCGGCGTGAAGACGCTGTCCGACTACGCGGCCCTGGTGAAACGGGACCCGGCCGCGGCCTCGACCTGTATGGGCCCGGAATTCAAGAGCCGGGACGACGGGTTCCCCGGCCTGGCGAAGGCCTACGGGTTCGCCCTGCCCGACGCGCAGGTGCACCTGCTCAACGACGCCGTCGTCTACCCGAGCATCGGCAAGGGGGACCCGTGCGGCTTCGGCTCGGTCGCCTCCACCGACGGTCGCGTGGCCGCGCAGCAGCTGACCGTGCTCGAGGACGACAAGCACTTCTTCCCGACGTACAACCCGGCCATCACGATCGCCACTCCGCTCGCCCAGAAGTACCCGCAGCTGGAGCAGGTCTTCACGCCGATCGCCGCGAAGCTCGACACCGCGACGCTCACGGACCTGAACAAGAAGGTCAGCGTCGATGGACAGAAAGCGGCGACGGTCGCTCGCGACTGGCTCAAGTCGGCGGGCTTCATCAGCTGAGTCGTTCGCGTGGTCGGCTACAGAGTCCCTTCGAATACGACGGTGCCGTTGGCATCGCGCGTTTGAAGGTGGACCCCTTGTGGGAACGGGATTTTCTGCCCTCACGACTGCCCTTTCGGACAGTGCGCGGCGGCGCGGCCTGCGGTTGCGTTGGGCGAATGCGCGCGAAACTAGACCGAATAGCCCGATTCGACTGCTCCGCCCAGCCGGGTGCGCCAAGACCGCCGCACAACAATCTGCTGGCCTTGCAGCGAGCGGCAGGAAACCGCGCGGTCAATGCTGCCGTCCAGCGGCAGGTGGCATTCAAGTCGGGCGGGCAGTCGAAGCGCGCGTTAGACGTACGTGCCGAGGACCTGCAAGCCGCGTTCGCGGCGCGCGAGTACCTGCACCCGGAGATCCCGCGACGGTGGGGAGAGCCCAGCGCGGTGCGACTCACCGCGCTGCGCGGCGCCCTGGCTGCGCTTGACGAGTCGGTGCACGACCACGGCCTCATTGATCTGGACGAAGAAGAAGAGGTCACCGCGCTCTGCCGGGCGTTGATCGCCATCGCTGGATCCGGTGAAAAGCCGGTGTCCGGGTTCCGCTACCCCAGGATGAACGCCGAGGTCATCACCCGCAAGACCCGCGCCGGGATCGAACTCACCCTGGCGAAGTGGCACGACTATGCCAAAAAGTGGGTGGATGACGCGAGCGAAGAACACAGCGAGTGGACCGTCGCACGGAACAAGCTGGGAAACCAGTACTACGAGGACACCGCCCACCAAGATTTCCGCAAGCAGTACAAGGCATTCATGACCACCTACGAGCACATGGACGGTGTCATCCGGGAGTGCTTGGTGCTGATGGGGGTACTGAAGGACGCGGGCGAGGAGGAACTTCGCAGGTTCCGCGCGGTGTACAAAGCGGAAGCACTCCAGGCGGTCGTCGAGTGGGGAGACGAGACCGCCGCTCACATCGAGAACATCGTGTCCAATCCGCACAACCTGACGCCGGTGAACGAGCATCACCGCGTGCCCGGTGCCGCAGCCGCTGTACTCGCCCTCACTGTCCTGCGGAACCGGGCTCACCACGGGGGGTCGGGCCAGGACATCACCCTCACCACGCTCAACAACAAAGTCAAAGCGATCTACGACCGGTACTACTTCCGCGTGCGAACCGAGGAAAACAAGATCTACGAACGACCGAAACGTGGAGAGCTCAAACGGAAAGGCGACGGCAGACTCAAGCCGGCCAAGACGCCATGGCACAAGGAAGACAGCATGGTGCTGACACCGGCTATGGCGGATCGACTGTTGAGCGACGTCCAGCCAAACGAATGGCTGACCACGCCGACCGACCTCGACCGCGACCACGCGACAACAGAGAGTCAACTCTTAAAGTGAGGCGAAACGAAAAAACCGCCCTACCTCGGCGAATCTGCCAGGTGGGCGGTGTTTCGTAACTGTGGAGCTAAGGGGACTCGAACCCCTGACCCCCTCACTGCCAGTGAGGTGCGCTACCAGCTGCGCCATAGCCCCGGAGCGGATTTGTTCTCCGCATCTCGTGTGTCCATACATTACACCGCCCGCGGAGGCCGTTCACGCGGGGGTCACTCTATGCGCCCGGGGGCCGGTCGAACGTCGATGACCTGCATCTTTGCGACTTATTTTTAGCCGTGTATTGACTCCGCGTGTGACCGCCGTTACGTTTCGGGCATCGTGACGCCGAGGTCCCCGCCCGCTACGCCGCGTCTCCACTTGGGCTCCGCCTCAGCTCGCCCTGCCCGAATGACGCGGAGGAGACCCTGATGAGGGCCAGAGCAGTCCTGATAGCCCTGTTTTCCCTGGTCGGAGCACTGTTGGTGGTGGCTCCGGCAGCGCAGGCGGCCATCGTTCCCGACACCTGGTACACCGTGTCGACCACCGGCGGGAAATGCGTGGACGCGCGCGCCGCCGGGACGGCGAACGGGACGGTCGTCCAGCAGTACGCCTGCAACCAGACCTTTTCCCAGCAATGGCAGTTCCAGCCCACCTCGGGCGGCTACTACCGGGTCAACACCCGCAACGCCCCGGCGCAGGTGTGGGACGTCGCCGAGGTGTCGACGGCCGACGGTGGGCTGATCCACCTGTGGGCCTACGGCGGCGGGAACAACCAGCAGTGGCAGCCGGTCGAGGAGTCGGGCGGGACGTATCACTTCGTGAGCCGCAACAGCGGCAAGTGCCTGGACATCCCCGGCCTCTCGACCCAGGACAGCACCCAGCTGCAGCAGTACGCCTGCAACGGCACCGGCGCCCAGTCCTTCCGGCTCACCCCGGTCTCCGGCACCGCGAACCCCGACCTCGGGCCGAACGTGCTCGTCTTCGATCCGGCGATGTCGCAGTCGGCGATCCAGTCCCAGGTGAACAGCGTGTTCTCGCAGCAGGAGACCAGTCAGTTCGGCCCGAACCGGAAGGCACTGCTGTTCAAGCCGGGCTCGTACAACGTCGATGTGAACGTCGGGTTCTACACGCAGGTGCTGGGGCTCGGCCTGTCTCCCGACAACGTGACGATCAACGGCGCGGTGCACGCGGAGGCCGACTGGTTCCAGGGCAACGCGACGCAGAACTTCTGGCGTGGTGCGGAAAACCTGTCCGTGAATCCCAACGGCGGCACCGATAGGTGGGCCGTTTCGCAGGCCGCGCCGTACCGCCGCATGCATGTCCGCGGCAACCTGCAGCTCGACGACGGCGGCTGGTCCAGCGGTGGGTGGATGTCCGACGTGAAGGTCGACGGCCAGGTGCGGTCGGGCTCGCAGCAGCAGTGGATCTCGCGCAATTCGCAGTTCGGGAGTTGGAGCGGCTCCAACTGGAACATGGTCTTCGCCGGAGTCGGTGGCGCACCGTCGACCAGTTTCCCCAATCCGCCGTACACCACGGTGAACACGACGCCGGTCGTGCGGGAGAAGCCGTTCCTCTACGTCGATGCCGCGGGTGCGTACCAGGTCTTCGTGCCTTCCAAGCGCACCAACGCCTCCGGGATCACGTGGGGCGCCGGCCAGCCGGGATCCTCGCTGCCGATCAGCCGGTTCTTCATCGCGAAGCCCGGCACGACGGCGTCGCAGATCAACGCGGCCCTCGCCGAAGGCAAGGACCTCCTGATCACGCCGGGCGTCTATCACCTCAACGAGACGCTGCGCGTCACGCGGCCCGACACCGTCGTGCTGGGACTCGGCCTGGCGACGTTGATCCCGGACAACGGCATCACGGCGATGACGGTGGCCGACGTCGACGGCGTCAAGATCGCCGGCGTGCTGATCGACGCGGGCACCACGAACTCGAACACGCTGATGGAGGTCGGCCCGGCGAACTCCGCGCAGGACCACGCGGCCAACCCGACTTCGCTGTACGACGTGTTCTTCCGTATCGGCGGGGCGGGCGTCGGCAAGGCCACGAACAGCCTGGTGGTCAACAGCGACGACGTCATCGGTGACCACCTGTGGATCTGGCGCGCCGATCACGGCAGCGGGGTCGGGTGGAACACCAACACCGCCGACACCGGCCTGATCGTCAGCGGTGACGACGTCACGATGTACGGCCTGTTCGTCGAGCATTACCAGAAGTACCAGACGATCTGGACCGGCGAACGCGGCCGGACGTACTTCTACCAGAACGAAATGCCTTACGACCCGCCGAATCAGGCCGCCTGGATGAACGGCTCGACGCGCGGTTACGCGGCCTACAAGGTGGCGGATTCGGTGACGAACCACGAGGCCTACGGGCTCGGCAGCTACTGCTTCTTCAACGTGAATCCGAGTGTGGTGGCGGATCGCGCGATCGAGGTGCCGAACAACGCGAACGTCCGGTTCCGCAGTATGGTCGCCGTCTCCCTCGGCGGGAACGGGACCATCGCCCGGGTGATCAACGACCGCGGTGGACCGGCCAACTCGGGATCGAACGTGGCCAACCTGGTCGCTTATCCCTGACGACCCCGGTGCGCGCCGTGATGGCGGTCGCGGCGCGCACCGGCCTCACCCCAACGGGTGGCGTGCCGCGCGCTCCCGCGCGGGCGCTCCGATACTCGGCACATGCCTCTCGTCGGTCTCACCGTCGTCGAACCCCGCCTGGCCTGGCCGCTCGCCGCCGTGCGCGGGGTTTTCGCCATCCTGTTCGGCATTCTCGCGTTGATCTGGCCGGGAACGACCGTCCTGGCCCTCGCGATCCTCTACGGCATTTACGCCATCTTCGACGGCATCGGCGGCATCATGCAGGCCTTCCGGCCGGGCGACGCCGCTCATCGCGCCGCCTACGGTGTCCTCGGCGCGTTCGGGATCATCGCCGGTGTCCTCGTCCTGATCTGGCCCGGGATCACGGTGCTGGTGCTGGCCCTCCTGGTCGGTTTCTGGGCGATCTTCACGGGCATCGTCGAGATCGTCGCGGCGATCCGGCTGCGCAAGCAGATCGAGGGCGAGGCGTTCCTCATCGCGGCGGGCGCGCTGTCCCTGATCGCGGGCATCGTGATCGTGTTCAACCCGATCGCCGGCGCGTACGGGATCGCCCTCCTGGTCGGGATCTACGCCCTGCTGTACGGCGTGATGCTGCTCGTCCTGGCCTTCCGGTTGCGGAAACTCACCCAAGCCTGAAGGGCTAGGGGCTCGGCAAGAGGGCTTAGGCTGATCCGGTGAGCCAGCCGATCCTGTTGACCGTCGACGACGATCCCGCCGTATCCCGCTCGGTCGCCCGTGACCTGCGCCGAAGGTACGGAAAGGACTACCGGATCATCCGGGCCGATTCCGGCGCCGACGCCCTCGACGCGTTGCGCGAGATCAAGCTGCGCGGCGACGCCGTGGCCGCGATCCTCGCCGACTACCGGATGCCGCAGATGGACGGCATCGTCTTCCTCGAAAAGGCGATGGACCTGTTCCCGAACGCGCGTCGCGCGCTGCTGACCGCCTACGCCGACACCGACGCCGCGATTCAGGCGATCAACGTCGTCGATGTCGACCATTACCTGCTCAAGCCGTGGGACCCGCCGGAGGAGAAGCTCTATCCGGTCGTCGACGCGCTGGTGGAGACGTGGCGCGCGGTGGGGGAGCGGCCGGTCGACGAGATCAAGCTCATCGGCCACCGGTACTCCTCTCCGTCGTTCCACCTGCGCGACTTCCTGGCGCGCAACGCCGTGCCGTACCGCTGGTACTCCGTCGACGACGACGAGGGCCGCCGGATCCTCGAGGCGGCGGACGCGGCGCCGCACGACATCCCGGTGCTGGTCACCCCGGACGGCACGGTGCTGCGCCAGCCGTCGGGGCCGGAACTCGCCGACGCCGTCGGCCTCTCCACCCGGCCCACCCAGGAGTTCTACGATCTGATCGTGATCGGCGGCGGGCCCGCCGGGCTCGGGGCGGCCGTGTACGGCGCGTCGGAGGGCCTGCGGACCGTCATCGTCGAGCGCAAGGCGACCGGCGGGCAGGCGGGCACCAGCTCCCGCATCGAGAACTACCTCGGCTTCCCGGACGGCGTTTCCGGCGCGCAGCTCACCGACCGCGCGCGGCGGCAGGCGCTCAAGTTCGGCGCCGAGGTGCTCACCGCCCGCGACGTCGTGGGCCTGGAGGCACGCGGTTCCGCGCGCGTGGTCATGTTCGGCGACGGCACCGAGATCTCCGCGCATTCCGTGGTGCTGGCCAGCGGCGTCACCTACCGGGCGCTGGAAGCCCCCGGCGTCGCCGAACTCGCCGGCCGCGGCGTGTACTACGGCTCGGCCGCGACCGAGGCGCCCGAGTGCAAGGGCGAGCACGTCTACATCGTCGGCGGCGCGAACTCGGCGGGGCAGGCGGCCGTGTTCTTCTCCAAGCATGCCGCCGACGTCACCATCCTCGTCCGCGGCCAGTCGCTCGAAGCGTCGATGTCGCACTACCTGATCGAGCAGATCGCCGGGATCGAGAACATCCACGTCCGCACCCGGACCACCGTGGTCGAGGCGCACGGCGACGATCACCTCGAACGGCTGACCCTGTGCGAGAACGGCGGCGCGACCGAGACGGTGCCCACCGGGCACCTGTTCATCTTCATCGGCGCCGCCCCGCGCACCGACTGGCTCGGCACGGAGATCCAGCGGGACGACCACGGTTTCGTGCGCACCGGTCCCGATCTGCTCACCGACGGCGGCCCGCCGCCGGGCTGGCCGCTGGACCGCGACCCGCACTATCTGGAGTCGTCCATCCCGGGCGTGTTCGTGGCGGGCGACGTCCGGGCCGCGTCGGTGAAGCGTGTCGCGTCGGCCGTCGGCGAAGGCGCCATGGCGGTCACCCTGGTCCACCGGTACTTGGAGGAGCAATGAGCGTTCTGCCCAGGGAAGAACTGCGCGGGCTCTTCCTCTTCGAGCATCTCAGCGAGGAGCAACTCGACTGGATCGACGAGCACGCCGTGCTGGAGCAGTACACCGGCGGCACCACGGTCATGCGCGAGGGTGAACCGGCCACCTGCTTCTATCTCCTGCTGTCGGGCGCGTTGCGGATGACGCGGCTCGTCGGCGGCACCGAGGTCGAGACGATCCGGTCCGACCAGCGAGGCGCGTATTGCGGCGCGACGCAGTTCTTCGTGCACCAGGAGACCGAGCACACCTACGGCGCGTCGGTGCACGCGGTCAGCGACCTCACTTTCCTGACCCTGCCCGCGGCCGAATTCGCCACCGAGTTCCGCCGCTGGTTCCCGATGGCGACGCATCTGCTGGAGGGCATGTACCTCGGCTGGCGCAACAGCGACACCGTCATCGGTTCGCGACGGCGCCTGCTGGCGCTCGGCGAGCTGTCCGCCGGGCTGACCCACGAGCTCAACAATCCGGCGGCCGCCGCCGTCCGCGCGACGGCGTCGCTGCGGGAGCGGGTCGCCGGGATGCGGCACAAGCTCGCGATGCTGGCGAAGAAGAACGTCGACCCGACGCTGCTGGAGCAGCTGCTCGACATCCAGGAACAGCTGGTCAAACAGGTCGCGTCGGCGCCGAAGCTGACCGCGATGCAGCAGGCCGACCGCGAGGACGAGATCGGCGACTGGTTCGACGACCACGGCATCGACCAGGGCTGGGATCTCGCCGACATCTACGTCCGCGCCGGGCTGACGGTGCCGGATCTCGACCGGCTGCTCGACGCGGTCGGCGAGACCTTCCTCGACGGCGCCGTCCGCTGGCTCGCGTACGCGCTCGAGACCGAGATGCTGATGGGCGAGATCGAGGATTCGACCACCCGGATCTCGGTACTGGTCGGCAAGGCCAAGCAGTACTCGCAGATGGACCGCGCCCCGCACCAGTGGATCGACGTCCACGAAGGCCTCGACTCGACCCTCGTGATGCTGGCGGGCAAGATCGCGCCGGGGATCCGCGTGGTGAAGGAGTACGACCACACGATCCCGAGGATCCCGGCGTACGCGGGCGAGCTCAACCAGGTGTGGACGAACGTCATCGACAACGCGCTCGGCGCCATGGGGACCGAGGGCACGCTGACCCTGCGGACGTCCAGGGTGGACGATCACGTGCACGTCGAGATCGGCGACACCGGGCCCGGTATCCCGGCGGAGGTGCGGCAGCGGATCTTCGAGCCGTTCTTCACCACGAAACCGGTGGGGCAGGGGACCGGTCTCGGCCTGGACATCTCCTGGCGCATCGTCGTCGAACGGCATCAGGGCGATCTGCGGGTCGATTCGGCGCCGGGTGACACGCGGTTCACCGTGTGCCTGCCGGTTTCGGAGCAGTCCGTGATCTGATTTCCCTTATCCCCCAAGGTTTCGCCAGAAACTACCGACGGCTTCCGTTCATCGATCGTTCACTTCGAAATGGCTCGCCCGCGCGTCAAAAGAGTCGTACGGGCTGAAAGATCGAGCCTGTGAACGAGGGGGTTGGCCGGTGAAACGCCGTCTGTCGATCGGTCTGGCCGTGGTGCTGCTGCTGGCCGTGACCGCGGTGATCGTCTGGGGCCGGGACGGTGACGAGAACACCGCGCAGGGCACGGATCTGACCACGGTGCGCGGGGTCATCGGTTCGGAGAAGCTCGCCTTCTTCTCCGACAAGCGGGTGGCGGACGCGTTCGCGAAGCACGGGCTGAAGGTCGAGGTCGACACCGCGGGCTCGCGGCAGATCGCGAGCATGGACCTCGGGAAGTACGAGTTCGCGTTCCCGTCCTCGTCGCCCGCCGCGCAGCGGATCCAGCGCGATCACCAGGTGACCGGCGTGCACACGCCGTTCCAGTCACCGATGGCGGTCGCGACCTTCGAGCCGATCGTGAACCTCCTGAGCGCCAACGGGATCGTGCGCAAGGGCGCCGGCGAGTACCAGGTGCTCGACATCGCGAAGTACCTCGAAGCCGCGCAGAAGGGCACGCGCTGGGACCAGCTTCCCGGCAACACCGCGTTCCCCGCGCGCAAGAACGTGCTGGTCACGACCACGGACCCGCGCGAATCGAACTCGGCGGCGATGTACCTGTCGATCGTCTCGTTCGTCGCCAACGGGAACAACGTCGTCAGCACGCCGGAAGCCGAGGCGAAGGTGCTGCCCGCGGTGTCGAAGCTGTTCATCGACCAGGGGTACACGCAGAACAGCACCGAAGGCCCGTTCGAGGACTACCTCGCGGCGGGGATGGGCAAGACCCCGATGGCGCTGATCTACGAATCGCAGTTCGTCGACCGGCTGGTGCGCGCCGACGGGTCGATCCGGCCGGACATGCGGCTGCTCTACACCGCGCCGACGGTGTACTCCAAGCACACGCTCGTGCCGCTGAAACCGAACGGCGACCAGGTCGGCAGGCTGCTCGCGACCGACCCGGAGCTGGGGAAACTCGCCGCGACGTTCGGTTTCCGTACCGGGGATCCGCGCCTGTTCGCCGACGTCGTCGCCGTGGCCAAGGCGCCGGTGCCCGCGGATCTGGTGGACGCCGTCGAGCCGCCGTCGTACGAAACGCTGGAGCGTCTGCTCGACGCGGTGAAGAAGCAGTACTGATGGACGATTTCACGCTCACTCCACCCGAACCGGTGGAGGCGATCCCGGCCGAGCGCGCGGCCGGCCTGGTCACCCTCGCGCCGGAGGTCCACGCCGAGATCGCGAAGCGCGCGGAGGGGTTCGCCCGGCGCCTCGAAGCGCTCGACGTCCGCTCGCCGGATTTCACGCGCGTCCTGGACGAACTGCTCGCGGTCGGCGAGTCCGACATGCGCGCGGCGGCGACCGTCGCCGGCGCGCTGCTGGACCGGTCGACGCGGGCGCTCACGGAAATCGGGTCGCCGCAACACCAGGCGACGGTGAGCCTGGCCGGGCTCCGGCGGGCCGTGGCGGAGATCGATCCGGCGAAACTGCCGATCACCGGCCGCAAGCTGATGGGGCTGATTCCGGTCGCGGGCAGCGCGAAGAAGGCTCTGGACCGCTACCGCGCGGCCAACGAGCCGGTGAACGCGCTCGTACTCGACCTGCGTGCGCGGCAAGACCATCTGCGACGGGACAACGCCGCGCTCAAGGGTGAACGAGAACGCCTGTGGGCGACGCTCGGCAAGCTGTCGGAAGCGGCCGCGTTCGCCGAAGCCGTCGATACGGCCGTCGACCGCCAAGCCGGGATCTTCGACTTCACCGACCCCGCGCGGGCCAAGGCCTTGCGGGCGGACGCGCTGCATCCGATCCGGCAGCGACATCAGGATCTGCTGACCCAGCTCGCCGTCAGCGCGCAGGGTTATCTCGCGCTGGATCTGGTGCGGCGCAACAACGACGAGCTGATCCGCGGGATCGAACGGGCGGTGTCGACCACGGTCGCGGCGCTGCGGGTCGCGCTGGTGGTGAGCGGGGCGCTCGCCGGGCAACGCGACGTCCTCGACGAGATCCAGGCCGTGCAGGCGACCACCGACGGGTTGATCAGGGCCAACGCCGAAATGCTGGAACTGCGCAGCGCCGAGATCCAGCGCGCGGGCAGCGATCCGGCGGTGGCGGTGGCGACGATCCGCGAGTCGTTCGAGCGGATCTACCGGAGCATCGACGCGATCGACGAGTTCAAGGCGGGGGCCGTCTCGACGATGGCGGCGACCGTGGAGGCGCTGTCGGGGGAGATCCGGCGGGCCGAAGACCATCTGCGCCGGTCTCACGAGACGGCGGCGGCCGAGGGGGCATCGTGAAACGCTGGGCGGTACTCACGGTGGCGGCGATCTGCGCGCTGTCATTGGTTTCCTGCGATTCGAGCGAAGGCGGGACGGGGCTGGGGGAGGCCGAAGCAGGCACCTTGCGGGTGCTCGCGGGCAGCGAACTGGCCGACCTGCGGCCGCTGCTGGAACAGGAGGCGGCGGCGACCGGCGTCAAGGTCAAGTTCCAGTTCACCGGGACGCTGGAAGGCACCGAGTCGCTCGCGAACGGCAAGGTGGACGGCCAGTACGACGCCGTCTGGTTCTCGTCGAACCGGTATCCGGCGGCGGTTCCGGAGGCCGCGAAACGGCTGGGCGAGCAGGTGAAGATCATGAGCTCGCCGGTGGTGCTCGGGCTGTCCGCGTCGGCGGCGCAACGGCTCGGCTGGGCCGGGCGCCCGGTGGGCTGGGGCGAGATCGCCGAACAGGCCGGGAAGAAGGCCTTCACCTACGGCATGACGGATCCGTCCGCGTCGAACTCCGGTTTCTCGGCGCTCGTCGGGGTGGCGTCGGCGCTCGCGGGGGCGGGCAACGCGATCGACGCTCAGCAGATCGCTACAGTCACCCCGAAACTGACCGAGTTCTTCAGCGCGCAGGCGATGTCCGCGGGCTCGTCGGGCTGGCTTTCCGAGGCCTACCAACGACGGGCGAGCGGCCAGGATCCCGGCAAGAAGGTCGACGGCCTGATCAACTACGAGTCCGTCCTGCTGTCGATGAACGCGAGCGGGAAACTGCCCGAACCGCTGACGCTGGTGTATCCCTCCGATGGTGTCGTGACCGCGGACTATCCGCTGACTTTGTTGCAGAGCGCGAATTCCGACGCGCGGGACGCGCACCGCAAGCTCGCCGAGCGGCTGCGAACGCCGGACACCCAGCGCAAGATCATGGAGACCACGCAGCGCCGTCCGGTCGTGCCGGGGGTCCAGCTGGGGCAGCAGTTCGCGCGAAAGGATCTCGTCGAGCTGCCGTTCCCCGCGACGCAGCAAGCGGTCGACGCGTTGCTGGGCGCCTACTTCGACAAGATCCGGCGGCCGTCGCGGACGCTGTACGTGCTTGACACCTCCGGTTCCATGTCGGGCGACCGGATCGAGTCGCTGCGCGCCGCACTGATCGGGCTGACCGGCGCCGACGGTTCGCTGACCGGGCGGTACCGCCGGTTCCGCAGCCGTGAGGAGGTCACGATGCTGCCGTTCGACACCGTGCCCGGCAGCCCGGAGACGTTCACCGTCCCGGAAGGCGATCCACAACCCGCGTTGGACAAGATCAAGCGCTTCGCCGAGGGCCTCGACGCGAACGGTGGCACGGCGATTTACGACAGCCTTCAGCGCGCGTACGACATCATGGGACCTTTGGTCGCGCGGGACCCCGATCGCTTCAACTCGATCGTGCTGATGACCGACGGACAGAACGCGAACGGCGCCAAGTTCTCCGATTTCCAGCTGAGGTTCCCGTCGTTGCCGGAGGCGATGCGGCAGATCCCGGTGTTCACCGTGATCTTCGGCGAAGGCGACTCCGCCGAGCTCGGCGAGGTCGCGAAACGCACGGGTGGCAACGTGTTCGACGCCCGAGGCGACGTGCTGCCCAAGGTGTTCCAGGAAATCCGCGGGTACCAGTGATCGGTTACCTCGGCTCCACGAAGAACCTCGCCGGCTGCGTCGGCGGGCTGATCGGGCTGGCGCTGTACCTGACCGGCGTCGTCGGCGGGTTGTGGCCGCTGGTCGTCGCGGGGCTGTACGCGGTGTTCGCCCTGCTCGCGCCGCCCGAGAAGGTCCGGCTCGTCTCGGTGGACGCCGTCGCCGAGGCCGGGCAGCTGCGGGCGGACCTCGAATCGCTGGTGGGCAAGGTGACCGAACGGGCGCAGCGGATGCCCGAGTCCTCTGTGGACGGTGTGCGGCGGATCGCGGAGGTGCTCGAAGACCTGCTCGCGCGGCCGGAGCGGTGGGCGGCGAACCCGGACGTCCAGCACGCCGTCACCCGGTTGGCGCGAACGGATCTGCCGCTTTCGGTGGAGACGTATCTGAATCTGCCGTGGTGGTTCGCCGCCAAACGGCCGGCCGAAGAGCTCCTCGCGCAGCTGGAGCTGCTGGAGACCGAAGCGCACCGGATAGCGGAACGCTTCTACGCCGGTGACGTCCATCAACAGGCCGATCACACGCGATATCTGCGCGAGCGCGGCGAATCGGCCTAGCGGTCCCGTTCAGTGGCAAGCGAAAAACAGTCTGCCGGTCGTTCTGCATGGGCAAGCCGGTTTCCCCGTGGTGGACTCGTGACGCCGATCCGATCATGGTCGGTATTCCGTCTTCCCCAGGGAGTTCAGACGTGCACAAGTACAGACTCGGGGCGGCCTTCCTGGCCGCTGTGGCGATGTGTCTCGCCTGCGTCGTCCCGGCGAACGCCGCGGAACGTGACGAGCACTGCGTCGCCGACACGATCACCGGTGCTTTCCGGTGCTTCGACAGCGTGGGCGAGTCCCTCGCCGCGGCGTCGGCGGGCGAGGTCGGCGCGTCCGCGACAGTGATCAGCGTGCTCTACGAACACGGGAACTTCGGCGGCGCGAGTGTCGCCGTCACCGGATCGCCGTGCGTCGAGGGGACGAACCAGACCATCGGCTTCCTCGGCTCGATGAACGACAAGGTCTCCTCGTTCCAGACCTTCTACAACTGCTACATCACGATGTACGAGCACGCCGAATACCAGGGCGCCACCCAGGAGTGGTACGCCAACGACAGCGCCAACTACGGGTCGAACATGAACGACCTCGGCAGCTCCGTCGTGTACTCGCGCGGGCCGTCCCGCGCCGAACTGCTCAAGGACTGCGGCCGCGCCACCAAGTCCTGCAACGCCCACGTCGACCAGCGCGGCCAGGACTTCTACGGCGAGTGGAACCGGGTGGACACGGTCTTCAACTGCAGTGCCAACAAGATCACCCAGGTGATCGGCAAGCGGGACACCCGCAGCGGGAAGAACACGGTGTCGAACGAGATCAGCGTGAGCGCGGGCTTCGAGTTCCTCGTCCAGTGGACGGTCGCCTACAAGCGCACGTGGGGCCAGGAGTGGGGCTGGGAGACCAGCGAGAACGTCGAGACCCGGATCGAGGTGAATCCGGGCTACTGGGCAGGCCTGGACCGCTCTCCGGTGATGCGTGTGGGCTACGGCTCGTACGACATGTGGTACGACAAGCGCCGATGGGGCCACCACCAGTGGTACGTCTGGAACTTCAGCGGTGAGGGCCCGGCGCCCGGTGTCGTGGGCCAGACCAGGACCGTCGGCAAGAAGATGACGTCGGCCGAGAAGAAGAAGGCGTGCGGCACGAAGACCGGTCTCGTACGGTCGTCCGCCCTCGCGGAGGCGGATACCGCCGCCGCGTCCGCCGCGAAGCCCGCCGCGCCCGCGGTGCGCGTCGCGCAGGGCGCGCTGCACAGCTGATCCGATGATGGCCCTCGTCGCCGTGGCGAGGGCCATCGCCGGTCACCGTCCGCCGAGTCTCGGCAGGGTCAACGTGGTCACGGCCGTCGTCACCCAGCCCAGCAGGTCACCGAGCGGGATGGTGGACAGCTTCTCCGGCCATTCCTCGGCCAGCGCGTGCAGCACCAGGTGACCGTCGTGCGCCTCGACGGCGGTGAGGCGGATCCCTTGCGGGAGTTCGGGTAGCGGCAGAACGATCGGTTTGAGCCGGGACGGTGGGCCGAATCGGCGGCGTCCGATGTGGACGGACATCGGCCGGAGGACGACGGCGTCGTGCTCCACAGTGGACTCCAGGGCGAGGTGTCCCCAGCGGGGCCGCTTTTCCCAGCGGATGTGGAAATGCCCGTCGTCGCCGGGGGTCACGATGATGCCCGGCCGGACCTCGGCCACACGGACCTGGAGGACTTCCGGCGATACCCGGATCGCCATCTTCACCTGTTCGGGGATGGCGGCCGGGGAGGGGAGTGAACGAAGACGCACGTTCGACGCCAGCACGGTGATGCGTTCGAGCGGGGTTTCCGGCCAGTCGACGTCCTCGACGACGATGCGGACGTCGCCGACCCGGCCGGTGGCGGCCAGGCTGAGGCTGTCGGTCTGGTAGTCGAGCCCAGTGAGGGTGAGACCGACGTCGTGCCCGTCCACCTTGGCCGTCAGCCTGCGCCCGACCAGCTGCTCGGTCACGGTCTTCAGGATCGCGGCCGGGGTCACGGGCACGTTCGGCAACAGCGCCCGCCCGGCGGCGGCCAGGCCGAACAGCTCGGGAAGCGGGTTCAGGTCGAACCATCTGCCGTCGCTCATCCGTCCAGTGTCGCCGAACGGGACGCCGATTGCCGCCGCAGGGGGTCAGCGGGCCGCGAAACGGGCGATGACGCCCGCCAGGATCACCCAGAACGCCGCGGCCAGACCGTAGTCGAGGATGACCGCGAGATTCGGGTCACTCACCGGGAAGAGACCCGGCCAGAACAACGCCAGCGGCCTGGCCAGTGCCTGGATGAAGATGAAGAAACCGTTGCCCGCGTTGGCACCCGCGAGCACCATCACCATGTACAGCAGTTCGATGAAAGCGAACAGCGCGCCGATGCCGGTGATGACGCGCACGGCGGTGTTGCTCCTACTGGTGGTTCGCCATCTGGACATGCCGGAAAAGTTCCCGCGCTCCGGCGGGGCAAACGCGTCAAGGGCCAAGTTGCGCCGATCGGCCGTACCTCGCTTACTACCTGGAGGTGGACCGTGACGCGCTGCTCACTTGATGGTATCGATTATCATTATCGGGCGTTTTCCCAGGCGGAGGTCACGCTGGTCGATCTCGACCCGGCGAACGCCCGCGGGTCGCTGCCATCGTCGGTCGAGGTAATCCGAGCCGGTCGACGAGTCCGTCGTGGTGGCCTTCAGGCCCCGTTGAACGGTGGATCGTCGAGCGGGGTGCCTCGCCATTGCCACCCGGCGCGCGACGGCCGTCCCGGTAGCTCCGTCCGGTCCGTCGCCCACAGCAACGCCGTCCAGGGATCGACGCCGGTGACGTCGACATCCGGGAACATCCGCGCGAGCACGCGCGAGCAGACGTCGCGCGGCGGGTCGAGACTGACGTCGAGCCCCCTGGCCATGTCCTCGCCGTGGACCAGGACTTCGACGCAGCCCATCCCGGCGAAACCTTCGAGGTCGGCACGGCCGCTCGGGTGGTACGCGCGGACGTCCGGGGCCACCGTGCGGAGCGTGGCGCCCAGGATGCCGCCGGCGACCGTGACGAACTCCAGCATCTCCGACGGAGTCGCGGCCTGGTCGGCGACGGATTCGAAGCAGACGAAACGTGGTGTCGACGGCCGCGCGATCAGCAGGCCCGCATAGGAGATCAGGCAGTCGCCGAGGTGTTCGGCCGTGCGCCAGGCGTTCAGGTCGCCGGTGCCCGACGCCGTCGACCAGTCACGGCCCGACGCCTGGCTTAGTTCACCGACCACGCTCGCGATCGCGGCGTCGAGGTCGCCGGGGGTGACTGTCATCGTGGCATCAGCTCAGCGACCTCAACTCAGCGTCTTCAACTCGGCAACCCTCAACTCAAGGGCGTCGGAAACGCAACCGGACCGCGGTGGCCGTTCTTTCCGACCGCGCGGACGCCGAAGAACACGTTGTCCTTCGACAGATCCACTTTAGCCTCGGTCGTGTCGCCGACCGTGACCACGTGCGTCCAGTCGGGCGCCGTCGTCTCCCTCCAGACGACCTCGTAGCCGGCGAGGTCCGGGTCCGTTCCGCGCCGCCACACCAGATCCGTCTCGTTCGTCAGCCGGTTCGTCCGGATCCGGACGTCTTCGGGGGTACCGGGCGCGGTCGCCAGCGACCACATCGTCGCGGCGTTCACCCGCGCGACCCTGGCGATGAACGGGAAGTCGCAGAACTCGGGCAGATCGCCGAACCGCTTGCCGTTCTCCACGCGGACGTCCTGGTGCTGATGGGCGTAGTCCTCGTGCGGTTCGGTGAACCGCGCGGCGGGATACCCCTGCTCCAGGAACGGGATGTGGTCGCCGCCGCGGAGGTAGCGGTCGCGCCGGTGGATCACCCGTACGGTCATGCCGGTCGCTTCGTTGTCCGCGACCGAGCGTACGAACCGCGCCAGCTGACGGGAGGGCGAATCGTTCTCCCCGCCGACCGCGCGCCGGATGTCGGCCTGCGCCGGGGTTTCCGACGTCGGCACGCCCTCGGCGAACAATCGGATCGTGCGCGGATCCCGCGTCCCGTCGTCCGCCCGGCTGGAACCGACGATGTCGTTGGTGAACATCGCCTGCACGTTCGTTCCTGCCGTCTTGAACAGCGTGGCCATGTGCCGTGCGCCGAACAGGCCCTGTTCCTCACCGGCGACCGCGGCGAACACGATGGTCGCGGCCGGACGGCGAGTGGCGAGCACCCGGGCGAGCTCCATCGCGACGGCCACCCCGGAGGCATCGTCGTCGGCGCCCGGCGCGTCCTTCGTCGCGTCGAGTGGGTCCGAACACCGCGAGTCGTAGTGACCGGACACGACGTAGACCCGTTCCGGGGTGGTGGAGCCGCGCAAGGTGGCGACGACGTTGGTGATGGTGGTCGCGACCGGGATCCGAGGCGGAGCGGGCTGCTGGAGGTACGACTGTGCCTCGACCGTCATCCGGCCGCCCGACCGCTCCGCGGATTTCGTCATCTCCGCGAGGATCCAGTCGCGGGCGGCGCCGATTCCCCGGACAGGGTCGGTCTGCGAGGACAACGTGTGCCGGGTTCCGAAGGCCGCGAGTCTGCGTACGGTGGCCTCGATGCGGTGTTCGTCTATCTCACGGAGGATCGCTCGGAGTTCGGCGTCGGGTCGTTGTGGGGTGAGGCGTTCGCCGGCTTCTTCGGCGCCGGCGCTCGGTGCGAGAGTTGCAGATGACAGGGCGGCCGCCGAGAGCGCGGCCGACGTGGACAGGAAAACTCGTCTGGACCTTTCCTCAGCCATTCTCTCGTTCCTACGCGTTCGGTCATCGGGCGTCTACCCGCGAAAAGGATGAGCGCGGTGGGCGGTGGATCGGGGAAGATCGCCGGGTGATCTTCGGGAGAAGCAAGTCCGTGGCCGAGGCACTCCAGGAAACTTTGGAGAGCAGGGGACAGCGCGTCGGCGTACTCATCGATGCGCTCATGCGCGTCGACAAGTCCGGCGACGACTCCGCGATCAAGGCCGCCTTCGCGACGATCACCGAGACACCGGCGCTCGTCGCGACTCTCGACGTGTACTGCCGATCTCAGCCGGCCTTGGCCGACGTCGGTCTACCGCTCACGGGACGTGGGGCCGGACCGTTGACTACGGCGATCGCCGCTTCACACGGCAACGGTCGAGTCCGCGAGGTGGCGGTCACGAAGATGCTGGCGAACCCACGACCGGAGATGCTTCCGTTCCTGCTGGTGCGCATGACGGATTGGGCCTCTCCGGTCCGCGACGCCGCCCGCATGGGTGTCGTCCGGCTGCTGCACGACAAGCCATCGACGTATCTCCAGCCCGCCGCCCGAGACGATGCTTCACCTGCGGCGCCGTCGTCGTGGGGGCTTCGGCGTCCAGCAGTTGTACGCGGCTGCTTACGACGCCCCCGTGGCGGTGCTCGAGCAGCTGATGTGCTCGGCGACCTCCGCGGTGCCGAGGTTCGCGTTCGAAATCAGAACCCGGCGTGGCGATCTCAAACTCGACGAGATGGTTCGGCTTGCCCTGACGAATTCCGACAAGGGTATCCGCGCCCGAGCCGCTGAGGCCGCCGCCCGCGAGGCCGTGTGGACCGGTCGCGTGGACGTCCTGCGCAAGCTGGCCGCCTCCCGGTACGGCGAGGTACGGATCAGCGCGCTGACCGGACTCGCTCGCCTCGGCCACTGGAATGAAATCGTCGGTCTGCTGGACGACCGTTCCTCACTGATCCGTGCGCTCGCGCGAGATGCTGCCCGGCGTACGGGCGTCGACGCTGTCGACTGGTACCGGTCGGCCGTTTCCGACGCGAACCCTTCCTTGGGCGCCATCGCGGGCCTTGCCGAGTCGGGGCGGCAAGAGGACGGGGAGCTGTTGTATCCGTTGCTGAGGCACCCCGCGGCCAGGGTGCGGGCCCAAACTGTTGGGGCGCTTCGGATTCTGGACGCCGTCCCGGTCGATTCGGTGAGGTCGATGGTCGAGGATCCTTCCCGTCGGGTGGTCAGGGCGGCCTTGAAGGCTTTGGGAACACGAGCTCAGGTCTGAGTTTCATCGTCCTCGGGACCTGTGCGTGGTTCGTGGAACGGCTCTGGCGCTGACTCGTAGGTATGGCCGCTCGGCGTGGTGATGATCATGCCGCCGTCGCCGGTGGGTACGGCCGACCACCCGGGTTCCTCCTTGAGCAGGTTGTGGTTCTTGCAGTGGATATGACAGTTGTGGTGATTGGTCTTCCCGTTGCGAGCCCGCGCGATGATGTGGTCGATCTCGGAGGCCTCGGCCGGAAGATGGCAGCCTGGCTGTGTGCACTCGCGATCCCTCGCCTTGATCAAGCGGGCCAAGGACGCCGGTGATCGGTACTTGTCGCCGCCCGCCTCGAGCAGTTGGCCCGTGGCGGAGTCGGTGATCAGCCGGGACCAGGTGGACCCGGGGTCTGAGGCGATCTCGCGGACCAGCCAGTCGGGGATGGGGCCGTACCCGGCCAGCGTCGCGGGATCGTCGCGCGCGCCGACGAGTGTCAAGAAGTCGACATAGACATGGATGTGGGCTCGCGGCTTGCCCCGGCCGTTCTCGGCCAGTAGCCGTTCGGCGAAGATGTCGGCGCGATGCTGGTCGAGCGTCCGGGATTTGTCCTTGTTCCGCCGGGAGCGCGCTGCGCGGCTCATCGAGGCGTAGATGGAACTGGCGACTTCCGTGGGAAGGTGGCCTGAGAGTGTGGACATGGTCTCGTCGTCGTGTTCCAACGAGATATGCCGCAAGGCGCGTTTCTTGGCCGCTCGTTCGCGATAGCCGTCGGGATCGAATTTCTGCACGGCATGTCTCACCGAACCCCGGATCGCTCCGGGATCACGGTCGGCGAGGCGTTTGGTCAGCCAGGCGTCGACCTGTGCCGCGACTTCGTCCGACACCTCTCTGGTCAGCTGCATGACCTTGGAAGCCTTGTACAGGTCGATATCGCCACGCTCCAACGCCGCCAGCGTGTTCGGCAGGCGGGCGACGAGGGCGCAGGAAGTCTCGACGAGCAGGAACGCGTGATTGCGGGTGACCGAGAAGCGCAAGGCGACCTCCTCGGTCACGGATCTTCGTGATCCACCGCGAGCGGCGAAGTCGGCTAACGCTCGTACCTGACGTCCCTGCGTCCGCCGAAGCGAAAGCTCTTCGTCGAACGCGGCGTCAAGAAAGCGAGCGGCTTTCGGGTTATAAGCGAGAGTTGTGGTCATGTCCATGATCATACTCGAACTTACGTTCGAATGGTGGCGAGAGCGTGATCGAATTTACGCGGAGAGTGAACGGGCCAGTCATGGCTGTTAGTTCCGGCTGAGGCGCGATCGCCGGCGCGGCTGATTGAATGGGAAGGTGAGCGACTACCCGAGGCTGCTGGAAGACCGAGAAGTATTGGTGGCGCGTGCCGGTGAAGGGCGACGAGCGCGGCTGCGGGGCTGGCTGGACGGTTACGACGGGCCAAGGCCGCTCTATCGGATCGAGCTGTTCCTGGGCGTTGACCGGTTTACGGCCACCGCCATGGACATGTTCGAGGCGCTGGCCCGGCTGCGTCGTCAGCTGGAACCCGGGGGTTGGGCCATCGCCGTTCAAGGCGCCCGCCGCGACACCTACCCGAGCGGGATGTGCAGGGACATGGGCGGCGGGATGCAGATCTATGTCATGCGCACTGGCGAAAAGACTTCGGAAGCGGACCTCGTCGATACGCTGGCCGATGCGGAACTCGACCAGATCGTGACCGTCGCGGAACAGGAGGCTTGGCACGCCGAATGGTGGGAAGCGGCCACCGGTCACCGGCTCTGAGCGCACGTGAAGGGAACTGTCATGAGCCAGGCGAACGGGGGCGACGGCAGACGACGCAACCGCGACCTCGTTGCTCGACACCGCAACGCCTGAGCCTCACTTGTCGGTGGTGCTTTCCCAGAGTGCATAGAACGTAGAACGGGAAACAGCTGTGAGGCCGGGGTCGAGTGCTTGATCGGTGAGTCCGCCGGCTTCATCCTCGATATTCCGCCACCAGTAGCGGCGAACGGCCCCTGACGAGTCCAATTCGATTTGTTTGATGGCCACTATCTCGTGCTCGACCACAACCGCTTCCCACAGCCAGCGAGCGCCTTCGTCGACCAGGCCTTCATGGTCCACGTACTCGTAGTACTGGCGAAGCCCAGCGCCCTCGTCCAACGCCCGATACCTCGCGACGCTTGCCCGGAAGGCGGCTTCAGTCTCGTGCGGCCAGTGCCGTTGGACTGCCAGACGCCGGTAGTGCGCCTCCACGTCCGGCGGAAAGTCGGTCACCATCAGAGTGCGCCGGTGGTTGAGTCGGAAGGCGCGGGATCCAGCTCTGTATCGGGCCAAGACTGTGGCGCGGGCCCGAACGCGCGTCGGGCGGCTCGGACCGCCAGGGAGGCGAGGGTGGCGTTGGCGCCGCCGCCGATCACCGCGCCGATGCCGAATGGAGCCACCCTGCCGAGCACGATGATGCCCTGCTTGGTGCCGTACTTGGTGATGAAGTTCTTGCCCAGGACCTTGTTGATCTGGCGGAGCGTCGCCGTAGGCACCTTGCTGACGAGCTGGCGGGCCCAGTGCTGGCCGGTGCGCTCGGCGGCCTTGCCGACAATGGTCGTGGAACCTGAATGTCCGAGGAGAATCCCCATGACCAGTGTCCGACGGCGTTCGATCTCGTCCAGCTGAACGCCGTGGACCTCGGCGACCGAAAGCACGAACAAAGTGCTCAGTTCAAGCGAAGAAAATGCCTCACCCGCCGACAAGGCCAATGCGACCCCGGTGCCGACGGCGGGTGCGGCCGCGGTGGCCCCGACTGCGGCTCCAGTGCCTGCCAAGGCGCTGACGTACATCCGTTCCAGTGTGCGCACGACTTCTGCGGGCGTCGCATCTGGGTTGCGCTGACGGGCCCGTGCGATGTTCTTGCGCACCAGCGGTGTCTGCAAGCCGATGGCCTTGTCCAGCAGATCGAGGATCGGCTGTCCCGGCCCGCTTGCCGCCGGTACCGGTCGTTCAAGGGCATCAGAGGCCACAGCGAGCTCCTTCGCGTCGTCAAGTTGCCGCCAAGTCTCGCACTGGCGCGGCCATCGCCGGTGCGTCGAGGTAGACGTAGTCCTCGACACGGATGCAGCGCCCGTTGCGCTCGAAGTGTTCAAGCAGGCGCCGCCCCTCGTGCCGACCGGAGACCTGCTGTTTGACTTCGATTCGGCGACCATGCGGCCGAGGTCCGAGCCGCAGGCCGTGGTCGCTGTGGTCCTCGCGGAGGACTGGTCGGTTGCACGCGTCCGGGCGCGGCGAGGCGGAGCCGGTCGACGCTAACGGCACGTCGGCGCAACCGGAGGGTCGAGCTCGGATCGACGCCGTGATTCCCCGGTCCGCTCAAGGACCGGCGGCCGGGTCGTCGAAGTCGAGCGGCGGCATCGTCGCCACATCCTGGGCCCAGGTGTCGCGAAATCCCGGCTGCACCGCGAGATCGACCAGTTCGATCCGCGCTCCGATGCTGTCGAGCCGGTGGTAGGTGAAGGACCGACCGTAGGGGCAGGAGTCGAACTCGATCGGCGCGCCTCGATCCGCCAGGCGCTGTTTGTCCGTCACGACGTCCTTGGACCAGTAGCCGATGTGGTCGAAGCGGGACCCGTCGGTCGCGTCCCACGGACTTCCGGCGGGTCCTTGGATCACCTCGAAGAACGGCGGCCCACCGGTCGAGAACACGATTTCGTAGTCCCAATCCCCGAGGGTGCCCGCACGGACCGGGCTCCAGGTCACGCCGAGGGTGCGGGTGAGGTCCTCGGTCGCCTGTCCGATATCTCGAACGACGAAGCACAAGTGATAGAAGGCGTTCAACTACTCAACCCTCGCCCGCCGCGAGCAACTCCCGCAACATCGCCAGCAGTTCCCGCCGGTCCCCGGCCCCGAGTTTGCCCCGGATCCGTGCCATGTGGTGTTCCACGGTCTTACCCGAGATGAACAGTTCGCTTCCGGCCTGCTTGTACGTCAGCCCGCCGACGACGAGACGGGCGACTTCCAGCTCCCGTTCGCTCAAGGCGTTCAGCCCGGTGGCCGCGACGGGTTCCGGTGCCCGGCCTTGGAACTGCCGGGCCGCTTCGAGCAGCTGGACCATCGCCTTCCGGTCGGAGGTCCGGATCGCCGCCTGCCCGGCCAGCCGGGACGCGTCCCAGCAGAGCCCCAGTTCGTGCAGTTCCGACGCGGACGCGGTGATCGATTCCGGATCGAAGCTGCCGGTCAGGACCGCGAGCCAGCCGGACGCGGCGGCGGCGAGGGCGGCGGGATAGCGGCCGCAGGACGCGAAGTCGTTCAACGCGGCCAGATGTTCGCCCGCCGACGTGTGGTCTTCGACGGTGATGGCGGCGTGCAGTTCGTGCCAGCGCAGGGTGGCCGTCCACAGTGGAGGGTTGCCGAGCGCGTCGAGCACGGCGTGTGCCCGCTCCAGCTGCCCGGCCAGTTTGGCGCTCGCGCCGCCCCGTGCGGCCGCGATCGCGAGTTCTCCCAGCGGCAGCAGCGAATACAGGTCCGGCTGCTGGCGCATCGAAGCCTGATACGCCCGGTCCCAAGAACGTTGCAGGCCGGGAAGATCGCTCGCCCGCCGTGCCAGGCCCAGCTGCAGAGTGGCGGCGAAGAGTTCGTCGCGCGCTTCGAGACCGTCCGGTGGCATCAGGGCTTCGGCTGCCGTCTTGAGGTCGCCCGCGGTCATCGCGACCCAGCCGAGCAGCAGCCGGTGCCGCTTCGCGAGCAGGTCGCCGCCGATCCGGCCGTTCGCCGCGCGGCTCAACACCGACTCGGCCAGCGCGAGTTCGCCGGAATGCAGGCCCACCAACGCCGCCAGGGCCGCCGGGCTGTCCGGCAGCGGAGCGGGCGCGCCCGTCGATTCCAGCATCGAAGCCGCGCCCAGCAAGGCGGACAGGGTTTCGGCGCCGCAACCCGACACCGAATCGGTGATCGCCCGCGCCATCCGCGAGGCGGCACCGGCGAACAATGTCGGGACTTCGGGAGTTTCCAGCACACCCCGGGCGGCTTCGAGTTTTCCGGTGCCCAGCAACGCGATCGCGGCGAATGCCTTCGACGCGGCCCGCCCGGACCATTGGTACAGCTCCGCGCTGTGCGCCAGTTCGCCGCGATGCGCCAGCACGGTCGCGGCCACTTCGGCGCCCGCGGCCCGGGCGTCCGTGTCCGAAGTGCTGCCGAGCATGCCGTCGCCGAGCCGCAACGCGGTGTCGAGGTCACCAGCCAGCGCCGCGGCATGCGCCCAGCCGACGGTGAGCGCCGCGCCGCGCCCACCGGCCTCGGACGCGGCCTCGTAGAACCGCGCCGCGAGTTTCGTGTCGTCGGGCATCGCCTCGCGGGCGGCGGCTTCGAAGGCCGTAGCTGCGCTCGCGCCCGAACTTCCCGTTCCCAGCAACGACTTCGCGAGGTCCAGCACCGGAAGCCCGTCCCGCAACTGGAGTTCCACGAGCCGCTGCAGCACCGTCAGCCGTCGTCCCGGCGAACCCCAGGTCCGGATGGCTTCGGCCGCGATCGGCAGCAGGACGTCGTCCTCGCCGAGGAGACCGGTCGCCCTGGCACTGTCGAAGACCTCGGGGAGACCTTCGCGATCGCGGTTCAGGAGCGCGGCGAGGAGATCGAGATTCCGGCCCGCGCCCGCCTCCGCCGCGATCAGGAAGCGGTGCACGTCGTCGTCCAGCTGCTCCAGTTCGCCGCGGAAGTCCGCGAGCCGCCCGGTGACCGCGCGCACGACGAGTCCCGGCACACCACCGGTTTTGAGGTGGACTTCGGCCGCGGTGGCCGCGTCGCCGCCGGAGTGCTCGACGAGCTTCCGGACGTCGTCGACGCCGAAAGCGCCCAAAGACACCGATCTGCCGAAGGAATCGGCGAGCGTGCGCAACGCCTTCGTGCGCGCCGTCCGGAAGGCCAGCACCACGGGCGCCGTCGTTTCCTCCGTCCGTGCCTTGATCTTCGCGAGCTCGTCGTCGTCGAGCTGGTCGGCGTCGTCGATCAGCAGTGCCTCGACACCGACGTCGGCGTAGCGACGTCCGAGCAGGCCGAGCAGATGGGTCTTGCCGTACCCGCCGGGGGCGACGACGGTGACCCGCACCGGGACTTCCGGGGCGGTGGTCACCTCGTCGAGCAGGCGCCGGGCACCCGGCTGGATGATGCCGGGCTGGTCGAGCAGTGCGTTCAACAGCGACCTTCGGGGGAATCGGTGGCACCGGGGGTGGGCGGCGCGCACGAGCTCGAAGTGGTGGGAGGGGCTTCGGGACCCTTGTCGGCGGTGGCTTCTCGAGTGGTCAGGGTGAGCAGCAGGGTGGTCGCGGCCAGCACCACGACCGCGGCGCCGGCGACGAGGGGCTTGCGCCGGCTGAGCAGTTTCGCCGCCCCGGTGCGTTCTGGCAAGGGGAACGGGGTGATGTCCACCGGCGGCCGTTCGGGCCGCTCGGTGAGCTCTTCGGGGGTGTCGACCCGGGGGAGCAGGGTGGTTTCGACGGTCGCGACGGCGTGCGATCCCGCGCCGCCGGGTTGAGGAAGGTCACGTCGCGCGGCGATGTTGGCGGCACCGGTCGCCACCGTCAGCACCGGGTCGCTCGACGCGAAGACGGGGCACCGTGTCCGGCCGGGAACCGGCGGTGCCTCGCCGCAAAGCACGATGCCCGCCAGCGCCTGGGGCGGGACCCCGGCGCCGTGCGCGAGTTCGAAGACCTTGCCGACGGCTTCGGCGGGGTCGACACCTTCCAGCGTTTTGACGGGTTGCCAGCCGTTGACGGCGGTGGCGGCGGCGATCGTGACGACCGCGCCGTCCGGGCCGAATTCGCAGACACCGGCGGTGACGTCGCCGTGCGGGGCGAGGTACGCGTGCAGTGCGGCGACGGGCGACGCCACCAGTGCGGCACGGGGGAATCCGGCTTCCGCCAGCGCCCGGCGCAGCAGGTCGCGGCGGAACGAACCCCAGCCGACGGGATGCGTGAGCACGATGTGGTGCGGTTTCTCACCGAAGCGTTCGGCCGCTTGATCCACCGCCGCGTCGACGAGGACCGCGCTGAGGGATTCGGCGGGGAACCGCTCGCCACCGACGATCACGGGAACGTCGTCGCCGACCCGTTCGTGGAACCCGGTGAGCAGACGGGCGGGCGCGGACCGGCCCGCCTCGACCGCGGCGTCCCCGGTGAGCAGGTAGCCGTCGTCGTCGAGGAACACCGCCGACGCCGCCGCCGGGCCGCGCGCGCCGAGCCACGACGGCTCGGGCACGCTCCAGCCGTCGCCGGAGTTCACGCAGGTGGCGGCGGTGGTGCGGGTCGAGGCGATATCGATGCCGAGGACGTAGGGCAACGAGCATCCTCCTTCGCTTGACCAGCCCCTAAGGACCAAATAGGGCCACTCACCTGAACGGCTTGACCCATCCGGGTGAGGGTTGGCATTAAACCCAACCGAGTGCGTCTCGGTTAAGCCCCTAACGCCCTAACGATGTCATACCGATCCCCTATTGGCTGAGTGAGCGACGACCAGGAGTGATCCCCGATGTGCCCACGGGTACCGGCTCACTAGCTTCGGTGACCTGCGCTCAGCCGTGCCCTCCGGCCGCTGGGCGCGCCCCACCGACCTAGACCCCCAGGAGAGTCCTTTCATGGGTTCCGTCCAGACCCTGCACGACTTCACGCTGAACCTGCTGAACGACACCGCGGCCCGCGCGGCGTTCGCCAACGACCCGCAGCAGGTGCTGGCCGACGCCGGCCTCGGTGACATCAACGCCGCCGACGTGCACGAGGTCGTCCCGCTGGTGCTCGACTTCGTCCCGGTCGGCACCGCCACCGACCTCACCGGAACCACCGCCGCGACCGCCGACAACCTGGCCGGCTTCGGCGGCGTCACGAACGCCGTCAACGGCACCGACGGCGAGTGCGCCGACGGCGTCCAGGGCGCGATCGACCAGCTCACCGCGCTGACCGCCGGTCTGCCGGTCGCGGTCCCCGGTGCCGGCTCCCTGCCGGGCCTGCCCGAGGCCGGTCTCCCGTCCGTGCCGGGTCTTCCGGAGCTCGGCGGCCTGCCGGAGCTGGGCGACCTGCCCGCCGTCCCGGCCGTGCCCGCCGTGGGCGACCTGCCGGTCGACGTCCCGGGCCTGTCCGCCGTCCCGGCCGTCTCCGACGTGACCGACGTGTCGAACGCCGCCGCCGGCGTGACCGCCCTCGCGCAGAACACCGTCGGCAGCTTCGGCCTGACCGACGACCTTTCGCGTGGCCTCGACGCCGCTTCCGTCGGCCAGGCCGGCGACCTCGCCAACGGCGCCGTCGACAGCGCGACCGACCTGGCCCACAGCGTCCCGGCCGTGGACGCCGCCGGTCTGCCCGCCGTCGACTCGGTCCCGGCCGTCGGCGACCTGACCAGCGACCTGCCGCGCGCCGACGGTGTCGCGGGCGACGCCCCGAACTTCCTGTCCACGGTCGGCGACCTGACCAGCGTCATCGGTCAGACGACGGGCGTCGCGGACGTCACCACCAAGGTGCACGACATCGCGGGCAAGGCGCACGACATCGGCAACGGCAACGTCGCGAGCGACGTGACCGACAACGTCGCGACCGACGTCACCGACAACGTCGTGAACGATGTCGCGAACCACGCGGGCGTCAACGACGTGCACGACGTCGTCTCCGGTGTGGCCAACAACATCGGCCACGTGGGCGACATCAACCTCGGGGCCGGCGACATCGCCTCGAACAACGACATCCACATCGGCTGATCCGAACATTTTTCAGCTCTGTGCCAGGGCCCCGCGACCGCCGCAGGTCGCGGGGCCCGCACGGCATGTTGGCCCATGCCACATTGATTCCGCGCTTGGTTAAGGGAACACTGCATCCCCGTGACAGCCCCCGCCTGGCTCGACGTGCTCAACGAGACCTTGGACGCCTGTGCCGCCCACGGCCGCGCCGACCTGGCCGAACGGCTCCGGCGTAGACGAGACCAACGGGCGCCGGGCACCCGGATCGCGGTGGTCGGTTTTCCCAAGCAGGGCAAGAGTTACCTGCTCAACGCGCTGCTGAACGCGCCGGTCTGCGCCGTCGGGGACGCGAGTACGCCCGCCGTTCCCACGGAGATCGGGTACGCCGCCGACCCCGCCGCCATCCTGGTCGGGCACGCGCGGGAGAACGTGCCGGTCGGCGACCTCGCCAAGGAACTCGAGGTCCGGCCGCCCGGGTCGCTGCGCCGGGTCGAAGTCGGCCTGCCGCGCGAACTCCTCGGCACCGGCCTGGTGCTCGTGGACACCCCGGCGATCGGGGATCCCCGGTCCCCGCGCACGGCGGCCACACTCGACGTCCTCGCCGACGCGCACGCGGTGATCCTCGTCTCCGACGCGACACAGGAACTCCAGCCCGCCGAACTCGCGCTGGCCAGGCACATCCGGACCTGGTGCCCCGCCTTGGTGCTGGCGCTGACCAAGATCGACGTGAGCCCGGACTGGCGGGAACTCGCCGCCCGCAATCGCGCCGCGCTGTCGGAGACCGGTGTCGTCGCCGATGTCTTCCCCGTGTCCGCGACGGTGCGGCAAGCCGCCGCGAAGGCCGGTGACGCGGCCCTCAACGGACGGTCGGGCTTCCCGGAACTCCTGACCTGGGTGGGAGAACAGGCCGCGCGCCCGATCGAACGCACCCGCGCGCTCGCCGTCGCGGTGAGTGTGCGCGCGGCGGCGGTCGAACTGGTCGAGACCTTGCAAACCCGGCTGAACGCGGTCTCGCAGGACAACGGCGTCGACCAGGTCACCCTGCTGCACCAGGCACAACGGCGCACCGAGGAACTGCGGCGGCAGAACGTCCGCTGGCAGAACATGTTGTCCGACGAGATCACCGACCTGATCTCCGACGCCGAATACGATCTGCGCGAGCGGACCCGGGTGATCGTGCGGCATGTCGACCGCACCTTCGACGAAGGCGACCCGGTGCAGATCTGGCCGGAGTTCCAGACCTGGCTGGAAGAGAACCTCGCCGAGGCCGTCGAGACGAACTACAACTGGGTGTCCGACCGGTCGGAGTGGATCGCGCAAGCGGTGGCGTCGACCTTCGGGCCGCATTACGGCCACGCCCCGGAACTGCCACTGACCGGGTCCGGAGTGGACTCGATCCCCGAGGTCGGCACGCCCAAGATCGAGCGGTTCAAGATCGGGCAGAAACTCTTCACCGGCTTGCGCGGTTCCTACGGTGGCGTGCTGATGTTCGGCCTGGTCACCAGTCTCGCCGGGCTGCCGTTGATCAACCCGGTGTCGCTCGGCGCGGGTGTCGCGTTCGCCACCAAGAGCGTGCGTGACGAAGGCGGGATGCGGTTGCAGCGCCGCCAGGCGTTGGCGAAGGCCGCGGCGCAGCGCCATGTGGACGACGTGTTCATCCGGTTCAGCAAGGAGATCAAGGACGAGGTCCGTCAGGTGCAGCGGCGCCTGCGCGACCATTTCGCCGCGCTGTCCGACCAGCTTTCGGAAGAGCTGACGCGGCAACGGGAACTGATCATCGCGGGCTCCGCCGAACGGGACCGGCGTACTCAGCGGGTCAAGAAGGAGATCGACCGGCTGGCCGCTCTGCACCGGAAGGCGGGGGCACTCGGCACCGGCGCCGCGCCGCGCCGGGAGCTGTCGGCGTGACCGCTCTGGACGTCCGGGAACTGCTGAACGAGGCCGCCGCGCATTACCGGGATCGCCCGCACGCCGTGGCGATGCTGCGGGAATGCCTGGAGCGGCTGGACGAACCGCTGCGCGTCGGCTTCATCGGCACGCCGGGAACCGGGAAGTCCACTTTGGTCTCCGCGTTGGCGGAATGGCCGACGCGGGCCCTGCGCGAGATCGATCTGTTCGACACTCCGGCTTTCGCCGAACACGTCGACGCGACGGTGCGTTTGGTGCGCCATCTCGAACCCGACGAACTCGCCGGAACGCGGTCGGTGGGCGGTTCGGCGTTCGCGCGGCAGACCGCGGTGAACTCGGTTCTGGTTCTCGGCCGGGCGGACGAGGTCGGCGCGGGCCGGATCGACGCCTTGCTCACCGCGAAACAGCTGGCACGCCGGGCCTGGCGCGAAAACCCGGATTGCGCGGGATTCCAAGGAGTCATCGCGGTCGCCGGACAGCTGGGCTACGCGGGACGAGCGTTGCGGGACGACGAATTCGAGGTGCTGCGCGCGCTCGCGTCGATCTCCCGGCCGGAGCTGGAGCGGTATCTGCTGTCCGTGGATTCCTTTGTGGACGATCCGTTCCCGGTGCGGGTCTCGCCGGAGTCGCGGAAACACCTGGTGTCGCGGTTCGGGCTCTACGGCGTCCGGCTGGCGATCACCTTGATCCGCACCGGCTGCGACAGCAGGCTCAAACTCTCGGCGGAACTCGTGCACCGAAGCGGTCTCGGCGACCTGAGGGACACGCTCGCCGGATGCTTCGTCGCGCGGGCCGAAGCGTTGAAGGCGCGCACGGCGGTGTTGCGCTTGGAAAGCCTTCTCGCCGCGGAACCACTTCCGCACGGTGACCGGCTTGCCGCCCGCGTGGAACGCTTCGCCGCGGCCGCGCACGACTTCCGGGAACTGCGGCTCATCGCGGGTATCCGCGGCGGCCGTACGGCGTTGTCCGGGGAGAGCGCCGAGGAGGCCGTCCGGCTGCTCGGCGCGCAGGGACTCGCGCCCACCGAGCGGCTCGGTCTCGAACCCGACGCGGATCCGGCCGAGATCCACGCGGGTGCCGAAAGCGCCCTCGTCCGCTGGCGGCACGAGGCGGAACGGGCCGACGCCGCGCACGCCGAACGCGCCGCCGCCCGGGTGATCGTGCGCTCGGTCGAGGGACTGCTCAGCCTGTTCGTGGCTTGACGCCTGCTGGTCACCGAGTCACCATAGAGCACTCTATGGCGGCTCTGACCAGGCGAAAGGGGTCCGGCATGCCCGATGACGCGCGTCCGGATGTGCGGCTTCTCGGTGAACTTTTCGCGCACTGGGCGAAGGCGATCCCCGAGCGGGAGGCCCTCTCGTTCCCGGGGCGGCGGCTCACCTGGGCCGAACTCGACGACCGGGCGAGGCGCGTCACCGGCGCGCTCGCGGCCGCCGGAATCGGCAGAGGCGACCGGGTCGCCTTCGTCGACAAGAACACGCCCGCCTGCCTGGAGGTGACCTTCGGCGCGTCCTCGCTCGGGGCGGCGAACGCGGTCGTCAACTGGCGTCTCGCCCCCGAGGAACTGGCGTACGTCCTCGGTGACAGCGGCGCGCGGATCGTCTTCGCCGGACCGGAACTGCTGCCCGCCGTCGAGGCGCTGCGCGATCGGCTGCCGTCGGTCGAGCGCGTGATCGTCGTCGGGGGAGAAGAGGACCAGTACGAGGACTTCCTGGCCGGGGCGACGCCTGCCGACGTCTCACCCGAGGTCGATGAACACGACGGCGCGCTGATCATCTACACCAGCGGTACCACCGGTTTTCCCAAGGGCGCCGTCCTGACGCACCGGAACCTGCTGGCGCACAGCCGCAACGCCGGCGCCGCGTTCCCGATGGGCGACGGCGACCGCAACCTGGTCGCGATGCCGCTGTTCCACGTCGGCGGGAGTTGTTACGCGATCATCGGTTTCCACTACGGGCGGCCGACGACGATGACGCGCGAGCCCGACGGCAGGTCGCTGCTGGGCGCGCTCGCCGAAGGGGTCACGCACGCGTTCCTGGTGCCCGCCGTGGTCGCCGGCATCATGCAGGCGGGGGAGCAGGCCGTCGCCGCGTTCGCGCGGTTGAAGTACCTGGGCTACGGCGCTTCGCCGATGCCGCTCCCGTTGCTGCGCAAGGCACTCGCGGGCTGGCCGGACACCCGGTTCGTGCAGGTCTATGGCATGACCGAGCTGTCCGGGGTGGTGACGACGCTCGGTCCGGATGCGCATCGCGACCCCGCCCGGCCCGAGCGGCTGGCGTCGGCGGGCACGGTGCTCCCCGCGGTGGGGATGCGCGTCGTCGACCCGGCGACGCTGGAAGACGCCGAGCCGGGGACCCCCGGCGAGCTGTGGTTCCGCACCGATCAGGCGATGGCGGGCTATCTGGGCAAACCGGAGGCGACCGCTGAGACGATCGTCGACGGCTGGGTCCGCAGCGGTGACGTCGGCAGGGTCGACGACGGAGGTTTCGTCTTCATCGAAGACCGCGTGAAGGACATGATCATCACCGGTGGCGAGAACGTCTACTCGCCCGAGGTGGAGCGGGTCATCGCCGAACATCCCGCGGTCGGCGAGGTCGCCGTGATCGGGATCCCCGACGATCGCTGGGGCGAGCAGGTCAAGGCCGTCGTCGCCCCGGCTCCGGGAGAGCGCGTCGACGCCGACGAACTCGTCGAGTACTGCCGGGAACGCTTGGCGCATTACAAATGCCCGCGGACGGTCGAGCTCGTGGAGGCGTTGCCGCGCAACGCGACCGGCAAGATCCTCAAACGCACGTTGCGGCGCCCGTACTGGGAGGGACGGGAGCGCGCGGTCTGATGCCGTCGACCGTCAGCCGCGAGCAGTACTTCGACGCGGCGCTGGAGATCCTCGCGGAGTCCGGGTTCGCCGGGCTCAACGTCGGCGCGCTCGGCAGACGCCTCGGCGTCACCAGCGGATCCTTCTACCACCATTTCGGCGGCTGGCCCGGATTCGTGGGCGCCTTGCTCGACTTCTGGGCGCAGCGGCAGGTGCGGATCCTGCGGGAACTGGACTTCGGTTCCGGTGGCCCCGAGGCGGATTTCGCCGCGCTGATGAGCCTGACGCGCGGACTCCGCCATCGCTCGGAGGCGGCCATCCGCGCCTGGGCGGCGAACGACGAAACCGTTCGCGTGGCGCAGAAACGCGTCGACGACGCCCGGGTCAAGACGGTCGGGAGGGTGGTGGCCGAGCTGATCCCCGATCGGCGTCGCGCGGAGGTCGTGACCTCGCTCGGGCTGGCGATGCTGGTGGGTTATCAGCAGGTGGCCTCGGCGGGTGGGTTCACCGATCTCGGCGAGATCCTGGACGAGTACACGCGGCTGGTGCTCGCCGGTTAAGGTGCCCGATTTGAGCACTTTGTGCAGTATTGCGCGACGGTCGTGAGTGGTAATGGTCGTTCTAACCTTCTTTGCCACTCACGACCCCACGCGGAACTGTGCATGCAGGCATGAACCGGACATTCGATCGCCGTGGAATGTCCTCTGTGGACAATCCGAGTCGGGATCGTGCCGCCCATGGGCGGCACGGCTCATCTTGAAGCCCGCGAAGGGTCTTCGCGGACTTGTCGGCGGTGTCGCGAGACGCGGGGCTGTCAGGCGTTGCCGAGCACCCGCGTCACGGTGATCTCGATGACCACCCGTTCCGGGTTCGGCTTGGGCTGCCGATAGCGCGCGGCGTAGCGATTCTCGGCGTCGCGCACGGACTCCGGGTCTTCGCGCAGTACCGCGCGTCCCTCCAAAGTGGACCACCGGGGCCCGTCGAGCTGGCAGGCGGCGACCGGAATGCCGTTTTCGCCCGCTTCCTTGACCAGGCGTGCCTTCTTGGACGAGCGGAAGGTGATCACCCGGGCGATCCCCGCCTCGAAGTCCACCGTGACCCCGACCGCGACGACGTGCGGGGTGCCGTCCGGGCGGACGGTGGTCAGGGTGGCGAGATGCCGTTCGGTCCAGAATTCCCGGAAGGCTTCGCCGCGTTCGCTCAGGTCGATCTTCATGGTGTCAACGCTAGGCCACTGTTCACGTAGGCGTCATTTGAGGTAATAGTAAGGAAACTTTCTTAACTCTCTTGTTTTTGCCCGATCCGGATGTCACTCTCGGAACGCGCCGCCGCCACCAACGACGTTTCCGGAGGAGCCATGAGAAAGACCGTTCGGACAGTGCTGGCCGCGGCCGTGCTGACCGCCGGGCTGGTCGCCACGACCGCCCCCGCCACCGCGGCGACCACTCAGGGGACGCCTTACCTGCCGGGCGTTCTGCGCCCGTCGGCGAGCCAGTCGGCGCAGGACGCGGCGCTGGCCAAGTACTACGACTTCTGGAAGAAGAACTTCCTGACCACCAAGTGCGGCACGGGCACCTACGCGGTCAAGGCGCCGGACGCCGACCACGCCTTCGTCGCCGAGGGTCAGGGCTACGGCATGACCATCGCGGCCATGATGGGCGACAAGGACCCGCAGGCGCGCACCGTCTTCGACGGCATCCTCAAGTTCGTGAAGGCGCACCCGTCCGTGATCGACAAGGACCTGCACGCCGCCGAACAGGACCCGAACTGCAAGAGCGTCAACGGCGGTGACTCGGCGACCGACGGCGACCTCGAGATCGCCTACGGCCTGCTCATCGCCGACAAGGTCTGGGGAAGCGGGGGCTCGGTCAACTACAAGGCCGAGGCGCTGCGGATCATCAAGGCGATCAAGCGCAGCGAGGTCAACCCCGACACCAAGTTCATGCGGCTGGCGGACTGGGCCGACAGCGGCAAGTACATCAACAGCTCGCGCTCCTCGGACTGGATGCCGGGGCACCTTCGCGCGTTCGAAAAGGCCACTGGGGACTCGTTCTGGGGGCAGGTGCGGGCCCGGCAGGAGAAGGCCGTCACGCAGCTGCAGGAGAAGTACGCGCCGAAGACCGGCCTCATCCCGGACTTCGTCGTCGGCACCAACGCCACGCCGAAGCCCGCGCCGTCGGACTTCATGGAGGACCACCCGCAGCACTTCAGCTGGAACGCCTGCCGTGACCCGTGGCGCCTCGGCGTCGACGGCGTCACCGTGTCGGGCAGCCCGGCGCAGGGTCAGGTGCGGAAGATGAACACCTGGATCCAGCAGGCCACCGGCGGCGACCCCGCCAAGATCAACCAGGGTTACACGCTGTCGGGCTCCAAGATCTCGGGCGAGTCCGGCGAGCACCCCTGCTTCACCGCGTCGTTCGCCATCGCGGCGATGAACGACCCGGGCAGCCAGGCCTGGCTGGACAAGCTGTGGACCCGCGTCACGTCCTGGTCGCCGCAGGCCGACGACTACTACGGCACCGGCATCACCGTGCAGGTCCTGATCATCCTCTCGGGGAACTACATCGCGGTCTGATCCCGCGGCGCCAGCCGCTCGCTGAAGTGTCATGAAAGGGCCGTTCAGGACATCTTTTGTCCTGAACGGCCCTTTCATGACATCCGACCGGACAAGATTTCAACAGTCAGTTGACCTCTTCAACACCCAGTTGTAGCGTCGGCGACCACCCGAAGCCCCCCGTGGAGGTCCGTCATGCCGTCGACGCCGCTCACCCTGAACCGAACCTGGCGCCTGGCCGTGCTCACCGGCCTGGCCGCGCTCGTCACCGCGGCCTGCGGAGGCGGGCCCGACGGCGCCGGCGGCCAGGAACCCGCGGCCCCCGGCGCGCCCGCCGCGATCCCGGACACGACCGCGCTGATCGAGTCCGTCCAGAAGGACGCCGCCGTCGCCGGCACCTTGCCCGCGAAGTACACGCAGGCCGGGATGCTGCACCTGGCCTCGAACCTGCAGTCCGCGCCCAACAACTTCTACGCCGCCGACGGCAAGACCCCGATCGGTTACGAGGTCGACCTCGCCAAGGCCATCGGCAAGAAGCTGGGCGTCACCGTGCACCACCAGGACATGGCGTTCGGTTCGCTGATCACGAGCCTCCAGTCCGGCCGCGTCGACCTCACGATGGCCGCGATGAACGACACGAAGACCCGGCAGGCGCAGATCGATTTCGTCGACTACTTCTCGTCCGGCATCACGATCATGGTCCGCAAGGGCAACCCCGACCGGATCTCCGGGCCGGACACGTTGTGCGGCAAGAACGTCGCGGTGGTGCAGGGGACGAGCCACCAGAAGTTCGCCGAAGAACAGAACGGCAAATGCGCTCAAGCCGGCAAGCCCGCGCTGACCGTCACCGCGACCGATTCCGACACCCAGAACCAGAACCAGCTCCGCACCGGCCGGGTCGCCGCCATCCTCAACGACCTGCCCAGCGCGGTCTACATCTCGCGGACCGCGGGCGAGGGCAAGTTCTTCGAGGTCGTCCCCGGTGAGCCGATCAACGGCGGGCCGTACGGGATCGGCGTCAACAAGGAGAACAAGCCGCTCGCCGAGTCGATCCAGAAGGCACTGCAGTCGCTGATCGCCGACGGCGGCTACGGCAAGATCCTCCAGGCATGGGGCGTCGAGCAGGGCGCGCTCAAGGAGGCGAAGCTCAATGGCGGAAGTTGAGCCGCTGCCGATCGTCCGGCGTAAACACTGGGGCCGGTGGGTCAGCGCCGCGATCATCCTGGCGCTGCTGATCCTGCTCGGGATCGCGCTCGGCAACGCGCAGATCCAATGGGATTCGGTCCCCGATTTCCTGTGGTACCGCGTGATGGCGGTCGGCCTGCTCAACACCGTGCTGCTCGCGGTGATCGCGCAGGTATCGGCGATCGTCATCGGGATCGTGATCGCGTTGATGCGCCGGTCGGCGAATCCGGTGGCGCGCTGGTTCGCGGCGGGCTACATCTGGCTGTTCCGCGGGCTTCCGGTGCTGTTGCAGATCCTGATCTGGTACAACCTGGCGCTGGTCTTCGAGTTCATCTCCATCCCGCTGCCGTTCGGCGGCCACCTGCTGCACGAGCAGACCAACGTGCTGATCACCGCGTTCACCGCCGCGCTACTCGGCCTGGCGCTCAACGAAAGCGCGTACATGGCGGAGATCGTCCGCGCCGGGCTGAACAGTGTCGACAGTGGACAGACCGAGGCGGCGAAGTCGATCGGGATGTCGCCGGGCGCGACACTGTGCCGCGTGGTGCTGCCGCAGGCGATGCGGGTGATCATCCCGCCGACCGGCAACGACTTCATCAACATGCTCAAGGGCACGTCGATGGCGTCGGTGATCGGCGTGACCGAACTGATCCACGCCGCCAACAACATCTCGTCCAACAACCTGCTGGTGATGGAGACCCTGCTGGCCGCCGCCGTCTGGTACATGGTCGTGGTGACCGTCGCCGGGGTGGGGCAGCACTACCTGGAGCGCGCCTTCGACTCCGAAGACCGGTCGCGGAGCGCGTTCTCCCGCGCCGCCAAGGCCCTGCGCACCGCGCCACTGGTGAGGAGTGAACGTGTCTGAGCCACTGCTCAAGGCCGTCGGCGTCCGCAAGAGCTACGGCCACACCGAGGTACTGGGCGGCATCGACCTCGAAGTCCACAAAGGACAGGTCGTCTGCCTGCTCGGCCCGTCCGGCGCGGGGAAGAGCACCTTCCTGCGCTGTGTCAACCATCTGGAGACGATCGACGCCGGGCAGGTCTGGGTCGACGGCGAGCCGATCGGGTTCCGGCTGCGCGACGGCAAACTGTACGAGCTGAAGGAACGCGAGGTCGCCCGGCAGCGGCGCGACATCGGCATGGTGTTCCAGCGCTTCAACCTGTTCGGTCACCGGACGGCGCTGCAGAACGTCGTCGAGGGGCCGGTGCGCGTGCTCGGCGTCCCCCTGGAGGAGGCCCGGGAGCAGGCACTCGACCTGCTTGACAGGGTCGGCCTCGCGCATCGCGCCGACGCGTACCCGGCGCAGCTTTCGGGCGGGCAGCAGCAGCGGGTCGCGATCGCCCGGTCGCTCGCGATGAAACCGAAGCTGATGCTGTTCGACGAGCCGACGTCGGCGCTCGACCCGGAACTCGTGGGCGAGGTGCTGGCGGTGATGGGTACGTTGGCCGCGGAGGGGATGACGATGGTCGTGGTGACGCACGAGATGGGGTTCGCGGCCGAGGCCGCGGACGAGGTGGTGTTCATGGCCGACGGCAGGGTCGTCGAGACCGGTCCGCCGGGGGAGCTCCTGAGCTCCCCGAAGCACGAGCGGACCAGGCAGTTCCTGGCCAGGGTCCTCGCATGACGCGGATCTCGCCGCGGTACCTGCTGCAGTTCGGCGAGCCCGCCGGGTACCTCGACTTCGCCCGGTTCGGACCGCCGTCGCACGCCGTGCTCGACACGACGGCGAGCCTGCTCGACGCTTCGACCAAGGCTGGTCCGTCCACTGTGGACGACCTGATGCGGCAGGAGACCAGGGCCAAGGCCGCCGCCGCGCGGCTTTCCGGCAGCGACACCGACCACACGGTGCTGTTGCCGCACACGAGTCTCGGCCTGTTCCAGGCGGCGTTCAACGCGCCGGGCGGTGAGGCGCTGGTGTCGGCGGCGGAGTTCCCGGCCAACACCTACCCATGGGCCCGCGCGGAACGGGCGGGACGGCTGACCGTGCGGCGGCTGCCGCTGGGCAACGTCACCGCGGACGCGGTGAAGGCGGCGCTGACCCCGGAGACGTCGCTGGTGAGCGTGAGCGCGGTCGATTTCCGCACCGGGTACCGCGCCGATCTGGCGGCCATCCGCGAGGTGGTGGGGGACCGGCTCCTCGTGGTCGACGGGATCCAGGGCTTCGGCGTGACCGAGGCGCCGTGGGAGGTCGCGGACGTACTCGTCGTCGGCGGGCAGAAATGGCTGCGGGCGGGCTGGGGCACCGGTTTCGCCGTGCTGTCGGATCGCGCGCTGGAGCGGATGGAGCCGATCCTTTCCGGCTGGACCGGCGCCCGCGACCCCGGTCTGTTCGACGACGAGATCCATCCGGCCGACGACACCGCGGCCGCGTGGTCGATCTCGAACCTGAGCCCGATCACCTCGGGCGCGTTCGCGGCCGCGCTGGAACTGGTCGAGGAAGCGGGCGTCGGCGCCATCGCCGGGCGGATCGCCGAACGGGTCGGCGAACTCGAAGAAGTCGTGAAGTCGGTTGGTGGCGAGGTGGTTTCCGCCGTCGAGCGACGGGCCGGGATCCTCGCCTTCACGCTGGCGGGGCACGCGGCCGAACAGGTGGGTTCCGCGCTGGCGAACGCCGGGATCGCGGCGACCGTGCGGCCGGAACACGTCCGGCTGTCGCCGCACGCGTCCACTCCGGCGAGTGCGGCGGAGCAGGTGCGTTCGGCGTTGGAACGGCTGAAGAAGCCGGCTCGTGTCTTCGAGGCGCCCGTTGTCGCGTCCGCGGCCTCCGGCGATCTGCTCACCGCGCTCGTCCCGGCGGTGCACGCGCTCGCCGCGATGCTGGGGCCGGGCAACGAAGTCCTGCTGCACGATCTGAGCAGGCTGCCGGACTCGATCGTCGCCATCGCGGGCGATCTCACCGGCCGGACGGTCGGCGGGCCGATGACGGATCTGCTGCTGGGGCTCGTCCGCCGGGGCACCACGCAGGATCTGACGAACTACGAGACCCACGGCCCCGACGGGCGCGCGATCCGCTCGTCGACGTTGTTCCTGCGGGACGCGGACGGGGTCGCGATCGGCTGCCTGTGCGTCAACCGGCTGTCCGACGGTGCGCCGAAGGCCAACGGGCACGAGCCCGAGACGTTTCCGCCGGACGTCGACAGCCTGCAACGGTTCCTGGTCGGGCGCGCGGTGGCGAAGGCGGGGATCCCGGTGGACCTGATGAAGAAACGCCACAAGGCGGCCGTGGTCCGGGAACTGGACGAGGCGGGGTTCTTCCTCATCAAGGACTCGGTGGACCACCTCGCCGGGGAACTCGACGTCACGCGGTACACCATCTACAACTACCTGAACGAGATCCGGGGTACCTGACGCGCGTGCCATGAAAGGTCCTTTCCTTGCAAATTTTGCAAGGAAAGGACCTTTCATGGCGTTCCTGAGGGACTACGGGAGGAACGACTCCACGGCATCGGCGGCCCGCTCGATCCCGCCGTTCCCGCGGGTCTCGGCCCGCACCTCGGCCAGCCGCGCGGCCACCGAGGGCGAACCGGCCACCCGCTCGACGGCGGCACGCAGCGTCGATGCCGTCACCTCGTCGGCCGGAAGCTGTTCACCGACGCCGAGTTCGGCCAGTTTCGCCGCGTTGCCGAAACCGTCGGTCGCCAGCGGGATCGCGACGGTCGGCACGCCGTACCACAGCGATTCCGTGCTGCCGCCCATACCGGCGTGCGTGATGAACGCCGACGCGGCCTCCAGCACCGCGAGTTGCGGCACGAACGACCGCACCTCGATGTGCTCCGGCAGCGGCCCGAGCGCGGCCGGATCGGTCTGGCCGATCGAGATGACCACGTGCCAGTCCGAGTCGCGGAACCCGTCGACGCACGCGCGGAACAGGTCGAGCTGGTCGGTGAACGCCGTGCCGAGCGACATCAGGAGGACCTTCCGGCCGCTCGACGGCGGGGTCCAGCTCCGACCGGCCAGACGTTCCGGGTCCAGTGCCGGGCCGACGAACCGCACCGACGACGGCACCCGCTCGACGTTCGGCTGCATCGCCCTCGGCAGCAGCGCGAGCACCTGCTCCGGATGGGAGATCCAGTCCCAGGCGTCGGCCTCGATGCCGTTCTCGTTCAGCCAGTGGGTGAACGTGGCGAAATAGTCCTTTCCGGACGGTGAGGTCCGGATCGCGGTGACGATCTCGCCCATGTCCTCCTCGTAGCCTTCCCAGGCGACATACGTCGGGGAAAGCTGCACCGCGGGAACGCCGTAACGCCTCGCCAGCAGTGGCCCCGGAAGCCCGCCGATGTCGTACAGCACCAGATCCGGGCGGTTGTCGTCGTAGAAGTCGGTGAGCACCGGCATCGCCTGGATGCCTTCGTCGAGGAAGACCCGCATCTGTGACGCCGGATCCTCCGGCCACGCCGACTGATCGCCGAGCGGGAGGATCGAGGGGTGCGAGACGACCTCGGCCCCGGTCGGCGCGATCAACCCGGTGAGCGGCTCGCCCACGGCGTAGCTGACCCGATGCCCGCGGGCGACGAGCTCGCGGATGATCGCCAACGAGGGGTAGATGTGACTCGGCGCGGTGGAGCCGATCATGGCGATGTGCTGGTTCTGCATGTGTCCTGTCCGGATCCGTGAAGTGGGGTCAGAGGGCGCGAACGCGGATGCGGCGGATCATGATCGACAGCCTAGCGAGGCCCGCGAGGCCTCCCAACCGATTAACCGGTTGCCCGGTTTGCCGCGATCGGGACCCGCCGTTGGTAGGGACCTTCGCCGGAAGGCTTCCGCAGGTCATGGACGTGGATAGGGTTTCGGGGCTTTCACCTTTGGAGGGAAAGGGAGAAACCTTGAGACGTGTTCTCATCACCGCGCTGGCCGCGGCCACGCTCGCCTCGGTCGCGGTGACCGCGCCCGCCGGCGCGGCGGAGGCGGCGCAGCCCGTCGAGACGATCACCTGGGGAGCGTGCACCGACCCGACGTTGATCAACGCCGGTGCCGAATGCGGTCACCTGTCCGTTCCACTGGACTATTCGAGGCCGCGCGGCGAGAAGATCCAGCTCGCGCTCAGCCGCGTCAAGCACAAGACGCCCGAGGCGCAGTACCAGGGCGTCATGCTCACGAACCCCGGCGGCCCCGGCGGTTCCGGGCTGCTGCTCGCCACCCGCGGCACCCGCGTGCCGAACCACGCGGGCGACGCCTACGACTGGGTCGGCTTCGACCCGCGCGGCGTCGGCTCCAGCAAACCCGCGCTTTCGTGCATCCCGGACTACATGGACTACAACCGGCCGAACTACGTGCCGACGACGCGGCAGCTGGAGAAGACCTGGCTGCAGCGCTCGAAGTCCTACGCCGACGCGTGCGCGGAGAAGAACAGCCGCGCGCTGCTGGAGAACATCAAGACGACCGACACGGTCAAGGACATGGACAGTATCCGCAAGGCGCTTCGCGTCGAGAAGCTGAACTTCTACGGGTACTCCTACGGCACGTATCTCGGCCAGGTCTACGGAACGCTGTTCCCGCAGCACGTCCGGCGGATGGTCCTCGATTCCACTGTGGACCCCCGCAACGTCTGGTACCAGGCGAACCTCAACCAGGACGTGGCCTTCGACGTCAACCTGAACATCTGGTTCGGCTGGGTCGCACAGCACGACGACGTCTATCACCTCGGCAAGACGCAGGCCGCGGTGAAGCAGGTCTTCAACGAGCAGTTGAAGAAGGTGGCCGCCGTTCCGGCCGGTGGTTTCATCGGACCGGACGAACTCCTCGACGTCTTCCAGCAGGCGTCGTACTACCAGCTGCGCTGGACGCTGCTCGGTGACGCGCTCGCGAAGTTCGTCAACAAGGGCGACTGGCAGACGATGAAGGGTCTGTTCGAGGCCTTCGGCGGACGCGGTGACGACAACGGGTACGCCGTCTACCTCGCCGTCCAGTGCACGGACGTGAAGTGGCCGCCGAGCTGGCAGCAGTGGAAGCGCGACAACTGGCGCACGTACGAGAAGGCGCCGTACTTCACCTGGCAGAACGCCTGGTTCAACGCGCCTTGCCTGTACTGGCCCGCGAAGCCTGCCAAGCCGGTGAAGGTCGACGGCTCGAAGGTGCCGAGTGTGCTGATGATCGGCGAGACGCTCGACGCGGCGACGCCGTACGAGGGCAGCCTCGAGGTGCGTAGCCGGTTCCCCGGCGCTCGCCTGATCGGTGAGCCGGGCGGCACGAGCCACGCCATCACCCCGCGCGGAAACGCTTGCGTCGACAACCGGATCGCCGACTACCTGGCGACCGGGGCCCTGCCCGACCGCAAGCCGGGGCGTACGGCCGACGTCGAGTGCGCGCCGTTGCCGCTCCCGGTGCCGCCTCCGGCACCCGCCGCGGCTACGGCTTCGGCCCCCGACGCGGCGCTCTCCCGGGTGCCCGCCTAACCCCAGTCCGTGAAGGCCTCCTTGAGGGACCCAGAGTCCCTCAAGGAGGCCTTCACGGACTTCTGGGGTTTTCGAGGCAGGGGACTTTGTGTTACAAAGTGCGAGTGAGCTTTGTAGTTCAGAGTGCTCGAAGGGGGAGAGTCATGGCGGACGCGTTCAGCCTCGAAGGGCTGGTCAAGCGCTTCGGTGACGTCCTGGCCGTCGAAGACGTCAGCATGCGGGTCGCGCCAGGGGAGGTGGTGGCGCTGCTCGGGCCGAACGGCGCGGGCAAATCGACCACCATCGACATGCTGCTGGGGCTGAGCAGGCCGGACGACGGCCGGGTCCGGGTCGCCGGGCTCAGCGCGGCCGAGGCGATGGACCGGGGGATGGTCGGCGCGATGGCGCAGAACGGGACGCTGCTGCGGGACGCCACGGTCGCCGAACTGGTCGGCCTGTTCGCGTCGCTGCACCGGAATCCGCTGCCGGTCCGCGAGGTGCTCAAGCGGGCGGGTGTCACCGAGTACGCGAACCGCCGCTGCGGCAAGCTTTCCGGTGGGGAGCAGCAACGGGTCCGGTTCGCGCTCGCGCTGGTCGGCGATCCGGATCTGCTGGTGCTCGACGAACCCACGGCGGCCATGGACGTCGACGGGCGGCGCCGGTTCTGGGCGTCGATGCGCGAGTACACCGAGACGGGCCGCACGGTCCTCTTCGCGACGCATTACCTCGCCGAGGCCGAGGATTACGCGGACCGCGTGGTGCTCATGCGGCACGGCCGGGTCGTCGCGGACGGTCCCGTCGGCGAGGTGCGGGCCGCGGTCGCCGGGCGGGTGCTGCGCGCCGTCGTCCCGGACGCCACCCAAGCCGCACTCGCCGCGCTGCCCGGGGTCTCGCGAGCCGTGCTGCGCGCCGGCCACGCGGAACTGAACTGTGCCGACTCCGACGCCGCCGTCCGCGGCCTGCTGCGCGAGTTCCCGCTCGCCGCGAACATCGAAATCACCGCTGTGGGACTGGAAGAAGCCTTCATCGCGCTGACCACGGACGAGACTGAGGGAGCGCTGCGATGAACCTGAACTACCTCGCGCTGGAGATCAAGCGCATCGTCCGGAGCCCGCAGTTCGCGTTGTTCACCATCGGCATGCCGCTGGCGATGTTCCTGTTGTTCGGCGGGATCTTCGGTGCCCGCGAGATCGCTCCTGGCATCTCGACCGCGACGGTGACCATGGTGAACATGGCCGCGTACGGCGCCATGACCGCCGCGCTGTTCACCGGCACCCGCGTCGCCACCGAGCGCACCGACGGCTGGCAGCGCACCCTGCGGCTGACGCCGTTGCGCGCGCCCGGCTATCTGATGGTCAAGGTGGCGGCCGGGCTGTTCGTCGCCTTGCCCGTCCTGCTGGTGATCTTCGCGGCCGGGATGATCCGCGGCATCCGGCTCGAAACCGGCCAGTGGCTCACGATCTTCGGCACGCTGTGGCTCGGGACGCTGCCGTTCGCCGTACTGGGCCTCATGATCGGCCTGTTCGGCAAGGGCGACACGGTCCAGGCCGTGACCGGCGCGCTGATGCTGCCGCTGGGCATGTTCGGCGGGTTGTGGATCCCGCTGCAGGTGCTGCCCGGCTGGATGAACACCGCCGGGCATCTCATGCCGACGTACTGGCTCGGCGAGATCGGCCGCGCGCCGGTGCTCGGCGGCTCGGGCATGGTGACCGCCGTCGGAGTGCTCGCGGCGTGGCTGGTGGTGCCCGCGCTCGTGGTGATGGCGAGGTTCCGGCTCGACACGGCGAGGCTGTGAACCCGTGTTAGTTTTCCCAAGTGGTGGAGGATGAACGGGACGGCGACGAGCGGCCGATGACGCCCGAGGAGTCGCTCGCGCTCATCGCCACGCAGTCGGAGCGGACCCGGCGCGAGATCGGGCCGAATCCGGCCGTGCTGCTCGCCGTCTGGGGTCTGGTGTGGCTGTTCGGTTTCGGGCTGATCTACGTCTCCGCCCCGCCGACGGCGTTGATGCCGCTGTGGGTCGCCGCCGTGCTCACCGTCGTCGGTTTCGCCGGGGCCATGACGTACTCGGCGATCTACGGCATCCGCGCGGGCCGCGGCGTACACGGCCCGTCCCGGCTCGTCGGGGCGATGTACGGGTGGAGCTGGATGATCGCGTTCGGCGGGCTGACGGTGGTGAACACCGCGCTGATCCGTCTGGGCATCGACGCCGACCTGATCCCGTTGCTCTGGTCCGGGACCGCGCTCATGCTGACCGGCCTGATGTACCTCGCCGGCGGAATGCTGTGGCAGAGCAAACTGCAGTACGGCCTCGGCGTGTGGATCATCGCGTGCGGCGCGGCGAGTGTGCTGGCCGGGGGACCGTACAACTTCCTCGTGCTGAGCGTCGCGGGCGGCGGTGGCTTCCTGGTGGCGTCCCTGGTCTTCCTGGTGCGGGCGCGATGAGTGAGGACGGGCTGCCCCAGCTGGATCCGGTGATCCACGCGCAGGCGCGGCTGCGGGTCACCGTGGCCCTGTCGAGCCTGGGGCCGGGGGACAGCATCACCTTCCCGCGGTTGCAGCAACTGCTGGACATGACGCCGGGCAACCTGTCGACGCATCTGCGCAAACTCGAGGACGCCGGCTACGTCGGGATCACCAAGGCCTTCGAACATCGCACGCCGGTGACGCTGGTCGAGCTGACCACGCGTGGCCGGGCCGCGTTCGAGGAGTACACGAAGGCCCTGCACCGTCTTCTCGAGGTGCCGGGCGATGGGCGGGCATGACCGGTGGGTCATCCACCTCGACATGGACGCGTTCTACGCCTCCTGTGAACAGCTGACCCGGCCGACCCTGGCGCACCGCCCGGTCCTGGTCGGCGGCGCGGGCCCGCGCGGCGTGGTCGCCGGCGCGAGTTATCAGGCGCGCGAACACGGGATCAAATCGGCGATGCCGATGTCGCAGGCGCGGCGGCTGTTGCCGCCCAACGGGGTCATCCTGCCGCCGCGGTTCAAACTGTACGAACTGCTGAGCACCCGGGTGTTCGACCTCGTCGCCACGTACGCGCCCGTGCTGGAACGGATCTCCCTCGACGAGGCCTTCGCGGAACCGCCGTCACTGGCCGGGGCTTCGTCGGAGGAAGTGCGGGAGTTCGGTGCGCGCCTGCGGGAGCACATCCGCTCCGACATCGGCCTGGTCGCGTCGATCGGGGCGGCGTCGGGGAAACAGGTCGCGAAGGTCGCTTCGGATCTGGCGAAACCGGACGGGCTGCTCGTCGTCGACCAGGGCACCGAACGCGATTTCCTCGCGCCGCTGCCGACCAGGGTGCTGTGGGGGATCGGCCCGGTGGCGGAGGGGAAACTGCGCGCGATCGGCGTCCGGACACTGGGGCAGCTGACCGAGCTCTCCGACGCCGACGCGGTGTCCACTTTGGGCAGTGTGGTCGGGCGGGACCTGCGGCGGCTGGCGACCGGCGTCGACGACCGGCCGGTGTCCGACCGCGCGGAGCTCAAGCAGGTCAGCGCGGAGACGACGTTCGACCGCGACCTGATCGACCTGCCGAGCCTGCGGCGCGAGGTCCGCGACCTCGCCGTGCACGCGCACCGGCGGCTCGTCAACGCCGGCCGGGTCGCGCGGACGGTCGTGGTGAAACTGCGGCACACCGATTTCAGCACGGTGACGCGTTCGGAGACGATGGCCTCGCCCACCGACGAATTCGACCAGCTCGCCGCGATGGCGGAACGGCTGCTGATCGACCCGACCGAATTCGGCGGGGTGCGGCTGGCCGGTGTCGCGCTGTCCGGGCTGTCGGTGCCGCATCAGGATCCGCTGTTCACGCTTTCCGTTCCGGCGCCGGACGTGCCGGTGGTCGAGCGGGCGCCCGCGCCGGTGGCCGTGGTCTCGTCGAGCTGGCGGCCCGGCGACGACGTCGTGCACGACGAGTTCGGCACCGGCTGGGTGCAGGGCGCCGGGCACGGCCGGGTGACCGTCCGGTTCGAGACGCGGTCCAGCGGGCCGGGGGTCGCGCGGACCTTCACCCAGGAGGATCCGGCGCTGCGCCGGGGAGAACCCGGCGACTGCCTGGCCTGAACGCCGAACTCGCGTGATTGGAAGCGGAACTCGCGTGATTGAAGACCGATCTCGTGGGGGCGGCGGGCCGGTAAGGCAGGATGGAGGGGACTGTCACCCGATCGAGGGAATCGATGTTCAGCTCCCGCGTCCGCCAGACCACCGCCCTCCTCGGCGCCGCCGTCCTGCTCGCCGCGTGCAGCGGCACCCCTGAGCAGCAGCCGCCGCCCGCCTCCTCCGAGGCTCCGCGGGCGAGCCAGGCGCCGGACGGGTCCTTCACCGTGGTCGCCACCGGCGACGTGCTGATCCACCCCGCGCTGACCGAGCAGGCGAAGGAGGACGGCGGCGGCAAGATCGACTACCGGCCGCTGCTGGCCGGGATCAAACCGCTGATCTCCGGGGCCGACCTCGGCATCTGTCACCTCGAAACCCCGCTCGCGCCGAAGGGCGGGCCGTACAGCGGCTACCCGTCGTTCAGCGCGCCGCCGGAGATCGTCGACGCGCTCAAGGACACCGGGTACGACAACTGCTCGACCGCGTCGAATCACACGATCGACCAGGGCGTGGACGGCGCGACCCGCACGCTCGACGAACTCGACGAGGCGGGGATCAAGCACACCGGTTCGGCGCGTTCGGCCGAAGAGGCGAAGAAGCCGCTCATCGTCGACGTCAACGGCGTCAAGGTCGCCCAGATCTCCTTCGCCTACGGGTTCAACGGGATCAAGGTGCCCGCGGGCAAACCCTGGCTGGTCAACCAGATCGACGCCGAAGACGTGATCGCCCAGGCCAAGGCCGCGCGGAAGGCGGGCGCCCAGGTCGTCCTCGCGAGCCTGCACTGGGGCACCGAATACCAGCACGATCCGACCGCCGAACAGCGCACGCTGGCGAAGAAACTCCTCGGTGACGACTCGATCGACCTGATCATCGGCCACCACGCGCACGTCGTGCAGCCCTTCGAGCAGATCAACGGCAAGTGGGTCGCCTACGGCCTCGGCAACAGCGTCGCCCGGCATTCGGAACCGAAGGGCTCGACCGAACAGGGCGCCGCGGCGCGGTTCCGGTTCGTGCGGGACGGCGACCGCTGGAAGGTCGACAAGGCCGAGTACGTGCCGACGCTGGTCCAGCTCGGCCCGCCGATCCGGCTGCTCGACCTGACCGCGGGTCAGGCCGGGAACGCTGGCGCGGAGGCGCTCAAGGCCACCGACGAGGTCGTCCTCAGCCGTGGTGCCGGTGACCAGGGCTTGACCCGGCCCGGTCGTTGATCTGAGGGGACAGGGGTGGGCTCTTCCCCGCCCACCCCTGCCTTACCGCGCCCGGCTTCAATACCGTCGCCGCACCACCAGTTTCGCGAGGGCCGCGAGCTCGGCGCCTGGGCGGGGCACCGGGTTCGCGACGGCGAGATGGTGCAGCGCGCCGGTCAGGAGCGCGTCGGCCTGCTCCTGGCTCCACGTCCGGCCGCCCGCCCGTTCCACCAGCTCCGCCGCGTGGGGCAACTCCGCGGCGTCGAGGTTTTCCTTGCGGTACAAGGCATCCAGTTCTCGCCCGGCGTCCGTCCCCGAGTGGAGCGCGGCCACCACCGGCAGGGACTTCTTCCGGTTGGAGAGATCCGAGTGGACCGGTTTCCCGGTCACCGCCGGATCGCCCCAGATCCCGAGGAGATCGTCGATGTGCTGGAACGCCAGCCCGAGTGCCCTCCCGTACTCGGTCAGCCGGTCGACCTGATCCTGCCTCCCTTCTCCGGCCAGCGCTCCGAGCGTGCACGACGCCCCGAGCAACGCGCCGGTCTTCCCCTCGGCCATGCGAACGCATTCGGCGGTGTCGACGTCACCGCGTTCCTCGAACTTCAGATCGGCGCTCTGCCCTTCCAGCAGGTCGATCACGGCGGTGCTGAGCACCCGCAGCGCGGTCTGCCCGAACGGCGCCAGCACCTCGAAGGCCCGGCACAGCAAGGCGTCCCCGGCGAGGATCGCCGCGCCGGTGCCGAAAACGGTCCAGGCGGTCGGGCGGTGCCGCCGCGTGGTGTCGGAGTCCATCACGTCGTCGTGCAACAGGGAGAAGTTGTGCACCATCTCCACCGCGACGCCCACCGGGACGGCGGTCTCGGCGTCCCCGCCGACCGCCTGCGCCGACAACAGCGCCAGCGCGGGCCGCAGCGCCTTCCCGCTGTCCGAAGTGGACGGACGGCCGTGTTCGTCCCACCAGCCGAAGTGGTAACCGGCGATGAGCCGCATCGACTCGGGCAGTCCGTCGACGGCTTCACGCAAGGCCGGGTCGAGAAGATTCCGGCTCCAGGTCAGTACCTCGCCGGCGGGCCGGGCGCGGGTATGGGTCTCGATGGTCGTCAACGGACTCCCTTTCAGTCGACCCGGTGAACCGCGGTTTTTCGCAATTCGCGGATACCCATTCGAGTGGGGTGGGCGCAAAGTCAACATAGCAAGGGGTAATGCCCGGTCAAACAGCTCGATCGGGTCTACGGAGAGGTTCACCTGTTTGCCGGATTGGGCCGGACGCGCGTTCCGCGGGGGCCGATCGGGTGCCGTCGCTACGCGAAATGCCCGTATGCGGCGAGGTCGGTGACGTCTCGTGGTGGCCGCTCACCCGGTCGTGAAGCGGGGTTCTCCGACCGGTGACGGGCCTTTCCGGCGCGTGTCGGAAATGGTTTCGAGTCGTGGGAAATTGGGCCGAGCCGGTGATGATCGACTTATCTGCGTCCGCCGCTGGTATGAATTGATTCAACCGGTCTTTTCCGTTCGTCGAAGGGTGAACTAGTTTCAGCAGTCTCCCGCCTGGAAGGACTCGAATGGGTATTTACCTGACCGGCATCGCCTGGGTCGTCGGCGCGGCGGCCCTCGCGGGACTCGTCGGCTACCTCGTCCGCAAGTTCGGCTGGGACGAAGGACGGCCCGACAACAACGACGCCGCCGGCCAGGTGTTCACCATCGTCGGCGGGCTCCACGCCGTCCTGGTCGCGTTCATCCTGATCTCCCTCTTCGATTCCGCGAGCGCGGCGCGCGAGGGCTCCTACCACGAGGCGGACAGCCTGGTCGCCGCCGTCTGGGCCGCCGATTCGCTGGGGACCGAGGTCAAGGACGAGGTCCGGAAGCTGAGCACCGAGTACATCACCACGGTCGAGCAGAAGGAATGGCCGCTGATGGCCGGAGGGCAGACGACCCTCCCGGACACCGGCTGGACGCAGCTCGACCGGTTGCGCAAGGCCGTGGACAAGGCCCCGACGGACGACGACTGGCTCCGCGAGCGCAAGACCGAGGCGAACACGCAGCTCTGGCAGGTCTACGAGGCGCGGCAGGAACGGCTCAACGCGGTCGTGGGCGGCCGGGTCGGCGGTGTCGTGTGGTTCGCGCTCATCCTCGGCAGCCTCATCTCGGCACTGCTGCCCAACCTGTTCGGCGGTACCCGGCTGGCCGCGCATCTGGTGATCGTGTCCACGCTGGCCGGCACGGTCACGTTGCTGCTGTTCGCGATCTACCAGCTGCAGAACCCGTTCGGCGGTGGGGTGCGGATCCCGCCGGACGCGTTCACCGCCGCGCTGGCGAGGATCTCTTGAGCCGGTGAGCACTGTGGACGGGGTGACCCGCGCGGCGGCGACGGTGGCCGTCGCCGGGCTGGTGGGGGCGTCGGCGCTCTTGGCGCCGATGGCCGCGCGAGCCGCCGAATCCTGCCTGGTGGTGCAGGCGGAGACCGGGTCGTACGGCAAGTCGAAACTGCGCTGGCTCGACGTCGGCTCCGGCACGACGTCACGCGTGACCGAGCCGGGCTACCGGCTCAACGCGCTCGGCTATTCCGCGACGCGCGATCTGGTCTTCGGTGTCGCCGAAGGACTCAGCCGGGGCGCGCACGCGGTGACGATCGACCGGGCGGGGAAGACCCGGGACCTCGGCCCGATCACCCGCGCCGGGAACCGGCTGCCGCTGTGGAGTCCCGTCGCCGGGGTGACCGCCGGTGCGATCGGCGGTGATTCCTGGTACCTGCTCAGGAACGGCACACTGTACACAGTGGACTTGACGCCGGGGGAGCGGTTCCTGCGGGTGATCAGGACGGTGTTCCTGCGGCCGATCACGCTCGCCCACGACGTCAACGATTTCGCCTACCACAACGGATTGCTGTACGGGGTTTCCACCACCTGGCGCGGAAAAGGCGCCGTGATCACCATCGATCCGGAAACCGGCAAGGTTCGTGAAGCCGAAGACGCGCGTTTCCCGCCCGCCGACGTCTACGGCTCGGTGGTGCTCGGCCGCGACGGTGCCCTGTACGCCACGGCGAACCGGATCGGCGGGCGCAGTGTGCTCTACCGGCTGGACCGGAGCGGCCAGGTGACCGTGGTCCTTTCGGGACCGCCGCTGGCGGGTTCGGACGCCGCGGGCTGTCTCACCGCGCCGGAACCCGAGCCACCCAAGCCTGAGCCGCCGAAGCCGGAACCACCCAAACCGACGCCCACACCCACGCCTTCTCCTACTTCTACACCGCCGTCGACCAGCCCGTCTCCGTCTCCCTCACCGAGCCCGACGCCTACTCCCTCGTCGTCGCCCACGCCTTCGCCGTCGTCGAGCCCGGCGCCCACGTCCGCTCCCCAGGTGATGCCGCAGCCGCCCGTGTCCCAGCCGAGGCCGTCTCGTTCGGCGGCGCCCAGGGAACGGAAGGAGGTGGCGGCGGAGGTCGACGCGCACGCCCGCACGAAGGAGAAACGGCGGTGGGGCTTGACCGCATTGGTCCTGATCCTCGGCGGTGGCGCGGCGGCCGGTGCCGTCCGGCGGGCGCGGTGAGTCAGTACTTGAACTGGTCCACGTTCTCGCGCGTGATCAGGAGCGGGTCGCCCAGCAGGAGGGTCTTCTTGTCTTCCTCGTACTTGATCGCGGGGAGTTCGAGGTTGACCTTGTTCGACGGGCCGGGCAGTTTGCCCTCGGCGATCTGCTTGCCCGCCCAGGCGGTGAGGTAGCCGAGCGATTCGACGTTCCACAGCACCGAGAGCGACGCGGAACCGTCCAGCAGGTACGGCTTGATCGCCTGCGGGGTCCCGACGCCGACGGTGAAGACACGGCCGATCTTCTGCTGCGAGCGGACCGCTTCGGCGACGCCGGGCGCGGACGTCGTGCATTCGCCGACCAGGCCGGTGAGGTCCGGGTACTTGGTCATCAGCTGTTTGGCCAGCGCGGTGGCGTTGTCCTTGTCCTCACCGGCGTAGACCGTCTCGACGAGCTGGGCATGGGGGTACTGGGTAGCGGTATAGGCACGCTGGACGGCGATCCACGCGTTGAGGTTCTCGGCGGTCTCGCCACAGGAGACGATCGCGTACTTGCCCGCGTTCCCCATCTTCTTCATCAGCGCGTCGGTGAGCGCCTTGCCGATACCTTCCGGGGTCGCCTGATTGACGAAGAGCTCGCGATCGGTGCCCGGCGCGTCGGTGTCCGAAGTGATCACATGGATGCCCTTGGCCCGCGCGTCGGTGATCGCGGGCGCGATCGCCCTGGGATCGTTCGGTGCGATCGCGATGACGTCCACCTGCTGGTCGACGAGGCCGCGCACGATCGAGACCTGCGCCGCGGGGTCCACCGTGACCGGACCGGTCGAGGTCCATTCGACACCGAGCTGCTTGGCCGCGGCCCGCCCGCCGGTGTTCATCGCCTCGAAGTACGGGATGCCGGCGACCTTCGGCACGAACGCGATCCGGATCGGCCTGGCCGCCATGCCCGCCGGCTCTTCGCCGTCACAGCCGGCCAGCCCGAACACCATGCCCAAAACGAGCACAGTGGCAACGACGAGCGTCTTCGTCGGCCCTCGCATCTCCACCCCATAGTCACGGAACCATCTGAACCAGCCGATCGGTCTACGCGCGGTGGAGACCTCCGGCGAAACTAGGGGTCTCCGGTTACCCCGGTCAACCGGATGAGCGCAAAGGGTTACGGAAGTGAGTTCATCGACCTGGGACGATTACCCAGTCGGCCTCCGGGGGTGACGGTGAGCGACGGCTCGCCCTGCGGTTGATACGGGCGGGGGGTATGGTCTCCCGTATGGACGACACTAGGCATGGAGCAAGCTGGTCGATGGCGGTGTCGGCGACCCTGCACTGCCTCACCGGCTGTGCGATCGGTGAGGTCCTCGGCATGGTCGTCGGAACCGCGCTCGGCCTCAGCAACCTGGCGACGGTCATCCTCTCGGTGGTGCTCGCCTTCGTCTTCGGTTACGCGCTGACCATGCGTGGCGTGCTGAAGTCGGGGCTGCCGTTCGGCGCCGCGCTCAAGGTGGCGCTGGCCGCCGACACCGTGTCGATCGCGGTCATGGAGATCGTCGACAACGCGGTCATGCTGGTGGTGCCGGGCGCCATGGAGGCCGGGCTCGGGACCCTGCTGTTCTGGGGTGCGCTGGTGTTCTCACTGGCGGTGGCGTTCGTGCTGACGGTGCCGGTGAACAAGTGGATGATCGGGCGCGGGCTGGGGCACGCGAAGGTCCACGTGCACCACGGTGGCCACTGAGCGCGCTTCGCGGTCTTCGCAACACCGCGCCGCAGCCGGAAAGCCCGTCCGGCTCAGACGCTCGACAGATCGATGGCCCGGTCGATCTCCCGCGGCATCAGTACCCGCAGAATGCCCTCCAGCAGGTAGTAGTCGCCGTACGGCAACGAAACCTCGACACCGTCCTCGGCCCGCCGGTTGCGCGTGCCCCGCGCCATGATCGCCTCGGCCCGCGTGGATTTCGTGGTCAGGCACGTGTCGCACAGCGCGGTGAGGATGCGGATCGCGGCTTCGCGGTACTGCGGCCGGTTCGCCACCTTCGCCAGGTCGAGCAATCCGCACGCCATCACGGCCCCGGCGGAGGAGTCCTTGATGTCGTACGGCGCCTGCGGTGCGAGGTAGTCCCACACCGGCACGTTGTCCGGAGTCAGCGCGCGCAGCGCGAAGTCGGCCAGGCGTCGTGCGGTCCGCAGGAACAGCGGATCCCCGGAGCGCCGGTACATCGTGGTGAACCCGTAGATGCCCCAGGCCTGGCCGCGCGACCAGCACGACGTCGGGCTGTAGCCCTGCACGGTGTTCGGCCCGATCTCGGCGCCGGTGTCCGGATCGAAATCGAAGACGTGCGGGGTCGAACCGTCCGGGCGCACGAAGACCCGTTCGGTGGTCTTCGCGTGCGCGACGGCGATGTCGAGGTACTTCCGGTCTCCGGTCTGTTCGCTCGCGAAGGTCAGCAGGTCCAGGTTCATCATCGTGTCGACGATGACCCGGCCCGCGTTGCCCGGGGTGCCGAGCGCGCCCCACGCCCGGATGAACCGGCCTTTTTCGTTGTAGCGCTGGATGAGCGACGCGGCGGCGTTGAGCGCGCCGGCGCGCCACTTTTCGTCGCCGGTGAGCCGCCAGCCGGTCACCCACGACGGGTAGAAGAGGAATCCGAGGTCGTGATCCCGCGTCTCGTACTGGCGCGGCGCGAGCTTTTCCGCCGACGCCATGGCGAGTGTGCGGAATAGCGGGTCACCGCTGTAGATCGAGGCGAGCCACAAAGTGCCCGGCCAGAATCCGCCGATCCAGCCGCCGTTCTGCGAATAGGTCCATTTCTCGAATCGGGTGATCTCCGGAAAGGCCGTGACGCCGGGGGCGACGGCCCGCAGCTTGGTCACCGCGTAATCGGCCGTTCGGCGGAAAGTCCTTAGCCCGTCGGCTTCTTCCCCTGCCGCACTGGCGGCCGGGGTGATCGTCGTCGCCGCGACGGCGGCACCGGCAGCGGTGGTCAAGAGGGTTCGCCGGGAAACGTTCACAATGCCCGCCATTCGTCAGTGGGAACGCGTCACGGGAGTTTCGCACGACGATTACGGACTTGTGAAGACCATTCATGGTTGTGAATAACCGCGTCACTCAGCGGGACGGATGTTCGCGTTGTGGTGGAACACGTTGTCCGGGTCGTACACCGCCTTGATGGCGGCCAGCCGCGCGTACTTCTCCGCGCCGAACGCCGTGCGCACGCGGTCTTCGTCGTATTCGTTCATGAAGTTCAGATAACCGCCGTGGTTGTTGGAATGCGGCAGGAGTTCCTCCCACAGCGACCGCACCCAAGCCCGGTCGACGGCCAGGAGTTCCGGCGTCGGCGCGGTCGCCGCGAGGCCGACGACGAACCCCGGCGTCCGCGGCCCGCCGAACGCGGTCGCGTCGTCGGGCACCGTCGAGAACGTGTCCTGCAACGGCACGATCGGCATCACGGTCGTCGGCGACGCCTTGTCCGGCAGGCGCACGGCGATCACGTCGATGACCTTTTCGGACAGTGACGAGACATAGAGCGACTTCTCGTAGGCGAGGATGCCCCGTGGCGCGGTCGGGTCGAGCAGTTTCTGCAGCTCCGCGTACGGCATCGGCGTGACGAGTTCGAACGCCGTGGGCAGCCCGCCCCGGATCCGCTCGACCAGCCGCTCGTGCCGCTCGGGGCCGTCGAAGCCGGCGACGACCAGCGCGAGCCCCGGCGCGAAGTGGTGCTCCGGCGGGACGAACGGCGCGGGCGGCGCGGTGATCCCGACGAGCATGGAACCGGTACCCGGTGGCAGCGTCGCGATCACGTCCTTCGCGAACCGCATCGCGTCGGGCGCGTCCGCCAGTGTCCAGAAGAACAGCCCGACCTCGGCGAGACCGACCCGGTGCAACCGGAACTCGAATTCCGTGACCACGCCGAAGTTCCCGCCACCGCCGCGCAAGGCCCAGAACAGATCCGGATGCTCCACTTCGGACGCCCGCAGGATCCGGCCCTCGGCCGTGACGACCTCCGCCGAAAGCAGATTGTCGATCGTGAGCCCGTGTTTCGCGGTCAGCCAGCCGAAGCCGCCCCCGAGGGTGAGACCGCCGACGCCGGTGTCGCTCACCGTGCCGCCGACCGTCGCGAGCCCGTACCGCTGCGTCGTTTCGTCGAGGTCGGCCCAGACGGCGCCGCCCCCGGCCCGCGCGGTGCGGGCGTCGGGATCGACGGTGATCCGGCGCAGCCCGCCGAGGTCGATCACCAGTCCGTCGTCGGCGACGGCGGAACCGCTGAAACTGTGCCCGCCGCCGCGAACGGTGATCTCGAGACCCTTTTCGCGGCCGAAGGCCAGCGCGGTGACGACGTCTTCGCGGGTGGCGCATTCGGCGACCACCGCCGGACGCCGGTCGATGTCGCCGTTCCACACGGCGCGGGCGGTGTCGTAGCCCGGATCGGCGGCGGTGACCACCGTGCCGGAGAGCTTTTCGCGCAACGTGGTCGTTTCGGGCGGATTCATGGGGACCCCCTCAGGTCGTGGCTACCGCAAGTCTCGATGGCGGACGCCGCGGCCCAAGGTCCTCACGAGCGGGAGAAGGGGCGGACGAAAGGGCGAAGGCCCGGCGTTATGGGGTACGCCGGGCCTTCGCGATCAGGAGTGCGTCAGCACTTGGGTGCCACGGGCAGATCCGAGCCGGTCTGCACGTAGGTGTCGGAGACGTAGTGTCCCGGGCCGATCCGGTCCCAGATGTTGCTGGTGCCGAACTTGCCGGTGACGGTCTCGCCCTCGACGTAGCATTCGATGTTGACCTTCGCGTAGTTCGCCGCGAGACCCTTGATCGCCGCGGTGGTGCTCGCCGAAGCCCGGACGTTCATCGGGTCGCCCGCGGTGCTGATGACGCCGGTCGGGCCGGAGCCGGTCCACAGGTAGGAGACGTTGACCCAGCCGTTGTCCGTCATCTTCAGGCCGTCCCAGAAGGTGCCGTCCGCGAGGTCGATACCCGCCGGGTTGGCCACCTTGCGGCCGAACTCGTCCTTGCCGCCGTTGTAGCCGTCCTGGTACGCGGCCTGCGCCTCGGGCTTGCCCTGCGGCAGGTTCTTCCACATCTGGCGGGTGGCCGACGGGTTCCAGTAGTCGTCCTTGGTGTTCCACGGGCCGACGTCCCACACCGGCGCGTATTCGCAGCGGCTGTTGTCGGTGCGGCAGATGCGGACGGTGTAGTTGCCGGTGTTCTTCGGCGCCAGGCCGCGGCCCGACGGGAGGGCGACGAAGTGGTCGCGGGACTTGATCACGTGCCCGTTGGCGGTGGTGCCGCCGACGAGGCCTTCGCGGGTGCCGTAGACCTTGTACGTCAGCGGGGCCGCGGCCGCGCCGATCGCGTTCACCTGCGGGGCGAGATCACCCTGGAGGGTGATGTCGCTGACCTTCGCGGTCACGCCGTCGTTCACCGTGCGCAGTCCGACGCGGACCTGGACCGTGGAGACCGAAGCGGACAGCAGGGTGCCACCGTCGGCGGGAGTCCACTCCGTCCAGTCCTGCGAGTTGAGCTTGCCGCGGACGTCGACCTCGACCTCGGTGCCCTTCGGCGCGTCGGCGGTCACCTGTGCGGTGACACGGTTGACCGGCTTCCCGAGCTTCTGCTCGGCCAGCAGCAGGTAACCCTGGCTGCCGATGGAGTCGGGTTTTCTGTGCCAGGCGGCGTTTTCCAGGCTGAGCACACCGCCGTCGCTGCGGACGTTGACGTCGTCGCCGTCCACAGTGGACAGGTCGGCGCGCCAGCTTCCTTCGGGCGCGGCGTTCGCGGGGCTGGCGGCGAGCGCGGTGACCGCCCCCATGGCCAGCACGGCCGCCATCACCCGGCGGGCCTTCACGGTCCGGACCATTCCGGTCTCCCTTCGAGCACTCTCGGTTGCTACGAAGGGAGCTTCGCCGGGGGCTGTACACGATCGATACAAACGCAAGTCGGCACCCGATCGCGGTGCGTGAACCCCGCGCTCAGGTGCCGAAAGGCGAAACGGTCAGGCGCTCGCGGAGTCGTTGTAGGACGCTTCGGCCGCCTCCTGCAGGCGCGAAGCGAGCGCGGATTCCTGCGGCCGTGCGGAGAGTTCCCGCCACAACGCCAGCGCGCGTTCCGAATAGGTCCGCGACCGCTCGGGCTGGCTCAGCGCCTCGTGCAGTTCCCCGAGCAACTGCGACACCTCGGCCTCGGACCGGCGGTCCCCGTTGCGCCGGTGCACGCTGAGCGAATTGACCAGCAGCAGTTGCGCGTGCGCCAGATCCCCGCTGTGCAGGTACAGCTCGCCGAGATTCTGGTTCGCGTAACCGACGCAGTGGTCGTCGCCGAGTTCGTTGAAGAGGGCGATGGCGCGGTCGACCCACTCCCGCGCGCCCGCGAGGTCGCCCTGGTGCTGACGCAGCATCGCGAGCCGCTTCAACGCGTGCGCCTCCCGATGCCGGTCCCCGATCCGGGCGGACTGTTCGAGCGCCTCGGTGAACCAGCGTTCCGCTTCGGCGAACCGTCGCCGCGCCAGCCACACCGCGCCGATGGCGATCCGCGCGAGGGCCTCGCCATGCGGGTCGCCCGCCGCCGAGAACTGGTCGAGCGCCGCGTGACAGTGCTCCAGCGCGACGGTGTCCTCGCCCTTGATCCGCAGCACCGTGCCGAGCCCGGCCAGCGCGATCGCCGCGCCCTGCGCGTCGCCGACCTTGTCGAACAGCAGCTGCGACTGCTCGAACGCGACCAGGGCCTCGGCGTAACTGTCCTGGTACAGCTGGATCTGCCCGAGGTTGCGCTGGATGATCGCCTCGCCGCGGACCTCGCCGGACCGCCGGGCGGCGGCCAGCGCGACGGCGTGCGTGTGCAGCCAGTCGTCCTGGTGACCGCGCTGGTCGAAGTACGGCGCCAGGGCGGCGGCGAGCCGCCAGGCCAGCGAATCGAAGCCGAGGTCGGCGGCCAGCGAGACGGCGGCGACACAGGTGTGCCGTTCGGCGGCGAACCACGCGGCCGGATCCTCGATCAGCCTGCCGGTCCCCCGGGGGAGCGCGGGCTGGGCCGCGGTGTCGTCCCGGTAGAGGCCGAAGAAGTGGATCGGCAGCCGGTCCGCGGCCTCGACCGCGAGCGCGAGATAGCCCTCCAGCACCCGTTTCGTGGCGCCGTGCGCCTTCGCCGGGACGTCCTGCGCGCGGAGTTCGAGCGCGTAACACCGCAACAGGTCGTGCAGACGGTAGCGAGGCTCGCCGGTGGTGTCCGAGCCGCTGAGCTCGACCAGATGGGCGTCCACCAGCACGTCGAGGACGTCGTCCCCGTGCTCGCGGCCGAGCAGGGCCGCGACCACCCAGCCGGGGAACTGCACCGAGCCGAGCCCACCGAGGCCGCGGAACGCGGTCGCCGCCGACATGGGCAGCAGGTCGTAGCTGAGAGTGACACTCGCCCGCACGGCGAGATCGCCGACGCGGAGTTCGTCCAATCTTCGTCTCTCGTCCCGCAGCCGGTCCGCCAGCACGCGCAACGTCCAGCCCGGCCGGTGGGTCAGCTTCGCCCCGGCGACCCGGATCGCCAGCGGCAGATACCCGCAGTGACGCAGGATCGCGGTCGCGCACTCCGGCTCCGCGGCGACCCTCTCGGCACCGACGATGCCTTCGAGCAGCTTCGCGGCCTCGGCTTCGGGGAGGAGTTCGATGTCGACCGGGGTCGCCCCGGCCAGATCCGGCATCCGGATCCGGCTGGTGATCAGCACCGCGCACGAACCCGCGCCGGGCAGCAGCGGCCGGACCTGCGCCGCGCTGCCGGCGTCGTCGAGGACCACGCACATCCGCATGGTCGACAGCCGGGACCGCAGCAACGCCGCGCGTTCGGGGAGATCGCGCGGCAGCCCCGCGTCGGGGACGCCCAGCGCGCGGAGCAACTCGGCGAGCACCGTCATCGGGGGCCGGGGCGAGGACGACGTCCCGGCGAGGTCGACGTGCAGCTGACCGTCCGGGAAGTCGTCCCGGACCGCGTGCGCCACCCGGATCGCGACGGAGGATTTGCCGATCCCCGGCGCCCCGGAAAGCACCGCGATCGCCGGCTTCCCCTGTTCGCGGCGCTCGCGGAAGAGGCCGACGAGCTCGCCGACCACGTCGTCGCGGCCGGTGAAGTCCGGCAGGTCCAGCGGCAGCTGGCAGACCGGCGCCATCGGCCGGGTGAGGGCCGCGGACACCGCGTCCTGGGTCGCGGACGGCGTGAGGACCAGCGAGGCCCGCAGCTCCCTCAGCCGCGGGCCCGGTTCGGTGCCGAGCTCCTCGGCCAGCACCTTCTCGGCCGTTTCGTAGGCCTCGATCGCGTCGGCCGTGCGGCCGTCGGCGCGCAACGCGACGATCAGCTGCTGCCAGAGCTCCTCGCGCAGGGGATGCTCGGTGACCAGGCCGCGCAGTTCGGCGACGGCCTCCGCGGTCCGGCCGAGTTCGATCCTCGCCCGCAGCCGCTGTTCCTGCACCGCCAGCCGCAGTTCCGACAGCCGCGCCACGGTCGCGCCCCAGCCGTGGTCGTGGGGGAGGCCTTCGAGTACTTCCCCGCGCCACAGGGCTTCGGCCTGATCCAGCAGGTCGAGAGCGGATTCGGCCTCGCCGCGGCCGAGCGCGTCCTGCGCGCGGGCGGCCAGTTCGCCGAACCGGATGTGGTCGATCTCCTCGGGTGTGGCCTTGAGGATGTAGCCGGACGCCCGGCTCCCGATGCGCTCCCCGAGCGCGGGGTCGTGGTCGGCGAGGCGTTTGCGGAGTGAGTGGACGTAGGTGCGGATGTTCGCGGCCGCCGACCGGGGAGCCGACGAAGGCCACAGGACCTCGATCAGCAGTTCGGTGGAGACGACGACGTTGGGCTGGAGCAGGAGAGCGGCCAGCAGCAGACGGGGTTTGGGGCCGCCGAGCGGCACCACCTGCCCGTCCACCGCCACTTCGAGCGGACCGAGAACGCGAAACCCGAGAATAGTCACCTAAACCGCCAATACGGCAGGAGCCCCATATCCGCCGATAATATTGCCGTCCCGCCATGGTTGGCTAGATCCATTCGCATGCATGTGCAGACACGGGTCCGGTTTGTACGTGATGTGTACGACGCCGGTCGACCCTGCGGTCATGAAGCGTTCAAGTGTCCGGCGGCTCGCCGGTTTCTTTCTCGTGCTGGTGACGGCGGGCGCCTTGGGCCTCGCCGGAGCCACTCCCGCGGTGGCCGCGGCCACCGGGACCGTGAAGACGGCGGGTGATCCGCTGAACGTCCGCCGCGCCCCGAGCACCTCCTCGACCGCGGTGCGCACGGTCGCCAACGGCGCCTCGGTGACCATCGACTGCCAGACGATCGGGACCTCCGTCGCCGGCCCGCTGGGCACGACGACGTTGTGGGACTACGTTCCCGCGCTGGGCGGTTACATCTCGGACGGTTACGTCTACACCGGTTCCGATCAGCGCATCGCGCCCGACTGCGGAGTCGGTTCCGGCAGCGCCGAATGTTCGACCGGCGTCTGCGCGGGCGAGGGGCAGTTCCGTTCATCGGATGCTCATTTCCTCGTCTACGACAAGGACGCCGACGGCAAGTCCGCCGTGGTCGCCTACTGGCTGAAGGGCGGCGCCGGCCCGTTCTACGTCTGGGCTTCCGGCGGCAACGGCACCCACGTCGACAAGGCCGTGCCGGTCGCGAAGGGATCGTGGGTCTATTACAAGGTCTGCGTCGCCAACGCCGCCGCCAATCCGACGCTCGAAGCCTGTAGTGGCGGCATCACCGATTACGCCGCGTGAAATCCCTCCCCGTTCTTTCCCCACTTCGAAAGGTTGAATTTTCATGGGCCAGGTGAATCGGCGGGCGGTACTCCTCGGCGGTGCCGCGGCGGTTTCGGCGGCGGCGTTGTCGTCGACGGTGCCTTCGTGGGCGAACGCGAGAACGCTGGCGGCGGCGCCCGCCATCCACGATCCGTTCCAGCTCGGGGTCGCCTCGGGTGACCCGCTGCCGGACAGCGTCGTGCTGTGGACGCGGCTCGCGCCCGCGCCGCTGAACCCCGACGGTTTCGGCGGGATGCCGGACGCTTCGTACACAGTGGACTGGGAACTCGCGAACGACCAGGCGTTCACCTCGATCGTGCAGCGGGGCACCGCGACCGCGGCCCGCGCCTCCGGGCACAGCGTGCACATCGAACCGGTCGGACTCGAGCCGGGACGTGAATACTTTTACCGGTTCAAGACCAGCGGTTACATCTCGCCGGTCGGCCGGACCAGGACCGCACCCGCCGCCGGTGCCGCGGTGAACCAGCTGAAGTACTGCTTCTCCTCGTGTCAGCACTGGGAGGAAGGCTGGTACCACTCGTACAAGGGCATGCTCGCCGACAACCCGGAACTGGTGCTGTTCCTGGGCGACTACATGTACGAGCGGAAATCCGGCCGTGCCGCCGCCGAACGGAATCCGCGCAAGCTGGCCTTCACCGAGGACGTCACGACCCTCGCCCAGTACCGCGCGCGGCACGCCCAGCACAAGACCGACGCCGACCTGCAGAACGCGCACGCGATGGCGCCGTGGATCGTGGTCTTCGACGACCACGAGGTGATGAACAACTGGAACGGCACCACCAGCCCGGCCACCGCGGACCGCAAGGCCGCCGGATTCCAGGCGTTCTACGAGAACATGCCGATCCGGTCGACCGCCAAGCCGAGCGGCGCGTCGATCCGCCTGTACCGCCAGTTCACGTGGGGGAACCTCGCCCGGTTCCACATGCTCGACACCCGCCAGTACCGCAACGCGCAGGTGACCGACCCGTCTGGTTCGGCGGGACCGTCGTGCACCGACATGCGGTCGACGTCGCGCAGCATCCTCGGCACCACACAGGAAGCGTGGCTGCTGAAGGCGCTGGAGACGCAGCCGGCGAAGTGGGACTTCCTCGGCCAGCAGGTCTTCTTCGCCACCCGTGACGGCGACGGCAACAAGGCGACGTGCGAGAGCCCAGACTCCTGGCAGGGTTACGAGGCCTCGCGCGACCGGATCGCGAAGGGCATCGTGGACCGCAAGGTGCCGAACCCGATCGTGCTGACCGGCGACGTCCACCGGCACTGGGCGGCCGATCTGCGCCGCGACTACTTCAACCACAGTGACCCGGTGTTCGGTTCGGAACTCGTGACGACCTCGGTCACGAGCAACAGCGACACCGCGACCGACCCGTCGTCGACGTGGCTCTCGAACAACCCGCACATCAAGTACTGCCGGGGAAAGCGCGGTTATGTCCGGGTGACGGCGTCGCAAACCCAGATGCGGGCGGATTTCATGACGGTTTCGGACACCACCGAGTACGACTTCTCGAAGGTGACCTTGGCCGCGGACCGTTCGTACGTCGTCGAGGCCGGTAAACCGGGGCTGCAGCGGGTCTAGTCAGGAGAGCAGGTCCACCAGCGCGTCACCGCGAGGAGTCCGGACCACGAGGACGACCTGGCCCTCGCGGTGCCGCTGGATCAACCCCGCCGAAACGAGCTGTTCGCAGTGATAGGTCGCGGTGCTCGCGGCGCACGACAGCAGATTGGCGATCTCGCCCATCCGGGCCGGTTTTCCCAGATGCCGCAACAGTTTCGCGCGGTGGGCGCCGACCACCAGGTCGAGCCCGTCGACACCGGGGACCGGTTCGGTCTTGGCGCCGTCGAGCAGGCCGTCGAGCCCCGGCAACGGGTAGCCGATCCAGATGGCGTCCTCTTCGTCGAAGTTGGACACCACCGAACGGCTGCCCGCGAGCATCGGGACGAGGATCAGTTTGCGGCCGCGGGTGGTGTATCGCGCCGGTTCGGCGTCGGGCAGCAGGAGACATCCGTTGCTGAACCGGAAATGGGGCCGCAGCAGGCCGAGTACCGCGTCCGTTCCGCCGCGGACGGAGGCGACGCCGATACGTTCGATCTCGCGGTCGAGCAGGGGACGGGCCTTGGTCCAGAGATTTTCGGTCGCCAGCCTGGTCGCGGTGAAGGCGTCCGCGAGCGAGGCGGCCCAGCGTCTCGGCTGGTCGGCGGCCTGCCGCCACTGCGCGGGCAACCGGTCGCCGAAGACCTCTTCCAGGCCTTTCAGGACGTCGGCCTCCGGCAGTTCGCGCAGCATCTCCGCCTGTGCGGCGGCGGAGGAGTCCGCGCCGGGGCTGATCGGGACGATGAAGTCCGGTTGCACCGAAGTGCCGCGGCGGGCGAGGGCGCTCGCCGCGCGGTATCCCTGCTCCGGGATCGCCGAGCCCACCTGACGGCGCCAGGCGGCGGGCAGGCCGCGGTCGTACCCGCCGACGACCTCGACGAGCATCGAAACCAGTGAGATGTGCGGGGAAACCGTCACACCGACCGGGATCGTGCTGGTGTCACCGAGTTCGAGCCGGGTATAAGAAGCCGGGGGCGGCGTCTCGCGCATCCGGTCGTCCCTCCTGGGAGTGGGCGTCGCAGCACGCGATGTTAGCGCCTCCGGTCAATACCCGGAATCCGGCCGGAAACCGACCGAAGGACGCTTTCCCCAGGTCGGAAGCGGGGAAGGCGTCCTTCGGCCGGTGCGGCGACCTCAGCGGGCGAGTTGCTCATTCATGATGAGGAACGCGCCGAGACCGTGGAAATCGTTGGTGTTGCGTTTACGCGCGTAGTAATACGCCGTGTCGCCGACGTTGGTGCCTTCGGAAATATTCGCGATATCGGTCAATCCGTCGGAACCGGTCGAAACCTGGGACAGAACCCCGCGGTAGCCCTTCGCGGCCACTGGTCCGTACTCCGGGCCGACGTAGCCGCGTTGCACCGCGCGGGACAGCAGGAACGTGTACATCGCCGAAGCCGACGTCTCCAGCCAGTTGTCCTTGTCGCCGCCCCGGTCGACGACCTGGAACCAGCGGCCCGAAGCCCGGTCCTGCCAGCGCCGGTAGCCGGCCGCGAGGAATCCGACGACGTCCACGAGACGACGCCGCCGCGGATGGTCGCGGGGAAGGATTTCGAGGAGGTCGATCGCCGTCATCCCGAGCCAGCCGATCGCCCGCCCCCAGTGGTACTTCGAATGCCGTCCGGCGCCCGAAGCCCACGGTTCCGAGCCGTCCTCGTCGTAGGCGTGGTAGAGCAGGCCCTTGGCGGGTTCCTTGAGGTGGTCGAAATAGACGCTGACGTTCTTCGCGGCCTCTTCGTAGCAGTAGCCGGCATCGCCGAAGGTCTTGCCGTACAGGGCGAGGAACGGCTGCGCCATGTACACGCCGTCCGCCCACAACTGCCCGACCCGGCTCGTGGCGTGGAACATCCCGCCGTCGGACGTCCGGGGATAGGACGGGAAGCGGCCGCGCAGCTGCTCCGCCGCGGTCTTGTACTTCTCCTGCCCAGTTTCGGTGTACAGCAAGGGGAACATCTGCCCGGAGCGCATCGCGTCCAGATTGGTGAACCCGTTGGAAATGCCGCTGTCGGTGACGAATCGGTCGTACCACGCGAGGATGTAGTCGAGGTAGGACTTCTCGCCGGTGCGCCGGTACACCAGGTATTGGCCGTAGAGGTAGAGACCACGGGTGTAGCCCCAGCCGCCGAGCGTGGCCGGGGTGTGGCGTTTCATCGTCGAGTCGACGACCGCGCGCGACCAGTCCACCGGCGCCGCGGTGGCCACGCCGGGCAGGGTGAGCGCGCCGAGGGCGCCCGCGGTTCCCGCCAGCACGGTGCGTCGCGAAAGCCGTGCCGCGCGAAGAGGATCCGGTGCCATTCGAGGTCCTTCCTGCGCCGGGGAACCGGGAGAATGAGTGGCCGGGACGCCGATCCGCCGTCCGTCGCCATCCCGGCCGAACAACGTCTACCCGCGTGTTCGACGGCGAGTCAAGAGAGATCCGATCTCTTACGTCATATATCAGATATGCCACTCGAATGGGCGCTCCCGGTCGCCGGGACGGTCCCGCTGGGCGGCACTTTCCGTCCCCTGGCCCGCGCTCGCCTACGATCGGTGCGTGAACGAGCTGACCTTCCGCGGGCGCCGCGTCGCCAGGGACCGCGCCCTGGTCATGGCTATCGTCAACCGGACCCCCGATTCGTTCTACGACAAGGGCGCGACCTTCTCGGATCCGGACGCGCTCGCCGCCGTCGCCAGGGTGGTGGCGGAGGGCGCCGACATCGTGGACATCGGCGGGGTCAAGGCGGGCCCCGGCGCGGACGTCGACGTCGAGGAAGAGATCCGACGAGTGGTCCCGTTCGTCGAGCGGATCCGCGAACTGCATCCCGACCTGGTGATCAGCGTCGACACCTGGCGTCACGAGGTGGGCAGGCGCGCGGCGGAGGCCGGCGCGGATCTGATCAACGACACCTGGGCGGGCGCCGATCCGAAACTGGCCGAGGTCGCCGCGGAATTCGGCACCGGTTACGTCTGCTCGCACACCGGGAACGCCGTCCCGCGCACCCGCCCGTTCCGGGTGCGCTACCCGGACGTCGTCGCGGACGTCGTCGCGGAGACGACGGCCCACGCCGAAGCCGTCGTGGCGCTCGGTGTCCCGCGGGAAGGGGTGCTGATCGACCCGACGCACGACTTCGGCAAGAACACGTGGCACAGCCTCGCGCTCCTGCGGCACGCGCGGGAACTGGCGGACACCGGCTGGCCGGTGCTGATGGCACTGTCCAATAAGGACTTCGTCGGGGAGACGCTCGGCGTGGAACTCGCGGAGCGGGTCGACGGCACTCTCGCCGCGACGGCCTGGGCGGTGGCCGAAGGGGCGAAGGTGTTCCGGGTGCACGAAGTGCGGCGTACCCGGCATGTTCTGGAGATGGTCGCGTCGATCCAGGGTGTGCGGCCGCCGGCGCGCGCGATCCGCGGCCTCGCTTAGCCGCGGTCGGTCGCCAGCGCGATTCGGTCTGCGATCGGGCATTTCGCGTGACCGCGGGGACGACACTGGTGATCAGATGGACGACACGCGTGACTGGATGGACGACACGCGCACGTGGCCGGGTCCGCCGCGAGTCGTCCACCTGGACACGCGTGTCGTCCATCTGATCACGCGTGTCGTCCCCGCAATCACGCGCGCCGGACCGCGGCAGGGGCTAGGCGTCCAAGGGGATGACGGCCGAAACCGTGGTGCCCGAGCCGGGTTCGCTCGCGACGGTCAGTTCGCCGCCGAGCGCGCGCACCCGGTCACGGAGGCCGTGCAGCCCGGAACCGCCGCCGAGGTCGGCCGTGCCGACGCCGTCGTCGTGGACGTCCACCCGCAGGCCGTCCTCCCCGACGCGGATGCACACCCGGACCTGCTCGGCTTGCGCGTGTTTCAACGCGTTGGTGACCGCCTCCGAGACGACGAAGTACGCCGTCGCCTCGACGGCGCCGCTGAGCCGGGGTACGTCCGCCCCCGCGAGGTCGACGGCGATCGGGACGCGGTCCAGCAGCGACCGGACGGCGGGGATCAGCCCGGCCTCGGTGAGGATCGGGGGCCGCAGTCCGCGTGCGAGTTCACGCAATTCGGTGACGGTGGCCTGCAGTTCGTCGATCGTGCCGGCCAGCAGGGTCGCGACGGCGGGCGTGAGGTCCTCCCCGAGCCGTCGTTCCGCCATCCGCAGCAGCAGTACGACGCTGACCAGGCGTTGCTGTGCCCCGTCGTGCAGGTCGCGTTCGACCCGCCGCCGCTCGTCGTCGGCGGCGGCGACGATCCGGGCGCGGGAGGCCTGGACCTCGACGAGACGTTCCTCCAGTTCCGCGGCCAGCCGCTGGTTGTCCAGCACGAGCCCGGCGGCGGCGTTGAGCGCGTCGATCGACCGGCTGTCCTTCCACACCTCGTCGTCCTGCACGAGCGCGGCCAGCCCGGAGCCGTCGCGTTCCAGCAGGAGCCGGATCATCTCCGCGTTGCCGACCCGCGCCCGCAGCACCCCGATCAGGAACGTCAGCGGCCACAGGCAGAACGAGATCCGGTAGACGTCCAGCAGCGGTTCGGAGAACGGGTGCCCGGAGCCGAGCGCGCTGCCGACCGTGGTGCTCACCGCGCCGACCACGGCGATCGCGAGGACGGGGGAGAGCAGTCGCCGCTGCGGGAGCCGCCCGGCGAGCCAGCGGTAGAGCAGCACCACCACGACCCCGCCGCCGATCAGCGCGCCGACCAGCTCCAGCAGCCGTTTGACCAGTTGTTCGGCCTCCGGCGAGGCGGCGACCGCGGCGAGGTTCCGCGGATCGTCGTTGACCAGCAGGCCGAGGACCGCCGATCCGAAGACCACGGCGTACGCGGAGAACGCGAGGATCCGCTCCCCACGGGACCGGAGTTTCCCGTGGGGGAAGGCGAGTACGAGATGCGCGATCACCGGACTGGACGCGGCCGAGAGCGCCAAGCCGAGGGTGTGCGTGAGCGGCTCGTCGGAGAACTGGAGGTCCTCGGTGAACAACGCGAGCCCGGCCAGTGCGATGAGCAGGCCGATGGGGTTCGAGGCCCGGCGCACGTGCGCGACGGCGCCGGCGAGGAGGAAGAGGAACCCCGTCGTGGACGACAGGGTGGTGTCGAGCACGGTGTGCGTGCCGTCGGCGATCTTGAGCGTCGTCGCGACGACGCCCATGCCGATACCGGCGGTCAGCACGCCCGCCATCGCGACGGTCCGAGGGTGCGTCACCACTAAGCGTGATTCGTCCGTTCGGCCCGGACCGTTACACCGGTCCTGGTATGTGGAACACCTGTTCCGCCAGGTGTCAAGGATTCTCAGCATCTTTCCCGTCATTCGGATGGCGATGCAGGCACGTGGGTGAACATGCGACTCTCGCGCCACCACCCGAGCCGAAGTCGTACCCTCCGAAAGGCGACCTTCCGTGAGCACCCACCACAGAACCCGTTTGCTGGCCGCGGCCTTCGCCGCCTTGACCTTGGCTGGCGGGATCGCGGGGTGTTCACGTGCGGACAGCGGCGCCGCCCCGGCGGAGCAGAAGAGCCAGGGCGCCGCGGCCGAGGTGCGTGTCGGGTACTTCCCCAACGTGACGCACGCGCCCGCGCTGATCGGCGTCAAGAACGGCTTCTTCGCCAAGGAAATCGGCTCGACGAAGCTCACCACGCAGACGTTCAACGCGGGACCCGAAGAGGTCAACGCGCTGCTCGGCAACTCGCTCGACATCGCCTTCATCGGCTCCGGGCCCGCGATCAACGCCTTCACCAAGTCCAAGGGCGCCATCCAGCTGGTCTCCGGCGCGGTCACCGGCGGCGCGCAGCTGGTGGTGAAGCCCGAGATCACCGCTCCCGAGCAGCTCACCGGCAAGAACATCGCGACACCGTCGCTGGCGAACACCCAGGACGTCGCGCTCAAGAAGTTCATCGCCGAAAAGAAGCTGCCCGACGTCAAGATCACCAACCTCGAGAACCCGAAGACGTTCGACGCCTTCAAGAAGGGCGAGCTCGACGGCGGTTGGCTGCCCGAACCGTGGTCCTCACGGCTCGTGCTGGACGCGGGCGCGAAGGTCCTGCTGGACGAGAAGAACCTCTGGCCGGAGGGCAAGTTCCCGACCACGGTCGTGATCGTCCGCAGCGAGTTCCTGCAGCAGCACCCGGAGACCGTCACCGCCATCCTCAAGGGTGAACTCGCCGCCATCGAGTGGGCGAAGACCAACCCCGCCGAGGCGAAGAAGGTGGTCAACGGAGAACTCAAGGCGCTCGCGGGCAGCACACTGAGCGAGGCCGTCCTCGACCGCGCGTTCTCCGGTATCGAACTCGGCATCGATCCGGTGGCGTCGACCTTCACCCAGCTCGCGCAGGACTCGGTGACCGCGGGCGTGGTGAAGTCCGCGGTGGACCTCAAGGGGTTCGCCGATTTCGGCCCGCTCAACGCCGTGCTCAAAGAGCAGGGCAAGCCCGGCGTGAACGCGCCCGGGCTGACGAAGTGACCGGAGGGGATCAGCGATGACGACCACCTTGGAGCCCGGCTTGTCCACCGAGGTCGCCGTGCGGCTCGACGGGGTGCGGAAGGCGTTCGGGCCGACCGGCCGCGCCGTCGTGGCCCTCGACGGGATGGACCTGACGGTCGCGCCCGGCGAGTTCGTCTGTCTCCTCGGCGCCTCCGGCTGTGGCAAGAGCACCCTGCTGAACCTGGTCGCCGGCCTCGACCAGCCGACGTCGGGCTCGATCACGCTCGAAACCTCCCGGCCCGCGGTCATGTTCCAGGAAGCCGCGCTGATGCCGTGGCTGACCGCGGCCCGCAACGTGGAACTGCCGCTGCGGCTCGCCGGTTTCGGGCGGGCCGAGCGCCGCGAGAAGGCGGCCGAACTGCTCGAACTCGTCCGCCTCGGCGGCGCGGGCGACAAGCGGCCGCACGAGCTGTCCGGCGGGATGCGGCAGCGTGTCGCGCTCGCCAGGGCGCTGGCCGCGACCCTGCGCGTCGGCGGTGACGCGGAGCAGTCGCTGCTGCTGATGGACGAGCCGTTCGCCGCGCTCGACGCCATCACCCGCGACGTCCTGCAGGGTGAACTGCTGCGTGTCTACCGCAGCACCGGCACCTCCGTGCTGTTCGTGACCCACGACGTCCGCGAGGCCGTCCGGCTGGGCCAGCGGGTCGTGCTGCTGTCGTCGCGGCCGGGCCGGGTCGTGCGGGAATGGCGCGACGTCCAGGCTTCCGACGCCGAAGAGCTGACCCTGGAGATCACCGGTCACCTCCGGGAGGTGATCAGTACCCATGCCGCGGCTTGACCGCCCTGAAGCCGCGGTGGAAGACGCCGACGAGGCCGTCGGCGCGGGACTCGATTCGCTCGACACCCCGACCGGGGAACGCCGGGAAAGCCGGGGCAAGCGGTTCCTGCGCGGCTTCGTGCCGCCGGTGGTCTTCCTGGCGCTGCTGGTCGCGCTGTGGCAGGCGCTCTGGGCCGCCGCGTTCTGGCCGGAGGCGATGCTGCCCGCGCCGCTCGCGGTATGGGACGAACTCGTCGGGATCACCGTCGACGGCGAGATCTTCGAATTCGTCTGGACGTCGGTGCACCGGGCGGCGCTGGGCTTCCTGATCGGCGTGGTCATCGGGACCCCGCTCGGCCTGCTGGTGGCGAAGGTCCGCATCGTGCGCGCCGCGGTCGGGCCGTTCCTGACCGGGCTGCAGAGCCTTCCGTCGGTGGCGTGGGTGCCGGCGGCGATCCTGTGGTTCGGGCTGAACGACGCTTCGATCTACTTCGTGGTGTTGCTGGGTTCGGTGCCTTCGATCGCGAACGGCCTCGTCTCGGGCATCGACCAGATCCCCCCGATCCTGCCGCGCGTCGGGCAGGTGATGGGCGCGAACCGGCTCTCGTCGGCCAGGCACATCCTGCTGCCCGCCGCGTTGCCCGGGTTCCTCGCCGGGCTCAAACAGGGCTGGGCGTTCTCGTGGCGTTCGCTGATGGCCGCCGAGCTGATCGCGCTGTCCCCGGCGCTGGGCAAGGGGCTCGGCGCGTACCTCAACGAGGGCTCGTCGTTCAACAGCATGGAGGCCGTGATGTCGGCGATCTTCCTGATCCTGCTGGTCGGCGTCGGTATCGAGCTGCTGGTGTTCCGTCCGCTGGAGCGTTCGGTGCTGCGGGCGAGGGGGCTGACGGCCTCGCTGTAAGTCGTTCATCTTCCGGAGGTGGCAAACCTACGACACCGTAAGTTACGGTGTCGTAGGTAGCGTTTTCCGTACCCTGGAAGGACGAAACGCATGGCGGTCCCCGAAACCACCCGGCTGATGCTCGAGCTCGAGGGGACGGTCGAGGAGAACCTCAACCGGCATCTCTCGGTCGCCAAGGAATGGATGCCGCACGAGTACGTGCCGTGGGACGAGGGCCGGAACTTCGCCGATCTCGGCGGCGAGGCGTGGGATCCCGAGCAGTCGCGGGTGTCGCCGATCGCGCGGACGTCCCTGGAGGTCAACCTCCTCACCGAGGACAACCTGCCGAGCTACCACCGCGAGATCGAGCGTGCCTTCGGCCGCGACGGCGCGTGGGGGACGTGGGTGCACCGGTGGACCGCCGAGGAGGGTCGCCACGGCATCTGCATCCGCGACTATCTGCTGGTGACGCGTGCGGTCGATCCGGTCGAGCTGGAGCGTATGCGGATGCAGACCATGGAAGTCGGCTACGACAGCGGCGACAAGGCGCTGCTGAACGTCTTCGCGTACGTGTCCTTCCAGGAGCTGGCGACACGGATCTCGCACCGCAACACCGGGAAGTACACGCAGGATCCGTTGTGCGAGAAGCTGCTCGCGCGGGTCGCCATGGACGAGAACCTGCACATGCTCTTCTACCGCAACCTGGTGCAGGCGTCGCTGGAGCTTTCACCCGACGCGATGATGCGCGCCATCACCGACGAGGTCGTCCAGTTCCAGATGCCGGGCGCGGTGATCCCGAGTTTCGTGCGGAAGGCCGCGCTGATCGCGAAGGCGGGCATCTACGACCTGCGGATCCACCACGACGAGGTGATCTGGCCGCTGCTGCGGCAGTGGAAGATCTTCGAGCTCGAAGGGCTCGGCGAGGTGGGGGAGAAGGCGCGGGACGAACTCGACCAGTTCCTGAAGGCCCTCGACACCCAGGCGTCACGTTTCGAAGAACGTCGCGCGGCCGCCGAGGCCCGCTCCGCCGCCCGTCGCTCGTGATCGGAGCCGTCACTCGCGTGATCAGAGGCGTAACTCGCGTGATTGGAGCCGGATCACGGAGTTACGCCTTCAATCACGCGAGTCACGCCTCCGGACACGCGTGATCCGCCTTCGATCACGCGTGTCCGGGGTGGATCAGCGCGAGCGGCGCGAGCCGGCCCGGGTTCCCGAAGAGAACGCGGCGGCACCACCACGACGGGCCGGAGCACCGCCGGACTGGTTCCGCGAGGATTGCGACTTCGACGCGCCGGAGCCGCGGCGCGGCTGCGCCTCGGCGGCGGCGCGACGGCCTTGACCGCCCTTGGGCGCGCCTTCGCGACGTCCGGTGGACTCGGCACCGCGACGGCCCTGGCCCGCGGAAGCGCCGCGACGGTCGCCTTCGGTACGGGGCTGACGCGAACGGCCGTCCGAGGAGCCACCGCGACGTCCGCCGCCGGAAGCGCCACGGCCACCGGCCGAGGGACCGCGGCCACGACCACCGCGGGCACCGCGCCCGCCGCGAGCCGGACGCTCTTCGTCGTCACCCTTGGCCGGGATGGCCTCACCGGACGCGGTGACCTTCTTCGGCCGCGTGTCCACGATCGGCCGCCGCGGCGACGCGGTGAACGAACGCTCACCGGGCGCCAGCTCCGACAGCAGAGGGTGGCCGGGGCCGAGCTGCGTCGTGGTCGGCTTGATACCCGCCTTGCGGGTGAGGTCGCGGACGTCGCCGACCTGCGCGTCGGTCATCAGCGTGACGACGGTGCCGGACGCCCCGGCCCGCGCGGTCCGGCCGGAGCGGTGCAGGTACGCCTTGTGCTCGACCGGCGGGTCGGCGTGGATGACGAGCGTGACGTCGTCGACGTGGATACCGCGCGCGGCGATGTCGGTCGCGACCAGCGTCTTCGCCGCGCCGGACGCGAACGCCTCCAGGTTGCGGGTCCGCGCCGTCTGGCCGAGGTTGCCGTGCAGTTCGACCGCCGGCACACCGGAGGCCATGAGCTTGCGCGTCAGCTGCTTGGCGCGATGCTTCGTGCGGGTGAACACGAGCGTGCGGCCCGGGGCGGCGGTGAGGTCGATCAGGACCGGCAGCCGGTGGGTCTCCTCCAGGTGCAGCACGTGGTGCTTCATGGTCGCGACCGGCGACTGCGCCGAGTCGACGCTGTGCGTCACCGGGTCGTGCATGAAGCGCTTGACCAGCACGTCGACACCCGCGTCGAGGGTCGCGGAGAACAGCAGCCGCTGCCCGCGCTCCGGGGTCTCGGCCATGATGCGCCGCACGTCGGGCAGGAAGCCGAGGTCGGCCATGTGGTCGGCCTCGTCCAGCACGGTGATCTCGACGTGGTCGAGCTTCGCCTCGCCGGACCGCATGTGGTCGGCGAGCCTGCCGGGGCAGGCGACGACGATGTCGACGCCGTCACGCAGGCGGGTGATCTGCGGGTTCGGGCTGACCCCGCCGAAGATCGTGGTGACCTTGAGGCCGAGCGGTTTGGCCAGCGGCAGGAACGACGCCTCGATCTGGGTCGCCAGCTCGCGGGTCGGCGCCAGGACCAGCGCGCGCGGGCGGCCGGGGCGGCGCCGCGTCGGGCCGTCGGCGAGCCGGGCGAGGACGGGCAGCACGAAACCGTACGTCTTGCCGGAGCCGGTGCGGCCGCGGCCGAGGACGTCCCGGCCTGCCAGCGAATGCGGCAGCGTGGCGGCCTGGATCGGGAACGGGCTGGTGACGCCCTGTTCGGCGAGCGCGTCGACGATCGTCTTGGACAGGCCGAGTTCGGTGAAGGTAGGTGTGCTCATAAGCGTGTGGGCGCACGGGCGCCCTGGTATCTCCGTAAGAGTAGAAACGGTTGTCCTGCCCGGCGCAGACCTCGGGGGCCGCGGCGCGTGGTCTTCGACAACGAAACGCGGCCCGAGGCAGAACTGAGCGGACCGCAAGGCCAGTGTACTGGGTCGTGATCTCCCGGGCTACGTGATATCGCCCGCACCGGCCCGCCGATGTTCGTCGGTTCGTACGAGCCGGACCCGCCCTCACGGTGAAACGCTGACCTGACCGGACGAAAGGGGACACGGGTGTCGAACGTTCAGGAACTGCAAGGGGTGCTCGACGAGGAGGCGCGTCGCGCGAGCGTCCCCGGGGCCGTGGTGGGGGTGACGCACCGGGGCGAGGAGTCGGTGTTCGCCACCGGAGTGTCCAGTGTGGACACCGGGCTCCCGGTCGATCCCGGCACGTTGTTCATGATCGGCTCCACCAGCAAGACGTTCGCCGCGGCCGCCGTCATGGCACTGGTCGAAGACGGGGTGCTGGACCTGGACCGGCCGGTCGTCGAACATCTTCCCGATCTCCCGCTGGCGGATCCGGTGGCGCGGAAGACGGTGACTCTGCGCCATCTGCTCACGCATTCGGCCGGGTTCCTCGGCGACGTGGACTTCACCACCGGGTGGGGTGACGACGCGCTGGCCCTCGCGATCGCGAAGTTCGGCGAACTCCCGCAGAATTTCGCGCCCGGCGAGGTGTTCTCCTACTGCAACGCCGGGTTCCAGCTGGCCGGGCGGGTCGTCGAGGTGGCCGCGGGCGAGCCTTTCGAGGACGTCGTCCGCGCCCGGCTGCTCGAACCGCTCGGCATGACCGAGTCGTATTACCTGCCGTGGGAGGTGCTCACCCGGCGTCACGCCGTCGGTCACGTCCTGCGAGACGGCGGACCGGCGGTCGAGCACACCGTGGGCCTGACCCGCGCGGACAGCGCGAGCGGCGGTCTCTGGTCGACGGCGGGTGACCAGCTGAAGTGGGCGCGGTTCTTCCTGACCGGCGAGGCCGAGGGGAAGGTGCCGCTCAGCGAGGCCACCCGCGATCTCCTGCGCGCGCCGCAGCGCAAGGCCGCGCTGCGGTTCGAGGAGGTCGGCCTGAGCTGGCTGCACACGACTCACGGCGAGGCCCGGCTGGTCCGGCACGGCGGCAACGTGAGCAATCTGCAGCTGTCGGAGTTCGTGACCTTGCCCGAGCACGATTTCGCCGTCACGGTGCTGACCAACAGCGCGGGCGGATCGGCGCTGGGCGCCAAGATCGTCGACTGGTGCCTGGAGAAGGTGGTCGGGCTGCCGCCGCTCGTGAGCCCGCCGCCCGTGCCCCAGCCGGATATCGCCGAGTACCTGGGCCGCTACCAGACCGGTGACCTGACGTTCGTGATCAGCGACCGGGACGGCGCCCTCTGCGCTCAGATGGTCGCCGATATCGAGGACTTCCCGTCGCCTCCGCCGTTCGAGGCCGTGTTCGTCGGCGACGACGCGATCGCCCCGGCCGCGGACACCCGCAAGCCCACCGCGCGGTTCCTGCGGGACGAGCGTGGACGGGTGACTTCGGTCGAGTTCGGTGGCCGGACGGCGAAGCGAGGCGCTACGGTTACCGGGTAGTAACTTCGGCTGACCAGGAGTGACCATGAGCGAAAAGGCGACCGCGTTGTTGCTGAACCCGGGTGGGTACGACCCCCAGCAGTTCGACCCGGAGACGCGTCGCCTGTTGCGTGCCACCATCGAGTGGTTCGAACAGCGTGGCAAGCGCAAGCTCGTCGAGGACTACCACGACCGGACCTTCTACGCGGACTTCATCGAGTTCGCGGGCAAGGAAGGGCTGTTCTCGACCTTCCTCACTCCCGGCGCCAACGCCGAGGGGAACCCCGACAAGCGCTGGGACACCGCGCGGGTCGCGGCCCTGTCGGAAGTCCTCGGCTTCTATGGCTTGAATTATTGGTACCCGTGGCAGGTCACCATCCTCGGCCTGGGCCCGGTGTGGCAGAGCGCGAACGAGGCCGCCCGCAAACGCGCGGCGGACTCGCTCGCGGCCGGCGGCGTCGCCGCGTTCGGACTGTCCGAAAAGGAGCACGGGGCCGACATCTACTCGTCGGACCTCGTGCTCACCCCGGACGGTGCGGGCGGTTACCGCGCGAACGGCTCGAAGTACTACATCGGCAACGGGAACTGCGCGCGGACGGTGTCGGTCTTCGGCCGCATCGAAGGTGTCGAGGGGCCGGACCAGTACGTGTTCTTCTACGCGGACTCGGAACACCCGAACTACCGCGTGGTGAAGAACGTCGTGCCTTCGCAGATGTACGTCGCCGAGTTCGAGCTCAACGACTACCCAGTGTCCGAAGAGGACATCCTGCACGTCGGCGCCGAAGCGTTCTCCGCGGCGCTGAACACGGTCAACATCGGCAAGTTCAACCTGTGCTTCGGCGGTATCGGGATGTCGACGCACTCGCTGTACGAGGCGATCACGCACGCGCACAACCGGGTGCTCTACGGCAAGAAGGTCACCGATTTCCCGCACGTGCGCAGGGAATTCGTCGAGGCGTACGCGCGGCTCGTCGCGATGAAGCTGTTCTCCGACCGCGCCGTGGACTACTTCCGCAGCGCGAACGCGGACGACCGCCGGTACCTGCTGTTCAACCCGATCACCAAGATGAAGGTGACCACCGAGGCGCAGAAGGTCATCGGCCTGGTCGCGGATGTGGTGGCGGCCAAGGGTTTCGAGGCCGACACCTATCTCGCGATGTCCAAGAACGACATCGACGGCCTGCCGAAGCTCGAAGGCACGGTGGCGGTGAACCTCGCGCTGATCGCGAAGTTCGTGCCCGCGTACCTGTTCGCGCCGCAGGCCTACGAGCCGGTGCCGACCCGTTCCGACGCGGCGGACGACGAGTTCCTGTTCCGCCAGGGCCCCGCGCGCGGGCTGTCGAAGGTGCGGTTCCACGACTGGCGCGAGGCCTACGCCAAGGCGTCCGCGATCCCGAATGTCGCGCGGTTCACCGAACAGGCCGAGGCGCTGGTGAAGCTGTTCACCGACGCGGCCCCGGACGAGGCGCAGCAGCAGGACCTCGACTTCGGCCTCGCGCTGACCGAGCTGTTCACGCTGGTCGTCTACGGGCAGCTGGTGCTGGAGCAGGCGGAGATCACCGGGATCGAGACCGAGGTCGTCGACCAGATCTTCGCCGTGCTGGTGCAGGACTTCAGCGTCGCGGCGATCGACCTGCACGGGAAGTCGTCCTCGACCGAGGCGCAGCAGGCGCTGGCGCTCGCATCGATCCGCAAGCCGGTCGTGGACGCGGACCGCTTCGACCACGTGTGGTCCCTGGTCCGCGATCTCTCCGGTACCTACGCGATGAACCCCTGACCCAAGTACATGAAGGCCCCCATCCTTGCGCCTAGGTACAGGATGGGGGCCTTCATGTACTTCTGAGCCTTACTTGCCGAAACCGGCCTTCCGGAGCGCGTCCGCCATGGCGCCGCCGCCTCCGAAGTTGCCGCCGCGGTCCCGGCCGCCACCACGGCCGCCCTGGCCGCCGCGCTGGCCGCCTTGACGCTGTCCGCCCTGGCCGCGGTCACGACCCCCGCCGCCCTGCTCGCGGGCGGGCTTGCCGGGCTCGTCGTCCAGGCGCAGGGTCAGCGAGATCCGCTTGCGCGGCACGTCGACCTCGAGCACCTTCACCTTGACGATGTCGCCCGGCTTCACGACCTCACGCGGGTCCTTGACGAAGTTCTTCGACAGCGCCGAGACGTGCGCGAGCCCGTCCTGGTGCACGCCGACGTCGATGAACGCGCCGAACGCGGCCACGTTCGTCACGACGCCTTCCAGCCGCATCCCCGGCTTGAGGTCGCCGATCTTCTCGACACCGTCGGCGAAGGTCGCGGTCTTGAACGCCGGACGCGGGTCGCGGCCCGGCTTTTCGAGTTCGGAGAGGATGTCGGTCACCGTCGGGAGACCGAAGGTGTCGTCGACGAATTCCGACGGCTTGAGTGCCTGCAGCGTCCGCGTGTTGCCGATCAGCGAACGGATGTCGGTGCCGGTCGACGAAAGGATCCGCCGCACCACCGGATACGCCGCGGGGTGCACCGAGGACGAGTCGAGCGGGTCGTCGCCGTCCGGGATCCGGAGGAAGCCCGCGCACTGCTCGAAGGCCTTCGGGCCCAGCCGCGCGACCTCCTTGAGCCCGCTGCGGGTCTTGAACGGCCCGTTCTCGTCGCGGTGCGCGACGATGTTCTCGGCCAGCGTCGTCGTGATCCCCGAAACGCGGGTCAGCAGCGGCGCCGACGCGGTGTTGACGTCCACGCCGACGGCGTTCACACAGTCTTCGACCACCGCGTCGAGTGACCGCGACAGCGAGATCTCCGACAGGTCGTGCTGGTACTGCCCGACGCCGATCGACTTCGGGTCGATCTTCACCAGTTCCGCCAGCGGGTCCTGCAGCCGCCGCGCGATCGAGACCGCGCCGCGCAGCGAGACGTCCATGCCCGGCAGTTCCTGCGAAGCGAACGCCGACGCCGAGTAGACCGACGCGCCGGCCTCCGAGACGACGGCCTTCGTCAGCTTGAGTTCCGGGTGCTTCTTGATCAGTTCGCCGGCGAGCTTGTCGGTCTCGCGCGACGCGGTGCCGTTGCCGATCGAGATCAGGTCCACCTTGTGCCGGGCGCACAGCGCGGCGAGTTCGGCGATGGACTGGTCCCATTTGTTCGCGGGCTGGTGCGGGTAGATCACGTGCGTGTCGACGACCTTGCCGGTCGCGTCGACGACGGCGACCTTGACGCCGGTGCGGAAGCCCGGGTCGAGGCCCATCGTGGCGCGGGTGCCGGCCGGGGCGGCGAGCAGCAGGTCGCGCAGGTTCGCGGCGAACACGCGGACGGCGTCGTCCTCGGCCGACTGGCGCAGCCGCATCCGCAGGTCGATCCCCAGGTGCAGCAGGATCTTCGTCCGCCACGCCCAGCGGACGGTGTCGCCGAGCCACTTGTCGGCCGGGCGCCCCTCGTTGGCGATGCCGAACTTGTGCGCGATCCGGTTCTCGTACTCGGTCGGCCCGGTGCGCGGTTCTTCGGAGGGCTCCTCCGACTCCATCGACAGGTCGAGGATCTCTTCCTTCTCGCCGCGGAACATCGCGAGGATCCGGTGCGAGGGGAGCTTGGTGTAGGGCTCGGAGAAGTCGAAGTAGTCGGAGAACTTCGCGCCCTCTTCGGCCTTGCCGTCGCGGACCTTCGAGGCCAGGCGGCCTTCCGCCCACATCTTCTCGCGCAGCTCGCCGATCAGGTCGGCGTCTTCGGCGAAGCGCTCGACGAGGATCGCGCGGGCACCGTCCAAGGCGGCCTGTGCGTCCGCGACACCCTTGTCGGCGTCGACGAACACCGCGGCGGCGGCCTGCGGGTCGGTGTTCGGGTCGCTCAGCAGCCCGTCGGCGAGCGGCTCCAGGCCGGCCTCGCGGGCGATCATCGCCTTCGTCCGCCGCTTGGGCTTGTACGGCAGGTAGATGTCCTCGAGACGGGACTTGGTGTCGGCCGCCATGATCGACGCTTCGAGCGCCTCGTCCAGCTTGCCCTGGCTGCGGATCGACTCCAGCACCGCGACCTTGCGCTCGCCGAGTTCCCGCAGGTAGCGGAGGCGTTCTTCGAGGGTCCGGAGCTGGGTGTCGTCCAGCATCCCGGTGACCTCTTTGCGGTACCGGGCGATGAACGGCACGGTCGATCCGCCGTCCAGCAGGTCGACGGCCGCCTTGACCTGCCCCTCGCGCACGCCGAGTTCTTCGGCGATCTTCTGCTCGACTGTCTGCAGGCCCTGCACGCTCACTCCCACGCTCCTGAAATCCGCCCTCGGGTGCTCTCGGACCCTGCATTCTGCCGCTCGCGCCGAGCCGACTTTCGTATGGCCTCCCCTAACCGAACCCTTGACAGTTGTATTGGTCTGTACCATTTTGATGTGGCCGACATCACCCGTTCGTGGAGGCCAGTCGTGAAAGTGAAGCCGAAACACGCGTTCCTCGCCCTGCTGTCGTCACTGGCCGTGTGCCTGGGGGTGACTTTCGCGGTCTCGGGCAACGCCTCGGCCGCCAACATCCTGACCAATCCGGGCTTCGAACTCGGGACCACGAGCGGCTGGACCTGCTCAGGCACGTCCTCCGTGGTCACCACGCCGGTCCACTCGGGAAGCCGCGCGCTCAGCGCCACCCCGGCCGGACAGGACAACGCCCGCTGCTCGCAGAGCGTGCCGGTCAAGGCCAACACCGCGTACACGCTTTCGGCGTGGGTGCAGGGCAGCTACACCTATCTCGGTGTCACCGGCACCGGGACGGGTGACAAGAACACCTGGACCCCGGGCGGCGGCAGCTGGAGCCAGCTCTCGCTGAGCTTCACCACCGGCGCGTCCACCACCAGCGTCGAGATCTACCTGCACAGCTGGTACGGCCAGCCCGCGTACTTCGCCGACGACGTGAACCTCGACGGCCCCGGCGGCTCGCCCACCACGACGCCGACCACGCCGACGACGTCCACGAGCCCGACGACCACCACGTCGAACCCGCCGACGACCACGACGAGCACCCCGCCGACCGGGAACCTGCCTAAGCACGTGATCACCGGCTACTGGCAGAACTTCTACAACGGCGCGAAGGCGCTCAAGCTCGCCGACGTCCCGACGAAGTACAACATCATCGCGGTGTCCTTCGCGGACGCGACGACCACGCCGGGCGCGGTCACCTTCACCCTCGACTCCGGTCTGTCGAGCCAGCTCGGCGGCTACACCGACGCGCAGTTCAAGGCCGACATCAAGACGGCGCAGGCGCGCGGGCAGAAGGTCATCCTGTCCGTCGGCGGTGAGAAGGGCACGATCCGCGTCGACTCCTCGGCCGCGGCGACGAACTTCTCCAACAGCATGAAGTCGCTCATCGCGACCTACGGTTTCGACGGCGTCGACATCGACCTCGAGAACGGCGTCAACGCGACCTACATGGCGCAGGCGCTGCGCAGCATCCACGCGGCGGGCGGCACCGTCATCACCATGGCGCCGCAGACGATCGACATGCAGAGCCCGGCGGCGGAGTACTTCAAGCTGGCGCTGAACGTCAAGGACATCCTGACCATCGTCAACATGCAGTACTACAACAGCGGCTCGATGCTCGGCTGCGACCAGAAGGTCTACTCGCAGGGCACGGTCGACTTCCTCACCGCGCTGGCGTGCATCCAGCTGCAGAGCGGTCTGCGGGCCGATCAGGTCGGTCTCGGCCTGCCCGCCTCCGGTTCGGCCGCGGGCGGCGGCTACCAGGCGCCCGGCAACACGGTCAGCGCGCTGAACTGCCTCGCGAAGGGCACGAACTGCGGCTCGTTCAAGCCTTCGACGACGTACCCGGCGATCCGCGGCGCGATGACCTGGTCGATCAACTGGGACGCCTCGCAGGGCTACGCGTGGTCGAACACGGTGAGCGCGGGCCTGGCCGGCCTCCCGTGATGATCCGCTAGACCGGGGCGGGGCACCGTCGTCGCGCGGGCGACGGTGCTCCGCCCCTTCCACTTCACGCGTTTCGTCCTCTGGATGCGGTAGTTGGCAGGGCGAACTACCGCATCCAGAGGACGAAACGCGCGGGGGTCAGAGGGGCGTGAGGGGCAGGCGGAGGGCCGCCGGGGCCTCCGGAGGGACGACGGGCTTCAGCGGGGCGACGGGGGACAGGCGCCGGTAGGCGGAGCCGAGCGGCGGCCGGGGATCGTCCTCGCCTTTGTTGGGCCACAACGACATCGCGCGTTCCGCCTGCGCGGTGATGGTCAGCGACGGGTTCACGCCGAGGTTCGCCGAGATCGCCGAGCCGTCGGCGATGTGCAGCCCCGGATATCCGTGCACCCGCTGGTAAGGATCGACGACGCCGGTCTCGGCGCTGTCGCCGATCGCGCAGCCGCCGATGAAATGGCCGGTGATCGGGATGTTCGCCAGATCCGTCCACGCTCCCTGCGCCAGCCCGCCGATCTTGTCAGCCACCCGCCGTGTGACCTCATGCCCGGCCGGGATCCACTCGGGGTTCGGCTCGCCGATGCCCTGTTTCGTGGTCATCCGGCGGCCGAAGAGCCCGCGTTTCGTGTACGTGGTCACGGAATTGTTCAGCGTCTGCATGACCAGCAGCCCGACCATCCGCTCCGACCAGCGTCGCGGGTTGTGCAGCCGCACCAGGTTCCGCCGGTTCCGCCACAGTTCGCGCGCGCCCAGCACCCATCGGCGTTTGCCCGGTTCGGCGTCGACGAGCACCGTCGTCAGCACGCCCATGAAGTTGCTGCCCTTGCCGTAGCGCACCGGTTCGACATGCGTGACGGCGTCGGGATGGATCGACGACGTGATCGCGACGCCGCGCGTGAAGTCCGTGTCGTCGCGCAGCGAGCGCGCGGCGAGGACGGCCTCGGAGTTCGTCCTGGCGAGCAGACCCAACCGCGGCGACAGTTCGGGCAGGATGCCCGAATCCTTGAGCGAGTGCAGAAGTCGTTGCGTGCCCAGGGAAGCGGCGGCGAACACGACCTGCTCGGCGGTGAAGGTCCGCTTGGCCTTGCGGAGCCATCGTCCTGTTCGGACGGTGTCGACCGCGTAGCCGCCGCCGATCGGCCGGACCGACACCGCGGTGGTCAGCGGATGGACCTCCGCGCCCGCCTTCTCCGCCAGGTACAGGTAGTTCTTGACGGTCGTGTTCTTCGCGCCCACCCGGCAGCCGGTCATGCATTCACCGCAGTGCGTGCACGGTTTCCGCAGCGGACCCTCACCGCCGAAGAACGGGTCGACGTCGCGCGCGCCGAAATGGACGCCGACCGGGGTCGGCCGGTAGGTGTCCGCGATCCCCATGTCCTCGGCGACTTCCCGCAGCACGCGGTCGGCCGGGGTGACCAGCGGGTTCTCGACCACGCCCAGCATCCGTTTCGCCTGGTCGTAATGCGGGGCGAGTTCGGCCTTCCAGTCGGTGATGTGCGCCCACTGTGGATCCCGGTAGAAGGTCTCCGGAGGCTCGTAGAGCGTGTTCGCGTAGACGAGCGAGCCACCGCCGACACCCGCGCCGCTCAGGACGAACGTGTTCTTCAGCAGGGTCAGGCGCTGGATACCGAAGCAGCCCAGTTTCGGCGCCCACAGGTATTTCCGCAGCCGCCAGGAGGTCTTCGCGAACTCGTCGTCGGCGAAGCGGCGTCCGGTCTCCAGCACGCCGACGCGATAGCCCTTCTCGGTGAGCCGCAACGCGGTCACGCTGCCGCCGAAACCGGAGCCGATCACCAGCACGTCGTAGTTCACCGCGGTCCCGCCGTCCGGTAGTCGCCGAGGTCGAGCGTCTTCGTCCGGCGGTCGTATTCGGTGACCAGACCGGGCCAGTTCGTGCTCACGCGCCCGTTCTCCTGGCGGTACCAGCTGGCGCAGGACGTCCAGACGCTCTTGCCCAGCCGCCGCTGGATCTCCTCGTCGTACCGTTGCTCGACCTCCGGGACGACGTCCATATAGGACACTTCGGGTTTCGCGAGGTGTTCGACGGCCTGGCGGATGTAGCGGGCCTGCCGTTCGATCATGTAGATGATGGAGCCCGCGCCGAGGTTCGTGTTGGGGCCGTAGACGCAGAACAGGTTCGGGAAACCCGGCACGGTCATGCCGAGGTACGCCCGCGCGCCGCCCTTCCACGCGTCCGACAACGCCTTTCCGCCGAGGCCTTCCACCTTCAGCTCGCCGAGGAAGTCGGTCGCCGCGAAACCGGTGCCGTAGACGATGACGTCCGCCTCGTGCTCGACGCCGTCCTCGGTGAGCACGCCGGACGGGGTGATCGCGCTGATGCGCCGCGTCTCGACGGCGACGTTGTGCTGCGCCAGCGCGGGCAGGTATTCGTTGGTGAACAGGATCCGTTTGCAGCCCAGCGGGTAGTCCGGGGTGAGTTTCTCGCGCAGCGCCGGGTCCTTGATGTGACGGCGGCGCAGCTGGGCCGTCCGCAGCTCGAAGACCTTGGCCAGCAACGGATGCTTCGTCATCGCGTACGTCGCGTATTCGGCGAGCAGGAAGATCCGGAGCCTGCCGAGTAACTGGGTGGCGGGCAGGTGCCGGAACAGCCGCTGCTGCCAGCGCCGGTAGCTGGTGTCCCGTTTCGCCATGATGTAGGGCGCGGTGCGCTGGAAGACGGTCAGTTCGGCCGCCTGGCGCTGGAGTTCGGGCACGAACTGGATCGCGCTCGCGCCGGTGCCGATCACCGCGACCTTCTTGCCGCGCACGTCGACGTCGTGATCCCAGTGCGCGGAGTGGAAACTGGTGCCTTCGAAGGTCTCCTGGCCGGGGATGTCCGGCTGGACGGGGCGCGAGAGCTGGCCGACGGCGGGGACGAAGACGTTCGCCTCATACGTCTCGCCACCCGCGGTCTCCACCCGCCAGAGCCCGCGCTCCTCGTCGAAGGCCGCGGAGGTGACGCGGACGCCGAACCGGATGTGCGGTTCGAGCCCGTAGCGGCGCACCACGCGTTTGAGGTACTCGTGGATGTCCGGTTGCAGCGAGAACCGCTTCGGCCAGTCGGGATTGGGCTCGTAGGAGAACGAGTACAGCGGCGACGGGATGTCGCAGCCCGCGCCGGGGTACGTGTTCTCCCGCCAGACGCCTCCGGGTTCGTCGGCGCTCTCCAGGATGGTGAAGTCGTCGAAGCCGGCGCGTTTGAGCTCGATCGCCGTCCCGACCCCGCCGAAGCCCGTCCCTACGATCAGCACACTCGTATCGCCCATGCCGATCGAAGTTACCCAGCGGTCACCCCTGGTGGAAGTACACGAGCGGCCACTCGATCGAGATTTCCGGCCACGCCCCTCCCGCATTTCGTCCTCTGAATGCGGTGGTTCGCGCTGCCAACTACCGCATTCAGAGGACGAAATGCACCGAGTGGGTCTCCGCCTGCGGGTGCGCCCAGGCCAGGAGGCGGTGCGCGGAGCTCTCCAGGGTGTCCAGATCGCGCTTCGGGACGCGCTCGAACGGCGTGATCACCACCGAAGCCGCCTTCTTCACCGTCTTGATCTCCCAGAAGCCCTTCACCATGCCGCCGACCAGGATGGTGCCCTTGACCAGGCCGTTCTGCGTGATGACGACCTTGCGGTGCTCGTCGCTGATCACCCGCGTGCGGTCGGCGTAGGACAGGACGGTCTGGTCGAACGGGCCCAGCAGCCGCGCGGGCGCGGGCGTGTCCGGATCCGGACGCGAGGCCTCGGGCAGGTCGAAGAGCTCGCGGCCGTTCTCGTCACGGAACGTCCGCAGCTCCGGCCGCAGCCGCTCGGCGACGTCGCCGAGTTTCGTGATCCCGGCCCAGGCCTGCGCGTCCTGCACGCTGGCAGGCCCGAACGCGGCCAGATAGCGCCGGAACATCGCTTCCGGCGACGGCGCGGTGTCCGGTTCGGCGCCCAGCCAGTCGCCGGTGGTCTGATACGTCGGCTGCCCGGACTTGCCCCAGACGCCGCGCGGTGGGATCTGCACCAGCGGCAGCAGCGCCCGCGCGACGTGTACCAGCGACGACGGCGCGACGCCCTCCCAATGCTTCGCCAGTTCCGCGCCGAGGCCCGCCGACGAAAGCGGCCGCTCGCCCAGCAGCTTGCGGGCGGTGCGGGCGATCTCCTGGTGGTCGAGACCCTTGATGTCGGGGCCGTGCTGGGTGTTGCCGAGCACCGAGCGGTCGTAGAGCGGCTGCACGATGGGGCGCCACGCGAGCGCGTCCGACGGCGTGACCAGGTGCACCGTGCCGCGCATGAGCGCGATCCGCACGACACTCTTGTCCAGCAGGAGGCTCGCCAGGTCTTCCTGGCGGAAGCCGTGCAGCCGGGTCCACAGCGCGAAGTACGGCGGGTTCGGCGCCTGCGCCTGCAGGCCCGCCAGATGCTCGACCGCTTCGAGCGCGGTCATCTTCGAACGCCGGAGCAGCAACTGCCGGTCCAGCATGGCGCGGTTCAGCGCGCGCCTGCTCAACGTGTCGGACATGCCGCTCACCCTAAAGGGGATCAAGGACAGTTATGGTCCTCGATGGGCCGATCGTCGCCAGGGGATCCATAATCCCGGCCATGGAACTACCGCCGCCGGTGATCCGGGACTGGGACTACCCGCGCGGCACGGCGAGCATCGTGCTCATGGCCCGCTTCGCCGCCGAAAACGGCGTCGAGGGGCTGGAGTCCTACGAGCACGCCCCCGTGGACGGCCAGGTCGACGCGCGTCAGGAACTCGCGGTGGTCCGGGCCCTGGTCCGCGGGCTCGGCGGCGAGGACGCCGTCGCGCTGCGGCTGAGCAGGCGATACCGGGTCAGCGCGTTTGGCATCTTCGGGTTCGCGTGCATCAGCAGCCCGACGCTGGGGGACGCGATGCGCTTCGCCCTGCGCTATCTGGATCTGAGCTTCACGTTCTGCATCCCGCACGTGACCGTCGAGGCGGGACGGCTCGCGCTCGCCATGGACGACAGCCGCGTGCCCGGCGACGTCGCCCGCTTCCTGCTGCTGCGCGACCTCGGCGCCATCCACACCGTCATGCGTGACATCCTGCCGGACATCTCCTTGCGCTCCCTGGCCTTCCGGCACGACAAACCCTCCACTGTGGACGAATACGTGCGGACCTTCGGGCTGGCGCCGTCGTTCTCGGCGCCGTCACATATCGCCACCCTGGACCCGCTCCTCCTCGACAAACCGCTGCCGCAGGCCAACGACCAGACCGTCGCGGTGTGCGCCGCGCAATGCGAACTGCTGGTGTCGCGGAAACGGGAGCGGTCCGGGATCGCCCAGCAGGTGCGGGAAAGGCTGGTGCGGCTCGGCGGGGTCGACGCGGGTATGGAGGAGGTCGCGCGGCAGCTCGCGCTCAGCCCCCGGACCCTGCGGCGACGGCTGTTCGAGGCCGGGACCGGCTACCGGGCCCTGCTCGACGAGGTCCGCCAGGCGCTGGCGGAGGAACTGCTGGACACCGGCGCGCTCACCGTGGAGGACGTCGCGCTGCGGCTGGGCTACGCGGAGGCGTCGAGTTTCATCTACGCCTTCAAACGCTGGAAGGGGATGACGCCGGCGGCCTATGCCCGGCGGAACGCGTTGCGAGCACGGCCGGGTAGGTGACCCGCAGCAGGTGCAGGATCGACTCGGTGAGGAACACCCGCAGCTCCTCCCGGCCGAGCGTGCCGCGGATCAGCCATTCGCGTGACGCCGCGCGCAGCATCCCGCCGTACGACCGGATCATCGCGCGCAGTTCTTCGCGACCCTCGGTGACGTCGCTCATCAACGCGGCCGCGAGCACGCGATCGGCGGCGATCTCGTCACCCTCCAGCATGATCCGCTCGATCTCCGGATCGCGGCCCACCGCCTCCGGGCCGATCGCCGTCAGCCAGGCCTGCTCGTTGCGCTCGACGACCTCGATCCAATGCCGGACGCTGATCGCGAGCCGCTCTTCAGCGGTCGTCTCCGGCAGGTTCTCGATCACCGGCGCCGGGACGATCATCATCTGCCGGACGACTTCCAGGTACAGCTCGCGTTTGCCGCCGAAGTAGTGGTTGATCAGCGGCCGGGCCACCCCGGCGGCCTTCGCGATGTCCGAGGTCGAAACCGAGGCGTACGTGCCCTCGCCGAACAGCCGCCGGGCCGCGGTCAGGATCTCGGCGCGCCGGGCGGCCGGTTCGAGGCGGCGCCGCCGGGTCTCCGGATCGGTGCTCATGGGCCGAGCGTAACCGTTTCACGTGGCCGTCTGCCGTTACTCATTCGGAACAACCCCTCGGTAACCCCTGGGGCCTTCGCGGCGACGTTCGGGGCGGGGGTACCGGGCGTCATGGGTAGGGACGAATGACCAGTGCTGAGCGCGATCCGGTTCGCCGCGCCGGGCGGTGGGTCAGTGTGCGGCTGCAGCATCGTGACGTCCGCATCCAAGGTGACATCGGGGAGGAAAGCGTCTCCTACGCGGGGATCGTGATCACGAGTTTCGAGAACGGTGCCGAGGTCTGCGAACGCTGGATCCCGCTCGGGGTGGATCCGTCGGAGGCCGACGACGAACAGCTCATCCAGCAACTGCGCGACGCGCTGGTCTGGCAGGCGCGGCGGCCTCCGAAGGCCGCGGGGGAGTAGCGCGGCGCGTGGGTCGTGAAGTGGCGTTTCGGGTCATTCTGCCAAGGGTGTCTTGGCTACCTGCCGGCTTCCGGCCGCGGCCGAGGTTGCGAAAGCCACTTCCGCAACGTTGAAGGTTGCGAAAGTGGCTTTCGCAACCCGCTCGGCGGTAGCCAGCTCTGCCGAGCGTCGTCCGCCCAGACAACGGATGCCGTCCCACCGGTCACGCGCCTAGCAACCCGAAACACTCACGATGCGGCACCTGCGACCGAACCGCCGCTCCCCGTAGCCGACCGGGGCGAAGGCTCCTTTCGTCGCATCAGACTCGGTGAAGGGAGCCTTCAGCCCACGACCGATCCGGCTATTGGGTCCGCAGGCCGTCGAAGGCGATCTTGCACACCGCGTCCGCCAGCTCCGTCCCGGCCGAACCACGACGCGGCCGGTACCACTCGATCAGCGAGTTCACCATGCCGTACAGCAGGCGCGCGGTGACCGCGGGATCGATGTCCGGCCGCACGTCGCCCTCGGTTTCGGCCTGTTTCACCAGTTCCGTGACGAGCCGGTCGAATTCGCGACGCCGCGCGAGCGCCGCCCGTTCGATTTTGGTGTTGCCGCGCACCCGCAGGAGCAGGGTCACGAACGGCAGCTGGTCGACCAGCACGAGAACACTGCCCCGCACCAGATGCTCCAGCTTCTCGATCGCCTTGCCCTCGAAGGATTCCGTCTCGGCGGCGACGGCGAACAGGCCGTTCAGCGCGCGGTCGACGGCGAGCCGTAGCAGCTCCTCCTTGCTCGGCACGTGGTGGTAGATCGCGGATTTCGTGATGCCGAGCTTGCGGGAGAGGTCCTCCATGCTGGTGCCGTCGTAGCCGCGCTCGTTGAACAGCTTCACCGCGACCTGCAGCAGCGACTCGAGGTCGTACCCGGGGCGCCCCCGGCGGGCGGGGGTGCTCAAGCGCGGTCCCGTTCGTCGAGGACGCGGCGCATCTTGCCCAGCGAGCGTTCCAGCGTGTCCGGGTCGACGACCTCGACGCCGACGCTCACGCCGACCCCGTCCTTCACCCCGGCGATCAGCCGGACGGCGGCCTCGGCGCGCTGCTCGGCGGTGGCGTCCGGACGCGCTTCGACGCGGACGGTCAGGTGGTCCATCCGGCCCTTAGTGGACCGGATCAGCTGGAAATGCGGCGCGAGCGCGGGGGTCACCAGCACGACTTCCTCGATCTGCGTGGGGAAGACGTTGACGCCACGCAGGATGATCATGTCATCGCTACGCCCGGTCACCTTCTCCATCCGCCGGTACGCCGGCCGCGCGGTGCCCGGCAGCAGCCTGGTCAGATCGCGCGTGCGGTACCGGATGATCGGCAGCGCCTGCTTGGTGAGCGAGGTGAACAGCAGTTCGCCCTCGCCATCGGTCGGCTTCTCGGTGAACGGGTCGATCACCTCGGGGAAGAAGTGGTCCTCCCAGATGTGCAGCCCGTCCTTGGTCTCGACGCATTCCTGCGCGACGCCGGGGCCCATCACCTCGGACAGGCCGTAGATGTCGACCGCGTCGATGCCGACGCGTTCCTCGATCTCCGTGCGCATCTGCTCGGTCCACGGCTCGGCGCCGAAGATGCCGACCTTGAGCGAACTCGTCTGCGGGTCGATGCCCTGCCGCTCGAACTCGTCGAGCAGCGTCAGCATGTACGACGGGGTGACCATGATGATCTCGGGTTTGAAATCGGTGATGATCTGCACCTGCCGCGCGGTCATGCCGCCCGACGCCGGGATCACCGTGCAGCCGAGCTTTTCGGCGCCGTAGTGCGCGCCGAGCCCGCCGGTGAACAGGCCGTAGCCGTAGGCGACGTGGACCTTGTCGCCCGGCCGCCCGCCCGCGGCGCGGATCGAACGCGCCATCACCGTCGCCCAGGTGTCGATGTCTTCGGACGTGTAGCCGACGACGGTCGGTTTCCCGGTGGTGCCGCTGGACGCGTGGATGCGGCTGACCTGCGCCTCCGGCACGGCGAACATGCCGAACGGGTAGTTGTCGCGCAGATCCTGTTTGGTGGTGAACGGGAACTTCGCCAGATCTTCCAGCGCCTTGCAGTCGTCCGGGTGAACGCCCGCCTCGTCGAACTTCCGCGTGTAGAACGGCACGTTGTCGTACGCGTGCCGCAGCGTCCACTGGAGGCGCTTCAGTTGCAGCGCCTGGAGTTCGTCGATGGTGAGGTTCTCGGCTTCGTCGCTGAAAGTCATCGTCACGCCTTCTGGATGGTGCGGCTGCGGCCGCGGAATTCGGCGACGACCTCCGGCCCGTCGGGGGTCTCCCGGTGCACGGTGACGTCGTAGATGCCGTTGCGGCCGTAGCGGGTCCGCTCGGTGGCGGTGGCGATGAGGTGGTCGCCGAGTTTGCCCGCCGCGACGAAGGAGATCTCCGCGCCGGCCGCGACGGTCACCGGTCCGTGGCTGTTGCAGGCGCAGGCGAAGGTCGTATCGGCCAGCAGGAAGACGTAACCGCCGTGGGCGATGTCGTGGCCGTTGACCATCGCCTCGGTGATCCGCATGGTGGCGACGGCGTGGCCTTCGGCGGCCTCGATCAGCTCGATGCCCAGCGCCTTCGACGCCTGATCGTCGGCGAACATCGTGTGCGCGGCGTTGCCAGTCATACGAGACCACCTGGTTACTGACCGAACGGACGGTTGTTAAAGGGTGCCGCAAGTAAAGGCGCGCTTTCGGGCAGATGTCAAGGGTCCACCGCCGTCAGGGGGTTTGCAAGACCCCGGTCAGGAGCTACAGTGAATTACTGAACGGACGGTCTGTTAATCCCACCATCGAAGGGTCGGCCCCATGGCATTGCTGCGCAGCTACGTCTCCGGCGGGTGGCACACGGCGGAAAGTGACGGAGTACCGCTGCACGACGCCTCCACCGGCGAAGAGGTCGCCCGGGTCTCGTCCGACGGCATCGACTTCGCCGCCGCGCTGGAGTACGGCCGCCGCGTCGGCGGCCCCGCGCTGCGCGAGCTGACCTTCCACCAGCGTGCCGCGCTGCTGAAGGCGCTGGCCTCCCACCTGCGTGAACACCGCGAGGAGCTGTACGCGCTCTCCGCGCGCACAGGCGCGACCAAGGGCGACTCGATGGTCGACATCGACGGCGGCATCGGCGTGCTGTTCGCCTACTCCAGCAAGGGCAAGCGCGAGCTGCCGAACGACACCGTCTACGTCGACGGCAACGTCGAGCCGCTGAGCAAGGGCGGCACGTTCGTCGCCCAGCACATCGCCGTGCCGCTGCGCGGGGTCGCCGTCCAGATCAACGCGTTCAACTTCCCCGTCTGGGGTCCGCTGGAGAAGTTCGCGCCCGCGTTCCTCGCCGGGGTGCCGAGCCTGATCAAGCCGGCCAGCCAGACCGCGTACCTCACCGCGCGGCTGGTCGAGATCATCATCGAATCCGGCATCCTGCCCGAGGGCACGCTGCAGTTCGTCGCGGGCAGCGTCGGCGACCTGCTCGACCACGTCACCGCGCAGGACCTCGTCTCGTTCACCGGCTCCGCGTCGACCGCGCAGAAGCTGCGCGCGCACCCCGCGATCGTGCGCAACTCGGTGCGGTTCAACGCCGAGGCCGACTCGCTGAATCTGTCGATCCTCGGCCCGGACGCCAAACCCGGCACCACCGAGTTCGACCTCTACGTCAAGCAGCTGACCACCGAGATGACGGTCAAGGCCGGTCAGAAGTGCACCGCCATCCGCCGCGCCTTCGTTCCCGCCGACCTGCTGGACGACGTCGCCGAGGCCGCGAGCGCACGCCTGGCGAAGACCACCGTCGGAAACCCGACCGCCGAGGGCATCCGGATGGGTGCCCTCGCCAGCCTGGAGCAGCGCGAGGAGGTCCGGCGGTCGCTCAAGGCGCTGCTGGACGTCGGCACGGTCGTCTTCGGCGACCCGGAGCAGGTCGAGGTCGTCGGCGCGGACGCCGAACGCGGCGCGTTCATCTCACCCGTACTGCTGAAGGCCGACCCGGAACGCTCCGAGCCGCACGAGGTCGAGGCGTTCGGCCCGGTGTCGACGCTGCTGCCCTACACCTCCACCGAGCAGGTCATCGAGCTCGCCGCCCGCGGCGGCGGCAGCCTCGTGGGCTCCGTCGTTTCCGCCGACAAGGAGTTCGTGCGCGAGGTCGTCCTCGGTGTCGCGCCGTACCACGGCCGCCTGCTCGTGCTGGACGCCGAAGACGCCAAGGAGTCCACCGGGCACGGTTCCCCGATGCCGCAGCTGGTGCACGGTGGCCCCGGCCGCGCCGGTGGGGGCGAGGAGATGGGCGGCGTCCGCGGCGTACTGCACCACATGCAGCGCACGGCGGTCCAGGGTTCGCCCGCCGCCCTGAGCACGGTCACCGGCCGCTGGGTCGCGGGTGCGCCGCGTGCCGAAGGCGACGTCCACCCGTTCCGGAAGTCCTTGGCGGAGCTCAAGATCGGCGACTCCGTGGTCGCAGGCCCGCGCACCGTCACCCAGGAGGACGTCGACCACTTCGCCGAGTTCACGGGCGACACGTTCTACGCCCACACCGACCCCGAGGCCGCAGCGGCGAACCCGCTGTTCGGCGGGATCGTGGCGCACGGGTACCTCGTGGTCTCGTTCGCCGCCGGCCTGTTCGTCTCGCCCGAACCCGGCCCGGTGCTGGCGAACTACGGCCTGGAGAACCTGCGGTTCCTCACCCCGGTCAAGGTCGGCGACTCGCTGACCGTGACCTTGACCGCCAAGCAGATCACCCCGCGGATCGACCAGGAGTACGGCGAGGTCCGCTGGGACGCCGACGTCACCAACGCCGACGGTGACTCGGTCGCCAAGTACGACGTCCTCACCCTGGTGGCGAAGGAGCAGTCATGACCGCGACGTTGCCGGAAGAAGACCTCGAACGGCATTTCGAGGCGACGATCGAGCGCGACCAGCGCATCGAACCGCGCGACTGGGTGCCCGAGGGTTACCGCAAGACGATGATCCGGCAGATCGCGCAGCACGCGCATTCGGAGATCATCGGCATGCAGCCGGAGGGCAACTGGATCACCCGCGCGCCTTCCTTGCGGCGTAAGGCGATCTTGCTCGCGAAGGTGCAGGACGAGGCCGGGCACGGGCTGTACCTGTACTCCGCGGCCGCCACGCTCGGCGCCGACCGCGCGGATCTGACCGACAAGCTGATCAACGGCAAGCAGAAGTACTCGTCGATCTTCAACTATCCGACGCTGACCTTCGCCGACGTCGGCGTGATCGGCTGGCTGGTGGACGGCGCGGCGATCTGCAACCAGGTTCCGTTGTGCCGCAGCTCGTACGGGCCGTACGCGCGCGCCATGATCCGCATCTGCAAGGAGGAGTCCTTCCACCAGCGGCAGGGCTACGAACTGCTGATGACGATGATGCGCGGCACCGAGAAGCAGCGCGAGATGGTGCAGGAGGCGGTGAACCGCTGGTGGTGGCCGTCGCTGATGATGTTCGGCCCGCCGGACGCGGATTCGCCGAACACCGCGCAGTCGATGGCGTGGAAGGTCAAGCGGCACACCAACGACGAGCTGCGCCAGCGCTTTGTCGACATGTCCATTCCGCAGGCCGAGGCGCTGGGCGTCACCTTCCCGGACCCGGACCTGAAGTGGAACGCCGAGCGCGGGCACTACGACTTCGGCGCCGTCGACTGGGACGAGTTCAAGAACGTGTTGAAGGGCAACGGCCCCTGCAACGCCCAGCGCGTCGCGCACCGGCGGCGGGCCCAGGAAGACGGCGCGTGGGTGCGGGAAGCCGCCTCGGCGCACGCAGCGAAGAAGGGTTCGCGATGAAACACGACTGGCCGTTGTACGAGGTGTTCGTCCGGGGCAAGCGCGGGCTGAACCACGTGCACGTGGGTTCGCTGCACGCGGCGGACGACGACATGGCGTTGCACCACGCGCGGGATCTGTACACCCGCCGCAACGAGGGCGTGTCGATCTGGGTCGTGCGCGCGTCGGACATCACCGCGTCCTCGCCGGACGAGAAGGACCCGTTCTTCGCGCCCAGCGGCGACAAGGTGTACCGGCACCCGACGTTCTACGAAATCCCCGACAACGTCCCCCACATCTGACATGAGCTTCGACAACGCCTACGAGGCGATCACCGAGGAGAACGACTCCCGCTGGGCCTTCGGCACCGGGTTCGAGGATCCACTGTCCGGTGTGGACACCACGGTTCCGTCCGGTGTGGACGGTGACAGGCTGGCGGCCTACTGCCTGATGCTCGGCGACGACGCGCTGATCTTCTCGCACCGGCTGCAGGAGTGGTGCACGAACGCGCCCGAACTCGAGGACGAGGTCGCGATCGCGAACATCGCGCTCGACCTGCTCGGACAGGCCCGGCTGCTGCTGGCCCGCGCGGGCAAGGCCGACGGCAGCGAGCGTTCGGAGGATTCGTACGCCTTCTTCCGGAGCGAGCAGGAGTACCGCAACGTCCGGCTGGCCGAACTCGAAGGCGGGCACTTCGGGCATCTGATCGCGCGGCTGCTGGTGTTCTCGATCTGGCGGCTCGCTTTGCTGCAGCGGCTTCAGTCCTCTGTGGACCCGGTGCTCGCGGCCATCGCGGACAAAGGGGTCAAGGAAGTCGCGTATCACCGCGACTACGCCGCCCAGTGGGCCGTGCGCCTCGGCGACGGCACCGAGCTGTCCCACGCGCGGATGCAGGAGGGCCTCGACGCGGTCTGGCCGTACGTGGACGAGCTTTTCGCGGCGCACGAGGTCGAGTTCGTCGAGTCGCCGTCGCTGCGGCCGGAGTTCGACGCGATCCTGGACCAGGTGCTGGCCGCCGCGACGCTGAAACGTCCCGAAATCGGTGCCATCGCCGGGGTTTCCGGCCGGATGGGCCGCGACGGCGTGCACACCGAGCGGATGGGCTACCTGCTGGCGACACTGCAGAGTGTCGCCAGGGAACATCCGGACGCGACATGGTGACCGCGTACGCCGTGGCGGCCACGGTCACCGACCCGGAACTGCCGATGCTCACCCTCGCCGACCTCGGCGTGCTGCGAGAAGTGTCCGAAGAGGACGGTCGGGTGGTCGTCGCGATCACCCCGACCTACACCGGCTGCCCGGCGATGGACACCATGCGCGACGACCTCGTGCACGCGTTGACCGGCGCGGGTTACGGCGAGGTCGAGGTCCGCACGGTGCTGCAGCCCGCCTGGTCCACCGACTGGATCACCGAAGACGGCAAACGGAAACTGGCCGAGGCCGGGATCGCGCCGCCGGGCGCCGCGCCGCGGCGGACCGGGCCGATCCCGCTCACGCTGAGCCCGGCGGTGTCGTCGGTCCGCTGCCCGAACTGTGGTTCCGCGGACACCGAAGAGCAGTCCCGGTTCAGCGCGACCGCGTGCAAAGCCTTGCGCCGCTGCCGGTTCTGCCTCGAACCGTTCGAACACGTCAAGGAGATCTAGCGTGACCGCAACCCTGCGCCGCACGGGATTCCACGCCCTGAAGGTGGCGGACGTCCAGCGCCTGTGCGACGACGCCGTCGCGGTGACCTTCGACGTGCCCGACGAGCTCGCGGACACCTTCCGCTTCAAGGCGGGGCAGTCGCTGACCCTGCGCCGCGAGATCGACGGCCGCGACGAGCGCCGGTCGTACTCGATCTGCGCGCCCGCCGGCGCGGCGCCGCGGGTCGGCGTCCGTGAGGTGCCGGGCGGGCTGTTCTCGTCGTGGCTCGTGCGCGACGTGAAACCGGGCGACGAGATCGAGGTGGCACCGCCGACCGGCAACTTCAGCCCCGATCTGGAAGCCGCCGGGCATCACGTGCTGATCGCGGCCGGATCGGGGATCACGCCGGTGTTGTCGATCGCGTCTTCGCTGCTCAGCGACTCCGACGCGACGGTGACCGTGCTCTACGGCAACCGCCGCACGGACACCGTCATGTTCGCCGACGACCTCGCGGATCTGAAGGACCGTTACCCCGCGCGGCTCGAACTCGTCCACGTGCTCTCGCGTGAGCCGCGCGAGGCCGAACTGTTCACCGGGCGGCTCGACGTGGAGAAGCTGCGGCGCCTGTGCACCGTGCTGATCCCGGTCGAGGACGTCGCGCACTGGTGGCTGTGCGGGCCGTTCGAGATGGTGACCGGCGCGCAGGAACTCCTGCGCTCGCTGGACGTCGCCGAGGAGCGGATCCACCAGGAACTGTTCTATGTGGACACTCCGCCGGAGCCGGTGCATCACGTCGACCCGGCCGTCGTGGGTGCGTCCAGCGAGGTCACGCTGGTGCTCGACGGCCGGTCGACGACGATGACGCTGCCGCGCGGGACTTCGGTGCTCGACGGCGCGCAGAAGTTCCGTCCGGATCTGCCGTTCGCCTGCAAGGGCGGCGTGTGCGGCACCTGCCGGGCGAAGATCTGCGACGGCAAGGTGGACATGCGGCGCAACTTCGCGCTGGAGAAGGCCGAAGTCGACGCCGGTTTCGTCCTCACCTGCCAGTCTGTGCCCGTCTCCGATGCCGTCACCGTGGACTTCGACGCCTGACCCACCCTCGCATTTCGTCCTCTGGATGCGGTACTTGCGTGTGCAAGTACCGCATCCAGAGGACTAATTGCGGAGGGGGAGCCATCGGGTGATGCCGATGTCGCTCAGGAACGGCCGGTCATGGCTCGCCACGATCAGCGTGCCCCGGTAGGCCAGCAGCGCCTCGGTGAGCCGCCGCACGCTCGCCAGGTCGAGGTTGTTCGTCGGCTCGTCGAGCAGCAGGAGCTGAGGCGTGGGCTCGGTCAGCAGCAACGTCGCCAGCGCGGCCCGGAACCGTTCCCCGCCGGACAACGACCCCACCTCGCGGTCGGCCGCCTTGCCCCGGAACAGGAACCGCGCGAGCCTCGCACGGATCTCGTTGTCCGTGAGCGACGGCGCGACCAGCCGCACATTGTCCACAATGGACAAAGTGTCGTCCAGTACGTCGATCCGCTGGGGAAGCAGCCTCGCAGGGACGAACAGCCCCACCTCGCCCGACTTCGGCGGCAGCTCGCCGGCGATCGTCCGCAGCAGGGTGGTCTTCCCCGAACCGTTCGGGCCGGTGAGCGCGATCCGCTCGGGGCCCATGACGTGCAGGTCCACCGCCGGGCCGAACCGGGGCACGGCGTCGATGCGGAGCACGTCCGTGCCGCGGGCGACGGTCGTCTCCGGCAGCTCGACACGGATCTCGGCGTCCTCCCGCACCAGTTCCTCGGCGGCCTTCAGCGCCTCGACGGCGCCTTCCAGCCGGTCGGTGTGCAGGTTCCGATACTTGCCCGCGGCGATCTGCGCGTCCTCCTGACGTTTGCGCATCCGCACCTTGGGTTCGCGTTTCCGGTCCCACATCTGCTGGCCGTAGCGGGCCCGCCGGGCGAGTTTGATCCCGGCCTCGACCAGCTCCCGCTTCTGCCGTTTGACGTCCGACTCCGCCGCGCGCACATGTCGCCGGGCGGCCTCCTGCGCGACCTCGACGGCGTGTTCGTAGTCCGCGAGGTTGCCGCCGTACAAGGTGACCTCGTGCTCGCGGACCTCGGCGATCCGGTCGACCAGCCGGAGCAGTTCGCGATCGTGCGAGACCACCACGAGGATCCCACCCCAGCCCGCGACCTCGCGGTGCACGAGTTCACGGGCCCGCAGGTCGAGGTTGTTCGTGGGCTCGTCGAGCAGCAACGCGGCGGGACGGCGCAGCAGCAGGGCGGCCAGCCCGAGCAGCGTGAGTTCGCCGCCGGACAGCTCGCCCGCCCGCCGGTCCAGGCGGACGGCCTCCAGGCCGAGCCGGTCGAGGATCGCGCGGATGCGTTCCTCGACGTCCCAGTTGTCGCCGATGGTGGCGAAGTGCTCTTCGGTGGCGGAACCGTCCTCGACGGCCCTGATCGCCGCGCGGATCGCGGTGACCCCGAGCACGTCGTCGACGCGGCGGCCGGTGTCGAGGACGAGGTTCTGCGGCAAGTAGCCGAGTTCACCCGGTGTGGTGATGGAACCCGTCGTGGGCCGCAGCTCGCCGGCGAGCAGCCTGAGCAGCGTGGACTTGCCGGATCCGTTGGTGCCGACCAGGCCGGTGCGGCCGGCGCCGAGGGTGAGCGAAAGGCGGTCGAACGCCGGGGCGCCGTCGGGCCAGGTGAAGGTGACGTCGGAAAGCGTCAAGGAAGAAGACATGAGACTCCCTGCGAAGGAGGTGGATGAGGGCGCAGGTTCGTCTCAGAAGATCACCGTGGCAGGGTAGCTCGTGGGTGGCCGGGTGGCGACCGATTTTTCGATGTGGGGCCCGGTCGCAGCTCTGGATCATGCGACCGCAACCACCGTCGCCGATATTCGGCGACACGGGGACGATCCCTGGTGCCCTAGGCGCTGTTGTCGAATTGCGGCAATGCGGGGGAGTCGGTCATGTGGCTGCGGTTAGCGTCGTGGATTCCGCGGTCGTTGCCGAATTGCGGCAATGGTCGCCGGTGCGGTCGGCCCTGATTCGGTGCGGGGGTGGTCCCTGGTGTCGGCAGGCGTTGTCGCCGATTTGCGGCAACGGTGCAGGCGTGTCGGTCTCGGTCACGTGACGTCGGACCGGTCCGGGTTCCCGCAGGTGGTCGTTGCCGAATTGCGGTAACGGCCGCCGTGCGGTCGGCCCTGATGCGGCACGGGGGCGGTCCCTGGTGCAGGCAGGCGCTGTCGCCGAATTTCGGTAACGCCGAGGGTGTCGTCCTTGATCGCGCGACATCGGGCGGTCCCGGGTTCCCGCAGGAAACCGTCGCCGATTTGCGGCAACGGCCGCCAGGTGCGTCGGCCCTGGTGTGGCATCGGGCCGGTCCCCGGCAGGTGCGGTCGCCGATTTCCGGCAACGGTGCAGGCGTGTCGGTCTCGGTCACGTGACATCGGGCGGTTCCGGTTCCCGCAGGCGGTCGTTGCCGAATACCGGCAACGGCACCAGAGCGTCGCCCCGACGCGGCACCCGACCCCGGCTCAGGCCGTCGCCGAATCCCGGCAACGAACGACCCGCCACAGAGCCCCGAGTCACGGCCTGTCCCAAACACCCACGAGAGGCATACTGGCGAGCGTGATCGAACGCCCTCATGTCCTGCTCTCCGCCGCGGTCTCGCTCGACGGCTACCTCGATGACGCGAGCGACACCCGGCTGGTGCTGTCGAACCAGGAGGACTGGGCCAGGGTGGACGGCCTGCGTGCCGCGTCGGACGCGATCCTCGTCGGCGCGAACACGGTGCGTGCGGACAACCCGCGGTTGCTGGTGCGTTCTCCGGAGCTCGTGGCGAAAAGGGTCGCGGAAGGACGCCCGGAGCAACCGGTCAAGGTCACCCTCACGCGGAGCGGGTCACTCGATCCGGCGGCGCAGTTCTTCACTGTCGGCGACACAGAGAAGCTCGTCTACGTGCCGCCCGGCGTCGTCACGGGGGTGAAGGCGACCGTCGTCGAACTGTCCGGCCTGAATGAAATGCTGGCCGATCTCCACGCGCGCGGCATCCGGCGGCTGATGGTCGAAGGCGGCGGCGCGATCCACACCCAGTTCCTCACCGAGGGCCTGGTCGACGAGCTGCATCTGGCCGTCGCGCCGTTCTTCGTCGGCGACCCGAACGCGCCGCGCTTCGTAGGGCCAGGTGCGTACCCGCGCGGGCTGACCTTGGTCGAAAGCACAAGGCTGGGCGACATCGCGGTTCTGGAGTACCACGCGACGCCGGAACCGTCCGATGTGGACATCCGGCACCTGCGCGAGGCCATCGCGCTGGCGGAGAACTGCCCGCCGCGCACCTTCCGCGTCGGCGCGGTGATCACCGCCGCCGACGGCGAAGTGCTCTCCACCGGTTTCTCGGGCGACGGCGATCCCGCCAACCATGCCGAAGAAGCCGCGCTCGCCAAACTCGAACCAGGGGATCCGAGGCTGGCGGAGGCGACGATGTACACGTCACTGGAGCCGTGCAGCTCGCGGACGTCACATCCGCGAAGCTGCACCCAGCTCATCCTCGACGCCGGCATCCCGCGCGTCGTTTTCGCCTGGCGCGAGCCGTCGGTGTTCGTCGACTGCGTCGGCGCCGAGACACTGGAGGCGGCCGGACGCCGGGTGATCGAGGTACCCGCCCTCGCCGCCGACGTCCGCCGCGCGAACACCCATATCCCGGGTGTCCACCTCTGAGCTACTTGCAGGCGTCGCAGCAGCCGCAGCCCTGACCGGTGCACGCCGAGCAGCAACCGTGGCGAAGCACGACCCTCAACAGACGCTTGATCATCGCTGTCCTCCCGATCATTGACGTCCCACCGCCCTTGTCACGCTAAGTTCTGCGCATACGACAGTGGTACCGCCGGGAGTGCCACGGCACTGCTCCAGCGGGTGATGTCAGGATTCGAGATCCCCCTCCAGCGATAGGTAGACCTCGCGCAGCTGAGCCAAAAGATCGGCGTCCGGCTCCGCCCACAGGCCCCGATCGGCCGCCTCGTTCAGCCGCTCGATGATGCCGCGCAGCGCCCACGGGTTGGCCTGGCGCAGGAACTCCTGGTTGACCTCGTCGAGCACGTAGGACTCGGTGAGCTTCTCGTACATCCAGTCACCGACCACACCCGCGGTGGCGTCGAAACCGAACAGGTAGTCGACCGTCGCCGCCAGCTCGAAAGCGCCCTTGTAGCCGTGCTTGCGCATCGCCGCCAGCCAGCGCGGGTTGACCACGCGGGCCCGGAAGACGCGGGCGGTCTCCTCGCCGAGCGTGCGGGTGCGGACGGCGTCCGGGGTGGTGCTGTCGCCGACGTAGGACGCGGGCGCGGTCCCGGTCAGCGCGCGGACCGTCGCGATCATCCCGCCGTGGTACTGGAAGTAGTCGTCGGAGTCGGCGATGTCGTGCTCGCGGGTGTCGGTGTTCTTGGCCGCGACCACGATCCGCTTGTACGAGTTCTCCATGTCCTCGCGCGCCGGCCTGCCGTCGAGGTCGCGGCCGTAGGCGAAGCCGCCCCAGACCGCGTAGACCTCGGCGAGATCCTTGTCGTCGCGCCAGTTCCCGGAATCCATCAGCGGCAGCAGGCCCGCGCCGTACGCGCCCGGCTTGGAGCCGAAGATCCTCGTGGTGGCCCGGCGTTCGTCGCCGTGCGCGGCCAGATCCGCGCGCGCGTGGGCCCGCACGAAGTTCTGCTCGTCCGGCTCGTCGAGGTTCGCCACCAGGCGCACCGCGTCGTCCAGGAGAGTGATCACATGCGGGAAGGCGTCGCGGAAGAACCCGCTGATCCGCACGGTGACGTCGATCCGCGGACGGCCGAGTTCGGCGAGCGGGATCGCCTCGATGCCGGTGACACGCCGTGACGCCTCGTCCCAAACCGGCTGGACACCCAGCAGGGCGAGGACTTCCGCCGCGTCGTCACCCGACGTGCGCATCGCCGACGTGCCCCAGACCGAGAGACCGACCGAACGCGGCCAGTCGCCCGTGTCCTCCTTGTAGCGGCGGAGAAGCGAGTCCGCGAGCGCCTGTCCGGTCTCCCACGCGAGACGGCTCGGGATGGCCTTCGGGTCGACGGTGTAGAAGTTGCGGCCGGTCGGCAGCACGTTGATCAGGCCGCGCAGGGGAGAACCGCTGGGGCCCGCCGGGATGTAGCCGCCGTCGAGCGCGTGGAGCACGGCGTCGATCTCGGCGCCGGTGCCCGCCAGGCGCGGCACGATCTCGGTGGCGGCGAAGGTCAGCACGCGGGCGACCTCCTGGTGTTCCGGCACCTCGGCGACGACTTCGGCGACGGCGGCGGGGGACCAGTCCCTGGCCTCCATCGCCTCGACGAGCGAGCGCGCCGTCTGCTCGATGGCGTCCACTTCGGACAGTGGGGCGTCGCTGTTCTCCTTGAGCCCCAACGCGGACCGCAGGCCCGGGATCGCGCCCTGTTTGCCACCCCACATCTGCTGGGCGCGCAGCATGGCGAGCACGAGGTTGATCCGCGCCTCGCCCACCGGCGCGGCGCCGAGGATGTGCAGGCCGTCGCGGATCTGGGCGTCCTTGACCTCGCACAGCCAGCCGTCGATGTGCAGCAGGAAGTCGTCGAACTCCGCGTCGTGCGGGCGTTCTTCGACACCGAGGTCGTGGTCCAGTTTCGCGGCCTGGATCAGCGTCCAGATCTGCGCGCGGACCGCGGGCAGTTTCGCCGGGTCCATCGCGGCGATGTTGGCGTGCTCGTCGAGGAGCTGTTCCAGCCGGGCCATGTCGCCGTAGCTCTCGGCGCGGGCCATCGGCGGGATCAGATGGTCGACGATCGTGGCGTGCGCGCGCCGTTTCGCCTGCGCGCCCTCGCCGGGGTCGTTGATCAGGAACGGGTAGATCAGCGGCAGATTGCCCAGGACGGCGTCCGGCGCGCACGAGTCCGAGAGACCCGCGGTCTTGCCGGGAAGCCATTCCAGCGAACCGTGTTTGCCGAGGTGGACGACGGCGTGCGCGCCGAATTCCTCCTCCAGCCAGCGGTACGCGGCCAGGTAGTGGTGGCTCGGCGGGAGGTCCGGGTTGTGGTAGATCGCGACCGGGTTCTCGCCGAAACCGCGCGGCGGCTGGATCATCAGGATGACGTTGCCGGACTGCAGCGACGCCAGCACGATGTCCCCGTTGTCCACGTAGAGTTCGCCGGGCGCCGGGCCCCAGTGCTCCTCCATGTCCTCGCGCAGTTCCGCGGGCAGCTCGGCGAACCACTCGCGGTACTTGTCCGCGGGCACGCGGATCGGGTTGCCGGACAGCTGTTCCTCGGTGAGCCACTCCGGATCCTGGCCGCCCGCGGCGATGAGCGCGTGGATCAGCGCGTCGCCGTCGGGCTGGTCGGTGCCGGTGGGTTCGACGCCGGGGAACGGATCGTCACCGAGGTCGTAACCCTGGTCGCGCATGCGGCGCAGCAGTTCGATCGCGGACGCGGGCGTGTCGAGGCCGACGGCGTTGCCGACGCGGGAATGCTTCGTCGGGTACGCGGACAGCATCAGCGCGATCCGGCGTTCCGGCGGGGGAGTGTGGCGCAGGCGGGCGTGCGCGAGCGCGATCTTGGCGACCCGCGAAGCGCGCTCGGCGTCCGGCACGTACTTGGGGAGGCCGTCGTCGTCGATCTCCTTGAACGAGAACGGGACGGTGATGAGACGGCCGTCGAACTCGGGGACGGCCATCTGGTTGCCCGCGTCGAGCGGCGAGAGGCCGTCGTCGTTCGCGGACCAGGTCTCGCGATCGCTGGTGAGGCACAGTGCCTGCAGGATCGGGATGTCGAGCGCGGCCATCTCGGCGACGTCCCACGCCTCGTCGTCGCCACCGGCGCCGACCTCGGACGGCCGGGTGCCGCCGGCGGCCAGCACGGTGACCAGGAGCGCGTCGGCCTTGGCCAGCTCGGCCATCATCTCCGGCTCGCGGGTGCGCAGGGAGGCGCAGTGGATCGGGAGCGCGCGGCCCCCGGCGTCCTCGACGGCGTCGGCGAGGGCGTGGACGAACTCGGTGTTCCCGGACAGGTGATGTGCCCGGTAGTAGAGGATCGCGACGACCGGGCCCTCGGTGCTCTTCGGCTCGCGCTCCAGGACGCCCCACAGCGGCTGCACGGCGGGTGGCTCGAAGCCGTCACCGGTGAGCAGGAGGGTGTCGCTCAGGAACCGGTGCAGCTGGGTGAGGTTGGCCGGGCCGCCCTGCGCGAGATACGCGTGCGCCTCCGCCGCGGTGCCCGCCGGGACGGTGGACAGTTTCATGAGCTGCGCGTCCGGCGTCTGCTCGCCGCCGAGGACCACGACGTGCGCGCTGCTCGCGCGGACCGTGTCGAGCCCCTCCTGCCAGCTGCGCTCGGAGCCGAGGATCCGGACGACGACGATGTGCACGCCGTCGAGCAGGGAGGGCAGCTCGGCGAGGTCGAGGCGGGCCGGGTTGGCCAGCCGGTACTCGGCCTCGCTGGAACGGGCGCTGAGCAGGTCGGTGTCCGAAGTGGACAGAAGCAGGATCACGGCAGTCCTCACTCGGGGTGTCCGCGCCCCGGGTCGGGTGGTCGCGACGGCCGGAGTTCCTGGCTCCCCTCCCGTGCCGGGAGGGTGACAGTGGCGGGACCGCCCCGGACTCTCACCGGGTTCCTCCCTCTGCCGTCGCATGGGTCGAGTTCACTCTCCGGTGCGCTCCGGCGGGAGTCAAGGTGATGTGTGACCGGGGTCGAACGCGTACCCCATCCCGCGCGCGGTGCGGATGTGGCCCGCCCCGATCTTGCGCCGCAGGGTGCGGACGTAGACGTCGACGATGTTGGAGCCCGGGTCGAAGTCGTACCCCCACACGTGCGAGAGGATCTGCTCGCGGGTCAGCACCTGGCCCTGGTGGCGGATGAACAGCTCCAGCAGGGCGAACTCGCGCGAGGTCAGGTCGACACCGGTGCCGTCGACGTCCGCGCGGCGCGTGCGCAGATCCAGCGACAGCGGGCCCGCGTGCAGCACCGTGGTCTCGGCGACGAGTTCGGTGCGGCGCAGGCGGAGCCGGATCCTGGCCAGCAGCTCGTCGAAGCGGAACGGTTTGGCCATGTAGTCGTCGGCGCCGCCCTCCAGCCCGGCCAGGGTGGTCTGCGGCGAATCGTGCGCGGTGAGGATCACCACCGGGATGGTGTTGTGCTGTTCGCGCAGCGTCCGCAGCACGGACAGGCCGTCGCGGGAGGGCAGGCCGAGGTCGAGTACCAGCAGGTCGTAGCCGTCACCGAGGGCGTACTGGAGGGCCTGCTCACCGTCCGCGACGACGGTGGTGGTGAAGCCGTTGGCGACGAGCCCCTTGCGGACGAACGAGGCGATGCGCTCCTCGTCCTCGGCGATCAGGATGCGGGCCACGACGTGCCTCCTTCGGCTGAACGAACCGGGATTTCGATGGTGAACCGGGCGCCGTGTCCCGGCGCGGATTCCAGGCGCACCAGGCCGTGCTGGGCCTCGGCGATGGCGCGCACGATCGCCAGCCCGAGCCCGGCCCCGCTCCGATGGCCGCCCGACGGACCCCGGTTGAATCGCTGGAAGATCTTCTCGGCGTCCTCTCGCGGCACTCCCGGGCCATGGTCGGCCACCCAGAACGACACGGTGTCCTCGGTGACGGCCGAGCCGATCAGGATCTCGTCGCCGTCTTCGGTGTGCTGGACCGCGTTCTGGGCCAGCTGCACCACGGCCTGGGTCGTGCGCTGCTCGTCGAGCGGCACCTGGCCCTCGCCGAGCGCCTCCAGCCGCCAGCGACGATCGCCGATGGTGCGGACCTTGGCGTAAAGATCGCTGGTCAGCTCGGTGACGTCGGTGAGGGCGAGGGTGACGAAGTCGGGCTGCTCGGCCTTCGCCAGCAGCAAGAGATCGCCGACGATGCGGTTCATCCGGTCCAGTTCGTCGACGCACAGCCGGATCGCCTCGGCCCGCGCGACCGGGTCGTCGTCGAGCAGTTCGAGATGGCCGAGCACGATCGTGATGGGCGTCCGCAGTTCGTGGCCGGCGTCGTCGAGGAAGCGCCGCTGGGTGGCGAACGCGAGGTCGAGCCGGTCGAGCATGGCGTTGAACTGTTCGGCGAGCGCGGCGACGTCGTCGCGGCCGTCCACCGGGATGCGGCGGGTCAGGTCGTGTTCGGTGATCTCGGCGGCGGCGCGGCGCACCAGCCGCACCGGGGCGAGGATCTGCCCGGCGACCAGCCACGCCGCGGCCCCGGCCAGGACGAGCCCGAGCAGCCCGACGAACAGCAGGGTCCGCACGGTGGTGGCGATCTCGGCGCGGTCGCGGTCCACGAAGTAACCGACGACGAACGAACCGCGGTCACCCTCTCGGGTGCCGGACGCGTCGACCCGGATCCAGCGCATCTCGCCGGCGGGGGTCTCCACGCTGCCGCTGCGCGCCGGGTCGGCGAGGATCGGATCCAGCACCGCCGGGCTCTCGCCCAGCCGGAACGGTTCCTCGCGGTCCTGCAGGATCGGCCCGGACGACGGCGTCCAGGCCAGGACCACTTCGTCGTCGTCGACGTACTGGCGCCGCAGATGCGCCGACAGCGCGGACCGCACGTCCGGGAACGGCTGCCCGGTGGCGCGGTCCACCCCCTCGGCCAGCACCTGGCCCAGTTCGGCGGCCTCCTGCTCGAGCGCGGCGTTGACGTCGCTGTCGACCTCGCGCAGCAACAGGTTGTACGTGACCAGCGTCGTCGACACCGTCACCACGGCGACGAGCAGCAGCAGCCAGCCCATGATCCGGACGCGCGCGGGGACCGCCCGCATCCTGGTTTCAGTCGTCGTCGGCACCGTCGTCGTCCTGGTCGTCGCCGGGCGGGACCACCGGGGGCGGTGGCACGACCACCGGCGTGGAACTGCTCGGCGGAGGGGGCTGGGTGGTCGACGTCGGATGTTCCTTCAGTTTCACCTCGATCGGCGCCTGCGGCGCGGGCGGCTCCGGCCATGCCCAGGTGACCGCGGCCGCACCGAGCGGGAGCGCCACGGCGGCGATGAGGAGGGCGATACGCGGCGAACGGGCCATGGCTCCACCCTTCCGGTCGTCGATGTGGCGAAGATGAGGACAAGATGAAGGAATCTTCACATAACGGGCGTGGACAGACGGGTGCCGACCAGCACCATCCGCAGCAACCGTTCGGCGGCGTCGGTGAGGAACTCCGCGCCGCGCAGGATCGCCTCGTCCAGATCCACCGGGCCGGGCTGGATGGCCTGGAAGGCGTCGATGCCGACCGCGTAGGTGGTGTCGGCGTCCAAACCGATCCGCCCGGCGAGCGCGACCACCGGCTTGCCGTGCGCCTTGGCCCGGCGCGCGACCTCGGCGGGCACCTTCCCGTGCGGGGTCTGGGCGTCGATCGTGCCCTCGGCGGTGACCACGAGATCGGCCGCCGCCAGCCGCGCGTCGAGGTCGACGTGGTCCAGCAATACCTCGAAGCGTGGCAGCAGCCGGGCTCCCAGCGCCGCGCACAGCCCCGCGCCGAGGCCTCCGGACGCGCCGGAGCCGGGGACGAGCGCGACGTCGGCGCCCAGATCGCGGCGCAGGACGTCGGCCCAGTGGTCGAGCGCCGCCGACAGCCGCTCCACCTGCTCGGGAGTGGCGCCCTTCTGCGGGCCGAACACCCTGGCCACGCCGCGAGGGCCGCACAGGACGTTGTGCGGGTTGACCGCCAGCCGGAGTTCGGTGTCCGCGAGTCTCGGATCGAGCCCGGACACGTCGATGTGGCGGGCCCGCGCCAGCTCCGCCCCGCCGGGTCCCACCTCCTGACCGGCGCGATCGAGCACCCGGGCACCCAGCGCCTGGAGCGCCCCGGCGCCGCCGTCGGACACGCCGGAATCGCCGCAGCCGACGAGCACCGACGAACAGCCCGAGTCGAGCGCGGCGATCATCAGCTCGCCGACGCCCCGGCTGGTGGTGCGCCCGGGATCGCGCCGATCGGCGGGTACCAGGCGGAGACCCGCGGCCGCCGCCATCTCGACCACCGCCGTCGACCCGTCGCCGAGAATCGCGAAATGGGAGCGCACCGGCAGCCCGACCGGACCGGTGACGACGGTGTCCACGATCTTTCCGCCGGTGCTCCCGGCCAGGGCCGCGGCCGACCCCTCGCCGCCGTCCACGAGCGGGACGCGGTCGATCTCCGCGAACGGGACGACCCGCAGCACGCCCTCGGCGATGGCGTCGGCGGCGGCTTCGGCACCGAGACTTTCCTTGAACCCACTGGGGGCGACGACGATCCGCATGACTTCCTCCTGGTGGTTCACGGGATGAGCGAGAGGCCGAGGTGCGGCCAGACGAGCAAGGCGAAGACGGCGACGACGACCACGTGCAGCGGCGCGAGCACTTTCGACAGCCGGAGCAGGTCGCGGGACGAATAGGTCGGCACGCCGTCGATGTCGGAGAAGAGGGCGACGGGTTTGGCGGACGAGGTGAGGGTGTGGCAGAACCCCGCCGCCGCGGTGGAGGCGAACACCGCCGCGGCCGGGGCCAGCCCGGTGGCCGCCGCGAGCGGGATCACCACCGGCACCAGCACCGAAGACCGCGCCGAGCGGGACTGCACCGCCAGATGCGCGGCCGTGCTCACCACGATCACCGCCGCCAGCACCATCCACGCCGGCGCGCCCCGGACGGGACTCAAGGCCACGTCCGCCACCCACGCCGCCGCGCCCGACCCCACCAGTGCGCCGCCCAGCGCGGCCGTCGCGGCGGTGAAGAGCAGCAACGACCACGGCACGGTCTTCAGGGCCGTACCCGTGGTGACCCGATGCGGTGGCACGCACATCGCCAAGGCGCCGACGAGCCCGACCAGCGCGGGCGGCAGTCCGTGCCACGGCTCGGTGCACCACAGCACCAGCACGGCTCCGATGGTGACCGCCGCGCACCGTTCCGTCCGGGTCCACGGCCCTCGCGGCGGGAACCTGGAGCGCAGGTCGAACCGCTCGCGACGGTCTTCGCGGGTGGTGAACAACCGCAAGACGACCTCGGCCGCGAGATGGGACGAGACCACCGCCAGTGGCAGGCCGAGCAACAGCCAGCGCAGGAAGCCGATGCCGTCGCCGGTCGCTTCACGCAGAAGCTGATCGGCCACCAGATGCGCGCCCGCGCCGATGAGCGTCGAGACCGCCGACAGCAACACCACCGTCGGGAACAGCACCGAGAGCGCCTTGACCATTCTCGGGAGCGCGCTGGCCAAGGCGGTGAACACCGGCACGGCCAGCGCCGCCCGCCCCGACGTCGAGGGGACCACCAGCGACGAGACCACCACCGCGACCGTCGACAGATGCGCCAGCCCGCGCACCGATCGCGCCCGCGCCGGGACCAGGGCCACGAACCGGTCGACCAGTCCTGAAGCGGTCAGCCCCGCCGCCAGCACGAACGCCGCGATCAGCAGCCACACCAGATCCGCACCGAGGGTGGCGAACAGGTCGGCGGGGGCCAGAACCCCTGCCACGGCAAGGACGGCCACCGCCGCCAGCGCGATCCACGTGTCGTCCAGGCTGGTCAGGATCCAGGCGCCCACTGCCGCGGCGAAGACGGCCAGGACCAGTGCGCCCTGCCAGCCCGGTCCGCCCGGCACGAGCGCGGTGCTCAGCGCCGGGATGGCTGTCGTGGGGATCAGCCATGCCTTGGTGTGCTTGGGTTTTTCGGGGTTGGGGGGCTTTCTCGGTGGGCTGGTCGTGTAGGTGTAGGCGGTCACGGTGATGAGTTTGTGGCGCGCTTCTGAATCGTCCGTTAAGGACGGATGAGGAGGTCTTCATGTTGGTTGGGGCTTTGGGGTTCTGGGTTTTCGGGTGCGGGTGTTTCGGTCGTGACTGGCTGGTGGTGATGGGCTGTGGATTTTGGGACGTCAGATGTCCCGAAATCCACACAGTCGCCGACTGCGGGCATGACGAAGGGCCCGTCGACGGCGTGGCCGACGGGCTCTTCGGTGGTCAGACGTGATGCAGGGTGTTGCGACGGGGTTGTCGGAGCGGGTCCCGGTATTGGGGTGGGATGAACTCCGGTAACCCATCGGCCGCCATCCGGACTTCCCAGTCACCGTGGTGAATCAACCGATGATGGAAGCCACACAGCAGCACGAGATTCCGAAGATCGGTCGGACCTCCGTCTGCCCAATGATGAATGTGGTGGGCGTGGCAATTCTTGGGTTTCCGGTGACAGCCGGGGAAGGCGCAGCCGCCGTCTCGGATGTTGAGTGCGCGTCGTTGGCCTGGGGTGACGAATCGTCTCAGCCGCCCCATATCCAGCGGCTCACCCGAGGCGCTCATCACGACCGGCACCATCAGGCAGTCGCAGGCCGCGAGCCGGGCTTCCCGGGCGGTCATGGTTCCGACGAAGTCGAGGCAGGCGGTGCCGAGACCGGATTTGAGTTCCTCAAGCCCAATGGTCACGTGGACGAGGGTTCGGTAGCCGCTGGTGCCGGGCTGGTCCGGGCAGGCGATGGCCAGGTCCAGGAGTTCGGCCCAGGCGTCTCCCAGGCGTTCGCATTTCATCCGCAGATCCGCTTGGCCGAACTCGTCGACCGGCCGTGGCTGGGCGTGCGCCTCCAGCGCGGCGGCGGTCCGGGCCCCGGTCTCGTCGTCGAGGAGGCCGGTGAGTTTCCAGAACCCGTCCTTGCGGCGCTCCAGGGTGATCTCGCGGCGCGGTTCCTTCGGTTCGGGATCTTTGGGTTCGTTGCCGTCGGGATTGAGCCAGCCCTGCAGTTTCGCCTCGGCCTTGGCGAGCTGCCGAGGGCCAGCACTCGGGGCAAGGTCAGCGAGGATCTTCTCCGCGCTCTCCCGATCCTCGGCAGACGTGTCGGCGGGGAGGTTCTTCAAGATCTCCAGGATCTGATCAATCCGCTCATCCCCGACCAACCCCTGAGCCGCCACCGCGGCAGTCGCCGGTGCGACCGGCGGAACCTCCGTGCCATCCAAAGCTCGCGTGGGATTGAGCGCGATGGCCCGCTTGACGATTGGGCCCGCTTCGCCGCGTGATAGTCCCGCCAGCTCCGCGAACCAGCTGGCCGTGCTGCCATGCCCGTACAAGTCTTTGACGCCACGAGACTCGATCTCCGCCAAAAACCGCCCCAGACAAGCGGTCGCCATCCGGATCACCTGCAACGACTGCTGCACGCCATGGGCAAGCTCCAGCTTGCCGGCGCGCCACAGTTCCTGCGGCAGTTCGGGGAGGAAGGTCTCGGACACCCCTCCATAATACCCAAAGAAATCGAACACGTGTTCGTAATTTTAAGCAACAACCCAACTCGCACCGACAACACGGAAGGGTGAAACAGTCGCCAACGCCGATTCACCCTAAGTGACCCGCATTTAGTCGACTAAATGCGGAAGAACCCGCCGCATTTAGTCGGCTAAATGCGGCGAAGGAGGGCGGCGACCTCGGCCCGCAGCGAAACGACCGCCTCGGCCAGATCCACCGGATCGACGGTCGCCGCCCATTCCCGGATGAGTACGGAGCGCCGCCGCTCGACCTCTTTCTCCTTGTCGCGGATGAGACCAGCCTGGGTGTACTCCTGCGCATCGACGGCCGCTTCCTTGCGTCGCCGATATTCGGCGATCTCGGAAGTCAGCGCCTCGATCTCGACGGGCGGGTCCGCAGGGCCGCGCTTCGGACTGCCGGGCCCAGGGCCTCCCCAGGGGACGTTCTTATCCAGAAAGGGAGCCCAGATCCGCGCGTAAGCCTCCCGCACCCGCTCCTCGGTCACCCCGTGTTCGCCCAGGACGCGAGCCGCTCCGCCCCCGGCGGCCAGCAGGCCGGCGACCAGCTCCACCAAACCCGAGGATCGGGGCACGTCAAGGACTTCGGCCGTGACCGGATAGCCGTCGATGCTTCCGGCGGCAGGCGACGAAGCCGCTTTCTCCAGTCGCCCCACAAGGACATCGCGAGAGATCCCCAAAGCATCCGGGAGCGCGTGTCCGACGCCGTCGTCGAGAACGGCGAGCAGAAGTTCCTCGCCCCCGATGCGATCGCGCCCCAGTCGGACCGCGTGCGCGTGCGCCCGCTCCAGCAGGCTCACGCCGACCGCTCCGACGAAGAGTCCCCGATCCGCGGGAAAGGGGCGGTGGAGAAGATGATCTCCACCGCCACCTCGAAGAACTCCGCGATCCGCAGGGCGAGGTAGAGGCTCGGGCTGTACTCGCCGCGTTCGAGGTAGCCGATGGTCTGGTAGTGCACGCCCAGCGCATCGGCGAGTTCGCGGCGGGAAATGCCCCGTTCCGCCCGCAACATCGCGATCCGGTTGTAAACGACCTCGCTCATGAGCTAGCCAATTCGCTGCATCGCCTTTTCCCGTCGTGCCGCCACCGAGGACCCGGACTCGCGCCGCGCCATACGCCGCAGGACGACCGGGGCCAGCGTCAATCCGATCACGGCCCACACCGACAGCACGCCGAGGGTCTCCCAAGGCCGCCAGGACTGGCCGATCTCGATGGCCACCGTCGAGTCCGGCAGCAGCGCCGACCGCATGCCGAGGCCGAGCCAGTACATCGGGAACACCTGCCCGAGGTACTGCAGCCATTCCGGCAGCGCGGTGATCGGGTAGAAGATCCCCGAGATCGCGCCGATCCCCAGTGTCGGCAGCATGATCAGCCCGATGCTGCGCGCGTTCGAGGTCAGCGAGCCGAAGATCGCGCCGATCGGCATCGTGGCGAGCAGGCCGAGCACCAGCACCCACAGCAGGCCCAGCCACGACGTCAGCCCGCCGGGCGCGATGCCGTCGAACAGGATCAGGCTGGGGATCAGTACCAGCAGCATGCCGATGACGGTGCTCATCGACACCGTGACGACCTTGCCGACGAGGTAGCCGATCATCCCGTTCGGGGTGGCCTTGGCGCGCAGGAGCGTGCCGTCCTCACGTTCGACGGCGAGGACGCCCGCCATCCCGAGCATGCCGGTGAACACGATCGACGCGCCCAGCACGCTCGGCACGGTGGCGGCGCCGAGCGAGAACTCCATGCCCGGCAATTTCGCGTCGCGCATGAAGAACATGACGATCACGAAGATCGCCGGGTAGAGGAAGGTGTTGAAGAGGTCTTCCCGGTTGGTCATCATCTGGCGGGCCTCGAGCCAGCCGCGCCGGAAGCCCAGCCGGACACTGTGCTGGATCGTGTTCATCGCGCGCCCACCGCCTCCAGGGATTCGGCCTTGCGGACCAGGGTCATGTACGTGTCTTCGAGCGACGCCCGCCGGACCTCCAGATCGCCGATGGCGTCCCCGTGCTGTTTGAACAGTTCGTGCACGTACTTCGTCGATTCGGTCGTGGAGTGCACGAACCGCTGGCCGTCCAGCGTCCAGCGCACCTCGGCCTCGCCGGCGATCTGCCTGCTCAGCGCGTCGGCCGAACCGTCGGCCACGATGCGGCCGTGGTTCAGGATCAGGATCCGGTCGGCCAGCTTCTCGGCCTCGTCGAGGTCGTGCGTGGTCAGCAGGATCGTCGTGTCGTCGTCATCGGTCAGCCGGTGCACGAGTTCGTGGAACTCGCGCCGCGCCTCCGGGTCCAGCCCGGCGGTCGGCTCGTCGAGGAACAGCAGTTCCGGGCGGCCGACGATGCCGATCGCCACGTCGAGCCGTCGCCGCTGCCCGCCCGAGAGCATCCGGACCTTCTTGTCCGCGTGCGCGGTCAGGCCGACCGCGGCGACCAGCTCGTCCGGATCCCACGGCCGCCTGATGCGATCCGTGGAGTACGGCGCGTAGTAGCCGCCCAGGTGCTCCAGCAGCTCGCGCACCCGCCATTTCGCGTGGTCGCGCCAGGCCTGGAGGACGACCCCCAGTCGCGCCCTCCAGTTCTCGTCGGCGTGCGCCGGGTCGACGCCCAGCACGTTGACCTCGCCCTCCGACCGCATCCGGAAGCCTTCGAGGATCTCGATCGTCGTGGTCTTGCCCGCCCCGTTCGGGCCGAGCAGGCAGATCACCTCGCCGCGGTGCGCGGTGAAGTCGACGCCGTGGAGGACGTCGTTCGTGCCGTACCGCATCCGGAGATCTTTGACGGAGATCATCACGTCGTGTGGATCTCTCATTTGGTCACCCCCATCTCAGTGCTGCGATCGAATGTAGCACACCTACTACATATGATCTGAGACATACTCTCGGTGGAATCGGCCATCTACAGTGAGCGCATGTCCACGAGCGCACGTGTCCGAGCCGACGCGTGCCCTGGTGTTTTCGCCACGCACGACGCGGCCGACGGTCCGCTCGCCCGGATCCGGCTACCCGGTGGCGCCATCTCGGCGGCTCAGTTCAGGGCGCTCGCCGACGCCGCCGACGACCTCGGTGACGGCGCCCTCCACCTGACCTCCCGCGGCAACGTGCAGCTGCGCGGCGTCACCCGGCCGGGGCTCGCGGGCAGGCTCGCCGCGGCCGGGCTCCTGCCTTCGCCGTCGCACGAACGCGTCCGCAACATCCTCGCCTCACCGCTGAGCGAGACCGCGCAAAAGCTCGCTCGGGAATTCGACGAGGCCCTGTGTGCCGTCCCGGAGCTGGCCGAACTCCCGGGACGCTTCCTTTTCGCCCTCGACGGGGGCCAGGGCGACGTCGCCGGTGAGGGCGCCGACGTCTGCTGGCGCGACGGCGCCGTATTGCTCGCGGGCGAGGACACCGGCCTGCGTGTCCCCGCCGAGCACGCCGTCGAGACGCTGCTCGCGGTCGCGCGCGCGTTCCTTCGCACGAGGGGAACGGCCTGGCGGATCAGCGAACTCGCCGACGTCGAGCCGCTGCTCAGGGACATCCCCGGCGAGACGACGGAGCCGCGGCGGTTCGAGGTGAACCCGGGCCTCCCGATCGGGCCGATCGGCGAAGCGATCGGGGTCGCCCCGGTCTTCGGCAGGCTCACCTCGGCTCAGGCGCGCGCGATCGCGAACGCCGGGAACGCCGTGGTCACGCCGTGGCGATCGATCCTGGTCCTCGGCCCCTTGGCCGCGGACACGGGGCTGATCACCGATCCGGACGCGCCGTCGCTCGGGGTCAGCGCCTGCATCGGGCAGCCGGGCTGCGCCAAGTCGCTCGCCGACGTGCGGGCCGACGCGGCGCGGATCGGGCGGGCCCCGCGAGCCCATTTCGCCGGTTGTGAACGGCGCTGCGGCAAACCCGCGCGCGAGCACGTCGACGTGCTCGCGACGGAGGACGGTTATCTGGTCGACGGGGCGTTCGTCCCGGTCGGCGAGCTGGCGAGAACGTTGGCGGAGAAAGGGACACAGTGATCGACTACATCCGGGACGGAGCCGAGATCTACCGGCATTCGTTCGCCACCATCCGTGAGGAGGCGGATCTCGCGATCCTGCCCGACGACGTGGCGGTGCTGGCCGTGCGGATGATCCACGCCTGCGGGATGGTCGACCTGGTCGACGATCTGCGCTACAGCCTGGACGTGGTGGAATCCGGCCGCGCCGCGCTCGAAGCGGGCGCGCCGATCCTGTGCGACGCGAACATGATCGCCTCCGGGGTGACCCGCAAACGTTTGCCTGCCGCCAACGAGGTGCTGTGCACGCTGTCCGATCCGAAGGTGCCCGGGCTGGCCGAGCGGATGGGCACCACCCGGTCCGCGGCCGCGCTGGAGCTGTGGCGCGACAAGCTGCCCGGTTCCGTGGTGGCGATCGGCAACGCGCCCACCGCGCTGTTCCGCCTGCTGGAGCTGCTGGAGGAGGGCGTCGGTGCCCCGGCGGCGATCATCGGGGTCCCGGTGGGCTTCATCGGCGCCGCCGAGTCCAAAGTGGAGCTCGCGAAACGGGCACCGGCCCCGTACCTGGTGGTGCACGGACGACGCGGCGGCAGCGCGATGGCCGTCGCCGCGATCAACGCGATGGCGAGTGAGGTCGAATGAGCGGGCTCGGAAAACTCTGGGGTGTCGGGCTCGGACCGGGTGACCCCGAGCTGATGACGGTCAAGGCCGCGCGCCTGATCGGCGAGGCCGACGTCATCGCCTATCACAGCGCGCGGCACGGCCGGAGCATCGCGCGTTCGGTCGCCGAGCCGTACCTGCGGGACGGCCAGATCGAGGAGAAGCTGGTCTACCCGGTCACGACCGAGACCACCGACCACCCCGGCGGTTACGAAGGCGCCATCGCCGACTTCTACGAGCTGAGCGCGAAACGGCTCGCCGAACACCTCGACGCCGGACGCGACGTGGTCGTGCTCTGCGAAGGCGACCCGTTCTTCTACGGCTCCTACATGTACATGCACGAACGCCTCGCCGACCGCTACGAGGCGACCGTGGTGCCGGGCGTGACGTCGGTCAGCGCGGCATCGTCGGTGCTCGGCCGCCCGCTGGTGCAGCGCGACGAGGTCCTCACGATCCTGCCCGGCACGCTGCCCGCCCCGGAGCTGGCGCGCCGCCTGGCCGACACGCAGGCCGCGGCGGTGCTCAAACTCGGCCGCACGTTCGGCAACGTCCGCGAGGCGCTGGCCGAAGCCGGGAAACTGGACGACGCCTTCTACGTCGAACGGGCGACCTGGCAGGCACAGCGCGTCGAGCCGTTCGCCGACGTCGATCCGGAGTCGGTTCCGTACTTCTCGCTGGCGCTGCTGCCCAGCCCGGCCTACGCGTCCCGGCTCGCCGACGAACCCGAAGTCACCCGCGAGGTGGAAACGCACACCGGCGGGGAGGTCGTGGTCGTCGGCCTCGGCCCGGCGGGTCCGGATTGGCTGACCCCCGAGGCGACCGCGGAACTGGCCGCGGCGGAGCACATCGTCGGCTACGGCCCGTACGTCGCGCGAGTGCCGCAGCGCGCGGGCCAGCAGCGGCACGCGTCGGGTAACCGCGTCGAGGCCGAACGCGCCGTCGAAGCGCTCGATCTGGCCGCCAACGGGGCCAAGGTCGCGGTGGTCTCGTCGGGCGACCCCGGCGTGTTCGCGATGGCGTCGGCGGTACTGGAGCAGGTCGCGGCCGGACACGGCGCGGGCGCACGGGTGCGGATCGTGCCGGGCGTGACCGCCGCGCAGGCGGCCGCGTCCCGGGTCGGCGCCCCGCTGGGCCACGACTACTGCGTCCTTTCGCTGTCCGACCGGCTCAAGCCGTGGGAGATCATCGAACGACGGCTGGACGCCGCGGGTGCGGCGGATCTCGTGCTCGCGCTGTACAACCCGGCTTCCCGCACGCGGACCACGCAGCTCGCGCAGGCCCGCGACGTCCTGCTCCGGCACCGCGCGCCGGAGACGCCGGTGGTCGTCGCCCGGGACGTCGGCGGCCCCGAGGAGGACATCCGCGTGGTCACCCTCGGCACCCTCGATCCGGCCAGTGTGGACATGCGCTGCCTGCTGATCATCGGCTCGTCGAAGACCCGCGCCGAGAACGGCGTCGTCTGGACACCTCGCACTTACGAGTGACGGCCGAGCCCGGCGTTCCGGGCTTGGGCGAGCAGCACCTCCCGGTCGTCCGTGCCCGCCTTGGCCTGGATCGAGGTGACGACGTTGCGCACGGTCTTGGGCGCGAGCCCCAGCCGGCGCGCGACGTCCGGGATCGTCAGCCCGCCGGCCAGATGGTCGAGCACCTCGTGTTCGCGTGAGGTCAGCCGCGGGAACGCCCGCATCGGCTGTGAAGCGGACAGCAGGCCGTAGAGCCCGTCCGCGGCGCGCTCGCCGAAGACGACCGCGCCCGCCGCGACCCCGCGGATGAAGCGGATCAGATCGTCGGGGCCCGCGCTGCGGGACAGGACGCCCCGCGCGCCCGCGAGCATCGCGGCGACCACGAGTTCGCCGTCGCCGGGCGGCGTCAGCACCAGCACGGCGGTGTCCGGTACGCGGGATGAAACCTCGCGTGTCACGGCGAGCCCGTCGAGCGCGGGCGGGTGGACGGACAGGACGAGGACGTCCGGCCGCAGCGCCCTGGCGTGCCAGACCGCTTCACGTTCGTCGGGGGTATGGGCGACCACCTCCAGCTCCGAGGACGCGGGCGGTTCGGGCACGCCCGCGAAGACCACGGTCACCGCATGGGTTCGAATCGGCACGCCATCGGTTGTAGCGCAGAACTTTTGTACAGTGTCGGGCCGTTTTCGGTGAACAATGTCCAATCGGTAACGGTTCGACGATCAGGGGGGCCTGGTGCCGAGACGCGAGCGCCCGCTGGGGCCGGGTGACGACGTCGTCGTGGGCTTCGCGGCGGATCTTCGCCTGCTTCGCGAGAAGGCCGGCGGGCCGACGTACCGCGAGCTTTCGACCCGCGCGGGCTACTCGGCCGCCGCGCTTTCCGAAGCCGCGGGCGGACGGAAGCTGCCGGGGCTGGCGGTGACGACGGCGTACGTCGCCGCGTGCGGAGGTGACGTCGCGGCGTGGGAGGAACGGTGGCGCGCGGTCGCCGCCGGGCTCGCCGCGGCCTCCGGCGAACGCGACGAAACCGAACTCCCGTACCTCGGGCTGGCCGCGTTCCAGACGGCCGACGCCGACCGCTTCTTCGGCCGCGAGCGGCTGGTCGCCGAGCTGACCGGCAAACTCGCGGAACGACGGCTCGTCGGCGTCTTCGGCGCGTCGGGCTCGGGGAAGTCGTCCGTCCTGCGGGCCGGGCTGGCGGCGGTGAGCGAACGCCCTGTCGTCCTTCGCACGCCAGGGGCGCATCCACTCGACGAGGACCTCGACGCCGAGGGGCGGTTGCTGATCGTCGACCAGTTCGAGGAGGTCTACACGCTCTGCGGCGACCGGATCGAACGCGAGAAGTTCATCGACGCGCTGGTCACGCTCGCCCGCGACGAGCACGGCACGCGGGTCGTCCTCGGTGTCCGCGCGGATTTCTACGGTCACCTCTGCCGTCACGCCGGTCTGGTCGAGGCGCTCACCGACGCGCAGGTGATGGTGGGGCCGATGACCGCCGACGAACTCCGGACCGCGATCGTCGAACCCGCCGTCCGCGCGGGGTGCCGGGTCGAGGCGGCGCTGGTCACGACGCTCGTCGCCGACGCCACCGGCCAGCCGGCGGTGCTGCCGCTGGTCTCGCACGCGTTGCTGGAGACGTGGCGGCGGCGTCAGGGGATCACGCTGACCAGCGCGGCGTACGAGGCGGCGGGCGGGATCCTCAACGCGATCGCACGGACCGCGGAGGCGGTCTACACGGATCTGGAGCCGGACCGGCAACGCGTCGTACGGCAGATCTTCCTGCGCCTGACCGCGCTCGGCGAAGGCACCGAAGACACGAAGCGCCGTCTCAACCGGCGCGAACTCGACGACGACCCGGCGACGACGGAGGTTCTCGAACGCCTCGCCGACGCGCGCCTGCTCGTCCTCGACCGCGACGGCGTCGAGATCGCCCACGAGGCCTTGATCCGCGGCTGGCCGCGGCTGCGCGACTGGCTCGCGGAGGACCGCGAAGGGCATCGCCTGCATCGGCAGCTGGCCGAAGCGACCGAGCTGTGGGAGTCGCTGGACCGCGACAAAGGCAGTCTCTATCGCGGCACGCGGCTGGGGCTCGCGGCCGAATGGGCGGACCGGGAGCCGGACGCGCTGAGCGCGCGCGAGCGGACGTTCCTTCAGGCCGGGCTCGACGCCGAAGCCGAGGAGACCGCCGTCGGCCGCAAACGGACGCGGAGGCTGCGAAGACTCGTCGCGCTCCTCGGCGTCCTGCTGCTCCTGGCGGGTGTCGCCGTCGGGTACGCCGTCGATGCCGGGCGGACCGCCACCGAACAGCGGAACGAGGCGCTCGCGCGCAAGGCCGTCGTCGAGGCGAAGACGTTGCGGGAGTCCAATCCGGCGCTGTCGACCCAGCTCAGTCTCGCCGCGTACCGGCTCGCGCCGATCCAGGAGACCCACGACGGCCTGCTCACCGCCATGGCGGCGCCGTTCGCCACGCGGATGACCTTCGACCCCGGTGACGTCACCGTCGCGCTGAGCGGGCAGCTCATGATCACCTCCGACTCCTACCGGGCGACGCAGGTGTGGTCCATCGCCGACTCGCGGCATCCGGAACTCCTGGCGACGCTGCCCGGATCGGAGGAGGTCCGCGGGCCGCTGGCGTTCAGCCGCGACGGGCACGCGCTGGCGACGGCCACCCGGGATCATCGGGTCCGGCTCTGGGATCTGACCGATCCGCGGCGTCCGGTGCGGAAAGCGGATGTCACCGGACATCGCGACGTCCTGCTCTCCCTCGACTTCAGCCGGGACGGCCGCCTGCTCGTCAGCGGCTCGGTCGACCGGACGGTCCGGCTCACCGACGTCGGCGACCTCGGCGCGCCGAAACCGCTCGGCGGGATCCCGGCCGAACAACTCGAACGCGCCGTCCTGAGCCCCGACGGCACGCTGCTCGCGGTCACGAACACGAACTGGACGGCGGAACTCTGGGACGTCACCACCCGGTCCGCGCCACGGCGGCGCTCCGTCCTTTCCGGACACAAGGATCTCCAGCTGACGCCGTCGTGGAGCCCGGACGGCAGGCGGCTGCTCACCACCAGCTGGGATCGCACCGCGAGGCTGTGGGACGTCGCCGATCCGGCGGCGCCGCGGCCCTTGTCGACGTTGACCACCCCGGCCGTGGTGTGGGCGGCCGGGTTCAGCCCGAGCGGCAGGCTCGTGGTGACCGCGGGGGACGACCAGTCCGTGCGTCTTTGGGACGTCACGGGGCCGGCGAAGGAGCTGCCGCCGCTGTCCGGGCACACGAACGCCATCTGGTGGACCGCGTTCTCCCCGGACGGCAAGACCATCGTGTCCACCAGCGCCGACCGCACCGTCCGGCTGCAGGATGTCGGCGAACTCGCGCTGGCGTCGAGCGCGGGCTGGAACGTCGGCACCTTTCTCGAACAGGGGCGCATCCTCGTCACCGCGGGGGACGACGTGCGGCTCTGGGCGATGGATGATCTCCGCGCGCCGAGGCAGCTTTCGAAGCTGCCCGGGCCCGCGACCGTCACCGCGGTCGCGGTGAGCCCGGACCGGCGGAGTCTCGCGCTGGCGGCGCACGCCGGTGCCGGGGTGGCCGGGACCTTCGTGCTCCAGCGCTGGGACATCGGCGATCCGACGACGCCGAAACTGCTGGCGTCGACCGAGGTCCTGCCGACCTACTCGCTCGCCTTCAGCCCGGACGGGAAGACCTTCGCCTCCGGCCGCGACGACGGACCGATCACGCTCTGGGACGTCAGCGACCCCCGGCGGTTCACCGGACCGCGGGATCTGCCGGTCGGCGACGGCACCGTGTGGTCGCTCGCGTTCACCCCCGACGGGCGGACGCTCGTGGCGAGCCAGGGGCCGGACTCGTCCGCGGTGACCCTGTGGGACGTCGCCGATCCCCAGCGGCCCAGCCTGGTGTCGACCCTGCGGCCCGACGGCGGGACGGTGTTCAAGATGGCGCTCAGCCCCGACGGCCGCACGGTCGCCGCGGGCAGCAGCGACCGGAACGTCTACCTGTGGGACATCACCGATCGCGCGCACGTCGCGCGGCTCGCGAAATTGGGCGGGCACGCCGAAGGAGTCGGGCCGCTCGCGTTCGGCCCGGACGGCCGGGAACTGGCGGCGTCGGCGTTCCGGACGGTGCGCGTCTGGGACGTGGCCGATCCGCGGAAACCGGTGGAGACGACGCAGCTCACCGGCTTCGCGGCGACGGTCAACTCGCTGGCGTACCGGGACGACGGGCATACGCTCGCGATCGGGAGCAGCGGGGTCCAGCTGTGGCAGACGGACACCGCGCGCGTGGCCGAGGAGATCTGCGAGCTGGCGACGCCGAGGATCACGCGGGAAGAGTGGGAGAAGTACTTTCCGGGGCTCGAATACGCGCCACCGTGCGGATGAGCGACTCCCGGAACTGTCCCCAAAGGACAGTGGGCCGGGTGCCGCGAAAGCCACTTTCGGGACATCACACGTCGCGAAAGTGGCTTTCGCGACGTGTCCAGGGCATGGGGCTCAGCAATGCCGCATCGGCAGCGTTGCGAAGGCCTCCTTCGCTACCTTCAGAGTAGGGAAGGAGACCTTCGCTACCGTCTGGGCCGACTCGCGCCCCTGCCTCCGCGGGTGTCGCGAAAGCCACTTTCGGGACATCACACGTCGCGAAAGTGGCTTTCGCGACACGTCGACTTGCGTGGATACAGGGCCCGAGCGGGCCAAGAAGTAGACGAAGCAACTCCCTCCGTAATAAACATATAGCGCATGGGGGGACTTGCCACAAGACCCCGGTGATGCCTCAGACTCACTCGCCGTAGCCGAAACCTGGCGAAATGGGAGTCTGTGTCAACTCAGGGTCATGAAGAAGAGCTCCGGTCCGAACGCGAGTACGTCGCCGGGCTCTACACGCGCCTGGACGCCGAACGCGCGCGGGTGAAGGGGGAGTACCAGGCCGCGCTGGGCGGAACCGGCGGGACGGCCATGGAACGTGACGTCGAGGTGCGCGCGCTGGCCAGGGAGTCGCGGCGGCTGGACGTCGTCGACAACGGGTTGTGCTTCGGCAGGCTGGACAGCCTCGCGGGGGAGACCTCGTACATCGGCCGCATCGGTCTCTTCGACGAGGAGAACGACTACGAACCGGTGCTGCTCGACTGGCGGGCGCCGGCGGCGCGCCCGTTCTACACCGCGACCGCGGCGACGCCGGAGAAGATGCGCCGTCGCCGTCAGTTCCACACGCACGGCCGTGAGGTGCTCGGGTTCACCGACGAGGTGTTCGGCCGCCCCGGCGGCGACGCGGAGGGTGACGCGGCGCTGCTCGCGGCCGTCAACGCGCCGCGTGGCGAGGGGATGCGGGACATCGTCGCGACGATCCAGTCCGAACAGGACGAGATCATCCGGCACGAGCACCCCGGGGTGCTGGTGATCGAGGGCGGGCCGGGGACCGGGAAGACCGTGGTCGCGCTGCACCGCGTCGCGTACCTGCTCTACACGCAGCGCGAGCGGATGGAGCGCCACGGCGTGCTCGTGGTCGGGCCGAATCCGGCGTTCCTGCATCACATCGGCCGTGTCCTGCCGTCGCTGGGCGAGACCGACGTGGTGTTCATGACCACCGGCGATTTCGTGCCCGGCAAGCACGTCACCGCCGAGGACGGGCCGGAGGCCACGCGGCTCAAGGGGTCACTGAAGATGCTGGACGTCCTCAAGGCCGCCGTCGCCGATCGTCAGCGGCTGCCCGAGGAGCCGGTGCTGATCGACCTCGCCGACGTCACCGTGCGGATCGACGCCGAGACCGCGGAATGGGCCCGCGACGAGGCACGCAAGAGCGGTCTGCCGCACAACGAGGCGCGCGGGACGTTCACCGACATCGTCACCTACGTGCTGACCGAGCGGGCGATCGCGCGGATCGGCCGCGGCTGGCTCAGCCGCGACGACCGCGACGAATGGGAGCGGCTGCGGAAGGACCTGCTGAAGGAACTGGCGGAGAGCGAGACGTTCACCGCCGCGCTCGACGACCTTTGGCCGATCCTCACGCCCGAGAGCCTGCTGGGGTCGCTGCTTTCGTCCTCGGAACGGCTTCGCGCGGCGGGGGCCGACCAGGCGTTGCTGCGCGCCGACGGCGAAGCCTGGACGGTGTCGGACACGCCGCTGCTCGACGAACTCGTCGACCTGCTCGGCCGCGACAAGGCGGAGGACAAGGCCGCCGAGATGGCGCTCGCACGGGAGAAGAAGGCCGAGGCCGAGTACGCCGAAGGTGTGTTCGACACGATGAAGCTCGACCGCGAGGAGATGGACGAGGACGTCATGCTGTCGGCGGAGAACCTGCTCTTCGCCGACGAACTCGCCGACCGGTTCGTCGAGCACGACACGCGCAGCCTCGTCGAGCGTGCTTCCGCGGACCGCGACTGGACGTACCGGCACGTCGTGGTCGACGAGGCACAGGAACTGTCCGAAATGGACTGGCGGGTGCTGATGCGGCGCTGTCCCAACCGGTCGTTCACCGTCGTCGGCGATTTGGCGCAGCGCCGCTCCGAGGCCGGGGCGCGTTCGTGGGACGCGATGCTGAAGCCGTACGTGCCGGGGCGCTGGGTGTACCGCTCGCTGACGGTGAACTACCGCACCCCGGCCGAGATCATGGCTGTCGCGGCGTCGGTGCTCGCCGAGTTCGCGCCGGAGGTCCGGGCGCCGGAATCGGTGCGGTCCAACGGGGTCCGGCCGTGGGCGCGGCAGGTCGACGCGGATTCGCTGGCCGGTGCCATCGAGGAGTTCGTCAAGGACGAAGCCGGACGTGAAGGCACCAGCGTCGTGATCGGGCCGCCCGGCGTGCCGGGCACGGTGCCCGCGTCGGAGACGAAGGGGCTCGAGTACGACGCCGTCCTCGTCGTGGACCCGGAGCGGATCCTGGCCGACGGACCGCGAGGTGCCGCTGAGCTCTATGTGGCGCTTACGCGCGCTACGCAGCGCCTCGGCGTCCTTCACGAGGCTCCGCTGCCGCCCGCGTTGGCGGGCCTGAACGCGTAACTCGCGTGATCAGACAGCGCACTCGCGTGATTGGGGCCGGAACTCGTGAGTTCCGGCCCCAATCACGCGAGTTACGGGCTCAATCACGCGAGTGACGGCTAGCGGGTCGGGTCCTTGCCGTTCGGCTGCCGCGGTCCGGGGCCGGGTGACCACCAGCCGGGGACGACCTTCTCGCCGTGGACGATCGTCGGCGCGATCCCCTCGGTGAACGGTTCGACCTGCAGCAGCTGGCCCCAGGACTGGCTCGGCTGGCCGATCAGGTAACTGGGCACCTCGGGTTCGGCCGCGACCTCTTCGAGCCAGCCGATCGGGCCGCCGTTGGTGCTGGACGCCCAGTTCGCCTCGTCGGCGACGGCGCCGGCGGTGATCCGGTACTCGGGCATCTTCGAGATGCCGTCGTGCGAGGTCACCGGCTGCACGCACGGGTAGACGAACGACGCGGGCCAGTCGACGTACACCGGCTTGCCCGCGATCTTCTCGGTCAGCGTGGTGAACGTCGGCACGCGCGGCGCGGACGCGGCGATCCAGCCGTCCTCGGTGAGGTCGTTGTCGACGATGTTGATCCGCACGGACGTCGTCTCGGCGGGGAGGTCGCGCAGGTTGATCCGGGTGTCGTTCCAGCCGTTGGTCCCGGCGCCCGGCGGCAGCACGAACTGGCTGCGCACGACCTTCACGCCTTCGCTGGTGTTCACGCCGTAGTCGAGGCTGACCGACGTCGGGCGCCGGGCCGCGCCCGCGGTGGCGACCACGATCTGGCCGTCGGCCGGCTTCTCGGAGAGGGCGTACCAGTCGCTGCGCAGCCGCCCGGCCCGCGTCTCGGGGTCGAGGAAGCTGCTCCACATCGGGACTTCGTCGGGTTTGAAGCCGTGCGGCGGTTCGGCCAGCGGATCCTTGTCGTCGATCGCGCGCGTGTGGAACCCGGTCTGCACCCGGCCGTTGTCCTGCTCGGGATCGGGCAGCGGCGGCGGGGTCTGCCCGGCGGGCGGCTCCTCCTTCTTCACCGGGACCGTCCGCTGTTCGGGCTGGGCCCGAAGGATGCTGGTCGCGGCGTCCCGTTCCACCATCACGTGGTCGGAGAGGTTGCAGCTCTTGCCGAACAGATGCCCGAAGTTCGCGGCGCCGAGGCTGTAGGAACCCTGCTGGTTGTGGATCGCCCACGCCATGCTGACGAACTCGCCCGTGGCCATCAGACCGCAGACCACCACCAGCGAGAGCGAACCGAGCCGCAGCGACCGGCTCCGCCCTTCCTGCGGTCCCGCCTGCAGGCCGGGCCGGTGCGCGCGGACGTTCTCCACGAACGCGTACACCCCGGAGATCGCCGCCGCGATCAGCAGGATGGTCGACAGCGGGATCCCGCCGATCGACGGCGCCACCGCCGTCCACTGCACGCCGAGTTTCGAGACGAACCAGTACGAGTTGGGCCCGGTCGCGGCGAGCGCGCCGACCACGAGCAGCCCGGCTAGGAACGCCGCCCGGTTACGCCGTGAGCGCAGCACCGTCGAACTGGTCGCCAGCGCGGTCAACGCCGCCATCGCCGCGCCGACCGCGGCGAACGCGCCGAAGTGGTGCGTCCACTTGGTCGGGGTCAGCGCCAGCAGCAGGAAGAACAGCGCGACCGTGCCGATCAGGCGGCGGCTGGGGCCGAGTGCGGCGCCGGGGATCCGGCCGCGGCGCAGCAGCACCACCAGGCAGGTCCCGGTGCACAGCAGCACCAGCAGCACGGGGAACCGGCGTGGCACGGAGCCGTCCGGCAGGCTTTCGAACAGCAGCTGGTAGCGCGCGAGTTCCTGGAACCACGACAGGTTCGGGCCGACCAGGGTGCGGATCCGGGTCGCCTCCTGCACGGTGGCGAAGGTCTGGTCGGCGAACACCACGACCAGCACCAGCAGCCCGGCGGCCAGCACCGGCGCGAGCACCGGGAGCCAGCCGTTCTCGGCGCGCTGGCGGACCAATTTGTACAGCGGGCGCGCGGCGACCAGGAAAGGCGCGACCGCGATCAGCCCGGTCGGCGTCGCGGCCAGGGTGAACCCGGCCGCGGTGAGCCCGAGGCACAACGGCAGCAGACGACGGGTCACCAGCGCGCGCTCGACGGCGCAGATCGCCAGCAGTGAGCCCAGCGCGGCGACCGGTTCCGGCCGGACCCCGTTGTTGAACGGCATCCACCAGACCAGGAACACCGCGGCGGCGGCCCAGCCGGCGGCGCGGCTCGTGCGGACCTGGGTGCCCAGGCGCGGCATGACCTCGCGGCTGATCAGCAGCCAGCTCAGCACGCCGAGCACGAACGACGGGAGCCGGATCCACGGCGGCACCGTGCTGACGTGCGCCATCAGCTGGTAAACGTGGTAGAACCAGCCGAACGGCGCTTCGGCGACCCCGAACCAGCGGTGGTAGTTCGTGAGGTAGCCGGTCTCTTCGGCCACTCTCGACATCGTGAGGATGTAGCCGTCGTCCGAGGTGACCGGGCCGATGAACACCCACGCGCCGAGCGCGATGATCACCGTCGCGTCGCGGGCGGTCAGCCGCCACCAGCCGACCGGCGCCCAGCGCGGCGCGCGGCGGGCGAATCCGGAGTCCATCCGCCACACCGCGATCAGGCAGCCGATGAACGACAGTGCCGCGATGACGCCGACGATCCACTTCCACACCGTCGGCGACGTCTGGTAGCGGGTGTCCGGGACGACCGAGACGTGCAGGCCGGCGATCGGGTCCTTGCCCGCGTTGATCGACGAGTAGATCCCGACCAGCCGCGGCCGGACGTCGCCCTCGGCGTGGAACACCACGGTCTCGGCGACGGTCAGCGTCATCTGGTTCGCGTCCGCCGACAACTTGACGTCACATTTGTTCTCCGGGAGCGGCTGCTGCACGATCTGCTGCCCCTGGCTGGAGGCGAGCAGCACCCCGTTGTCGATGCGCAGCTGCAGGCCGACGCCCTTGCCCGCGCGCGGGTCGGTGCGGCCGTCGGGCACGGTGGAGAACAACAGCGCCTGGCCCTGCGAACGCGCGTCCAGCGAACGGACGGTCGTGCACGGCAGGTCGACGCGCAGGTCCTGCGCCCAGTACCCGGTCAAGGGCGCGTTGACGGAGCGGGTGTCGCCGCCCGTTGGCCAGACGACCTCCGCTGTGTCCTGCACCACCGGCAGGAAGGGGAAAGCCAATGCGCACAAGGCGGACAGCAACCCCAGCGTGACAGCGATCAAACGCATCGGCGCAACGCTAACGGGTCTGGTCCGAACGGCTTACGCAGGGCTGCCCTTCGTCTTGTCGCCAAGCCAGGTTATAGCGCCCTGAACTGTCGTTACGCTGGCCGTTTCCGGCCGATGCGGCCGCCGTACGACGACCACCGGGAGGCCGAGCCCGCGGGCCGCGGTGAGCTTCGCCGCGGTCATCGCGCCACCGCTGTCCTTGGTGACGAGGACCTCGACGCCGTGCCGCTCCATGAGCGCGCGTTCCTTCTCCACCGTGTACGGCCCGCGGTCCAGCAGGAGTTCGTGACGGCGGGGGAGCGGCGCCTCTGGCGGGTCGACGCAGCGGATCAGGAACCAGAGATCCAGCCCGGCGAAGGCGGCGAGGCCCTGCCGTCCGCTGGTGAGGAACACGCGTCCGCCGAGCGCCGGGAGCAGCCGCGCGGCGTGGTCGAGGTCGTCGGCCCAATGCCAGGTGTCGCCGGGCTCTTCGGTCCAGCCGGGCCTGGCGAGCCGGAGCAGCGGTGTGCCCGTTTCCCGCGCCGCGATGGCCGCGTTGGCGCCGATGCGTTCGGCGAAGGGATGCGTGGCGTCGATCACCGCGTCGACGTCGTTCTCGGTCAACCAGCGCGCGAGCCCTTCCGGACCGCCGAAGCCGCCGACGCGGGTCTCGCCGTCGGGCAGCTTCGGTCGTGCGACGCGGCCCGCAAGTGAGGACACGACGTGCTCGCCGCGCGCCACCAGCTCTTTCGCGAGCTCGCGTGCTTCGCCGGTGCCGCCCAGGATCAGCAGCGTCATCGGGCCACAGCCTCGCGCCATCGTTCCAGCGTGCGCAGGTTCGCGAGCGTCTCCGCCCAGGTGAGTTCAGGCGCCTGGCGGTCTTCGATATGCGCCGCGACGTGGTCGGCTTCGCGGGCGAAAAGGCCTTGTGTCGCCTCGACTTCGATCACCTCGGGCTCGCCGCCTTCCGGCGTGAGCACGATCTGCGACGTCTTCGGCTTGCGCATTTCGTGGATCCACGCCGGTTTCGGCACGTACAGCTGCCCTTCGGAGCCGTACACGCGGATGTGGTCGTCCTGCGTCAGCTGGAAACCGCAGGCCAGCTGCGCGAGGATCCCGCCCGGCAGCCGCAGCAGCCCGAACGCGACCTCGTCGACGCCGTTCTCATCCAGCCTCGCCATCCCGAGCACCTCGTCGGGCTCGACGACGTCCTGTCCGGTCGCGGCCTGCGAGACCAGCCGCGCGAGTGACGTGCAGTAGCAGCCGACGTCGAAGATCCCGCCGCCGCCCAGCGCGGGATCGGTGAGCCGGGGGACGGCGAAGTTGTAGCTGAAGGCGACGTCCACGGCGCGGACCTCGCCGATGGCGCCACACGAGATCAGCTCGGCCAGCCGCCGGATCTGCGGATGCAGCCGGTACATGAACGCCTCCATGAGGAAGACGTCGTTCGCGCGGGCGGCTTCGACGACCTTCTCGGCCTCGGCGACGGACATCGTCAGCGGTTTCTCGCACAGGATGTGCTTGCCCGCTTCGGCCGCGCGGATCGCCCATTCGCCGTGCAGCGGATGCGGCGTCGAGATGTAGATCGCGTCGACGTCCGGATCGGCGAGCAGATCCTCGTAGGCGCCGTAGCATTTCGGGATCTCGAAACGGCTCGCGAACTCGGCCGCGCGGTCGGCGGATCGCGCGGCGACGGCTTCGAGCACGCCGTGCTTGCTCTCCTCGACGCCCGCCGCGAACTCGGCGGCGATGGTCCCGGCGGCCAGCAGGCCCCAGCGAAGACTCTTCACAACGACTCCGGTTGGTTCGCTCGATCACGGGTGGCCGAATACAGGAAACTGTCGGGAAACCCTTCCGCGGCAAGGACTTCCCCGACGAAGATCATCGCGGCGCGGCTGATCCCGGCCTCGCGGGACTGCGCGGCGATGGTGCCGAGCGTCCCGCGCAGCACCTGTTCACCAGGCTGGCTGGCCAGCGCGACCACCGCGGCCGGGCAGTCTTCGCGATAGAACGGCCGCAGTTCGTCGACTACCTGCTCGATGCGGTTGATCGCCAGATGCAGCGCGAGCGTGGTGCCGGTGCGCGCGAAGTTCGCCAGCGTTTCCCCCGGCGGCATGGCCGTGGACCGGGCCTGAGCCCGCGTGATGACCAGGCTCTGCCCGACCTCGGGCACGGTCAGCTCGCGGTTGAGCAGCGCGGCCGCGGCGGCGAACGCGGGAACGCCCGGCGTGACGTCGTACGGAACGCCTGCCGCGTCGAGGCGGCGCATCTGCTCGGCGACGGCGCTGTAGATCGATGGATCGCCCGAGCACAACCGCGCGATCTGGTGGCCCTTCCCGTGCGCTTCGACCATGCGCTCGACGATCGCGGGCAGGTCGAGGTTCGCGGTGTCGACGAGCACCGCGTCGTCCGGGCAGTACTCCAAGAGCGCTGTCGGCGTCATGCTGCCGGGGTACAGGCAGGTTTCGCAGCGGGCGAGCAGGTCACGGCCTCGTACGGTGATGAGGTCGGCCGCACCCGGACCGGCGCCGATGAAGTGGACAGTCACGACTTGCTCCATTGGGTCACGGCTCGCGCCGGGGTCCAGCCGGTGAATCCGCCGAGCGGCGCGGCCTGTTCGACGGCGACGCGGATCAGTTCCCCGCCGTGTTCGCCGTACGCGCGGGCCAGGGCCTGTTCGGCTTCGAGGGTCACGCCGTGCGCGACGATCCGCGCGCCGGTCGCCAGGCAGGCGTCGAGGACACCCGGCACGGTCAGTCCGCCGCCGATGAAGATGGCTTGCGGAGTGGCCAGCCCTTCGAGGGCTTCCGGTGCCGCGCCGGTCACCACGTCGAGTTCCGGGACGCCGAGCGCGTGCGCGTTCCGGGTGATCCGGGCGGCCCGTTCCGGCGACCGCTCGATCGCGATCGCCCGGTTCAGCGGATGCGTCCGGGACCACTCGATCCCGACGCTGCCCGCGCCCCCGCCGACGTCCCACAGCAGTTCGCCGGGCGACGGCGCGAGCCTGGCCAGCGCGGACGCGCGCAGGTCGCGTTTGGTGAGCTGGCCGTCGTGCTCGAAGGCGTCGTCCGGCAGCCCGGTCAGCGGCAGCGCGGGACCGTCGGCCTCGATGGCGAACACGGTCAGCGAGCCGGGGCCGACCCGTTCGTCGGGGCCGCCGAGATCGGACAGCGCGGTGACGCGGCTCTTGCCGTAACCGCGGGTTTTGAGCAGGTCGAGCAGGTCTTCGGCGTTCGCGCCGAGGACGAGGATCTTCCGTCCGGGCGCGAGCGCGCGGCTCACCCGCGCGATCGCGCGGCCGACGACGGTCACCACCTCGGTCTCCTCCGCCGCCCAGCCGAGCCGCGCGCGGGCGAGCGTCACCGAGGAGAGCGCGGGCAGGACCTCGACGTCGTAGCCGCGCTGGATCAGCGTCGTGCCGATGCCGGACAGCAGTGGGTCGCCGCTGGCCAGCACGCAGACACGGCCCTCGCGTTCGGCGAGGAAGTCGTCCAACCCCGGCAGGAGCGGACTGGGCCAGGGCTCGGATTTCAGCCCGGCGGGCAGGTACGCGAGCTGACGTGGAGCGCCTACGACCACGTCGGCGTTCAGGACCGCTTCCCTGGCCTGCGAGGACAGGCCGGGCCAGCCGTCGGCCCCGATCCCGACGACCGTCAGGGGTGATTTTTCGCGCACCTCGGTCACGCTAGACGACGGATTTCCTGTGCGATGATCGGCCGGAGGTCGTCGAGGATGAGGGAGAGCTGTGAAGCCGTACCCGTTCACCGCCGTTGTGGGGATGCCGGATCTGCGCCTGGCGCTGGTGCTTTCCTCCATCTCGCCCGCCGTCGGCGGGGTTCTCGTGCGCGGTGAGAAGGGCACGGCGAAGTCCACGATGGTGCGCGCGCTGGCCGGTCTGCTGCCCGGCGTCGACGTCGTGGACGCGTGCCGGTTCTCCTGCGACCCCGTCGAGCCCGATCCGGCCTGCCCGGACGGCCCGCACGCGGAAGGTTCGCCCGCCCACCGTCGTCCCGCGCGGCTGGTGGAACTGCCGGTCGGCGCGGCCGAAGACCGCGTGATCGGTTCGCTGAACCTGGAACGCGCGCTCGCCGACGGCGTCACCGATTTCCAGCCCGGTCTGCTCGCGGCCGCGCATCGCGGGCTGCTGTACGTGGACGAGGTCAACCTCCTGCACGACCACCTGGTCGACACGCTGCTCGACGCCGCCGCCATGGGCCGCGCGACCGTCGAACGCGAGGGTGTCTCGGTGTCGCACGCGGCCCGGTTCGTCCTGATCGGCACGATGAACCCCGAGGAAGGCGAGCTGCGGCCGCAGCTGCTGGACCGCTTCGGGCTCACCGTCGAGGTCGCGTCCAGCCGGGACCCCGAACTGCGGGTCGAGGTCGTCCGGCGGCGGCTCGCCTACGAGGCGGACCCCGACGGTTTCGCCGGCCAGTACGCCGCGGCCGACGCCGAACTCGCCGCGGACATCGAGGCGGCGCAACGACTTCTGCCTTCGGTCAAACTGCCCGACGACGCGCTGCGGCAGATCGCGGAGGTCTGCGCGTCGTTCGAGGTCGACGGGATGCGCGCGGATATCGTCACCGCGCGGACCGCGGTCGCGCACGCCGCTTGGGCGGGGCGCACCGAGGTGACCACCGACGACGTCCGGGTCGCGGCCAGGCTCGCGCTGCCGCACCGCCGTCGCCGCAATCCCTTCGACGCGCCCGGGATCTCCGAGGAGCAGCTGGAGCAGGCGTTGCAGGACGCCGAACCCGAAGGCCCCGGTCCCGACGACGACGGTCCCGGTTCCGGTACCCCGCCCGAGGGCGGTGAGGCCCCGCCGCCCTCGCAAGGTGGCCAGGAGCCGTCAGGCGGCGGGAGTGGCGGCGAGCAGAAGCCGGTCGGCGCCGGGGAAGCCTTCCGTGCCCGGCGGTTCGAGGTGAAGGGCACCGGTGAGGGCGCGGCCGGACGGCGATCGAGGGCGATCACCGACAACGGGCGGACCATCGGCGTCCAGCCCGCCGGCACCAAGGACGGGCATCCGCATCTGCTCGCGACCGTACGCGCGGCCGCGCCGCATCAGCGTTCTCGCGGCCGCAGCGGCGCGGGTCTCGTGGTGCGGCCCCAGGATCTGCGGTTCGCGCGGCGGGAAGGACGCGAGGGCAACCTCGTGCTGTTCTGCGTCGACGCGTCCGGCTCGATGGGTGCGCGGCAACGGATGCGCGAGGTCAAGACCGCCGTGCTGTCGCTGCTGCTCGACGCGTACCAGCGCCGCGACAAGGTGGGCCTGGTGACCTTCCGCGCCTCGGGCGCCGAACTCGCGCTCCCGCCGACGATCAGCGTCGACGCCGCGGCGTCCCGTTTGGACGGTCTCGCCACCGGTGGCCGGACGCCGCTGGCCGAAGGACTTCTCGAAGCGGCAAGGGTTCTGCGGATCGAAGCGGTCCGTGATCCGTTGCGGCGTCCGCTGCTGGTCGTCGTCACCGACGGCCGTGCGACCAGCGGAGCCGACGCCGTCCAGCGCGCCCGTCAGGCGGCCGGGCTGCTGGCCGGGAACGTGACCTCGATCGTGATGGACTGCGAGAGTGGCAAGATGCGCCTCGGGCTCGCCGCCGAACTGGCGGAACACCTTGGCGCGGAACACGTTCCGGTCACCGAGGTCGCCGCCGACACCCTCGCGGGCGCCGTCCGCACCCGTATCTCCGGAAAGGCGGCGTAATGCCACAGGGCAAACCGGAAACGGTGCCGAACGACGGCCTCACCACCCGCCAGCGGCGCAACCGCCCGCTGCTCGCCGTGCACACCGGCGAGATGAAGGGCAAGTCCACGGCCGCGTTCGGGATGGCGCTGCGCGCGTGGAACCAGGGCTGGTCGATCGGCGTGTTCCAGTTCGTCAAGTCGGCGAAATGGCGTGTCGGCGAGGAAGCCGCGTTCCGCGCGCTGGGCAAGCTGCACGAGGACACCGGCCAGGGCGGCGCCGTCGAGTGGCACAAGATGGGCGAAGGCTGGAGCTGGGCACGAAAGTCCGGTTCCGAGGAGGATCACGCCGAGAACGCGCGCGAGGGCTGGGCCGAGATCAAACGCCGTCTCGCCGCCGAAACCCACGACTTCTACGTCCTCGACGAGTTCAGCTACCTGCTCAAATGGGGCTGGCTCGAAGTGGACGACGTCGTCTCGACGCTGACCGGACGTCCCGGCCATCAGCACGTGGTGATCACCGGCCGGTACGCGCCGCCGGAGCTGATCGAGGCGGCGGACCTGGTCACCGAGATGACGAAGGTGAAGCATCCGATGGACGCCGGGCAAAAGGGCCAGCGAGGCATCGAATGGTGAACCGCGTGGTCGTCGCCGCGCCCGGCTCCGGGCACGGCAAGACCACGATCGCCGCGGGTCTGATGGCGGCGTTGCGCGCGCGGGGGCTGAAGGTGTCCGGGCACAAGGTCGGGCCCGACTTCATCGACCCGAGCTACCACGCGCTGGCGACCGGGCGGCCGCCGCGCAACCTCGACCCGTTCCTCCAGGGCGAGGACCGGCTGATCCCGTTGCTGCGGCACGGTTCCGCCGGTGCCGACATCGCCGTCATCGAAGGCGTGATGGGCCTGTTCGACGGCGCGCTCGGCACCGAGGGGTACGCCTCGACCGCGCACGTCGCCCGGTTGCTGGACGCGCCGGTGGTGCTCGTCGTGGACGCGTCGGCCGCGTCGCGCAGTGTCGCCGCGACCGTGCTCGGGTTCGCGCAGTACGACACCCGTGTCCGGCTCGCCGGTGTCATCCTCAACAAGCTGGGCTCGCAACGGCACGCGGACGAGATCGTCACCGCGCTGGAGGCGACCGGCGTCCCGCTGCTGGGAACGTTGTACCGCAACGAAGAGATCCACGCGCCCAGCCGTCACCTCGGCCTGGTCCCGGCGGCGGAACGGGCGAGCGAGTCCGAACGTCTGCTGCCGGAGCTGGCCGCGTGGATCAGCGAAGGCGTGGATCTCGGCGCGATCGTGCAGGTGGCGCGCTCGGCTTCCCGCCTTTCGGGGGAGCCCTGGCGGCCGCCTTTCGCGGTCGAGGGGCGACGTTCGGTGGTCGCCGCGGCGGCGGGTCCGGCGTTCACCTTCCGCTACACCGAGGCCGTCGAACTGCTCGCCGCCGCCGGTGTCGACGTCGTCGATGTCGATCCCTTGCAGGACAAGGAACTCCCCGAAGGCTGCGCCGGGCTGTACTTCGGCGGCGGCTTCCCCGAGGTGCACGCCGAAGAGCTTTCGGCGAATCTCCCGCTGCGGACGGCGATCGCGCGAGCCGTCGGTGACGGAATGCCCGTCGTGGCGGAATGCGCGGGGCTGTTGTACCTGTGCCAGGACATCGACGGGACGCCGATGACCGGCGTCCTCGACGCGTCGGCCACCATGACGAAACGCGGGAAACTCGGGTACCGCAAGGCTTTCTCGCCCGCCGACAGTGTGCTCGCGGTCGCCGGGCAGCGCGTCACCGGGCACGAATTCCACCGCACGATCATCGAACCCGGCAGCGGCCCGACCCCGGCCTGGGGCTGGGACCGCACTCCGGACGGTTTCGCGTCGGCGTCCCTGCACGCGTCGTATCTGCACGTCCACTGGGCGGGCTACCCCGAACTCGCCGAGCGGTTCGCCGCCGCGGTGCGCGCCCATGGCTGACTACGACCTCTGGCATCACGGCGATCGCGAGGTCGGCGAGGGGCTCGTCGACCTCGCGGTCAACGTCCGCCTGCCGGCGCCGCCCGCCTGGCTGCGCGCCGAACTGGCGGCGGCACTGGACGATCTGGCCGCTTATCCGGACGTCACCGCCGCCACGGCCGCGGTCGCCGCCCGGCACTCGCTGCCCGAGTCCCGGGTCCTGGTGACCTCCGGCGCGGCCGAGGCGTTCACGTTGCTGGCCACGGCGTTGCGGCCGTCGTGCGCGGTGGTCGTGCACCCGCAGTTCACCGAACCCGAAGCCGCCCTGCGCGCGGCCGGCCATGCCGTGCACCGGGTGGTGCTGTCGCCCGACGACGGTTTCCGGCTGGGTGACGTCCCGGAGGAAGCCGATCTGGTCTTCGTCGGGAACCCCACGAACCCGACTTCCGTCCTGCATCCGGCCGCGGATCTGCTCGCGCTGGGCCGCCCCGATCGCTTGGTCGTCGTCGACGAGGCATTCCTCGACGCCGTCCCCGGTGAGACCGAAAGTGTTGCGGGGCAACCGGGTTTCGTCGTCCTCCGCAGCCTGACGAAGACGTGGGGGATCGCCGGGCTGCGTGCCGGGTACGTCCTGGCGGATGAGTCCATTGTGGACCGTTTGCGCGCGGTCCAGCCGCCGTGGTCGGTGTCGTCGCTGGCCGCCGTCGCCGTGGTGGCGTGCTGCCGTCCGGCGGCGTTGGAGGAAGCCGAGAAACTGGCCGTGGCGGCGGAAGCGGACCGGGAGTACCTGGTTTCGGGCTTGACCGCTTTGGGGGTCGAGGTGCTGGGGGAGCCCCGGGGGCCGTTCGTGCTCGTGCGGCTGCCGGGTGCCGACGACGTTCGGGAACGGTTGCGGGCGAATGGGTTCGCCGTCCGGCGTGGGGACACCTTCCCGGGGCTGGACGGGCGGTACCTGCGGATCGCGGTGCGGGACCGGGAGACGGTGGACCGCTTCCTGGCGGCGCTCGCGGCGGTCAGGCGGTTCCCCGCTTGAGGATCTCGATCACCGAGGAGTAGCCGCTCTTGCCGAACCCCGCGGCGACCGCCCGGTCCAGCAGTTCCTTGTTCCCAGCCGGGATCCCGGCGTCGACTCGCTGCTCGTCGCTGGTGCCGATGATGTGCTTCAGCGTCGTCACGTTCATTTCCAGGGAAGCGAGCTCGCCGGGATACTCACCCTTGTCGATGGTGGGCGCCTCGGCCTTGATGATCCCGCCGATCACCGAGGGCAGGAACCAGTCCACCGCGATCTCCGTGAACTCGGCCGCCCCGACCCCGGCACTGCCGACCAGCGCGGCGGCGTGCAGGAAACCGTTCAGGGACGAGTACATCATGCTCAGCAACGCGGTGTTGTACAGCACGGCGAGGCCCGGGTCCGTGCCGAGATGGGTCGGATCGCCCAGATCGGCCAGGGTCTCCTTGTGCGTCTCGAAAATCTCGGTGGGGCCGCTGTAGAGGAAGAGCGAGCCGGTGTGCCCGACCAGGGGCGGAGGAACCATGATCGCGCCGTCGAGGTAGCCGATTCCGTGTTCTTCCGCCCACTGGGCGGCCTCGCGTGCCTCCTTCGGCGTGCCGGAATTCAGGTTCACCACCACGCGGCCGCGCAAGGCTTCCCGCGCGGGGCCGAGCGCGGAGTAAAGCGCGTCATAGTCGGCGAGGCAGACCACGAGCAGACGGCTCGCGGACACCGCGTCCACGATGTCGTCCGCCTGCCGCGCGCCTTTCGCCACCAAGGGGGCGGCCTTGCCGGGGGAGCGGTTCCACACGGTCACGTCGTGACCGCGGTCGAGCAGGGCGGCGGCGAGCGCGGCGCCCATCGGGCCGAGCCCGACGACGGTCACCGGGAGGTTCTGATCGGTCATGGGGCAAGGCTAAAGTCTCTCATCGATGTGAGAGTCAACTCCTGATCGTGTAATGGTTGTTCTCATGCGGATCGGTGAGCTGGTGCGGCGGACGGGTGTGCGGGAACGGTTGCTCCGCTATTACGAGGAACAGGGCCTCCTGCATCCGGTGCGAAGGCCGAGTGGTTACCGCGAATATTCGGAAGCGGATGTCGCGCGGGTGCGCAACATCCGCACCCTGCTGTCCGCGGGGTTGGGCACCGCGACCATCGCCGGCGTGCTGCCGTGCATGGTCGATCTGGGGGACGGCCTGGCGCCCGCCTGCGTCGATCTGCTGCCCGAGCTGTACCGGGAGCGGGACCGGATCACCGCGGCGATCGACGAGATGACGGCGACGCGGAAGGTACTGGACGGCATCATCGCGGCGACCATCCCACACGCCGACGAAGTCGCCGAAGCCTTGGGCTCGTGAGTGGTAAGTGTCGTTAGAACGCGACTTACCACTCACGACCAACTCGGCCAAAGTGCACGGCGGCTTCTGGTTGGATAGGCGAGTGAACTTCGTGATCGGCGTCTTCGATCTCTTCGCCTACACCATCCCCGGCGCGCTGTACGTCGCGTTCTTCGGTTACCTCGGGGCGAAGCTCCACATCCTGACGGCGGCGAGCGTCGGCGGCGTGCCGACCGTGGTGCTGGTCGTCGTGATCGTGGTCCTGAGTTTCCTGTTGGGCTATTTGGCCTATCCCCTCGGGGAAACGCTGGAGCGGATCGTGCCGCGCAGGCGGGACCGGGACGCCGCCGTGGAGTTCGTGCGCCGGATGCCCGCGGCCAAGGACCGCGCGTTCCTGAAGGAGAGCCCGCATCTGCTGCTGTGCGCGCTGCAACTGCACGACAAGGAGGTCGCGGCCGACGTCACGCGGCTGCGCGCGTCCGGGCTGATGGTGCGCAACTGCGCGCCGCCGTTGCTGTTCGGCGCCGTCGCCGCGATCGTCGACATCTTCGCGGGCAAGCATCCGTTCATCGCCGCCGTGATCGCGGCGCTGCTGCTGTTCGCGTCGGTCACTTTGGTCTCCCAGGGCCGCAAACTCGGCTTGTGGGCCGGGATGAAGACCTTCGAGTTGTGCTTCTGGCTGCCGGAGATCGACGAGAAACTGACGGTTCCTCAGAACGACGAAGCCAGCAAAACCCCCGCGACGGAGACCTCGACACAAGCCCCGAGCACGTCCCCGGTGACCCCGCCCAGCCGCTGAACGCACCGCGCCAGCAGCGCGGACGCGGCCAGATATCCCAGCGCCACCGCGGCGAGCCCTTGCCACCACGGCAACGCCAGCGCCGCCGCGCCCGCCAGTACGGCGAAGACCGCGGCCGCCGCCCACACCGGCACCGAACCGGCGACGGTCGCGCCCAGCCCTTCCGGCCGGGCCGACGGGACACCACGCGCGCAGCACAGCGAGAGCACGCCGCGTCCGGCGACGACCGCGACGGCGGCCGCCGCGATCCCGTGCCCGGCCGAGATCGCCCCGGCCAGCGCGCCGACCTGGACGAGCAGCACCAGCACCAGGGTCGCGATCCCGGTCGGCCCGGAATCCCCGCGCCGCATGACCTCCAGCGCCCGAGCACGGTCGTAGGAAGCGCCGAGACCGTCGGCAGTGTCGGCGAGCCCGTCCAGATGGAGCCCGCGGCTGCCGAGCGCCACCGCGCCCAGCGCGAGCGCCGCCGACGCGAACGCGGGCAGACCGATCAGCCCACCCAGGAAGACGATCAGCGAAGCGACGGCCGCGAGCGGCACGACGGCCAGCGGGCCGAGCACCATCGCCCCGCCCGCCACCCGCCGGTCGATCACTCCCGGCGCCGGCACTCGGACGGTGGTCAGGGTGCCGACGGCCATTTTCAGCGCGTCGGCGATCAAGCCAGATCCGCCAGCAGACCCATGTCCGCGAGGATCGCCCGTGCCGCCCTCAGCACCGGTACCGCCTGCACGGCGCCGCTGCCCTCGCCGAGCCGCAGCCCGAGGTCGAGGATCGGCTCCAGGTCGAGCGCCTTCAACGCGTACGCCTGCGATGGTTCGGTCGAGCGGTGCCCGGCCAGCCACCACTGCTCGGCACCCGGCGCGATCTCGCGGGCGACGAGCGCCGCGGCCCCGGAGAACACGCCGTCGAGCAGCACCGGCACCCCGCGAACCGCCGCCTGCACGAGAAAGCCCGCCGTCGCGGCGAGACAGGCGCTGCCGAGCGCGGTCAGCAGTGCGAAGGGGTCTTTCGTCGCGCCGGCCCTGATCAACGCGGCCTCGACGACCGCGAGTTTCCGCGCGCGCCCGGCCTCGTCGATCCCGGTGCCCGTGCCGACGACGTCTTCCGGGAAGAGACCGAGCAGCGAGGCGACCACGGCCGCGCAGACCGTCGTGTTGCCGATCCCCATGTCACCGGGGATGAGCAGATCCGCGCCGCCGTCGATCTCCTCGTCCGCGATCGCCAGCCCGTGCTCGAACGCCGTCCGCGCCTCGCCCTCGGAGAGCGCGTCCTCGACGTCGATCGCGCCGGAACCCCGCCGGACCTTGTGCGCGGTGACCTCGGCGGGCACGTCCGCGCCGTCCCAGTCCACCGCGATGTCCAGCACCCGCACCTTCGCCCCGGCGAGCCCGGCCAGCACGCTGACCCCGCTCTTCCCGGCGAGGAACACCCGGACCATCGCCGCGGTGACCTCGCGCGGATACGCCGACATCCCGGAAACCCCGTGGTCCCCGGCGAAGACGACCACCCGGACGTCGTCGAGCGGCCGCGGCGGGACGACACCGTGCGCCGCGCTGAGCCACGCGGCCAGGTCTTCGAGCCGTCCGAGTGAACCGAGCGGTTTGACCAGTCCGTCCAGTCTGGCGCGCGCGGCGGTCGCGGCGGCGGCGTCCGGGGTGGCGATACGCATGGGGACTCCCTAGGGCAGGTCGAGCATCCGTCCGGCGACGACCAGCACGGTCCGGTCGGACACGGCGGACACCCGGTTGTTCAACGCGCCCAGCACATCACGGAACACGCGTCCGGACACCGTCGCGGGCACCACACCGCTGCCGACCTCGTTGCTGACCGCGATCACCGGCACGTCGGCCTGCGCCCACGCCGCCAGGAAATCCTCCAGCCGGTCGTCGAGCCGCCGCTCCCAGCCCTTGCGCTGGTCCCAGGCCCCGACCTCGTCGAGCACCCGGCTGATCCACGTGCCGAGACAGTCGATGAGCAGCGGATGCGTCGCCGTGCGCAGCACCGTGGCCAGATCGGTGGTCTCGACGGTCTTCCAGTGGCTCGGCCGCCGCGCGCGGTGCGCGGCCACCCGGGCGGCCCATTCGGGATCTTCGGCGCTCGGCGGCAGCCCGGGCGCGACGTAGGTGAGGTGCGGGTGGCGGGACGCGAGCCGCTCGGCGTGGTGTGATTTTCCAGAGCGGACGCCGCCCAGTATCAGCACCTTGCCGTCGTCGCGCGAATAGCGGCGAAGTGCCCGCGCGAGAGTCTCCAGAACCCTCGCGAGGCGATGCGTCAGCTTGGTCATACCCCGCATTCTCGTGCACGCGCTACCGTTCGCCACGTGCCACTCCGACAAGCCGCCACCGCAGCCGGACTCGTGACCGGTTACGTCGCCGACGCCGTGTTCGGAGATCCACGGAAGAGGCATCCGGTCGCGGGCTTCGGCCGCGCCGCGCAGGCCCTCGAACAGCGGGTTTACGCCGATTCGAAGGTACGGGGCGCCGCGTACACCGCGGTCTGCGCGGGCACCGTCACCGGATTGGGGGTCGCGGCCCAATTCTTGACGCGGAAGCGTCCTTTCGCGAGGTTCGCGCTCACCGCGGCGTCCACTTGGGTGGTTCTCGGCGGCAAGGCGCTCGCGGACGAGGGCACGCGCATGGCGCATCTGCTCGACGACGGCGACCTGCCCGGCGCCCGGCGGCGGCTTTCGCATCTGTGCGCCCGCGACGCCACCGGCCTCGACACCGAACAGCTGGCGCGCGCGACCACCGAGTCCATCGCCGAGAACACCTCCGACGCGGTCGTCGCGCCGCTGCTGTGGGGCGCGGTCGCCGGGATCCCCGGTCTGCTGGGTTACCGCGCGCTCAACACGCTCGACGCGATGGTCGGCTACCGATCGCCGAAATACGCCAACTTCGGCTGGGCGTCGGCGCGGACGGACGATCTGGCGAATCTGGTGCCGTCCCGGGTCGGCGCGGCGCTCACCGTGGCGTCGGCGCCGCTGGCGGGCGGCTTCGCCAGGCCCGCGTTCCGGATCTGGCGCCGCGACGGGAAGCACCATCCGAGTCCCAACGCGGGCCAGGTCGAGGCCGCCTTCGCCGGCGCGCTCGGGATCAAACTGGGCGGGACGAACAGCTACGGCGGCCGCACCGAACGCCGCGGTGTCCTCGGCGACGGCCGCGAACCGGAGCCGGTGGACGTGCGCCGCGCGGTCCGGCTGTCGAGGGCGGTCGGGCTGGCCGCGCTCGCCGTCGCGGTGGCGGTCGCGCGATGAGCGGCCTGCTCGTCGCGGGGACGACGTCGGACGCGGGCAAGAGCCTGGTCACCGCCGCGTTGTGCCGCTGGCTCGCGCGCCGGGGCGTGCGGGTCGCGCCGTTCAAGTCCCAGAACATGTCGAACAATTCGATGGTGTGCGCCGACGGCGCCGAGATCGGCCGCGCGCAATGGCTGCAGGCGCGGGCGGCCCGCGTCGAACCCGAAGCCGCGATGAACCCGGTACTGCTGAAACCCGGGAGCGATCGGCGCAGCCACGTCGTCGCGCTCGGGAAACCGTTCGGCACGCTGGAAGCGGGGGAGTACGCGACGGGCCGGGCCGGGCTCGCCGAGATCGCCTTCGACACGTTCTCTTCGCTGCGAAAGCGTTTCGACGTCGTGCTGTGCGAAGGTGCGGGAAGCCCGGCCGAGATCAACCTGCGCGAAGGCGACTACGTCAACATGGGGCTGGCTCGGCGCTTCGGCCTGCCTGTGGTCGTCGTCGGCGACATCGACCGCGGCGGGGTCATGGCCGCGATGTTCGGCACCCTCGCCCTCCTGTCCGCCGAGGACCAGGCGCTGGTTTCGGGCTGGCTGGTCAACAAGTTCCGCGGTGACGTGGGCCTGCTGCGGCCGGGGCTGGAGACGCTGGAAAAGCTCACCGGCCGCGAGGTCTTCGGCGTGCTGCCCTGGCTCGACCAGGTGTGGATCGACTCGGAGGACGCGCTGGCCGCCGCGGGCTGGGGCGCCTCCGGCGGGTCGCTTCGGGTCGCCGTCGTGCGTTTCCCGCGGGCCTCCAACGCGACCGACGTCGACGCGCTCGCCGCCGAGCCAGGGGTCTCGGTCGCGCTGACCGCCGACCCGGACACGGTCCGGTCCGCCGACGTGGTGATCCTGCCGGGTTCCCGCGCGACCGTGGACGATCTGGCGTGGCTGCGGGCGCGTGGCCTGGCCGACGCCGTGCGCGCGCGGGCCGAGGCGGGACGTCCGGTGCTGGGGATCTGCGGCGGCTATCAGATGCTGGCCGCCGAGATCGAGGACGACGTCGAATCCGGGGCGGGAACGGTCCCCGGTCTCGGTCTGCTGCCGACGCGGGTCTCGTTCAGCGCCGACAAGGTGCTGGCCAGGCCGACGGGTGCGTGGCGCGGTCAATCCGTGGAGGCGTACGAGATCCACCACGGCACCGTGACCGCCACCGGCCCCGCCGAGTCCTTTTTGGACGGATACCGGCGGGGCGCGGTGTGGGGCACGATGTGGCACGGCGCCTTCGAGAACGACGGCTTCCGGCGCGCCTGGCTGGGCGAGGTGGCGGACTGGTCACCGGCCGCCGGGGCACCGGGGTTCGGCGCACTGCGGGAGTCCATGCTGGATCGGCTCGCGGACGCCGTCGAAGAGCACGTCGACACCGAGGCTCTGCTGCGCCTGATCGAGAACGGTGCCGACGGCTCTCTGCCTTTCGTGCCGCCCGGCGTCCCCTGACGCATTTCGTCCTCTGAATGCGGTCCTTGCACACGCAACTACCGCATTCAGAGGATGAAACGCTAGCTTGCCCGCACGGTGTCCTTACGCCCCAATGCCTTCTCGGCCAAGGCGCCGAAGGCCAGCCCGAGCGCGGTCCAGAGCACCACCTGCGTGCCGACCGACGCCAGCCGGAAGGACCACAGCGTGGAACCGGGGAACCCGTCGGGGACCTCGTCGATCGACGGCAGCAGCGCCGCCGCCACCGAGATCAGCACGACGTACCCGCCCGCGGCGAGCAGACCGCCGCGCCAGGCGCCGAGTTTGTCGGCCAGCTTCCGCCCGAACGCCGCGGCGAGGATGCCGACCAGCAGCGAAAGCGCGACGAAACCGAAGTACAGCGAAGTCCGGCTCCCGATCGTGCCCGCCTGACCCACCGCGGGCGGATTGCCCGGGTACTTCAAGAACGGCACCAGGAACACGACCACGAAGGCGCCGCCGGCGAGCAGGGCCGCGGTCACCCGCGGTCGCAGCGTGCCGAGACGGCCGTAGGTGAAGGCGAACGCGAGCGAGAACAGCCCACCGACGGCGACGCCGTACAGGCCGACGCCGGTCAGCAGCCCGACGGTGCTCTGCACACCGCGGGTGACGAGCTCTTCCTCCGCCGCTTCGGCGTCGGCCGGGGCGTGTTCGTGGGCACCGGGCGCGCTGTGCGAATGCGCGGCGGTGCCTTCGAGACCGATGGCGGTGTCGACCGAAGGCTCACCGAAGAAGTACGCGAAAAGGGTCGCCAGGACACCGGCGACCAGGCCCGCGAGCATGCCGCGGACCAGCAAGGTCCTCATCATGGAGCGCTTGCCGCCCTAGTGACAGGGGAAGGCCAGCAGGTGCCGGCCGTCGTGGACGAACTCGTGGACGTACGAATTCGCGAACACCGACACCGCGCCCTGCTCGGCGCTGACGAAGTACAGCGTGATCAACGAAAGGAGGATGACGAGCACCGCCCAGGGCAGGATCTCGCGGACGGGGATCCGGACGGGGACGGGTACTGCGGCTACCGCTTCGGACATGGCGGTGGGACCTCCTCGGGCTAGCGCGGCCTCTTCAGGGGTGTCACGACGGCTCCGGGTCTGGCTTCCCCGATCGCTCGGGGTCACAGTGGCGCGACCGCGCGGATTCTCACCGCGTTCCGGGTGCCGTCGTCTGGCCGACCGAGCGTAGGTCGCGGTGAAGCCTCCGGTCAATGTGACAATCGTGGGTATGACACCTGCGGTGGCGGCACTCGATGTCGGCGGCACGTCCATCAAGGCGGCCCTGTACGACGCGGACCTGAAAGACCTCGCCAGCCTGCGCGAGCCGACGGCGCGCGGGGCGGACGGCGAAGCGCTCGCCGATCAGGTCGCGCGGATCGTGGAAACGCTGGGCAAGCAGGCTGGGACCGGTACGCCGGACGCCGTCGGCGTGGTCATCCCCGGCATCGTCGACGAGGTCGAGCGGGTGGCCCGGTTCTCGGCGAACCTCGACTTCCGGAACGTGCCGTTCGGCGAGATGCTCGACAGCAGGCTCGGCCTGCCGTTCGCGTTCGGGCACGACGTCCGCGCCGGCGGGCTCGCGGAGTTCCGCGTCGGCGCGGGCAAGGGCTGCACCGACGCCGCATTCATCCCGGTCGGCACCGGGATCGCGGCCGCGCTCCAGCTCGACGGGAGGCTGTACGCCGCGGGTGGGCAAGGCGGCGAAATCGGGCATATCGACGTCGGTCACCGGCTGCCGTGCGGTTGCGGCGCGACGGGATGCCTCGAAGCGATCTCCTCCGCGTCGGCCATCGCCCGCCGCTACAGCGAGCACACCGGGCGGCCCGCCGAAGGCGCCGAGCAGGTGGTCGACGCCGCCCGTCACGGTGACGAGGCCGCGATCTCCGTGGTCAACGACGCGCTCGAGGGGCTCGGCCACGGCATCAAGACCCTGGTGACCCTGCTCGCGCCCGAAGTCGTGGTCCTCGGCGGCGGTCTGTTCACCGCGGGCGACTACGTCCTCGAGCCGGTGCGGGCCTGGCTGGCGGCGAACCTGCAGTTCCAGCGGATGCCGGAACTGCGGATCGCGCGGCTCGGCGACGAGGCGGGCAGGCTCGGCGCGGCGCTGCTGGGCCTGGACCTGCTCAAGCCTTGACCACCCGCACGCCTTCCTCCTCGAAGGCGTGCACCCGCTCGGGATCGGCGCGGCCGTCGGTGACGAGCACGTCGACGTCGGCGGTCGCGCAGATCTTCGCGAAGGCGTGACCGCCGAGCTTTCCGCTGTCGGCGAGGACGACGACCCGCCGGGCGCGGGCCGCCATCAGCCGGTTCGTGCTCGCGTCGCCCTCGTGGTGCGCCTGCGCGCCGTGCACCGGGTCGAAGGCGTCGACGCCGAGGAACACCAGATCCAGCGAGATCTGGTCGAGGAACAGCTGGGACAGCGGCCCGGACAGGTCGAACGACTGCTGCCGCGCGACCCCGCCGGTCACCACGATCTTGATATTGGGCCGTACGGCGAGTTCGTGGGCGATGTTGAGCGCGTTCGTCACCACGGTGAGCGACGGCCCGCCGCTCGGCTCGCCCATGTCCGGCCGCGTCGCGAGCGCGCGGCCGACCTCGGTGCTGGTGGTGCCGCCGTTGAGACCGACCACCATGCCCGGATCGACCATCCTGGCCGCGGCGGCGGAAATCCGTTGCTGTTCCGGCGCGTTGCGCGCGGCCTTGTGCCGCAACGGAAGGTCGTAGGCGACGTTGCTCGCGACGGCGCCGCCGCGGGTGCGGACCACGAGATTGCGGCCCGCCAGGTGATCGAGGTCCCGGCGAATGGTCGCGGGGGAGACACCGAGTTCGCCCGCCGAAACCTCGACGTCGACTTTTTCCCGCTCTCCCACCATGTCCAATAAGGCCGTCAGCCGTTCATGCCGATTCATCACCAGCTCCCTCCCCGAAGCCCGATGTCGCTCACCGCACCGGACAAAGTACTACGCGTCGCGATACGGACCGAGAGAAGGGAGAAAGCGGGCGCCGGCCACCCCCAGCGTGACCGGCGCCCGCCGGATCAGTTCTTCCCGCCGAGCCCGCGCAGGAAGGCGAGTGACGGCATGAAGAAGTAGTCACCACCCTTCAGTGTCACCGCCTGCGGGATGGGATCCGCGGTCACCGTCCGCGTGCCCGCCCATTCCGCGGTGTAGACGGATTCCGGGCGCGGGCCCTGGCCGATGACCGGATCGAGGCCCGGCGGTTTGACCCCGACCGGGGGAATCGGGAACCCGGGGTTGTTCGACCAGGTCGCCTGCGTGAACTCGAACTGGTTGCCCAGCACCGAATTGAAGGCCATGAACAGCAGGCCGACCCCGCCGCTGGGCCGCGCGGACGGCGGCAGATCGGCGTTCGGATCGTCGGCCCGTTCGCCGTACGGCACGCCCCGTCGTGCCATCAGATGCAGACGTTCCTGTGGCGGTTGTTCCGCGCCGCCGCTGCCTCGCGGATTCGTCTTCCGGATATGCGCCTGGAACGGGCATTTGGCGCCGGTGATGTCGCTTCCGTAGTCGAAGTTGTTCGGTACCGGGCTTTCCGCGCCCTCTTCCCGTTGCGCGGTGACCGGCGTGCCGTCCTCGAACCGGCCGACGATCATCGCGCCCGCCCGTTCCCGGTCTTCGCCGACGAGCCCCAATTGATCCGCCAGCGCCTCTTCCGACTGCTTGAACCGCCGCACGTTCTGTTCCAATTTGCGGAAAACGAAGTAGCTGCCGAAATGCACTCCGGGATCGGGAGCCGCGTGATCCGGAACGAGCACCTGGCTCAGTGGGGCGCTCGGATCCCAGACGCTGATCCCGTCCGTTCCCGTCTTTTCCGCGTGGATGTCCTCGACCAGGAAGAGCGGCTGGCTCCGGCCGTCGACGTAGCCGAAATGCTCGATACCCTCACCGTTGGCGTTCACCCGGCCGAATCCGGTTTCCTCGGCGACGACGGAAACGGTCGACGGAATCAGTGCGAGAACCGCGTTCCGGCGGGCGGTCATCGGAGCGTCGGCGCCGTCGCCGATGACGACGACGGCGTGGATCTCGTCGTGGTATCCGCTGTCGAAGGTGGAGCGAGGCGGGTCGTTCAGCTTCTCCCGGGTCTCCTGCGTTCGCATGCCCAGGCGGAAGGATTCGTCTTGCGGCGCCTCGATTTTCAGGAATCGGTAGCCTGCCGAGGTCAGCCCGGTGCCGACGTAGGGCGTCCCCTTCACCCCTTCGGTTTTGAAGCGCTCGACCTCGGTCAGGTGGGTCTTCGCGGACTTCATCAGCGGGACGAGCGACGCGAGGAACTTCATCGCGCTCGCGGCCTCCGAAAAACGGAGGAAAAGTGCGGAAAAATGGTCTCGGGCGTGCGCTTTCAGGATGTTCGGCTGTAGTTCTTCGAGCATTTTCGCGGCATCGCCGGTGGCGGTCTTCCATTCCAAGGGCACGGTCAGATCGACGGACATATCAAGGAACCCCCTCCTTGGGATCCCGTCCGGCGGCCCCGGCAGGTCTTGCCGGTCCCCGCCGCCGCACGGGACTTACCCCCTTGATACAACCGATACCGAAACCTTGCTGTCATCACCCGCAAGTACACTCTTTCGGCGGTTCTTTCACTCGAAAGAACCAATGCCCCGATTACACCCCGCGTTTAGTCCTCTGCTTGCGGTGGTTGCCCGCGCAACTACCGCATTCAGAGGACTAAACGCGACGGGGGCAAGCGCGTGAAGGCCCCCGTCCCTCGGCTCAGCCGGGGGAAGGGGGCCTTCACGCGCAAAACGGCCTAGGTGAGCGGCCGGTCGGTCGGAGCGATCGGCGCGGGCAGCACGTCCCGGCCGGTGAGGAACGCGTCGACGCCGGCCGCGGCGGACCGGCCTTCGGCGATCGCCCACACGATGAGCGACTGGCCGCGGCCCATGTCGCCCGCCACGAACACGTTGTCGACGCTGGTCGTGAACGCCTTGTCGCGGGCGACATTGCCGCGCTGGTCCAGTTCGACGTCGAGCGACTCCAGCAGGCCTTCCCGCTCCGGGCCGACGAAGCCCATCGCCAGCAGCACCAGCTGCGCGGGCAGTTCGCGCTCGGTGCCTTCCACGGGGACGAACTTGCCGCCCTCGTTGCGCACCTCGACCAGCTTCAGCGCCCGCACCCGTCCGTCGGCGTCCGCGACGAACTCCTGGGTGTTGACCGAGTACAGCCGCTCGCCGCCCTCCTCGTGCGCGGACGAGACGCGGTAGATCATCGGGTACGTCGGCCACGGATGCGCGTCGGACCGCGAAAGCGGCGGCTTCGGCATGATCTCCAGCTGCGTCACCGATTTCGCGCCCTGGCGGTGCGAGGTCCCGACGCAGTCCGCGCCGGTGTCACCGCCGCCGATGACCACGACGTCGAGACCTTCGGCGCTGATCGGCGAGACGTCCAGTTCCCCGGCGGCGACGCGGTTCGCGTGCGGCAGGAACTCCATCGCCTGGTGGATACCGGCGTGCTCGCGGCCGGGGATCGGCAGATCCCGCCACGCGGTCGCGCCGCCGGCGAGGACCACGGCGTCGTAGGACGACTTCAGCTCCTCGACGGTGAGGTCGACGCCGACGTTCACCGAGGTCCGGAATTCCGTGCCCTCGGCACGCATCTGGTCGAGGCGCCGGTCGAGCCGGTGCTTCTCCATCTTGAACTCGGGGATGCCGTAGCGCAGCAGCCCGCCGATCTTGTCGGCCCGCTCGAAGACCACGACACTGTGGCCCGCGCGCGTGAGCTGCTGCGCCGCGGCGAGTCCCGACGGGCCGGATCCGACCACGGCCACCTTCTTGCCGGTGAGCGCCACCGGCTTCTGCGGCGTGACCCAGCCTTCTTCGAAGGCCCGGTCGATGATCGAGATCTCGACCCGCTTGATGGTGACGGGATCGTCGTTGATCCCGAGCACACACGCCGTCTCGCACGGCGCCGGGCAGAGGGTCCCGGTGAACTCCGGGAAATTGTTGGTCGCGTGCAGCCGCTCGGCCGCGTCGCGCCAATCGTCGCGCCAGGTCAGCGTGTTCCACTCGGGGATGAGGTTCCCCAGCGGGCAGCCCTGGTGACAGAACGGGATACCGCAGTCCATGCAGCGTCCGGCCTGCTTCTGCAGCTTCGACGTCGCGAAGTCCTCGTACACCTCGCGCCAGTCCATCAGGCGCAGGTCGACGGGACGGCTCTTGGGCGTCTCGCGAGTGGTGGTCAGAAAGCCCTTGGGGTCAGCCATGTGCGGCCTCCATGATCGCCTCGTTCACGTCACGCCCGTCGCGCTCGGCCTTCGCCTGCGCCGCGAGCACGCGCTTGTAGTCCTTCGGCATGACCTTGCCGAACCGGTCGACGGCGGCGTCCCAGTCGGCGAGCAGCGCACGCGCGACGGCGGACTCCGTTTCGTCGTAATGCTTTTCGAGTGCCTCGCGCAGGAAGTCCACATCGGACGAATCCAGCGGGTCGATGTCGACCATCTCCGGGTTGATCCGGTGCGCGGGCAGGTCCAGCACGTAGGCGACGCCGCCCGACATCCCGGCCGCGAAGTTGCGGCCCACACCGCCGAGCACGACGACCCGGCCACCGGTCATGTATTCGCAACCGTGGTCGCCGACGCCTTCGACGACGGCCAGCGCACCCGAGTTGCGCACGCAGAACCGCTCGCCGACCTTGCCGCGGATGAAGATCTCGCCGCTGGTCGCGCCGTAGCCGATCACGTTGCCCGCGATGATGTGCTCTTCGGCGTTGTACCTCGCCACCTTCGGCGGCCGCACGATGAGCCGTCCGCCGGACAGGCCCTTGCCGACGTAGTCGTTGCCGTCGCCGTAGAGCCGCAGCGTGATGCCCTTGGGCACGAACGCGCCGAACGACTGACCGGCGGTACCGGTGAAGGTCACGTCGATCGTGTTGTCCGGCAGGCCCTCGCCGCCCCATCGCTTGGTGAGCTCGTGGCCGAGCATGGTGCCGACGGTCCGGTTCACGTTGCGCACCGGCAGTTCCAGCCGCACCTTGTCCCCGGACGACAGCGCGCCCTCGGCCAGCTGGATCAGCGTGTTGTCGAGCGCCTTCTCCAGCCCGTGGTCCTGCACGGTCTGCTGGTGGCGCAGGCCGGCCGGGGCCATCTCGGGCACGTGGAAGATCGGCGTCAGGTCGAGACCCGCGGCCTTCCAGTGGTCGATCGCCTTGCGCTTGTCCAGCATCTCCGCGTGGCCGACGGCCTCGGCGATGGACCGGAAACCCAGCTCCGCCAGGTACTCCCGGACCTCCTGGGCGATGAACTCGAAGAAGTTCACCACGTACTCGGCCTTGCCGCTGAACTTCTCGCGCAGCTTCGGGTTCTGCGTCGCGACGCCGACCGGGCAGGTGTCGAGGTGACACACCCGCATCATGATGCAGCCGGACACCACCAGCGGCGCGGTCGCGAAACCGAACTCCTCGGCCCCGAGCAGCGCGGCGATGACGACGTCGCGGCCGGTCTTGAGCTGGCCGTCGGTCTGCACGACGATCCGGTCGCGCAACCGGTTGGCCAGCAACGTCTGCTGTGTCTCGGCGAGCCCGAGTTCCCACGGACCGCCCGCGTGCTTGATCGACGACAGTGGCGAAGCGCCCGTGCCGCCGTCGTGCCCGGAAATGAGCACGACGTCCGCGTGCGCCTTGGAAACCCCGGCCGCGACCGTGCCGACGCCGACCTCGGACACGAGCTTCACGTGGATGCGCGCGGCCGGGTTGGCGTTCTTGAGGTCGTGGATCAGCTGCGCCAGATCCTCGATCGAGTAGATGTCGTGGTGCGGCGGCGGAGAGATCAGCCCGACCCCCGGCGTGGAGTGCCGCGTCTTCGCGATCCACGGGTACACCTTCGCGCCGGGCAGCTGGCCGCCCTCGCCGGGCTTCGCGCCCTGCGCCATCTTGATCTGGATGTCGTCGGCGTTGACCAGGTACTCGCTCGTGACGCCGAACCGGCCGCTCGCGACCTGCTTGACCGCGCTGCGGCGCTCGGGGTCGTAGAGCCGTTCCGGATCCTCGCCGCCCTCACCGGTGTTCGACTTGCCGCCGAGCCGGTTCATCGCGATGGCCAGGGTTTCGTGCATCTCCGCCGAGATCGACCCGTAGGAGATCGCGCCGGTGGCGAACCGCTTGACGATCTCGGAGATCGGCTCGACCTCGTCGATCGGGACCGCGGGCCGCTCGCCGATCTTGAAGTCGAACAGCCCGCGCAGCGTGTACAGCTTCTGCGCCTGGTCGTCGACGGCCTTCGTGTACTCCTTGAAGACCTCGTACTTCCCGGCACGCGTGGAATGCTGCAGCTTGAACACCGTCTGCGGGTTGAACAGATGCGGCTCACCCTCGCGGCGCCACTGGTAGTCCGCGCCGGTCTCCAGCTCGCGGTGGTTCGCGCGGAACCCGTCGCGCGGGAACGCGCGGCGGTGCCGTTCGGCGACCTCCAGGGCGAGCGTGTCGAAGCCGACGCCGCCGAGCCGGGAAGTGGTGCCGGTGAAGCAGTTCTGGATGACCTCTTCGCCGAGCCCGACCGCTTCGAAGATCTGCGCGCCGGTGTAGGAGGCCACTGTGGACACACCCATCTTCGACATGGTCTTGCGGACGCCCTTGCCGAGCGCCTTGATCAGGTTCGCGGTCGCCTGCTTGGCGGTGGCACCGGCGATCAGGCCCTGCTCGGCCATCTCCTCGACGGTCGCCATCGCCAGGTACGGGTTCACCGCCGCGACGCCGTAGCCGATCAGCAGCGCGATGTGGTGCACCTCGCGCGCGTCGCCCGCCTCGACGATGAGGCCGACCTGCGTGCGGGTCTTCTCGCGCACCAGGTGGTGGTGCACCGCGCCGGTGAGCAGCAGCGACGGGATGGCCGCGTGGTCCTCGTCGATCCCGCGGTCGGACAGCACGATCAGCCGCGCGCCCTCGGCGATGGCCGCCGACACCTCGGCGCGGATCTCGTCGAGCCGCCGCACGAGCGCCTCGCCGCCGCCGTGGACGTCGTAGGTGCCCTGCACGGTGACCGCCTGGAACTCCGGCAGGTCGCCGTCGTCGTTGACGTGCACCAGCTTCGCGAACTCGTCGTTGTCCAGCACCGGGAACGGCAGCACGATCCGGCGGCACGACTTGGCGTCGGCCCGCAGGAGGTTCGGCTCCGCGCCGAGCTGGGTGCCCAGCGAGGTGACCAGTTCCTCGCGGATCGCGTCCAGCGGCGGATTGGTCACCTGGGCGAAGAGCTGGATGAAGTAGTCGAAGAGCAGCCGCGGGCGGCTGGACAGCGAGGCGATGGGGGAGTCGTTGCCCATCGAGCCGATCGGCTCCGCGCCGGTGCGGGCCATCGGTTCGAGCAGGACGTCGAGCTCCTCCTCGGTGTAGCCGAACGCCTGCTGACGGCGCACGAGCGCGGCGTGCGGCGGGATCTCGCGCTCCCGCGCGGGAAGCCCGTCGAGCGGGAGCAGGCCGTCCTCGACCCATTCGTCGTACGGGTGCTCGGTGGCGAGCTCGTTCTTGATCTCCTCGTCCTCGACGATCCGGCCGGCGGCCGTGTCCACGAGGAACATGCGGCCCGGCTCCAACCGTCCTTTGCGGACGATGGTGGACTGGTCCAGCTCCAGCACGCCGACCTCGCTGGCGAGGACGACGAGGCCGTCTTCGGTGACCCAGTACCGGGCGGGGCGCAGGCCGTTGCGGTCGAGGACCGCGCCGATCTGGGTGCCGTCGGTGAAGGAGACCAGCGCGGGGCCGTCCCACGGTTCCATCAGCGTCGAGTGGAACTCGTAGAACGCGCGGCGCGCGGGGTCCATCTCCTGATGGTTCTCCCAGGCCTCCGGGATCATCATCAGCACCGCGTGGGGCAGCGAACGGCCGCCGAGGTGGAGCAGCTCCAGCACCTCGTCGAAGGACGCCGAGTCGCTCGCGCCGCGGGTGATGATCGGGTGGATCCGCTTGAGGTCACCGGGGATCAGGTCGGATTCCAGCAGCGCCTCACGCGCGTCCATCCAGTTCCGGTTGCCGCGCAGCGTGTTGATCTCGCCGTTGTGGGCGACGTACCGGTACGGGTGCGCCAGCGGCCACGACGGGAAGGTGTTGGTGGAGAAGCGGGAGTGCACCAGGCCGATGGCGCTGGTGACGCGCTCGTCGGTGAGGTCGGCGAAGAACTTCTCGACCTGCGGCTCGGTGAGCATTCCTTTGTAGACGATCGTGCGCGAGGACAGGCTGGGGAAGTAGACGTCGTCCTCGACGAGCTCGTGCTCGGCGCGTTTGCGCACGACGAAGGCGGCGCGCTCCAGCGCCAGGCCCTCCAGCGCGTCGTTCCCGGCGAGGAACAACTGGCTGAAATGCGGCATGGTCTCGGCCGCGCCGGTGCCGACGTGGTCCGTGTCGACGGGAAGGTCACGCCAGCCGAGCACGCGCATGCCCTCTTCGGCGGCGACGCGCTCGATGGTCGTCATCGCCCGGCCGCGGGCCTTTTCGTCCTGCGGAAGGAAAGCGGTGCCGACGGCGTAGGCGCCGGCCGCGGGAAGGTCGAAGTCGACGACCTCGCGATAGAACTCGTCGGGGACCTGGATGAGGATCCCGGCGCCGTCGCCGGTCTCCGGGTCGGCGCCGCGGGCCCCGCGATGTTCCAGGTTCCGCAGCGCGATCAGCGCTTTGGCGACGATGCCGTGATCGCGTTTACCGGAGAGATCGGCGACGAACGCGACACCACAGGCGTCGTGTTCGAACTCCGGGTCGTACAGGCCTTCGGGGGCCTTGCTGCCCTTGTAGCTGGCATGGTGGGTCACGGCTGGCCGCCTCCCAAGGCGTCGGCGCGACCGGTAACACTCCGTTCGGGTGGTTCGGACGTGAACCAGTTAACGGAGTGGTCCGGGACCGCGATGGTCAGTCGAGAGGGAACGATCCCGCCCGCGGAAACGGGGGCAGGCCTCGTAGAGCCGCACTGCACTGGGCGGCCGATGCGCATATCGGTACTGCTGTGCACGTGGGTGCCGCCTGGCCGCTGTGGTGGGTGGCTGGCGGGTACACGTGTTACTCCCGGGTTCGCCGGTCTTATGACGATAGTGTGAAATCGCTGTTATCGACATACGTCGCTTGGTCGGGGTGGGAAATGCCACGCGGGCGTTGACTTCAAACATCATCTGCCCACGGGCTGGAATGACATGTCCACTGAGTGGAGCATCAGCGCGCTGACCTGCGATTATCGCTGCCCGACTCGTCCGAAAGTGTGACCTGGGTCGCGCGGAAGAGTGGGTTTCGCCGACGTCACGGTGACCTCGGGTGACCGGCGAATCGCCCGAACGGCAGAGCGAGCTGCCCGGTTTGAGAGGCTTGGCCGATGGCGGATCGTTATCTCACCGTGGCGGGTACCGGGGTCCACGAGATCGAAATCCGGCGGTCGCGCTTCCTCTGCGCGCTCGCGCCGGTCACCTCGGAGGAGGCCGCCCGTGAGGTGATCGCCGCCAGGAAGAAGGCCGATCCGGCGGCCCGGCACCACTGTCACGCGTTCGTGCTGGGCGCCGACGGCAGGACTCAACGTTCGAGTGATGACGGCGAGCCCGCGGGCACGGCGGGCACCCCGATGCTCGAGGTGCTCCGCCGCCGCGAGCTGACCGACACGGTCGCCGTGGTGACCCGGTACTTCGGCGGGGTGCTGCTCGGCGCCGGTGGCTTGATCCGGGCGTACGGGCAGGCCGTTTCGGAGGCCGTCGACGTCATCGGCGTGCGGGAGTACCGGCGGCTGCGGCTGGTGGAGGTCGTCGTCGACTACGACCGGGCCGGCCGCCTGGAGAACGACATCCGCTCGTCTCCGTACCTGCTGCACGCGACGCGCTTCGAGGACGTCGCGCACTTCGACGTCGGGCTCGCGCCGGACCAGGGGGACGCGTTCCACGCCTGGCTCGCCGACCTCACCGGCGGGGAGGCCCTGGCCGAGGAGATCGGCGAAACCTGGCTGCCCACCGGCCGCGTTTAGTCCTCTGAATGCGGTTCGGGCGTCGATCGCCACTCGTCCAGGGTGATGGCGTACTCGACCTCGCCCTCTTCCGTGCCGGGGATCGGGTGGTCGAAGTGCTGGTGGTAGGTCCGGACGTACCGCATCCCGATCTTCTCCATGACCCGCCGGGACCCCAGGTTCACCGCCATGGTCGCCGCCCAGATCCGCCGGGCGCCCAATTCGGTGAACCCCTTCTCCAGGAGCGCGAGCGAACCTTCGGTCGCGTATCCCTTGCCCCAGGCCGACCGGTTCAGCCGGTAACCCAGCTCGGGGTCATCCGTATGGTGCCCCTTCAGCGGGCGGAAATGGAACCACCCCAGGAAATCCCCGCTCGCTTTCTCGATCGCCGCCCAGAACCCGTAACCGGGGAAACGCTCGTAGTAACCGAGAAAGGCGGGAAGGTCCAGCTTTTCGATCTCCGCCCGGTCGGCGGGTTCGCCCCCATTGAGGTACCGCATGACTTCGGGATCGTCGTAGAGCGCGAACAGGTCGTCGACGTCGGCACCGGTGAACTGCCGCAGCACGAGCCGCTCGGTCTCCAGAAAGACACGCATCACGAGATCGTGGCGCTCCCCGCGCGCACCCGCAAACGTTTTTAAGCGGCGGCCAGCGGCGGGAACGCGCCTTCCAGCGCCACCGCCCCGGCCTCGGTGAGCAGGGCGGGAACCCGCTCGCCCCAGCGGCCGCCCCGCGCGGGCATCACCAGGCCGAGGTGGGCGAGGCGATGCGCGGTGTGCTGGTCGCAGCAGGCGAGACCGTCGACGAACAGGTCCGGCTCGCAGCTGCAGCTGATCTCGGCGTGGCCCTCGGCCACGGCTCTCAGGGTGGCCCGCTCACGATGGTTCAGGCCTGTCCGAACGTCCATGGCGCGCCTCCTTTCCGTTTCCGCTGTGAACAGTGAAACCCATACCCCCGACAGTTTCCGTCTCCTACGATGCGAAGTCTCGGATTTCGGGCGTACTTAGGGGTGGTGTGTCGGGTATTCCGGGGTGAAGACCTAGGGGGTGTCACCCGGTATTCGGCGCGGAAGGGGTTCCAGCTCGGTCTTGCGCAGATGCCGGAAAATGATCGAACTCCGGAAGCCGATGATCTCTTTGCGCTTCGCCAAACGATCCACCAGGAATGCGTGGAGCTGATCGACGTCCTGGGCGGCGACGTGGATCAGGAAATCGTCGCTGCCGGCGGTGACGAAAACGGAGAGGACCTCCGGCAATTCCGCGACCGAACGCTGGAAGGAATCGATCACCTCCCGGCTCAGCGGCCGCACCTGCGCCGAGACCATCGCCTGCACGCCGCGGTTGAGGCTGCGCAGGTCGATGTCCGCGTGATACCCGCGGATGACGCCGCGCTCCCGCAGCAGCCGCGTCCGTTCCAGGCAGGTCGACGGCGCGACGCCGACCTTGCGGGCGATGTCGCGGTTCGACTGCCGCGCATCCGCCTGGAGTTCCCGGATGATCGCCGAATCAAGTTCGTCCACGCCCACTCCTTCACCAGCCTTGCCGAATATCGTTCGGCAAGAGCTCCGTAGCCCTGTGCATCACCCTAACTTCGGCGCATTCAGTCGACTAAATGCGAAGGAGGGGAGCCAGATGTCCGTACAGGAGCTGGTCGTCCGGCGGGGGCGCCGGTCCGGGGTGACGACGATGGTGGCCGTGCATTCCAGCACGCTCGGCCCGGCCGTCGGGGGCTGCCGGTTCAAGGTCTATCCGCGCGTCCACGACGCGATCGACGACGTCCTGCGGTTGTCCGCGGCGATGACCCGCAAATGCGCGGTCGCGGGGCTGGACTTCGGCGGTGGGAAGAGTGTCGTCGCGCTCGACGGCGTGCCGTCCGCCGAACAGCGGCGCGAGATCCTGCTCGACCACGCGGACCTCATCGCGTCACTCGACGGTGCGTATCTCGCCGGACCCGACGTCGGAACCGGCCCGGACGACATGCTCGTGCTGCGCGAGCGGACCCCGCACGTCTTCTGCCTGCCCGAGGAGCACGGCGGCACCGGTTCTTCGAGCGGGCCGACCGCCGTCGGCGTGCTCGCCGCCCTGCGAGCGGGTGCGCGGGCGGTCTTCGGTGACGACGGGATGAACGGCCGCAAGGTGGTCGTCAGCGGCTACGGCTCGGTCGGTGCCCACCTCGCCGCGAACCTGGTCGAGCAGGGCGCCGAGGTCGTCGTGTCCGATGTGGACGAACGACGACTCGCCGCGGCCCGCGAACAAGGCCTGACCCTGGTCCAGCCGGAGAAGGTGCTCGGCGTCGAAGCCGACGTCCTGATCCCCGCGGCCGTTGGCGGGGTCTTCGGCCCCGGAACCGAGGTCGCCGCGCCACTCGTCGTCGGCCCGGCCAACAACCAGCTCACCGACGACACAGTGGCCGGCGACCTCGCCGCCCGGGGAGTCCTGTGGATCCCGGATTTCGTCGCGAGCGCCGGGGGAGTCGTCTACACCCTCGGCCGGGAGAAGGAGAACCTCACGCACGCCGAGGCGCTCACCCGCGTCGAGGCCCTGGAGAGGACCACGCAAGGGATCCTCGACGCCGCTTCGGCCAACGGCACCACGCCGTTGGCCGAAGCGGACGCGCTCGCCGAAGCGAGACTCACTTCTGGTGCGGGGCCACGTACTCCTTCGCCTCGGGAGCCTCGAACAGCGGCTTGACGTAGCGGACGCCGCCCTCGGCCGACGCGTCCGGTGTCGCCGCGTACACCTGACGTGTCGCCGGGGTGCCCGGCTTCGAGAAGTCCAGCGCCGCCACGAGATCCTCCGTGCTCGCCGACGTCGTCTGCTTCAGCGCCGCCGCGACGCCGTCGCGGGTGAGGTCCTTGTTCTCGCAGGCCTTCTTGAGCACCGCGCCCCACACCTCGCCGACCGCGTAACCGTAGGGGATCCCGCCGTTCGGGGTCTCCTTGTACGCCGCCTTGTACTTCGTCGCGACTTCCTTGGCCTTGGGGATGTCGGCGGAGAACGGGACGCTGCTGGCGACGATCGTCAGTTTGTCCAGCGCGTTAGCCGCGGGGCTCTTCAGCAGCACGGGGTCGAAGGTCGGGTTGTTCCCGAGCACCGGCACGTTCAGTCCGAGCGCCTTGTTCGCCGCGAGGGCGGAACCGGTCTGGGCCGGAGTGGTGGTGAGCACGATGGACTTCACCCCGTCGCCTTTGAGCCCGGTGATGATGTTGGTGAGGTCGTTGTCCGTGGAGGTGATCTTGACCTCCTTCACCGTCAGATTGTGCTTCTTGGCGTAGAACTGCGAGCCGCGCAGGCCGTTCTTGCCGTACTCGCCGTCGATGTAGACGTGCCCGATCGTGTCGCCGTCCTTCACCAGGCCCTTTTCCTGGAAGTACGACAGCCCGTCGATGATCTCCAGGTCGTAGGTCGTCCCGACGATCATCACGTACTGGTTGTCGAGCAGTTCCGAAGACCACGACGCGGGCGCGGCGACGGTCTTGTCCGAGGCGATGTTCTGCTTCAGCGCGGCCACCACCGGCGAGCCGAGCAGCTGCACGAAGCCGAGGACCTTCGGCTCGATCTGCGGATACAGCGTCTTCGCCGTGTCGGCCTTGTAGCCGTGGTCGACGGTCTCGAGTTTGACCTGACGGCCGCACACCCCGCCCGCGGCGTTGAAGTCCTTGGCCCACAACTCGTTCCCCTGCGTGATACCGAGCCCGAGGTTCTTGAACACCCCGGTCTTGTCGGTCATCACGCCGAGGGTGATCTCCGAGGCGGTCGCCCCTTTGCCGGTCTTGACGCCCGAACCGTCCGCCCCCGAGGACCCCGAGTCGCCCGCTTTCGTGCTGCACGCCGAAAGGGCGAGGACCGCCGCCAGCGCGACGGCCGGATAGATGCGCTTCATTTGTCTTGCTCCTCCGGGAGATGAGGTTTCCTGGCGGGTGTTATCCGTCGACCGATCGCGGCGAGTCCGCCCGGTTCGAAGAGCACCACGAGGATGATCGCGGCGCCGTAGACGAACGAACTGACCAGGATCGGGGTCAAGGCGCCGTCCCCGGTTCCGGAGAACCAGCCGAGATCGGCGGAATACAGCGAAAGCACCTGCGGCAGCCCGTTGACGATCAGCGCGCCCACCAGCGCGCCGGGCACCGAGCCGAGTCCCCCGATGATCACCATGGCCAGGAAGGCGATGGAGATGTTGATGCCGTACGTGCCGAATTCGCTCTCGTCGGGTTTGAGGATGTCGAACCACAGCACGGTCATCGCGCCCGCGAGCCCCGCGTACGCCGAGGAGACCGCGAACGCGCCCGCCTTGGCCCGCGTGACACTGACGCCCATCACGGACGCGGCGGCCTCGTTGTCCCGCACCGCCCGCCACGACCGGCCGACCCGGCTGCGCACCGCCGCCTTGGCGACGACGAACGCGAGCACGGTCAGCAGCAGGAACAGGTACCAGAGCCGTTCCGCCTGCCGGATCGGCACGCCCATCAGCTCGATCTCGGGGCCGCCGTTGGTGAACGGGAAGCCGAACAGCGAGAACGGCTCCGGGGTGCGCCCGGTCGACGTCCCACCGGTCAGCGTCTCGGCCGACTGTCCGAAGTAGAGCCCGAGGAACACCAGCGAAAGCGACGCGACACCGAGGTAGATCCCGCGCAACCGTCCGGAGACCGGCGCGAACGCCAGCCCCAGCAGCGCGGCGACGACCACAGCGCCGATCAGCGACAGCCCGGGATCGAGCCCGAGCCCGATCACGCGCTCGTCGTCGGACGGTCCGGAAAGGACGGTGTACCCGGTCGCGCCCGCCAGCAGGAAGAACGCGTGCGCCAGCGACAACTGCCCGGCCTGCCCGACCAGCAGCGTCAGCCCGATCGCGCCGACCCCGCCGATCATCATGTACTGCCCGGCCTTCAGCCAGGCGGCGTCGAGGTACAACGGGATCGCGAGCAGGACCACCAGCAGCGCGACCCAGGCCAAGGCCTTGAGCAGGCGTCCCCGATCGCGTTTCGGGGGCGGTGCCGTCGGGGCGGCGGCGGGGGTTTTCACGGCGGTGTCAGACACGGGTGCTCTCCCTCGTCCCGAACAACCCCGACGGCCGCACCACCAGGACCACGAGCATCACCAGGAAGACCGCGCTCTTGGAGAAGTCGAACGACACGTACTGCGCGGAAAGCGCCTCGACCAGTCCGACGACGAGGCCGCCCACCACCGCGCCCGCCGTCGAGTCCAGCCCGCCGAGGATGGCCGCGGGGAACGCGGCGAGCGCGATGGAGTGCGTGCCGCGGGACAGCCCCGCGCCGGAGAAGTCCTGCGTGGCGATGAAGAGCACCGCGACCCCGGCGAGTACGCCCGCGACCACCCAGGCGGTCGCCGTCACCCGGGAACTGCGGATGCCCATCAGCGCGGCGGCCTCGCGGTTCTCGGCTTGTGCCCGCATCGCGACGCCCCAGTTCGAGTACTTGAACGCCAGCGTGAACGCGGTGATCAGCACGGCGGCGACGAGCAGCGCCACCAGATGCGTGCGGAACAGCGTGATCCCGCCGAGCTGGAACGGTTTCGCGTCCCAGGCGTCGCCGAGGAACGGCAACGTGACGCCGAGCCGCCGCACGATCTCCTCGGTGATGATCACGTCGACGCCGATGGTCAGCAACGCCAGGCTGTTCGCGTCCGCGTGCCGCGAGCGGGACAGCAGGAACCGTTCCAGCAGAAGGGCGAGCAGACCAGCCGAAACGATGCCGACCAGCGAGGCACCCACCCAGCCGAGCGTTTCGCGGGTCACGACGACCAGGTAGCCGCCGAAGAGCACGAGCGAGCCGTGCGCGAAGTTGACCACCTCGGTGGCCTTGAAGATGATCACGAAACCCAGCGCCAGCAACGCGAACACCGCGCCCTTGCCGAGTCCGTTCACCACGAGTTGCAGGAATGTGTTCACGCCGTGGCCTCCGTGCCGAGATATGCCCTGATCACGTCCGGATCCGACTGGACCTCGGCCGGTGTGCCGTCGGCGATGCGTTTGCCGAAGTCCAGGACGGTGACCCGGTCCGCGATGCCCATCACCAGCCCCATGTCGTGTTCCACCAGCAGGATCGAGATGCCCAGTTCGTCGCGGACGTCGCGGATCGTCCCGGCCAGCTCGGCGGTCTCGGTCGCGTTCATGCCCGCCGCGGGTTCGTCGAGCAGCAGCAGGACCGGTTCGACGGCGAGCGCACGGGCGAGGTCGACGCGTTTCACCGCGCCGTAGGGCAGCGCGCCGACCGGGAGGTCCACCAGCGCGCCGATACCGAGGAAGTCGCAGATCTCCCGGACCCGTTCGGCATGGCGGCGTTCGGCCCGGACCGTCCACGGCAGACGGAGGCCGCAGGCGAGGAAACCGCCCTTGGTCAGCGCGTGACGGCCGAGCATGACGTTGTCGAGCACGGTCGAGCCGGGGGAGAGGGCGGCGTTCTGGAACGACCGGCCGACCCCGAGCCGGGCGAGCCGATGCGGCGGAAGTCCGGAAAGGACGGTGTCGCCGAGCCGGACATTTCCGGTGTTCGCCCGGTAGAGGCCGCTGATCACGTTGAAACAGCTGGACTTCCCGGCGCCGTTCGGGCCGATGAGCGCGTGCAGCGAACCGGAGCCGACGGTGAACGAGACGTCGTCCAGCGCCCGGATCCCGCCGAAGCGCAGGGTCACGTTCTCGACGTGCAACTCTGGCGGCGTCATCCGGCCCACCTCGACAGGCTCCGGCCCGCGAGGTGCTTGCGGGCGTCGGCGGCTTCGGCTTCGGCGGTGGCCTGCGATTCGGCGTGCCCGCCCAGGTAGAGGCGCTGGACCTCCTCGCTCGCGGCGAGTTCGGCCGTCGTCCCGGCCAGTGCGACCCGGCCGACCTCCAGGACGATCGCGTGATCGGCGACGCGCAACGCCATCACGGCGTTCTGCTCGACCAGGACCACGGCGGTGCCCTGTTCGTGGATCTCGCGGATGATGTCGCCGATCCGCTCGACGATCTTCGGCGCGAGACCGAGCGAAGGTTCGTCGAGCAGCAGGAGCCGCGGACCGGACATCAGCGCACGGCCGATCGCGAGCATCTGCTGCTCGCCGCCGGAAAGCAGGCCGGCGCGCTGTTTGGCGCGTTCGGACAGGACCGGGAAGAGCTCGTCGACGCGTTTGCGGGCGGCGGCGCGTTGCTCGGGGGAGCGGGCGCCGATCCCGCCGGCGCGCAGGTTCTCCTCGACCGTCATCCGCGCGAAGACCTGGCGGCCTTCGGGGACGCCGACCACGCCGAGACCGACGATGCGGGCCGGGTCCAATTTGGTCAGTGGTTTGCCGTCGTAGCGCACTTCGCCGGCGGAAACCGAGCCGCGGTGCATCCGCAGCGTGCCGGAGACGGTGCGCAGCAGCGTCGACTTCCCGGCCCCGTTGCTGCCGAGGACGGCCAGCACGCCATCAGGTGAAACGTCGAGGTCGACCCCGTGCAGCGCGGCCACCGACCGGCCGTACCGCACCTGGAGATCACGAACACTGAGCAAGCCGCCTCCTCCGTTCGTGTGACGCGAGTCACGATCGGTGGCGGTCATCCTGCGTGGGCACCCTCCGCCGCGTTACCCCCACCTGGAGACCCACCCGGACACAAAACGGACACGACGCAATTCGTCCTCTGAATGCGGTACTTGCGCGTGCAACTACCGCATTCAGAGGACGAAACGCGTCAGAGGAGGCCGGCTTCGGAGGCCTTGCCGATGGCTTCGACGCGGTTCCGGGCGCCGAGTTTGTGCAGTGCGGACTGCAGATAGGTCTTGACGGTGTTCCGCGCCAGCCCGGTCGATTCCGCGATCTCCGGATTCGTCTGGCCCTGCGCCGCGAGTCGTAAAACCTCGTACTCGCGCCGCGTCAGCCCGCTGCGGGCCAGCGCGTCGGAGCGCTGGCCGTCGTCGGGGAAGATCCGCGGATCGACGACGCGCTCACCCTTGAGCACCTGCCGCAACGCCGCCACCAGATCCGTCCCGGCGACGTCCTTGAGCAGGCAGCCGTGCGCCCCGGAATCCAGCGCGGCCCGCACACCCTGATGGTCGCCGTGCGCGGTGAACACCACGATCCGCCCGGCCGGGTGCACGCGCCGGAGTTCGGCGATGACCTCGGGCGCGAGCATGTCCGGCAGCCGCAGGTCCAGCAGGATCAGCACCGGTTTCAGCTCACCCGCCCGCCGGATCGCGGACCGGCCGGTCTCGGCCGAGCCGACCACGGTCATCGCCGGGTCGTAGCGCAGCAGCAGGCTCACCCCGTCGCGGACCACCGGATGGTCGTCCACGACGAGGACCGTCACCGGCGACGGCACGGTTCCGGCACCCAGGCGCGCAGCGTGCAACCGTCGTCTTCGTCGCGGACCAGGCTGACCCGGCCGCCGACCCGCGCGGCGCGTTCGGCCAGCGCGCGCAGCCCCATCCCGGTGCCGGGTCCGGGCTCGTCGGCGTCTTCGGCGCGGCGTCCGGTGCCGTCGTCGGCGACGACCACCTGCACGCCGTCCTCACTGGGCAGGAGACTCACCACGACGGACAGCGCTTCGGCGTGTTTCTCCACGTTGAGCAGGCCTTCCCGGACGGCCGCGACCAGGACGCCGGTGCGTTCGGCGTCCAGCCGCGGCACCGGGGCGAGCTGCACGAACCGCGCCGGGACACCGCAGCGCGCCTGGAACGAACGGCAGTGCTCGGCCAGTTCCACCGGCAGCGCGCGTTCCGGGCTCGACTCCGACAGCGCGAGCAGTGACTCGCGCAGCGCCCTCGACGCGGCCGACACGTCACCTTCCAGCCGCCGCAGCCGCGATTCGAGCGCCGGGTTGTCGCTGATGTCCTCGTGCAGATTCCGCACCTGGACCCCGATGGAGAACAGCAGCGCGCCGACCGAATCGTGCAGCGCGCTCTGCATCCGGAGCCGCTCGGCGGACAGCGCGGTCTCGCGGTCGGCTTCGGCGACCGACGCCAGTTTCAGCGCCCGGCCTGCCTCGGTGGCGATGTCCTCGAGGGACTGGACCGCGTCGTCGCCGAAGTCGCGGCGTTCGCGCATGGCGGCGTACGCGATGGCGACGGTCTCGGTTCCGCTGACGATCGGGACGGCGATCATCGCGGCGAGCCCCTCACCGCGGACCTGCGCGTCGAACTGGTGGGTGATACTCGGCGAGCTGACATAGTCGTTGACCCGCACGGGCCTGCCCAGCGCGAGCACCCGCCCGCCGATGCCCTGGCCGATCGGCACGGCGAGATCCTGCAGGGCGTCGGTGCGGGTGCCCGACATCCAGCGGATCACCGCCTGTTCGGGCCCGGCCAGCTCGGCGACGAAGCCGGAATGCGTGCCGATCGACTCGCGGATCAGCCGCGCGGTGCCGTTGAGGGCCGCGACCCGGTCGAGGGTCGCGAGCAGCTCTTCGCGCTCGCGAAGAAGCCCGCCGAGCACCGCGCTGTGCTCGGCGGCGAGCTCTTCAGCGGCGTGCCGTCTCGCCGTCACGCGCTCACGATCGCATATCGGACGTGGTTTCCGACACACCCGTCCGGAGAGGTTCACCGATGCGTTTCCGGCCGCGGTTGTCTTGAATGGACCCCGTGGAGATCCTGGCCGACGCCGCGACACTGGCGCTGTACACGACCGATGCCTCCAACTACCGGCACGTGCCGAAGGGTGTGGTGCTGCCGCGGAGTGTCGACGAGGTGATCGAGGCCGTCGCCGCCTGCCGCCGGGCCGGGCTGCCGGTGATCGCGCGCGGCGGCGGCACCAGCGTCGCGGGCAACTCGTGCGGGCCGGGCGTCGTGATCGACACATCGCGTCATCTCGGCGGGGTCCTCGACCTCGACCCGGCGGCGCGCACGGCGAGGGTCGCGCCGGGAACCGTTCTCGACGACCTCCAGCGGCTCGCCGCGCCGCACGGGCTCCGGTTCGGCCCCGACCCGTCGACGCATTCGCGCTGCACGATCGGCGGGATGATCGGCAACAACGCCTGCGGTTCGCATTCGGTCGCCTGGGGTCGCACGGTCGACGTCGTCCGGGAGCTGGACGTGCTGCTCTACGACGGCACGCGGCTGACCGTCGGGCCGACCTCACCGTCCGAAGTGGACGCTCGTGCGGCCAAGCCCGGCACCGAAGGGCGGGTCTTCTCCGAACTGCGCGCGCTGGTCCGGGACAACCTGGCGTCGCTGCGCACCGAACTGTCCTCCTTCAGCAGGCGGGTCTCCGGATACGGACTGGAACACCTGTTGCCGGAGAACGGTTTCGACGTCGCCAAGGCACTGGTCGGCAGTGAGGGCACCTGCGTCACCGTGTTGGAGGCGACGGTTTCGCTCGCCGAAGTGCCGGAACGCAAGGTACTCGCGGTGCTCGGCTTCGAATCCGACATCGCCGCGGCCGACGCCGTCCCGGCGATCCTGCCGTGGTCGCCCCTGACCGTCGAAGGCGTTGACGCGGACCTCGTCGCGCTGCTGGAGCCCGGTCGTGCCGACGGCCTGCCGCCCGGCGGCGCCTGGCTGTTCGTCGAAATGGCCGACCCGGACCAGGCGCGCGGGCTGATCGACGGGCTCCGCGGCGCGCTGACCGGATCCGCGCTGCTGGACGACGCGGCCGCGCAGAAGCGGCTGTGGCGGATCCGGGAGGAGGGCGCCGGTCTCGCGACCCGGCTCGCCGGGGGTGAGGAAGCCTGGCCCGGCTGGGAGGACGCGGCCGTGCCGCCCGAGCGGTTGGGCGCCTACCTTCGGGAGTTCAAGCAGCTCATGCGCGAGCACGGGCGCAAGAGCGTCGTCTACGGCCACTACGGCGAGGGCTGTCTGCATCTGCGGCTGGACTTCGATCTGCTTTCACCGCGAGGGATCGCCGGATTCCGGTCGTTCCTCGAAGAGGCGGCGGATCTGGTCGCCGCGCACGGCGGCTCGCTGTCGGGGGAGCACGGTGACGGCCAGGCGCGTTCGGAGCTGCTGTCCCGGATGTACAGTCCCGAGATGCTCGCGCTTTTCGCGCGGTTCAAGGGAATCTTCGATCCGGCGGGCATGATGAACCCCGGCATCCTGGTGAACCCCAGGCCGGTCGACGCCGATCTCCGCGTCCGCCGCGCGCCGCTGGAGCTCGAAGACGTCACCGCGCTCGCGTACCCGGAGGACAGGGGGAGCTTCGGGCAGGCGATGCGGCGTTGCGTCGGCGTCGGGAAATGCCGCAACACCACCGGGGCGGGCGTCATGTGCCCGAGCTATCGCGCCACGCGCGAGGAGAAGCATTCGACGCGGGGCCGCGCGCATCTGCTCGCCGAGATGGTGAACGGCGAGCTGATCACCGACGGCTGGCGCTCCGAAGAGGTCGCCGAGGCGCTGGATCTCTGCCTGTCGTGCAAGGGGTGCCTGTCCGATTGCCCGGTCGACGTCGACATGGCGACGTACAAGGCGGAGTTCCTGCACCAGCACCACAAAGGACGGATCCGCCCGGCGTCGCACTATTCGATGGGCTGGCTGCCGGTGTGGCTGCGCGCGGCGTCGCTCGCGCCGCGGCTGGCGAACACGCTGTCGCGCCGGTTCTCCGGACTGCTGAAGAAGTTCGGCGGGATCGCGCCGGAACGGGATCTGCCGACCTTCGCGACGGCGCCGTTCACCCGGCGTCGGACGGATCTCAAACGCTGGGCGACCGGTGCCCGGCCCGTGGTGCTGTGGCCCGACTCCTTCAACAACTACCTCACGCCGGACGTCCTCGACGCCGCGGCGGAGGTGCTGACCGCCGCGGGCTACGACGTCGTCCTGCCCGATCGCGGTGTCTGCTGCGGCCTCACCTGGGTGTCGACCGGGCAGCTCGACGTCGCGAAGAACGTGTTGCGCCGCACGCTTTCCGTGCTCGAACCGTACCTGCGGGCGGGGTATCTGGTGGCCGGGCTGGAGCCGAGCTGCACGGCGCTGTTCCGCGGCGACCTCCCGGCGCTGCTCCCCGGCGACCCGGTGGCAGAGCTGCTCGCCGAACGGACCAGGACCTTCGCGGAACTTGTCGAGGATTCGCCGCTCGAATTCCGCTCGCTGGACGTCGAGGCGCTCAGCCAGGTGCACTGCCACCAGCACGCCGTGCTCGGCTTCGACGCCGACGAGGCCGCCATGCGCGCCGCGGGTATCCACAATTCCACAATGGATTCCGGCTGCTGTGGATTGGCGGGCAACTTCGGTTTCGAGCGCGGGCACTACGACGTTTCCGTCGCCTGCGCCGAAGACCGCATGCTGCCCGCGATCCGCGCCGCGGCCGAGGGCACCGAAGTGGTCGCGGACGGCTTCAGCTGCCGGACGCAGATCGAGCAGCTCGACGGGCGGCGGGCTTTGCACCTGGCCGAGCTGTTAAGGCGCGCGCTGCCCTAGCCGCGCGTCGCGTTCGGCGTACTTCTTCAACCTCAGCAACTGTTTCCGCATCATGACCAGGTCGCCCCAGCCGAGCAGGAACTCCTTGAGGCGCCCGCCGAACCCCGCGGAGGTCACGACGATGCGGCACAGCATGCGACAGGACGTCTCGTCGATCGGCTCGACCGAATACGTGGCGGCCACCGGGCCGAACAGCTTTTCGGACTTGGCGAAGGTCCGCCCGGTGAGGCTGTGCCCGCGGTCGACCTCGGTCAGTTCGAACACGATCAGCGTGTCGCCGGGAGCGAGTTCGTCGGCGCCGGGGGTGAGGGTGCCGGGGCTGCGGCGCCCCCGGTTGTCGAGCAGGTCGTAGCTGTAGGGCGCGACCGAGATCTGACAGAGCCAGCGGTAGGCGAGCGCGGCGGGCGCCCGCACGGTGACCGCGCGGTCGAACCGCGCGACCGGGCCGTCGAGCAGGGTGTCCGCCGGCTGCGCGCGACGGCGTTCTTCCGTGGTCGCGCCCCAGTTCGCGGGTGATCCGAAGGGCATGTCCGCCTCCCGTACGGTGCCGTATGGTTTCCCATACGGTAGCGTATGCCGTGTGAAACGGAAGCTCGCGCGGGAGGATTGGGCGGACGCGGCGCTCGAAGCGCTGTGCGAGGGCGGCGTCGCCGCGATCGCCGTCGAGCCCATCGCGGCGAAACTCGGGACGACGAAAGGCAGTTTCTACTGGCATTTCGCGAATCGGGACGCGCTGGTCGAGGCCGCCGTGCGCCGGTGGGCCGAACAGCACACCGAGGCGCTCATCACGTTGCTGGACGGAATCGCGGATCCGGCCCGGAGGCTGCGTGAACTCTTCGAACTCGTCTTCGGCGCGAAGGACGAGCGGGCCGAGCTGGCCCTGCTCGCCCACGCGGACGACCCCGTGATCGGCCCGCTGCTCGCCGACGTCACCGCGCGGCGCGTCGAGTTCATCGTCCGCTGTTTCCGTGAGATGGACTGCCCGGAAGCCGAGGCCCGCCATCGCGCTTTGCTGGCGTACACGGCGTTCGTCGGGTTGATCCAGGCGCAGCGGGCGAGCGGCGGCACCCTGCTGTCCGCCACGGAACGCCCGGCCTATCTGGAGTTCCTGCGCGGGATTATCACCCGGTGAGAAGGGCCTTCCGGCCGCGCGCCGCGCCGCTCATCATCATGCTCCATGACAGCCACCTATCCCGCGGCGAAGGACGACCCCGCGACCCCGATGGGCGCGATCTACGCCGAATACCCGCCGATGTCCCGGGTCGTCTTCCCCAGCGGCTGCGAAGGCTGGCTGGTGACCCGGTACGAAGACGTCCGCCTGATCTTCTCGGACACGCGGTTCTCCCGGAACCTGCTCGCGCCGGGCGCGCCGTGTCTCATCGAACCGGGTGACTTCTCCACCGGCGAGCACAGCATCCTCAACATGGATCCGCCGGATCACACGCGCCTGCGGAAGCTCACGGCGCAGGCCTTCACCGTCCGCCGGATCGCCGGGCTCCGGCCGCGGATCCAGCAGATCGCCGACACGCTCCTGCGGGCGATGGTCGAGCACGGCCCGCCGGTGGATCTCGTGGAGACGTTCGCCTTCCCGCTGCCCACCGCGGTCATGTGCGAGATCCTCGGCGTCCCTTACGAGGGCAGGGAACGGTTCCGCCAATGGTCGCGCGTGATCGTCACGCCGATGGCGTACAGCCCGGCGGAAGTGGCGCAGGCCCGGCGTGACGGGGCGGACGACATGGCGGCGCTCGTCGCCGTCAAACGGGAGGCGCCGGGGGACGACCTGCTGAGCGTCCTCGTGCACGCTCGCGACGAGGACGGCGACCGGCTCACCGAGGCCGAGCTGATCGATCTCGCCACCCAGCTCTTGCTCGCCGGGCACGAGACCACGGTCAGCCTGATCGCGACCGGGATCGTGCTGCTGACAGGACATCCGGATCAGCTCGCCGCGCTGCGCTCCGATCCGAGCCTGACGGAGGGGGCCGTCGAGGAGATCATGCGGTTCGACGGACCGGCCGACGCGTCGCTGCTCCGGGTCGCGCTGGAAGACGTCGAGCTGAGCGCCGGCCCGGTCCGGCGCGGTGAGGCGGTGCTGGCGCACACCGGCGCGGCGAACCGCGACGAAGCCGCCTTTCCCGGCGCGTCCCGGTTCGACATCCGGCGGCGGAACGCGCCGCAACTCGGCTTCGGGCACGGCCTCCACTTCTGTCTCGGCGCGGCACTGGCCCGCCTCGAAGGGGAGATCGCGTTCCGGACCCTGCTCGACGGGCTCCCGGGACTGGATCTCGCGGTTTCCGCCTCGGCCATCACCTGGCGTCCGCCGCTTTCGATCCGAGGCCCGGAGGCGGTGCCCGTGACCTGGGCTACCACCAAGCGCGGCTGAGGCTTTCCAGCGTCGGTTCCTCCGGCGCGGGGAGAATCCCGAGGTACCAGGTGAAGTTGCTGTAGACGTGCAAAAGCGCGTACGCCAGGCAACGCCGGGAGAAGCCTTCGTCCGGCTCGATGCCGTACCCGGTGAGCAGCCGCTGCAGGAAATCCTTGTCCCCGCCGGAAACGAACAGGCCCACGGCGACGAAGTCGTACTCGGCCGCGCCCCGCATGGCCGGTTCGAAATCGAAGAGCCCGGTCAGCCTCGGGCGGCCGCCGTCGTGGCTGACCATGAGGTGGTCGCGCATGAATTCGGTGTGCAGCGGGACGGCCGGCGGGCTGCCCAGCGCGACGGAATCGAGGAACGCCGGAACTTGCGCGATCCATTTTTCGTCGAGCCCGGTCCGCCGGTGATGCTCGACGACCTTCGCGCGCTGTTCGGCGACGAACGTGGCCCAGTCCGGCGGGCCGAGGACGTCGAGCCGGGGGTCGCGCAGCGAATGCAGGGCGGCCAGCGCCTCACCGAGTTCGGGCGCGAGCCGGTGTTTGTCCTCTGTGGACAGACTCGGCCAGGCGTCCTTCAGGGTTTCGCCGCGCAGGCGCTCCATGAGCACGTAACCCCAGCCGTCCCGCTCGCCGGCGTCGTGCACGGCGGGGGTCGGGATCGGCAACTTCCCGTGCAGGACTTCGAGCATCGTCCGCTCGGTGGGGAATTCGCCGAGATGCACCGGCGGGAACAGCTTGAGGACCAGATCGTCGCCGACCGCGTAGACCGGCAGGGAGCCCTCGGTGAACGGGACGGCTTCGCCGAAGCCGAGCGACCTCACGGCGGGGAGCAGGTCTTGCCTGGTCAGCGCGTCGAACTCGGCTTCGGTGCCGGCGGGCGGGAACGTGATCACGGCCCGACCGTAGAACAGCGCGCCGGGGACGGCGACGCAATTACCCGCTGCGTTCCAGCAGGGTCCTCGCCGCGCCGAGCACCAGACGGCAGACGTCATCGGGATCCGCGCTGGCCAGCGGTTCCTTGCCGGTGATGTCGCGGACCAGGCCGATCCCGAGCAGCCAGGCGAGGACGAGGTCGGCCCGCAGTTCCGCGTCGTCGGCGTCGCTCAACGTGGCGAGCACCTTCGCGTACTCCTCGCCGAGTTGCCGCCGGACCGCGGCCGCGGCGCTGTCGTGCCCGGTCGAGCGCAGGTACGCGTCGAGGGTGCGGTCGCGGCCGGTGTCGGATTCCAGCATGCTGCGCAACGCCGTCCCGAGCAGTTCGTCCGGTGGGGTGGTGGCGATCTGCTCGCGCCCGCCGCGCGCCAGGACCTCCTCGAACAGGGCGTCCTTCGATCCGAAGTAGCGGAACAGCAGGGCCTGGTTGACTCCGGCGAGTTTCGCGATGTCGCGCACGGTCGTCCGGTCGAAGCCGCGCTCGGCGAAGAGAGCCGCCGCCGCGTCGAGCAGGGCCGCCCTGGTCGCGGCCGCGTCGCGCTTGCGGACCTGCGGTTCTTCCGTCATCGGCAAAGGCTAGCCGGGCGTCGCACGGTAGGCGCATTGACGCTCAGCGTGATCATGGTTAGCGTTGTAAGCAGTTGCTTACAAACCGCCGAGCCGGGGGGTTTCCGGACAAATGACCACCACAGACACCGAATTCGTCGCCTATCCCTTCAACGAGGACGCCGGCCTCGAACTCAACGAGGCGTACGCGGCGGCACGCGCCACCAAGGGCATGCTCCGCGTCCGGCTTCCGCACGGTGAGCCGGCCTGGCTCGCCACCCGGTACGCCGACGCGCGGTTCGTGCTGGGCGACCGGCGGTTCTCCCGGGCGATGGCGGCGGAGAAGGACGAGCCGCGGATGGCGCCCGGCAGGCGTCCCGGCGGGATCCTGAGCATGGACCCGCCGGATCACACCCGGTTGCGCACGCTGGTCGCGAAGGCGTTCACCATGCGCCGCGTCGAACTGCTGCGCCCGCGTGTCGCCGAGCTGGCGGCCGGGCTGATCGAGGACATGAAGGCCAAGGGACAGCCCGCGGATCTGGTCGAGGACTACGCGCTGCCGATCCCGGTCGCGGTGATCTGCGAACTGCTCGGTGTCCCCGTCGAGGACCGGCCGAAGTTCCGCGTGTGGAGCGACGCCGCGCTGTCGACCAGCCCGCTGACCACCGAAGAGATGATGGCCAACCAGGACGAGCTGCGGGCGTACATGCACGTGCTCGTCGAGCAGCACCGCGCCGAGCCGCAGGACGATCTGATGACCGCGCTGATCGAGGCGCGCGACGTCCGCGACCGGCTGAGCGAGCTGGAACTGGTCGACATGTGCATCGGCATCCTGATCGCCGGGCACGAGACCACCGCCAGCCAGATCCCCAACTTCGTCTACGCCCTGCTCGAACAGCCGGAGCAGCTCGCCCGCCTGCGTGCGGACCTGGACCTGATCCCGGCCGCGGTGGAGGAACTGCTGCGGTTCGTCCCGCTGGGCGCCGGAGCCGGGTTCGCCCGCTACGCCACCGAAGACATCCAGGTGGGTGACGTGCTGGTGAAGGAGGGCGAGCCGGTGATGGTCGCGATCGGCGCCGCCAACCGGGACGGGCTCCAGTTCACCTCGGCGGAAACCCTCGAATTCGGCAGGGAAGCCAATCCCCATCTCGGTTTCGGGCACGGCGTGCACCACTGCCTCGGCGCTCCGCTGGCCAGGCTCGAACTGCAGGAGGCCCTGAAGGCGTTGCTGCGCGATCTCCCCGGGCTGCACCTCGACGGCGATATCGTGTGGAAGACCCAGATGCTGGTGCGGGGCCCCCGCTCCATGCCGATCGGATGGTGAGCATGAGCTGGAAAGTCGAGGTCGATGGCAACACGTGCATCGGCTCGGGGATGTGCGCGGCGCTGATGCCGGAGGTCTTCGAACTCGAAGGCGCCGTGGCGACAGTGGTCAAGGGGGAGGTGGATCCGGACGAGACGGTGCTCGACGCGGCGGATTCCTGCCCCGCGATGGCCATCGAGGTGACGGAAAAGGGTGAGGTGATCGGGCCGAGGCCCTGAACGCCGCCCTTCTGTGCTTGCTTCGAAAAAGGCGTGGCGGTCGTCGGTGAAGGGGCGTAGTACGAACAGGGTGAGCGATGACGGCTTGACCCTCCGCACCCTGACCACCGACGACCTGCCCGCACTTTCGGACATGCTGGCGCGTGCTTTCCTCGCCGATCCTTCGGAAGGGTTCCAGTACCGCGAAGGGCTGGTGTTCGAACCCGAGCGTTCACACGGCGTCTTCGACGGCGACGAACTGATCGGGATGGGGGAGATCCTCACCCGGAAGATCACCGTTCCCGGTGCGGGGCCGACGCCGTTCGCGGCGATCACTTCGGTCGGCGTCGCGCCGGGGCATCGGCGGCGGGGCGCGCTCACCCGGGTCATGCGGGCGCAGCTGCACGGCCTGCACGACGACGGCGGCGAGCCGATCGCCGCGTTGTGGGCGTCCGAGGCCGTCATCTATCCCCGCTTCGGCTACGGGCTCGCGGCGCAGTTCTACCGCGCGAAGATCCGCGCGAAATCCGCGTTCCGGCCCGGTGTCGAACTCGAAACCGAGCGGGTGCGGGAAATCGGCCGCGAGCAGGCGATCCCGCTGATCAAGGCGATCTACGAAAAGGAAGCGCCCCAACGGGTCGGCGCGCTGGACCGGCCAGGGGCGACGTGGGAGTTCAACCTCGACGACCCGGAGCGGCGGAGGAACGGCGCGACCGCGATGAGGTTCGCCGTCCTGCCCGACGGTTACGTGATCTACCGGCTGAAGAACGACTGGAACGACGACGGCCCGCGAGGAATCCTGAGCGTGCAGGAGCTGGTCGCGACCACGCCGGAGGCGTACGCGACGCTGTACCGCTTCCTGCTCGACTACGACCTCGTCTTCACGGTGGAGGTGTCGGCCGCCCTCGACGAACCGCTCATCCACCTGCTCGCCGACCCCCGCGCCATGACCCGGACCGGCGGCGATTCCCTGTGGCTGCGCATCGTCGACGTCGATCGCGGCCTGACCACCCGGCGCTACAACGCCCCGGTGGACCTCGTGTTCGGCGTACGCGACGACTTCTGCCCGTGGAACGCCGGGAACTGGCGGCTCGTCACCGACGCCGACGGCCAAGCGGAAGTGACGCGCGTGGAGGACGCGCCGGATCTCGAACTGGACATCACCGACCTCGGCGCCGTCTTCCTCGGCGGGACCAGGCCCAGCACCCTGGCCGCGGCGGGCCGGATCAAGGAGCGGACCGCCGGCGCGGTTTCGCGGGCGACGGCGGCGTTCGCCACCGACCGCGAGCCGTCCTGCCTGGAATCCTTCTAGGGTTTCAGGATCCCGTGCTCGGTCACCACCGCGGTGATCAGCTCGTGCGGCGTCACGTCGAAGGCGGGGTTGAACACTTCCGCGCCTTCGGGTGCGACCTTCGTGCCGCCGAAGGCCAGGATCTCGCCGGGATCGCGTTCCTCGATCACGATCCTGGTGCCGTCCGGCATCGCGGTGTCCACAGTGGACGACGGGGCGACGACCACGAACGGGATGCCGTGGTGCTTCGCCGCGATCGCCAGGCCGTAGGTGCCGATCTTGTTGGCGACGTCGCCGTTGGCGGCGATCCGGTCGGCGCCGACGAGGACGCAGTCGACCAGGCCCCGGCTCATCGCCGCGGCGGCCGCGCCGTCGGGCTGGATCCGGTACGGGACACCGGCTTCGGCCAGTTCCCAAGCGGTCAGGCGGGCACCCTGCAGCAGCGGCCGGGTCTCGTCGACGAGCACGGACTCGACCAGGCCGCGGGCCTGCAGATGCCAGACGACGCCGAGCGCGCTGCCCCACGCGACCGTCGCGAGATGGCCGGCGTTGCAGTGGCTCAGCAGCCGCACCGGCCGCCGCCCGCAGTGCTCGATCACCACGTCGGCCGCCAGCCGGGAGGCCTCGTGGTTGATCCGCTCGTCCTCGTCGAGGATCGCCAGGGCTTCCGCGAGAACGGCTTCCGGCCCCTCCGGGAGCTTCGCGAGGGCGCGGGAAACGCCCCAGCTCAGGTTGACCGCCGTCGGCCGCGCCTGGGCGACACGGCGCGCCTCGGCCTCGACGTCGCCCTGCGCGCGGGTGGCGAGCACGACGCCGAGCGCCCCCGCCGCGCCGAGCGCCGGCGCCCCGCGCACCGCGAGCCGCTGGATGGCGGCGACGAGTTCGCCGACCGTGCGCAGTTCGAGCACGCGATACTCGGCGGGCAGGACGGTCTGGTCGATGATCGTGACCGCGTCACCGGTCCAGTCGATCGTCCTGCGCATGGCTCCCCCGTGAAATCCGGTTGTCCCGTCGCGGCCGCCTCGGTGAGGATGCGGCTCGTGACCATTGAACGCCACCATCCGCCCGGTCTGCACCCCACGCCCACCTACCACCACGTGACCATCGTCGAAGGCCGGAGGGACGTGCACCTCGCCGGCCAATGCCCGCTCGCCGAAGACGGCAAGGTCGTCGAAGGCGACGTGCTCGCCCAGGTCGACCAGGTCGTCGCGAACACCGCCGCCGCGCTCGCCTTCGCCAAGGCGACCCCGGCGGACGTCGTGCGCACGGTGATCTACGTGGTGACGCCGGACGCGGACGTCCTCTCGGCGGTGTGGGACCGCTTCGTCGAGTCGGAGATCGGGGAGGCCTTCACCACCGCGAGCACCCTGCTCGGCGTCGCGCAGCTCGGCTACCCCGGGCAGCTCGTCGAACTCGACGTCACCGCCGCCACCGCCTGAAGCTGAGGTACATGAAGGCCCCCTTCCTGTACCTAGGCGCAAGGATGGGGGCCTTCATGTACTTGGGAAGGTGTCCTTCACGCGCAGCCGCTGTGACTGCTGGTGTGCTTGGGTCGAGTGTGGCGATCGTCGGGTCCGTGAAGGCCTCCTTCACTACCTTCAGGGTAGGTAAGGAGGCCTTCACGGACCTGGCCCGCGATCAAGCCGCACCCGAAAGCCAGTAGTGGCCGCGGCGCCCGTCGCCGCCGGCTTCCCCCAGCGAAAGTCCCGCCCAGTACCGCTCGGGCTTCTCGCTCAGTTCGCGCGATTCATCGGATACGCACACGCCTGTCGGTCAGAGACCGGCCATGAGGTCGGTCTCCGTGATGCCCGGCCCCTGCCCGGCCCGGATGAACCACTCGACGCCGAACGCCTGCGCGAAAGCCTCGTCGGGCATCGCCAGGAAGAACGAGTCCTCACTGATCTGACTGGCGTGCGCGCGCATCGCGGCCCGCTTGGCAGGCAGGTACGCGGTGACGTCGACCCTCGCCGTCAGGATCGCCTCCGGTTTGCCGAATTCGGAACCGTTCTCGAAATCGGGAAGGTCCTCGGCCTTCATCTGCCCGGTCCGCACCGCCTCCTCCATGCCGCGGCGCATCTCGTCGCTGTTGCTGGTCGCCTCGTAGACCCGCGGCGTGCCCGCCAGCTCGGCCGCGCGCATCCCGACGCGGTGCACCTGGATGTGGTCCGGATGCCCGTAGCCGCCGTTGTCGTCGTAGACGGTCAGGACGTCGGCCTGCTCCTCGCGCAGGATGGCGGCGAGCCGCTGCGCGGCCTCCTCGACGTCGGCTTGCCAGAACGTGCCAGGCTCGTCGTTGCGCGGCTCGCCCATCATGCCGGAATCGGTGTACCCCAGGAACTCCACGCGTTTGGCCCCCAGGACCTCGGCGGATGCGTGCGTCTCCTGCACGCGGCGCTGCCACAACTCCTCTCCGTCGTCGAGGAACCCGTCCGGCACCTCGCCGACCTCCCCCCTGGTCGCGACGACGAGCACGACACGGTGACCTTCCTCGAAGGCCTTGCGCATGACGCCTCCCGCGACGATGCACTCGTCGTCGGGGTGGGCGTGAAAACTCACCAATGTGGCCATGGTGGGGAAACTACCGGGAGGCACCGACATATTCCGCCGGTCGGCCGAGCCTGCCGGGCCGGTGCGCGGCGGGCCCCGCGCCGGGGAGGCACGAGCGGGGTCGACAGGGAGGCGGACGGAATTGAATCCGTTGTCGAATAAGCGGCTGGGCCATTCGGGTTGTGTTGGAACTCGACAGACTTTCGCACGCCTGCGACTGAAGTCGGGACTTTTCCGGCTCGATCATCCCTATTCGGCGCTTCGCCAACAAGGGATTTCGGCGAACTGGCCCGAATCGTTAAGAGCGGTCTCCTTAAACTTGAAGTCCTCTCTGTTAGCGTGCATTGCTTCGGCTTAACTTTTCGGGTCGCGCGACGGGGACGAGGGGTTCGATGCTTGAGGCGCGGGAACTGCTCGGTCCGACGAGTGGCACGAAGGAGCAGAACCGCCGGAAATTGATCATCGAAATCATGATCAAGGCGGATCAGCAGTCGCGTCTCGCGCAACGGCTCGGAGTTTCCGGGGCGTCGGTGTCCACTGCCGTCGCCGACCTGGCCGCGGAGGGAACGGTTGAGGTCGAAACCGGCCGCAAGGGCGGCGTCGTACGGTTGCCCGAGACCAGAGGGGTCGCGCTGGGCATAGATCTCGGGTTCCGGCGGGTGGCGGTCATCGCCCGGCCGGTGGACCGGGCGTTCGACTCGGTCGACCCGCAGATCGAGATCGAGGGGGCCAATCACGGATTTCCCCGGCTACTTCCCCAATTGGAGAGCATGATCCGGGCCGCCGTGCGCTCGACCGGGCAAGAGCTGGAGGACGTCGTCTCCGCGGGCCTGGCCGTGCCCAGGATGATCGACCCCCGCAGCGGCCGGTTCACCACTCCGGTCCTGCCGCCGTGGTCCGACGTCGACGACCCCGCCGCCAGTCTGGGCAGGCTGCTCGGAGTCCGGGTGGCGGTGGACAACGACGCCAACCTCGGCGCGATGGCCGAGCAGACCTACGGCCTGGACAAACCGTTGGAAACGGTGGTGTACATCAAAGCGTCCACGGGGGTGGGCGCGGGGATCATGATCGGCGACAAGCTGTTGCGCGGCGAGCGGGGGATGGCGGGCGAAATCGGCCACCTGACCATCGAGCGAGACGGTCAGGTCTGCCTGTGCGGTGGCCGCGGCTGCCTCGACACCCTCGTCGGCGCCGAAGCCCTGACCGGGCAGGTGCGCCGCGCGGGGCGGCGGGACTACCGGCCGCCCGACAGTCTTGGCCTGCTGATCGGCTTGGCGCAGCAGGGCGACGCGGCGTGCCGCCGGATCCTCAACGACGCCGGTCGGACGCTGGGGTTCGCGCTGGCCCAGCTGTGCAATCTGGTCAATCCCCGCCTGGTGGTGCTCGGTGGGGAGCTCGCCGGCGCGCAGGAAATCGTCATCGATCCCTGCCGTCAGGAACTGGAGCGCTTCGCCCTCGCCGGGACGGTCACGGACGGCACCCGGTTCGAGTTGCGGACCAGCGGGCTGAACGCGCTCGCCGAGGCGCACGGCGCGCTCATTCTGGGGCTGCGCGCCCGGCAGCAGGACCATCCCGGTGACGGTGCCTCGGGTGGCGTCGTTTCGAATTGAACAAAGGGAAGGTGCGCTTCCGGCGGCACGGTTGAATTCTGTCCGGGAAGTATGTCGATTAAGACGACTCACTCAGACGTGTGATTCTTGCCGGGGCCGCGAGCGCACTTCTTCCGGACCGCTCTGTCACGCTGGTCTTTCGCACCGGACTTCCCGTGGGGCCGACCAAGGCAGACAATCGACTCCCGTTACGATCCTGCCTTCCCTGGCGATTCGACAAGTCGGGGGATGCTTCTTCTCCTGTCGACCAGGAGACAGCCGGACTCGAAGGTGCTGATCATGAAACTGCTTGCCGTGCCACGTCCGTCGCCCGCGCGCGACGCCGCCGACGCGATGACGGAGCCACCCACGGATGAGGCGGGCTACGAGCCGCCTTTGCTCTTCGACCTCGGGCACGTGCGGGAGCTGACCCTGGGCAGCTCCTCCAGCGGCAGTGCCGACTCCAATTCACAGTATTACTGGTGATGCACCGTGAACGCCGACGTGCCAGGCCTGCTGGGTGCCGTTCCCGGACCCGCGCCGGCGACCGCCGGACTTCTCCGCGTACCCGCGGAACCGGTGTGGCCGGAAGAGCCCTCGTGGGCGTCGTTCGGGCGATGGCGGCCCCGCGAATTGCGCGCCGTGACCTGCCCGGGAGGGAAACTGGCGCTGGTCGGCCAGTGTTTCGCGACCGATGCGGAGATCCGCCGGGATTTCAGGCGTGCGCTCGAGAATGACCGGCTTGCCGAGGTCACCCGGTGGCCGGGCAGCTACCTGGCGGTGGTGATCCGGCCCGGCGACGTGACCGCGTTCGCCGATCTGGCGGGGCAGTACCCGCTCTACTTCCACACGACACCGGAACGGACCGTGCTCGGTACGAGGGCGCGAGTCACCGCGCGAGCCGCCGGGCTGCCGATGGAACCGGACGTGACCGCGCTGGCCGCCGAGATGTTCTGCCCGGGCGTTCCCCTCCCGACCGGAAACCGCTCCGTCTACCGGGGGCTCGGTCGGCTGGCCGGTGGCCAGGCCATCCGAGCCGGACGTGACGGCCGGTGCAGGACATGGACCTACGAGACACTCGCGCCGGACCGGGACCGGTCGCCCGCGGACGCAGCGCTGGCGTTGCGAGTCGCCCTCGAAAACGCCGTCGGCGCGCGCGCCGCCCAGCCGTTGACCGCCGACTTCAGCGGTGGTTTCGATTCGACGTCGATAGCCTTCCTCGCCGCCCGGTACCGGGACGAACCACTGCCGGTGTTCACCTACCACCATCCGGACGCGCCGGCGGACGACCTGGCCCACGCGGAGCGCTATCTGCGGTTCGATCGGCGACTGCGTTCCACGGTGGTCACCGGCACCCCTTCTTCCCTTTCCTACCAAGGACTCGACATGGCCACCGCCACCGATCTCCCCGATCCCGGCGCGGTCACCCAGGTCCGGACGAGGTTGCGGTTGAGGCATGTCGCGGCCGAGGGCGGCGGGGTGCACCTCGGTGGCGAAGGGGCGGACGCGCTGCTCGTGGCGGCGCCCGGGTATCTGGGAGACCTCGCGAAGGAAGGGGCGTTGCGGCGGCTGGGGCGTGAATGCCGTCAGCTGGCCAGACAGCGCCGGGTCGCGCCCGCGCGGGTGCTGGCGCGATCCGCGGAGCTTTCGATGACCTCGCTCGGCCGGGCGCTGCGCCTGCTGGCGAAACGCTTCGAGAGGCCATCGGAACGAAACATCGAGTGGCTCGACGCGATCGCCTGGTGGCCGGCTCCCGGCACCGAGACCACTTGGCTGTCCCCGTCCATGCGGCTGGGACTGGCCGAACTGGCGCGGGTGGGTGCGGGTGAACTCGCGCCTCCGGACGGAGCGGGCGTCGGCGACCGCATGGCGGTGGCGGAGGTCCGGGCCTCCGGAGCGGTCCAGCGTCAGCTGGACGAACGTGCGCGACCGTGGGGGGTGTGGCCGCAGGCGCCGTTCTTGGACAACGACGTCATCCGGGCCTGTCTTTCCCTGCCCGCCCATCGGCGTGCCGATCCGACGACCACCAAACCCCTGCTTCGCCGGGCCCTCTCCGGTCTCGTCCCCGACGCGGTCTTTTCCCGGAATACCAAGGGGAACTACACCGGCGAGGACTACAAGGGGATACGGCTGGCCTCGGCGGAACTGAGTGCCCGGGTGTCCCGCACGAGGCTCGCGGACCTCGGTGTGATCGAGCCGGCCAAGGTGAAAACGGTCTTCTCGCGTGCCGAAGCGGGCCTTCAGGCGCCGTTTCCCGCGCTCAACCGGTTGCTCGCGGCGGACTTGTGGCTACGAGGGCTGGAGAGGGGTGAGGTATGACCGGGGCTTCGAAGGTGGTCCATCTCGAAGGCGCGGCCCACGAGGGGGGTGTGGTGCTGAACCTGCGCAATGGCCGCTGGTACGCGCTCAACTCCACCGCCACCTTGCTGTGCCGTGAACTCCGCACCGGCGGGCTCGAAACCGCGGTCCGCGCCATCGGTGATCGCTATCCGGCGGTGGACGAACACCGCGTCCGCCGGGACGCGGGCGAACTGCTCAAGACGCTCGCCGATCGGGATCTGGTCGTGTTCGAACCTCCGGTGATCACGGAGGCGGGCGCCGCCGGTCCGCCGATCGTCGCCCGCTCCGGGACGCGCCGTTACCGGCTCCGCGCCGGGCTGGCGGTGGCGGTCGCGGTGATCATGCTGAGCCTGCCGTTTCGCTGGACCCTGTGGGTCGCGTCCGTTCTGCGTGCCCGCGACGTCTCCGAGGCGACGACGGAAGAAGCGGTGGCGATGGTGGCGATGGTGGCCACGGTCGCGGAGCGGTACCCGTGCCGGGCCGCCTGCCTGGAGCAGTCACTGGCCGCGGTGCTCACGGCGGCCTTGTCACGCCGGAGGCTCCGCTGGGTCATGGGGGTCGCCGAAGATCCGTATCGATTCCACGCCTGGGTGGAGGCTCGCGGCGTACCGGTTCTTCCATCGGAGGAACCCGACTTCTCCGAATATCGCCGGGTGCTGAGCCGGTGAACGCGGAAAAGGCGACCGCGCCGGACCGCGATCGCCTTTCCGTGCCACCGCTCAGTGGAGCGGCAACGTGATCAACTCACCCAATTCGTAAGACGGTACGAGAAAGATCACCACGACGATGATGATCAACCAGCGGACCGTGCGGAAGGACGGTGCGGCGCAACGACCTTCCAGTGTGAAACGGAACTTCATTCCTTCACCTCACCCGAATAATCACCCGCCCCGCCCATGTCTGCCGTGCCGGAGCGGGGATGACTTCGAGTCTTACACGCTTTACGGAGTCGGGTCCCCTTGCTTTCGCGGCATTGATCGCACGTTCCGCACGAAACGGTTTTCGGCTTGAGTGCCGATTCCCGTCAAATGTGCCTGGGATCGTTTTCGAAAAGAAGACCGATCATCGAAAAGAACGCGTGCCCGGCCTGAATTGAAGGAGGGGGCGGGTTTCGACGGTCGGTGCGCCGTCTTCGGTCGATTCAGGCCGCGGCTCGCCGGTCGTGGCGATCGACGAGCCGCGGCCACGCTCAACGCGGTCCCGGAATCCGCGCCTGGCGAACCCCGGCCCCTCCGGGCGGCGGTCCGCCCGACGATTTGAACGTCGTCCGAGCCGTTCGGGTGCGGGGAAGATAATCCCGAAGCCGGGTTCCGGTTGCCGGAACCCGGCGCGCGATCGAGCCGGACCGCGGTAACGGTCCGGGCAAATCACCCGTTCGGGCTAGGTTCAGGCCGGGTAGGTCCGCCCCAAGAACTCCAACGTCAGCGCCCAGGCGGCCGCGGCCGGCTCCGGCTGATGGAACATCGGCGCCACGTGGTTGTGGAACGCGTGCCCCGCGCCCTCGTGGATGTGGATCTCCGCGCCGTCGTGGGAGGCGACGGCGTCGGCAAGGCGACTCACCCCCTCGGCGGGGATGTAGGGGTCCGCGCCGCCGAACTGGAACTGGATCGGGCAAGTGATCTTGTCCAGCAAGGGAAGTTGCTCGGGAACGCGGGAGCCGTAGTACGAGACCGCGACGTCCGGGTCGCCTTCGGCTGCGGCCGCGTAGGCCATCGAGCCGCCGAGGCAGAAGCCGAAGACGCCCGCGCGGCCGCCGGTTTCGGGCAGCGCGCGCAGTGTCGCCAGGGTCGCGAGCACGTCGGTGACGGCGCTCGCCGGGTCCAACTGGCCGGCGACCGCCATCGAAGCCGAGACACCGGCTTCGTCGTGCGTGGCCGACCAGCCGGGGGAGATCTGCCAGAACAGTTCGGGCACCGCGACGACGTAGCCGAGGGTGGCCAGGTCGGCGGCGACCGACTTGAGGTAGTCGTCGAGACCGAAGATCTCCTGGATCAGCACCAGCCCCGGGCCGGAGCCGGATTCGGGCAGCCAGAGCGGGGCGTCGAACGAGCCGTCGGCGACGGTCACCTTGGTCATCGGGGTCCTTCCAGTGCGCGTACGAGGCAGTCCGTCACGAGGGCGGCCTGCGTGCCGTCGGGGTCGAGGTCGGGATCGAAGATGGTCAGCTCCAGCCCGGCGGCGCCGGGGATCGCGAGCAGACCCCGGAGTAGCTCGACGAGCTTGTCCGGGCTGAGCCCGCCGGGGTCGGGACTGTCCACGGCGGACACGAATTCCGGGTCGAGGGTGTCGATGTCGATGTGGATCCAGAAACCGTCCAGTGGCGCGAAAATCTCCCGGGCGGCGGCGAGCGCGCCGTCGGTGCCGGACGCCATGATCTCCTGGCTGGTCACGATCCGGAGCCCGGCGTCCCGTGCCTCGGCGGACTCCTCCGCGCGCACGCCGAGCACGAGGACGTCCTCGTCGCGGACATAGGGCTTCATACCGTCCACATCGGCCAGTTCGGGTTGGCCGCGACCGGTGACGACGGCGAGAGCCTCGCCGCCCACGTTGGCGACGTAGTCGGAATTGCCGAGATGCCGGAAGTCGTCGTGCCCGTCGAAGTAGACGATGCCGTAGCGGCCTTCGCGACGCAGCGTCAGCATCGCGGCGAGCGCGATCGAGCAGTCGCCGCCGAGGACCACCGGGAAGCCGTCGTCCGCGCGGATCTTCGCGAGACGTGCGGCGAGGGCCTCGGTGTAGGCCGCGATCCCGGCCGCGTTCCGCACACCGCCATCGGGTGACCAGGCGGGCAGATAGCGCGGCGGGGTGACGACGCCGCCGTCGGCCGCCCCCAACCGGGTGAGCAGGCCGTGGTCACGCAGCGCGCCCGGTGCCTTGTAACAGCCGGGGACCACGCCTTCGGCGGGCGGGCGCAGCCCGAGATTGGACGGTGCGTCGAGCAGTACGAGATTCCCCATGGTCACACCGTAGTAGCGATGTCTGGTGCCGCGCCGTCCGTCCCTTTAGGTTGATGGGACGGACGGAGGAGGCTCAATGGCGGAGCGGACCAAATACATCCTCGACGAAGCGGACATGCCGACCAGGTGGTACAACGTCGTCCCGGATCTGCCGGAGCCGCCGCCACCGCCCTTGCATCCCGGCACCCGCGAGCCGGTCGGCCCGGACGATCTCGCGCCGCTGTTCCCGCAGGCGCTCATCGCCCAGGAGGTCAGCACCGAGCGGTACATCGACATCCCGGAAGAGGTCCTCGACGTCTACCGGCTCTGGCGTCCGTCGCCGTTGTTCCGGGCGAGGCGGCTGGAGAAGGCGCTCGGCACGCCCGCCCGCATCTACTACAAGTACGAGGGTGTCAGCCCGGTCGGCTCGCACAAGCCCAACACCGCCGTACCGCAGGCGTTCTACAACGCGGCGGAGGGCGTCACCAGGCTGACCACCGAGACCGGCGCCGGCCAGTGGGGGAGCGCGCTCGCGTTCGCCTCAGCCACCTTCGGGCTCGAGTGCGAGGTGTGGCAGGTCCGCGCTTCCTACGACCAGAAGCCGTATCGCAAGCTGATGATGGAGACGTTCGGCGCGACGGTGCACCCGAGCCCGTCCGAACTGACCGAATCCGGCCGCGCGATCCTGGCCGCCGATCCGGATTCGACCGGCAGCCTCGGCATCGCGATCAGCGAGGCGGTCGAGCAGGCGGCGCAGGCGGAGAACACCCGCTACGCGCTCGGCAGCGTGCTCAACCATGTGCTGCTGCACCAGACGATCATCGGCGAAGAGGCGCTCAAGCAGTTCGAGCTGGCCGGGGACACCCCGGACGTCCTCGTCGGCTGCACCGGCGGTGGATCCAACTTCGGCGGACTCGCCTTCCCGTTCCTGCGCGAGAAACTCGCGGGCCGGATGGACCCGGTCATCCGCGCGGTCGAACCGGCGGCCTGCCCGACGCTCACCCGCGGGAAGTACGCGTACGACTTCGGGGACACCGCGGGGTTGACGCCGTTGCTGAAGATGCACACGCTCGGTCACGACTTCATCCCCGACCCCATCCACGCCGGTGGCCTGCGCTATCACGGGATGTCCCCGCTGATCTCGCATATCTACGAACTCGGGCTGATCGACGCGATCGCCATCGGGCAGGAGGACTGCTTCGCCGCGGGCGTGCGGTTCGCGCGCACGGAGGGCATCATCCCCGCGCCGGAGCCGACGCACGCGCTCGCCGCGTGTATCCAGGAAGCGTTGCGGTGCAAGGAAACCGGGGAGGAGAAGGTGATCCTGACCGCGCTGTGCGGGCACGCGCACCTCGACCTCCCGGCGTACGGCGCGTACCTGGCGGGGAACATCTCCGATCACGCGCTCCCGGATGAGGCCCTCGAGAAGTCCCTCGCCGGCCTCCCCTGAGCGCGTTTAGTCCTCTGGATGCGGTACTTGCGCACGCAAGTACCGCATCCAGAGGACGAAACGCGGGGGTCAGCCGGTCACCTGGTAGCCCGAAGTCCGGTTCCGCCCGGTGTTCTTGGCCTCGTACAGCGCCCGGTCCGCGACGGCGATCACCGTGTCCAGATCGGCGACGCCCGGCCGGTCGGCGAGCCCGATCGACACGGTGACGTGCTCGGGCAGGTCATCGGCGCGCGACGCCACGCTCGACCGGATCCGTTCCGCGATCGCGTGGGCGTGCACGGCGGGCGTGCCGGGCAGCAGGACGACGAACTCCTCGCCACCGAAGCGCCCGACCAGATCCGTGCCGCGCACCTCGGTACGCAGCGTTTCCGCGATCGCCGCCAGATACCGGTCGCCGACCAGATGCCCGTGCCGGTCGTTGATCAGTTTGAACCGGTCGACGTCGACCATCAGCAGGCTGGTGTGCCGTCCCGCGCGCCGCGCGCGGTCGAGTTCGTCGGTCGCGGCCTCGCGCCACGCCTTCGCGTTGAGCAGCCCGGTCTTGGCGTCGCTGCGTGCCTGCCGTTTCAGTTGCCGCAGCAGGACACCGCGATGCAGCACCAGCGTGATCCCGACGACCAGCAGCAGCACCACCGGCCAGTCCCGCAGCGCCCACGCGACGATGACGCCGAGCGCGATCGTCGCCGCTTCGAGCGCGTACTCGAACGGCTTCGCCAGGGCGTCCCGCAGGCGTTCGTGCGGCGTGCCGTAGTACACCGCGATCGTCATCAGCACGGTGTTGACCAGCAGGAAGACCCCGCCCGCCGCGACAACCGAGCCGAACGACGACGCGTCGCGGGGGAGCACGTCGAACGGCACCGCGTACCGGGACAGGTAAGCGGCCGCCGCGAACCCCGAGAGCACGGTCGCCGAGGTGGAGAACACCCGGCGGAACAACGGGTTCGGTTGCCCGCGGAACCAGCGGTAGAAGAACGACACGGCGATGACCAGCGCGGCGAGCGCCGGATGCACCAGCAGCACGGCGGCGAAGGTCCACACGCTGTCGAGGGAGATGTGCGGCGTACCGGCGAACCGTTCCCGCACCCGCTCCACCGGACGCGACAATTCCGTGTACAGCACCGAGCTGAGGATCAGGATCGCGAAGGGGAGCGCGTCGCCCTCGGTGAAGGGGACGCGGAGAAAAGACCAGGCGGATCCGGCGATCGCCGCGACGTCCACCAGGAGGACGAAGCCGATCAAACCACGGTTGGGTAGCCGCCACAGCGCCCAATTCGTTAGCGCCACGGAGACGAACGTAATCGGTTGGATACTAGGTGTCACTACGCTGTATGGGTAGGCGTGGGTGCACCACGCGTGACCGGAACGGGGAAGCGGAGGGGGTGAGCCCTATGCGCGGGCAGAACTGGTGAGTACCGGGTTCCGGTCTAAAGGGGGTGCGGTGGGGCCACGTGGCGCCAAGCCCGGGTGGCCGGAACAGCCACTACGAGACCGGCGAGTGCGATGACCGAGACCGTCGTCGCCGGTGAACCGAGCACGCCGACGAGCAGGCCGCCGGCGATCAGCCCGATTCCCTGCACGGCGATGAGCCCCGACCCGGCGAGGCCGAAGGCCTGGCCTCGTTCGGTGTCGGGTACCAGCCGCATGAACGTGGTGCTCGCGGTGACCTGGTAGGCCGCGCACATCCCGGACAGCACGAGCAGTCCGGCGGCGTAGGGGAGCGACGGCCGGAACCAGAACGCCGCGAGCGGCACGATCGCGCCGAGCGCCAGCGCGCCGACCAGGCGCAACCGGATCTCGGGCCGCACGAGGCGGCCCAGCGCGAACACCCCGAGCACGATCCCCGCGGGATGCGCCGCGAGCAGCAGGCCCGCGGTCACCGCCCCGCCGCCGATCTCCGCGGCGTACGGCACGGCGAGCCCTTCCGGCACGATCACGAAACCCGCCAGCCACGCCAGGCCGACCAGCGCGCGCAACCGGCGGTCACGCCAGATCGTCCGGGCGCCCGCCGAAAGCCGCCGCAGGGTCGACGTCGCGGGGCCTTCGGCGCCCGTCGCGGGCCGCGCCCGCACACCCAGCCGCAGGACGACCGCCGAGACGGCGAACGTCACCGCGTCCAGCGCCAGCCCGCGGCCCGGCCCGATCGCGGCGATCACCGCGCCACCCAGCGCGAATCCGGCCAGCTGGCCGATCTGGTTGGTGATCTTCAGCAGGGACTGGCCGAGCACGTAGGAATCCCCGCTGAGCACCGACGGGAGGACCGCGGCCTGCGCGGCGGTGAACGGCGCGTTGGCCAGCTGCACCACCACCAGCACGGCGGCGAGCACGGGCAACGGGATACCGGGCACGGCGAGCACCGCGACCAGGAGCGCGCGGACGACGTCGGAGCAGACCATCACCGCGCGGCGCGGGTACCGGTCGGCCAGGCCACCGAGCAACGGCCCGCCGATCAGATCGGGGAGGTAGGTGAGGGCGTACGTCAGCGCGGGCCACGTCGCCGAGCCGGTGCGCTGGAACACCAGCACCGACAGGGCGACCCTGGCCACCTGGTCGCCGAGGATGGACTGGAGTTCCGCGAACCAGATCGCGCGCAGTTCACCGACCGCGAGGATCTGCCGGAAGGTCGCCTTGGCTTCCACGAGGTGACCACCCCCGCCCGGTCGAGTGAGTCACTCAGCGTACCGCTCCGGACGCGGGTGGTGAACCCTAAAAGCGCGTGAAGCGCTACTCCGTGCCGCAGGTGATCTTCGGCTGCGGGTTGTAGTGCACGTTCCGGGTGTGGCGCCGGATCTCGCGGCCGGTCGCGGCGTCCTTGATGACCCGCGTGTCCGACGTGGTGAAACCGGGCGCGCCGTTGCTGGGCTTGCAGTTCTCGGCGGGGCCGGGTTTCGTCGGCGGGTCGGACGGGTTGGTGCGGCCGCCCGGGATCGACTCGACGGTGTACTTCTTGGTGCCCCACAGCCGGATCGTGATGTCCGACGGCGTCCAGATGGTCTGGATCGCGACGCCGGTGTCCCCGTCGTTGGTGAACTTCAGGTCGATCACGCTGCCGCCGTTGTGGTTCTGGAACACGGTCGCCTCGCGGGCGGCCGGGTAACGGCTGATGTAGTAGCTGTGTTCCTTGTGCTCGGTGTCCTTCATGCCGGCGAAGTACGACGCGTTGTACAGCGTGGTCGCGAACTGCGAGATCCCGCCGCCGACCTCGCGGCCGGGTGCGCCGTCCTTGATGACGCCGGCCTCGACGTAGCCCTGCGCGGCACCGCGCGGCCCGGTGAACCCGTTGAGGCTGAACGTCTCGTTCGGCTTCACGATGGCGCCGTTGACCTTCTGCGCGACGACCCGGATGTTCGTCCCCGAGTCCGGCGCGAAGCCGCCGGTCTTGAACTCGCTGACGACCTCCTTGATGCCGAGCTGGTTCGCCTGCTCGGTGGTCACCTTGGCCGGGGTCTTCTTGTAGGTCACCGGCAGCTCGCGCGGCGCGGCGCGCTTGAGCACGTCGAGCACCGGCTTGAGGCTGGGTTCCCAGTCGACGACGTTGGCGTCCTCGGACGGCTGGACGGTCGGCTTGCCGCCTTCGAAGACGATCTGCGCGTCCTTGCCCTCCTTCTCGGTGGACTTCAGCTGCGGACCCGCGGCCTCGATGATCTTGTTGTTGTCCACCTTCGGGTTCAGCACGCCGCCGTCGACGGGCTCGAAGGTCAGCGCGCCCGCGATGTCCTCGGGTTTGACGACGGCGTCCTTGCCCTCGCCCTTGATGACCATCGGCGCCGAAACGGCGGGCTTCGCGATCTGCTCGAGGGCGGCGTGGACGGCCTCCGGCGAGACCTTGACCGGCGTCTGGGTGACCGCGAGGTTCAGCTGCTCGCCACTGGCCCAGCGCTCCAGGATGGTCTTCTTGGCGGCTTCGAGGTCGAGCTTCTGCCCGGTCTTCGGCTCGACGGCGACCGGCTTGGCCTCCTCGAAGCGCACGGTGCCTTCGACGGGGTCGCGGTCGACCTTGTCGCGCAGGTTCTCCAGCGCGCCGGTGAGCTTGGCGTCGTCGGTCTGGGTGACGACGCCGACCTCTGTGGTCGAGAAGAACGACGCGATCCGCGTGAACGGGTTCAGCGGCTGGTCGCCCGCCTGGTCCAGGGTGGCGGGCCAGTCGAGGCGGAGGCCGGCGTTGTTCGGCGCCAGCGACTCCTCGGCATCGCCCGCGACGATCTTCACCGGCCGGGTCAGCCGCGGTTCGATGCCGCCCCGGAGCTCCTTCTCGGCCGCGGTGCGGTCCATCCCGCCGACGTCGACCCCGGCGACGGTGACGCCGCGGGGGACGCTGCCCTGGGAGACCAGCACGTCGAGGGCGTACGCGACGACCAGGAGGCCGAACACGCCGCCGCCGATGAAGGCGGCCTTGCGATAGCTGCGACGGCGTTTCGGTGGCGTGGGCTCCTGCGGCGTGGCAGACTCCGCGAACCCGGGCGTGACGACCGGGAGAATGTCCGTCTGCTCAGCGTGGGACTCGGGCCAGCGCGGTTCCTGCGGCAACTCTCCACCCTCCACGGTCCGGCGAGTGCCGGGCTTCGTGATCGAACATCCGGGCTTCCACACGTTCCGGACGTAGGTTCAAGATACGGGGCGCGTTTTGTGGGCCTGCAACTCGCCCGGTTGGGTGAGCGGGTCACTCCGTCGGGTGGTCACTGGGCGTCAGGTTCCGGGTTTTCGCCCACCCGTGCGAGAAAATCGAAGTCACAGCCTTCATCAGCTTGCGTGATGTGTTCGGCGTACAACGCGCCGTAACCCCGTTCGTACCGCGGGGCGGGCGTGGTCCACTCCGCCCGGCGACGTTGCAATTCCGCATCATCGACGTCGAGGCTCAGCCGTCGCGAAGGGACGTCCAAGGTGATCGGGTCGCCGTCGCGGACGAGCGCTAGCGGACCGCCCACATGGGACTCCGGTGCGACGTGCAGCACGCAGGCGCCGTAGCTGGTGCCGCTCATCCGGGCGTCGGACACGCGCACCATGTCGCGGACCCCCTTGGCCAGCAGGTGATCCGGCAGCGGCAGCATCCCGTACTCGGGCATGCCGGGGCCGCCGAGCGGGCCGGATCCGCGCAGCACCAGCACCGAATCCTCGGTGATGCCGAGCGACGGGTCGTTGATGCGCTTCTTCAAGTCCCGGTAGTCGTCGAAGACCACGGCGGGTCCAGTGTGGACGAGCAGCCGCGGTTCGGCGGCGATGTGCTTGATCACCGCGCCCGACGGCGCGAGATTCCCGCGCAGCACCGCGACTCCTCCTTCGGTGGCGACGGGATTTTCACGCGTGCGGATGACGTCGTCGTCGTGCACCCGCGCCGAAGCCAGGTTCTCGCCGAGGGTCCGGCCGGTGACCGTGACGCGATCGGTGTGCAGCAGGTCGGTCAGCCGGGAGAGCAGACCGGGAAGCCCGCCGGCGTAGTAGAAGTCCTCCATCAGCCAGTCGCCGCCGGGACGGATGTTCGCCAGCACCGGGACCCGGCGCGCGATCGCGTCGAAATCGTCGACGGACAACGGGATCCGCCCGCGTCCGGCCATCGCGATCAGGTGGATGACGGCATTGGTGGAGCCGCCGAGCGCCAGCACGGTGGTGATCGCGTCGGCGTACGCGCGCTCGTCGAGGATCTTCGTGATGGTGAGGTCCTCCCACACCATCTCGACGGCCCGCGCGCCACTCGCCGCGGCCATCCGGTGGTGCGCCGAATCGACGGCGGGGATCGACGCCGCGCCGGGCAAGGTCAGGCCGAGCACTTCGGCGACCGACATCATCGTGGACGCGGTCCCCATCGTCATACAGGTTCCGGGAGAACGGGCCAGTCCACGCTCCAATTCGGACAGTTCCGCGTCGCCGATCAGCCCGGCCCGCTTGTCGTCCCAGTACTTCCACATGTCGGTGCCGCTGCCGAGCACCTCGTTCCGCCAGTGCCCGCGCAGCATCGGCCCGGCCGGCACGAAGATCGCGGGCAGTCCCGCGCTCGTCGCGCCCATCAGCAACGCGGGTGTCGTCTTGTCGCAGCCGCCCATGAGCACCGCGCCGTCGATCGGGTAGGACCGCAGGATCTCTTCGGTCTCCAGGGAAAGCAGGTTGCGGTAGAGCATCGGTGTCGGCTTCTGGAACGTCTCGGACAGCGTCGCGACCGGGAACTCCAGCGGGAATCCGCCCGCCTGCCACACCCCGCGTTTGACCTGTTCGGCCCGCTCGCGCAGATGCATGTGGCAGGGGTTGATGTCGCTCCAGGTGTTGAGGATCGCGATGACGGGCTTCCCGAGGTGCTCCTCCGGGTTGTAGCCGAGTTGCCTGCTCCGGGCCCGATGGCTGAAGCCGCGCAGTCCGTCGCCGCCGAACCAGCGGTGGCTGCGGAGTTCCTCAGGGTTCCTCATGACCGCGAGTATGGCATCTCATATATGATCGGCCCATGTCTTCGACCTTCAGCCTGCCCGCCTCACGGACCGAAGTGGTGCTCGACGAGATCCGCCGCGGCATCCTCACCCGGGAGTTGAAGCCCGGCCAGCCGCTGGTCGAAGCCGAACTCGCGGCCCGGCTCGGCGTCTCGAAGACGCCCGTCCGCGAGGCGCTCAAGGTGCTGTCGAACACGGGACTCGTGACGTTCAGCCCGTACAAGGGCGCTTCGGTATGCGTAGTGGACGCGGAGCTGGCGAAATCCGTGTACGACGTCCGCATGGTGCTGGAGCCCGAGGCCGTGCGCCGGTCGGTCGAACGTCGTTCGCCGGACCTGCTCGAAGACGCCGCGGAAGCGTTGAAAGAGGCGTCGGCGGCGCTCTCGGACAAGGACCACGCCGCGCTCAGCCTGCTCAACCGCCGGTTCCACCGCGCGCTGTACAGCGGCTGCGGCAACCCGCTGATGGTGTCGATACTGGACGACCTCAGGGACCGCGCCGCGTTGATCAGCGTGGTCGGCTGGGAGGCGAATCCCAGCTGGCGCAAGGAATGGAACGAACACAAGGCGGTGCTGGCGGCGGCGAAGAAGGGCGACGCCGAGGGCGCGGCCGGGTTGCTGCGTGCCCACATCGGCGATTTCCTGGAGCGGACCCTCGAAACCATCGGAGACGCTTGATGCGGCTGCTGCTCATCGCCGACACCCATCTGCCGCTGCGCGCGAAGGCGCTGCCGGATCAGGTCTGGCGCGAGGTCGACGCGGCGGACGTCGTCGTCCACGCCGGCGATTGGGTCGAGGTCGCCCTGCTGGACGAACTCGAGGCCCGGAGCGAGCGGCTCATCGGCGTCTACGGCAACAACGACGGCGCGGACCTGCGGGCGCGGCTCCCCGAGATCGCGCGGGCGGACCTCGGCGGCGTCCGGCTGGCGGTCGTCCACGAAACCGGCGCCAAACAGGGCCGTGAACGGCGCTGCGACGAACTCTTCCCGGACACCGACGTCCTCGTGTTCGGGCACAGCCACATTCCTTGGGACACCGTCACCCCGAACGGGATGCGGCTGCTGAACCCCGGCTCGCCGACCGACCGGCGGCGGCAGCCGTTCTGCACCTATCAGACCGCCGAGGTCCTCGACGGCGAATTGCGCGATGTCACGCTGCATGAGCTGCCTCTTCGCCGCTGACGGGGTAGACAGGTAGGCATGGAACCGGCGCAGGCGTTGAGGGAGATCGCGTTCCGGCTGGAACGCGCGGGCGAGCCGACCTACCGGGTGCGGGCGTTCCGGCAGGCGGCCTCGGTGATCGCCAAGGTCGAGCCGGACGACCTGCGCAAACGCGCCGCGGCGGGCACGTTGACCGCGTTGCCGAATATCGGCAAGGCGACCGCGGCCGTCGTCGAGGACGTCCTCGCCGGGCGCCGTCCCGCGTACTTCGAGAAGATCGGCGAGCCGAAGCTGCCCGACGGTGGTGCGATGCGGGCGGCGCTGCGCGGCGACTGCCACACCCATTCGGACTGGTCCGACGGCGGGAGCCCGATCGAGGAGATGGCCGAGGCCGCCCGCGCGCTCGGCCACGAATGGATGGTGCTGACCGACCATTCGCCTCGGCTGACCGTCGCGAACGGGCTCTCGCCCGAGCGGCTGCGCCGCCAGATGGACGTCGTCGCGGAACTGAACGAGACGATGGCGCCGTTCCGGATCCTGCACGGCATCGAGGTCGACATCCACCTGGACGGCACGCTCGACCAGGAGGAAGAACTGCTGGAGCGGCTGGACTTCGTCGTCGCGAGTGTCCACTCGAAACTGCGGATGCCCGCGAAGGAGATGACGCCGCGGATGATCGCCGCGGTACAGCATCCGCGGGTCCGGGTGCTGGGGCACTGCACCGGACGGCTGGTGATGGGTGGCCGCGGGAAGCGCCCCGAGTCGGAGTTCGACGCGGAAGCGGTGTTCACCGCGTGCCGGGACAACGGAGTCGCCGTCGAGATCAACTCGCGCCCCGAGCGCCGGGATCCGCCGACGCGGCTGCTGAACCTGGCCGTCGACCTGGGCTGCGACTTCGCGATCGACAGCGACGCGCACGCCCCCGGCCAGCTGGACTGGCTGGTCTTCGGCTGCGAACGGGCCAACGAACTGGGGATCGAGCCGGACCGGGTGATCAACACGCGGACCGCCGAGGACCTGCTGGCGGGCTAGCTCACCCCCTCGCGTGTGTCATGAAAGGGCCGTTCAGGACGAAAGATGTCCTGAACGGCCCTTTCATGACATGCGTCGCGGCGCGCTAGCCGATCTCGTACGGATCCCCGTAGACCGCCCACTTCAGCGGGGTGTGCAGATCGAGGTTGCCGTCGTTGAGCCACACCAGCTGGGCGGTGTCGATCCGCGAGGTGTCCGCGTGCGCCTCTTCCTGCTTCATGACCACGCGCCGCGCGTCGAGGAACGCCTTGAGGTACGCCGTCTCGTCACCACCCTGCGCGGGCGGCTTGGCCTGCTGGAGCGCGGCCGAGCGGATACCGCCGAAGCTGTCCTGGCTGGTGCCCGGGCCGTGCATAACGATGGCGTCGTAGTAGATGAATTGTCCCAGTGCGCCCAGACCGTCCGATTTCGCCTGATTCACCGCCGGGTCGAAATAGACGCGGTCCCGTTCGCTGTTCTGCGCCGCCTTGAAGTCCTCGCGACCGGCGGCCTCCCGCCACGCGTTTTCGAAACCGCTGCCGAGCCCTTCATGCGAATCGGTGCCGTCGACCTCGCGCAGCGCCGGGAGGTATTCCGCGAGCGGGTTGTCCGGCACCGAGTTCGTGTAGCGCTCGACGAGTTCCAGCATGTCCCCGGTGCCGGAGCAGAACCCGATGATGCCAGCGGTGTACCCGCGCCCGTCGTTGATGTCCTCGATGTAGGAGTACTGCGCTTTCCAGTCCAGGGAGGAGTTTTCCGCGCTGGAGACGATCTGCATCGCGATCTCCTTCTTCTCCGGCGAGGCGAGGTCGCCACCGGAGGCGAAGATCGACGCCGACGCCGGGACGGGCGCGGCGGACGCGAGCGAGGAGATCGCGACGGGGCCGGAAACGGCGAGGGCGAGAACGGAGACCGCGCCGAGAGCACGACGCATCGCGGGCCGCAGGGTGTCACTCATGAAAGGTGTCCCTTTCCACAGAGAATTGTCATTTCTGTCAGGGTGTTGCTGCGGCGTGGGCACACGATAACCACGGGTGACAGTTTCCGGCAAGGGGGAGAGCCGGTCGAAGATTTTCGGTTACCGGCGGTCGCCGGTGTAGACGACGGCGGCGCATACCGCGTCGACCCCCGAGATCAGTTCGGCGAGCGCCTTCGGAAGTTCCCGATGAGTGGACTCTGCCCAGGCGCGCAGGCCCGCGCGGTCGAGTTCCGGTTCGCAGAAGTCGTCGAGCCCGATGGTCCAGGCCAGCAGGGCCAGGCAGACCGAATGCGGATCCGGCTGTTCGGTGCCGAGGACGGCCGCCCGCACCTTGCTGCGCGCCGCCGTCGACATCAGCAGATCCCGTGGCGGGTACCGGTGATTCTTCCGGATGAGCATCCGGTCGGTCTCGCGGTCGATCACCCCGGCGGCGAGCAGATTGTCCGCGACCGTTTCCCCGAGGTCGTGCCGGAGATGGGTGACCCATTCCCGGACGGTGTGCCGTTCGCGCTCGCGGAGGATTTCCGAGAACACCCCGTCGAGCGGGGGATGGGCGAGGCCGCGTCGTGACAGCGGGCGGATTCGCTTGCGTTCCACGGTGATCCGCTCGGCGAGGAGGAGATCGCAGAGCGCGGAACCGGCCATTCCGATGCCGAGTCCCGTGCGGCGCAGCGCGGGTTTTCCGGTGAACTCGTCGTGGGCGAGAAAGAACAGGGAATCGACCAAGGTCAGCCGACGCATGAATGGCACGCCCTCCGGCGTTGTGGTGCGGGACGGCCAAAGTAGCGGTAGTGCGGGTACCACTGCGACCCGAGGTCCGTTTTTAGCCTGAACGGACGTACCTCGCCGTGGTGCCCGGCCCTAGGGTGGGATGGCTTCGCAAGATCAAGAACCTCCACACCGCCAAACCGACGTCCGGGGGGACGGGTCCATGGGTACGCAAAGACCGCGGCGCGGTCTCGGTCATCGGCGGCTCGGAGCCGCCCAGATCGTGTTCTTCGTGGTGGCCGCGGCGGGTCCGCTCTTCGCCATCGCGGGCGGGGTCCCGACGAACTACGCGGTCACCGGCAGTGTCGGGGTGCCGTTGTCGTTCCTTCTGCTCGCCCCGATCCTGGGCCTGTTCGCGGTCGGGTACGCGGCGATGAGCCGCTACATCACCAACGCGGGCGCCTTCTACCCGTACGTCGCCAACGGGGTCGGCAAATCCACCGGCGCCGGGATCGCGTTCGTCACGCTGATCTCCTACAACGCCATCCAGATCAGCATCTACGGCCTGTTCGGCTGGTCGGTGTCGACCTGGCTGGGCACGCTCACCGGATCCCCGCCGCCGTGGTGGTTGTGCGCGCTGGTGATGGTGCTCCTCGTCGGCGCGCTCGGCGTCCTGCGGGTCGATCTCAACGCCAAGGTGCTCGGGGTGGCGCTGTGCCTCGAGGTGGCCGTCGTCGCGATCGTCGACATCGCGTTGTTCGCGAATCCGGCCGGTGGCAGCGTTTCCCTGGTTCCGCTGGAACCGTCGAGCCTGTTCACCACCGGGGTGGGCGCGGTGTTCGCGTTCTCCGCGGCCGCGTTCATCGGCTTCGAGGGCGCGGCGACCTACGGCGAGGAGACCCGGGAACCCAGCCGCACGGTCGGCCGGGCGACGTTCGCCGCGATCGCGCTCACCGCGGTGCTCTACGTCGTCTCGTCGCTCGCGCTGGCCGTGGGCGCCGGGCCGGACGTCATCGTGACGACCGCGGCCGCCCAGGGCCCGGATCTGCTGTTCAACCTGGCGGGCGAACATCTCGGCGGCACGTTCTCCGACGTCGCGTACACGCTGTTCGTCACCGGCCAGTGCGCGGCGCTGCTGAGCTTCCACAACGCCGTCGCGCGGTACTTCTTCGCGCTGGGCAGGGAAGGGCTGTTGCCGCGATCGCTGGCCAAGACCAGCAAACGCACCGGCGCGCCGGTGGCCGGTTCGCTCACGCAGACCGCGCTCGCGCTGGTGGTCGTGTCGCTCTTCGCGATCGCGGGCCGCGACCCGGTGACCGAACTGTTCACCTGGCTCGGTACGACGGCGTCGACCGGGGTCGTGGTGATCATGATCGCCGTCTCGCTTTCGGTGATCGGCTTTTTCAAACGGCGCCGTCACGCCGAAAACGCCTGGCGCCGCTGGATCGCGCCGTCGCTGGCGATCCTCGCGCTGTCGGCCGTCCTGGCGCTGATCCTGCTCAACTTCGATCTGCTGCTCGGCCCGGCCGGGACGTTCGTGTTGCGCTGGGGGCTGCCCGGTCTCGTGCTCGTCGCCGCGCTGGCGGGCTTCCTGCGCGCGGAAGTGTTGCGGACGAGGGATCCCGAGACCTACGCCGCCATCGGCGGTCCGCTCGAAGACGAGGAGCTCGCCGCCGTCAAACTATCCTAAATGGACACATGTGACGGACCCCCCGTCGATATGTCTATAAAGGAATGGTAAAGTGGTGGGCAGATGACGACGACCCGTGCCCCCGCCGCACGGCACCGTTCCGTCTTCTTCCTGCTGATCTTGCTCGTCTTCGCCTTCGTCACGCCGACCGTTCCCCATGGGCACGGCCGGGCCGCGAAGGAAGATCCCGTCGCCGTTTTCGCGACCCATCCGCTGCCCGCGTTCCACGGCGGGCAGGCCGTTCCCCTCGCCGACGCTCCCGCCGAAGCGGAGACCGTCGACCTCCCCGACGCCGGCCACGTCCCTGAGCAGGACGAACCCGTCGTCATCACCCGTGCGGTGCCCCAGGCGCCCGCACGGGCACCTCCGCGCTGACCGGCGTCTTCTGCCCGTATCAGCCATCCATCGGAGGTCTCCATGAGTTCCGGTCATGCCCTGCTGGCCGTCGGCGGGGCGTTCCTCGCCGCCGGCGTCATCGCCAGAGCCGGCGCCCGTATCGGGCTGCCCACGATCCCCCTGTTCATGCTGGCCGGTTTCGTCTTCGGCCCCAACACCCCCGGTCTGTCCCTTGTGGACGATCCGAAAGAGCTCGGTGTGCTCGCCGGGCTCGGCCTCGTCTTCCTCCTGTTCTACCTCGGCCTCGAGTTCTCCCTCGACGATCTGGCCAAGGGCGGGCGCAAACTCGTCTGGTCCGGGCTGATCTACCTGATCCTGAACATCGGCGGCGGGCTCGCCTTCGGCTTCCTGCTCGGCTGGGGGACCAGGGAGGCGCTGGTCATCGCCGGTGCCATCGGGATCTCGTCGTCGGCGATCGTCACCAAACTCCTGCTCGAATCCCGCCGGATGGACAACCCCGAATCCCGGCTGATCATGGGCATCATCGTGATCGAGGACATCTTCCTCGCCCTCTACCTGGCCTTGCTGCAGCCGGTGCTGTCCGGCGCCGGGAGCTTCGGTTCGGCGCTCGCCGATTTCGGCAAGGCCTTCGCGTTCCTGATCGTCATGGCCGCGCTCGCCCGCTGGGGTGGCCGGGTGGTGTCGAAGCTGTTCGGCTCGGCCGACGACGAACTGCTGACCGTCTGCTTCGTCGGGGTCGCGGTCATGGGCGCCGCCGTCGCCGAGGAGGTCGGGGTGTCCGACGCCATCGGCGCGTTCATGGTCGGCATGATGCTCGGCGGCTCGAAGGTCGCGCCGCGTATCCACAAGCTGGTGCTCCCGCTGCGGGACGCGTTCGGCGCGCTGTTCTTCTTCATCTTCGGGCTCAGCATCGATCCGAACGCGGTCGGCTCGGTGGTCGTGCCGGTGCTGATCGCGGTGGCGCTGACGATCGTGCTGAACCTGGGCGCGGGCGCGCTGGCCGCGCGGGTCAACGGGTTCGATCGCCAGGCCGGGGTGAACATCGGGCTGACCGTGCTCACCAGGGGCGAGTTCTCACTCGTGCTCGCGGCGATGGCGACCGCGGCCGGGCTCGACTCGCGGGTCGCCCCGTTCGTCGCGGGCTACGTCCTCCTGCTGGCCGTGATCGGTCCAGTCGCGGTCATCCGCTCCGAGAAGCTCACCTGGTTGCTACCGGCGAGTATTGTCCGAGGCTCGACCCGCCGCGACGAGCCGGCCAGGGCGACGTGACGAGGAGGCCTGGGTGACGGAGCGGTTCGGCGGCTACCAGAACGAGATCTACCTGCAGGGGCTCGGCGGGACCTTCCCGCCGTGCTCCACCGACGCCACGAAACTGGAGGAGTCGGCGCGGGAGATCCTGGAGCCCGGACCGTTCTGGTATGTCGCCGGTTCGGCCGGTTCCGGCGCCACCGCCCGGGCCAACCGCGATGCCTTCGACCGCTGGCGCCTGGTGCCGCGGATGCTCACCGGCGCCACCGAACGCGATCTGTCCACGACCGTGCTGGGCACGCCCGTTCCGGCGCCGGTGCTGCTGGCGCCGGTCGGTGTCCAGTCGATCGTCCACGAGGGCGCCGAACCGGCGGCCGCGCGAGCCGCGGCGTCGGTCGGCCTGCCCTACGTGATGTCGACGGCGTCGTCCACGAGCATCGAGGACGTCGCCGAGGCCAGTGGTGAGGGGCCGCGTTGGTTCCAGCTGTACTGGCCGACCGACAACGACGTCTGCGCGAGCATCCTGGCGCGGGCGAAGGCCGCCGGGTTCACCACGCTCGTCGTCACCCTCGACACCTGGACCCTCGCCTGGCGCCCGAACGACCTCGACCACGCGTACCTGCCGTTCATCAAGGGCGAGGGGCTCGGCGTCCCGCTGAGCGACCCGGTGTTCCGCGGCCTGCTGGAGAAGACGCCGGAGGAGGACGCGCCGACCGCGATCCTGCGGTGGATCTCGATGATCACCGGCACCGACAGCACCTGGGACCGGCTGCCGTTCCTGCGCGAGCACTGGGACGGGCCGATCGTGCTCAAGGGCATCCAGCATCCCGACGACGCGCGCCGCGCCGTGGACGCCGGGATGGACGGGATCGTCGTGTCCAACCACGGCGGCCGCCAGGTCGACGGGGCGATCGCGTCGCTCGACGCGCTCCCGGAGATCGTGGCCGCGGTCGGCGACCGGCTGGAGATCCTGTTCGACTCCGGGATCCGCACCGGTGCCGACATCGCCAAGGCGCTCGCGCTCGGGGCCAAGGCCGTGCTGGTCGGGCGGCCGTGGGTGTACGGCCTGGCGCACGCGGGGGAGGACGGCGTCCGGCACGTGCTGCGGAGCCTGCTCGCCGACCTCGACCTGACCATGGGCCTGTCCGGGCACCGGCGGCTCGCCGACCTCACGCCGGCCTCGCTCACCCGCGTTTAGTCCTCTGGATGCGGTAGTTCGCGCTGCCAACTACCGCATTCAGAGGACGAAACGCGCGGGGTGGGTGGTGACGTGCAGGATATTCGGAGGCCCGGATCGTCACGCACGGCTATCCTGGTGCCGGTCATGGCTGCTCAACCTTCCCCGCTCGGCGCCCTGCGCGCTCGCCTGCCCGAATTGATGTCGCGCGACGAGCACCGCCTCCGGCGCCGGCTCGACGGTGCCCGCAAAGCGCGCAACGCGGAGTCGATCGCCGCCCAGATCGAGGCCGACATCGAGGCCGCCGAACTCCGCATCACGCGCAGGCGCGACAGCGTCCCGAAGATCTCCTTCCCCGAAGAGCTGCCCGTCAGCCAGCGGAAGGACGAGATCGCCGAGGCCATCCGCGACCACCAGGTGGTGATCGTCGCGGGGGAGACCGGGTCGGGCAAGACGACCCAGCTGCCCAAGATCTGCCTCGAACTCGGCCGCGGCATCCGCGGCCAGATCGGGCACACGCAGCCGCGGCGGCTGGCCGCGCGCACGGTCGCCGATCGCATCGCCTCCGAGCTGAACACCGAACTCGGCGAGACCGTCGGCTACAAGGTCCGGTTCACCGACCAGTCCGGCCAGGACACGCTGGTCAAGCTGATGACCGACGGCATCCTGCTCGCCGAGATCCAGACCGACCGGATGCTGCGGCAGTACGACACGCTGATCATCGACGAGGCGCACGAGCGCAGCCTCAACATCGACTTCATCCTCGGCTACGTCAAGCAGCTCCTGCCCCGGCGCCCCGACCTCAAGGTGATCATCACCTCGGCGACGATCGATCCGGAGCGGTTCTCCAAGCACTTCGACGACGCGCCGATCGTGGAGGTCTCCGGCCGGACGTATCCGGTCGAGGTCCGTTACCGGCCGATCATCGACCCGGACGATCCGGACGCCGATCAGGACCGCGACCAGACACAGGCCATCTGCGACGCCGTCGACGAACTCCAGCACGAGGGACCAGGGGACATCCTGGTGTTCCTCTCCGGGGAGCGGGAGATCCGCGACGCGGCGGACGCGCTGTCCAAACAGGACCTGAGGAACACCGAGATCCTGCCGCTGTACGCGCGGCTTTCGTCGTCGGACCAGCATCGGGTGTTCCAGCGCCACACCGGGCGCCGTGTCGTACTCGCGACGAACGTCGCCGAGACGTCGCTGACCGTGCCCGGCATCAAGTACGTCATCGACCCCGGTACCGCGCGGATCTCGCGCTACAGCCATCGCACCAAGGTGCAGCGGCTGCCGATCGAGCCGGTCTCGCAGGCGTCGGCGAACCAGCGCAAGGGACGCTGCGGCCGGACGTCCGACGGTATCTGCATCCGGCTGTACTCCGAGGACGACTTCGACGCGCGGCCCGAGTTCACCGATCCGGAGATCCTGCGGACCAACCTCGCGTCGGTCATCCTGCAGATGACCTCGCTCGGGCTCGGCGACATCGCGGCGTTCCCGTTCGTGGAGCCGCCGGATCGCCGTCAGGTGACCGACGGCGTCCAGCTGCTGCAGGAACTCGGCGCGTTCGAGATGTCGGACGGCAAGAAGCTCACCGAGACCGGCCGCAAGCTCGCGCAGCTCCCGGTCGACCCGCGGATGGCGCGGATGGTGCTGGAGGCCTCGCGCAACGGCTGCGTCCGCGAAGTGATGATCATCGCCTCCGCACTGTCCATTCAGGACCCACGGGAGCGACCGGCGGAGAAGCAGCAGGCGGCGGACGAGCAGCACGCGCGGTTCGCGGACAAGACGTCGGACTTCCTGGCGTACCTCAACCTGTGGGAGTACGTCAGCGAGCAGCAGAAGGCGTTGTCCACCAACCAGTTCCGCCGGATGTGCCGCAACGAGTACCTGAACTACCTGCGCATCCGCGAATGGCAGGACATCTTCAGCCAGCTGCGTCAGCTGGCCAAACCGCTCGGCATCACGCTCAACACCTCCGGCCCGGCCGATCCGCAACGTGTGCACACGTCGCTGATCGCCGGGCTGCTGTCGCACGTCGGCCTCAAGGATCCGGCCAAGGGCGACTACCTCGGCGCACGCGGGGCACGATTCTCGGTGTTCCCGGGGTCGGCGTTGTTCAAGAAGCAGCCGCGGTTCGTCATGTCGGCCGAACTCGTCGAGACCTCGCGCCTGTGGGGCCGGGTCAACGCGCGGATCGAGCCCGAATGGGTCGAGCCGCTCGCCGGGCACGTCGTGAAGCGGAACTACTCCGAGCCGCACTGGGAACGCAAGCAGGGCGCGGTGATGGCGACGGAGAAGGTGACGCTGTACGGCGTCCCGCTCGTCGCCGACCGCCGGGTGAACTACGGGCGCATCGATCCCGAGGTGAGCCGCGAGCTGTTCATCCGGCACGCGCTGGTCGAGGGTGACTGGGAGACCCGACACCACTTCTTCCGCGAGAACCGCGCGCTGCTCGACGAGGTCGAGGACCTGGAGAACCGGGCCCGCCGTCGCGACATCCTGGTCGACGACGAGACGCTGTTCGAGTTCTACGACCAGCGCGTCCCGGCCGACGTCGTCTCCGCGCGGCATTTCGACAGCTGGTGGAAGAAGGCGCGGCACACCGAGCCCGACCTGTTGAGCTTCGAGAAGACGATGCTCATCAACGAGACCGCGGGCGGCGTGCGCGAGGCCGACTACCCCGACTTCTGGACGCAGGGCACGCAGACGTTCAAGCTCACGTACCAGTTCGAGCCGGGTGCCGACGCGGACGGCGTCACCGTGCACATCCCGCTGCCGGTGCTGAACCAGGTGACCCCGGACGGTTTCGACTGGCAGGTGCCCGGCCTGCGCGAAGAACTGGTGACGCAGCTGATCAAGTCACTGCCCAAGGCGATCCGGCGCAACTTCGTGCCGGCCCCCGACCACGCGAAACTGGTGTTGTCGCGGGTCGGCCCGGCCGACGGGCCGCTGTTGCACGTCGTCGCCGACGAGCTGGAAGCGTTGCGCGGGGTGGTGATCCCGGATGACGCCTGGCAGCTGTCGACGGTTCCCGAGCATCTGAAGATGACGTTCCGCGTCGTCGACGTGCGTGGCAAGAAGGTGTCCGAAGGCAAGGACATCGAGGCGCTCAAACGAGACCTGAGCGGCCAGGTGCGCGCGACGATCTCCAAGGCCGCCGACAGCATCGAGCGCGAGGGGCTGACGACGCCCGCGTTCGGCGAACTGCCGAAGGTGTTCGCGAGCAAGCAGCGCGGGCACGACGTCAAGGCGTATCCGGCGCTGGTCGACGAAGGCGGTTCCGTGGCGGTGCGGCTGCTGGACACGCCTGGCCAGCAGGAACAGTCGATGTGGGCGGGCACGCGGCGGATGCTGCGGCTGAACATCCCGTCGCCGATGAAGTTCATCACCCGCAGCCTCGGCAACTCGTCGAAACTCGTGCTGAACCGGAATCCGCACGGCTCGGTGGCGGCGTTGCTCGAAGACTGTGTGGATTGCGCGGTCGACAAGCTCGTGGCCGACAACGGCGGACCGCGCTGGGACGAGGCCGGATTCGCCGTCCTGCTGGAAAAGGTGCGCGCGGGTTTGAACGCGGGGGTGCTCGACGTGCTGACCAACGTCGAGAAGATCCTGCGCGCGGCCAACGACGTCGAAACCCGGCTGGCCGACACACGCGGCCCGAAGGACTCGCTCGCCGACATCCGCGCACAGCTGGACGGTTTGGTGCACAAGGGTTTCGTCACCGAAACGGGGCAGGACAGGCTCAAGCACGTCGTCCGGTACCTGCGGGGGATCGAACGGCGGCTGGAGAAGCTTCCGACCGAGCCGACCCGGGACATCCAGCGCACCGGCGACATCGCCTGGCTGCGCAACGAGTACCAGGCCGCCCTCGACGCGCTCCCGCCGGGCACCTCGTCGCCCGCACTGCGGGAGATCCGGTGGATGATCGAGGAACTGCGGGTGAGCTTCTTCGCCCAGACCCTGGGTACCGCCCACCCCGTCTCGCTGAAGCGCGTCATCAAGGCCCTGGACGACGCCGCCCGCATTTAGTCCTCTGAATGCGAGGGCACCCAGCCGAGCGCGTGACGGACGTCGCCCGCATTTAGAGGACTAAATGCGGTCACTTGGCGTCGGCGTAGGTGTCCACGGCGGCGATGTGCAGCGGGAACCGGACCGGGCAGGCGGCACCGAAGAGCAGCCGCGCCGCCTCGGCCATGCTGTCCACAATGGACTGCGAGACCTCGTCGGCGAACTCGGCCGGGGTGTGTACCAAGACCTCGTCGTGCTGGAAGAACACCAGGTGCGCGGGGGCGGGCAGCCTGCCGCGCAGGGTCGCCAGCAGGACCGCGGTCATGTCCGCCGCACTCGCCTGCACGACGAAGTTGCGGGTGAACCGGCCCCAGTTGCGCGCCGCCTGACGCGCCTTCAGCTCGCCGGCCTCGTCCGCCGCGACCCCGCCGGTCAGCGCGCGCCACGCCTCCGACGGCGCGGGCGACGTCCGGCCCAGCCGCGAGCGGACGCGCTCCCCGCGTTCCCCGGCCTGCGCGGCACGCTCCACATAGGACACCGCGTCCGGGAATCTGGTGCGCAGCAACGCCAGCAGCGGCCCGGCCTCACCGGACGTGCCGCCGTACATCGCCGACAGCATCGCGATCTTCGCGCGGTCCCTGTCGTCCCTGTCGTCCCACGCGGGCACGGGCACCCGGCGCACGCCGGAGAACATCGCCTCGGCGAGGCTCGCGTACAGATCCGTGGCCGCGGCGACGTCGGCGAGCTTGCGGTCCCCGGACAACGCCGTCAGCACCCGCGGCTCCAGCTGCGCGGCGTCGGCGACCACCAGCTTCCAGCCCGGATCGGCCCGGACACAGGTCCGCAGGACCTTCGGGATCTGCAGCGCGCCCCCGCCCCGGCTCGCCCAGCGGCCGGAAACGACCCCGCCGACGACGTAATGCGGGCGGAACCGTCCGTCGCGCACCCACTCGTCGAGCCAGGTCCAGCCGTTGGCCGAATGCAGCCGCGCGAGCTCCTTGTACTCCAGCAGCGGCGGGACGGCGGGATGGTCGATGTCGCGAAGCAGATACTTCCTCGCCGACGAGACCTCGATGCCCTCCCGCCCGAGCGCGCGGACGACGCTGGCCGGGGCGTCCGGGTTGACCGGGCGCCCGCCGAACGCGTCGCTGATCTTCGCCGCCAGCTCGACCAGCCGTTTCGGCCGCTGCCCGGCCGGGACGCGGGGCCCGAGCTGGTCGGCCAGCAACGCCAAATGCAGGTCCGCCCGCCAGGGCAAGCCGTCGGCCGACATCTCCGCGGCCGCCAGCGCGCTCGCCGACTCCGCCGCGAAGAGCAGCCGGAGCCGCTCCGGATGGTCGGTCAACGCGACCCGTTTCTCCTGCTCGGCCAGCACCCGGCGCGCCGCGTCGATCACCGTGACCCCGGCGGGCAGCCGAGGGCCGCGTGTCTCGAACAGCGTCGGCTGGTCGTCCTCGGCCCAGAGCGGCGGCTCGTCGGCGGGCGCCTCCTGTCCGTTCGCCCTGGCCAGCGCCGCGCGCAGGCTTCGTGACTCCTGCGGCCGCCCCTCGTGGGCCAGGAGCAATCCCTCGATCAGCGTCAGGTCGTGGCAGCGCCGCACCCGGACGCCCGCCTTGATCAACGCGGGATACGTCCCTTCGACCGACGGGAACACCCAACGGGGTGAGTGCTCCGCCTCCAGCTCGCGTACTTCGGCGACGAACTCCGCGAGCTTCAGTCCGCGCCGCGGCGACTGCCCGGAAAGTGCGATCGCGAAGTCGCCATCCTCCTCTTGACCTGCGATCGCCTGCACACTCACATTGTGGTGGTTCCCTCCGACATTTCTGTCACCAGACGGCTAGTGCGCCTGCGCTATCGGTCGGCTACTGTCGAGTAGCAACCCCATACCGCCGGTACGCGAACCATCGGTGGCATGGTGTCTCGCCGCAGCAGCAACGGAGGTGCCCGGATGAGAAACCCCACCGGCCTCGCCACCCTGGTGGCGGGCAAGGTGACCGAGACCGTGCGCAGCATCGACGTGATGCGGCAAGCGGGCCTGCTCCCGATCCCGCGGGTGGACGAGGGCCTGCGTTCGCTGGTCATGGTGCGGAAGTGGGGCCCGTTCGCCGGGGCGAACATGATCGCCGCCCGCCGCGACGCGACCGCGACCGGCATCATCGACGAGCTGGGGCCGCTGACCTTCAAACAACTCGACACCCAGTCGAACGCGCTGGCCAGGGCGTGGTCCGAACGCGGCCTCGGCCCGGCTTCGGTGATCGCCGCGCTGTGCCGCGACCACCGCGGTCTCGTGCTGACGATGCTCGCCTCGGGCAAACTCGGCGCCAAGCTGCTGCTGATGAACACCGGGTTCGCCAAACCCCAGCTCGCGGACGTCGCGAAACGTGAAGGCGTCACGGCGCTCGTGTACGACCAGGAGTTCACCGAGCTGCTGGACGCCGTCGAGGGCGACGTCGAGCACTACCTCGCCTGGGTCGATTCGGACACCGCGCGCCCGGCCGGCATCCCGGTCGTCGCCGAACTGGTCGCCAGCACCGACGACCGTCCGTGGCCCGCGCCGGCCAAACCCGGCGGATTCATCCTGCTGACCAGTGGCACCACGGGAACGCCGAAGGGCGCGCCGCGGCCGCACACCTCCGCGCTCGCCTCCGCGCAGTTCCTCGACCGCATCCCGCTGCGCACCGGCGAGGCGACCTACATGGGCGCGCCGCTGTTCCACGGCACCGGGTTGTCGCAGTTCATCCTGTCGTTCGCGCTGGGTTCGAAGGTCGTCATGCGGCGCAAGTTCGTGCCGGAGGAGACGTTGCGCGGCGTCGCGGAGAACCGCTGCACCACGCTGGTCCTCGTGCCGACGATGCTGCAGCGCATCGTCGACCTGCCCGAGGAGATCCGCGCCAAGTACGACACGTCGAGCCTGCGGATCATCTTCGTCGCCGGCTCCGCGTTGTCCCCGGATCTCGGGAACCGCGCGACCGCCGCGTTCGGCGACGTCGTGCACAACCTCTACGGCTCCACCGAGGTCGCGGTCGCGACGGTCGCGACGCCCGAGGACTGGCGCAAGGCGCCGGGCACCGTCGGCCGCGCGCCGGTGGGCTGCAAAGTGGCGCTGTACGACGAAAAGGGCGGCAAGATCACCGAGCCGCATGTCACCGGCCGGGTGTTCGTCGGCAGCGGGCTGAGCTTCCAGGGCTACACCGACGGGCGCAACAAGGAGATCATCGACGGGCTGCTGTCCAGCGGCGACGTCGGCCACTTCGACGAGGACGGCCTGCTGTTCATCGACGGCCGCGACGACGAGATGATCGTCTCCGGCGGCGAGAACGTCTTCCCGATCGAGGTGGAGAACCTCCTGGTCGAACGCGAAGACGTGATCGAAGCCGCGGTCGTCGGGGTCGAGGATCCCGAGTTCGGGCAGCGGCTGAAGGCGTTCGTGGTGCGGGCCGAGAAGTCGGAGCTGGACGTCGACGGCGTGCGCGAGTACGTCAAGGCGAACCTCGCCCGGTACAAGGTGCCGCGTGACGTGGAGTTCCTCGACGAGTTACCGCGCAACGCGACCGGGAAGGTGCTGCGCAACAAGCTCCACTAGTACTCCCAGTCGATGCCGAAGACGCCGGGGCCGAAGTCGAGCGCGACGGCGTGGACACCGTTGCCCTGGTCCGGTTTGAGTTCCTTCCGGTCCATCGGCGAGGTGCCTTGGCGCGAATACTGCCAGCACTTCGCCGGGCTGGACTCCGGATCGAACCGCACCTCCAGCAGGTACTCGCGTACGGGACGCCGGAACTCGCGGTAATGCGTGTTCCGGCATTCCGGGTACGGCGGCCCGGGGTTGGTCAGCGAGTACTCGATCAGGTGAGTCTCGCCGCGATCGATGGGCCGGTCGAAGAGCAGTTCGGCCACGGTGAGCCCGTGCTCGTCGTCGACCTCGGCGCGCCCGACGTGGCAGTTGCGCAGCGTGTTCAGCACCGGCGGCCCCGCTTCCGGGTCGCCCTGGGCGTACACCAGCAGCCAGCGGTCCTGCCCGTCCGCGCCCGCCTGGAACACCGCCCGCGCGGTCACCGCGCGTTGCCCGCCGTCCTCGGCGATCTCGCACAGGTCGTGCAGGCCGACGAGTTTCAGCTGATGATGTTGTTCGAGCGCGTTGGGCGCGCCGACCTTCTCCAGCAACGCCTGGAGCGCTTCGAGCGGGAAGGTCAGCGGCTGCTCGGTGGTGGCCCGGCTGCGGCGTGACGACGCCCCGCGCGGCCGCGGCGGCGGGAGCAGACTGAGCAGCGATCCGGCGGGGATCGCCAGTACCTCTTCGAGCACCCGGACGGCGGACAGCGAACTCTGCCGTTCCGGCTGACGTTTGCCCGATTGCCAGTAACTCAGCGCGGTCACGCTCACCGACGCGCCGCGCGCGAGCAGCCGGGCTTGGATACGGTCGAGACTCAGGCCGCTCGTGGCGATGGCCGATCGCAACGCGGTGGCGAACGCGGTACGCGGTTGATCATCATCGTCCGTGGTCACTCGGTCCGCCGCGCTCCCCGCCACCATATGCTGCCCGACCGCCCCCGTCTGCCGTTCCCTGACACCGCCCGGTTGATAACAACACGAATAACTTTAACAGTCTGAGGTAACGCTTCAGGGGCGCCTTCTGCCAGGCGAAAACGACTTTCCGGACGAGCGCCGTTACTCCGGATGGCCTAGTACTGGTAACTGTGAATCATTGCCCGGCCACCTGCGCACCGGCTTGCATGGCTTTCAACAACGATCATCCTCCCGGGTGATCCGCACGGCGCGGCAGGAAGGGAACCAGTGAGCAAGTCCCGGAAGAACCTGAAGTCCCGAAAGACCCGTAGCGGCCTCGTGGCGGGAGTCGCCCTCGCCGGTGTGACCGCGGCGGTCGCCACGTTCGGCGCGGGTGCGGCCAACGCCGACCAGCAGGGCGAGATCCGCGGCGCGGGTGCGGCCAACGCGGTCGGCGGCAGCTACATCGTCGTCCTCAAGCCCACCGCGGTCGGCCAGGGCGTCGCCGCGGCGAGCGAGATCACCGCGAACGTGGCCGCCAAGGCGCAGGGCCTCACCGGTCAGTACGGCACCACGCTGTCCCGCACCTTCGGCTCGGCGCTGAACGGCTTCTCGATCAAGGCCGACGAGGCCGCCGCGAAGCGTCTCGCCGCCGACCCGCAGGTCGCGTACGTCGTCCAGAACAAGACGTTCAAGATCAGCGAGACCCAGGACAACCCGCCGTCGTGGGGCCTCGACCGGGTCGACCAGGCGGACCTTCCGCTCGACAACAAGTACACCTACCCGGTGAAGGCCGACAACGTCACCGCCTACGTCATCGACACCGGTGTCCGCGGCTCGCACAAGGACTTCGGTGACCGCGCCACCGGCGGCAAGGACTTCGTCGACAACGACGACACCCCCAACGACGAGCACGGCCACGGCACGCACGTCGCCGGCACCATCGGCGGCACGGACCACGGCTTGGCCAAGGGCGTGAAGATCGTCGGCGTCCGCGTGCTGGACGCCAACGGCAGCGGCACCACCGAGGGTGTCGTCGCCGGTGTCGACTGGGTCGCGGCGAACGCCAAGGGCCCGTCGGTCGCCAACATGAGCCTGGGCGGCGGCGCGGACGACGCCCTGGACGCGGCGGTCAAGGGTGCCATCGACAAGGGCGTGACCTTCGCGCTCGCGGCTGGCAACGAGTCCTCCGACGCCGGCACCACCTCCCCGGCCCGGGTGAAGGAGGCCATCACCGTGGCCGCCAGCGACAAGACTGACAAGCAGGCCAGCTTCTCGAACTACGGTTCGGTCGTCGACCTGTACGCGCCGGGTGTCGACATCACCTCGACGTGGGGCACTGGTGACGACGCCACCAACACCATCAGCGGTACCTCGATGGCCGCGCCGCACGTCGCCGGTGCCGCCGCGCTGTACCTCTCGACGCACCCCGACGCCACCCCGGCCCAGGTCGCCGAAGGTCTCGTCGCCGCCGCCGCGGACGGCAAGATCAGCAACCCGACCGGTGGAACGGCGAACAAGCTGCTCCAGGTCAAGTAAGACCCTTGCGGACAGGCTGCCCCCGGCGAACTCCAGGCGCCGGGGGCAGCCCCCTGTCCAAGGGGCTCCCAGACTTGTTACCAACGGGTAAGCTCCTGCCCATGGTCCTGCGGAAGAACATCCTGATCACCGGGGCGAGCTCCGGACTCGGCGAAGGAATGGCCAGGCAGTACGCCGCGAGAGGTCGTAACCTGGCGCTGGCCGCCCGCCGTGTCGACCGGCTCGAAACCCTCGCCGCGGAGCTCAAGAAGGCGTACCCCGGCATCACCGTGGTCACCCGGAAGCTCGACGTGAACGACCACGACCAGGTCTTCGCCGTCTTCGAGGAGTTCCGCGAGGAGCTCGGCTCGCTCGATCGCGTGATCGTGAACGCGGGGCTCGGCAAGGGACAGCGGATCGGCACCGGCCGCTTCGACGCGAACCGCGAGACCCTTCAGACGAACTTCCTCGCCGCGGCCGCCCAGATCGAAGCCGCCGTCGGCATTTTCCGCAAGCAGAAGGAAGGCCACCTCGTGGTCGTCTCCTCCTTCCTCGCGCTTCGCGGTGTGCCGGGCAACGCCACCGCGTACGCCGCCTCGAAGGCGGGTATCTCGGCGTTCGCCGAGGGAACCCGGATCGAGCTGCTGAAGACTCCGATCAAGGTCACCACGCTGCACCCCGGGTTCATCGAATCGGAGATGAACGAAGACATCTCGAAGCTTCCGGGCGCCGTCAGGGCGGAGCCGGGCGCGCAGGCGCTCGTGAAGGCGATCGAATCCGAGACGGCGAAGGCGTTCGTGCCGACGTGGCCGTGGAGCGTGCTCTCGAAGCTCTTCCCGTTCGTCCCGGCTCCCTTGTTGAAGAAGTTCGGATGACCGTCCGATGAACGCTGTGGACAAGACCGTCGAGGTACGCGGAGAGGACTCGTTCGACCCGGCCGCCGTGCACGCCTGGCTGGCCGCACGGGTTCCCGGGCTTGGCGACGCGCCGCCCGGGGTCCGCCAGTTCCCAGGCGGCGCCTCGAACCTCACATATCTGCTGACCTATCCGGATCGCGAGCTGATCCTGCGGCGTCCGCCGCTGGGGCACAAGGCCGCGTCCGCGCACGACATGCGCCGCGAGTTCCGGGTCCAGCAGGCGTTGCGCCCGGTCTTCCCTTACGTGCCCGAGGTTCTCGCCTTCTGCGACGACGAAAGCGTGCTCGGCGGCGACTTCTACGTGATGGAGCGGCTCGAAGGCCTGATCCTGCGCGGAGATCTGCCCGCCGGTTTCGACCTGCCGCCCGGCAGTGCGCGCGAACTGTGCGGCAAGGTCGTCGATCGACTGGTCGAGTTGCACGCCGTCGACGTCGAGGCCGCCGGGCTGGCCGACCTCGGCAAGGGCGCCGGCTACGTCGAGCGCCAGGTACGCGGCTGGTCGGAGCGGTTCCTCAAGGCCCGCACGGAGAACGTCCCGGACTGCGCCGAGGTGATGGCGTGGCTGAAGGAGAACCAGCCGTCCGAGGTCAAGATCTGCCTGATCCACAACGACTACCGGCTCGACAACCTGGTGCTCGACGACGATCTCGGCATCGTCGGCGTGCTCGACTGGGAGATGGCCACCCTCGGCGATCCGCTGATGGAACTGGGCAGCACCCTGGCGTACTGGGTGCAGGACGACGATGACGACGTCATGAAGCTCAGCCGTCGTCAGCCGACGCACCTGCCGGGGATGTACACGCGCGACGAATTCGTGCGACGGTACGCGGAACGGTCCGGTCTCGACATCGGCGACTGGACGTTTTACGAGGTGTACGGCCTGTTCCGGCTCGCGGTGGTGATCCAGCAGATCTACTACCGCTACCACGCGGGACAGACGACCAATCCGGCGTTGAAGGACCTCTGGCAGTTCGTCGGCTACCTCGACGGGCGCTGCCGCCGGATCATCGGAGGAGGAACCGCGTAGATGGGCGCGATCTATCTGGTCCGGCACGGGCAGGCGTCGTTCGGCGCGGAGAACTACGACCAGCTCTCGCCGCGCGGTTTCGAACAGTCCACTGTGGTCGGTGAGGAACTGCTCCGTCGAGGTGTCGAGTTCACCCAGGCGCGGGCGGGTTCCCTTGCCCGCCAACGGGACACGGCCGCGACGGCGTTGAAGGTGCTCGGCTCCGGCATCGCCGTCGTCGAGGACGAGCGCTGGAACGAGTACGACCACGTCGACATCGCGAAGTATCACGCCGCCGGTGTCCAGCAGACCGACTCGCGGGCGTATCAGGCCGCTTTGGACGGTGCCCTGAACGCGTGGGTGTCGGCAGGGGATTCGAGTCCGTGCGCCGAGACCTGGCCCCGGTTCCTGGAGCGGGTCAAGGGCGCGCTGTCCGATGTCGTGGCGTCGCTGGGCAAGGGCGAGCACGCCGTCGTCTTCAGCTCCGGTGGCGTGATCGCGACGGTCTGCGGCGCGCTCATGGGCACGCCGGAGGCGGGGCTGCTGAAACTGAACCGGGTCACCGTGAACGCGGGCATCACCAAACTGGTGTCCGGCCGCGGCGGGGTGACCCTGTTGTCGTTCAACGAACATCCGCATTTCGAGGCGGAAGCCGCACAACTGCTCACTTATCGCTAGGAGACACGCGATGGCGTTCGGCGAGGTCACGGTCATCCCGGTCAACGGGCACGGTCCCGAGGACGTCGTGGTCGACGACCAGGGACGGATCTACACCGGCGTCGACGACGGGCGGATCCTGCGCGTCACGCCGGACGGCAAGCGGATCGACGTCCTCGGCGACACCGGAGGCCGTCCGCTGGGCCTGGAGTTCTACGGCGAAGACCTCCTGATCTGCGACGCCAAGGCCGGTCTGCTCACCATGCCGCTCGCGGGCGGCCCGGTCACCACGCTGGCGACTTCGGCGGTGGGGCTCGACTTCGTGTTCTGCAACAACGCCGCCGTCGCCTCCGACGGCACGGTGTACTTCACCGACTCGTCGCGCCGCTTCGGCATCGAGAAATGGCGCGACGACCTGATCGAGCAGACCGGCGGCGGACGGCTCCTGCGGCGCACGCCGGACGGGAAGATCGAGCAGCTCGCGGACGGTTTCCAGTTCGCCAACGGCGTCGCGCTGCCGCCCGACGAGTCCTATGTGGCCGTCGCCGAGACCGGCGCCTACCGGGTCGCGCGCGTATGGCTGACAGGCGACAAGGCGGGCACACGGGACTACCTCGTCGACGATCTGTGGGGTTATCCCGACAACATCTCGACCGGCAGCGACGGGCTGATCTGGATCACCGTGGCGAGCCCGAAGGTGCCCGCGCTTTCCTTGGTGCAGAAGCTCCCCGCGCCGCTGCGGGCCGGTGTCCGGGCGCTGCCGACGGCCCTGCAGCCCGCACCCGCGCGGGAATGCGGGGTGCGGGGCGTGACCCCGGACGGGAAGCTCGTCCACGAACTGCGCGGGGAGATCGACGGGTTCCACGTGCTCGTCGGCGTCCGCGAGCGGGCCGGGACCCTCTACTTCGGATCCCTGGAGGACAACGCGATCGCGGTGACGTCAGTCTAGGCAGAACTCGTTGCCCTCGGGGTCGTTCATCACGATGAAGCCGAGGCTCAACGGCTGCTCGGGCTCGAAACGCTTCACTCGCGTCGCGCCCAGGGCGACGAGACGGTCGCATTCGGCTTCGAGCGCCGCCATGCGCTCGTCACCCTGCAAGCCGGGAGCGGCGCGGATGTCGAGGTGGACGCGGTTCTTCGCGATCTTGTCCTCCGGCAGTTGTAATAGAGACGTAACCGGGCTGCAAGTGCCCTACCAGGCGGAACCCGGCCGTCCGACCCCACGGAGTACGACGCCCTCGGCTAGCAGCACGCGGCGGGTCCGGCTGTAGGTCATGTCGTGCTTTATGGCTAGCTGCCGAATCGACCAGCCGTGGTTATAGGCGTTTACCATGCCTGGTGGCGTTGGCGGTAGTTGTATCTTCGGGGGTCGCATGGTCACCCCTGCTTCCAGTAGTAGGGTGCGAACTGCTCGGTAGCTGCGGGAATACTCTTCGGCCAATCCTTCGAGGGTTTGTCCGTCGTTGTATTTGCGCACCATTTCGGCAGTTGTACTATCTGGGTCGACTTGGCTGTCGGCGTTAATGGGCTTCGCGGCGATAGGCGGTGTTCGTGCTGCCTCACCCTTGGCTGGATTGCTTTTCGGGCGCAGTTTCACTCCAGCCGCTATAAGCATGCGCCGGGCGGCGTCATAGCTAACGCTGTGCTCTTTTGCTACATCGTGAATGCTCGAACCGTTTGAGTAACTATTGACCATTTCTGGAGATGCTGGGGGCGGCGTTGGTCCATTGCGTCGCAGTAATACGCCCTCGGCTAGGAGAGTTTCCCGCGCAGAGTAAAAAGTCAGGCCGTAAGAGTCGGCGAGTTCCCTTATTGTTGCCCCTGCCCTGTAATCTTGCGCTAATTTCTTCCCGGTATTGCCCGCGGAGCGGTCATTCTGCTGAAAGGATTGGAGGCATTCTTCGGCTACTGCGAATAGGCGACGTGATGCATCGATGTGGCTGGACAGCTTCTCTTTGCCTAGTTCCGTGAGTCGCCAGTACGAGTGTTGGCCTGCTCGCTTTGTCTCGGCATAGCGACGACCGTTCAGCTTTTGTAGGTGGCCGGATAGGTCGCTCGATGTCATGCGCGTGGCTTCGGCAATAAGAGCGTACTCATGCCACTGTAGATCTACTAGCATCGTTGCGATGATTAGCCGCACTGGGAGCATGAACGTCCTATCTAGGCCAATGGCGTATTTGGAAGGCTTCAATAGGCGCGACGCTTCAAGTGTATTCGGTTTCATGATTCCTAGAGGGGTTGTGGCCGGGGATTGCCCGGCTCAAGTGAAATCGGCTTATTTAAGGAGGAGCCGTCCGCATTCTCGCTGCTAAGACGCGGACGGCTCAACTCCGGGTGTCCCTCTGGCCGCAGGTGGATCACTGCGGGGAGTAAGGAGTTAAGACCCGCTCACCACCTTGGATTCCGCATTATCCCGGGGAGGTGACGCCGGGGCGGTGACTTTAACGGCACGTTGGGAAGGTTTAACGGGAACGGTTAAAATGTTCTCTTTGATCTCCTCGGGTACATGTGGGCGCGTAGTGTCGTGGCCGTTTTGAGGGCGGACGGTCCGGCCCTGGCGCTCCACATCGAATCTTGGGTATCACTTGAGTGTCGTCGTTAGCCAATTCGAGCTCGACGCGTTTACGTATGCCTGACACTGAACGGTGCTCGTATTTCAGAAGGAACTTTCGTTGCCTGCGGTTGCTTGCGTACTCGTTAAGTGCCCACACAAGTGCGGCGATCATGGGAACCGCGACGACTGCGATCGAGAATAGTCCCCATCCGACCATTAGTCTGATCCTTCCCCTTTGAGTGAGGCGTACTCGTGGATCAGTTCGGATAGCTCCTTTAGCATGTCGGCGTACTTTCGCAGCCTTTCGGGTGGCATCTTTCCTAGCGTTAAAGCTTCGGCAATTGGTCCTGCATATTCGGATACTGCTCGAAGAGATTCAATGAGTGCCTCAGTGTTTTCGTTCATTGCAGAGTTACTATTGCCCTTCGTAGGCTCTCGGTCGGTTCCCATGGTCCGTCAAAACTCCCTATTCGATTGCCGTCCTAAGTCGCATCGCCAGAACTTTGGCGCGAGCTTTGAAGCTCAAGTGCTCTAACATTTGGTCTTGCAGCAGTCCATTTTGAGCAAGATGGCGAAGGCTTGGCACCACTACGTGATGCGCGTCGGCGCGAACCAATTCGGCGACCAATTCGTCGAAAGCCTCGCGTGATCCACAATGGAACTCGAAAAAGAAGCAGACGAATCGGAGTCCGTTGTTTTCGGCGAATGCGACTACTTGGTTTTCGAGCTCCCGAACCTTTTCGTCAGAAACATCGCAAGGAACTCGCATGTAGCCGTAAGCGGGCGGTGTCGTCGCAGGGCGATCGAGAACCGCCGTTGACCTCGTTTCGCTCATGATCATTCCACTCGGCTTGTCGTCCTGACCAGCCACAACGGCCGGATACGCTGAGATCAGCCTTCCAGATACACTGATTTCAGTGGATGCTCTCGCGGGGCCATCTGCGGGCCACGTGAGGGCCATACGGAGCGGAAGGGGTGCAGGCATGAGTGACGAGAGGCAGCCACGTCGTCCGCATACGCTGCTAGAGCAACTGATTTGGGAGCGGCGGGAAACGTTCGCCGACTTCGCCGAGTTTGCAACGAAGTTTGCCCGCGACTGCGGCGAGCCTGGCACCCTCAGCGTGCGACACGTTAAGCGGCTGTCATCCGGCAAGGGGGACGGCGGGAAGCCTGTTGGGCGCCCTCAGCAAGCTACCGCCCGGCTTTTGGAGCGGATCTTCGGCGTCGGGATAGATGACTTGCTTGCGCCCCCTCGGGCTCTCCCTGCGCAGTCCGACGAAGATGCAGAGTTTCGCGCCCTGCTGCGGGCATCCGGTCGGATCGATGGTTCCGTGCTGCAACTCTTGCGCGATCAGTTGACCATGACGCGGAGGCTTGATCGGCAATTGGGCGCTGTACTCGCTCATGATGAGGTCGTCACCAAAATCGGGCAGGTCGGCAGGCTTATGGGACACAGCGTCATGCCGTCGACACGCGAAGAACTGGCGGCCCTGCTCTCCGAGTTGAGAACGCTCGCCGGTTGGCAAGCGCTGGACCTCGGGCACGTGGCGCAATCCTGGCGGTACTACGAAGACGGGAAGATGGTCGCGAGGGAGTCAACTAACCCTGCGTTCGAGGCGCACACCAGCGCGGGGCAGGCTTTCGTGTTGGTGGACTTCGGGGAGACGGCCTCCGCTGCCGAGTTGATGGCGAGCATTCGTCGGCGGGTCGACCGGAAGACCGATCGGCCGGTTCGGGCGTGGCTTGCTGCTGCGCACGGCGAGACGCTCGCCGCCGATGGGCAACGTTCTGCGAGCCTCCGCGCGTTCGATCATGCCGCAGCGTTGCTGCCGGACGACGTTGGGCAGGATGACGGGCCGTATCTCGCCTTAGATTCGGTCCACCTTGGTCGCTGGCGTGGCCACGCACTCGCGAGAGTCGGTGAACCGGAAGCGATCGACGTGCTTACCGACGCTCTTGTCCGACTCGATCCCACGTTCGTCCGCGCGGAGACAGCGCTGCGGGTTGACCTGGCAACGGCGTTTGCGGCGATCCGTGAGCGTGATCAAGCTCATGTGCACATTGGACGTGCGCGGACGCTTGCCGCTGATATCGGCTCTGCGCGCCAGAATCGCCGCCTAGAGGCGCTTATGACACGAGTAGGTTCGCGCTAGGCTCCCTGCGTGACTGGAGATGTTGGGTCCTGGAAGACCTTTGGTGAGCGGACTGTCTATGACAACAAGTGGGTACGCCTTGGGCTGACCGACGTTCAGGCGCCGAACGGGGAGCGGTGGGAGTACCACGTTGTGCACCTGGCACCCATCGCAATCGGGCTGATCGTGGATGATCAAGATCGGGTCTTGATGTTGTGGCGCTACCGATTCGCGACGGACCAGTGGGGATACGAACTCCTTGGTGGCCTAGTCGAGGATGGTGAAGAACCCGCAGCGACGGCCGCCCGCGAGATTCGGGAAGAGAGCGGTTACCAGCCGATCGGTGAAGCTGAGCACCTGATCGGCTTCGAGCCGCTTCCCGGGCAGGTCACAGCGCCGACGGACGTCTACTTGTGGCGCGCTGCTGAGAAGGTCGGCGAACCGACGGATACCGAGGAAGTTGGTCGGCTTGAGTGGGTTCCCCTCAGTCGAATCCCGGAATTGGCTCAGCGTAAGGAAATTCTCGGCGCTGGAGCGTTGGTCCCGCTGCTGTACTACATCGCCTCACGCAATGTCGCTGATGCTGCTTCCGGGCAAGATCAGCCCACCGAGACGGCGTAGTTGCCGGTCTGACTTGATCTGCGCGGCGAGTCGCCGCGCCTGCCGGGCATAGTCGAGTGAAGCATCTCGGTCGCCTGCTGCCGCGAAGGCGAAAGCTAGGTCCACCAACATGCCAGTCTTGGCGCGGATGAAATCCGATGGCAGGCGCGGTAACGCGTCGGTGAGCCGTTGGATTGCGTCAGGTTCACCGAGCTTGCTCAGCGCGTTGCCGCGCCATCGGTCGAGGTGCGCACCCCCTAGGAATAGGAAGGGTAGAGCGGGGTCCACGGGGTCCGTGGGCAAGTGGCTGTCTGCCGAGTCGAACGCGCGTAGCGCGTCGTCCCTCTGACCCGCCGCCGCGAGTCCCTCCCCGTGTGCCGCCGCCACCCAAGCTCGCAGGACTGGCGGAGCCGTGCGGTCGGCAAGCGCGCGTGCTTCGGCAAGTTGCCCGACGGCCGAATCTACTTCGCCGAGGTCAATCAAGATGAACGCCTGTTGCGCGGTCGAGTGCGCAAGCAGGAGCGGTGACCCCGCTTCGCGGGCGGCCGCCTTCGCTGTCTCGTGGTGCTCCCATGCTTGCCTGATCGCGTTGCGGTCGAGAGCTTCCCAACCGGCGAGCGCCGATGCCTCGGTAAGGACTCCGGCGAGCGCTTGGCGTTGACCGTGCATCGTGCTGAATCCAAGCAGGCTCTGTATCTGCTCGATGTTGCTGCGTAGCTGATCCAGTAGTGCCACGCCGCCGAACCGACGGTCCACGTGTCGAGCTTGGTCAACCTGCCGCTTGAAAATCTCGACTGTCTCAGCGTCAACCGAGCGCGCTAGCGCGAGTCGCGAGATCAGTTCGTCTGCCTCGTCGTTCACTTCCTCTTCGGGGAAGCCAAGTTCTTCGTTGGTGCGGCCGTAGACGTCGCGGAACAGGCGACGGTACGGCTGGCTGACAGCCTCGCGGCCGTTCTCCCATCGGGACAGTTTGGTCTTGAGGCTCGTTGCCGACATGACGGGAACGGCCAGACTGTCGGCGCGGCGCAAGAGCATCTTTATGACGTCCTCGGCCTTGTAACCGAGCTGCCTGCGTACGGCTTGGAGCCTAGTCTCAGCCATCGGCCGCCGCCCCCCGATAACCGCGTTGAGCTGCGTAGTTAATCGTAGTTAATGGTTCCGCGGTTAACCTCAGCCACCTGCGCAGGGGCGCCTTGCTGCCGTTTCCTTGAGTCATGAACGACACCGGAAACCAGCTGACGCGATCCACGCGAAGGCAATCGAAACCGCTCGCCATTGGACTCCTAAGGTCCGCCCGGCCGGCTCAGCACCTCGGCAATTTCTGCCCGAAGTGCGGAGAGCTGTTCAGTAACGTCCGTAAGGCGTCGCTCAATGACGGCCAGTCGTGCCGACACTGCGTCTTCCATGTCCTCACGCGGTTGACCCGGCGCGGGTGGAATCCGACCGTGCAGCACTGCAAGCAGGTGCTGCGGGTGCAAGCCGAGTGCCAACGCCAGAGCTTCCAACGTCCGGTCACTTCGCTTGCGCTCCACGGTGTGGTTCTGGATCTCGCGAACGATCGCCTGGGAAACCTGCGAGCGTTCCGCCAGTTCGCGTTGTTTCCATCCGAGCTCGTGAACGCGCTCGTTGATGGCCTTCGCGACCGCCGCCCAATCTTCCGACACCCATTCCTCCGTGGTCCGCCTCAGCGCCGAGATTAGCGCTTCCAGCTTTGCGCGGCGGCGAGATCGACATCGCGTCGCGCATTCGGACCACTCGCACCCATCAATTCGACTAAATCAGCTCAAAATATGCGATGAAATCATCGCAACGACTTAAGGGCACAAACTAATGACGAACAACTTTCCCGCCGCCGGTGACCCGGCGTTCTACTCCTTGGCCGACGCCGCGTGGATTCTCGGCGTCGACCGCAATGAAGTTCACCGCGCTATCCGTGTCGGCACGCTGCGGGCCGTGCGGCGACGTTCCAAGCTCGTGATTCCCGCCGCCGAACTGCGGCGTGTGCTTGGCGGTGCGCGATGACTGAAGACGAATACACGGAGTTGGCTGCTCAGCTTGACCGGTTGTCCGCTGTGCCGGATGACGTGTTGTCCGAAGTGGTGGCAAGGGACGGCCTGTGTTTGTGGGCGTTCGACCGGAGTGACTTCCCTGCGGGGGAGACGGACAGGGCGACTGCAGCACGGATGTGTGCCGGGTGCCCGGTGATAGATCAGTGCTTGGAACTCGACTTGCGCACGGCCGGTGAGAACACGGTCGGGGTGTGGGGCGCGTTGCCGGATACCGATCGGCAGGCACTGTTCCCGGTGTGGCTGCGTCGTCGGGGTGGTGAGGCACGATGACTGTCTCGCTGACGACGACACAGATTCTGGCCGGGGCCGGTGTCCTGGTGCTGCTGTTCACGGTCTGGCGGGCTAGTGCCCGCAAGGCTCGTGCGGCGGCCGACGCGGCACGGGCTAGTGCCCGGGTGGTGTCGCTGGCCGGACGGGTGCTGTTCATGGGTGCCGCGTTCGTGGGTGTTCAGTGGCTGGTGATCACGCACCCGGGTAGCCCGCTGCTGCTGCTCGTGGTGCTGGCGGTGCCGGACTTGATCGCGGCGCATGTCCTGACGCGGGCGCTGACGGTGACCACGGTGGACAACGCGCCGAGGCGTCGGGGTGGTGGTCGCCGATGATCACGAGCGAGAGTACGAGGGCTGATCGGCTGGCCCGTGAGGCGGCCGACGCTGCCGAGGTTCGGCGCTGGCAGTCCCACCCGGATGTGATCGCGTGGCGGGTGGAGCGGGTCCGCCGTCAGGTTGACCGGTTGTGCTGGTCCGGGATCGTGCTCGGGTTGGCGTTCACGACGGCGAACGTTCAGTGGTTCGCCGCCGCTGGCGCCGAGGTGGGTTCGTTGCCGTGGCTGACGGCGTGGCTGCTGGACCCGACGGTGTGTCTGGTCCTGCTGGCCATCCTGCGGGCCGAACAGATCACCGCGCGGTACCAGGTCCATACGGGACGGTGGGTTCGTGCGGCGAAGTGGCTCACGCTGGCCGCGACGTATGTCATGAACACGTGGTCATCGTGGGCGGTCGGTTCGCCTGCGGGGGTGGTGCTTCACTCGGTGCCTCCGGTGGTGGTGTTCGTGGCCGCCGAGGCGGTCACCGACCTGCGGGACAAACTCACGGACGCGGTTCACGTCGCGGTCTCCACGTCCATGAACCGCACAGAGGTTCATGAACCGGCCGTGGCCGCACCGGCCGCGACCGAACCGGTCGTGACCGTGGCCGAGGTGGCGCGACCGGAGCGGCGGAAGCTGTTCGCCGACTATCTGGCGGATGCGCGGGCCGCGTGGTCGGCGGAGGTGGAGATCACTCCGGCATGGGTGCGGGAAGCCACCGGGTGTTCGCGCGGTCTGTCGTCCCGGCTGGCCGCCGCGCTGGCGGCCGAGGTGGCCGAGGGGGTGCGCCATGACCAGTGATCTGGAGCGTGCCGGGTCGCGCGACGTCGAACACGTCGGGCCGATCCTTGACGGCGAGTTGGTGGATGACACGTTGCCGCAGCCACGTCGGCGGACGGTGCGGCGCCGTGTCGGCCGGTGGCTGCGTCGGGTGTGGCAGTCCGCGCCGGTGGTGCGGGCGCGGTCGCTGGCCGCCTACCGCGTTCGGCAGGCTCCGCGCGATGTGGTGCGGCTGGTCTGGTTCGTGGCGCGCGGCATGTGGCGGTGGCTGCTGAAATTCTGGCAGTGGGCCACGTATGCCGACCTGCGGGCGGACGCGCGGCGGGCACGGCTGGCAGGCGACGCCGAAGCACGCCGCGCCGCGCAGGAGTTGATCCGCTCCGACGCGACGGCACGATGGGCAAAGGTCGGTATCGCCGTTCGACGGTTCGTGATCGCCGTGCGGGTGGCCGCGCCGGTGGTGGCGGTGTTGTGGGCGGTGGCCGCGTTCATGGAACGGACGGACATGTGGACGTGGCTCGCCGAGGTCTACAACGGACTCGACGCGGCATGGTCCGTGCTGGTGTTCCTCGGACCGGTGGTGTTGTGGGCGCTGCCGTTGGCTCTCGTGGTCGCGGCCGCGTTCGAGGGACGCGACCGGACCCCGGGTGCGGGGTGGCTCGTGCAACCGGACCGGGACGACGCCGATTCGTGGATCGACGAACGGATGATCTCCCGCGCACTCGCTCACCTCGGTATCGCTCCGCTGGACAAGTTCTACCGCGACGGCGGGGAACTCGTGTACACGGTGGCCGCCCGCAAGGACGGCGACGGCACCGCCGCTCAGATCAGGTTGCCGATGGGTGTCACGGCCGACATGGTGGCCGCGCGCCGATCCAGGTTGGCGGCGAACCTCGGACGTGCCGCGCTGGAAACGTGGCCCACCAAGGGATCCGAGGACGGAATCCTAGATCTGTGGGTCGCGGACAAGGGCGTTCTAGGCGGCCGCGGCGCCGGCGACTGGCCCTTGGTCCACGATGGACTCCTCGACCTTTTCGAGGGTGTCCCGTTCGGACTCTCGCAACGCGGGCTGGTCATCAACGCGCCGTTGCTCGGGGTCAACTGGCTGATCGGAGGCCGCCCCGGGCAAGGGAAATCGTCAGCGCTGCGCACGCTCATGCTCGGCGCGGCACTCGACCCGACGGCCGAGTTGTGGGTGTTCGTGATGGGCGAGTCTCCGGACTTCGCTCCGTTCGAACCCCGGTTGTCCCGCTACCGCATGGGAATGGATGACAGCGTCGCCGAGGCGGCGACGCAAGCACTGGCGGACTTGCTGACTGAAATGGAGCGACGCGGTAAGACGCTCGGCGAACAACCCGGGCGGCCGCCGAAGGTGTCGCGCAAGCTCGCCGACAAACGCGCGTTGGGCTTGCACCCGCTGGTGTGTGCGATCGATGAGTGTCACGAACTGTTTCAGCACCCGAAGTTCGGGAAGCGGGCGGCGGAGCTGGCGGTGCGGCTGATCAAACGCGGCCGCAAGTACGGCGTCGTTCTCTTGCTGGCCACGCAGTCGCCCACAAAGGACAGCATTCCCCGGGAGATCACGCGCAACATCTCCTGCGGCGTGGCGTTCTCGGTGGCCGATCAGGTAGCCAATGACGGGTTGTTGGGTTCTGGCCGGTACGCGGCCGGTGTCCGCGCGACCGAACTGCGGATCAACACCGACCGGGGAACCTGTGTCGCGGTCGGCATCACCGATGAGGTTTTCGAGTTGGTGCGGACGTTCTATGTGCCGTTCGAGGACGGGGCCGACGACGTGACACCGGTCATCGCCCGCGCCATGGCAGCCATTGAGGAAGCAGGCCACGCCATCGAGACCAGCGCGCCGCCGGAACTCGACGCGGCACCCGCCGCCGTCGACCACCTGGCCGATGTAGACACGGTGATGAACGGCGAACGTCGCGTTCGGACACAGGTCGTCCTAACGCGGCTGGCGCGGCACAACCCGGACGAGTACGAGGGATGGACATTCCGGGACCTGACAGCCGCACTCACCGACTCCGGAATCACTCCGGTCAAGTCGGACGGAGTGAAGGTCATCCGCGCCGAGGACGTGGCCGCCGCGCTCGCCGACCGTGCCCGCGACCGCAGGGATTCGAGTGGGCACCCGGCAGGGACGCAGGGAGATCTCCCTGCCGGGTCCCTCAACGAAAGTCCCGGCGTTGACCAGGGCGAACGCGGTTCAGGGACCCCAGGGACCCGCCGACCGAACACCCCGGAAACCGGCCGAAACCCGGGTGTTTCCGGGACCCGCGAAGGTCCCTCCCTCACCACGGACGACGGGAGGTGACCGCCCTTGCCTGACCCTTCCCGTTCGACACGACCAGCGACCGCAGACACCCGCTCGAAAGGCAGCGACCATGACCACGACGCCGACGAATCCGAGGACGGACACGGCACCGCAGACGGCCGACCGAACACACAGGACGGTGACCACGCCGACGGCCCGCAGGACGCGGACCAGCCGGACGCCGATTCACTCCGGGACGGCGGACAGGGCACCGCCACCCGGGGCGCTGAGAGCGTCGTGGGGCCGGTTTTGGCCCTAGACGACCCGCTCACCCTCACCAGGGCCGCGCGGATCGTCCGGGCCGCTCTCGCTCGGCGTTACGACGCAGTTTGAGAGCTGCCCATGTGGAGCGCCCCTCCGGCCGGATGGCCGGAGGGGCGCTCTGTTCTCACGGTGGCGATGAGAGGAACCGTGTTCATGTCCGCGACCACAGTGCGGGACCAGCGCCGATAGGTGGCGTTCCGGCTGATCCGGGCGCATCCTGAAGTGATGGGTGGAGGACCGAGGTTCTTTGATCGGATGGCAGAGGCTGGCGAACGTGCCGCCGCTCGTGAGCGGCGGCACGCTGCCATTGAGCGGGGTCTCAGATACCCCGCACTCGGTGTGGCGCTGCTGCTGGCCCTGGTGTCGTGGGGGCTCTCGGGCTGGCAGATGTGGCCCTGGTTGTTCGGCGGCGTCGGCGGCATGGTCGTCATGCTGCTGCTCGGGCGCGGCGTGCCGCTGGCGTGGCGGCTGACGGTGCCGCTGCTCGTGGTCGCAGTGTGGCTGCTGACCTATGTGGACCCGTGGTGGTGGGCCGTGATCGCGGGAGTGATCATGGTCTACGCCGCGACCGTCGCCGCCGTCCACCTGCGACTCCGCACCCGCCGTTGGCAGACGCTCGGCGCGCTGGCTTTCGGACTGGCCATGGTGACGGCCGGTTCGGTCATGCTGGCCGTGAACGCGGCCGAAGAGACCCGCCAGACACAGGACGAACTGAACGCGGCGCACGCGGAAGCGGTCGCGCGGATTCTGCCGCGCACCCCGAACGCACTCGTATGGAACTTGGTCGTCCGGCTGTCCGATCAGGCCACAGGCGGCCGACAAGCGGCGGCATCCGGAACCACTGCCGCCGCCGACTTTTGCTTTCATTTCAGCCCGGAAGCGGCGGACGCGTTCGCCACTGCGCGGGGCGCGGCGGACTGCCCGGGCGCGTTCCTGGCACTGGCCGCCGAAGTCACCAACCCCCGCGACTACGTCACGCGCCTGTCGGTCCCCGGTAGCGCTGTGCGGTTCGAGCCGGATCACATCACCAGCGTCGTGAACGCGTGCCGTCTGGAATTCGGGTCCGTCTTGGACGACACTCCGACCACCGCGCCCGGCCCGCAACTCGGCGAACTGACACTCAGACAGCAACTCGGGCAAGGGCATCTTGTGATCGGATATCAACCATGCACGTGATCTGTGAGTTTTGGGTCATGCCTGACGACCACCGGCGATGGCCTGTGCAGCTCTACAGCAAGACTGTCGACGTTGAGCCTCCGTCAGGAGCAACACGGGACTACTGGGACGGCATCGCCGCGTCGTGGCTTGATGAGCAGCTAGCTCGCCTCACTTCGGACGGCCCGAAACGCGCGCAGGTCCGGAAGGCTCCGCAAAGCCCTATCCTTGGGGCTGCGGAGCGAGTCCACAAGAACGCAGGGGAGGGAGAAGGGCATGACGCGGAAGGTCTCGCGTGATGAGGCGGCCGAATTGTTCGGTGAGGTGGTGCACCGCTGGCCTGATCACCTTGAGGTGGTCGTCTGGAGTGATCAGTTGGTGGTTCAGGACGCCGCAGGTCGAGAGTACGGCTACACGCCCCGCGAAGGCCGTGAGCGTGGCCAGTACTTCGCCCTCGTTCCTGCGGGGCCGAACGTCAGCTCCCGGTACATGCAATCGAAACACCTGCCGTCGGCCCCAGACGACCCTATTGAAGCTGTGCGACTGGCGAGCGCGGACATTGAAAATCCGCTAGCCGATGTGCTCGCCGATATTGGGGGCGTGTGGAGCGAGAACCCAACACGTGTCTCTCAGACGCCACCTTATGGCCACGATTCCCGGAATGCTCAGCATGCGGCAAGCGACCACGACGAAGCATTGGATGGGCTGGGTAGTCTTCATGCTCGGCGAACCGACGGTTATTGATCAGCGGGATCGGCTGGTGTGCGCCGTAGCGATCGCCACGTTATTTTCACTCGCTCCGGGTCATACGTCCGGAACGTGCCCGGCGTTGCAGGGTGCACGGTGACTCTCTCGATGAACAGGCGCACAAACGCGCGTTGTTCATCCAGGGTCATATCCGGCCATGCTTCGCGCGCACCCTGAATGTCAACATCGATCACCGGGGGTGGCAGTTGCGCGTACTCGCTGCGCAGGCGCTGTTCGTTCTTCGTGAACGTGCTCCGCGCTTCCTTCCACTCTGTCATGGTCAACTCGCCTGGGGTTGCCCACAACTTCGCCAATTCCGCGCGCTGGCGGTCAAGTGCTGCGAGTTGCTTAGTGATCTCTTCCCGGCGCGAACCGTGCTCATCGGCTGCAATCGCGTTCAGGAAGTCGTCTTTGTCGAGTTCGTCAAAGAGACGGTCCACGACAATCTCCTCGGTCCTTTCCAGGATGATTCCGACACATCCACGGCCGCCGAGGTTCGGGTGGCAGCTTAGATACGGAACCCGACGCTTCCCGATCTTCTTTGGCGCGCCCGTCAGCCGATGCTTACAGACGCCGCACACCGCTAGCCCACCTGTCAGCAGATACTTGCGGCCGGTCGAATTGCCCTGGTGACGCTCGCTGATCTCATAAGTGCCCTTGCCGTCGGAGCGTTTCACCCGGCGCGGCTGAGACAGCTTGAGGCGGCACGCCTGCCACGTCTCCTCATCCAGGATCGGTTCCCAATTGCCTTTAGCGACAATCTGACCTCGGTACACTCGATGGCCCGCCACTGTTGGAACGGTCACCATGTTCTTAACGCCATTGGGGCCGATCTTGCCTCCGTGTGCTCCCCGCAACCCGCGCTCTTGCAATTGCTTCGCGATGTTCGCCAACGACCACCCCGAAAGCACCCATTCAGCAACCTGCCGGATGGCCGCCGCTTGCTCGGGTATCTGCTCGTAAGTCTTGGTGCCGTCTTCGGTCTTCGAATGCCGATAGCCGAACGTGTGACTCCCCGGAGGCTGCCCCAACGCGGCCTTGTCCGCCAAAATGTCGTTGATCCGCCCTTTGAGGCGGCGTACTTCGCCCGCGCCCAAAACGGCCTTGATTCCGGCTACGTCGTCTCGCACCCGGACAATGCCGTCCCGGTTGGTGTGTAGCTCGCCGATACCGGCCGCGTCCATTATCGCGGCGAACTCGAACCACTGAATTTCGCGACGCTCTACCCGGTACTGTTCCACCGTCCACACATGGACGATCTCGCCGCGTTCGATCGCAGCACGCAATGCGTCATAGCCGGGCCGGACTACGTCGTCGGCCGCTGCTGACAGGTCGTTGTCTGGGAATACGCGAACAGGAACACCCGGCCATGTCTTCTCGGCGTACGCCCGCCCCCATCGCTCTTGAGCCTGGACACCCTCTTTGCGGCCAGAGCGGTCAACCGAAATCCGGCAGTACAGTGCAACGTACCTGGTCATGGGTCCATGTTGAGCCGCTTACGTCTCCGATGCAACTGCCATCCGGGACCTGCTGGAAGAAGATCCTGGGTCCTTCGCCTGCCGGGTCTTCGAGGGCCGAGCGGCTGTTGCGCTGCTCCACGGGCATGCCGACGCGCTCGAGGAACTCGTCCCACGCGTCCAGCGGGTCGGTGCCCTCCGGCACCTCGACCCCGGGCGGGCCGGGGTGGACGTAGCCCAGGGCGTCGCGCCAGAAGGTGGACAGGGCTTTCGGGTCGCGGGCGTCGAAGCTGACCTGGAATTCGCGGCTCTTGCGGTTCATGGGAGAAGTCTGACATGCCTAGCGGACAGGATCGGTCCGCTATCTCTGGCAGAGTGGGTGACATGGAGGACGAGCGCGGGACGACCGAACGGGTGCTCACCCTGCTCGGGCTGTTGCAGCAGCGTGCCGTGTGGACCGGCCCGGAGCTGGGGGAGCGGCTGGGTGTCACGCCGCGCACGATCCGGCGGGACGTCGAGCGGCTGCGCGCGCTCGGTTACCCGGTGCAGGCGAGCAACGGTGTCGGCGGGGGTTACCAGCTCGGGCCCGGCCATGACATGCCACCGTTGCTGCTGGACGACGAGGAGGCGATCGCCACCGCGGTCTCGCTGCTCGCCGGCGCGGGCAGCGGGGAAGCCGCTTTGCGGGCGCTGACGAAACTCGACCGGGTGCTGCCGACCAGGCTGCGGCGCGAGGTGAGCGCGTTGTCCGGCTCCGTGGTCGCCTTCGACGGAAGCCGCGCGCCGATCGACCCCGAGGTGCTGATGACCCTGGCCCGCGCTTGCCGCGACGAGGTCGAGTTGGGCTTCGAGTATCCGTCTTCGGGTTCTACGGTGCGGCGGGTCGAGCCGTATCGGCTGGTGGCCTCGGGGCGGCGCTGGTATCTGTTGGCCTACGACCTCGACCGCGACGACTGGCGCACCTTCCGTGTCGACCGGATGACCGAGGTTTCCGCGCGGTCGTGGCGATTCCGCCCGCGCTCGGCGCCCGACGCGGCGGCGTACGTGCAGGAGAACATCGCCAGCCGGGTCTATCGGCACCAGGCACGGTTTTTGGTGCACGCGCCCGCTCCGGTCGTGCGTTCGCAGATCCCGGCGTCGGCCGCTGTCGTGCGGGAACGGGGGCGTTCGCGGTGCGAGGTGCTGAGCGGGGCCGGGGATCTCGATTTCCTGCTGATGCATGTGGTGGTGCTGGGGCACGCTTTCGAGGTGATCGAACCGGTGGAGTTGGGGGAGCGGTGCCGGGTCCTTGCCGATCGGTTGCTTTCTGCTGCCGGTTCTCTTTCTCCGCATTCAGTCGACTAATTGCTTGGGGTTCTTCGCATTCAGTCGGCTAATGGCTAGAGGGCCTCGCGTTTAGCCGACTAAGTGCGTGGGGTGCTTGGAGGTAGTCGCATGGTGGCCGGCCTGGCCTTCGGTTCTATTCAATCTGTCTCGACGGCGTGTTTGAGGGTGCGCCCGCCGTTGCTCGCATTTAGTCGACTAAGTGCGCGGGGTGCCTTCGTAGGGTGATTCGGGGTTGGCGGCGGTTTCACTCTTCGGTGTTGTTCGCGCATTTTATTTGTCACTTTAAAATTACGAACACGTGTTCGATTTATGGTGTATTATGGAGTCGTGTCCGAGACCTTCCTCCCCGAGTTGCCGCAAGAACTGTGGCGCGCCGGCAAGCTGGAGCTTGCCCATGGCGTGCAGCAGACGTTGCAGGTGATCCGGATCGCGACCGCCTGTCTGGGGCAGTTCCTGGCGGAGATCGAGTCTCGGGGCGCCAAAGACTTGTACGGGCATGGGAGTACGGCGAGCTGGCTCGCCGAGATCGCGGGGCTGTCGCGGGGTGAGGCAGGACCGATCGTGAAGCGCGCCATCGCCTTGAACCCGACCCGGGCCCTGGATGGCACGGAGGTTCCGCCTCTCGCTCCCGCGACCGCCGCGGTCGCCGCCCAGGGGTTGGTCGGGGACGAGCGGATCGATCAGATCCTGGAGATCCTGAAGAACCTCCCCGCCGACATTTCGGCTGAGGACCGGGCCGGTGCGGAGCAGATCCTCGCCAACCTTGCCCCGACTGCCGGCCCGCGGCAGCTCGCCAAGGCCGAGGCGAACCTGCTGGGCTTGCTGAACCCTGACGGCAACGAACCCAAAGACCCCGAGCCCAAAGAACCACGCCGCGAAATCACCTTGGAACGCCGCAAAGACGGCTTCTGGAAACTCACCGGCCTCCTCGATGACGAGACCGGCGCACGCACCGCCGCAGCCCTGGAAGCACACGCCCAGCCACGACCAGTCGACGAGTTCGGGCAGGCGGATCTGCGGATGAAGTGCGAGCGCATGGGAGACGCCTGGGCCGAACTTCTCGACCTGGCGATCGCGTGCCCGGACCAACCGGGCACTAGCGGCTATCGGACCTTGGTGCATGTCACCATCGGACTTGAGGAACTGAAGTCCGGTCTCGGGACCGCGTGTCTCGACTTCGTGGGGACCATGACCGCGCGGGAAGCACGGCTCGCCGCCTGCGACTGCCTCATGCTGCCGGTCGTGATGAGCGCCTCGGGTGAACCCTTGGACATGGGACGCCTGAGACGCTTCGTCACACCAGGCCAACGACGCGCGTTGAACATCCGCGACGGGGGCTGCGCCTTCCCGGGCTGTCATCGGAAACCGAAGAATTGCCACGCTCATCATATTGAGCACTGGGCAGACGGAGGACCCACCGATCTCCGGAATCTCGTGTTGCTCTGTGGTTTCCATCATCGGTTGATTCACCACGGTGACTGGGAAGTCCGCATGGCCGCCGACGGGTTACCGGAGTTCATCCCACCCCAGTACAGGGACCCGCTCCGAAAACCTAGGCGCAACACCCTGCACCACGTCTGACCACCGAGGAGCCCGCCAGCCATCCAGGCGACGGGCCCTTCGGCATACCTGTGCGGGTGACGTCCCAAGATCCACACAGTCCATCGCTCGCCCGACCGAGAATCCTCAGAACCCGCCACTCCGCGACGAAGCCCTCCGTATTCGCGGCTGAGGGTTTGCGCCTTCCCCAGATTCATCGACGACGGGAGCGTTCCCTAACGGACGACCACCACGACCGGCCCGATCACGCACGACTGTGTGGATTCCAGGTCATCCAACGCACCAAAATCCACACAGTCCATCGTCACCAGACCGGTCACGACCGAAACACCGGTACCCGAAATCCCTGAGGACCCGATCCGCCGCCCAGTCCTTAACGGACGATTCAAGAGCGCGTCACAAGCTGATGATCATGACTGGACCGGTCACGCATGACTGTGTGGATTTTGGGACATCCAACGTCCCAAAATCCACACAGTCCATCACCAAAGGACCAGTCACGACCGAAAGGCCGGAGCCCCCGACGGTCACCGAAAAGACCTCACCGACCAGTCCACTGAGGCGAACGCCCAGCCGTCCAGGCCGCATAGAACTCCCCGTGATCCTTCGCCGTCATCAGCAAAGCCTGCGTGATCGCCTCCAGCTCGATGGAACTCCCCAGGTCCATATCCAGCTCACGCGTCAACAGCACCTTCGTCGTGCTGTAAGCCAAAGCCGGCCCATCGGCAAGACGCCGTGCCAACGCGGAAGCCTCCGAAGCCAAGTCTGAGTCGGGAACCACCTTCGAAGCCAGCCCGATGGTCTCGGCCCGGGTGGCATCGATCTTGTCGCCCAGCATCAGCAGTTCGGTCGCCCGGCCGAGCCCGACCAGCCGCGGCAGCAGGTACGCCGAGCCCATGTCCGCACCGGCCAGTCCGACCTTCGTGAACAGGAAGGCGAACTTCGCCGAAGACGCCAGCAGCCGGAAGTCGCTCGCCAGAGCGATCACCGACCCCGCGCCCGCGGCGACACCGTTCACCGCGGCGATCACCGGGATGGGGCACTCGCGCAGCGCCTTCACCACCGCGCCGGTCATCCGCGTGAACTCCAGCAGTTCCGCGGACTCCATCTTCTGCAGTTCGCCGATGATCTCTTCGACGTCGCCGCCGGAGCAGAAACCGCGCCCCTGCCCGGTGATGACCAGCACCCGGACGTCGCCGCGATGCGGCAGTTCGGCCAGCAGGTCGCGCAGGTCGGCGTAGCTGTCGAAGGTGAGCGCGTTCAGTTTGTCGGGGCGGTTCAAGGTGACCGTGGCGACGCCATCGTCCACGGTGAACTCGAAGTGCTCCCAGTCCGTCGTGATCGGCGGCGTGGCGCGGAACGGGCTCATGACTGGATCCCACCTCCATCGAGGACGAGTGTCTGTCCGTTGATCGCGGCCGCTTCGGGCGCCGCGAAGAAGGTCACCGCGTGGGCGACCTCGTCGGGTTCGAGCAGGCGGCCGAGTGGTGACGCGGCGGCGAGGGCGGCTTCCGCGTCGGCTTCGTCGCGGCCGGTCCGTTCCTGGATCCGGGCGACGGAGGCGGCCGTCATGTCCGTGCGCACGAAGGCCGGGCAGACGGCGTTCGCGGTGACGCCGGTGCCCGCCAGTTCCGCGGCGGTCGCCCGCATCAGGCCGACGGCGGCGTGCTTCGACGCGGTGTACCCGGCCGTGTAGCGGTAGCCGATATGCGACGCAGTCGAGGCGACGGTGACGATCCGGCCGGTGTCGCGTGACCGCATGCCGGGCAGGACCGCCCGTGTACAAAGGAAAGCGCCGGTCGCGTTGACTTCGAGCTGGGTCCGCCACTGCTCCAGCGAGGTCTTCGCCAGCGGGGCGCTCGCCGAGATCCCGGCGTTGTTCACCAGTACGTCCACCGGCCCGAGACCGTCGAAGTACCGCGCGACGGCGTCTTCGTCGGTGACGTCGCAGTCGGCCCGGCCGGGGGCGTGCACCTTGTCGCCGGCGGCCCGGAACCGGGCGGCGATGGCCGCGCCGATCCCGCGGGTCCCGCCGGTGACGACGACGATCCTGCTCACTCTGCCTCCACCCGGCGCAACGCGCGCCGATCGAGTTTTCCGTTGGCGGTGCGGGGGAGTTCGGTCACGAACACCACCTCGCGCGGGTACTTGTGCTTCGCCAGCTGGGCCCGCGCGTGATCCTTGAGTTCCTCGGCCGTGGCCGAAGCGCCCTCCGCCAGGACGACGCACGCCCGCGGGACGACGAGGCCGTCGACGGTCACGCCCAGCACCGCGCAGTCGACGACGGCGGGATGACCGATGAGACAGTCTTCGATCTCGCTCGGCGCGACGAACACGCCGGACACCTTCAGCAGATCGTCGGCGCGGCCGTGGTGGTGGAAGTATCCATCGGTGTCGCGGCTGAACAGATCGCCGGTGCGCAGGGTGTCGCCGTGGAACGTCCGCGCGGTCTTCTCGGCGTCTCCGTGGTACTCGCGCGCGATGGTCGGACCGGTCACCTCCAGGGTGCCGATCTCGCCGTCCGGCAACGGATCGCCGCTCTCGTCCAGCACGCGGGCGGTGTAGCCGGGGACCTCGCGGCCGAGGCTGCCGACCCGCTGCGCGCCGGGCACATTGGACAGATAGATGTGGTACGCCTCCGACGAGCCGATCCCGTCGATCACCGGGACACCGAACAGGTTGTCCCACTTGCGATGCAGTTCCGACGGCAAAGCCTCACCCGCCGACGTCGCGAGCCGTAGCGAGCTCATGTCCACAGAGGACGCCGATGGGTGGGCGATCATCGCGCTCATCATCGTCGGCACGTTGACCAGGATCGTCGGCCGGTAGCGCTCGATCAGCGAGAACAGCAGGTCGGCGGTGCTGCGTTGCGGGAACACGATCCCGGACGCGCCCACGCCGAACGGGAACAACGCGGTCAGATCGCGCGCGTAGCCGAAGAACAGCTTCGGCACGGCCAGTACGCGGTCGTCCTCGCGGAGTCCGAGCACGCCGAGCGCGTACCGGTCGAAGCTTTCCAGCGCGCTGCGCGCCGGATGCACACACGCCTTGGGCGCGCCGGTGCTGCCGGTGGTGAACTTCCAGATCGCGACGTCGTCCAGCGTGGTCGGCGCGGCTTCGAGTTCGTCCGATGCCGATGCGATCAGCGTGGAGAACGAGTGCTCGCCGGGCAGCAATTCCACATCGCCGACGACCAGCAGGTTCCGTGCCCCGGCTTCGCGCAGCGCGGGCAGCGTCGAGGCGTCCGCGATGACGACGACGGCCTCCGTGTAGCCGAGGTAGTACGCGTAATCCTTGGGCTGCAGGAAGGAATAGACCTCGGCGGTGACCGCGCCGATCTTCTGCGCCGCGTACCAGACGGCCACGAACTCGACGCTGTCGTTCAGTGCCAGCAAAACCCGTTGTCCACTTCGGACACCGAGTTCGCGCAGCACGTTCCCGGCCCGGTTCACCAGGGCGCCGAGCTGCGCATACGTGACTTCCTCGTCGCCGCACAGCAACGCCGTCCGCTGTCCGGGGAGGCGGTCGACGAAATGGGTCGCCAGATTGAAGGTCATACGAGCTCCCGGATCGCTTCGACCAGGATGTCGGTGAGCACCGAGAAGGTCTTTTCGCCTTCCTCGGCGGTCGCCTGGGCGGGGGTGCCGCAGTAGGCCTCGGTCATCCCGGCCGAGGCGAAGTCCGTGACCCCGCCGCGTGCCAGGTCGACGTGGACCGCGGGCAGTCCGCGCTGGACGGCGGCGTCGACGAGATCCGGCCGGTCGGCGAGCACCAGCGACGTCTCGTATTGCCCGGCATGGCATTCGCCCGAGCGGAACTCGTCGGTGAGCCGCGCGGCGTACCGGCGGCGGACGAGGTCGACGAAGCCGACGCCCGCCGCCTCCGCCACCCGTCGCAGTACGGCCAGGTGCGCCGGTTCGAAATGGTTGTTGACCAGCAGGATCCGGGTGAGCCCCTGTTCGGTGAGCGCGCCGCAGATCTCGGTCAGCAGCGCGTACAGGGTCTCCTCGCCGATCGAGACGCCGCCCGCGAACCCGGCGGCGAACCGCGTCACCCCGTACGGCACCTCGGGCAGGATCAGCACGCGCAGACCGGGATCGCCTGCCAGCCGCGCGGCGGCGCGTTCGCACATCCCGCGCGAGATCAGGGGATCGGTGCCCAGCGGCGCGTGCGGTCCGTGCGGCTCGACGGCGCCCACCGGGAGCAACAGCACGGGAACACGCGCGTCGGACGCGAGCGCGGCCACCTGACGCGAGCTCAACTCCGCGAAGTACGTCACTCGAATCAAGCTACACCGCAGCGGCCTGAGGTGTATAGAGTTGCGCTCATGCCCGAATCGGCCCCGCCCCACGGCGACCCAGGTCCCCAGGAGCTGGTGATGACGCTGCTCGGTACCTACGTGTCGCCGCGCGAGAGCCGTCGTGTCTGGTCCGGCGGCCTGGTCGGCGTGCTCGCCGGGCTCGGCTTCTCCGACGGCGCCGCGCGGATCGCGCTGGCCAGGCTCGCTCGCCGCGACCTGCTCGCGAGGCACAAGGCCGGCAGGCTCGTCCACTACTCGCTGACCCGTCGCACGATCGCGTTGCTGGAGGACGGCGACCGCCGCATCTTCTCCCTCGGCAGGCGCGACCGCGAGGTCGGGCAGTGGACCGTGCTGTGGCAGAGCATCCCGGAAAGCCGCCGCCAGGCGAGGGAGCGGCTGGTGCGACGGCTGCGTTTCCTCGGATTCGGCCCGGTCCAGGACGGCACCTGGATCGCGCCGCACGACCGCGAGGCCGAGGTGCTCGCCCTGCTGGCCGAACTGGACGTCGCCGAACACGCCGGGCTGATGCTCGGGAAACCGTCGGCCGGGCTCGACGTCCGGCGGTTCGCCGCGCGGGCGTGGAACCTCGACGGCCTCGCCGCGCGTTACGACGCGTTCGTCCGAGATTTCGGCGGATATTCAGGCGACCTGCCTGACGCCGAGGCGTTCCAGGTCCGAACCTGGCTGACGCATACGTTCCGCGCCTTCCCGTCGCTCGATCCGGAGCTTCCGGTCGGGCTGGTGCCCGCTCCGCCGAGCCGGGCGGCCGCGGTCGAGTTGTTCCACGATCTCTATCAGGCGCTGGCCCCGGCGGCGCAACGCCATTTCGACGAGGTGACAGAAAAATGAACGACACTCAAGCCGCATTGAGTTACACGTCCTACCTTTCGCTGGACGAATTGCTGGACGCACAGCATCCGCGGTCCGACGAGCACGACGAATTGCTCTTCATCGTGATCCACCAAGTGTATGAACTTTGGTTCAAACAAGTTCTCCACGAGGCGCTTTACCTGCAGGAGCAACTCGAAGCGGGTAACACCGCTCACGCCGTCCGCACTTTGCGGCGAATCCTGACTATCTTCAAGGTGGTGGTCGCGCAGATCGATGTGCTCGAGACGATGACTCCGAGCCAGTTCACCAGTTTCCGTGCGCGACTCGACGCGTCGAGCGGGTTCCAGTCGGCTCAGTTCCGTGTCCTGGAGGCCGTCCTCGGCCGCCGGGACGAGCGGGTGTTCGCGCATTACCCCGAAGGCGGTGAACAGCGCGCCCAGATCGCGGACGCGATGTCACGGCCGTCGCTCTTCGACTCCTTCGTCACCTACCTCGCGGTGAAGGGGTACGACGTCCCGACCGGGCGCGATGTCACCAAGCCACTCGAACCCTCTCCGGCGCTCCAAGAGGTTCTGTTGCGGGTCTACCGCGACGACACCGGGCCGTCCGTCGTGGCGGAGCACCTGGTCGATCTGGACGAAGGGATGCAGGAGTGGCGGTATCGGCACGTGAAGATGGTCGAGCGCACCATCGGAGACAAGACCGGGACGGGGGGTTCGTCGGGCGCGCACTATCTGCGTACGACGCTTTTCTCCCCGATGTTCCCGGATCTCTGGGCGGTGCGGAGCAGGCTTTGACGAACCTCGACGAACTCCGCCGCGATCCCAACGCGCTCGCGGAGCACTACCAGGCCTTCGGCGTGGCGGACAGGATTCTGCTGACCGGGCATTCGCATCAGGCGTGGCCGGACGTCGCGCGGGAAGGTCTTCTGGAGGCCTTCGCCGACGCGGCCGAAGAGGTCGACACGAAGTGGGAGCGTGCCTTCGCGAAGGCCGACGAGATGCGTGCCGGGTTCCGGGCGCTGCTCGGTGACCCGCACGGCGCCATCGCGCTCGGCGCCAGTACCCACGATCTGGTGATCCGGTTCCTCTCGGCGATGGACCTGCCCCGCCGTCCGCGCCTGGTCACCACCGACGGCGAGTTCCACACCCTGCGCCGTCAGCTGGGCAGGCTGGCGGAGGAGGGCGTCGAGGTGGTCCGCGTCCCCGCGGCGCCGGTCGCCACGCTGGCCGAACGCGTCGCGGCCGAGGTCACCGAAGACACCGCCGCCGTGCTCGTCTCGGCCGTGCTGTTCGAGACCTCCCGGCTCGTGCCGGGTCTCGCGCATCTCGCCGACGTCTGCCTTTCGAAGTCGGTGAACCTCGTCGTCGACGCCTACCACGCGCTCGGCGTCGTCCCGTTCTCGCTGCACGACCTCGGGCTCACCAACGCCTGGGTGCTCGGCGGCGGTTACAAGTACCTCCAGCTCGGCGAGGGCAACTGCTTCCTGCGGATGCCCGCGCACGCGCAGGAACTGCGGCCGGTCGTCACCGGCTGGTACGCCGAGTTCGGCGCGCTCGCGGACGAGCGCCGGCCCGGCCAGATCGCCTACGCCGCCGGATCGGACAGGTTCGCCGGAGCGACCTACGACCCGACGAGCCACTACCGGGGCGCTCGCGTGTTCCGGTTCTTCGCCGAGCACGGGCTCACGCCCGAGTTCCTGCGGGAGGTTTCGCGGCACCAGGTGGGCTTCCTCGCCGAGGGCTTCGACAAGCTCGGGCTGCCCGAGGACGTCATCACCCGTGACCGGGAGACGCCGCTCGACCGCGTCGGCGGCTTCCTGTCGCTGAAATGCGCCGACGCCGGTGCGCTGCAGGCCGCTCTCGCCGAGCGCGGCGTCCGGACCGACAGCCGCGGCGCGTATCTGCGGTTCGGACCGGCGCCGTATCTGTCCGACCGGCAGCTCGATTCCGCGCTCCGTGTCCTTCAAGAGGTCGTCAACGGCTGAGAGACCTCGGCCCCGGCTTGGCGAACGGACCGGGGCGATCTAGGTTTGCGATGTGGCACCGTCGCCGCCGGACGACCTTCGTCGGGGACTGTGCCTTGTTGCAGGAACTTCGCACGTGAGCCACAAGCAGCGTGCACTCCAGGACAAGGAGTCACCACAGTGACCGAAGTGTTCGGCCAAGGTACCGGCCATGAACAGGTCGTCTTCTGTCAAGACCAGGCCACCGGCCTGAAGGCCATCATCGGGATCTACTCGACGGCGCTCGGGCCGTCGCTCGGCGGGACCCGGTTCTACCCCTACGAGTCCGAAGACGCCGCGCTCGCGGACGTCCTCGCGCTGTCGAAGGGGATGGCGTACAAGAACGCGCTCGCCGGGCTCGACCTCGGCGGCGGCAAGGCCGTCATCATCGGCGACCCCCAGAAGCACAAGACCGAAGCGCTGCTTCGCGCCTTCGGCCGGTTCGTCCAGACGTTGGGCGGCCGCTACATCACCGCCTGCGACGTGGGCACCTACGTGCAGGACATGGACGTCGTCGCCCGCGAATCGGAGTTCGTCACGGGCCGCTCGCCGGAGAACGGCGGCGCCGGCGACTCCTCGGTGCTCACCGCTTTCGGCACCTACCAGGGCATGCGCGCCTCCGCGGACACCGTCTGGGGCGTCCCGGACCTCGCGGGCCGCAAGGTCGGCGTCGCCGGTGTCGGCAAGGTCGGGCACATCCTGGTCGGGCATCTGATCGAGGCGGGCGCGCAGGTGGTCATCACCGACGTGTCGCCCGCGGCGATCGAACGCACCCGCGCGGCGTACCCCGGGGTCGAGGTCGTCGAAGACCTCGACGCGCTGATCCGCACCGAACTCGACGTCTTCGCGCCGTGCGCGCTGGGCGGGGTGCTCACCGACGAGACCGTCGGCCTGCTCCGCTCCAAGATCGTCTGCGGCGCGGCCAACAACCAGCTCGCGCATCCGGGCGTCGGCAAGCAGCTCGACGACCGCGGCATCCTCTTCGCGCCGGACTACCTGGTCAACGCCGGTGGCGTGATCCAGGTCGACGACGAGCGGCACGGCTTCGACTTCGCGCGCGCCAAGCGCAAGACGACGGCCATCTTCGACACCACCAAGGCGGTCTTCGCGCTGGCGAAGGCCGACGGTGTGCCGCCGGCGACGGCGGCGGACCGGCTGGCCGAACGCCGGATGGCCGAGGTCGGCGGGCTGCGGTCGATCCTGACGGTGTAGCTCCCCCGAAAGCGGCCCTCAGAACGCAATGAAAGGTCCTTTCCTTGCAAAATTTGCAAGGAAAGGACCTTTCATGGCACTTGGATGTGCCGGGGACTCAGCCGCTCTTGCGACGGAAGGTGCGCTTGTTCGCCGCCGGACCGTGCGCGTGCAGGTTCTTCCCGCCGCCGTTCTCGTGCGCCGAGCCTGAGCGGGCCTGAGCCTGCTTGCGCTCCAGGGCCTCGCGGAACTTGCGCTTCGTGTCGTCCTCTTCGCCATCCGCCGGGGACGGTGCGGGTTCAGTCATTCTTACCTCCGAGGTGACGACGTGTGACCACGCCAGCCTGTCAGGAACCGACCGGCTTGGCGAGTCGATTTACGTCACCTGGACGGCGCGGGCAGCTGGACCGGACCGCCGAACCGGACCCGGTCCCGCAGCAGCGGGTGCCAGCAGTGATCGCACAGCAGGATCGGCTTCAGCCGGTTGCCGCAGTCCACGTGCTCCAGCGTGATGTCGGGCTCCTGGCCCGGGACCTCGAAACCCCGCGACCATTCGGCGATGAAGGCCAGCGCGGGGAAGAACGCGAGCCCTTTCGCCGTCAGCCGGTAGTCGTGCGCGTCGGTGCGGGTCTTCGCGATCCCGGTCCGCAGCACGCCGACGTCCACGAGTCGCGACAGCCGCCCCGAGAGCACGCTCGGCCCGATGCCCAGTTCGCGTTCGAACTCCGAGAAATGCCGTGCCCCGAGCAGCGCGCTCACCACGACCCCGGTCGACCACCGGTCGCCGAGGAGTTCCATCGTGTCCGGGAAGAACATCAGCGGATCGCCCGCGAGCGACTCGGCGTCCTTGCGGCGGAAGCGTTTCGACGCCGTCGCTTCGACGACGCCGGTCTCGTCGAGCCGCCGCGCGCGGACGTCGCGGGCGTCGACCCGGCGTTCGCACGAGGCGCAGCCGAGCGGCGCCGACGTGGCCAGTTCGCAGTCGAGATGGATCAGCGTCGGCAGTACCGCGCGCCGTCCCTCGACCCATTCCCGTTCCCACGCCCAGATCGAGATCAGCAGCGGCCACAGATCGAGACCGCGTTCGGTGAGCCGGTACTCGTGCCGGGTGCGGCGCGCGTCCCGGTACGGCGTGCGGACGAGCACGCCCGCGTCGACCATGTCGCGCAGCCGCCCGGACAACGCGGTGGGGGAGATGCCGAGCCGCAGCCGGAGCTCCTCGTAACGGCGGAAACGCAGGAAAAGGCTCTGCAGGATCAGCAAGGTCCACTGATCGCCGAGCAGTTCGAGCGCCCGGCGCAGCGGATCGCCCGCCGGCCGGACGCGGGGCGCCGTCGCCTCTGTCACGTGGTTCCTTCCGAGGGTGGTGTCGCTGTCAGCGTACTACTGACTACAGCAACAGAAGCCTCTTGACACCTGACTACAGAAATCATAGTGTCTCAGCCATCGGTCAACACGAACCAGCCGGGGAGTACCGATGACGAGCACCTCCGAGCAGCCGGTCCTGGTGGCAGTCGCCACCGGGGAACCCGAGGTCAACCCGTACCTGATGGGCGTCTACGCCCCGGTCGGCGACGAGATCGACGCGAGCGATCTCGAGGTCGTCGGCGAGATCCCCGCGGACCTCAACGGCGTGTACCTGCGCAACGGGCCGAATCCCCGGTTCGAGCCGGAGGGGCGCTACCACTGGTTCGACGGCGACGGCATGATCCACGCGGTCCATCTGGAGAACGGCAAGGCCCGCTACCGCAACCGCTGGGTCCGCACCAAGGCGTTCGAGGCCGAATCCGAAGCGGGCAAGGCGCTGTGGAAGGGCGTCATGGAGTCGCCCAAGGGCAACCCGTTCGGCAACACGCACGGCCTGAACGTCAAGGACAGCGCCAATACCGACCTGATCTTCCATCGCGGCAAGGTGCTTTCGACCTGGTACATGTGCGGCACGCCGTACGCGGTGGATCCGCTTTCGCTGGAGACATTGGGCGCCGAGGACTTCCTCGGCACGCTGGTGGGCGACATGATGGCCCATCCGAAGGTCGACGAGCGCACCGGCGAGATGTTCTGGTTCGACTACGGGCCGCGCCCGCCGTACCTGCGCTACGGCGTGATCAGCGCGGACGGCAAGGTCGCGACCACGACCGACATCGAACTCCCCGGCCCGCGCCTGCCGCACGACATGGCGATCACCGAGAACTACGCCGTCCTGATGGATCTACCGCTGGTCCAGGACAGGGAGGCGGCGCGCAACGGCCGTCACCGGCTGGTGTTCGACCGGTCGTTGCCGAGCCGGTTCGGGGTGCTCCCTCGCTACGGTAACGGTAGCCAGATCCGGTGGTTCGAAGCCAGCCCCTGCTACATCTACCACGTCGTCAATTCCTGGGAGCAGGGCGAAGAAATCGTCCTCGACGTCTGCCGCGTCCAGCGCCCGCAACCGCGCGCGGACGCGCACACCCCGCTCGCCAAGATGCTGTCGTACCTGCGGCTGGACGCCTCGCTGCACCGCTACCGGTTCAACCTCCGGACCGGGCAGTGCCTGGAGAACCAGCTCGACGACGACAACACCGAATTTCCGTCCGTCGACTCGAGGGTGGTCGGCGGCCGGAATCGCTTCTCCTACGCGGTGCACATCTCGCCGGAGTCGACGCTCAAATTCGACGGCCTGGTGTGCTACGACAATCTTGCCGGCGCCAAGACCGAACACCGGTTCGGTCCGGGCCGGTGGGGCAGTGAGGCGCCGTTCGCACCCCGCGACGGCGCGGCCGCCGATTCCGCCGACGGCTATCTGGTGACCTTCGTCCAGGACGAGCGTGAGGGGCGCTCGGAGCTGGACGTCTTCGACGCCGCCGATCTCGCTGCCGGACCCGTGGCCAGGGTCCTGTTGCCCCAGCGGGTCCCGCTCGGTTTTCACGCGACCTGGGTACGAGCGGACCAGCTGGAACCTTCCCGTGATCGATGATCCCCGTCGCACTCGCCCGCCGGAGGGGGATGGGCAGGTGTGTCAGGGCCGGAAAGCCGCGTCCGAGTCGCCCCTTCCAGGGGGTGGGGCGACTCGGACCCGGCATCGTGGACGAAATGCCGTGCGAGCGCGCCGACCGCGGTCGCGGCGGTGAACACGAGGGCGGCGACGCCCGTCTCGGTCGTGAACTGGAGCGCGCCCAGTGTCCCGACGGTGAATCCCGAATGGACACCCCAGGCGATCACGGCCGTCCCCGCGGTCGCGGTCAAACGCGTCGCGACACCGCTGACGAGGACGACGAAACCCAAGGCCAGCAAGGAAAAGACGTGATGTCGCGCCGAACCGAGGAGTCCGGCCACCGACGCCGCGGCGACGACGGCGGCACAACCGAACGGGAAGCCGAAACACTCGGTTTTCCTCATCCGCCCAGTCAACTCCGGCTCACCGGCCGTGCCGCGGGCGTGAACGCCTTCCCTACGGCTCCACCGGGAACCTTGACGGAATCCTGACCCCGGTCAGGCTTCGCGCGCGTGCGCGATGATCGCGTCGGCGATCGCGGGCCACAGCTGCCGCGGCAGTTCGTGGCCCATTCCGGGGAACAGCAGCAGTTCCGCGTCCGGGATCGCTTCCGCGGTCGCCTTCCCGCCGCTGACGTTGATCAGCGGGTCGCTCTCGCCGTGGATGACGAGCGTGGGGACGTGGACGTCGCGCAGCTTCGCCGTGCGGTCACCCGAAGCGACGACGGCGGCGGCCTGCCGCAGCGCGCCCTCGGGGTGGTTCGCGCGGTCGTAGTTGCGGGTGGCCTTCATGCGCAGGAACTCTTCGTCGGACGGGTGACCGGGCGAACCCACGAGCTTGAACCACGCGATGCCGTCTTCGATCGCCTGTTCCCGGGTGGCGGCGGGCGGCCGCGTCAGCCCGGCGAGCGCGGCGGGTTCCGGATGCCCGACCGAGGGATCCCCGGTGGTCGACATGATCGACGTGAGGCTGAGCAGCCGCTCCGGCGAGTCGATCGCGAGCTGCTGCACGATCATCCCGCCCATCGACGCCCCGACGACGTGCGCGCGGGCGAAACCGAGCGCGTCGAACAGCCCGGTGATGTCGGCGGCGAGATCGGACAGCAGGTACGGCGCGGAGGTCAGGTCCCCCGCGGCGAGCGCGGCCAGATCCGGCGCGGGGAGATCGTCCAGATAGGACGAAAGGCCGATGTCGCGGTTGTCGAAGCGGACGACGTGGAACCCGCCCTCGGCGAGCAGTGCGCAGAAGCCCTCCTCCCACGTCACCATCTGGGCGCCGAGTCCCATCACCAGGACCAGCGGCGGATCCGTGGGGGAGCCGAAGGTGTCGTACTCGAGTTCGAGACCGTTCACACGCGCGCGGGGCATGGCCTGATCCTGCCGGAAGCCCCCGCCGTCCGACCAGCCGAATGCGGATACGGTAGCCCGCATGCCGACTTTCTCCGAAGACGCGGGTTCCCGGCCGAGGTCCCGCGCGGCTTCCGGACGGCCGGCCGTCACCAGGGACCGGATCGTCGACGCCGCGCTGGAGCTGTCGGCCGAATCGGGCCTGGAGAACTGGACGTTGCGGCAGCTCGCGGCCGCCGTCGACGCCTACCCCGCGGTGGTCTACCACCACGTCGGCGACCGGGACACCGTCGTCGTCGCGGTGCTGGACCGGGTGGTCGGCGAACTGACGCTGCCCGACGAGACCTTGTCGTGGCGGGACTGGTTCGACGAATTCCTGCCGACCGTGCGGACCGTGCTGCGCCGCTATCCCGGTTCGGCGCGCCGCCTCGCCCTGTTCGGGCCGTCGGTCGCCGCCGCCGTGCCGACCATGAACACCGGCATCGGCCGTCTGCTCGCGGCCGGCTTCGGCGGCGAAGCGCCGTTCGCCTACAACCTGCTGCTCGCCACCGCCTGCCAGTTCGTCGCGATGGAGGACGACCGGGAGAGCGCGATGGCGCTCCAGCTCGACCGATGCGAGGGCTACGCGGCGTACCGCACGCGCGAGGATCTGCCCGGAATGGCGGCGCTGGGCGAGTCGATCGCCGAGCTGGTCGCGGATCCCGACCTCGCGGCCGGTTACTACGAGCGGCTTTACCATTACGCCGTGCAGCGTTGTCTCGACGGTCTCGAACTCCGGCTCACCCAGCTGAACGCAATCGGACGTTTGACAGAGCCGTGACAGGGAATCGGCGTAGTGTGGAGGAATACCGGTGCTCGTCACCGGTCCCGAAGCCCCTGGCACCAACCTCCCCCTCGAGGTGCCGGGGGCTTCTCCCTTTCTCAGCCTCGCTGGATCTCGGGGAAGACCTCACCGACCAGCGTGACCAGCGACTTGCTCAGCAAGGTGTGCACCTGCGCGCGATCGAGTGAACCGCGCACGAGCCATTCGCGGCCCGCCGCCTTGACCATCCCGCCGAACGCGCGGACGAGCGCGTTCAACTCCGGCCCGTGTTCGCTTTCGCGGGAGAGGCCGACGGCTTCGAGCACCCGGTCGGCCGATTCGCGATCGGCTTCTTCGAGGATCCGTTCGACCTCGAGGTCCCGGCCGATGCCCTCCGGCGCGATCGCGGCCAGCCACATCTTCTCCTGGCTGGTGACCATGTCCAGGAACCAGTCGATGGCGACGTCGGCGCGCAGTTCGAGCGGGCCCTCCGGCAGGATCTCGACGGCGAGCCGCGGCACGGTCAGCGCCCGCCGGATGATCTCCAGGTAGAGCTCGCGTTTCGTGCCGAAGTAGTGGTTGATCAGACCCCTGGCGACCCCGGCCTCGGCGGCGATGTCCGAAGTGGACACTTCCGAGTACGGGCGGTCGGAGAAAAGGCGGGCCGCGCAGGCGAAGATCTGCTCCTTGCGCTCGTCCGGTTCCAGTCTCCGCCATCTCGGCGCCGGCTCGGTGGTCATGCGGTCAATCTTCCCACGATCGATTCAGCCCGGCCGGGCAACTGCTCGATTCCTGTGACATTCAAAAGCAAAGTGTCAGTTAATCCGGCGTGTACCGTCTGTTGGCCCGCTGGTCTTTACCGTCTTCAGTCAGGTGGCATGCCGTGCGCGCTGTCGGGGCGCGTTTGCCTCCTACCGGCCCGGCCTGGCGAGTAACCCCCCCTAGCTCGCCAGGCCCGGGCCTTCTTCTTTCGGCGAGGGGCGCTCGGCGGGCAGCAGCAGCGTGAACGTCGTCGGCGCCGGGCTGGTCAGCCGCAGCCGCCCGCCTTCCGCCTCGGCCAGGCTCCGCGCCAGCCGCAGGCCGATCCCGTTGCCTTCGTGGTCCTCGGTCCGGTCGACGGTCGCGAACGGATCGTGCCCGTCCTCGATGGCGCCCTCGTCGCTCACGTCGATGGCCAGCGCGTCCCCGGCGTCGCGCGCGAGGACGGACACCGTGCCGCGTCCGTGGGTCGCCGCGTTGTCCAGCAGTACGGCGAGCACCTGCCGCACGGCCGCGTCCGCCGCCCGCGCCGGCAGGGCGTCCCGGCCGCTGATCCGCAGCGCGCGGCCGCGTCCGGCGAGCAGGCCGTGCCAGGTCTGGCGGACCTCTTCGAAGAGTTTGCCCAGGTCGAGCAGCGCGCGTGGGGCCCTCGTCTGTTTGGCCAGCGCCAGCAGGTCGTCGATGGTGCGTTCGAGCCGGTCGGCCGAGGCGATGCCGTCGCGGATCGTCGCGTAGGGGTCGCGGTCGGGGCTTTCCAGCGCGGCCTCCAACTGGAGCCGAAGCCCGGTCAACGGGGTTCGCAGCTGGTGGGAGGCGTCGGAGGAGAAGGTCCGTTCGCGGTCCAGCGTCTCGCCGATCCGCTCGGACGTGACGTCGAGCGCCTCGGCGACCTGATCGATCTCGTGGACCCCGGTCCGGCGGGCGCGGACGGTGAAGTCGCCCTCGCCGAGCCGTTCGGCGGTGGCGGCCAGATCCTCCAGCGGCCGCGCCAGCCGGGTGGCGATCCGGCGCCCGATCAGCCAGCTCGCGCCGATCGCGATCCCGGCGAGCGCGATCATCTTCAGCCAGGTCAGGCGGATCTTGGCGTCCAGCTCCGAGCGGGGATGGGCGGCGCGGACCACCCCGACCAGCGACGGTCCGCTGAGCACCGGGACCGCCAGGACGATCTCGTCGTCGCGGGTGCCGGTCGCCATGTCGGTGTAGTGCGCTTCGCGGACGAAGCGGTCTTCGCTGTTCGGGCCGTTGCCTGCCAGGAGCCTGCCGGTCGGGGTGTAGACCGCGACCCTGATCCCGCGGATCCGCCCCTCCTCCTCTTTGACCGGCCTCAATTCCGGGATCCGGCCGTTGGCCAGGTCGCCGGCCACGCCGAGGACGACGGTGTCGGCGACCCGTTCGAGGTCGTGGGTCGAGTTGCCCTCGTGGAACTTGGCGACCGCGATGGCCAGCGGCGCCCCGAACAGGGTGATCGCCAGCACCGCGGCCAGCACGGTGAGGGTGACGATCCGGCGGCGCACGCTCAGAGTGTGGCCGAAGTGCGAGAGGATCACCCACCCGACGCGATATTTTGCCGTCCGTTGACCTGAGATCAAGGCGATGTTGACCCCCTTCGCCTTACCTTGGGGCCATGCGCCGACGTGCCGCCGTCATGGCAGGCCCGGGGCCCGGATCCGTCCCCCTCGTCCGGTTCGCCGTCCCGGGCGAGTGTGTGGCCGTGCTGCCCGCCGGAAGTGGCGAGCCCCTCCTCGGCGCCCCCGGTGTCGGCGTGCTGCTCCGGCGCGGGAACCTCTTCGACCACCTCACCGTCGAGCGGAACGTCGTGCTGGCGGGGCGGCTCGCCGGGCGGCGCACCGCGGGCGACCTGCTCGAACTCGTCGGGCTGGCCGGACGGGGCGACGACTACCCGGACACGCTTTCGGCGCTGGAAGGCGCGAGGGCCGGGGTCGCCGTCGCGCTCGCCGGAGCGCCTGACGTGGTCCTCGCCGACGAACCCGCCGGAGAACTCGACGGGCTCGCCGCACTCGAACTCATGGATCTGCTGTGCGCCGTCGCGGCTCGCGGGACGGCCGTCGTCGTGGCGACCCGTGACCCCGAGATCGCGGCGGCCGCGCAGCGGATCGTGAGAGTGGCGTGACGGCGCCACTGGTCCGCGCCGACGAACTGGCGCACACCTACGGTTCCGGGCTGACCGCCGTGGTCGCCGTGCACGGCGTCACCTGCGTGATCGGCGCGGAGACCCGCGCGGTGGTGACCGGCAGGGCGGGTGCGGGGAAGACCACGCTGCTGCATCTGCTCGCCGGGATGAAGAAACCGACCGCGGGCACCATCGACTGGCCCGCCTTCGAGCCGTCGCCGCCGGGACCCGACCTGATCGGGCTGGTGCTGCAGGACGGCGGGCTGCTGCGCGACCTCGACGTCCGGCTCAACGTCGCCCTGCCGCTGGTGCTCGCCGGGCGGACCGGCACGGCGGTCCGTGACGCCGTCGACGGGGCGCTGGAGCTCGTGGGCCTCGACGGCTTCGCCAAGAAGGCGCCCCGCGAGCTGACCGGCGAGCAGATCCGGCTCGCCATCCTGGCCAGGGCGCTCGCGCCCGCGCCGAAACTGATCCTCGCCGACGACCCGGCGGGCTGGCTCGACCAGCGCGAGGGCGAACGGCTGCTCGGCAGGCTCGTGCGCGCCGCGGACCAGCTGGCCGCCGGATTGCTGGTGGCGACGGCCGAAGCCGCCCCGGCCGGGCTGTTCGGGGAACAATGGGCCATGGTCGACGGGAAGCTGGTGCTGGACCGGTGATCGCCGCGATGGCGTTGTGGGTCGGCGGGATCGCGCGCGTGCGCCCCGCCAGGCTCGGCGTGCCCGCGGCCGGGGTCGCGATCGTGACCACGCTGCTCGCGGTGCACGACTGGACCTGGGCCCCGGCACCGCGCTGGATCCCCGCGATGGTGCTGGTGGTGCTGCTGTCCACCCCCTCGGCGAGGGTGCTGCGGGCGGATCAGGATCTGCTGCGTGCCCGCGGCGCCACCGGCGGGCAGGTGGTCGGGTTGGCCGCGGCAGAGGCCGCGGCGGCCGGGCTGGCGGGCGGTGTGGTCGGGAGCGTCGTGTCCCTGGCTTGTGGCTTCGCGACCGGCACGGGCGTAGCGGTCGTCCGGGAAATCGTTCTCTTGCTGCTCGCCGGAGTGCTCGTGGCGGCACTCGCCATCCTGCCCCCGGTGCTGCGCGAGTGGTATTTCGTCCCGGCCGACGGCGGGCCGCCCTGGTGGTCGCCCTACGGCCTCGACGTCATCCTGCTCGCGCTCGCCTTCGTCTGGCCGCTGTTCGGCTGGGCGGGCGGCACGATGCTGCTGTGGCGGCTGGTGGAGCTGGGGCTGCGGAAGGGAAAGCGGGCGATCGGCGGGATACTCCGGCCGCTCGTCTCGGGACTCGCCGGCGTGATCGCGCTGTCCATTTCGTGGCGGAGCGCGCTCCTGGCGCGGTCTCTGGTGCTGGTCGCGCTGGCGGTGGCGTTCGCCATGGCGACCGCCCTCACCAAGGACGGCTGCGGCGAGGCCGAGGTGGATCTGATCGCCTCCCTGATCCTCGCGGCCGCCGCGGCCGGGCCGTCGTTCGGGGCGGCGCTCAACGAACGCCGCCGCGATCTGCTGATCGTGAGCACGCTCGGCGGGAAACGGCGGCAGGTGGCGGCGTTCATCGCGGGTGACGCGCTGGTGGTCGGCGGCGGCGGCCTGATCGCCGGGCATCTGCTGGGCGTGCTGTTCGTCTTCGTCTCGAAGGTGGAAAGGGTGCCTTCGCCGCACGGCTACTTCGGGCTGCTGGCGCTGGTGGTGATCGGGTCGTGTGTGGCGGCGTCGGCGAGGATCGCGCAGCTCGCCGCCCGCGACGAGGTCTCCGACCTGCGCGATTACTGATTCTCGAAGGGTTGTTCCAGGCGGTAGCCGTGGCCGCGCAGGGTCGAGATCCTGGGCGCCTGCTCGGGCGTGGGCGCCGATTCGGTCAGCTTCCGGCGCAGCGCCGCGATGTGGACGTCGAGCGTCTTCGTGGAGCCGTACCAGTGCGCGTCCCACACCTCGGACATCAGGGTGTCACGGCTGACCGCGACACCCGGCTGCTCGGCCAGCCGGGCGAGCAGGTCGAACTCCTTGGCCCGCAACGCGATCTCCCGCCCGCCGACGCTGACCCGGCGGCCGGCGGTGTCCACCCGCAGATAGCCGATGGCGATCGCGGGCCTGCTCTCCGGCGGCGCCGTCCCGCGCCGCAGATGTGCCCGCACCCTGGCGAGCAGTTCGCCGAGCCGGATCGGTTTGGTGAGGTAGTCGTCGGCGCCGGCCTCCAGGCCCACGACGACGTCCATCTCCTCCTGCCGCGCGGTCAGGATGACCAGGACGGCGCCGGGCAGCTCCGCCCGCAGCCGGCGGCAGACCTCGACCCCGTCCAGATCCGGCAGGCCGAGGTCGAGCAGGACGAAGTCGATGTCGCCGTCCGCCGCGGCCGCGAGCGCGGTGCGGCCGTCACGCTGCCAGGAAACCTCGTAGCCGTGCAGACGGAGGGTCGATTCGAGGACGCCGCCGATCGCGTCGTCGTCTTCCACCACCAGCAGTTTCGGCATGCGGGGGAGCTTAACCGTTGAACACTGTTCTTTTCGGCTTGGACGTTAGGAACACCACCCGTTCCGTAACGGGGAGCTAACGTTTCCTTCGATATGTCCATAAAGGACAGAGCGCGGCGGTCGCGAGGCGCAGCCAGGCGAACACGTCACCGACACGGGCGTACACGCTCTGTGTTCTCGCTGAGCGTCATGGCAGCCGACCGACGCGCTCCGTCCGTACGGGTCAGGAAACGTGGTCGCGGTAGGCCTTGACGGTCTCCGCGAGCACCTCGCCACCGGGGCGGCGCCAAAGGTCGGCGTCGAACACCTCGACCTCGATCGGCCCGGTGTACCCGGCGGCCTCGACACACGCTTTCAGCTGCCGGTGGTCGATCGGGCCGTCGCCGGGCAGCGCCCGGCCGAGCAGGGTGTCGGTCAGGGGCACCTTCTGGTCGCAGACGTGGAATCCGGCGATCCGGCCCGCCGCCGCGGCGATCGACTCCTCGATCCGCGGATCCCACCACACGTGGAATTCGTCGACGATCACGCCGACCTGATCGGCCGGATGCTCCAGCGCGATCGCCAGCGCCTCGTCCACAGTGGACAGGACCGAACGCTCGGCGCACTGCATGGGGTGCAACGGTTCCAGGCCGAGGCGGACCCCGCGCTCACCGGCGTACGGCGCCAGCGCTCCGACCGCGTCCGCCACCCGCTGCCGGGAGGACTTAAGACTGCCGTTCACCCCGCCGACGACCAGGACGAGGACGTCCGCCCCCAGTGCGGCGGCTTCGTCGATCGCCTCCCTGGTCTGCGCGACACCGTCCACTCCGGCGCCTTCCGGGGTGACCCCGGTGAAGAAACCGCCACGGCACAACGACGACACGCCGACGTCGTACTCCTTGAGCAAGCGGGCGGCCTCCTCGACGCCGGTCTCGGCGACCTTGTCCCGCCACAGGCCGATCCAGCGAACGCCCGCCTCGGCGCAGCCCGCGACGGCCTCCGGCAGCGACCACGCCTTGGTGGTGATCTGGTTCAGGCTCAACCGGTCCATCAGGCCACCCCCGCCGCGGCCAGCAGCGGCCGCATCCGTGCGACGGCGAGGTCCGGATCGGTCAGCGCGCCCGCGGCGTCGGCCAGGCGCAGCAGTTCGGCCAGATGCGTGATGGAGCGGGCCGACTCGCGGCCGGCGACCATGCGGAAGTGGTCCTGGTGCCCGTTGAGGTAGGCGAGGAAGACGACGCCGGTCTTGTAGTTCCTGGTGGGAGCACGGAAGATGGCCCGGCTCAAGGCGACCGTCGGGTCGAGCAGGCCGTGGAAACCGGCCTTGTCACCCTCGTCGAGGCGGGCGAGCGCGGCGCCCGCGACCTGCGCCACGGCGTCGAAGATGCCCAGAAGCGCTTCGCTGTGGCCCTGGTCGTCCCCGGCGATGAGCTCCGGGTAGTTGAAGTCGTCGCCGGTGTAGCACTTGACGCCTTCGGGCAGCGCGCGGCGGAATTCGGTCTCGATCGACGCGTCGAGCACGGAAACCTTGACCCCGGCGATCACGCCGGCGTGCTCGGCGCAGAGCCTGCCCAGTTCCTCGGCCGCCTCGCGGACGTCGCCGTGGCCCCAGTAGCCCGCCAGCGCCGGGTCGAACTGCTCACCCAGCCAGTGCAGCAGGACCGGGCGGTCCGCGCCGGAGAGCAGTTTTCCGTACGCGGCATGGTAATCCGCGGGTCCGGAAGCCGACGCGGCGAGCGCGCGGCTGGCCATCACGACCGGGATCGCCCCCGCCTCGCCGACCAGGTCCAGCTGCTCGCGCCAGGCGTCCACAATGGACCCGGCGGTCGCCTCGCCGTCGGGGAGCTGGTCGGTGCCGACGCCCGCCACCCACGGCCGTCCGGCGGCGAGCGCCCCGGTGCGGCGGATCAGGTCCTTGGTGGTGGCCCAGTCCAGGCCCATCCCGCGCTGCGCGGTGTCCATGGCTTCGGCGACGCCGAGACCGCAGGACCACAGGTGCTCGCGGAAGGCGAGCGTGGTGTCCCAGTCCAGCACCGCGCCTTCTTCGGGGTCGGCGGGGGCGAACGGGTCGGCGACCACGTGCGCGGCGGCGTAGGCGATGCGGGAGGTCGGCGGCGTCGCCGGTTTCGCGGGCGTTTCCGCCCCTCGCGGCGTCCACTCCACCAGTCCGCCGTCGGCGGTGGGAAGGGCGATCAAGGTCATCGGATCTCCGTGGCACGGGTGTGAGAAAGCGCTTTCTCGGACCACGTTAAGTCACCCCTCAGGCCACACACAAGGGTTTCAGCGGGCGGGAGCGGCGGTGCTGCGGCGCAGGACGACCTCGCCGGACATCTTCACCACGCGCGGCCGGGTGCCGGGGGAGGCCTTGAACGCCAGGTCCATGGCCCGTTCGCCCAGCTTTTCCAGCGGCAGCGCCACCGTGGTCAGCGCGGGCGTGAGATCGCGCACTACCGGGATGTCGTCGAAACCGGCGATCGACATCTCGCCGGGCACGGAGACCCCGGCGTCGCGCAAGGCCGACATCGCGCCGATCGCCATCACGTCGGTCACCGCGAACACGCACGTCGGCCACTGCTTACGCGGCCGGGCGAGGACCTTCTCCATCGCCTCGTAGCCGCCGTCGCGGGTGAACGCCGCCTCGAAGACGTCGTCCTCGGCCAGTTCGACGCCGTGCTCCAGCAGTTCCGCGGCGAATCCGTCGAGGCGGTCGACGACGGTAGTCAGGCTCTTCGGCCCGGCGAGCACGGCGAAACGCCGGTGTCCGAAGTCCAGCAGGGCCTTCGCCAGTTCGGCGCCGCCGCCCCGGTTGTCGGGCTGGACGGTGTCCACTTTGAGCCCGCGGTGCCTGCTGACCGCGGCGACGTGCCCGCCGCCGCGCCGGTACGGCTCGAGTTCGGCGGCCATCGCCTTTTCCCACGCCTTGTCCTCGAACGCGGAACCGATCAGCAGAATGGCCGACGCGCGCTGGGCACGCAGCGTCGAAACGTACGCGACCTCCTTGGCCGGATCGCGGAACGTGCTCGCGAGCATCACCAGAAGATCGTTTTCACTCGCCGCGCGCATGATCCCGCCGGCGATCGCGGCGAAATACGGGTCGCCGACGTCGTGGCAGATCACTCCGACGGTCGGCTGTGAGCCACCGGCCAACGCCTGAGCGTGAGCGTTGGGGGTATAGGAGAGTTCGGCCGCCGCGGCGATCACGCGTTCGCGGAGATCCCCCCGGACGGTGGCGGTGCCGTTGAGTACGCGGGACGCGGTCGCGAGCGACACGTCCGCGGTGCGCGCCACATCTTCCAGCGTCACGTGGGGGCGGGCCTTCATCGATCCTCCAAGCTGGCGTTTGGGGCATAGTGGCGGACATGCTCGGCCTTTATCCGGAAATCGAACCTTACGTCCAAGGGATGTTGCCCGTCGGTGACGGCAACGAGATCTATTGGGAGGAATGCGGCGATCCCGAGGGCAAGCCGGTGATTTTCCTGCACGGCGGCCCCGGGGGCGGTTCGAGTCCGAGACATCGCAGACTGTTCGATCCGGACCGGTACCGCATCGTCCTTTTCGATCAGCGCGGCTGCGGGCGCAGCACGCCGAACTGCGCCACCCCGGAGGCGGACCTTTCCGTCAACACGACGTGGCATCTGGTCGCCGACATCGAGCGCTTGCGCGAGCATCTGGACATCGAACACTGGATGGTCTTCGGCGGTTCGTGGGGGAGTGTGCTCGGGCTGACCTACGCGGAAACCCACCCGGAGCGCGTCACGGAACTCGTCCTCCGCGGGGTGGCCACCTTGCGGGTGAAGGAACTGCAATGGCTCTACGGCGGGGGAGCGGCGTTCCTCTTCCCCGAGGCGTGGTCGCGGTTCCTGGCCCCGGTGCCGTATTCGCGCCGCCAGGAGAACCTGATCGAGGTCTATCACGAACTGCTGAGCCATCCGGATCCCGCCGTGCACGGCCCCGCCGCGATCGCGTGGAGCCGGTGGGAGGGGGAGACGGTCAAACTGCGTCCCCACGACGAGGTGATCGACGCGTTCAGCGATCCCGCGTTCGCCCTCGCGATCGCGAGGATCGAGAACCACTACTTCCGGCACGGCGGCTGGCTGGCCGAAGATCAGCTGCTCCGCGACGCCGGGAAGCTACGGGACATCCCGTGCGTTCTGGTCCAGGGACGCTACGACGTGGTCACCCCGGCCATCACCGCGTGGGAGCTCAGCCAGGTGCTGCCTTCCGCCGAACTGGTGATGGTCGGCGACTCGGGTCACGCGTTCGACGAACCCGGCACCCTGCACGAGTTGATCAGCGCGACCGACCGATTCGCGTCAGACTGGCGGGGCGCCGGTACACGCCAGGACGAGAGGAACGCAGACATGCTTTTCGGTGACGAGCACGTCCGTCGCTACGAAGAGACCGACGGCGAGGTGGGCCACGACTGGGAGAAGGGCGCACCTTGCCTCATCCTCACCACCAAGGGCCGCAAGACCGGCGAGGACCGCAAGTTCGCGCTGATCTACCAGTTCGACGACCAGGGCAACCCGGTGATCGTGGCCTCCAAGGGCGGCGCGCCGGAGGACCCGGGCTGGTACAAGAACCTGCAGGCCAACCCCGAGGTCAAGGCCCAGGTCAAGGCGGACAAGTTCACCGCGCGCGCCCGGACCCTCGAAGGCGAGGAGCGCGCGAAGCTGTGGGAGAAGCTCGCCGCCGTGTGGCCGGATTACAACGAATACGCGAAGAAGACCGACCGCGAGATCCCCGTGGTGGTGCTCGAGCGCGTGTGATCCGCGCCGCGTTCGCGCGTGGTCGTAGCCGAACCGGAGCGGGTTCGGCTACGAATTACGTCCATGGTGCTGAGACCCCGTGAACGCTGGACCGCGCTGAGCCCCGCTTCGGGGGACTTGCTGACGTTCCGCCAGATGATCGCCTTCGGCCGGCGCTTCGCCCGCGCCGGCCGGGGCGCCTGGTTCGCCTTCGCGATCAACGTCGTGTGGCCGTTCCTCGTGCTGTTCACCCGGTTCCGGGTACGCGGCGGTGAGCACCTGCCGTCGTCGGGCGGCTTCCTGGTGGCGTCGAACCACCTCTCGTTCGCCGACCCGACGACGGTGACGGCGTACTGCCTGGCTCATGGACGCGTGCCGCGCTACCTGGCGAAGGCGAGCCTGTGGGACGCGCCCGTCATCGGCTCGGTGATGCGATCCGGCAAGCACATCCCGGTCTACCGCGGGGCCGCCACGGCGTCGGACGCGTACCGCGACGCCGTCAGCGCCGTCCGTGAGGGTGAATGCGTCGTCATCTTCCCGGAAGCCACCTTCACGGATCACCCGGACGGGTGGCCGATGCGCGGCAAGACCGGCATCGCGCGGATCGCGCTGGAGACCGGTGTCCCGGTGATCCCGCTGGCGAACTGGGGCACGCACCACCTGCTGCCGTCGGACGCCGTGCTCCCGCGCGCCTTCCCGCGCAAGACGGTGAACCTGGTCGCCGGTCCGCCGGTGGACCTCTCGGACCTCATGACGCCTGCGCCGTCTCGTGAGGTGCTGGAGGAGGCGACCAAGCGGATCATGACCGCGGTGACCGAGCTGCTGATCGAGATCCGCGGCTCGCGTCCTGAGTAGGCAGTCTCACCCTTCGGACCGTCCCGGTGAGGGGTAGGTTTCGAGGTATGAGTGCACACTATGACGTCGTTGTCCTGGGGGCCGGGGTCGGCGGTTACGTGGCGGCGATCCGGGCGTCGCAGCTGGGGCTGAGCGCGGCGGTCGTGGAGGAGAAGTACTGGGGCGGTGTCTGCCTCAACGTCGGCTGCATCCCGTCGAAGGCACTGCTGCGCAACGCCGAACTCGCGCACATCGTGACCAAAGAGGCGAAGTCCTTCGGGATCCAGGTCGAGGGGAAGGTCAGCTTCGACTATCAGGCCGCCTTCGACCGCAGCCGCAAGGTCGCGGACGGGCGCGTCAAGGGCGTGCACTTCCTGATGAAGAAGAACAAGATCACCGAATACGACGGGCACGGCACCTTCCTCGACGCCAACACCATCGAGGTCAACGGCGAGCGGATCACCTTCGACAACTGCGTGATCGCCACCGGCGCGACCGCGCGCCTGCTGCCGGGCACCACGCGCAGCGACCGCGTGGTCACCTACGAACAGCAGATCATGGAAAACGAGCTGCCGGAGAGCATCGTCATCGCCGGCGCGGGCGCGATCGGCGTCGAATTCGCCTACGTGCTGCACAACTACGGCGTGAAGGTGACCATCGTCGAATACCTCGACCGGATGGTCCCGCTCGAGGACGCCGAGGTCTCCGCGGAACTCGCGCGCCGCTACCGGAAGCTCGGCATCGAGGTGCTGACCTCGACGAAGGTCGAGTCCATCGACGACACCGGCTCCAACGTGCGCGTGACCGTGTCGAAGAACGGCGAGCAGCGTGTCCTGGAAGCGGACAAGGTGTTGCAGGCCATCGGTTTCCAGCCGCGCGTCGAGGGATACGGCCTGGACAAGACCGGCGTGGAACTGACCGACCGCGGCGCCATCGCCATCGACTCGCGCGGCCGCACCAACGTCCCGCACATCTTCGCGATCGGCGACGTCACCGCGAAACTGATGCTCGCGCACGCGTCCGAATCCATGGGCGTCGTCGCCGCCGAAACCATCGCGGGCGCCGAGACCATGGAACTCGACTTCGTCATGATCCCGCGCGCGACCTACTGCCAGCCGCAGATCGCCAGCTTCGGCTGGACCGAAGAACAGGCCCGCGAGAAGGGCTTCGACGTCCAGGTGGCGAAGTTCCCCTTCACCGCCAACGGAAAGGCGCACGGCCTCGGCGAGGCCGTCGGCTTCGTGAAGATCCTGAGCGACGCTACGCACGGCGAGCTTTTGGGCGCGCACCTGATCGGCCCGGAGGTGACCGAACTGCTGCCGGAACTGACTTTGGCGCAGCAGTGGGACCTCACGGTGCACGAGATCTCGCGGAACGTGCACGCTCACCCGACCCTGGGGGAAGCGGTCAAGGAAGCCGTGCACGGTCTCGCTGGACACATGATCAACATGTAAGCGTGAACCTGCCCTGACCTGCGGGTTCGCGGGTCAGGGCAGGTGTCAGGCCGTGGCCAGGCCGTCATGCGGCCTGGTCGCCGAGCGTGTCGTCGAAGAAGTCGTCGACGGCCTTCCGCGTCCGGGCGTGGCTACTCGGCAGGAGATGCGTGTACACCCGGAGCGTGAAGCCGGGGTCGGTGTGACCGAGATACTGCGACAGCGCCTTGATCGACTCGCCAGCGTCGAGCAGGACCGAGGCGTAGAGGTGCCGCAGCGCGTGCACGCCGTCCGCCCTGGTCGGCTTCTCCACTCCGGCGTCCCTGAGCGCGGGCAGCCAGAAGTTCACCCGGAAGCGCTCAGCTATGAGCACCTTCCCGTAACCGGTCACCATGAGCAGGCGGACCGTGGTGGGTTCGCCGCCCGGATGCGACCAGGGGAGCGTGACTTCGGTCGCCGGGAACTCCTCGGCGTACTCGTCGAGAAGACCGAGCAGCTTCCGCCCGATCGGCACCTCACGCGACTTGCCGCCCTTGGGCGGAGCGAACACCGGTTGCCCGGCGACCACTCGCACCTGTCGGGTGATGTACGCCAGATCCTTGCTCCGGTCGACGTCATCGAGCGAGAACCCGAACAGCTCACCCTTCCGCAGGCCCAGACCGGCTGGGACATCGACAGCGGGCTTGTACCGCCTCGGGAGGTTGTCCCGCACCGCCCGAGCCCGTTCGCGGGACCAGGGCACGACCTGATTCCGGCTCGCTCTCGGACGCGAGATCACCTTGGACAGCGCCGGATTCTCCGAGATCTTCTTGTCCGCTATCGCGAAGTTCAGGATCGACACCAGGTGCCCGAAGTAGAGCGCCCGCGACGTCTCCGAGGCTTCGTCGTCCTGGAGCTTCCGTAGCCACGTCTGGATGTGACTCGGCCGGATCGACCCGACAGCCTTCTTGCCGAAGTACGGAAGTAGGTGGACGTTGACGCGCGTCGCGAAGCGCTCCCGACTGGTGTAGTCGACCGTCTGTGAGTCCAGCCAGCTTTGCGCTACGACCTCGAACAGCACCAGGCCCGCACGAGGGTCGATGTACTTGCCCTCGCGCTTGTCCGACTCCATCTCGATGAGGAAGTCTTCGGCACGCTTCTTTTGCTTGTCCGGAAAGGACTTCGACCGCTCGCTACCGTCCGGGTCGAGGTAGCGGACCTTGTACCGCATCCCGACGCCGTACAGCTCGGTCTTCTCCAGAACGGGTTTTCCGCGAGCGTTGAGCCGCAGGTTCCCCTTGGCGTCCTTGGCGGGTTTGTACCAGCGATCTTGGATGTGTCCCATCAGGCGGCCTCCTCAGCAACCCAGGCCCGAACCTTGGTCGGGTCATAGCGGAGGTGACGGCCGATCTTCCGTACCGGCGGTCCCTCTCCGAGCCATTTCCATTGGTAGAGCGTCTTCACTGGCACGCGGAGGTAGTCCGCAACGTCTTCGACTGACCACAGTGGATCGATGCTGTCCATGCTTTCCCCCTTAAGCCGCGAGCGGAGTTGCCGAAAGATCTGGCGGGCTCTGCGCGGCTAGTAGTGCCTTGTCGTACTCGGCTTTCCACGTGATCCGTTCCGAGATCGCGTGCATCACCAGGTGGTCCCGAGGCGGCACAGACGGGTCGCCGGAGTCGACTTTGCGCCAGACGAGTCGGGCCGGGTCGGGTGCTGGTTTTTCGATCCCGACCGCCGCCAGCGCTTCGATCACGAAGGCTTTCCGATCGGCCTTGTGGTCGACGAGCGTCTTCCCGGACCACTTCCGCGAGACCAGCACCCGACGACCGGGAAGCCCGAGCGTGGTTCGCCGGTGCGCCCTTCCTTTGCAGTGCCCCGGAGTGGTCTTTCCGTTGGCGCCCTTGGGATTGATCCCGTACAGCAGCCACACCGCGCACCGAGGCGAGCACGGCGTTACCGACAGCTCAGCGTGCAACCGGTCGTGGTGATCCTTCTGTCGCGTGGTGTCGGCTTCGACCACCTCACCCGTGGATTTGGTGAGGTACTTGGTCAGATAGCCGATGTGTCGTCCCGCTTCTTCGGAGCCGCCGAGGATGCCTTTCGAGTGCACCTGACGGCCGAAGGTCACCACATGTGCCGGGGCTTCCACGGCCTCCACCGCGTCGTCCCACTCGGTCAGCGGCTCGCGGGTATCCGGGTCGACGAACACCCTGCGGTCGCCGTCCCACAGGGGCATCCGGTCGACGTAGACCACTTGGTCGTGCGCAGGCCACCAGACCTGGTGATAGGTCGCTTCGGTGACCTGCCGGATGACGTCGTGCGGGACCGATCCCCGGATGGCCGCGTGGAGGTGGGGCGCGGCCCGCCGTTGGGGTTCGACGGTGGCGAAGTACTGCGCGTCCCAGCCGACGACCCGCCGCAGGTTCTGCCACCACCGGTCCACCAAGGCGGAGAAGTGCACCGCGTCCCGAGCCGCCCGCCGGTAGTCATACGTCGCCGGGTCGACCGGTGCACCGTCGGAGCGGACCGGGCCGTAGGTGTCACAGGTGAGCGTGACGAACATCGACGGCCGGGACCGTCCCGCGTACTCCCGACCAACCGTGGTCTTGGCGACTTTCCGTCGAGGCAGGTTCGGCGCGTCCTGCCGCCGCTTCGTCGACCGCTTCACCGCCTTCTTCGTGGGCAGGTCGATCGAGGGGAGACGGCCCCGCATCCCGAGTTGCCGAAGTTCGTCGTCGACGCCCTGGATCTCCTCCCTCAGCTCGTCGGCCTCCGCCTGGTCCGTCTCTTGCCGGTAGGCGGCGACGAGGTCAGCGCGGAATGCCAACAGCTCCGTCTGAGTCTCAGTCGGTGGCTGTGCGGTGAAGTCGGGTTCTTCGGTCATGTGCCAACCCTCGCGGCACTGGACCTGTCGCAGCGCCTTGGCTTTCCGAGCACACGGCAGGCACACCGATTCCACCGTCGAGCCACACGGGACAGGGACGTACCGGAGTTCTCCGTTCTCGGTGTCGCCAACCTCCATCGTGAATGGCCGGACACAGACGCCGTGCTTCTCCGCCGTCGCCTTCACCACGTCCGACGCCAGGGGCTCCCGCATCCGGGCGGCGCGGGTTTTGGCCGGCTATCCGCCGGGGACCTCTTCGAGACCTACTCGGAAAGCTTCGAAGCCGTCTGGAACCTCGCCAAGCCCGCCACCTTCTAGGAGGCCACACATGGCACGCGTCGACTACTACAACGACCCGAACGCCCCTAAGGCCAACAGCATCGCGGTCGCGGTGTCCGCGTTCATCCAGGACGACGAAGGCCGCATCCTCATGATCCGGCGTACTGACAACGACCTGTACTCGATCCCTGGTGGGCAACTCGAACTTGGCGAGACCCTGGCTCAGGCGGCCGTGCGGGAGGTGCGCGAAGAGACCGGCATCGAGTGCGAGGTGACCGGGGTTATTGGGCTGTACTCGAACCCCAACCACGTCATCGCGTACGACGATGGCGAGGTTCGCCAAGAGTTCTCGATCTGCTTCAGAGCTAAGCTTAAAGCTGGAGAATTGCGTACGAGCAATGAGAGTAAGGAGGTTTGCTGGGTTGGATCCCATGTCGTAGATGAGCTAAATATTCACCCTTCTATTCGCTTGCGAATCGGGCACGCATTAAACTTCGGAAAAGATGACGTCTACTTTAGCTAGAGTTGGATCCCTGGGCTGTCGGTGAACTTTGTCGCTATGGCTTCTTGATTGAATCGGAGAAGGTGTCGAGCACTGTCAAGGCTTTGCTGTACAGAGTCTTGGCTTCGTCAAATGTAATAGTGCTGACGGTCTCGCCGGAGGCGCTGGTATTGTCGTGTGCTACATCGTGTCTATTGTTGATTAGTACATCCCAGGCCGCAGCTGCTTCGTGGTCCAGGTTCGCCTGGAAAGCTTTCTTGCAGTCAGCGCTAAAATGTCCAGCAATACCGGCTATCTCACTGATCTTAATCGAGCGAATTAGTCTTGTGGCTGCGAATTCAACAAAATTGTTGAGCTGTCGATCGGATCCGTCACCTTCTCCGCGGGCCTTAACTATTTTCCGGAGCTCCCGTTCAAATGCTCCATAGATCACGGCGCACACGTAACGCGTAAGTATTGCTTCAATCTCTGTGCCATGCGCTCGCGCCTCTTCGAGATGATCTCCGCAATCTGCGAAAGTGGTGTCAACCCTAGGTATCTTCATCTAAATAGAACCTTGTTTACGTGACGAACTCTTTCGCGAACCTGTTCGGCGTCTGTGGTTCCACCTCGAACCAACGCTTCGAACGTGGAAGAATTTGCCATTTTTTCGTATCTGCCTGCGATGTCTTCAGGAATGTTAGAAAGATTCCTTGAGAAAGCGCAAAAGACGCTGTCATAAACTGAAGAATTAAATCCAGCGTAGATGTGGAAGGGCTTCTCGCCAAGCTTGTCAAGTACGGCTGTGCAGGTGTCCGTGAATTCTTTGCGGAACGAGGATATGTATGCTCTGTCATCCTTCTCGTGTGTTCGCATGTATCGCGACATGAAGTCTTTCATTGGCTTCTGGTAGCTATCTAATGCGTGACGTAGGGCAAAGAACCTTAAGACCAGTTCGACGTCTCGCATGCGACTGTCAAGAATAGGTTTACCCAGGATCTTTCTCCATGCCGGTAGGGCGTTGAGGTCATGTAGAAGCTCGTTGAATGTTCCCGAGCAAACCGCATTCCTGACCTCTTGATTATGCAAGAGTGTGCCGCCCGTGTTAAGGCGCTCGAATATGTGAAAGATGCTTGTATCGTCGGCTGGGTCCAGCTGGCGAATAATAAATGCGCGTAATACGCTGTTTCGTAGCTTCCGTGCGGCGGCCTCATTTTGTGCGAGAAGATCCTCGTAGCTCTTGCCGTAAAATGGTGAGCTTTCGCTTAATCCTTTAAGGCGAAAAGTTGGCCGGTTTCCGTTCTTTTCTTCGCCAAAGTAGCCCTCGAAATAGTAGAAAGCGGTTCGGAGACGCTGTTGCCCATCTACAACGAGAAGCTTCTCGCTCTTCCTCTCCGTGTAGAGAAAGATTGACGGGACGGGGAGGCCGACGAGAAAGGACTCGATTAGCTTGCTGGCTTGCACCTGGGACCAGACGAACTGGCGTTGGAACTTTGGGATGACCAATTCTTTTGACTTCCACTTGGTTTCAAGAACCTCGAGTGTGAAGTCCGCTGGGTAGGTGGCAATCTCGTACTCTGGCGGAGAACTCTGTCGGTCCTCTATCTCTGCGGCGTTGTCTTCGAAGTCAATATCGCCTGTTAGTTCCATCTGCTTCTCTGTGTTTTGCAATTTATTAGTGCCCTGTCGTGTTTGAATAACCGGTATGTAACTAGGCTTGCTTGGTGCGGCTCGCTGGCAATCAGATCTCGATGACGCCAGTCGAGTGTCCTGCCGAACTTGGCTCTATGGGATCAAGGCGCGCCGCCATCGGCGGCGCGCTGGTCACCTTGCGTCCGCGTCTCGCCTGCGGGCGCACCTTGCCCGACGCGGCGGGCTGCCGCTCCGCTCCGCCCACCGGCGGGGCGGCGCGCCCGCTGAAGCCGTGGACAGGTGCAGCCGCCGCGAGCGGCGCGCAGGTACGCCAATGAGCACGTCGGCCTCCTCACTGAGACATTCGTGCCACCGATGTCGCAGACGGACCAACGGCTGTTACGCGGAGCCATCGCCCCGATGCCAGATCGTCACAACGGCCCGTCACGCCGCGTCAAGGCGGGAAAGCGTGCCTTGACCCGACGCGACGGCCGCGTGGATGGCTTCGTATCGGGGAGATGAGGTGAGAGTGGCCAGGCCGTCTCCAGGCCGTCAGACGTCGGGTAGGGGCGAGAACACGCGAGAAGTGTCCAGCCCTGTCCGCGCAGGTCAGCAGCGGAAATCGGCGAGCATCACGATGTCGGCGAAACCCCGGAACCAACAGATCAGCATGTGAGCCCTCGTGAGTGTTTCGGGTCGTTCTAACGACCCGAAACACTCACGACCATCGGTACCGCGCCGGCGGGTTCGCGTGATCCGGCGGACGACACGCGTGACTGGATGGACGACACGAGCGCGACCGGCGCGAGTCGTCCGTCCGAGCACGTGTGTCGTCCCTGTAGTCACGCGTGTCGTCCGTCTAAGCACGCGCAATGCAGGCAGTGGCCAGAAAGCGGGCGGCGGGTGGGGCGTGAGTGGCGATGAGGGTTAGAACCCGAATCGCCACTCACGACCAACGGGACCCAGAGCCCGCCGCAACCCGGCCGGCCGGCGCGACCGGACGGCCAGTCACAAAGCGGGCTAGAGCGTGTGTGTGGCGATCAGTTGGCCGATCGCCCGGATGTCGGAGCCCCGGAACTCGAGGCGTACGTTCCCCAGCCCGCTGAACCACAGGTCCAGTTCCGCGTCGAGGTCGAAGGTGCCCGCGGTTTCGATCGAGAAGGCCTGGATCCTGTTGTAGGGCAGCGAGGTGAAGTCCTTCTTCCGGCCCGTCATACCCTGGACGTTCACCGCGATCAGCCGCTTGTTCGTGAACACCACGAAGTCGCGCACCGCCTTGAACGACGAGATGATCTCCTCACCGGGGATGATGATCGGCTGCACCGTCGGCGCGATGTCCTTCGGCTTGCACGGCGTGAGCTTGAAGACGGTGTCCTTGGAGAAGTCAATCATGACCCCAACATACGGACGAACGCGACACCGGGACCCGTCCCCGGCGGGATCTCGCATAATGCCGGGGATCAGGAGGAGGGACGATGAAGCGGCTCACGACGACGCACGAGAGCCTGGCGCTCGGCGTGCCCCGGTCGGTGCCCGGCGCGGTCTTCGCGCTCACGCTCGCGGGTGGCGTGTCCGTCGATCCCGGCGAGGGCGGCGAGATCTCTTTCGGGCGTAATCGGCCGCAGGTCGACGTCTGTGTGGGCGAGAACGACCTGCAGGTCAGCCGCAAGCACGGGCTGCTGAACTTCTCTGACGGGCAGTGGTGGGTCAGCAACACCGGCCAGCTGCCCATCCGCCTGCCGAATTCCCGCTGGCTTTCCCGCGGTGAGGAGCCGATTCCCCTGTCGGACGGGTACACGCCGCTGTTCGTCCGCGGTTCGGGCAGGCGGGAGCACCTGCTCGAGTTGTACGTCGCGGGTCCCGAGGGCGGGCATCCCGTCACCCGCCACGACGACGTCACCGTGCCGCCCCGCCGCTGGCGCCTCAGCGCGGAAGAACGCCTGGTCCTGGTCGTCTTCGGGCAGCGCTACCTGCTGCACGACCTCAATCCGCAGCCGTTGTCCCGCCAGCAGACGGCCGAGGTGCTCTCCGAACTCCGGCCGGACGAGACGTGGACCGCCCGCCGGGTCGAGCACGTCGTCATCGACGTCCGGGGGCGGTTGTCCGCCGGCGGCGTTTTCGGGCTGCGGCGCGAAGAGGTCGGCGAGCCGGTCGGGAACGCGTTGAACGACAACCTGTTGCGAGAACTGGTGCTGTCCACGACGCTCGTCCCGCCGGACCTCGCCCTGCTCGAAGCGCTCGACTGATTGTCCATAGAGGACTGTCAGCGCACCCCCTCCATCGCCGCCTTGGCGACGTCGCTGCCTTCATCCGCCTGAGTCGCCACCTTGACCAATGCCGCTGTGGCCTGATCCCGGCTTTCTTCGGCCTTCACGCGTCCCGCCGAGGCCGCGTTCACACCGAAGAAGGCGCCCACCACCGTGCCGATCACCGTCCCCGCCGCGGTGATCACCGCCGTCACGTCCGAAGTGTTCGGATACCGCCACACCGCCGCGACCGCGATCACCGCGAGCGCGCTGAGGCCCGCCAGCACCGTCATGAAACCGTAGTTCCTGCTCATGGCCCGCTCCCTTCAGGCTCTTTGCGCCCATGCTTCGCCCGAACGGTGCCCATCGTTACGGCAAAAGGCCGGACCGTTATCCGCCGATACCGAAACGGATGTCGTACTCGGAATCCGGCACTACGAATTCCAGCAGCCGGGCGCCCTCTTCGGCGATCGAATCCTGATCTGGCAAGGGTTCCCGCGATTCGATCGTGAGGGTCGCCCCTTTGATCGCCCAAATGGCCAGGAATTCACCGTCGACGAGGAGCGTGCCCCGGCGGCCGCCGTTCCCCGGTGGCAACGGCACGCGGCGGCCGTCGGGGATCACCCGGACGCGGTCGGCGTGGGAGAGCAGGACGTTGTCGTACTCGGGAAGGAACCGGGGCGGCGCCGGGGTTTCCGGGTCGGGGCGCGGGGCGTCGGGAAGGTCGAACAGTTCCTTTCCCTCGACGTCGGTGAAGGTGATGAGCCGCGGCCGCAGCCGCTCGAAGACCTCCTTCAGCCGAGTGAGCCCCGACCAGACCTGCGCGTCGCGGACGGTCGCCGGGCCGAACGCCCCGAGATAGCGCAGCACCAGGTCGTCGAGGGAGATCCCCTCCGTGATCGGTTCGCCGACCCAGTCTTCGAGCAGGGCGAACGCGGCCGGTCCGGTCTGTCCCCACAGGCCACGAGGGGTCACATGCGCGAGGGGGAGCAGGCTGTTGACCGCGTAGCCGAGCGTCGGCTGGTCCGCGTCGGGCCATCGGGGCGCCAGGGCGGCCCGGATCTCGGCGCGGGTGCGTGGCCGTTCGGCGACCAGTGCCCGTCCCGCTTCGGCGATCGCGGCGAGGTCCAGCCCGGCGACCTCCCGCGAGTAGTGGCCGAGGAAACCGCGCTCGACCACCGGTTTGAGGGTGGGCCACAGCGCGAGGCCGTCGGCGGCCGTCACCAGGTGCACCGTGCCGCGCATCAAGGTCATCCGGACGGCTTCGCGGGCTGCCAGCGGTTTCGCCAGCTCGTCCACCTGGAAATCCCGAAGTCGTGACCACAGTCCGACATAGGACGAGTCGGGGGCCTGCGCCTGGAGGCCTGCCAGCCGCTCGATCGCGGTCATGGCGGGCAGATCGGCGCGATCCAGCAGGAGTTGCCTGGCCAGGGTCGCGCGGTTGAGGGCCTGTGGGCTGAGCTGATCCATTCGTCAGACGCACTTTCGCAGGAAGGAACGGAGGTCTTCGGCGAACAGACCGGGGACCTCCATCGCCGGGAAGTGGCCGCCGGTGTCGTACTCGGACCAGTGTGCCACCGGACCGTCCTGAAGACTGCGGATCGTGGTGTCCCCGGCGAAGACGGCGATCCCGCGCGGCGGACCGGCGGGCGCCTCGCCGCCGTCGTCCCATCCGCCTTGGGCCATCTGCCGGTAGACCTCCATGCCTTCGTACACCGCGTGCGCGGAGGAAGCGCCGGCACCGGTGAACCAGTACAGGCTCACCGCGGTCAGCAGGTGGTCGCGATCGACGGCGTCGTCCGGCAGTTCCTTCGCCGGATCGGTCCATTCGGCGAACTTCTCCACGATCCACGCGAGCTGGCCGGTCGGGGAGTCGTTCAGCGAATAGGCCAGCGTCTGCGGCCGGGTCGCCTGAAGGTGCAGGTAGCCGAGACCGTCGGACTGGAACCGGTTGAAGCGTTCACCGCGCTCGCGGTCCTTCTCGTCGAGTCCGTCGAGGTCGATGGCCGGGCCGAACGGCATGCCCGCGCTGGTCCCGGTGAGGTGCACGCCGACCACCCGGTGCGCGGCGATCATCGACAGGATGCCCGCGACCCCGGCACCCGCGTCGGTGCCGTGGACGCCGAAACGTTCGTAGCCGAGGCGGTCCATCAGCGTGATCCACGCCTGCGCGACGCGGAACAGGTTCCCCCAGCCTGGGCCGTTCACCGGGCTCGAGAACCCGTAACCGGGCAGCGACGGGATGACCAGGTGGAACTCGCCACTGAGCTCCTCGACGACCCGCCGGAATTCGAACGGCGAGCTCGGCCAGCCGTGCGTGAGGACCACCGGCAGCGCGTCGGGGGCGGTCGACCGGATGTGCAGGAAGTGGATGGTCTGGCCGTCGATCTCGGTGGTGAACTGCGGGAACTCGTTCAGCTCCGCTTCCTGGGCGCGCCAGTCGAAGCCGTCGGCCCAGTACTCGGCCAATCCCTTGAGGTAGGCGACCGGAACACCTCGGCTCCAGTCGCCGGTGACCTCGCGGGGCCAGCGGGTGCGGCTCAGGCGGTCCTTGAGGTCGTCGAGTTCGGCCTGGTCGATGGCGATGCGGAAGGGCTTGATCTCAGTCATGGGGCTAGATTAGGAACGATTGCGGAAAGTTTCGTTCCGCGATTGCGGACAAGGTGGGATTCATGGCGGAAACTTCGGCGAGACTGCTGCGGCTCCTGTCGTTGCTGCAGGCCAGGCGCACTTGGACGGGCCCGGAACTGGCCGAGCGGCTCGACGTCACGACCAGGACGATCCGGAACGACGTCGAGCGCCTTCGCGGGCTGGGCTATCCGGTCGACGCGACACCCGGCGTCTCCGGTGGGTACAGCCTCGGCGCCGGCGCGGCCATGCCGCCCCTGCTCCTCGACGATGAGGAGGCGGTCGCGGTGGCGATGGGCCTGCGCACCGCCGCGGGCGGGACGATCGCGGGCATCGAGGAGACGTCGGTGCGCGCGCTGGCGAAACTGGAGCAGGTGCTGCCGTCGCGGCTACGGCACCGTGTCGCGGCGTTGAATTCCGCGACCCTCGCGGTGCAGGGCGGTGGCCCCACGGTCGACGCCGAAGTGCTCTCCGCCATCGCCGCGGCCTGCCGCGACCGCGAAACCCTTCGCTTCGATTACGTGGGACACAACGGATCCGAGACCCGGAGGCAGGTCGAGCCGCACCGCGTCGTGCATATGAGCCGCCGGTGGTATCTCGTCGGCTGGGACGTCGACAAACAGGAGTGGCGTACGTTTCGCGTCGACCGGGTGCGGCCGCGTACGCCGAACGGACGCCGTTTCGAGGAACGCGAACCACCTGAAGGCGGTGTGGTCGCCTACCTCCAGCGTGGTGTCGGCGCGGCGTTGTGGCGGCACCACGCGACGATCCGGCTGCACGCCCCGGCCGCCGAAGCCGCGGCGAAGGTGCCACCCGCCGTCGTCGTCGAAGCCGTCGACGAGCGGACCTGCCTGCTCAAAGCCGGTGCGGACACGCTGGAGTATCTGGCGCTCTACCTGGGCCTGCTCGACACCGACTTCGAGGTCGTCGACTCGCCGGAATTCGCAGGCCACCTGCGCAAACTGATCGGACGGTTCAGCCGCGCGGTGGGTGCTTGACGTCGAAGACCAGCTCCGGGCGCTCCCAGGCGATCTTCGGCGGGTTGGGTGGTACGACGCCGACGCGGCGGGCACCCATCCGCTCGTAGAACCCGGCGGCGGGCGGATGGGAGACGACGCGGACCTCGGTCATGCCGAGGCTCGCGGCCTGCCCGAGCATGTGCTCGACCAGCCACGCGCCGATGCCCGTGCCCTGTGCCGAATCGGCGACGAACAGCAGGTCCAGCTCGGCCGGGTACTCGATCAGGCTGTAGAAACCGACCACGTCCCGCTGCGCGTGGGCGACGTACGCGGGATGGGTGGCGAGGTAGTCCTCGGTGACCTGGTAGCCGTCGAGGATCGAGGCGTATTCCCCTTGGTAGGCGGCCGATTCGTGCATCAGCGCCGTCAGCCTGCCTGCGTCGGAAGCGCTTGCCCTGGAGATGCGGTAGCTCGTCACGAGCGCAGCTTAGAACGTCACACCGACAGTTCTTGACCTCCAGCTATCTGGAGGTATCAGGCTGGGTTCCGACAGCTGGGGAACGAGCGGAGGAACGAGATGAAAGCGGCCGCGTTCACGGAAGCCGGTGGCCCGGAGGTGCTCCGGGTGCTGGAGCTGGAGGAGCCGCACGCCGGGGCGGGGGAGGTCCGGGTGCGGGTGAAGGCGGCGGGGGTGCAGCCGTATGACGCGGCCGTGCGGGCGGGCTGGGAACCCGCGGGGTTCGAGCTGCGTTGGCCGCGTGTCCCGGGGAACGAGTTCGCCGGGGTCGTCGACGAGGTCGGTTCCGGGGTTACCGGCCTCGTCGCGGGGGCGGAGGTGCTCGGGTTCACCGCGGTGCAGGCGTACGCCGAGTACATCGTGGTGCCCGCGGAGAACGTCACGCCGAAGCCGGCGGAGATGCCGTGGGAGGTCGCGGGCGGGTTCACCGCCGGGACGCAGACGGCGTACCTCGCGTTGGACGCTCTGCGTGTCGCCCGTGGTGAGACGCTGCTGATCCACGGGGCCGCGGGCGCGGTGGGCACGGCCGCCGTCCAGCTCGCCGTGCTGCGCGGCGCGAAGGTGATCGGGACGGCGAGTGAGGCGAACCAGGACTACGTCCGTTCGCTCGGCGCCGAACCGGTGGTCTACGGCGACGGCCTCGCCGACCGGGTGCGGGCGCTCGCTCCCGCCGGGATCGACGCGGCGCTGGACGGTGCGGGCGGGGAGGCCTTCGATCTGTCGCTGGAGCTGGTCGGGAATCCGGACCGCGTGCTCACGCTGGTCGAGCACGGGCGTGCGCCCGAGGCGGGGGCGCGGGTGGTCACCGGCACGCGGTCGGCCGAGCGGCTGGGGATGCTGGCGTCGTTGTACGCCAAGGGGGAACTGCGCTTCCTCGTGCGGCGGACGTATCCGTTCACCGAGGCCGCGGCGGCGCATCGGGAGATCGAGACCGGGCACGGACGCGGGAAGATCGTGCTGACCTTCCCTTAAAGGGCTGGCCGGGGGCGTGGGGACGCCCCCGGTCAGGTGCAGGAAACGCTGACGATCTTGACGGAGACCTTGGTCTTCGAGGACGGCGTCGAAAGTACGGATCGGTGCGCGGTCACGCTCGTTCCGACGAAACTGAGGGTATCGGTGACCGTGCCCGATTCGTCGCCCGTGATGTCGTAGGTCATCGAGCACATTCCGTGGCTCGACAGGGTTTCCGCGGAGCCTTTGTAGGTCAAGGCGGGTTCGACGACCACGTTGCAGCCGGCGGAGCCGAAGCATTGTTTGGAATAGGTTTTCAGGTCGAGGGTGAAATCCGCCGGAGTGAGCGGCGGAGCACTGGTCGTCGTCGGTGCCACGTAGGCGGGAGGGGTCGCGCGTGTGGTGCTCTCGTAGGAGCCGTCGGCCAGGACCCAGCCGTTGACTCCTTGGCAGGGCGGCTTGAGCGCCTGGTCCCGGCAAGGTGACGCGGTCGACCTCGACGCGCCGGCCTTCCCATTGCGTTCGTTGCCGAGCAGTACGAAGGTCAAAGTCGCTGAGAGCGCTGCGACGACGATTGCGGCGGCGAGTATCCAAGGCCATCGTCGAGGTTTGCCCGGACGTGTCGCCGGTTCGGGTGGGATGTACATGGCGTTCTCCCGCTTCTGGTGGTACTTGCCGGACGTACTCGCTCGTTCCGCGCGCGGTGTTACGACACGTTCTGTCGATATCACCCTTCAGTGGGAAATGCGCTCTTTGATTGTTGCTTAAAATTACGAACACGTGTTCGATTGATTGCGGTACTATGGAGTCGTGTCCGAGACCTTTCTTCCCGAGTTGCCGCAGGAGCTGTGGCGCGCCGGCAAGCTGGAGCTTGCTCATGGTGTGCAGCAGTCGTTGCAGGTGATCCGGATGGCGACCGCTTGTCTGGGGCGGTTTCTGGCGGAGATCGAGTCTCGGGGCGTCAAAGACTTGTATGGGCATGGCAGTACGGCGAGCTGGTTCGCGGATCTGGCGGGGCTGTCGCGGGGTGAGGCGGGTGCGGTGGTGAAGCGGGCGCTCGCCCTGAATCCGACGCGGGCTTTGGATGGCACGGAGGTTCCGCCGGTCGCACCGGCGACTGCTGCGGTGGCGGCTCGGGGGTTGGTCGGGGATGAGCGGATCGATCAGATCCTGGAGATTTTGAAACGGCTCCCTGCCGATATTTCGGCCGAGGATCGGGAGAGTGCGGAGAAGATCCTCGCCGAGCTTGCTCCGAATGCCGGCCCTCGGCAGCTCGCTAACGCCGAGGCGAAACTGCTGGGCTGGCTCAACCCTGACGGCAACGAACCCAAAGACCCCGAACCGAAGGAACCGCGCCGCGAAATCACCCTAGAGCGGCGTAAGGACGGCTTCTGGAAGCTGACAGGTCTGCTCGATGATGAGACCGGGGCTCGCACGGCGGCGGCGTTGGAGGCGCATGCGCAGCCGCGGCCGGTGGACGAGTTCGGGCAGGCGGATCTGCGGATGAAGTGCGAGCGCTTGGGAGACGCGTGGGCCGAGTTGCTCGATCTGGCGATCGCGTGCCCTGATCAGCCCGGCACCAGCGGCTACCGGACCCTCGTCCACGTGACCATCGGGCTTGAGGAACTCAAATCGGGTCTCGGGACCGCTTGCCTGGACTTTGTGGGGACGATGACGGCGCGGGAAGCTCGGCTCGCCGCTTGTGATTGCCTGATGTTGCCGGTGGTGATGGGTGCCTCAGGTGAACCCTTGGATATGGGGCGCCTCCGAAGATTCGTCACGCCCGGCCAACGACGCGCACTCAACATCCGCGACGGTGGTTGTGCCTTCCCCGGGTGTCATCGGAAACCCAAGAACTGCCACGCTCATCATATTGAGCACTGGGCAGACGGAGGACCCACCGATCTCCGGAACCTAGTTCTCCTGTGTGGCTTCCATCATCGGCTGATTCATCACGGTGACTGGGAAGTCCGGATGGCGGCCGACGGGTTACCGGAGTTCATCCCACCCCAGTACAGGGATCCGCTTCGAAAACCTAGGCGCAACACCCTGCACCACGTTTGAACGCCGAGGAGCCCGCCAGTCACCCAGGCGACGGGCCCTTCGGCATGCCCGCAGACGGTGACTGTGTGGATTTCGGGACATCTGACGTCCCAAAATCCACACAGTCCATCGCCACCGGACCGGTCACGACCGAAACACCGGCACCCGAAACCCTGATCCCCTCAGGCCCAACCCGGCATCACGTTTGAACTCCGATGAGCCCGCCAGCCACCCAGGCGACGGGCCCCTCGGCATTCTCGGCGCGGCCGGGACTGGCCACTCACGACCCTCGCACCTTCCTCACCACCCCGCGCACCACCAAAGGCGTCACGATCGCGACGAAGAGCACCAGCGCCGCCCAGCCGCCAAAGCCCCCGAACCCGCCCTCGTCGTAGGACGCCGGGGCGGCTTCCCGCCAGTTCTTCGAGCCGCCGCCCGCCGACTCCTCGTCGGCGTTCGCCGTCGCGGTCGCGGTCTTGTCGCCGGCGGCCGGACCAGCGGCGGGACCGGCGGAGGACTTGGGGCCCGAGGTGGCGGCCTTGGGTTTGCCGTCCGGGGCGATGATCCCGGCGGTCACCAGTGGATCGGGCGGGCTGGCCGCGCCGGCGCCGAGGCTGCCGTGGAAGGTCGGGTTGCCGCAGTTGCCCGCGGTCAGCTGTTTCGCCGGTTGCCCGGTGAGCCGCGCGTTGGAGTTCATGATCTCCTGCGACAGGTTGGGCGGCAGCGGCGAGTAGCCGATCCGGGCCATGTTGATCTGGCCGTCGCAGGCGACGTGTTCGAGGAAGGCGGTGATCGTGTCGGTCTTGCCCTGGTCGCCGTAGCCGCCGCGGCAGGTGTCCCGGCCGTTGGTGCACGGCATCATCACGTACGAGTACGCCGAGATCGGATACGACTTCGGATCGGTGTTCGAGTAGACCTTGTCCAGTTTCTGGCTCAGGTCCGGCCGCAGTTCCGCGTGCTTCAGCGCGGCCGCGATGTTCTCCGCGTAGGGCTGCGTGTACTGGCCCGCGCCGTTCTGCACCCAGGCCGCGGGTACCTGGTACCGCTGGGCGTAGGCGAATTCGTCGTAGCCGATGGAGAACGGGATGGTCGCGTTGTCCATGGCCGTCGCGATCTGGTCGGAATCCGCGAGCAGCCGGTACCACTCGGCGTCCGGACCTTGTCCGGGAAGCTGGATGGGGCGGACGCCCGCGGGCAGGTTCCCCATCCCGTTCCCGACGTTGCGGGAGACGAACCGGTTGTAGGCATCGGGTGCCGCGTGCGCGATGAAGTCGTAGAACAGCGCCGTCGTCCCCGATTGCCCGGTCCGGCCGACCAGGGTGATGGGCTGATCGGGCAAGGACTTCCCGCCGTTGGTCGCGGTGATGGCGGGATCGCTCCAGCGGGTGATGTCCCGGCTGAAGATCCGGCCGATCGCCTCGCGGCTGAGGTGCAGGTAGTCGACGCGTTTCCCGGCCTGGTCGTTGACGTTGTACATCAGCGCGATGGCGCCGGCGACGTCCGGGACGTACTGGTAGCCGCGGGTCTGCGCGGACAGCCCGCCGCCGCCCGCCGCGATGAGCGAGGAAACCTCGGCTTCGGTCCCGGCGAAGTCGACGGTCCGGTCGCCGAACTGGTTGACCCCGGCGGGGGAGTTGTTGGCCGAGTAGTTGACCGGGATACCGCGTGACGTCGCGCCGTTCTGCCAGTCGTTCATCGCCGGGCCGACGTAGCTGGAGCCGGAGCCGGTGATCCTGGTGAGCGCCGCCGCGCCGGGGGCGGTGGCCACGGAGACCGAGAACAGCAACGCCATCACCGCGGCCAGCCTCGTGATCATCCGAATCGCCCGTTCACGTAGTCGTAGGTCCGTTCGTCCGAAGGTGCGTTGAAGATGGTGTCCGTCGGCCCGTGTTCGATCACCCGGCCGGGTTCGTTCTCGGCCGCGAGGAAGAACGCGCAGTGATCCGAAACCCGTTGGGCCTGCTGCATGTTGTGCGTGACGATGACGACCGTCACCTCGTGCCCGATCTCGGCGATGGTCTGCTCGATCCGCCGGGTCGACGTCGGGTCGAGCGCCGAGCAGGGCTCGTCCATCAGCAGCACGTTCGGCTGCACGGCCAGCGACCGCGCGATGCAGAGCCGCTGCTGCTGCCCGCCGGACAGCGCGCCGCCGGGGGAACCGAGCCGGTCGCGGACCTCGCGCCACAGCCCGGCCCGCTCCAGGCTCTGCTCGACGAGCGCGTCCTTGTCGCCGCATTTGACGCCGGCGAGTTTCAGCCCGGCCAGCACGTTGTCGCGAATGGACATCGCCGGGAACGGGTTCGGTTTCTGGAACACCATGCCGATCCGCAGCCGGACCTGCTGCGGACGGGTCCCGTCGGCGTAGATGTCCTTGCCGTCCAACAGGACCTCGCCGGTCAGCGACGCCGACGGCACCAGCTCGTGCATCCGGTTCAGGATGCGCAGGAAGGTCGACTTGCCGCAGCCGGAGGGGCCGATGAGCGCGGTCACCTCCTTGGCGGGCATCCGCAGCGAAACCCCTTCGAGCACCAGACGGTCACCGAACCAGGCACCGATCTCGCGGCACTCGAGTTCCGCCGCGCCGGGCGGCGGCCCGCCGGTCAGTGCGACCAGCGGGCGCGCCGGACTGTCCACGTAGGACACTTCAGTGTCGGTCACCGGTTCTCCTGTGTCTTGACGGTGGTTCTCTTCGACTTGCGTTTCGACCGGTCGCGGCCCACCACCCGGGCGATCGCGAACAGGCCGAAGATGAGCAGGATCAGCACGAGCGCGCCGACGTAGCCGCGCTGCTGGACGTTCTCCAGCGGCTGCTTGATGAAGCGGTAGATGAACAGCGGGATGCTCTCCTGCGGATCGGAGAACGGGTTCGCGTTCATGCCCAGCGCGCCGAACGAGGTGAACAGCAGCGGCGCCGTTTCGCCCGCCACGCGGGCGATACCGAGGATCACGGCGGTGGTGACGCCGGTCCTGGCGGTCGGCAGCACCACCGACCACACCGTGCGGGCCCGGCTCGCACCGAGCGCCAGCGACGCCTCGCGCAGGCCGTCCGGGACGAGCCGGAGCACGACGTCCACGGTCCGGGTGACGGTCGGCAGCATCACCATCGTCAAGGCGAGGGTGGCCATCATCCCGTTGTAGCTGAACAATCCCACGCCCGCCTGGATACCGGGGATGATCAGCGCCGCGTAGACGAACAGACCGGCCACAATGGACGGAAGGCCGCTCATCGCGTCGACCATGATCCGCACCGGACGGCGGAACCGTGACCGTGTCTCGTTCAGGAACACCGCGGTGAGCACGCCCAGCGGGACGACGAGGACCAACGTGAGCGCGGTCTGTTCGAGCGTGCCGACGACGGCGTGCAAACCACCGGTGTCGGTCACCGGATCGGTCGGCGCGACGGCGGACATGTCGTGGGTGAAGAAGCCCGGCCGCAGGTACGGCGCGCCCTCGGCGACGATGTAGATCAACAGCGACAGCAGCGGCGCGAGCAGGACCAGCGCCCCGGTGACGACGATGGTGGACACGAGCCGGTCGGACGCGGCGAGCTTGCCCAGCCGGTCGCGGGTGACCAGGTACAGCATCGCCAGGTAGAGCAGGTACGCGACGATCAGGTCGGCCAGCCAGCCGGGGGAATCCAGCAGCAGATGCATGACGAACCAGGTGAGCAGCGTGGCCGACACCGCGCAGCCGAGCGCCGCGAGCCGGTCCTGCCTGGTCGTCTCCGACGGGCGGCGTTTGACGAGCTTGCGCGGCGGGGTCACCGGGGGAGTCAAGGTCGCGGTCATGCGTCCACTCCCGCGCCGGACCGGCTCTTGGAGATGATCACCGACGCGGTGAAGTTCGTCGCCAGGGTGAACACGAACAGCACCAGGCCCGCGGCCATCAGCCCGGACAGCGCGAGCCCGGACGCGCCGGAGTTGTTGGCGATGAACCCGGAGATCGTCGCGCCGCCGAACTGGACGAGATGTTTCGTGATCTCCGGAACCTGCGGCAGCAGCAGGGAAACGGCGATCGTCTCGCCGAGCGCGCGGCCGAGCCCGAGCATCGAACCGCCGATGACGCCGCCGCGGCCGAACGGCAGCACCACGGTTTTGACCATGCCCCAGCGCGTGCTGCCCAGCGCGAGCGCCGCCTCCTTCTCCCCGGGCGGTGTCTGCGCGAACACCTCCCGGATCACCGAGGTCGTGATCGGCAGGACCATCAGCGAGACCACCAGGCCCGCGATGAACATGGACTGGATGTACAGCGCGTTCTCCTTGGCCGAGAACACCGGGATCCAGCCGAGGTTTTCGGTGAGCCACGACGAGACCGGCACGATCTGCGGTCCGAGGAAGGCGAACCCCCACAGGCCGTACAGCAGGCTCGGGATCGCGGCGAGCAGGTCGACCAGCCCGGTCAGGAAGCCGCGGATCCGCCCGCTGGAGTATTCCGTGATGAACAGTGCGGCCAGGACGCTCAGCGGGACCGCGATCAGGACCGCGATCAGCGCCACCACGATCGTCCCGTACAGCAGGCCGAGTACGCCGAGGACACCCGAAGCCGGATCGAACCGGATCGTGGTGAAGAAGCCGAAACCGCTGGAGTCGAACGCCGGCCCGGACCGGTAGACGAGGAAGAAGCCGATGACCACGAGGATCGCCAGCATGGTCAGCCCGGCGCCGGTGGTGACGCGGCGGAACGCGCGGTCGGCCCGCGACAGGACTTCGGTGATCGCCCGCCGCGCCGGGATCCCGGGCGGCGACGGGTCGGGCCGGGGTGGCGCGATGGTCACGAGCGGCCTTCCTTCGTGTTGGCGGGTAAAAGGAGTCGAGGGCACACCACTTCGCCCCCCGATGCGGCCAGTATGTGGTGCCCGCGCCCGGGAAAGGTGTCCACACGGAGAACGCCCGACGGGACGTGTGTGAATCAGTGCGGGGGACCCGTTGACCCCCGCCGGGTGATTCGTGGACGTTGGGTCCCGTGAAATCTGGGGAGTCGTCCGTGTTCCTGTTCCGCGCGAGACGAGCCGGGATCGTGCTGCTCTGCGGGATACTCGCGGTCGCGGGGGTGTCCGTTCCCGCCGCGCAGGCGCAAGCGCCCGCGAATCCGCCGTATCGGCTCAAGACCGAACCCGCCGATCTTTCGGCGGTCCAGAACGGCGATCCACTGCGGATCACGCTTTCGGGATTGCCCAAGGGGGCCAAGGCGAAGCTCGTCATCTGCCCGAAAGACGTGCCGGACAACCTCATGAAGAAGGTGTACGTCCCGCCGTGGCCCAAGGACAGCACCCTGCTCACCCGGGTGCAGTCCTACTGCCAGGACGAATTCGGCGACGAATTCACCGGCAAGGCCGCGGGGATGCAGTCGATGGAAAGGGTGCGGAGCAGCACGACCGGCGACATCGCCTTCGACACGACGATTCCGCGCGGTACCTTGCGCCCGCACGCGGTGGCCTGGGACCCGCTTTACACCACCTATGAAAAAGCGGTGAATCCCGGCGACAAATTCCCCAAGGTGCCGTGGGCGGACAATCCCGTCGTCGTCGATCCGGTGACCGGCGCGAAGACCAGAAGGCAGTATTCGTTCACCTGCGACGAGAACAATCCCTGCACCGTCACGATCCAGATCACCGCGCAGGACGCGACGGGCAAGACGGTGACCTGGGTCGACGAGTCGATCAAGTTCACCCCGTACCTGCCGGGGATCGGCGTCAAGGGCTGCAAGGGGATCGGCCGGAACACGCTCAACGCCAGCATGCCGGAGCGGCTCGGCCGGGCCGCGGTCGCCTGGAACCAGGCGCTGTGCGCGCCCACCCAGGCCGATCAGCCCGCCAACATCGTGAGCGAGACCGAGGACACCGGGCTGACCGCGTTCGACAAGGGCACCTCCGATCTCCTGATCACCGGCAGCGGGAACGCGCTGGCCGCCCAGACGGTGCGGTCCAGGGAATACGTCCCCGTCGGGGTCAACGCGGCGGTGATCGCCGCGGTCGGCTGGTCACCGACCGACGTCAACGACGAAGGGAACCCGCTCGGCTCGAAGCTCGCCGCCACGATGTCGTTCACCACCACCGAGCTGGCGCACATGTTCACGAAAGGCGGGCAGAACCCCGACGCCAACGGCCGGGGCGGCGTCTTCAAGAACGGTTCGCCGCTGGTCGAGCGCAATCCCGCGCTCTCGGCGATCAAGGACGGGCAGCCCGCCGGCGTGATCGCGGTGAACCGCCGGGCCGGCTACGGCGGAAGCCCGGACTTCTTCGGGGTCACCGGGGAATCGGGGGCGGGCACGATCCCGTTCGCGCTGAGCAAGCTCCTCGCCACGACGGCGCCGGAGGCGTGGGTCTTCCCGGCGCTGGGCACCGACTATTTCGGCGAGCTGAGCGGGAAGTCGCCCGGGGTGATCTCCGATCTCAGCGCGCTCGATCCCGGCAAGTCGCGGGTGAACAACGTCGACGCGAAAACCGGGCAGCTGTCGGTGCGCAAGACCGTGGACAACGCGGTCGTCGGCCGCGGCGCGGACTGCGCGGGCGGCTGCTTGAACTGGGTGATCACCGATCTCGCGACGGCGACGGTCAACCGCTGGACGCCGGTGGCGCTCCCGGACGGCAAGGGGAACTTCGTCGCGCCGACCGAGCAGAGCCTGCAGCTGGCGGCCGATTCGATGAAGGTCGGGCCCGACGGGACGGCCGAGACCGGCACCGTCACCAAGGACGGCGCCTACCCGCTCACCTTCGTCGAGTACATGGCCGTTCCGGTCAACCCGCTGATCGACGCGACTTGCAAGCCGATGAAGGAGAAGCAGGACCAGCTGAAGGCGTTCGCCGGTCTCGCGGCCGGATTCGGACAGGCGTTGCTTCCGCCCGGAATGGCCCGGCTGACCCCGGGATTGGCCGCGACCGCCGCGGAACGCGTCGGCAAGATCGGCACCGGGACCGCCGAAAAGGCCTGTCAGGAAAAGGAAGAGGCGAAGAATCCGCCGCCACCGGGCGCGAACGGGGCCACGCAGGCGTCGAACGCCTCGCTCACCGGCCCGTCCGGTGGTCCGGGCTCGTCGGCCGGGACTCCCTCGGCCGCCACCGGACCCGCGCCGGCGGCCGCCCCGACACCCGAAAGCGTGGCGGCGGCGAAGAACCTCGCCGAGTCGATCGACATCCCGAAGTTCGCCGGTGCCGGCGCGCTCGGTGCCTTGATCCCGTTGGTGGCCTTGGTGATCCTGGCGACCTTGCCGTCCGCGACGGCGTATCTCGCGGCAGGCAGGCCGGTGCCGTCCTGGTTGACGAGGGCGTTGGCCGCTCTCCTGCGGCGTAGGCAGTCGGGTGGCGCGGCGTGAACACCGAAGTGGAGGAAAGGCGGTTCCTGCGGTTCGGTCCCGGTTGGATCGGCGCGGTCGTGTTCGCCTGGCTGGTCACCACCCTGGTCGCGCTGGCGCTGGTCGTCTACGCGCTGGGCCCGATGCTCCAGTCGAGTGATCAGCGGAAGGCCCTGACCGAGATCCGGGGTGAGATCGGCGTGGCGCTGGGTGCCAGCCAAAGCCTCTTCGGGTCCGCGCCGCCCGCGAAACCTGCCGAGTTCGGCAGGCCGGTGGCGGTCATGGAGATCCCCGCCCTCAAGGTGCAGCAGGTCGTCATCGAGGGCGCTTCGAGCGGGGAAACCGCGTCCGGACCAGGGCACGTGCCGGGGACGGCCGGGCTGGGGCAGCCGGGCAACGCGGTGATCGCCGCCCGGAACGCCGGATTCGGCGGCCCGTTCGGCTCGCTCGGCGCCCTGGAGAACGGCGACGAGATCGTCGTCGCGACCACGCAGGGCAAGTCCGTTTACCGGGTGACCGGCAAGGCCACCCGCCCCCTCGACGAGGGCACCGACTACGGCAAGACCGAAAACGACCGGCTGACCTTGGTGACGTCGGCGTCGTGGTGGCCGCTGGCCGCCGAGGAGGCGACGGTGGTGACCGCCGTCCTGGAGGGCAGGCCCTTCCGGCCGAGCCCGCAGAACGGCCGGGCGGACGCGCAGGACGGCCGCACCGGCGACGGCGACGCGTGGGCCGGGCTGGTGCTGGCCTTCGGCGGATTCGTGGTCGCGGCGGCCGGGGCGACATTCCTTTATCGCCGTTGGCGTCCGGTTTCGACCTATGTCATCACCGGGCCGGTGCTGCTCACTCTCGCCGCGCTCGCGGCGCTGGCGTTGTGGCGGCTGTTCCCCGCCTGGGCGTAAACCGGATATCGGTCTTTTCGGACCGAAATCGTTCCCAGGATGTGGATCATCCCCCGATCCAGACTTTGGTCGGTGGACTCGTCACGGATCGCTCTTTAGATTCTCCCCATTACACCCGGTCAGGGTAATTCATTCGGGCGGCCGAAGGGATTCCTGTTGCGGGCTGTGTCGTGTGGGCAGTGCTTTTGAAAAGCCAGGGAGATTTCGATGAGCAGATTCAGCCGGGTGGTCACATGCTCGGTTCCGGTCGCGGTCGGCGCTTTGCTGCTGTCGACGGCGGTTTCCGGCGCCCAACCGTCGGAGGAGGCGCGCACGCAGGCCGGGATCACCGCACTGCAGAGCATCAAGAAGAGCCTCACCCCGGCTGAGCGCAAGCAGTCGAGCCAGCTCGTCGTCGAGAAGCGCCTGCGCGCCGACAAGGGCCTGGCGGGCAAGCTGCCCGAATACCGGACCGGACTGGGCGTCAGCGACGCCGGCACGGTCGCGGTGGACATCAAGGGCGCCGGACAGTCCCTGGTGGACGCCGTCAAGGCGGCGGGCGGCACCGTCCGTTACGCCTCTCCCGCCGGCGCGATCCGCGCCGACCTCCCGCTGAACGCCGTCGACGCGATCGCCGGACGCGGGGACGTCGCCGAGGTCAAGGCCGCTTCCCAGGCCATGACCTGGAACGAATCCGCGCAGCAGGACCGGCGGCAGGCCGCGGTCAAGCAGACCGCCGCCGCGCTGCAGGTCGCCGAGGGCGACAAGGCGCACGGCAACGACACTGCCCGCACCAAGTACGGCGTCACCGGCGCGGGCCAGAAGGTCTGCGTGCTTTCCGACGGCATCAAATCCCTGAAGGCGTCCCAGACCGCGGGCGAGCTCCCCGCCGTCGACGTCCTCCCCGGCCAGGCGGGCAGCGGTGACGAGGGCACCGCGATGCTGGAGATCATCCACGACATGGCGCCCGGCGCCGCGCTCGGTTTCGCCACCGCGTTCACCAGCGAGCAGAGCTTCGCCGACAACATCCGCGCCCTGCGCACCACCGGCAAGTGCACGATCATCGTCGACGACGTGTCCTACTTCGACGAGTCGCCGTTCCAGGACGGCCCGGTCGCGCAGGCCGTCAACGACGTGACCGCGGCCGGCGTGCTCTACTTCTCCTCCGCGGGGAACTCGGGCAACCTGACCGACGGCACCAGCGGCTACTACGAGGGCGACTTCCGCGGCTCCAGCAGCAAGATCTCCGGGATCACCGGCACACCGCACGACTTCGACCCGAGCACCACGACCCAGCTGTACAACGCGCTGTCGCCGAACTCGGTCGGCCGCTACGTCACCCTGTTCTGGTCCGACCCGTGGGGCAAGGCCACCAGCGACTACGACCTGTTCGTCCTGAACTCGTCCGGTTCGGTCGTCGCCTCCAGCGAGGGCTCGCAGAACGGCACCCAGAACCCGTACGAGATCGCCCAGGTCCCGGCCAGCGGCTCGGGCTTCAAGGTCGCCGTGGTCAAGTACAGCGGCTCCGACCGGTTCATCGCGCTCAACGTGATCCGCGGCCGCTTCGTCACCTCGGGTGCGCTGAAAGCCTTCAGCACCAACGGTGTCACCTCCGGCCACTCGGCCGCCGTCAACGCCTTCAGTGTCGCGGCCGCTCCGGCCGCCGGTGCCTTCGGCCGCGCGCTCGAGACCGGTGACCCGGCGAACCCGGCCGGCCCGTACCCGGGTCTGTTCACCTCGGCCAGCAAGTGGGAACGGTTCACTTCGGACGGTCGCCGTCACCAGTTCTACAACCCGGACGGTTCGGTGATCACCCCCGGCAACGTGTCCTCGACCGGTGGTGCCACGCGCAACAAGCCGGACATCACCGCGGCCGACGGCGTCGCGACTTCGGTGAGCGGTTTCCAGCCGTTCTTCGGGACCTCGGCCGCCGCGCCGAGCGCCGCCGCGATCGCCGCGCTGCTGAAGCAGGGCAAGCCGGCCGCGACCCCGGCGGAGATCCGGAACGCGCTCGTGTCGACCGCGATCGACCTCGGTGCCCCCGGTTTCGACCCGGTCACCGGCGCGGGCGTGATCATGACCGGCCCGGCGCTCGCCGCGCTGGGCGTCGCCCCCAAGTAGCACTTCCCGCGTGAAGGCCCCCTTCCCTCGGCTCAGCCGAGGGAAGGGGGCCTTTACGCGCTAGGAGGAGTCAGGACTTGACGCAGGACAGGCCGTTCGGGCCCGACACGGTCAGGAAGCCGTACCGCTTGATGGTGGTGGCGAGCTGGCCGCCGCACAGCGGGCTGGCCGTCGAGGCCGTGTCACCGTCGTCGAAGCCGACGGCGCGCTTGGCCTGGTCGTAGCTGGGGGTGCGGGAGTCGACGATGTTGTAGACGCTGCGCGAGCCCAGGAACGCGGTGGTGAACGCCGGGGTGTAGTTGCCCGCGGAACCGGCGACCGGGGAGCCGTTGAAGCCGGCACCGGTCAGCGGGTTGACGGTGAAGCCCGCCCGCTTGTCGGCGACGACCGTGTTGCCCTGCGCGATCCACTGCGCGATGGAGAACGGCGCGATGGCGGTGGCGCGGTCGGCGGCCGGGATGGAGTTGCCGTCGTGCTCCTGGAAGCGCTTGATGGTGACCGGCTTGGTGGTCGGGTCGAAGCCGAGGACGGTACCGGTGAAGAAGCTCAGCGTGCCGGAACCGGTCTGCGGCAGGTAGACCTTGATGGGAGAGTTGGCGCCGCCGACCTGGTTCCAGTTGGTGATGGAGCCGTCGTAGATGCCGCGCAGCTGCGCCAGGGTGAGGGTCAGGCCCGCGCCCGAACCGGTGGCCGACGAGGCCCAGGTGACACCGTCGGTGGCGAAGGCGAAGTACTCGAAGGTGCCGGGGTCGGACGAGCCGCGGGCCGAGGACGACCGCGCGATGTCGATCTTGCCGTCACCCGCTTCGGCGGAGGCCTTCAGCGCGGCCTTGCCCTGCGAGGAACCGTTCGGGGCCGGGTTGCCGGCGCTGTAGACGACCTCGTCGGCGAACGGGTCGGCCGGGACGGTGAAGGTCTGGGTGCCGGACAGCAGCGGCGGCACGTTGACGAAGTTGTCGGGGTCGCTGTTCCAGGCGCCGCCGTTCGCGTTCGCCAGGATCGCGCCGGTGATGTCGACGGTGGTGTCCGAGCCCGCCGCGGCGATGACCTCGGAAAGGCCGTTGGCGGGGGCGACCGCCGAGGCGGTGCCGGTCAGGGTGAGGCAGGCACACGTGGCGATCGCGGTGGCGCCGAGAAACCGAGTGGTACGAGCACGCATCTTGTTTGCACTCTTTCTCTAGTCCCCAAGTAGTCGCGGGATTCCGTGACTTGGCACAATCCTCGCTCCGCGACACTGTCCGGCGGCGGTGCTTCGCGTTCCCGCCCGACGTCATGGTGGTTAATCTCCGGGGAACGCACTTTCCGTGATCGGCCGTCACGGAGAACGATTCGGTGAATGTCCGCCGGAATCGCGACGGTATTTCCGGCGCCAATCGGCGATCGTCTCGATTCCTTCGTCGATGGACGCTTCGGTGGTGGCCGAGCGGAACCGGTCGAGGCCGCGCTGCGCCTCGATACGTCTTCCGTAGGCATGGCTGGCGATCGCGACGAGCCGGTCGCCGGTGTGCAGGCGCCAGCGCCAGCGACCGCCGCTGAGATGACTGAAATCGCTGGTCAGTTCGGAAATATGCGTGCTGAGCCAGGCGATCGCGACAAGGCATTCCTCGGCTCGCGGATAGTCTTCGGGCGCCGATCCCAGTGACACGTTGTTGCCGCCGAGCAGCCGCCATCGCAGGGTCTGCTCACCGGTCTGGACGAGTTGAAAGCGTGGATTCTTCGCTACTGAATTCCCCCTGGTCACATCCCGTGAATCGCCGCCATGTGGTGAAGGGGTTACCGGATCCGCTTAAGGCGCGACGGCCGACGGGTGAACGTTTTCCCCCGGCGGCGGCGCGCTAGCCTGAACGGACGCGGGTAATCGGAAAAAAATCACCGAGCCGGTCCGCTCCGGCACGGTCTGCGAGGAGGATCGATGGGCAACGGCAGGATCGCGGTCGTCACCGGGGCGGGTTCCGGGCTCGGCAGGGAGATCTCCCGCGCGTTGCTCGGCGCCGGCTACCGGGTCGCCCTCGCCGGCCGCCGCGCGGACGCGCTGGCCGAGACCGCCGACGGCGCGGCGGACGCGCTTCCCGTGCCCACCGACGTCGGCGATCCCGATTCCGTCGCGGCGCTGTTCGAGACCGTCCGCGCCCGGTGGGGGCGGCTGGACCTCCTGGTGAACAACGCGGGCGTGTCCGTGGGCGGGACCGTCGACGAACTGTCCTTCGCGGACTGGAAACGCGCCGTCGACACCAACCTGACCGGGATGTTCCTGTGCGCGCAACAGGCCGTGCGGCTGATGAAGGCGCAGGATCCGCGCGGTGGCCGGATCATCAACAACGGTTCCATCTCCGCGCACGCCCCGCGCCCCGCGTCCGTCGCCTACACCGCGACGAAACACGCGGTCACCGGGCTGACGAAGTCGATCTCCCTCGACGGCCGCGCCTGGAATGTCGCATGTGGACAGATCGACATCGGCAACGCGGCCACCGAGATGACGCTGCGGATGGCCGACGGGATCCCGCAGGCCGACGGCAGCGTCAAGGCCGAGCCGACCTTCGACGCCCGGCACGTCGCGGACGCCGTGCTGTACATGGCCGGGCTGCCGCTGGACGCGAACGTCGGATTTCTGACCGTCACGGCGACCGCGATGCCGTACATCGGGCGGGGCTAGGTCCGGCCAGCGTGGGTCGGGTTGGTCGTGAGTGGTAAGTGCCGTTAGAACGACACTTACCACTCACGACCAACTTGACCCACCTGTGCCTGCCAGTGCGGCACCTTCGGCTCACGACCACCCGCAGCTCACGGGATCACCTTCGCCTTGCGGAACTCGTCGAACAGCCGGAAGAACATCTCCGGCGTCTCGGCGTACTCGTGGAAACCGGCGCGCCGCGCCTTCGAGCCGTCCGCGAACATGTCGTAGTCCCAGCCGAACACGAAGTCCGCGAACGCCCACGACGACGAAACGGCGCTGTACGGCACTTCGAGGCCGTACTTCGCGGCGATCGACGTCCAGAGTTCTTCCTTGTCCGCCATGACGACGTCCAGCGACATCGGCAGCGGCGGCGCCACCTCCAGGTCGAAGTAGCGCGCGATCCGCGGCCAGAGGTCGTTCCACCGGAACAGATCCCCGTTCGCGATGTTGTACGCCTCGTTCTCCGATCCGGTGGCCCAGACGGTGGCCTTCGCCAGCAGTCCGGCGTCGGTCATCTCCAGGAGACTGTCGTACGCGCCGGGTTTGCCCGGGAACCGCAGCGGCAGGCCGAGTTCCTTCGAGATCGACGCGTAGACCGCGATGGCCAGCGCCAGGTTCATCGGGTTGCCCAGCGCGGTCCCGCCGACGACCGACGGCCGGATCGCCGACCACGTCCAGGGCTTTCCGGCCTGGCGTCGCTCCAGGAACTGCTGCTGGTCCACGTTGAACTCGGGCGGCATGTGCCCGGCGTCGTCCTCGCGCGCCGGGGTCTTGAACGGGCCGAGGTGGGCGCCGTAGACCTTGTAGCCCTGCATGAGGCTGATATGCCGCAGGCCGGTCGCGACGGGTTCGATCGCGTCGACGAGGTTGGTCAGCATCGCCAGGTTCGGCGGGACCAGCTCGGCCCAGGTCGGCTTGTCGACATAGGCCGCGTAGAACACGTGCGTGACGTCGTCCAGGCCGCCGAGCTTCGCGCGGGTGTCGTCCGCGTCGAGCAGATCGACCGCGATCCGGCCGGGGCCGCCACGTCGCGACAGGCCGATGACGCGCCAGCCGGGCAGCGTCTCCAAATGGGCGATCAGGTTCTTGCCGATGACCCCGTTGGCCCCGGCGACCAGGGCGACCTTGCGTTCTTCGTTCATGTCTCCGAGCCTGGACCAGGCTGCGTGATAAGTCCAAGGCATAGATCTCACCACTCCGATAAACTCTCTTCATGACCAGTTTGCGGCAGCTCGAATACCTGGTGACCGTCGTCGACACCGGCTCCTTCACCAGGGCCGCCGAGTTGCTGCACGTGACGCAGCCCGCGCTCTCGCATCAGGTGCGCGCGCTGGAGAAAGGCGTCGGAGGCCCGCTGCTCGAACGGCTGCCGCGCAGCGTCCGGCTCACCCCGATGGGCCGCGCCATGCTGCCGCACGCCCGCGCCACCCTCGCCGACGCCGAACGCGCACGGTGCGCGGCCCGGCAGGCGTCGGGACTGGAAGCCGGAGAACTGCAGATCGCCACGGTCTACTCGGTCGGCCTCGGGGTCCTCCCCGCGGCGTTGCGGGTGTGGCGCCGCGAGCGGCCCGACGTCGACGTCCGGCTGGTGGAGTTCCGGCACGCGGACGAACTGCGGGAAGCGATGGCGGCGGGGGAGGCCGACGTCGCGGTCGGCCCGGTCCCGCCGGACTGGGACGGGCCGGTGCGCGAACTCGGGGTCGAGGAGTTCGTCGTCGTCCTGCCGATCGACGGGCCACGCGAGGACGACGGCACCGGCGTCGTCGACCTGGCGATCCTCGCCGACTGCGCGTGGGTGCACTACGCGCCGGGCAACGGCCTGGCCGACCTCGTCGACCAGGCCTGCGCCGCGGCGGGATTCCAGCCGAGGGCCGCGGTCCGCACCGAGCAGAGCGCCGCGGCCCCGCTGCTCGCGGCCGCGGGCCTGGGTCCCGCGCTGGTGCCCGCCAACGTGCTGCCCGAAGGTTTCCACGGCCGCGTCCTGCGGCCCGAGCCGGCGATCCACCGCACGCTCGCCGCCTATTGCCGCAGCACTCCCGACCCGCTGACCTCGGCCTTCATCGAAGTCGTCGCGGGGAAGTGCACGCTCGGGTCACCGCACGGAAATCCCTGAGAGGTCCACGCCGCCGAACGCCGTCGCCTTGACGTCGCCGACGCGGTCCGCCCAGACGGCGTGCCCGTGCCCGGACCACAGCGGGACGACCGGGAGATCCCGCAGCAACTGGTTCTCCACCAGCCGGTAGACCTCGCCGCTGTCGGCGGAGTCGGTCTCTTCGGCTGATTTCAGCAGGTCGGCGAATCCGTCGCTCTGGTAGCCGGTCGCCTTCACGATCTCGGCCAGTACTTCCTGCGGGCTCGGCGTCGTCAGTGCCACGTCGATCGCGAACGGTCCCTGCCCCGGTTCCGGGGCGAGCGGGACGCCGACGGCCTTGCCGACCTGCTCCGCGAGCGGGCGCAGCCAGCTCGCCTGCGACTGTCCGAAGTGGACCGGAGTGGCCGGGAACTCCGCCTGGGTCAGCAAGGATTTCGCGGCTCCGGCGTCGAAGGTGCAGGGACGGCACGTGCTGCTGCGCTCGCCAGGGGCGACGGCGGGCGGCAGCAGCGACTTCGCCGGATCCACCTGTTTGCCGAGCGCGCCGGCCTCCAAGGCCGCGCGGTCGATGCCGAGCCCGAAGCCGTGCCGGACGGTCGCGTCGGAGAAATGCGGTGCGCTCAAGGGAAAGCCGAGGTAGGCGACGGTGGGCAGGGCCCACATGACGTGCCGCTGCGCGAAATCCGCGTGCATGGCCTCGTGGCGATCGCCGGGCACGAAGGTGGAGAGGTCGAGTTTCCCGGCCTTGACCTCGTCGTACTGTGCCGCCGCGTCGCCGGTCTTCAGTTCGACCGTCCGCGCCTTGCCCGGTGCGTCGGCGACCCGGACCAGTTTGCCGCCCGACGGCTGCCACGCGCCGTCCAGCCGGAACGGCCCGTTGCCGACCGGCCGTTGCGCGAAGCCCGCCCAATCACGCGAAGCCAGCGCGGAAGCGGGCAGCGGGACCAGCGCGGGCGAGGAGAGCAGCGCCGGAACCTGCCCGGACGGCCGGTCGAGCACGAGCCGGATGGTCAGCGGGTCGGGTGCGGTGATCTCCTTGGCCCGCAAGAGCTCCTTGACGACCCGGGACGCCTGCCACCGCTCCGTGCCGATCGCCTTCCAGGTGTCCACATAGGACTGCGCGGTGACGGGGGTGCCGTCGTGGAACTTCCCGCCGTCCTTGAGCTTGACCGTCCACGTGACCCGGTCGGGGCTGGAGAAAGATTCGGCCGCCCGCGGTGCCGTCTTCCCCGTCGCCGGGTCGTAGTCCGCCAGCGGCATCCACAGCGCGCCGGTGACCATCCGTCCGGACTGGTCGCGGACGTCCGCGGGCAGCAGGGTCGCCGGGGCGGCCAGGCCCACGCGAAGGACGTCCGGTGCGGGCGGTTCGCCGGATTCGGTGCAGCCCGCCGCGACCAGGGCGGCGGCGAGGAGCGGGGCCAGAAGACGCAAGCGCATGAGGATGTCTTAGCAGTCCCACACCGAGCAGTCCCACAACCAATGGCGGTTGTGCGGGCAAAGTGACGATCATAGGGTGCGGGGACCAGCCTGGGAGGTTTCTGTGCGAGGAAACTGGTTGCTCCGTTCGTGTTTGGCGCTCACCACGGTCACCGCGACCTTGATCGCCACCGGATTGCCCGCCGCTGCCTGCGGCGAAGAGGACAAACCGGCCAGTGAGAAGGTCCGGGTCGCCGGTGCGCCCGGCGCGGTGAAGAACGTCAAGGCCGTCGGCAACGTGCCCGACGCGCAAGGCGCCATCGCCATGGGGTTCCTGCAGTACGGCAAACGTGACGTCATGGCGGTCTCCGGCGAGTTCGGCCTGAAGGTCTACGACCTGACGAAGAACCCCACCGCCCCGAAGCTGATCGGCGAGGTCAGCCTCCCCGGTCTGTGGGAGACCGAAGACACCGAGGTCGACGTCAAGCGCAAGCTCGTCTTCCTCGCGCGGGACCCGCGGGCCTACGGCGGCACCACGCAGACCGGCGAGTCCGGTATCTACATCATCGATCTGAAGAACCCGGACAAACCGGCGATTCTTAGCTACACCAAGGTGCCCGCCGGCCACACGACCAGCTGCGTCGACGACTGCCGGTACCTCTGGACCGGCGGTCCCGCGAAGGCCGCGAACCAGCCCGCGGACTGGGGCGGCCGCCCGATCTGGGTGACCGACATCCGCGATCCGCGCAACCCCAAGACGTTCCCGAACCCGATCGAACTCGCGCGCAACGACGGCAAGACCGACTACGTGCACGACGTCCAGGTCGACGACGAGGGCGTGGCGTGGGTGTCCGGGCGCGGTGGCGTCCGCGGCTACTGGACCAACGGCTACCACCGCGATCCCGTGCAGGGCAAGGTCCGTCGCGCGACGGCGTTCGACCCGGTGCCGTACGCGGGCGGCGGGATCGAGGAGACGGCGGCGCCGTCGAAGTTCATGCACAACAGCTTCCACCCGGCGGGACACCGCTCGGCCGACGGTGCCGACTCGAGCCGCTGGCACGGCCGCGACCTGATCTACGCCACCGAAGAGAGCTTCCTCGACGGCTGCGCCGGTGACGGCGTGCTGACGATCTCGTCGCTGCAGAACTCCTACAACGGCGAAGGCTGGCGCTCGACGCCGGAGAAGCCGTTCCGCCTCAAGTCCGTCGGCACCTGGAGCGTCGCCGGGCAGGAAGGCAGCGACCCGACGACGGGTGACTGCTCCGCGCACTACTTCGACGTCCGCGGCAAGGTCCTCGTGCAGTCGTTCTACACGCAGGGCACGCGTTTCCTCGACGTCAGCGACCCGACCGACCCGAAGCAGATCGCCTACTTCCGCCCGGCCGACGCCAGCGCGTGGGCGCCGTACTGGCACAAGGGTTACGTCTATGTCGCCGACAACACTCGCGGAATCGACATCCTGAAGCTCACCGCCTGAGCCAAGATGTCCCCATGCGCACCATGGGGAAGATGCTGGGAGTCACGGCCGCGATCGTCCTGATCGCGGCCTGTGACCCGGTCCCGCCGAAGGAAGTGGCCGTCCACACCGATCCGGCGCCGGTCGCCGAGACGTTCCCGGAGGTCGGCGAGATCGTCCAGGCGTCTTGGGTCGAGGAACGGATGGGCGCCTCCGAAGGGCGGGTCGCGGCGCCGGGGCCGTCCGACCTCCGGCTGTCCGCGTTGGTGAAGCTGCGTCCCGAGGCCGTCGCGAAGGTGCTGGACGGTTACAAATGCCAGGCGGGTTCCCCGGCGGTGCCCGAGCCCTTGAAAGGGCTGTTCCCGTCCGGGGTGAACTGGCTTTCCTGTGAGCTGCCCATGAACGGCAAGGCGCGGACCGCGTTCGTCGCGGACGGGTCCGAACAGGCCTTCCTGACTTCGACAACGATGTAACGGTTCTGTGGCGGAACTGTCGCGGGACCATCACGACAGTGGGATGATCCGTTCCTAGCTTGGCGTCATGACCACCTTGCTCGAGCGGGCCCCGGTCCCCGTCGCCGGGAAGACTTCGCGACGAAGCGTCACCGCACTGTTCGCGATCGCCGTCCTCCTCGCCGGCTACACCGGGTTCCGATTGCCGGGGGAGTGGGCGGCGACCCTGCAGGCCGTGTCCCTGACGGACGGATTCCACCGCCGTTTCCTCGTCGGCACGCTCCTGAAGCCGTTCGGGCACGACTACACGGTCTTCGCGGTCGCGAGTTTCGCGATCCTCGGCGCGCTACTGGCGGTCGTGACGCTCGTCTTCTTCCACAGCCGCACCGAAAGCCGGCGGTGGTTGATCGTCGGCTGGCTCCTGTCGCCGACCGGCGGCTACCTGTTCCACGAGGTCGGCTACCTCGACCAGGTGCTGTATCTGCTGCTGTCCGGCGCGCTGTGGGCGGTGCACCGGAACAGACCTGTGCTCGCGAGCGCGGTGATGGCGCTTTCGGTGACCGTGCACGAGATCGCGTTGCTCACCGTGCTGCCGATCTTCGGTTTCGCCCTGCTGCGGAAGGTTCCGTTCCGGCGCGCGTGCGCGTTGCTCACTCCGGCGGCGGCACTCGGCCTGGGGATCCTCGCCCTGCCGCCCGCCGCTCCCGGCACCATCGACGGTCTCCGGCGCTCACTGTCCACAGCGGACTTCGCCTACCGCGCCGACGCGCTGGATCTGTTCGGGCGCACCCAGTCCGAAAGCTGGCGGCTGTACTCGATCACCGGTGTCCTGCTCTACCTGCTGCCGATCGCGGCCGTGGTGCTCGGCGGTTTCCTGTACCTGCACCGGCCCACGCTCGCGGCCGTGGTGCCCGCCGCCGCGATCGGGGCGCCGGTGCTGCTCGCGTTCGGCGGCTGGGACGACGCCCGGTGGGGTTTCCTGCTGATGACCAACTTCTTCGTGGTGGTGTGGCTCTGGCTCGGCCACCGCGAACTGAAACTGCCCCAGATCGGGGTTCTGGCCGCGCTCCTGCTGGTCCTGACCCACATCCCGTTGCCGTATTTCGACGGCTATACGCCACGTGGACTCACGCTGGTGACTCCCGTGGAAGACGCACGGTGAAAACGGCGCCGCGATCGTTGTCCACGGTGATGTCCCCACCGTGGATCAGCGCGTTCTCCCTGGCGATCGACAACCCCAGCCCGCTGCCCTCGGTCGCCTGGCGCGCGTGATCGCCACGCACGAACCGGTCGAACAGGATCGGCCGCAACTCCTCGGGTACGCCGGGTCCGGCATCGGAGACCCGGATCAGCACCGCGTCGGAAAGGCCTTCCACCGACACGGTGATCGGCGTCCGGCCGTACCGCTCGGCGTTGACCAGCAGGTTGCCCACGATGGTGTGGACGCGGCGCGGATCGGCGGAGACGGTCGTGTCGCCGGTGCTCGTCACCTGGACGGGCGTTTCCGGCACGCTGACCTCGATCGCGTCCTCGACGAGCGCGGGCAGGTCGACGAGTTCGGGCCGCAGGTCCGCGGAACCCGCGTCGAACCGCGAGATCTCCAGCAGATCCTCGACGAGCCGCGCCAGGCGCCGGGTCTGCGTCCCGAGCAACTCGGCCGCGCGGGTCCTGACCTCGGGGCCGGCGTCGTCGAGGGTGTCGACCGTGGCGACCATCGACGCGAGCGGGGTCCGCAGGTCGTGGGCGACGTCGGCGACGAACCGCTGCTGCTGGCGGTCCTTGGCGCGCAGTTCCCCGATCGCCGCGCCGACCCGATCGGCCATCGTGTTGAACGACGCGGCGAGATCGGCGAGTTCGTCGCGGCCCTTCACCGGGACACGGACGTCGAAGGCGCCGTCGCCCAGGTCACGCGCGGCGGAGGCGACTCGCAGCACCGGCCGCCGGATCCGGCCCGCCGCGAAGACGGCCGCCGCCACGCCGAAGACGGTGACACCGAGCGCGATCCACACCAGTTTCCAGCGCTGGGCGGCCAGATCCTGCTCGAAGGCGGTGAGGTCGAAGAACTGCACCACCCAGTACGCGACGAAGTTCCCGCTCAGCACCAGGAGCCTGCGCCCGGTCGCCGGATCGGTCGTGGTCGCCGACAACAGCTTCTCCGGCCCCTGGGTCCGCTGGATGACCAGGTTTCGCACGCTTTCCAGCGCGGCTCGCCGGTCAGGAGGGGCCGCGTTCTCGGCATCCGTCGTCCAGTCGTGGCTTTGCGAAGAGGCTTTGACGACCGAGAGAGGTCCTTCGGGGGCTTTGAAGTCGTCGTTGGTCAGCTGGGGATGGCTCGTGACGAGCATCCAGTCCGCCGCGGCCTTGTCCATTCCCTGGGAGAACATCTCCAAGGCCCGGGGGGAGCCCGCCATGGACTGTTCGAGATGAGGCCATGCCTGGCCGAACATCGCCCCGAACGACATCTTCGCCGCGGCGGTGAACCGGTCGAGCGCGTCGTCCTCCTGGATCTTGGCCGCGCTGAAGGCCATGACCACCGTCGCCGTCGTGGTCACCACCACGACCGCCGCGGTCACCCGGGCACGCAGTCCGAACCTCATTCGCCCACCAACCGGTAGCCGAGTCCACGGACGGTCTTCAGCACCACGGGATTCGCCGGATCGTCCTCGATCTTCGCCCGCAGCCGCGCGACCGCCGCGTCCACGATCCGCGAATCGCCGACGTAGCCGTAGTCCCAGACCCGTTTCAGCAGCGTCCGCCTGCTCAGTACCTGGTTGGGATGCTCGGCGAACTCGACCAGCAACCGGATCTCGGTCGCGGTGAGCGCCAGTTCGACGCCGTCGCGCGTCACACTCATCGCGGCCGCGTCGATCTCCAGCCGCCCGACCCGTAACTGACCGGCCGACGGCCCGGGAGCGGTGACGGCACGCCGCCCGATCGCCTTGATCCGCGCGTCGATCACCCGCGGCTCGGCGGGTTTGACCACGTAGTCGTCGGCTCCGCACTCCAGCCCGGCGACGATGTCGATCGGGTCGCCGCGGGCGGTCAGCAGGACCAGCGGCACCCGGCTGCGCGCGCGGATCCGGCGGCACACCTCGAACCCGTCCATCCCGGGCAACATGACGTCGAGCAGGACGAAATCGAGTTCGCGCCGGTCGGTGAACAGCGCCTCCAGCGCCCGCTCCCCGGTCGGCGCGACGACGACGTCGTGGCCGAGGGCCTTCAACGCGAGCGTGAGCGCTTCGGCGAGTGCGACGTCGTCCTCGACGAGCAGGATGCGCGACATGGTTCCCCCAAGATCGAAAGGCTCACCGATCGTAAGGGCGCTTCGTCGTGCTCGCCGTGGCCTGCGGCGGAACCGTCGCGAAGCCGTGCGGTCTCGTCACAGAACCCTAGTTCTTGAGCTTGGCGTTCCACGCCGTCAGCGTCAGCTTGCCCGTGTTCCCGAGGTCGGTGTCGACCGTGATCCGCTGCTCCGGATCGCCCTTCACCGCCGCGACCGTCACATAGGCACCGGCCTCCGGCGAACCCACGGTGACCGTGTTCGACCACGAGACGACCGAGAGCAGCGTCCCGCCGGGCTGGACCGTCTGCGGGCTGACGCCGGGATCGATCGCCATATACGACGTGCCGTGCTCCACGGCGACGTTCATCGGCCGCTTTTCCTTGTCCAGCAAGCGGATTTCGGGATAGCCGGTAAGCGTGCGCGGGGTCGTGCCGCAGTTGGTGAGGGTGAGTATGACGGCGCGATGGCCCAGTGCGGCCTCGACCGGCCCGGACTTCACCGTCACGCCGGTGTCGAGACAGCCTGCTGGGACCACCGGGCCCGGATCCGGCGTGTGGACGGTGGGCGGGACCGGCGGCGGTGGCGGCGGGGGCTCACCGCACCCCGCCACGATCAGCAGCAATCCACCCAGTGACCCCAGTTTCCCCAGCACGCCGGAACCTTACCTGGGCCGAAAGCGTCCATCACCGCATCCGACGCGGTGAAGGACGCCTTCGGCCCGTTTCAGACCCTCAAGAAGCCAGCAGCTCCTGCAGTTCCCGCACCGCCCCGGTCAGTTCCGTCGCGAACAGCTCCATCTCGTGCGCCACGTGCTTCGGCGTGCACAGGTACAGATTCAACGACTCCGGCAGCAGCACGTACGCGACGCCGATGCACTGCGGGCTGGTCGACCCGAAACCGAAGTACTGGATGTTCACCGACGGCGCCGAGCTGGTGCTCAGGTAGTCGTTGCGCATCTTCAGCCAGCCGGGTGACGAGTACAGCGACGGTGAGTCCTCGACGCCACGCCGCTTCTGGATCAGCTGCAGCTCCCACAGGTGCTGCTCCGGCGCGTCGCCCGCCTGGCACTCCTTCGCCCGCGTGACGTGCTTCGCGGCCGCCGCGCGGAAAGCCGCCTGACGGGTCTGGCGGTCGGCTTGCGGGTCGTTCATCACCTGGACGAACCACAGCACCTCGGGCGTCACCACCCGCATCGCTTCGGTGCGCCCGTTCTGGTACTGCCGCGTCGCGATCGACTCGTACGTCGCGCCCGTGATCCCCTTCGCCCGCTTGTGCGCGAGCTGGTACGCCATCTGCGCGAAGGCGTCCGGGGACATTCCGAGCTCCTTCGCCCGCTTCGCACCGAAGTCGGTGAAGGACACCGTCTTCGTAGCGGTCGCGTCGGCGTACGCGGCGAAGGACGCGGCGGCGGCACGGGCGTCTTCGCGCAGCGCGTCACCCAGGACGAACTCGATGACCTCGGACGACGGCACCCCGTCGGCAGGCGGCCGCTCCAGCCGTGTCCCGCTGAGCAGCGCGTCGGTGAACCCGAGGATCGTGGTCCCGTCCAGTTCGCAGTGCTCGACGTTGATCCCCGCCGTGCCGTCCTCGAACACGATCAGCGACACGGCCTTGTCGAACCAGCGGTTCCCGCTGTCGCCGTGCAGCAGGGCGTCGCACGCCTCCTGCGTGCCCGACGGCGTGAAATCCTCCAGGCACAGGCAGAACAACGCCGTCTCGATGTCGTCGAGCGCGGCCGCGTTCCCCGCCGCCAGCAACGCTTCCCGCGTCGCCGCCCACTCGGCCCTGGCCTTGGTGGTGAAATGCCCGGCGGCGGTCTGCGGGTCCTCGATGAAGTTCCCCGACTTCACGATCGCCTGCAGTCCCGCGACCAGCTGTTCGGGGGAATACGGACGGCCGTCCGGCGCGATGACGTCCATCCGGAACGGGGTGTCGCGGTGGAAGACCACGATGTGCCGCGCCCTCGACGGCCCCGGCCAGTCCTCGCGGTACGGCGTGCGCGCGGTGTCCTGCACGGAGCCGGGGATCCGCGTCGCCGAGAACAGGAACTTGTGCTGCACCATCGACTGCGGCTGCCCGCGCAGCAGGATCGGCGGGACCAGCTCCTCGTCGAGCTTCAGCTTGTAGTCCACCGCCGAAGCCGTCAGTTCGGCCGCGCGTTCCAGCTGTCCCAACGGGGAGTCGGTGAACAGGAAGAAGAAGTTCGCGTTGAGCGCGATCCGGTCGCGACGGCCGAGGTACCGATACGGCCAGAAGGTGTCGAGCCAGCTTCGGACGTCTTCGCGCTTGTCGTAGGCCTCGAGCGCGCTCTGCAGTTCGTGCGCAGGGCTTCCTTCGGCGAGGAACTCGGTGACGGCGCCTTCGGTCTCGGCGAGTTCGCCGGGGGTGAGCAGCGGCGAGCACCACTCGAGGAACCGGCGGCAGGTGTCCTCCAAGCTGGGGACGGGGACCCGCGGCAGGATGTCCTCGTTGCCGAACGTGCGGGTGGACGGTTCCGGACTGCTCACGATCATCCTTGATCTCGAAGGGGAAGGGCGTTCAGCGCGGAGGCGAGCCCGCCCGCCGCGCCGTTCGGGCGGGAGACGAACAGCCGCGCGTACAGCCGGCCGCCGTCCTCCAGCCCACGCGGGTCGACGCCCGCGACGGACAGATTGTCCAGGATCTGCGTTTGTTCCTCATCCGAAGCGAATTTCCGCTGCCGGAAGACGCCCTCGACCCCGGTCGTCTCGTAGTCCAGTTCGCCGAGGCTGTCGGCGACCGGGCCGTAGGAGAACATCCGGAGGACGAAATGCGCCATCCACGGCCGGTTTTCCCGCGCGATCCGCACGAGGGTCTTCTCGGTGACGTAGCCGACGCAGCCGGTCGAGATGACGATGTCGACCTCGGACAGCAACGCGCGCTGTTCCTCCGTCGGTTCTTCGTTCTCCAGATCGACGTGGATCGCTTCGTCGATGAAGCCCGCTGCGAGCGCGTAGTCCAGCGCGGGCGCGGAGGCGTCGAGGCCGATGAAGCGGACGTCGTCGTTCTCGACCATCCGGCGATCGCGCGCGATCAGTTCGTCCCGGCTCAGCGAACCGGCGGACGCGTAGTGGTCGTACAGCCGTTCCATCGTGGTGTCGCATCTGTGCAGCGCCGCGTTCACGCCGTACGAACAGCCCAGGTCGAGCACCGTCGGCACCTTGACGTCGGCTTCCGCCCGGTACTCGTCGATCAGCTTCGCGAAGTAGGCCTTCGCCTGCTGTGGGATGTCGTAGTCCAGCGGACGCAAGGTGCCGAAGAAGGCGCGTGGATCGGGAGCGGTGTAGATGTCGTCGAAATTGATCTTGCCGGTCGAATCCAAAGGCACGGCCATGCTCCTGACTTAGTCGAGCAGCTGATCGCCCCGGACCGCCGCGGAAGCGACGTGTTCCGGCAGGACCCGGCCGAACAGCTGTCTCGTCCGCTCCGGACTGCCGATGACCCCAGGGCGCTCGCTGTACGCGAAGATCGCGGAATGGCGGGCGACTGCCCCTTGAACACTACTCACCCGGTGCAGCGCGAAGCGTCCGCGAAACAGCTGAAGATCGCCAGGACGGAGAGTGAGCCGCCTGATCAGGTGATCGCCTTCGCCCGCCAGGACGGCACGGACGTCGTCGAAGTTCTCCGCCGTTTCGGAGCGGATGTTCGGGCAGTATTCGAAGACACCGCCGTCGGCCGCTTCCTGCGTGAGCATGCTGACCGTGTACTCGTTGGTGTCGAAATGCCACGGGTGCGCGCGGCCCGGTTCGATCACGTTGAGCACCAGACCGGACAGCGGATCGGCGAGTTCGTGCAGTTCGGGGAGTTCGAAGCAGTCGGCCACGAACCGCTGGAACTCGCGGCTCGAGTACAGCTGCTGGATCACCGCGGTCGCCGGGATCCGGTCTCGCGCCACGAAAGCGTTGCCGCGTTCCATGATCGTGCGGCCGGGGTGGTCCTCCGGCAGCGGAGTGTCGATGGCGATGTTGTAGGCGTTGACGCGTTCGACCTTCGCGTACGCCTCCGGAGCGATCTTCGCCCCTTCGCGGCGAAGGACGTCACGCAACTCCGGACGGATGAAGTCGGCCAGCACACTGCAGCCCGTTTCCCGCAGTTCGGCGCGGGTCCGGGAAACGATTTCGCGCCACGCCGGGCTTCCCGGTTCGGACAACGGATAGCGGGCGGTATCGGCCACTTGGACTGCGCTCGCGGTCATCGACGTCCTCTCGGCTGCCCGGAAGTGATTCTCGGGTTTAGCACAGAAAACGCCCACGACCCCCGCGCCTTGTGAGCGGTGCCACACGCAACGTGACGGCCCCCTGACTCGGGTCAGGGGGCCGTCAGGGGCTTTTCGTCAGCTGGTGACAAGCGGCAAGAGCGGACGGCGCACCGCGGTCGCGACGCCGTCGGACGCCTGGGCCGCGGCGATCCGCTCGGCGGTCGGCGTGCCGTACTCGGTGGTCCGCTGGCGCAGCGGACGGCCCAGCGGCTCGACCATCGCGCGCATGTCGCTGATCGTCTTGTACGACCCGTTCGCCGCGCCCGCCATCCGGCTGATCGTCTCCTCCATCAGCGTTCCGCCGATGTCGTTGACCCCGCCCTGCAGCACCGCGCGGCTGCCCTCCTCGCCGAGTTTCACCCACGAACTCTGGATGTTGTCGATCATCCCGTGCAGCAGCAGCCGGGCCAGCGCGTGCACCGCGCGGTTCTCGCGCAGCGTCGTGCCCGCCCTCGCCAGCCCGGCGAGGTAGATCGGCGAACTCTGGTGGATGAACGGCAGCAGCACGAACTCGCTGAACCCGCGCCGCCCGTTGCGCTCCAGGCCTTCCCGCTGCAATTTCGCCAGCAGCTTCAGATGCCCGACCCAGTGCGCCGGGGTGTCGACGTGGCCGTACATCATCGTCGACGTCGTCGTGATGCCGAGTTTGTGCGCGGTGGTGACGACGTTGATCCATTCGGACGTCGGCAGCTTGCCCTTCGTCAGCACCCAGCGCACGTCGTCGTCGAGGATCTCCGCGGCCGTGCCCGGCAGCGAGTCGACGCCCGCTTCCTTGGCCCGCGCCAGCCAGTCTTCGATCGAGAGGTTCGTCCGCGAAGCGCCGTTGACGACCTCCATCGGCGAGTACGAGTGCAGGTGGATGTCCGGCTGACGGCGTTTCACCTCCGCCGCGAGGTCGAAGTACGCGGTACCCGGCAGATCCGGGTGGATACCGCCCTGCATGCAGATCTCGGTCGCACCGGCGGCCCACGCCTCGTCGACGCGGTCGCCGACCTGCTCCAGCGAGAGCGTGTACGCGTCGGCGTCGGTGCGCCGCTGGGCGAACGCGCAGAACCGGCAGCCCGTGTAACAGACGTTGGTGAAGTTGATGTTCCGCGTGACGACGAAGGTGACGTCGTCGCCGTTCACCTCGCGACGAAGGTCGTCGGCGATCTTCGCGAGCGCGTCGAGCTCCGGCCCGTCGGCGTGCAGCAGCGCCAGCGCCGCGTCGTCCGACAGCCCGGCGGGGTTCTTTTCCGCGCTGCGCAAGGCATCCCGGATGTCGGTGTCGAACCGCTGCGGCCCGGTCTTGATGTTGCCCTTGATCTCGGCCCAGTCGCCGTAGACCGAGTCGAAGTCGCTGCGGCGGTCTTCCGTGCGCCCGACGGTGTCGACCTCGACGTGCAGATCGGTACGCCCGGCCTCCTTCCACCCGCCGTCCGGCTCCTGCCACGGGATGCCCACCGGGATGGCCTCTTCGATCGCGAGCCCGGTTTCGGTGTCGGTCAGCGGCGCGAGATGCGCGTTCATCCGCGGGTCCAGCCACGGCTCGCCCGCCTTGACGTACTCCGGGTAGATCGGCAGCCGCTCGCGCACGGTGAACCCGAGCGCCTCGGTGCGGCGTTTGAGTTCGTCGATCTGCGGCCACGCGCGTTCGGGGTTCACGTGGTCGGGGGTCAGCGGCGAGACGCCGCCCCAGTCGTCGATACCCGCGTTCAGCATCAGTTCGTACTGCTGGCCGATCAGGTTCGGCGGCGCCTGGATGCGCATCCGCGGTCCGAGCACCAGCCGCGCGACGGCGATGGTCGCCGCGAGTTCTTCGAGATCGGCGTCCGGGGTCGCGCGCATCTTCGTGTCCGGCTTCGCGCGGAAGTTCTGGACGATGACCTCCTGGATGCCGCCGTAGGTCTTCGCGACCTTGCGGATGGCGAACAGGGAGTCGGCGCGTTCTTCGAAGTTCTCGCCGATGCCGATCAGGATGCCCGTGGTGAACGGCACCGAACTGCGGCCGGCGTCCTCCAGCACCCGCAGGCGGACGTCCGGGTCCTTGTCCGGCGAGCCGTAGTGCGGGCCGCCCTTCTCGGTGTACAGCCGCTTCGCCGTCGTCTCCAGCATCATGCCCATCGACGCCGAGACCGGCTTGAGCCGCTGGAAGTCCTGCCAGCTCAGCACGCCGGGGTTGAGGTGGGGGAGGACGCCGGTCTCTTCGAGCACCCGGATCGCCATCGCCCGGACGTAGGACAGCGTGTCGTCGTAGCCGTGCGCGTCGAGCCAGTCCTTCGCCGCCTTCCAGCGGTCCTCCGGACGGTCGCCGAGGGTGAAGAGCGCTTCCTTGACCCCCATCTCGGCACCCTTGCGGGCGATGTCGAGCACCTCGTCGGGGGAGAGGAACGGCGATTCGACGCGGCCGGGGACCGTCGCGAAGGTGCAGTAGCCGCAGCGGTCCCGGCACAGCCGGGTCAGCGGGATGAACACCGAACGGCTGTAGGTGACCACGCCGGGACGGCCGGCCGCGACGAGCCCGGCGTCGCGGACCCTCGAGGCGTGCTCGGACAGCGTCTTGAGGTCGTCGCCGCGCGCCTGGAGCAGGATCGAGGCCTCGGTGATGTCGAGGGTCTTCCCGTCGCGCGCCCTGGCGAGCGCCCGGCGCATCGCCGAGGTGGTGGGGGCGTTCGCGTCAGCAGGGGATGCCATTCCCGCACGCTATGGCCGGACTCGCTCCACCTGCCAGTGTGCATCCCGCCACCGCGTCACCCACGTGGGTGTGGTCACTGTTTCCGCTGGTCAGCGCATGATCTTGGTTGCCGATCAGGGGCCGCGAGTGTATTACCTAAAGTGTGGCTTCGGTGATCGGTAAGAAGGTCGGCGGGCGGACTTACTACTACCTCGTCACCTCCGCGCGGGTCGACGGCGAGCCGAGGGTGGTTTCGCAGCGCTATCTCGGCACGGCCGAGGAGATCGGGCGCGCGATGGACGGCGACGTCTCCGCGCCCGGCGAAGCGCGTCACCGGACCTTCGGCGACGTCGCGGCGGTATGGGCCACGCTGCGACGGCTCGACTTCGTGCGCCGGGTCGACGAAGCCGTCGGAGCCCAGCGCGCGTCGACCACCCTGGGAACGCATCTCGCGCTCGCCGTCCTTCACCGCGCGACCGCCCCCGAAACGCAGTTAGCCGACTGGTGGCGTGACTCCGTCGCCCGGGAATTCATCCAGGCCGACCTGCCGAATCATCGTCGGGCGCTGCAACGCCTCACGCCGGAACGGATCGCGCGGATCGAGACCGCGGTCGCCGACGCGGTGCTCTCCTGGCTGGGGACGGGCGACGCCGCGCTCGCCGTCGACGTCCCGCAGTTCGCCACCTTCACCACGGCCGACCCCTGCCGCTGCGAACTCGCCGGTCTCGGGTTGGTGGTGACCAAGGACGGCGCGATCCCGCTGGCGTCGCACGTGTACCCGAGGGAAGGGGCGCCGCCGTTCGCCGCGCTCGCCGAAGAACTCCGCTCGCGGTATCCCGTCACGCTCGTCTTCACCGCGGGCCAGGCGGCACAACTGGACCTCGGGCGGCATTTCGTCGGCGCGCTCCCGCTGTCGGAGCATCCGGAACTCCTGGCGAAACCGCCGTCCGCGCGCAAACCGGTCGACCCGGAACGGTTCGCCGGGCTGACCGCCCTCGACACCCGGGCCGTGGTCGCCGGGATGCGGCGGCGCGTGATCCTCACGCATTCGGAGACCCTGCACAACGCGCAGGCCCGCGCGTTCGGCGAGGAACTGGGCACCGCGACCCGCGAACTCGCCGGCCTCGACGCCGCGCTGGCCTCGGGCACGTACCGGGGCGACCGCGGCCAGGTGAACGCCGAAATCGCCCGGATCACCCGCGGCCGTCGCGTCGAACGGGTGCTCTCACCGGCACTGACCGGGACGAAGCCGGGGGAGATCCGGCTGACCTGGAAGGTCGACGACGCCGCGGTGTCGCGGTTGCACGACGAGTTCTTCGGCAAACAGGTGCTGGTCACCGACCACGACTGGCCGGTGGCCGAGGTCGTCACCGCGTACCGGGCCCGCACCCACCTCGACTCGACGTTCCGCTGGCTGACCGGCCCCGCCGTCGCCGGTCCGGCCCCGCGCTGGGAGTGGACGCCGCACCGGATCGCCGTGCACACCCTGGTCACGGTGCTCGCGTCCACGGTCACCCACCTCATGCGGCGCGAGGCCGACCGCGCGGGGATGAACCTTTCGGTCCGCGAACTGATGGACAGCCTCGCGGGGATAGGGGAGACGGTGCTGCGCTATCCGTCCACCGGCGGCCGACCGCGGACGCGGCGCCTGCTGACCGAGCGGAACCCGGAACAGCAGGCGCTCTTCGACCTCTTCGGCCTCAGCTCTCTCGGTGGATATGAAGCGCGGAGAAGCTCTGCACCACCGGCATCAGCTCGATGACGTTGATGTTCACGTGCTCCGGCTGCGAAGCCGCCCAGAAGACGGACTCGGCCACGTCGGCGGCCGTCAGCGGCGTCGTGCCCTTGTAGACGTTGTCCGCCTTGCTCTGGTCGCCCTCGAACCGGACGACGGAGAACTCCGTGCCGCCGACCAGGCCCGGCTCGACGTTGGTCACCCGGACGCCGGTGCCCTGCAGGTCCGCGCGCAGGTTCAGGCTGAACTGGTGCACGAACGCCTTGGTCGCGCCGTACGCGTTGCCGCCGGGGTACGGGTAGCTGCCCGCGACCGAGCCGATGTTGATCACGTGCCCGCGGCCGCGCTCGACCATGCCGGGCAGCAGAGCGCGGGTGAGGTGCGCGAGTCCCTTGATGTTCGTGTCGATCATCTGGTCCCAGTCGTCGAGCTTCGCCCGGTGGGCGGGCTCGAGCCCCTTCGCGAGGCCGGCGTTGTTCACCAGCAGGTCGACTTCGGCGAACTCGGCGGGCAGCGTGCCGGGGAGCGCGGCCACCGCGTCGGCGTCCCGGACGTCGAGCTCGAAGGGGAGGACGTTCTCGCCCAGCTCGCCGGCCAGCTTGTCGAGCCGGTCCTTGCTGCGCGCGGCCGCGACGACCTTGGCGCCGTCGGCGGCGAACCGGCGGACGATCTCGACGCCGAACCCGGCGCTGGCACCGGTCACGAAAACGGTCTTCTGGGGCATCAGTCAATCTCTTTCAAGAATCGTGCGAACACGTCGTTGAACTCGGCCTCGCGCTCCAGGTTAGGCATGTGCGCGGCGCCCTCGATCACCGCCAGGGTGGAGCCGGGGATGAGGTCGTGCATGAGTTCGGCGTCCGCGACCGGCGTGAACTCGTCCTCGGTCCCGACGACGACCAAGGCTGGTACTTCCACGCGGGTGAGGCTCTCCCGGTAGTCCGGACGCTCGGCCCGTCCCCTGAGCGCGGCCGCCGCTCCTTCCTTGGGCGTCGTGCGCATCATCCCGAGGACGTGCGCCGCCACGTCCGGCATCGTGCGGACGTTCTCCGGGGCGACCATCTTCGTCAGCACTTCCTCCGCGTACGGGTTCAATCCCTCCGCGAGGACGCGGTCCGCCATCTCGTTGCGGACGCGCTTGCCCTCCTCCGTCTCTTGTTGGGGAGAGGTGTCGGCGAGCAGGAGCCCGGCGACGCGCTCGGGGTAGGTGCGGTGGAACTCCATGACGATCTGCCCGCCCATGGAGAGGCCGCCCAGTACGAAGCGCTCCAGACCGAGGTGGTCGGCGAGCCGGACGATGTCGGCCGCGAAGACCTCGAGACCCGTCTTCTGGTCCTTTGCCGGCTTGGTCGTCTCGCCGTACCCGCGGAGGTCCGCGGTGATGACCCGGTAGCCCTCCCGGCTGAAGCGTCCGGCCTGGGGCCGCCACATCGAACGGTTGAAGGGGTGGCCGTGGACGAGGACGACGGGCAACCCGGTGCCGAGGTCGTCGTAAGCGACGGAGATGCCGTCGAGTTCCGCAGTACTCATGAGCCCGACGCTAATCGGAGCAATCGCCGGGATCAATACGGTGCAATGTACTCGGAGCAATGTTCTTGCCCGGGAGTTCACCTGCGGGCTCCCGGGGCGATCACCGCGTGATCGCCGGGTCTGGACTCGTTTATGGCCTCTGACCTGCGCGAATGTCGTTAAGGTACCCCCCTGTTTTCGGGGGTTTCCGGCCATGTAAAGTTCTCTTCGTCGCCAGGGAAACCGAGCGGCCGACCGGGACGCGAACCAAGCTCTCGCCTCAGGCGATTGAGTGGGTGTCCCACCAAAAACTGCTAGGAATGACTGCTTCGGATAAGGCCGCTGTGATGGTGGTGCGATTCGGGGTGTGTTGCTTGAGAACTCAACAGT
>NZ_QHJK01000006.1:0-396820 GCF_003947475.1 Amycolatopsis sp. WAC 04197 | reverse complement strand
TAGTGTTTCGGTGGTTATAGCGTCAGGGAAACGCCCGGTCCCATTCCGAACCCGGAAGCTAAGCCTGACAGCGCCGATGGTACTGCAACCGAAGGGTTGTGGGAGAGTAGGACACCGCCGGACTAACATTAGAAAAAGAAAAGGGCCCAGGGCCTGGTTGAGAACCGAGAGTTCTCCCAGACCTGGGCCCTTTTCTCATACCCGAAACCCGCCACACCCGTGTCCAGACACGCAACACGCGTGATTGCAGGGCGAACACACGTGATCAGACGGACGACACAACCCCCGGCCGTGCCGTCCCTCCGATCACGCGTGTCGTCCGTCTGATCACGCGAGATCCCCCTCTCAACACGCGAGATCCGCCTGCAATCACGCGAGTCACGGCCCCGATCACGCGAGTCACGCGGGCAGGCACGTGAGAAGAGGGCGAGCCGGGCGCATTTAGAGGACTAAATGCGCGACGGGGGCCGGGGTGGGCGCATTTAGAGGACTAAATGCGGGAGGGGGCGAGGGCGGGCAGCGAGTCGGCGAGCGGGCCGCGGACGACGGCGGTGGCCATGTGGTCGTAGGGCGTTTCGGAGCCGTTGCAGATGACCACCGCGGCGCCGGCGCGGGAAGCGACACTCACCAGTGAGGCGGCCGGCTGCACGCTCAGGGAGGATCCGGCCACCAGCAGGAGATCGGAGTCGGAGACGGCGGCACGCGCGGCCCGGAGCAGGTTCTGGTCCAGGTGCTGGCCGAAGGAGACGGTGGCCGACTTCAGGATGCCGCCACACACCAGGCAGGGCGGATCGGCCTCGCCTGCCCGGACGCGTTCCAGCGTCGCGCGCATGTCCCGGTGATCGTCACAGGACAGGCAGACGGACTCGAACATCGTCCCGTGCAGTTCCAGCACCCGCTCGGGCGGAGAGCCCGCCTTCTGGTGCAGCCGGTCGATGTTCTGAGTGATGATCCACGCCGGCGACAGACGCTCGAGCGCGTAGTGCGCCGCGTTCGGCACGGCGTCCCAGCCGGGATGCACCAGCCGCGCCTGCCAGGTCCGCTCCCGGACCTCGCGGCTGCCTTGGTACGCCTTGAGGTTCGACATCTTCTCCGCGCCCGGGTCGCGGGTCCAGAGGCCCTGCGGGCCGCGGAAGTCGGGGATCCCCGAGTCCGTGGAGATCCCGGCGCCGGTCAGTGCGACGATCCGGCCGGCGCCGGCCACGAGGGCGCGGGCGGTGCTCAGGGTGCTGGTCACCGCCCCATCATCCCTCTACTTGAGCGCGCTGCCCGCCTGCCAGTCTGCCCACGACTTCGACCAGTCGCCGTAGAGGTCCCACACCGGCAGCTGCGGGCCACCGGAGTTGGTCACCTCGACGACGTCGCCGAGCCCCATGTTCTGGTAGAACCACTGCGCGTTGGCGGCGTTGAGGTTGATGCAGCCGTGCGACACGTTCGAGCTGCCCTGCGCGCCGACACTGTTCGGGTTCTCGTGGACGAACTCGCCGTCGTTGGAGATGCGCAGCGACCACTTCTCGTTCGACTTGTAGTATCCCGGCTGGCCTTGGCAGACGCCGTACGTGCACGAGTCCATCGTGTAATTCTCGTGTTTGTCCGAAATGACGTGCGCGCCCAAATGGGTCGGTGTGGCGTCCTTGCCCATGGAAATGGGCATCGATTTCGCGAGCTGGCCGTTGTGGAAGATCTGCATCTGCTCGGTGTTTCCGTCGGCCTTCGCGACCCAGGAATCGTGCACTTTGTACGTTTCGGTGCGATCGGTCGCGCCGTACACGCCATTGCCGAAATCGACACCGTAGATCATCGCCGACACCTTGAGCGTCGTCCCCGGCTGCCAATACACCTTGGGGCGGTAATGGACGTTCTTGTCGTCGATCCAGTACCAGGAGCCCTCCTGCTTCGGCGTCGACTCCACGGACAGCTTCTTCTCCACATCGGCCTTGTTCTTCACCGGCTGGCCGAAGGTGAACACGATCGGCTGCCCGACGCCGACACCGCCGGAAGCGACCGCCGAGGGAGCCGGGATCAGGTTCGGGTTCGCCTGCTGCTTCGGGCTCAGCGTGGAGACCCTGCTCTGTTGCTCCACAGGCTTTCCGTCGGTGCCCTGGGCATGCGCCACGATCTTGTAGGTGCTGCTGTAGCCGAGCGGTTCGGTGGTCTTCCAGCTGAGCCCGTCGCTCGCCAGTTCGCCCTTCACCTGGTTGCCCTTGTCGGCGTTGCTGACGGTGACGTCGATCAGCTTGCCGTGTTCGGCCTTGACCACCACCGGGATCGCCGGATTGACGTTCGTCCCACCCGCCGGGTCGATGGTGATCGAAACCGCGCTTTCGTCCGATCCGGCGCTCGGGCCGGATGAATTCGAGGTACCGGAGTCGCCAGTGGAAGAGCAGGCCGAGATCAGCAGTGTCGCGGCGAGTATTCCGGCCGCCGAAAGTAATGTCTTCTTGGGAAACATGAGATTCTCTTTTTACTTCGCTCGATCAGCGGAAAGTTCTCTTTCAAAACTACGCGACGATGAAGACGTGATCGCTGCTGGATGGTTGCTTCTCAGTCCACGACGAGACCGGGCGCACCATAAAGACCGGGGCCATCGACACTCAATTCACCCAAATAGGTCTTCGCGGCGTCGTAGGCCTCGGCGGTCAAAGCCGCGGTGTGGCTGAAGTCCAGCGGGCTGACCCGCACGGGCTTCGGCCCGGGCACGTAGACCACGGGCACCTCGGCCGCAGCGATCGGCGCCTCCAGGACCGCCTGGTTCCGCATGCTGATCATCGCGGTGAACATCATCACCTCGGCGAAGGTCTGCGGGGTGCCGGGCATCTTGCCGGGGAAGGCGCAGTCGAGGACGACGAGCGATTTCGCGCCCATGGCGAGCGCTTGGCGCATCGGCACGTTGGCGACCAAGCCGCCGTCGTAGAGCATGCGCTCTCCGAAGGGCACCGGCGGGTAGATCCCCGGAATCGCGCAACTGGCCAGCAGCGGCGCCAGAACGGGCCCGGAACGGATCAGCAGCGGCTCGGCGGTGTCGACGTCCGTCGCGACGACACCCAGCGGCAGCGCGAGATCTTCGAAGCGGACGCCCTCGCCGATGTGCTCGTCGACGATCGCGGCGAGCCCGGTGTTGGGGAACAGGTTGGTCTTGCTGTGCCGCAGGGTCCGCACCTGGCTGAGCACACCGCCGGGGAACGCCTCGTGCCGCGTCATCCGCGACCAGATCCGGTCGAGCCTGCCGCCCGATTCACCCCCGAGGGCGAGCACGGCGGCGTTCAGCGAACCCACCGAGGTGCCGACGACGAGGTCTGGTGCGACGCCTGCTTCGGTGAGGGCACGCAGCATCCCGACCTGCATCGCCCCGAGACTTCCGCCGCCACCGAGGACGAAACCGATCGGCTGGGGCAGGTTCAGGGCGGTCATGCCCGGAATCTAGTCGTCCGCGCCGACCTTCGCCGGAGTGGCTTCTTCGGCTGTGACCGCGAGCGCTTTCTTCTTCTTGTAGCGCAGCAGGAAGAACACGGCGACACCCACGAGCACGCCGACGATGACCAGGCCGCCGGTGTTGAGCGCGCCTTCGACCTTCTTGGCGGCTTCGCCGAGGGCGGCACCGATACCGATGTGGATGGCCGACCAGCAGGCCGCACCGGCCGCGGCGGCGGGCAGGAACTTACGGAAGGGCAGGCCCGAGGTCCCGGAAGCGGCCGGGGTGAGCGTGCGGATCACCGGAAGGAACCGCGCGAAGAACACCGCCCAAGCGCCTCGCCGTTCGAGGACCCCCGTCGCCTTGTCCCAGGCATCGAGGCCGTACTTGCGGATCAGCTTCGTCTCGCGCAGGCGCGGGCCGAAGCGTTTGCCGATCGCGTAGCCGAGCGAGTCGCCGAGTGCGGCGCAGACCGTCACGACCGCCCACAGGGTCAGGAAGCGCGAGACCGACGTCGCCGTCGTGGCCGCGACCAGCAGCCCCGATTCACCGGGGGCGATGAAGCCGAGCCCGATGGTGCATTCGGCGAACACCAGCCCGCCGGTCGCCGCGACCAGTCCCGGTTCCGGGAGTCCCTGCAGCCAGTTCAGAAGATCGGTTACCAACGCCACCAGGTCACTTTACTGATTCGTGACCTGGTGGGTGGCGATGTCGCGAAGAGGGTGACCGGAGTCACCGGGCCAACAGGGAGCTGGCTTCCTGCGCGGCGGGGCCTTCGGCGGCGAGGTGGGCCAGGTTCTCCGACAGCGGCTCGCCGCGGTGGGCCTTCGTCTGGGCGAAAAGGCGACCGGCGCGGTACGAGGAGCGTACGAGCGGCCCGGCCATGACGCCGGCGAAGCCCATGGCCTCGGCGGCGTTCGAGTGCTCGACGAACTCTTCGGGCTTGACCCAGCGGTCGACCGGATGATGCCGCGGCGACGGGCGCAGGTACTGGGTGATCGTGAGGATCTCGCAGCCCGCGTCGACCAGATCCTTCATCGCCGGAGCCACCTCCTCCGGCGTCTCACCCATGCCGAGGATCAGGTTCGACTTCGTCACCAGACCGGCCTCACGAGCCTTCGTGATGACCTCCAGCGACCGCGCGTAGCGGAAACCCGGCCGGATCCGCTTGAAGATCCGCGGCACCGTCTCCACGTTGTGCGCCAAAACCTCCGGCCGCGAACCGAACACCTCGGCCAGCTGGTCCGGATCCGCGTTGAAGTCCGGGATCAGCAGCTCGACACCGGTGCCCGGGTTCAGCGCGTGGATCTGCCGCACGGTCTCCGCGTACAGCCACGCGCCGCCATCCTCCAGATCGTCGCGTGCGACGCCGGTGACGGTCGAGTAGCGCAGGCCCATCGCCTGGACGCTTTCGGCGACCTTGCGCGGCTCGGTGCGGTCCAGCTCGGCGGGTTTGCCGGTGTCGATCTGGCAGAAGTCACAGCGGCGCGTGCACTGGTCGCCACCGATCAGGAACGTCGCCTCGCGGTCTTCCCAGCATTCGTAGATGTTGGGACAGCCGGCTTCTTCGCAGACGGTGTGGAGGCCTTCGCGGCGCACCAGGCCTTTGAGTTCGGTGAACTCCGGACCCATCCGGGCGCGCGTCTTGATCCACGACGGCTTCTTTTCGATGGGAGTCTGGGAATTCCGGACCTCGAGCCGCAACAGCTTGCGGCCATCTGGGGCAGCACTCACACCGTCACCCTACGCCCGCCGGAGCAGTGGTCGCCGCTCACGCGGGGTCGGGGGTGACGCCCGTCAACTTGGTGGTCAGATCCCACAACGCGGCGCCGAGCGATTCGCTCCTCGCGGCGGCCAGCGGGCGCACCTTGACCGGGGCTCCGCGAAGTCCGCCGAGCCCGCGAGGGCCGATGTAATCGCCGCCTTCGGCCTCCGGGGAGGTCGCCGCGAACAGCTGCGGGAGCGTGCCCTGACGGGCGCTCTGCGCGATGAAGATCTCGCCGATCCGGTTGCCCCCGGCGACGAGCGCGCGGACCACCGGATTGCGGTAGGAACGGGCCATCCCCGAACCGAGTCCGGTCCAGGTGTAGCCGGGATGCGCCGCCACGCTGATGACGTTCTCTCCCGCGGCGCGCAGCCTGCGGTCGAGTTCGAGCGCGAACACCTGATTGGCGAGTTTCGACTGGCCGTAGGCCGAGCCGGGGTTGTACATCCGGCGTTCGAAGTTCGGGTCGGCGACGTCGATGCGCGCGCCCGTCGCCGCGACACTCGACAAGGTGACGACGCGCGCTCCCGAACCGTTGCGCAGTGACGGCATCAGCAGCCAGGTCAGCACCGCGTGCCCGAGATGGTTCGTGCCGAACTGGGTTTCGAAACCGTCCTTGGTGTGGCCGCGCGGGGTCGCCATCACGCCCGCGTTGTTGACCAGGACGTCGAGCTTGCCGCCCGTCAGTTCCTGGACCTTCTTCGCGGCTTCGCGGACCGAGTCGAGGTCGGCGAGATCCAGCCGGACGAGCTCGGGTGCGTCCCCGGTCGCGGCCGCGCGCACCTGCTCCAACGCCTTGGCGCCACGCTCCGGCGACCGGCAGCCGAGCAGCACGCGGGCCCCCTTGCCCGCGAGCACCTCGGACATCCGCAACCCCAGCCCCGAATTCGCGCCGGTGACGAACACGGTCCGGCCGGTCTGATCCGGGATGTCGGCCTCGGTCCAGCGCGCGTGAGCAGCCATGTCGGTCACCTAACTACATCGTCGGCGGGGCCGCTACGCCGGATCAGGCGCTCGGCGCGAGCAACCGGAGCAGGTGACCCATGGGGCTGCGGCGGCGGGCGGGCTTCGCGTGCCGTCCGTGCCGGAGCAGGGTGGCGAACGCGCTGCCGACCTGGGTGATCTCGTCGAGCGGTTCCTTGCCGTCGGCCAGCCCCGCCGTCAGCGCGAGCGTGCGCAGTTCGGCTTCGTGCGACGGGATCAGCGCGGGGCACCGCTCGAGGGCCGCGTCGAGAACGGCGCGGAGGGTCTCGTGTTCGGCGATGGCGCTGTTCCAGGCGCGGGTGACGGCTTCGACGCGGTCGAGCGCGAGGTCCTGGTCGGCGTAGTCCGGATCGGTCATCTCGGCGCGGAGGTGACCGGCGAACACCTGGTTCCACTTGTACCGGAGCGCGACCAGAAGTTCCTCTTCGGTCGCGAAGTACTTGGTGGCGCCGGGGATTTCTTCGAGTGAGATCGCGTCGGACGGGTGGTGACCCGCCTGGCGCAGTGCGGCTTCGAGGATGTCGCGCCGCTGGTAGAAGTCGTTCCAGCTCATGATGTGGGCTCCCCTCCGTGACCCGGTTCATACCGCAGGTTTGCGGCATACTCCCGGTACGGACCTGACAGCAGCCAACATACCATGGGTATGGAGCGGGACCGGCGGCGTAAAGTTGTGAAGGTGGCGACAATGAGGTCAAGGCGGCTGGACTATTCCGAGTCCACCCGGTCGGCGCTCGTCGAGAGTGCCGTCGAGCTGTTCACCAAACGCGGGTACGCCGGCACGTCTCTCGACGAGATCGCCAAGCGGGCCAGGGTGACGAAAGGCGCGCTGTACCACCATTTCAGTGGGAAGCAGGCGCTGTTCGAGGCCGCTTTCGACACGGTGGAGAGCCAGGTCTTCGACCGGCTCGAAAAGATCATGAACGGCCCGGCCTCGCCGTGGGAGCGGGCGCTCGCGGGGTTGCGCGGCTTCCTGCAGAGCTGCCTCGACCCGGCGTACCAGCGCATCGCGATCCACGAGGCGCCGGTGGTGATGGGCTGGGAACGCTGGCGCGAGGCGGAGGAGCGGTGCAGCTTCGGCCTGGTCCGCACCGGGATCCAGTCGCTCATCGAGGTCGGCGAGGTCGACGACGTCCCGGTGGACGTCACCGCGCGGCTGCTGTTCGGCGCGTTGTCGAGCGCGGCGATCGAGATCGCTTCGTCGCCCGAGCCGAAGAAGGTCAGCGCCCAGGTCGAGGAGGTGCTGGTGCGGCTGCTCGTCGGCTTCCGCCGCGTCCCGCCCGCCGAGCACGGGAAAGCGAGCTGACCGCGCCATAGCTAGGGTTGCGGCGTGGACCTCAGGATCTTTACCGAGCCCCAGCAAGGGGCCGCCTACGATGACCTGCTCCGGGTGGCGAAGGCCACCGAGGACGCGGGCTACGACGCCTTCTTCCGCAGCGATCACTACCTGAAGATGGGTTCGGCGACCGGGCTGCCGGGGCCGACCGACGCGTGGATCACCCTCGCGGGTCTCGCCCGTGAGACCAGCCGGGTCCGGCTGGGCACGCTGGTCACCGCCGCCACCTTCCGGCATCCGTCGGTGCTCGCGATCTCGGTCGCGCAGGTGGACCAGATGTCCGGCGGCCGCGTCGAACTCGGCCTGGGTTCGGGCTGGTACGACGACGAGCACACCGCCTACGGCCTCGACCTGCCGCCGATCAAGGAGCGCTTCGACCGCTACGCCGAGCAGTTGGCCGTCGTCACCGGGCTGTGGGAGACGCCGGAGGGGGAGACGTTCTCCTTCGACGGCGAGCACTACAAGCTCGTCGACTCGCCCGGCCTGCCCAAGCCGGCGCAGCGGCCCCGGCCGCCGGTGATCATCGGCGGTGGCGGCAAGAAGCGCACCCCGGCGCTCGCCGCCCGCTACGCGGACGAGTTCAACCTGCCGTTCGTCGGCCCGGACTTCGCCGCCGAGCAGTTCGGCCGCGTCGACGACGCCGCGCGCGAGATCGGCCGCGACCCCAAGGAGATCATCCGGTCGGCCGCGCTCGTCGTCGCCGTGGGGCGTGACGACGCCGAGGTCGCGAAGCGTGCTTCGGTGCTCGGGCGCGAGGTGTCCGAGCTGCGGGAGAACGGGCTCGCGGGGACGCCGTCGGAGGTCGTCGAGAAGGTCGGGCAGTGGCGCGAGAAGACCGGGATCACCCGGCTCTACCTGCAGCTGCTGGACCTTTCGGATCTGGATCAGGTCGAGCTGATCGCTTCCGAGGTCGCTCCGCAGCTGGACTGAAGTACATGAAGGCCCCCTTCCTTGCGCCAGGCGCAAGGAAGGGGGCCTTCATGTACTTCTCAGACGTATTCGACGTCCACACTGGCGATGGAGCCGCCAGGGCTGAACGAGACACCCGAAGGGTTGCCGTTCACCGCCGGGTAGCCCTCTTCCCGGGTGCAGTGCACCCGGCAGTACTGGACGACGACCTTGTAGGTCCCGCTCGGACAGAAGCCCGCGGCCCAGGTCGAGCCGTTGGTCTCGGTCCAGCAGCCCGGTGGCACCGCCGAGGCGACGCCGGGGGTGGCCAGCAGTCCGCCGACGGCGGCCGCGACCGCCGCGGCATACGCGATCCTGCGCATGATTCCTCCCAGTGGGGCCGCGGCGCTTCCACGGCCCTACTGGGAGCTTGGCACAGGAATCAGCTCTGCAGAGCGAAAGTGACGCCGGGGGCGGCCGGGGCTTCGGGGCGCGGCAGCCAGCGCTCGTCGCTCACCGCCAGCTCGCCTTCCAACGCCGCGAGGACGGCTTCCCGCGCCATCGGCAGCACCGACGCGACGGTGACCTCGCGGTCGAGTTCGTAGGAAAGCGACGTCACGCCCGCGTCCCGGATGCCGCACGGGACGATCTTGTCGAAGGCGCCGAGGTCGGCGTTGCAGTTCAGCTCGAAACCGTGCATGGTCACGCCGCGCTGGACGCGGATGCCGATCGCCGCGATCTTCCGCTCCGGGCCGCGGTCGTCGGCGGGGATCCAGACGCCGCTGCGGCCCTCGACCCGGCCGGTGTGCACGCCGAGCTGGTCGCAAACGGTGATCAGGGCCTCTTCGAGACGGCGCACGTAGTGCACGACGTCGATCGGGTCGGCGAGTTTGACGATCGGGTACCCGACCAGCTGACCGGGCCCGTGCCAGGTGATCTTGCCGCCGCGGTCGACGTCGATCACCGGGGTGCCGTCGGTCGGCCTGTCCTCGGCTTCGGTGCGCTTGCCCGCCGTGTACACCGACGGGTGTTCCAGCAGCAGCATGGTGTCGGGACCCTCGCCGTCGGCACGGGCTGTCACGTGGCGGCGCTGGAGGTCCCAGGCTTCGGTGTAGTCGATCGTCCCGATCTCGCGGACGTCGACGGGCTCGGTGGCGGCACGGCATGACGTGGTCGAAGAGCTCACGTCAGCGACACTACGCCGGGTCTTTCGGCAGGGGGAGCAGGCCCAGCCAGGCCGCCGAAATCAGGCCGACGCCACCCACCGCGAGTACGGATCCCGCGGTGTCGGTCAGCCAGTGCACGCCCAGCACGATGCGGCAGAGGGCGCCGAGCACCGTCGCGGCGGCGGCGATCGTGATCGCCAGGCGCGCGAGACGCGGCCGGGTCCACGCGCACAGCAGCACCGCGACGAAACCCGTGCACGCGACGGCGACCACGTGCCCGCTCGGGTAACTCAGATCGGGGAATTCGCGTGGCCGCTCCCGGTAGAAGGCCGGTTTCGCGATCAGGCTGGTCAGGCGGCACGACAGCAGGACGACGGCCAGCTTGACGCACAGGACGGTCAGGTCCCGGCGGCGCCAGGCGATCACCACCAGCACGGCGCCCAGCGCGAACGGCAGCACCGGGCCGAGGACGTGCGTGACCAGGCCCGCCACCTGCCCGGCGGGCCGGGTGTACTGGTCGCGGAACGCGTCGGCGAGGGCGACGTCCACCGGCGGCGGCCGTTCGTCGACGGACAGCCCGAGTGTGACGAAGCCGACCAGCAGCAGGATTCCGGCGACGATGTACAGCCCGCGCTGCAAGGTCATGTCGCGGCGGCCAGCGCGTCCTCGAGGGTCGGATGGCGGAAGGCGTATCCCGCCTCCTCCAGCACACGCGGCATGGCGCGCTGCCCGAACAGCGCCATCTCCTCCGCCGCCTGCCCGAGGGCGATCTTCATGGCGAACCCGGGTACCTGCCAGATCGCCGGCCGGTGCACGGCGCGGCCCAGTGCCTTCGTGAAGGCGGCGTTCGTGGCGGGCTGTGGCCCCGAGAGATTCACCGGGCCCGACAGCGATTCGTTCTCCAGCGCGAAAACGATCGCGCCGACCTCGTCGTCGAGCGAGATCCAGGGCATGTACTGCTTGCCGTCGCCGAGTTTCCCGCCGAGCCCCAACCGGAACAGCGGCCGCAGGACGTCGAGGAGCCCACCGTCGCGTGCGAGCACCAGCCCGGTGCGGACGCGCACGACGCGGGCTCCGGCGGTGGCCGCGGACTCGGTGGCGCCTTCCCACGCGGTGCAGAGCTCGGCGAGGAAACCGCGGCCCACCGGGCTCGTTTCGTCCACAAGGGACGGACCGGGATCGCCGTAGTAGCCCACGGCGGAAGCGTTGACCAGCACGGGGATCCCGTGTTCGGCGACGGCTTCCGCGAGGACCTCGGTCGGTTCGACCCGGCTGTCGAGGAGCACCTGCTTGCGGGCCGCGCTCCAGCGTCCGGGCAGCAGCGGCGCGCCCGCGAGGTTCACGACCGCGTCGACGCCGTCGAGCGCGCCGTCGGCGATCTCGCCCGCGGGGGGATCCCAGCGGCGTTCGTCGGCGGCCCGCTCCTCCCGGCGGACGAGGCGGACGACCTCGTGCCCGGAACGGCGTAACCGGGTCGTCAGGGAGGTGCCGATCAGTCCGCTCGCGCCCGCGATCAGAACTCGCATGATCCGATCGTGTCCTATCCGCGATCCGGCCGCACGCTCAGGTTCTTCAGTTGCCCGGCGACGTCCGACGCGGCGGTCAGCAGCACCAGCACCGGGATCGTCGCGGCGGGACGAAGCCGGTAACTGCCGCGCTTGTCCTGCTCGACGATCCCGGCGCCGGTCAGCGCCTTGAGATGGTGGTAAAGCTGGCCGGGCGACCCGAGATCGGCGGCCTCCTGCAGGGCGGGCGCGGTCTGCGCGCCCTTCTCGGCCAGCGTCCGCACCAGCGCCACCCGCGCCGTGCTGGACAGGGCCGCGAGCACCTCGACCCGCGGCCCGTCCTCGAATCCCAGCATCGGGCCGGGCGTGATGGTGATCGCCCAGCTCAGTTCGAGGGGCTCGGTCAGCTCGCCGTGGTAGCCGACGATCCCGCCGGGACTCACCGCGTGCTCGGCCTCGTGCTCGCCGTGCCGGCCTTCGAGCGCGGCGACCCGGGCTTCGAGGGCGGCGATCCGGTCGGCGAGCTCAGCGTCCATACCGGCTATCTATACCTGCGCCTCAGCGGAGCGCTCGTTCCAGGGCGGCGAAGCGCGCCGGATCGGACAGTGCCGCGAGCAAGACGTCGAGGAGCACGGGGGCGTTCGCGATGTCCTGATCGCTGACGCCGGTGAACAGGATGGCCGCGGTGCCCGAACGTCCGCCGGGCCAGCGGACGGAAAGCCCCGTGGTCAGCGAGCGCGGCAGGCTTCCGCCCTTGAAGAGCACTTCGCTCGCTCCGGCGGGCACGCGGTCCGAGAGCGGCCTCGCGAGGATCTCGCGCGCGGTCGGGTACAGCCCGTTCGCGATACCGCGGTGCAGCGCGAACAGATCCGCCGCCGAGCCCTGGCCGTGTCCCTTGATCCACGGCCATTGGGTGTCGGGGGTGCTCGGCATGTCCGGCCAGCGCCTGAGCGCTTCGGCGCGGAACGCCCGATCGCGGACGAAGCGGCGCGCGACCGCGTCACCCATCGCCCGGCGGACCGCGACCGGGCTGCCGGGCGGGGGCGCGTACTCCGGCATGATCAGCATCAGGACCTCGCCGCCGAGCGAACGGGTGTCCGGCCGGTGCCAGCCGCCCCGCGCCGCGGCGCGCTGGAGGGCCGGGTCGCCGAGGCGGGTGCGGAGATAGTCCGTGGCGGCGTTGTCGCTGAAGAAGATCATCGCTTCGGCGAGCCTGGCCAGGGGGACGCGCTGTTCGGGATCCTTGGCGATGCCGTAGTCGTCACAGGGGACACCCAGCCGGTTGAGCGCCAGGAAGTGCGCGCGGCCATCGCCTACGAACGGGTGGTGGGCGTCCCAGTCGCCCATCCGGATCTGTTCCTTCGGATCGAGCCTGCCCTCGGCGACCGCGACGGCGTACGCGCTGAGATGCACGACCTTGATCGACGAGGCCATGACGCGCCGGACGTCGGGGTTGCGCGCGGCCCGGCGGCCGGCGCCGTCGTCGATCAGGACGGAGACGTCGTGCCGGTGCGCGGCGATCCAGTCGAGCCAGCCCTGTCCGGTCGTCGTGTCCGGCTGGGCCGCGCTCGCGGCCCCCGGCAGCAGCAGCGCGGCCGATCCCGCGGCGGCACCCGCCAGCAGATGGCGTCTGGTCAGCATGGTCAACACCCTCCCTCTTGTTTTCCGTAATTCCGGAATACTAGAGTTCATGGTGGCTGTCAAACCCCCGCATTTCGTCCTCTGGATGCGGTAGTTCGTTATGCCAACGACCGCATTCAGAGGACGAAATGCGGGAGGGGAGAGGGGAGGGGAAAGGCGAAGGCCCCCGCCCCGCCGAAGCGGGACGAGGGCCTTCACGGACCACCGGAGGATCAGAGACCGAGCTCGTCCTCGAAGTTGCCCTCTTCCAGACGCTGCTTGATCGTCGTGACGAAGCGGCCCGCGTCGGCCCCGTCCACCAGGCGGTGGTCGTAGGTCAGCGGCAGGAACGCCATCGACCGGACGGCGATCGTGTCGTTGCCGTCGGCGTCCGCGATCACGACCGGGCGCTTCACGACCGCGCCGGTACCGAGCATGCCGGACTGCGGCTGCACGATGATCGGCGTGTCGAACAGGGCGCCGTTGGAGCCGATGTTCGTGATCGTGAAGGTGCCACCCGACAGCTCGTCCGGCTTGATCTGGCCCGAACGCGCGCGGCCCGCCAGGTCGGCGATGCGGTGCGCGAGACCGGCGAGGCTGAGCTCACCCGCGTCGTGGATGACCACCGACAGCAGACCCTTTTCGGTGTCCACCGCGATCCCCAGGTGCACCGCACCGTGGTAGGTGATCTCCTTCGTGTCCTCGTTGTAGGACGCGTTGACGTTCGGGTGCTGCTTGAGCGCCTCGACGGTGGCCTTCGCGAAGAACGGCAGGAACGTCAGGTTGACGCCCTCGCGCTCCTTGAAGGCCGCCTTCGCCCGCTGGCGGAGCTTGGCGATCTTCGTGACGTCCACCTCGTGGACCTGCGTGAGCTGCGCGGAAACCTGCAGCGACTCGCGGGTCTTCGTGGCGGTGATCTGGCGGATCCGGCTGGCCTTCTGCACGGTGCCGCGCAGAGCCGCGAGCTCCGGCGAAACCGCGGCCTTGCGCGGAGCCGACGGGGCGGCGGCCGGGGCGGCGGCAGCGGGCTGCGCGGCCGGAGCCGGGGCGGCCTTCTGCTTGGCCTCGGCGGCCGCGAGCACGTCCTGCTTGCGGATGCGGCCACCGACACCGCTGCCGGACAGCGACGACAGGTCGATGCCGTGCTCCGACGCGAGCTTGCGGACCAGCGGCGTCACGTACGGCGCGTTGTCCGAGCCGTTGTCGCTGCTCGCCGCCGGCTTCGGCGCCTCGGCCTTGGGGGCCGGGGCGGCCTGCGGAGCCGGGGCGGGCTTCGGCGCGGGAGCCGCTTCGGCCTTGGGCTCGGGCTTCGGTTCCGGCTTGGGCTCGGGCTTGGGTTCCGGCTTCGGCTCGGCCTTCGGGGCCGGGGCGGAACCGGCGGCACCGATCACCGCGAGCACCCCGCCGACCTCGACGGTCTCGTCCTCGCCGGCGCGGATCTCCAGCACGGTGCCGGCGACCGGGGACGGGACCTCGGTGTCGACCTTGTCCGTGGAGATCTCGAGCAGCGGCTCGTCGACCTCGACGCTCTCGCCGACCTGCTTGAGCCACCGGGTGACGGTGCCCTCGGTGACGCTCTCGCCCAGCTCGGGCAGCTTCACCTCGGTGCCTTCGCCGCCCGAAGCCGGCGCGGTGTCCGGCTGGGACGGCGCGGAGGCCTCTTCCTTCGCGGGCTCGGGTTCCGGCTCCGGCTGCGCCTCTTCGGCGGCCGGCTCGGCCGAACCGGAGGACTCCGGCACGCCGCCGGTCCCGTCGTCGATGACGGCGAGCTCGCCGCCGACCTCGACGGTCTCGTCTTCCTGAGCGCTGATCTTCACGACCTTGCCGGCGACCGGGGACGGGACCTCGGTGTCGACCTTGTCCGTGGAGATCTCGAGCAACGGCTCGTCGACCTCGACGGTGTCGCCCTCCTGCTTCAACCACCGGGTGACGGTGCCCTCGGTGACGCTCTCACCGAGCTCCGGCAACGTGACGGAGTAGGCCATCGTTCGCTGACTCCCTTGATATGTCTTGCTTGGTCTGGTTCTTCGACGGTGAGACGTCAGCTGTGGACGTGCAGCGGCTTGCCCGCCAGGGCGAGGAACGCTTCACCGAGGGCCTCGGTCTGCGTGGGGTGCGCGTGGATGAGCGGGGCGACGTCCTCGGGGAAGGCCTCCCAGCTGTAGATCAGCTGCGCTTCGCCGATCAGCTCGCCGACGCGGTCGCCCACCATGTGCACGCCGACGACCGGGCCGTCCGGAGCCTTGATCAGCTTGACCCCACCGGAGGTCTTGAGGATCTGGCTCTTGCCGTTGCCGCCGAGGTCGTAGGTGAAGGTGGTGACGTCGGAGCCGTACTTCTCCTTCGCCTGCGACTCGGTCAGGCCGACCGAAGCGACCTCGGGGTGCGAGTAGGTGACGCGCGGGATGCCGCTCTCGTCGATCACGCGCGGCTCCTGGCCGGCGATCTCTTCTGCGACGAAGATGCCCTGCTGGAACCCGCGGTGCGCGAGCTGCAGGCCGGGCACGATGTCACCGACGGCGTAGACGTTCGGCAGGTTGGTGCGCAGGCGGTCGTCGGTGAGGACGAAGCCGCGCTCCATCTTGACGCCTGCCTCCTCGTACCCGTGCCCGGCGGAGTTCGGGCCGCGGCCGACGGCGACCAGGAGCAGGTCGGCTTCGAGCGTCTCGCCGGACTCCAGCGACACGCTGACGCCGTTGTCGTCCTGCTTGGCGCCGGTGAACCGCACGCCGGTCTTGAAGGCGATCTTGCGACGACGGAAAGCGCGCTCGAGCTGCTTGGACGCGTACTCGTCCTCGTTCGGGACCAGGCGGGGCAGCGCCTCCACGATGGTGACGTCGACGCCGAAGGACGCCCAGACGGACGCGAATTCGACACCGATGACACCACCGCCGAGGACGATGGCCTTCTTCGGGATGTAGTCCAGCGAAAGCGCCTGCTCGCTGGCGATGATGCGCCCGCCCAGCTCCAGGCCCGGCAGCGTCCTCGAGTACGAACCGGTGGCGAGGATGACGTTCTTGCCGGTGTAGCGGGTGCCGTCGACCTCGACGGTCGTGCCGCCGACGAACGTCCCGGTGCCCTCGACGAGGTTCACCTTGTGCGCCTTGGCCAGGCCCTGGAGGCCCTTGTACAGGCGCGAGATGATCCCGTCCTTGTACTTGTTGACGCCGGCGATGTCGATGCCTTCCAGCACGGCCTTCACACCGAAGGTCTCGGCGTCGCGGGTCTCGTCGGCGACCTCCGCCGCGTGCAGGAGGGCCTTGGTCGGGATGCAGCCTCGGTGGAGGCACGTCCCGCCAAGCTTGTCCTTTTCGATCAGGGTGACGGAAAGGCCCAGCTCGGCCGCGCGGAACGCGGCGGCGTAGCCGCCCGATCCGCCACCCAGGATCACAAGGTCGGCGGAGGTGTCGGTCACTTCAATAACTCCTCGGCAAGCGGTAGGGGTGGTGCTCTGGCGCCGCTCCGCGCGGTATACGCGCGCGCGGACACTTGCCATCTTGTCACTACGTGTGGAGAGGCTGCGACCTAGGCCGCGTGCTGTGACCCACGGGACACGGTCCACGCGGACCGCCACGCTGAGCACACGCCCGCGTCGGGATAATGGACATCGGACGCGAATGGGAAGTGAGGTGGTCGGAGTGGGTCTGTTCGACTCGCTGCGCCGGCGCTCTAAGGGCGGGCAAAAGCCCGGTACGCTGCGGAAAGCCTCTTCAAACGACTTCAAGCATCTTGAGGACTGGGCGTCGTCACGGACCGGTGTCGAGGCGTACGTGGAGCCGAAGACCAACGTCACCGAGACCACCGTCGTCCTGATCGCCCATGACGGTGAGTGGACCCGGCGCCGGATCGAGAGCCTGGACGCGGCGCAGCAGTTCGGTCACAAACGGTCGATCCCCGTGTACGAGGTGGCGCGGGTCGGCTACCCGAAGCGGATGCGGGAGTACACCGAGCGGAAGAAGCGCGGCGAAGCCTGAGGCCTCACGCGGATTGGGCCAAAAGGAGCAAGTGCCGCTCCAGCAGCGCCCGGAACGTCGGATGCACCGTCGTGCCCAGCGCCGGGTCGATCTCGACCGTCCGCCACTGCTCGCCGGCGGACGTCAGCAGCACGACGGCCGGTTCCGAGATCACCACGACACCGCCTTCCGCGCGCAGTTCCGCGGTCCCGAGCAGCCGGGGGAAGACGACGTCCGCGGGCAGGCCGTCGCAGGTCAGGAGGAATTCGCGGTAGTCGTCGGGCAGCCGGAGCCCGAGCCGCGCCTCGGCCGCTTCGATGGTGCGGAGCGACGCCGCCGGGGGAGCGGTGCCTCCGCCGCGCAGCCGGAGGATGCCCCCGATCATTTCGCGCCACGAGCCGGTGTCGGGCGGGTAGCGCTCGTACAGGGCCGCGACCAGCGCCCCGGCGCAGAGTTCCGTCCAGTCGCCGAGCCCGAGCGGGTCCGCGCCGGCGGCGAGCCGCGGCGCCAGGCGCCTGGTCGCGGCGAGCACGGCGACGTCGGGGCGGCCCTGTCGCGACGCGATCTCGGCCCAGCCGTCCAGGTCGCCTCGCGCGACGGCCTCACGCAACCGATCCGGCCGCGACGGCCCGAGATGCGACACGGCCTCGCCGATCGGGGAGCCGCCGAGCAGACCGTCGAGATCGGAGACCCGCCGGGCGAGGTAGTCGTCGTGGGCGCGTTCCTCGGCGTCGAGATCGAGCGGGATCATCGCCGCGGCCCAGTCCGGGTGTGCTCCCCGCGCTTCGAAGAGCATCGCCCACGCGCGCGCCTGCACGGCGCCGGGGATCAGCGCCGTGACCGGGCGTTCGGTGAGCGCGTGCCAGTGCGTGACCAGCCGGTCGGCGTCCGCCATCGCCCCGGACGCGGCGAAGAGCAGCGCCGCGTGCGCGATCCGGTCGTCGAGCGTCGCGTCGTCCCCGCTGAGCACGTCCCTGATCGCGCCTTCGAGATACGCGTCCCTGTCCACGGCACCGACCTTGCCATAAAGCGCGTGAAGGCCCCCTTCCCGCGGCTCAGCCGACGGAAGGGGGCCTTCACGCGCGAAAAGGATCAGCCGTTGGCGGCGATGTCCGCGAGGACGGCGGCGATGGTGCGGACCGGGACGCCGGTGCCGCCCTTGCCGGTGTAGCCCCACGCGCCGCCGGTGTTGAACGACGGGCCCGCGATGTCGATGTGCGCCCAGGGCAGGCCCTCGGTGACGAACTCGCGCAGGAAGATGCCCGCCGCGAGCATGCCGCCCCAGCGGTGCCCGGTGACGTTGGCCAGGTCGGCGAGACGCGAGTCGAGGTCGGCGCGCAGCTCCTCCGGCAGCGGCATGGCCCAGCCGCCCTCACCGGTGGCCTGCGCGATCGAAGCGATCCGGTCGCGGAACTCGTCCGAGCCCATGACGCCCGCGGTGCGGTTGCCGAGCGCGACGACCTGCGCGCCGGTCAGCGTCGAGGTCTCGATCAGGTAGTCGGGGTTCTCCTCGCCCGCGCGCACGATCGCGTCGGCCAGCACGAGACGGCCTTCGGCGTCGGTGTTGAGCACCTCGACGGTCTTGCCGCCGTACATGCTGAGCACGTCGCCCGGCCGGTACGAGGTGGCCGAGGGCAGGTTCTCCGCCAGCGGGATGTGCGCGACGACCTCGAGCGGGTACTTCAGCTTCGCGGCCAGCACCACGGAGGCGAGCACGGCGGCCGCGCCCGACATGTCCGAGGTCATGTGGTCCATGTTCGCGGCGGGCTTGATCGAGATGCCGCCCGAGTCGAAGGTGATGCCCTTGCCGACCAGTGCGACCTTCTTCGACGCCTTCGCGGGCTTGTAGGCGATGCGCAGCAGGCGCGGCTGCCGCGACGAACCGCCGCCGACGCCGAGGATGCCGCCGAAGCCCTTGCGCTTCAACGCCTTCTCGTCGAGGACCTCGAAGTCGAGGTTGTTCGCCTCGGCCAGCGTCTTCGCGCGGTCGGCGAAGGAGGCCGGGAACAGGTCGTTCGGCGGGGTGTTGATCAGGTCCCGGGCGATGATGACCGACTCGGCGATCAGGCCGGCGGCCTTCAGCGTCGCCTTGTGGTCCTTGGCGGTGCCCTCTTCGGGGCTCACGAAGTCGACCTTCGCGACCGGGCCGTCGCCCTTCTCGGAGCGGTACTCGGTGAAGTTGTAGGCGCCGAGCACGGTGCCCTCGACGGCGGCCTGCAGATCGATCGCCGACAGCGTGACGAACGCGCGGTCGGTCCCGCTCAGCGCCCGCGCGGCGGCACCGGCGGCCCGGCGGACCTGCTCGGCGGTGGCGCCGTCCGCGCCCGCCTTGCCGAGGCCGACGGCCAGCACGACACCGGCGGACAGCTTGCCCAGCGTCGGTACCTTGACGACCTCGTCGGCCTTGCCGGAGGCGCCGAGGGTGCCGAGGACCTCGGAGAGCTTGCCGTCGAAAGCGGCGTCGGCGACGGAGGAGCCGGCGGCGAGCGCCAGGCCGTCTTCACCCTGCAGGGTGCCGATGACGACGACGTCGGCGCGCGTCTTGGCAAGCGCCGCTTCGGCGTTCTCGGTCAGGGCAAGCTTCGGCACGGTCACTTCTGGCTCCTCGCGCGTTCGCGGTGGTACCGGGCGGCCGCCCGGTTGGATCGTGAGCCATGCTAATGACAGTGGGACCTGGGGGAACAGCGGGGCCGAGCAGGTGACTGGACGAACTGGAAGGGCGACGGCGTGCGACTGGCTGGCGGTCTGCTCATCGCCCTGGCGGTGGGCACCTCTGGAGCGGACTACTGGGTACTCGTCGCGGTCGTCGTCGCGGCTGTCCTCGCCGTCGCCGCGGAGGCGGTGCTGCCGGCGCTGGGTGACACCCGGCCCGAACGGATCGCGACATGCGTTTCACGGTTGGGCCTGGTCCTGGTCTTCGCGACGACGTTCGGGCAGTACCTCTTCCCGTCCGCGCCGGGAGCCGCGGCAGCGGTGTTCGCGGTCGTGGTGACCGTCGCCGACCTGGCCGGGGTCCGTCTCGGCGACTACGCCGCCCGCTGGGTCACCGGGCTGTCGCTGGCCGCCGCCGCGTCGCTGATCGCGATCTGCGTGGGCATCCCGCCGTTGGCGCAGTTCATCGCGCCGGATCCGCCGTCGGTACCCGGTCTCGGCCTCGCCGTGCTGGTCGTGCTGCCGTTCCTGCTGCCCCGCCGCCCTGGCGCGGGCCGGGCCGCCGCCGTGGGCGCGGTGGCCGTCGCGATCACGGCCGTCGCCCTCTACCAGCTGGGACCGATCCGGCTGGGGCTTTCGGCGACCTCGTTCCGCGAGCTCCTCGCCGCGGCCGACGCGGTCTCGCTGCTGCCGGTGCTGACCGTGGTGGCCGCCGTGGCGACCGTGCCCGTCGCGGTCGACGCCTTCACCGAGGGCAGGGAACGGCTTTCCCCGGAACGTCCGAAGGCGACACTCGCTTGTGGACTGATCGTGGCCGTCGCCGCCTTCTTCGCTGGGCCGGTCGTGGCCCTCGCGCTCGCGGGAGTGGGAACGCTCGCCGAACTGGTTCTGCGGGTCCGCGCCCGTCGGTACCGTTCGGAGAGTGACCGTTCAAGGCGTGCATGATCCTCTCTGGACCCCGGGCGACACGGTCGTCGAACGCTTCCTGCGACCGGACGGCTCGATCGGCCAGCACCACCCGCTGCGCGTCATCGCCGACGACGGCACCGTGCTGCTCGGCTGGCTGCCCGCGGACACCCCGATCGTCGGCAGCAGGCTCGCCGACGGACGGCTTTTCCGTGAAGCGCCCTTGGAAGAGCGGTTCCGGGTGCCGAGGGTGCGCGTGGCCGATTTCTGGCGCGACACGTCGACGCTGCGCCGCATCGCCGACGACGAATGGTCGTCGGTCTGGTGGTTCTTCGACGCCGACGGCCACTTCCTGAACTGGTACGTCAACCTCGAGGTCCCGCTGGGGCGCACGCCGTCCGGTCCCGACCGGATCGACGGCATCCTCGACGTCGCCGTGGAGCCCGGCGGACGCTGGCAGTGGAAGGACGAGGACGAGGCCGAGGAGGCCGTCCTCGCGGGCCGCATCACCGCGGGTCAGCTCGAACGCCTGCGCGCCGAGGGCGAGCGGATCGGGGCACTCGCGGACGCCGGGGCGTTTCCCTTCGACGGGACGTGGACCGACTTCCGGCCCGACCCGGACTGGCCCGCGCCCGGCCTCCCCGACGGGTTGCTCTAGCTGACCTGCAGCAGCAGGAGCAGCACCAGCACGACGTTGATCACCGTGAGGACGACCACCGACTTGGTGGACAGCTCGCGCGGGAACACCTTGCCGTGGATGTGCTTCCACCAGAAGATGCCGAAGAAACCGGCGATCAGGCCGAGGAACGCGCCGAAGCCGCTGTCGAGCAGGGCCCAGCCGTCCATCATCAGCACGCCGGTGCCGAAGGTGAGCAGCACGGCCGTCACGAAGGTCTTGACGTCGGCCCCCTTGCCGGGAACGGCGGGAGCGGCCGGGTGAGCGGGCTGCATCTGGTTGTACGTCACGCCGCCATCCTAGGGGCGCGACCCCTCCCGTGTTCGTCGTGACGGACAGATCGAGGGAGGTAAAGATATGCGGACGTCCGACTAACGTGGGTCCGACCAAGCGTTATCGTCTTGGGTATGACGACCTCGACGCAGTTCAGCCACCTCCCGCACCCGAGCCCCGCGAGCCCGGAACGCGTCGCGGACGTATTGGCCGCACCCGGTTTCGGGTTGCACTTCACCGACCACATGGTGACCGTGAAATGGAGCGCCGAGCAGGGCTGGCACGAAGCGACCGTCGGGCCGTACGCGCCCTTGTCGCTCGACCCGGCCACCTCCGTGCTGCACTACGGCCAGGCGATCTTCGAAGGCCTCAAAGCGTACCGCCAGCCCGACGGCACGATCGCGGCGTTCCGCCCCGACGCGAACGCGATCCGCTTCCGTAACTCGGCCGAGCGCCTCGCCATGCCGCAGCTGCCGGTGGAGACCTTCCTCGACTCGATCCGCGAGCTGATCGCGGTCGACAGCCGCTGGGTCCCGACGAAGCCGGGCGAGTCGCTGTACCTGCGGCCGTTCATGATCTCCACCGAGGCCGGGCTCGGCGTCAACCGGCCCGCGAACGAATACCTCTACGCGCTGATCGGCTCGCCCGCCGGCTCGTACTTCTCGGGCGGCGTGAAGCCGGTGAGCGTGTGGCTCTCGACCGAGTACGTGCGCGCCGTCCCCGGCGGCACCGGCGAGGCGAAGTGCGCGGGCAACTACGCGGCGTCCTTCGTGGCGCAGGCGCAGGCCGTGGAGAAGGGCTGCGACCAGGTCGTGTGGCTCGACGCGGTCGAGCGGCGCTGGGTCGAGGAGATGGGCGGGATGAACCTGTTCTTCGTCTTCGGCTCCGGCGACGAGGCCCGCGTCGTGACGCCGGAACTGACCGGTTCGCTGCTCCCTGGCGTGACCCGCAAGTCGCTGCTGGAGCTGGCGAAGTCGTTCGGGCACCAGGTCGAGGAGCGCCGCGTCTCCACCGACGAGTGGGAGAAGGCGGCGGCTTCGGGCGAGCTGACCGAGGTGTTCGCCTGCGGGACCGCGGCGGTCATCACGCCGGTCGGGCACGTGAAGCATGCGGGCGGCGAGTTCTCCGTCGCGGGCGGGCAGCCCGGCGAGCTGACGATGAAGCTGCGCGGCGCGCTGACCGGGATCCAGGAGGGCACCCGCCCGGCTCCGGAAGGCTGGATGTACCCGCTGGGCTGAGCCCAAGTCCGTGAAGGCCTCCTTCCCTACCTTGAGCGTAGGGAAGGATGCCTTCACGGACTTACGCATTTAGAGGACTAAATGCGTAGTGGGGTCAGGTGGAGGGGGTCTCGATCAGCGGGCCGCTGACGCCTGCCTGCTCGTGCGTGGCCATCTCCGCGAGCACCCGCGTCGCCATGAACACCAGCGGCAGCGCCGCGACGGCGCCCGTTCCCTCGCCGAGGCGGACGTCCAGGTCCAGGATCGGCTCCAGGTCGAGGTGCTCCAGTGCCAGCGCGTGCGCGGGTTCGCCGCCGCGCTGGCCCGCGGTCCACCACTGCCGCGCGCCCGGGACGAGTTCCTCGGCGACCAGCGCGGCCGCGGAGGCGACCAGGCCGTCCAGGATCACCGGCGTCTTCCGCAGCGAGGCCTGCGCGAGGAAACCCGCCATCGCGGCGATGTCCGCGCCGCCGGCGGTGCGCAGCAGCGCGACCGGGTCGGCCAGCACGGTCCTCGCCCGCCGCAGCGCGTCACGGACCGCCGCGGCCTTGCGCATCCAGGCGTTGTCGTCGATACCGGAACCACGGCCGACGACGGCCACCGGTTCGCTGCCGGTCAGCGCCGCGACCAGCACCGAGGCCGGGGTGCTGTTCCCGATCCCGAGGTCCCCCGCGATGAGCAGGTCGGCCCCGCCGTCGACCTCGGCGTCGGCGATCGCCCGGCCGGCGCGGACGGCGGCACGCGCCTCTTCGTCGGTCAGCGCGTCTTCGACGTCGATCGAGCCGGATCCGCGCCGCACCTTGAACTCGCCGATCGACCGCGTCGCGGGGGCGTCGCTGTCGACGGCCATGTCGACGACCCGGACGCTCGCGCCCGCCGAAGCGGCAAGGACGTTGATGGCCGCGCCGCCGGTCAGCATGCTTCCGACGAGTTGCGCGGTGACCTCACCCGGATAAGCCGAGACGCCCTTCGCGGCGACACCGTGGTCACCGGCGAACACCACGACCCGCGGCCGCGTGAACGGCCGCGGCGGCGACTGGCCTTGGCAGGCCGCGACCCAGACGCCCAGTTCTTCGAGCCTGCCCAGCGAACCGGCCGGTTTGATCAGTTTCGTGTGCAGGGCGATCGCCGCCGAACGCGCGTGTTCATCAGGCTGCTCGACTTCGGCGAACTCGAGGATTTCGTCGTCCAACGCCCTGCCCCTTCGGATCACTTTGGTGGCCGGGCCCAAACCTACCCACCCGGCTGTGCCAGAGTTGCCTGTGGCTCAGACGAAGGCCGCCGGAGTGGTGCTCGCGAGCGGAGCGGGTACCCGGGTCGGCGCGAAGCTCAACAAGGTCTATCTGCCGGTGGCGGGCAAACGGGTCGTCGCGTGGTCGCTCGACGCCTTCGCGCGAGTGCCCGGAATCGACGTGCTCGTGCTGGTCATCCGGCCGCAGGACACCGAACTCGCGCACGAGGTGCTCGCCGCGCATCCGGGCGAGGTCGAGCTTGTCCACGGCGGCGCGACCCGGCAGGGTTCGGAGCTGAACGCCTTGCGCCACATGGCTTCCCGCATCGAGAGCGGTGAGATCGACGCGGTACTGCTGCACGACGCGGCCCGCCCGCTCGTGACTCCGGAACTGATCGCGGACGTCCTCGACGGCACGCGGCGCCACGGGGGAGCGGTGCCCGGTGTCGCGGCGGACGACATCGTGCGCGTCGACGGCGACACCGTTTCCGGCGCGCTGCCCGGAGCGATCAGGGTGCAGACACCACAGGGTTTCCGTGCCGCCCCGTTGCTCGAAGCGTATGAAACGGCCGAGCGTGAGGGTTTCGTCGGCACGGACACGTCTTCGTGCATGGAAAGGTTCTCCGCGCTGCCGGTGCGGTGGGTTCCGGGCAGCGCGGAGAACCTCAAGATCACCTACCCGCACGACCTCGTTGTCGCCGAGCAGGTGATCGGCCGAGGTTAGGGATCTCCCTGGTCGGCCTTGGTCGGTATGGCGGGCAGGACGGTGACCGGCCGTCGTGCCTCCATCGGGATCACGCAGTCCGGATGTGGTTGCAGCAGCTGGATCGGCGCGGCGGTGTCGCCGGGCGGCGGAATGGTGAGCACGGCGCGCAGGGTCCAGTCGGCCGTCGAGTGGTACTGCCAGGACACGAGCGCGGGCCGGAAGACGTCGGTGTCGGCGACCGTGGTGACGCGGAAGGCGCTCGCCCGTTCTTCCCCGCGGAGGATGAGGACGTCGGCGCAGGTGTCCCACTGGAACACCGCGGCGCAGACCTCCGGTTCCTCCCGGGGGCCGAAGATGTAGACGACCCACCGGCGTCTTCGAAGCTCTTCGAGCAGTTCGTCGATGCTCAGATGGTTCATCGAGCCCCCCAACGGGTTTCGGGAACTTCTCGGAGAGTAACAGGTGTACTAGAGCACCGTCCAGAATGTGTACTAGTACGTAATAATGGGGTGTGAGCAGGATCCTTGGTGCTCGCCCATTGGTGTGCTAGAACGCTTGTGCGCACCGCGCGACCTTGTGAGGAGTCACCTTGCCCGCCGTCGATCGACCCGAACCGCCGTATCTCCAGATCGCGGGGAACATTCGCGACGACATCGTTTCGGGCAGGCTCAAGGAAGGCGACGCGGTTCCGTCCGCGCGCGAGATCGCCAGGAACTGGAACGTCGCGATGGCGACGGCGATGAAGGTGCTTTCGACACTTCGCGCCGAAGGTCTGGTCCGCGCGGTACGCGGGATCGGGACAGTGGTGCAGACCAGGGCGCTGCATCGGTCCGCGCACGATCGGACGATCTCGATCGCGCGAACCGGCAAGGTCTATCCACCGGGCCACTACGCGAAAATCCGCGAAGCGGGCCTCCTGCCGGCACCGGACAGGGTGGCCGGCGCGCTCGGAATCGATGAAGGTGCTCCGGTGATCCGGCGGCGAAGGACCACGTACGCGGCCGAAGGCAGGCCGGTGTCGACGTCGGTTTCGTGGTTCGACGGAGCTGTCGCGTCGAAGGCGCCTTTGCTGTTCGAGCCCGTGCGGATCGTCGAAGGCACGGTCAAATACGTGGCGGACCGGACGGGCCGGGTACTGGCCGCGACTCATTCTCAGCACGCCGCGGGGCTGGCGGGTGCCGAGGAGGCGGCGGAACTCGGCGTGGCCGAAGGTTCGGCGATTCTGTTGAGTCGCAACAGGTTCTTGTCCGCCGAGGGTGACGTACTCGAGTACGGCGAATCGGCGGCCTTGCCGGACCACTGGATTTTCTACGAATACAACATCGAGGACGGGGCATGAAGCACATTCACGCGGGTAAGGTCCGGGACCTTTACGAAATCGACGGCGACATTCTGCTCGTCGCGTCGGATCGCGTTTCGGTCTACGACGTCTCGCTGCCGACCCCGATCCCGGACAAGGGCGCGCTGCTGAACCAGCTTTCCGCCTGGTGGTTCGAAAAGATGGCCGACGTGGTGCCGAACCACGTCGTCTCCACGACCGACGTGCCCGCCGAATTCGCCGGCCGCGCCATGCGCTGCAAGCCGCTGAAGATGATCCAGGTCGAGTGCATCGCGCGCGGCTACCTCACCGGTCTCGGCATGCGCGAATACCAGCGCGACGGCAAGGTTTCCGGGGTCGAGCTGCCCGCCGGTCTGGTCGAGGCGGACAAGCTGCCCGAGCCGATCTTCACGCCCACGACGAAGATCTCCGACACCGGGCACGACGAGTTCATGACCTTCGCCGACGTCGTGAACGAGATCGGCCAGGAGACCGCGGACCGCATCCGCGATCTGACGCTCGAGGTCTATACCAAGGGTGCGGAGCACGCGGCGAAGAACGGCATCATCATCGCCGACACCAAGATCGAATTCGGTTTCGACGCCGACGGCGTGCTGACCCTCGGGGACGAGGTCCTCACGTCGGACTCGTCGCGGTTCTGGCCCGCCGACGAGTACGAGCCGGGCCGGACGCAGCACGCGTTCGACAAGCAGTTCGTCCGTGACTGGTCCACCACGACCGGCTGGGACAAGACGCCGCCCGGACCCGCCATCCCGGCCGAGATCGTCGAGGCGACCCGCAAGCGCTACACCGAGGTCTACGAAAGGATCACCGGGAACACCTGGATTCCCGGTGGTGGTCATGCCTGAACAGCAGGTCTACGACCCGTACCGGCTGATCGACGACGTCGAGGGCCTGCTGATCCAGCGGGGCCACGCACCGGTGCGGCTCGACGGCCGGACCGGTGACCGGGTCGCCGGCGCGAGCAGGTTGTTGCGGGGCTTGGGAATCGATCCCTTGCGCGCGCCCGGTGACGCGCTCGACCTCGACGGTCAGATCGCGTACCAGTCCCGCGTGCACGGCGACTGACAGCATTTAGCCGACTAAACGCGGGGAAAAGCGCCCGCGTTTAGTCGGCTAAATGCGTTCCGGGGATCAGGGGGAGCGGGTCAGCGTCGGGTCGGTCTCGGTGACGCCGTCGAGGGCCTCGTCGATCGCGGCGAGCAGATCCGCGTCCAGCTTCACGCCGGCCGCCTTCACGTTCTCGTGCACCTGCTCCGGCCGCGAGGCGCCGATGATCGCCGAAGCGACGTTCGGGTTCTGCAGCACCCACGCCACGGCCAGCTGGGCCATCGTCAGGCCCGCCTTCTCCGCGATGGGCTCGAGCCGCTGCACGCGCTCGAGGACGTCGTCGTTGAGGAAGCGGGCGACCATGTTGGCGCCGCCCTTCTCGTCGGTCGCGCGGGAGCCCTCGGGCAGCGGCTGACCGGGCTTGTACTTGCCGGTGAGCACGCCCTGCGCGATCGGCGACCAGACGATCTGGCTGAGGCCCTCACGCTCGGAGGCCGGGACGACCTGCGCCTCGATGACCCGCCACAGCGCGTTGTACTGCGGCTGGTTCGAGATGAGGGGCACGTTGAGCTCGCGCGCGATCGCCGCGCCCTGGGTGATCTGCTCGGCGGTCCACTCGGAGACGCCGACGTAGAGCACCTTGCCCTGGCGGACGAGGTCGGCGAAGGCGAGGAACGTCTCTTCGAGCGGGACGGTCCGGTCGAACCGGTGCGCCTGGTAGAGGTCGACGTAGTCGGTGCCGAGTCGCTTCAGCGAAGCGTTCGCCGACTCCATGATGTGCTTGCGGCCGAGGCCCTGGTCGTTCGGGCCCTTGGGGCCGGTGGGCCAGTAGACCTTGGTGAAGATCTCCAGGCTTTCGCGGCGCAGGCCCTTCAGGCCGCGGCCGAGTACCGATTCGGCGGCCGTGTTCGCGTAGACATCGGCGGTGTCGAAGGTGGTGATGCCGACGTCGAGCGCCGCCTTGATGCAGGCCTGGGCCTGGTCCTCTTCCACCTGGGACCCGTGGGTGAGCCAGTTGCCGTACGAGATCTCACTGACATTGAGGCCGCTGCGGCCCAGTCGTCGAAACTCCATGGGCGCGACTCTACCCCAGGCCGTTAGCGTCGCTAACGACCTGCGTTTCGCCTGTTCTCAGACCTTGTCGCCGGGGCTCACCCGCGGCTTGGGGACCCGCAGCTTGCGGATCTGGCTCGCCCGGATGAAGGAGTACCAGCCGACGGAGGTGCCCTTGATCGTCTCGTTCGGGAACTTCAGGCGGACCATCTTCGCGATCCGGCGCCCGCTGAGGAAACCTTCGACGATCATGCCGAGCAGCATCACGGTGCACAGCAGCGTCGCGTACCGCTGGACCTCGGGGTACGGCAGGATCAGCGCGACGAACACCAGGATCGCCAGCGGCATGAACAGGCCGAGCAGGTTGCGCCGCGAGTCGACCAGGTCACGGATGTACGCCTTGACGGGGCCGCGGTCGCGGGGGAGCAGGTACTTGTCCTCGCCCGCCATCATCCGCTCGCGGCGTTCCTTGGCGGCGTTGCGCTGCTTCTGCTTGTACTCCGGGTCGGCCTTCGCGGACTTGCGGAGCTCCTTGTTGCGCTTCATCGCCTCCCGCATGGTGGTCGGCGGGGGCGCCACCGGGCCGCGGCGCTTGGCTTCGGCCTCACGACGCTTGGGCGTGGCCTTGCCCTTGCCCGGCGTATACGCCTTGGCCTGGACCTCGACGGCCTGGGTGTCGGGCGTCTCGGTGTCCGTCGTGGCGGAGTCTGTGGTGCTACGGCGCAGGAACCTCACCTCACCAGGGTAGTTGCAGGCGTCACGGTGCCACGCACCAGGCCGAGCGATATGTCACCATGGAGGGGAACAGATCGGGACTCCGACGTGTTGGACCATGTGCAAGACGAGTACCCGCAGCGAGTTCGACCAGAGGGAGAACCATGACGACCGCTGAGCAGGCAGCCGCAGCTCAGGCCGAAACCGCCGAGGAGACCCACGGCGTCACGTTGACCGACGCCGCCGCCAGCAAGGCGAAGGCCCTGCTCGAGCAGGAGGGCCGCGACGACATGCACCTGCGCATCGCCGTCCAGCCCGGTGGGTGCGCCGGCCTGCGCTACCAGCTGTTCTTCGACGAGCGCACGCTCGACGGCGACCTGTTCCGTGACTTCGACGGCCTCCGTGTGGCCGTCGACCGGATGAGCGCGCCGTACGTGTCGAGCGCCGTGATCGACTTCGTCGACTCGATCGAGAAGCAGGGCTTCACGATCGACAACCCCAACGCGACCGGCAGCTGCGCCTGCGGCGACAGCTTCCACTGATCCGCGTCGAGGCATGAAGAAGGGCCGCGAACCTCACCCAGGTCGCGGCCCTTCTTCATGCCCGGAGCGGATCAGACGTAGGCGTCCAGATCGGCGACCTGGGCGAGACAACGCTCGTCCACGGTCCAGGGCGGAGCGCTCTCCCGGGGCAGGGGCATGTTCTCGGCCTGGAGGGACGACGGGATACCGGCACAGTCGGCGATGAGTTCGCCGATCGATTCCGGTTCGAGGTGATACGCGGAAGTGGTCACGAACGACAAGCTAATGACTCATGGTGGAGTCGGACACCACTACCAACCGGTAGTGTTGACGGCCGTGCCTGAAGCAACCCGTATGGGGCATGACCTGCGGGTAACTTAGCCGTCCTCGCTCCCGCGGGGCCGACCGAACAAGGAGAACCGGTGGCAGCCAGCGCCAGGATCGCGGTATCCGGCAGTATCGCAACCGACCATCTCATGCACTTCCCGGGCAGGTTCGCCGAGCAGCTCATCGCCGAGCAGCTGCACCGGGTGTCCCTGAGCTTCCTGGCGGACGATCTCGTCGTGCGGCGGGGCGGGATCGGCGCGAACATCGCCTTCGGTCTCGGGGTGCTGGGCAAGAGCCCGATCCTGGTCGGCGCGGTGGGCTCCGACTTCGCCGACTATCGCTCGTGGCTCGAGCGGCACGGCGTCGACACGGCCGGGGTGCTGGTGTCCGAGGTCGCGCACACCGCCCGGTTCGTCTGCACCACCGACGAGGACCTCTGCCAGATCGCGACCTTCTACGCCGGCGCGATGGCCGAATCCCGCAACATCGAGCTGGCGCCGGTCGCCGCGCACGCCGGCGAACTGTCGCTCGTGCTGATCAGCCCGGACGACCCCGAAGGCATGGTCCGGCACGCCGAGGAATGCCGTCAGCGCGGCTACACCTTCGCCGTCGACCCCTCGCAGCAGCTGGCCCGGATGGACGGCGCGCAGGTGCGCGCCTTCGTCGAGGGCGCGAAGTACCTGTTCAGCAACGACTACGAATGGGAACTGCTGCTGCAGAAGACCGGCTGGACCGAGGCCGAGGTCCTCGACCGCGTCGGCATGCGCATCACGACGCTCGGGGAGAAGGGCGTCGAGATCATCGGCAAGGACGGCCTCGCGCTGCAGATCGGCGCCGTCCCGGAACGCGGCAAGGTCGACCCGACCGGCGTCGGTGACGGCTTCCGCGCCGGGTTCATCGCGGGTATCGACGGCGGGCTCAGCCTGGAGCGTTCGGCGCAGCTGGGCTCGCTGATCGCCGTGCTGGTGCTGGAGACCGTGGGGACGCAGGAGTGGTCCTTCGACCGCGCCGACGTCCTGGGGCGGCTCAAGGAGGCCTTCGGGCCGGAGTCCGCCGAGGAGATCGCGGCGATCCTGCCGGAGTGAGCTGAAGGCAAGTCCGTGAAGGCCTCCTTGAGGGACCCAGAGTCCCTCAAGGAGGCCTTCACGGACTTGGGGGCTCTCAGCTGCGACCGGTCAGGATGGTGGCGAGTTCGGCGGGCCGGGACATCTGCGGGCAGTGCCCCGCGTCGATCTCGATCGCGGTGACCCCGAGTCGTTCCCGGGCGGCCCGCCGCAGCCAGTCCGGCCGGAGGGTGCGGTCGCGGGTGGGGACGATCACCGTCGACGGGATCTCCGGCGCCGCCCCGGCGGGATGCGCCGCGAGCACCGCCGGGTTGAACAGCCGCAGGCTCTCGAGCGCCGGCCGTTCGGTTTCGGGATCGCAGTCGTGGAAGAGGAACTCCGACGCCTTCTCGGGATCCGCCGTCGGGTCCACGCCGATCCAGTCCGGTGCGAGCACGTCCCGCGCCTCGTCCCGCAGGCTCCGCCCACCGGCGAAATCGGGGATGTAGGCGGCGACCCACACCAGCGCCCGCGCGTCGAGGGCTTCGGCGATCGCGGGCAGCAGGACTCCCGCGCCGGAGTGCGCCACGACCACCGGCCGCTCGCCGTCGTACTGGTCTCGCGCGTGCTGCGCGTAGCCCTCGACCGGCAGTTCCCGCGGGGTCAGCAGATCCACCGCGATCGTGCGGTGCCCGGCGGCGGTGAGCAGCTTCGCCACCCTGTCCCAGCCCGCCGGGCTCTGCGTCGTGCCGTGCACGAGGACGAAGTCCATCGCTCCATGCTGGCCTCCACCGGGTGAACGGTGAAGGCCGGCGTCACGAGTCGTGACTAGAGTTTCACCGGGTAGACGGGTTCCGGCACCTCGGGCTTGATGCGGTTCTCGACGAAGATGCCGTGCCACAGCATGAACACCAGCAGCGCCCACAGCTGACGGCTGCGGTCGAGCTGCCCGGCCTTGTGCTCTTCGAGCAGCGCCAGGACGGCCTTCTTGTCGAGCAGCGCGTCGGTCTGCGAGTCCGAGATGATGCCCTTGGCCCAGTCGTACATCTCGTTGCGCAGCCACAGCCGGATCGGCACCGGGAAGCCCAGCTTGCGCCGGTTCAGCACGTGGCCGGGGATGATCTTCGCCAGCGCCTGGCGCAGCGCGTACTTCGTGGTGCCGTGCGCGAGCTTCTGGTCGAGCGGGATGGTCGAGGCGACCTTGAACACCTCGGCGTCGAGGAACGGCACGCGCAGTTCCAGCGAGTTCGCCATGGTCACCTTGTCGGCCTTGACCAGGATGTCGCCGCGCAGCCAGGTGTAGAGGTCGACGTGCTGCATACGTGCGACCGGGTCCCAGTTCTCGGAGATCTTGTACCAAGGAGCGGTGACGTCCTTGAAGCCGATCCCGTCCTCGTACGTGCGCAGCACCTTGCGGAGCTGGTCGTCGCGGAAGTTGCGCGCGTTGCCGTAGTAGCGGTCTTCCAGCGGCAGCGCCCCGCGCCGCAGCAGGTCCTTGCCGCGGGTGCCCTCCGGGATCTTCGTGGAGACCTTGCCGATGATCTTCCGCATCCCGCCGGGGATCTTCTCGAACGGCGCCAGCGAGATCGGCTCGTTGTAGATCGTGTAGCCGCAGAAGAGCTCGTCGGCGCCTTCGCCCGACAGCACCGCCTTGACGTGCTTGCGGGCTTCGCGCGCGATGAACCAGAGCGGCACGAGCGCCGGGTCCGCCACCGGGTCGTCGAGGTACCAGACGATGAGCGGCAGCGCCTCCATCATCTCGTCCGCCGACACCGTGCGGACCACGTGCTTCACGCCGATCGCGGCGGCCGATTCGGCGGCGACGTCGACCTCGGAGTAGCCCTCGCGCTCGAACCCGGTGGTGAAGGCGATCAGGTTCGGGTTGTGCTCCTTGGCCAGCGTCGCGGTCGCCGTGGAGTCGATGCCGCCGGAGAGGAACGCGCCGACCGTGACGTCCGGGTCGGAGATCATGTGCTTGCCGACCGAGTCGCGCATCACATCGGCGATCCGCTCGTACAGCTCGTCGGCCTCGGCCTGGCTGTTCACCGGCTTCGCGTTGAACGTCGGGTGGAAGTACCGCGTGAACTCGACGTCACCGCCGGGGACCACCCGGAACGACGTGCCGGACTCGACGCGGCGGACACCGGTGTGCATCGACTCGGGTTCCGGCACGTACTGCAGCACCAGGTAGTGCTGCAGGGCCGTCTTGTCCAGCTCGTCCTGGACGCCGAGCACGCTCGAAAGCTCCAGCAGGCTCTTCTTCTCGCTGGAGAAGGCGACCTTGCCGGGGCCCGCCGAGTAGAACAGCGGCTTGATGCCGAACGGGTCCCGCGCGCCGAAGACGACCTTCTCCTGCGAGTCCCAGATCAGGAAGGCGAACATGCCGCGCAGCTTCTTGACCGCCTCGTCGCCGAGGTAGTGGTACGCCGCGACGATGGCCTCGCCGTCGCCTTCTGTGGCGAATTTCGCACCATGCTCGGCGGCCAGCTCGTCACGCAGCTCTTTGTAGTTGTAGATCTCGCCGTTGAAGTTCAGCGTGTAGCGCTCCGGCGCCTCCGGCGGCCCCCACACCAGCGGCTGGTGGGCGTGGTCGACGTCGATGAACGCCAGCCGGTTGAAGCCGTAGACCACCTCGGCGTCGGCCCAGGTGTCGTGCTCGTCGGGGCCGCGGTGCCGCTGGCAGCGCATGGCCGCGTCGACGGCGTCACGGGCGCTCGCAGCGTCGGCTTCGGTCGAACAGATCAGTCCAAGCAGGCCGCACACGTCTAGTTCACACACCTCTTGTTGGCCGAGCGGGGAGAAGGGCCCAGTATGCCGGTGGGTGTGTACACCCCGATGTGGTGGGGGATACGCGTGTTGGGGTTACCCCTTAGTCAGCGCGGCGCCGCAACTCGGCTAGGCTCCGCCTGTCACGAAGATCGGTCGAGGAGGCTCTGGGTGAAAGGGCAAGGCGCAGTGGGAAATCCAGAGCGCACCCCAGTTAAGCGGGCTGGTCGCGTCGCAGCGCTCGCCGCGCTGGTGATGCTGACCGCGACGGGCTGTTCCGGGGACGAGATCCTCCGCTTCGGCTGGCCGGTCGGGGTGACCCCGCAGGCGCACGACATGCGCACCTTGTGGACGTGGACCGTCATCGCCGCGCTGGCCGTCGGTGTCATCGTGTGGGCGCTGATCTTCTGGACCGCGATCTTCCACCGCAAGAAGAAGACCGCCGACGGCGCGGAAGAGGAACTGCCCCGTCAGTTCCAGTACAACATCCCGCTGGAGATCTTCACGGTCGTCGTCCCGACGATCATGGTCTGCGTGCTGTTCTTCTTCACCGCGACCACCGAGAACCGCGTGCTCGCCGAGACGGAGAACCCGGACGTCACGGTCGACATCGTCGCGTTCCAGTGGAACTGGGAGTTCAAGTACAAGAGCGACTCCAAGAACCACGAGGACCCCGAGATCACCACGGTAGGCAGCTCGACCGAGATCCCGCTGCTGGTCCTGCCGACGAACAAGACGATCCAGTACAACCTGCGGTCGGCCGACGTCATCCACTCGTTCTGGGTGCCGGAGTTCCACTTCAAGCGGGACGTCATGCCGGACCCGGAGAAGAACAACCAGGACTTCACCTTCCAGAACTCGATCGACAAGGAAGGTTCGTTCGTCGGCCGCTGCGCCGAACTGTGCGGCACCTACCACTCGGGGATGAACTTCGAGGTCAGGGCGCTCTCGCCGGACAAGTACGCGCAGTACATCCAGCTCCGCGGCACCGTGAACCCGAAGAGCGGCAAGCCGAACACGGCTTCCGAGGCGCTGACGGCGATGAACTGCGGCGAACTGTGCTCGCCCTACGCCGTCACCACCACCCCGTTCAACACCGACCGCACCGCGCGGGTCGCGTCCAACTGACCCGGCTGTTCGAGCCCGAAACAGGAGTGAGGCAACGTCCATGAAGGTCGAAGGACGGATTTTCTTCCTCGTCGCGGTCTTCTCCGTCATCGTCGCGGGTATCTACGCGTACATGACCGGAACGATGACCCGGGACGGCGTCGAGCCGGTCGGTGTGGTGGCCCTGATCCTCACCGGTGGCCTGGCCTTCCTGGCCGGGAGCTACCTGCAGTTCGTGGCGCGGCGCATCGAGCCGCGGCCGGAGGACCGGGAAGACGCCGAGATCAGCGACGGTGCGGGTGAGCTGGGCTTCTTCAGCCCGGGCAGCTACTGGCCGATCGGTCTCGCGGCGGCCGCCGCGCTGACCGGTGTCGCGCTCGCGTTCTTCCACGTCTGGCTGCTGATCATCGCGCTGGGCCTGGTCATCATCGCCATCGGCGGGCTGGTGTTCGAGTACCACACCGGTCCGAACCACGAGTGACGTTCTGACGCCGGAAGCGGCGCCTCGGTCTCCGGACCGGGGCGCCGCTTTTCGCATTCAGAGGACTAAACGCGGGCGGGCTGGGGTTCGGGGCGAGGGGCTCGCGTGCGCTTCGGGGCCAGCGCGGCCGCCAGGACGGCCAGCATCCCCACCCCTTCCGGCCAGGTCGGCCGGTGTCCGTAGGCGAGGACGTCGACGACCACCGCGACCACCGGATAGACGTAGGACAGCAGCGCCACCGTCGTGGTCGGCAGCTTCCCGATGCTCGCGTACATCAGCACGTACATCAGCGCGGTGTGCACGGTCCCGAGCAGGACGAGCCACAGCAGCCCTGAGGTATCCGTGGGCAGCGGCGTGACCAGCAGGGTGGGCGCGAGCACGATCGTGCCGGTCACGAGCTGTACGGCCGCGAGGACGTGCGGGCGGACGTGCGTGAGCTGCTTCGCGACGAACGAGGCGCCGGCGTAGAGCGCGGCCGCGCCGAGGGCGAGCGCGATCCCCGCCAGCCGGACGGGTTTGCCGTCGGCGCCGTGCGCGGACAGGGAGATGAGGGTCACCCCGCCGAACGCGATCAGCGCCCGGACCAGCTGGCTCTTCGCCATCTTCTCGCCGAGGAACGCCGCGGCGAGACCGACCAGCATCAGCGGCTGCGTGTGGTAGACGACGGTGCTGACCCCGATCGACGACAGCGAGTACGAAGCGAACAGCAGCACCCAGTTCCCCACCAGGAACAGGCCGCCGAGGACCGCGAGCAGCAGGTCGCGGCGGCTGAGCGTCCACGGACGCAGCCAGCCGCGAGCCGCGCTCCACACCAGGAGCAGCAGGCCGCCGACGAGGCTCCTCGCGAACGCCACGGCGGGGGCGTCGGCGCCGCTTTCGAGGACGACGGCGCCGATCGTGCCGGACAGCGCCATCGCGGCCGTCCACTGCAACACGGGGTTGTTCTTGTTCATGGCGACCACTTTCGCCCTCGTTTGCGCGTTCAACCAGTGTCAGAGATGACACCGACCGCAAAACTTGTGACACACTGCCCGGATGGATGTGAAGAAGGTCGCGGTGGTGCTCGCCGACCAGGTCTCGCCGTTCGAACTCGGCGTCGCCTGCGAGGTCTTCGGCACCGATCGCAGCGCCGACGGCATCGAGGGCTGGGACTTCGCGGTCTGCTCGCCCGGCGGCGCGAACGTCCTGAGCTGGTCCGGTTTCGGGCTCGATGGGTTGCGGGACCTGGACTTCGCGGCGTCCGCGGATCTGCTGATCGTCCCGACCTGTGCGCCCCGCAGCGCGAGCCCGCCGGAGCCGGTGCTCGAGGTCCTGCGCGACGCGGCGAGCCGAGGTGCCTGGGTCGCCGGCTTCTGCGCGGGCGTCTTCTCACTCGGCTACGCGGGGCTGCTCGACGGGCGCAACTGCACCGTCCATTGGGTCTACGAGCAGGAGTTCCGGTCGCGCTTCCCGACGGCGAAGGTCGACCCGAAGGCGTTGTACGTCGACGACGGCGGCGTTCTCACCAGCGCGGGAACCGTGGCCGCCGTCGATCTGTGCCTGCATCTGGTGCGGGAGCTGCGCGGTGTCGCCGCGGCCACGACACTGGCCAGGCGGATGGTCGCGGCGCCGCACCGGGTCGGCGGGCAGGCGCAGTTCGTGCAGGCGCCGGTGCCCGAGACCGCCGCGCCGGACGACACCGTGCTCGCCGAAGCGCTCGAATGGATCGAGCGGCGGTTGGACCGGCCGTTCACCGTCGCGGAGCTCGCCCGCCGCAGCGGTCTGGGGGAGCGCACGTTCCTGCGCCGGTTCTCGGCTGCCACCGGCACGACGCCGCACCGATGGCTCACCGAGCGCCGCCTGGACCGGGCGCAGTCCTTGCTCGAAGAAGGCCGTCTGTCCATTGAGGACATCGCGGTCGCCTGCGGATACGCCTCGGCCGCCGCGCTGCGGCATCAGTTCGGCAAGCTGCGGGGGACCAGCCCGAGCGCGTACCGCAGGACCTTTTCCGCAGGCTAGAAGGAGATTTCCTGTCCAACTGTCACTTGGACGTGGTCGGGGACCTCGTCGTGCTCGTCGCCGACGGAGAGCGTGCCGGTCGGCTCGAACAGCAACAACGACGCACCGTCCACTGAGGACGGTTTGTGGAACGTCCCGCGCGGGACGACGAAAACCGAACCGCGCGGCAGGGTGACGACGCGTTCGCCGCCCTCTTCCCGCAACGCGATGTCCAAGGTGCCGTCGAGAACGAGGAAGAACTCGTCGGTGTTCTCGTGGACGTGCCAGACGTGCTCGCCCGCGACCTTGGCGAGACGGACGTCGTAGTCGTTGACGTGGGCGACGATCCGGGGGCTCCAGATCTCGTCGAACCCGGCCAGCGCGGTTTCCAGATCGATCGGCTGCTTGCTCATACCCCGATCCTCGTCACTGGACCGCCGGAGCAGTGAGTGCTAGGAATCGCATATGTCGCATGATTCCTCGCACAAGGTCGCCATCCTGGTCGACGAGGGCTCCAACCCCTTCGAAATGGGCGTCGCGACCGAGCTCTTCGGCCTGCGGCGGCCGGAGCTGGACAGGCCTTGGTACGACTTCACGGTGTGCGCGGCCGAGCCGTCCGTGCGGATGCATCTGGGCATGTTCACCCTCACCGGGGTCGCGGGGCTCGAAGCCCTGGAGACCGCCGACACGGTGATCGTGCCCAACCGGCCCGATCCGGAGAGCCCGGCCAGGGAGTCGGTGCTGGAGGCTGTTCGCGCCGCGTCCGAGCGGGGTGCCCGGCTGGTGAGCTTCTGCACGGGCGCCTTCACCCTCGCGCGCGCCGGGGTCCTGGACGGGCGCCGCGCGACGACGCACTGGAAATGGGCCGGACGGTTTCGTGAGCTGTTCCCCGAAGTGCTGCTGGAGCCGGACGTGCTCTTCGTCGACGACGGCGACGTCCTGACCGCGGCAGGCAGCGCGGCCGCGCTCGATCTGGGGCTGCATCTGATCAGCCGTGACCACGGCGCCGAGATCGCGAACGCGGTGAGCAGGCGGCTGGTGTTCGCCGGGCACCGGGACGGCGGGCAGCGGCAGTTCGTCGAACGTCCCCTGCCGCCGGTGCCGGACACGTCGCTGGCGCCGGTGCTCGCGTGGGCGCGGGAACGGCTGGACCGGCCGCTCACCGTCGCCGACCTCGCCGCGCGGGCGGCGGCCAGCCAGGCGACGCTGCACCGGCGGTTCCGCGCCGAACTGGGGACGACGCCGCTGGCGTGGCTCACGACGGAACGGATCGCGCTGGCGTGCCGGCTGATCGAGCGTGGGGAGCAGCGGCTGGACCGGGTGGCGCGGGCTTCGGGGTTCGGGACCGCTGCGAACCTGCGTACGCAGCTTCGGCGGGCTACTGGGCTGACGCCTACGGCTTACCGGGCGCGCTTCAGCACCGCGTCGTGACCGGTCGCCGATGCCATGAAAGGTCCTTTCCTTGCAAAATTTGCAAGGAAAGGACCTTTCATGGCGCGCTCTTGAGGGGCGGCGTCCGGCGGGGTGCCGATGGTCGCCGAATGTCATGAAAGGGCCGTTCAAGACGAAAAACGTCCTGAACGGCCCTTTCATGACATTTGCGGGACCGAGGGCAGGGCGGGCGCAGGTCAGGCGAAGGCGATCCACCGGTTCAGCAGGTCCGCGGCGGCGCCCGAATCGATGGCCGACGCCGCCCGTTCGAGCCCGGCCGCCAGATCGTCTTCCAGCGATCCGGAGAACCCGGCGAAAGCCGCCAGCGCGGCAGCCGAGTTGAGCAGCACCGCGTCCCGCACCGGCCCGGTCTTCCCGGCCATCACCTGGCGGAACACGTCGGCGTTGTGGGCGGCGTCCCCGCCGCGCAGGTCGTCCGCGGTCGCCCTGGCGATGCCCAGCGAAGCGGGGTCGAAGCTCCGCTCGGTGATCTCGCCGCCGGAGACCACCCACACCGAACTCGTGGTCGTGGTGGTGAGCTCGTCCAGGCCGTCGTCGCCGCGCACGAGCAGCACGGTCATGCCGCGCCGCGCGAACACCTCGGCCAGCACCCGGGTCTTGTCCTGATACGCGCAGCCGATCAGCGAGCTGCGCGGCTGCGCCGGGTTGGTCAGGGGACCCAGCAGGTTGAACGTCGTCGGCACGCCGAGCTCGCCGCGGGTCGGGCCCGCGTGACGCAGGGCCGGGTGGAACTTCGGCGCGAAGCAGAAGCCGATGCCCAGCTCGTTCACGCTGCGCTGGACCGTCTCCGGCGGCAGGTCGATCGTGACGCCGAGCTCCTCCAGCACGTCCGCCGCGCCGGATTTCGACGACGCGCTCCGGTTGCCGTGCTTGGCCACCGGGGCACCCGCCGCGGCCGTCACCACCGTGGCCATGGTGGAGATGTTGACCGAATTCGACCGGTCGCCGCCGGTGCCGACGATGTCCACCGACGGCCGGTCGATGGTCACCCGTTTGGCGTGCGCCAGCATGGCGTCGGCCATACCGGAGATCTCCGCCGGTGTCTCACCCTTCGCGCGCAACGCGACGGCGAATCCGGCGATCTGGGACGGCGTCGCCGCCCCGCTCATGATCTGGTCCATCGCCCACGCGGTGTCCTGCTCGGACAGATCCGCGCGCGCGATGAGCTGGTTGAGCAGGGACGGCCAGGTCTTGGCGGTCACGGCTCAGCCGTGCACGGCCGGCACCCGCCGGGCGCGCAGCACGTCGGCGACGGTCTCGGCGGCGGTCAGCGGGTCGAGCGGGTGGACCAGCACCGCGTCGGCCTGCGACCAGGTCGCGAGCCAGCGGTCGTCCTTGCGCCGCACCGACACCACGATCGGCGGGCAATCCTCGATCTCGTTCTTCAGCTGACGGGTCAGCCCGATGCCGCCGGTCGGCTGGGCCTCGCCGTCGAGGATGGCCAGGTCCACGTTGCCCGCGTCCATCTCGACGAGGACCTCGGAGATGCCGGACGCCTCGGTGTAGTCCACCCGGCCGAGGTCGGCGGCGGGCCTGCGGCCGACGGCGTTGATGATCGCCTCGCGCACCTCCGCCTTGTGGCTGAACACCAGGATCCGCATCGCCTGCTCGCCCATGAGCGCGCCTCCGCCTCGTCTAGTCATGTCGACCCCGCGATGTTATCCGCCATGACCGACATCACGTGGACGCACCCGACGGCTGGAGCGCGTCCCAGCCCAGGGAGTCGCCGCCGAGCCGTTGCGCGAGCCCCGCCATCCGTGACCGTTCCTGCGCGCAGTGCAGCGCGTCGAGGGTCTGGACGCGCAGTGCGTGCGCGAGGGCGGACTCCCCGTCGGATGCCTGTTCTCGCAGCTCCCAGCCGTCCTGGGCGAGGATCGAGGCCGCCTCCGCCACCTTTTCGGGCGGCAGCTTCAAGTGATGCCGCAGGATCGCGGGCGCTTCGGCGACCCAAGCGGGTGATCTCGCCAACGCCGAAGAATCCGCCTCGGCCGGATCGAACGCCTCCACGACGATCTCCACGCCGGGCGTGTCGATCGTCAGGCTCGGCGCGGAAGGCTTCCTGACCAGGTCACGAAGCCGATCTAGTAAACCCATGAGTAGCCCGGTTCCCACTTTCGTTCAGATGTGACCCGACACGCACGCGACCCGCCGTGGACCCACCCGGCGGGCGCCATGCGTGAGAGGACATAATGCGACGCGTGACAACGGCAGCTCCCACCATCAGCCAGCGGGTCCACTCGCTGAACCGGCCGAACATGGTCAGTGTCGGCACCATCGTGTGGCTGTCCAGCGAACTGATGTTCTTCGCCGGACTGTTCGCCATGTTCTTCACCGTGAAGGCGCAGAACGCGACCGGCCAGTGGCCGCCGCCGCTGCACGGTGAGCCCTTCGAGTTGAACGTCGCCTTGGCGATCCCGTTCACGGTGATCCTCGTGGCGTCCTCGTTCACCTGCCAGTTCGGCGTGTTCGCCGCCGAAAAGGGCGACGTCTTCGGCCTTCGACGCTGGTACATCATCACGTTGATCATGGGCGCGATCTTCGTCGGCGGCCAGGGTTACGAGTACCTCCACCTGATCGAAGAGGGGATGACGATCCCGTCCGGCCCGTTCGGCACGGTCTTCTTCCTCGCGACCGGGTTCCACGGCCTGCACGTCATCGGCGGGCTCATCGCGTTCGTGTACCTGCTCATCCGCACCAAGCTGAGCAAGTTCACCCCGGCCCAGGCCACCTCGGCGATCGTCGTGTCGTACTACTGGCACTTCGTCGACATCGTGTGGGTGGGTCTGTTCGCGGTGATCTACATCCTTCCGTGAACGAAGCCGCCACCACGACCTATCGGCCTGAACTGACAGCAAGGGTTGCCGCAAGATGACCTCCAGCAAGAACAACACGGAGCGCCGCTTCCGCAAGCGGTCGAAGGCACGCAGGCGGTTCGCCGGCGCGCTGGCGCTCGGGATCGCGCTGCTCAGCGTGGGCGGGTTGTACGCCGTTTTCGCCCCGGAGCCGCAGACCGCGCAGGCGCAGGGCGAATCCGCCCTCCTGCGCGAGGGCGAGAAGCTCTACAACAACACGTGTATCGAATGTCACGGGCCGAAGCTCGAAGGTGTCACCGACCGTGGCCCGAGCCTCATCGGCATCGGCGACGCGGCCGTGTACTTCCAGACCTCCACCGGCCGCATGCCCGCGGTGCGTCAAGAAGCCCAGGCGCAGCGGAAGCCGCCGAAGCTGTCCGAGGCCGAGATCAACGCCCTCGGCGCCTACATCCAGGCCAACGGCGGCGGTGCGCAGCGTCCCGCCGAGAAGGGTGACGCGCTGCGCGGCGATGACGTCGCGCGCGGCAGCGAGCTCTTCCGCCTCAACTGCGCCTCCTGCCACGGCTTCACCGGCCGCGGCGGCGCGCTCTCCTCGGGCAAGTTCGCCCCGAACCTGGACCCGGCCACGGAAGAGCAGATCTACACCGCGATGCTCACCGGGCCGCAGAACATGCCCAAGTTCTCCGACCGGCAGCTGTCGCCGGAGGAGAAGAAGGACATCATCGCGTTCGTGAAGTCCGTGAGCCACGGGAACAACGCTCCCGGCGGTAGCTCGCTCGGCGGACTCGGCCCGGCTTCGGAGGGCGCGATCGCGTGGATCGTCGGGATCGCCGCGCTGATCGGCGTGACGTTGTGGATTGGATCGAAGGCATGAGCGCCGAAGGGCCGAAGCCGCCGACAGAGGCGGAATTGGCGGACATGGATCGCGACCAGCTCGTCAAGCTGGGTACCGCGCTCGACGGGGTCGAGATCGTGGAGTACCCGACGCCGTGGCCGGTCGAGGGCACACGGGCGGAGAAGCGCGCCGAGCGCGCTGTCGCCCTCTGGTTCGTGCTGGCCGCGCTGTCCGGCCTCGCGTTCGTGGTCCTCATCGCGTGGCCGCACTGGTTCGAGTACAAGGAGCCGGGTACGACCGGCTACACCAAGTACACGCTGTACACGCCGCTGCTCGGGGTCACCCTCGGGCTGGCCGTGCTCAGCCTCGGTATCGGTGTGATCCTCTACACCAAGAAGTTCATCCCGGCCGAGGTCTCGGTCCAGGAGCGCGGGGACGGCGGTTCCAAGGAGGTCGACAAGGCCACCATCGTCGCCCAGCTCGCCGACTCGGGTAACCGCAGCACCATCGCGCGCCGCTCGATGATCAAGCGGTCCGCGGGCGCCGGTGCCGGTGTGCTCGGCCTCGCCGTCGCGGCGCTGCCGGTCGCGTCCTTCATCAAGGACCCGTGGAAGGACACCGAGAACCGCGACTCGCTGTGGCACTCGGGCTGGAAGAAGAACTTCCCGGACGAGGTCGTCTACCTGCGCCGCAACACCGGCCGTCCGCACGAGATCTCCCTGGTCAAGGCCGAGGACCTCGACGCGGGCGCGATGGAGACGGTGTTCCCGTACCGCAAGTCCGAGGAGCACGACGAGCACGCGCTGTCGGCCGCCTTCAAGCGCGTCGACAACCCGGTCATGCTGATCCGTCTCCGCCCGACCGACGCCGCCAAGGTCGTCAAGCGTCAGGGCCAGGAGGACTACAACTTCGGCGACTACTACGCGTACACGAAGATCTGCAGCCACGTGGGCTGCCCGACCTCCCTGTACGAGCAGCGGACCAACCGCATCCTCTGCCCCTGCCACCAGTCGCAGTTCGACGCGCTCCACTACGCCAAGCCGATTTTCGGGCCCGCGACGCGGCCTTTGGCCCAGCTTCCGATTACAGTGGACAAAGAGGGCTACCTGATCGCGCGCGGAGACTTCAACGAGGCCGTCGGACCGGCCTTTTGGGAGCGTAAGTCATGAGTTCACTCACCACCCCGACCAAGGGGACGAACCCGGTCGAGAAGGCCGCGGGCGCTGGTGCGAAGTGGGCCGACGACCGGTATCACCTGGCCAAGGGCATGCGGCACCAGCTCAACAAGGTGTTCCCGACGCACTGGTCGTTCCTGCTCGGCGAGATCGCGCTCTACAGCTTCATCATCCTGTTGCTGTCGGGTGTGTATCTCACGCTGTTCTTCGACCCCTCCATGGAGGAGGTCGTCTACAACGGCAGCTACACCGGTCTGCAGGGCGTCGAGATGTCGCGGGCCTTCGCGACCACGCTCGACATCTCGTTCGACGTCCGGGGCGGTCTCTTCGTCCGCCAGCTGCACCACTGGGCCGCGCTGATCTTCGTGGCTTCGATGATGGTGCACATGTTCCGGATCTTCTTCACCGGAGCGTTCCGCCGCCCGCGTGAGGCGAACTGGGTCATCGGCGCGCTGCTGCTGGTCCTGGGCATGTTCGAAGGCTTCTTCGGCTACTCGCTCCCGGACGACCTGCTGTCCGGTACCGGTATCCGCGCGACCCTGTCGGGCATCGTGCTCTCGGTGCCGGTCATGGGCACCTGGATCCACTGGGCGCTGTTCGGCGGGGAGTTCCCCGGCAACGAGATCATCCCGCGCCTGTACACGATCCACATCCTGCTGCTGCCGGGCATCATGCTCGGCCTGGTGGCCGCGCACCTCGCGCTGGTCTGGTACCAGAAGCACACGCAGTTCCCCGGCGTGCGCCGCAAGGAGACCAACGTCGTCGGCGTCCGCATCATGCCGGTCTTCGCGCTCAAGGGCGGTGCGTTCTTCGCGCTGGTCACCGGCGTCATCGCGCTGATGTCGGGCCTCTTCCAGATCAACCCGATCTGGAACATCGGCCCGTACAACGCGGCGCAGGTCTCGGCGGGTTCGCAGCCTGACTGGTACATGGCCTGGGCCGACGGCATGCTGCGGATCTGGCCCGCGTGGGAGCTCTACCTCGGGAACTACACGGTCCCGGCGGTGTTCTTCCCCGGCGCGGTCGGGATGCCGCTGCTGATCGGGTTGCTGGTGATGTATCCCTGGATCGAGCGAAAGCTGTCCAAGGACACCGCGCACCACAACCTGCTGCAGCGTCCGCGCGACGTCCCGGTCCGGACCTCGCTGGGCATCATGGCCCTGACCTTCTTCGCGGTCATCATGCTGTCGGGCTTCAACGACATCATCGCGTTCGCCTTCGACATCTCGCTGAACGCGACGACGTGGGCGGGCCGGATCGGTGTCCTGCTGCTGCCGCCGATCGCCTACTACATCACCTACCGGATCTGCCTCGGCCTCCAGCGGGCCGACCGCGAGGTGCTGGAGCACGGTGTCGAGACCGGCATCATCAAGCGCCTGCCGCACGGTGAGTTCATCGAGATCCACCAGCCGCTCGGCCCGGTGGACGACCACGGCCACGCGATCCCGCTCGAGTACCAGGGCGCGTCGGTGCCGAAGAAGATGAACAAGCTCGGCTCGGCCGGACACGCCGTCGCCGGTTCGACCTGGTCCCCGGACCCGGTCGAGGAGACGATCGCGCTGGAGCGCGCCCGGGCCAACGGGCACGGCAACGGCAAGGTCGACGACATCGGTGGCGAGCCTTCGGAGGAGCGCAAGGAGATCACCTCCGGGCACTAGTTCGTCAGACACGCGTGAAGGCCCCCTTCGCTCGGCTCAGCCGAGGGAAGGGGGCCTTCGCACGCGTTAGGGGTCCGGCATTCGTGTCGTGAAGGCCTCCTTCCCTACGCTCAAGGCAGGGGCCCGGCAAAGGTCGTGAGTGTTTTTGGTCGTTAGAGCCAAGGGGGTCTAAATTGCCTACGCGGAGAGCGGCTGCGGCTGATCCAACCTGCGCCTGTGGGCACTAGCGGAGTGGTGTGGGCTGAAGGCTCCCTTCATCGAGTCTGATGTGACGAAAGGAGCCTTCGCCCCGGTCGGCTACGGGGAGCGGCGGTTCGGTCGCAGGTGCCGCCTCGTGAGTGTTTTGGGTCGTTAGAACGACCCAAAACACTCACGACCCCCACTTGAAAACCGGACGAATATGAATCAAACGGACATTTGCCTGCCGGTTGGTGTCCTTTGTGGACATCACCCGGTCAAGCGTTCGGTCGTCCGTCCGTTCGGAGATCGAGTCCGAACCGCCTGGAGTGGCACTGACCAGCGCTTATCCGACTTTGCAGGGACCCTGCGTTCAAGGTAGGGAAGGAGGCCTTCACGGACCCTGCCACGCGTGGTGGATCGTCAGCCGGTGACCTTGAGCTCCAGGGGACGCATGTCGTCGTCGCTCGGGACGACGGTCAGGCCCGCGGCGGTGAGGACGGCGGTGAGCGCCGTCCGCATCGCCGCGTGGACGGCGATCTGCCGCCGCACCCGGGGATCCTCCTTGTCGCCCGCCACCAGGAGCCGGAAGGCCTCATCACGCCAAGGCCTCGCCACCACCCAGTCGACCCAGACCCCGCAGGAGCCCTCGAAGACGTCCACCTCGATCACGGCACCTCCGGCGTCCCGGTGATCGTCCGGATCGGGCTCGACGATCACCGGGACTCCCGCCATCCGCAACGCGGCTTCGGTCCGGTCGCCCAGAGCGAACAGCCGTTCCTGCTCGGCGGGGTGGACGCGGCGGAGCGAGGTCATCCACCTGCTCCGCTGCCCACCAAGACGCGCTGTTCCGCTTCGGCGGCCGTCGCCGCACCGGGGAAGAGTCCGCGTCTCTTGTAGGACTTCTTGATCATGTCGATCAGGCTCCCCTTGTAGATCTTGTCGATCTCGGGATCACCGGTCCACGGTACCGAGAACGACGTCTTGAGATCGGGCGCCATCTTGCTGACCCAGTCCCGTTTGCAGTCGGGGCACGGTTCGCGTTCGCTGTAGAGGCCCTTGATGTTCTTGGGATCGAAACCCTGCTCGATGACCTGCTCGACGATGTGCTGCTCGGAGTGGCGGCCGGCGTCGTTGCTGTTGCCCGCCACGTAGCCGTCGGGGAGCTTCCCGTTCGGGTCCTTGTAGCCGGGGAGATAGGCGACGGCGACGTTCCGGCTGGTTCCGTAGCCGTTTCCGATCCGGTAGTCGAGCGCGATGCTCGGCAACGTTCCCCCGTTGTCACCGTGATCCACGAGCCCGCAGGTGAAATCGGGGAGGTCCGCGGTCTTCGCGGTGGCCGGTACCTGGCTGATCCGGTTGCACCATTTGCGGATGGCGTTGAAGAGCGGTTTGACCTTGTCCGCGACCTTGCGGAAGATCGCGGATTTGTTCAAGAACCTGGAGATGTTCTGGATGATCTTGACGACCGCCGAAGCCACCTTGGGCAGTTTCAGGAAGACGACGACGATCGACGCGACGTTGACCACAGTCCAAATGCAGGCCTCGATGTTGCCTTCACCGAAGCACCGCTCCGCGTCACGCCAGCCGATCACCTCCAGCAGGACTTCGGCCCCGATCTCCACCAGGAACGACGTCACACTGCCGCCGTTCTTGGACTGTTCGGCGGCCTGGCGGTACTCGTCCAGCAGCATCCGGCCGAATTCGGTCGCCGAGAGCATGGCGACCTCTTCCTGGGTCAGATCGGGCAGCCCGGCGCCCGTCTCCTCCGCCGCGCGGCGTCTCGCCTCCTCTTCTTCCTTGCGTTGCTGGTCTTCCGCACGGTCGGCGGCTTGCTGGGCTTCGGTCGCGCTCTGCCGGGCCCGTTCCGCGGCGGCGGCCGCGTTGCGCGCGTGTTCTTCGGCCCGGTCGGCCGCGGCCCTGGCTTCCGCCGCCGAGGCTTCCGCGGCGGTCGCCGCGTCCCTGGCGATTTGAGCGTCCCGCTCGGCCCGCGACGCCGAGTCCCGTGCGCTCTGTGCCTCGCGTTCGGCCGCGGCGGCGTTCCGGCCGGCGATGGCGGCGTCGGCGTTGGCCTCGTTGGCCGCGGCACGCGCGGTCTGGGCGTCGGCGCGGGCGGCCGCGTCCGACGCGTTCGCCCGCTCGCCCGCGGCACGGGCCAGCGCGCCTTCGGCCGCGGCAGCGGCTGCCGCTTCCTGCGCTTCGGCCGCCGAGTTCGCCGCAGCGGCGGCCGAAGCCGCTGCCCTCGACGCCGCTTCGAACGCGGGTTTCACCTCTTTCTGGGCCCGGGCCGCGGCCTCGGCCGCCCGATCCGCAGCCAGCCTCGCCTCGGTGGCCCGGTCGCGAGCCGCTTGCGCCTGCTCGGCTCCGACCGCCCTGGCCTGGTTGGCGACGAGGACGACGAAATCGGCGTCGAGGTCCGAACCCGCGTACGGCGCGACGACGGTGATCGCCCGGTTGGCCGGATCGGTGATCGCACTCGACGACGACCGCGCGGCGGTGGACGCCCGCAGCGCGATATCCGCTTGCGTGGCCGCGGAGACCGACTCGGTGAACGCGGCGTCGGCTTCGGCGCGGGTACGCTCCGCCGCCATCAGCGAACGCATCGCCTCGCCCGCCGCCTGTTCCGCGAGCTGGACCGCGTTCCGCGCCGCCTCGGCCGCCTTGGTCTCCTCAGCGGTCGCCTCGGCCGCCTTCACGTTGGCCTGGGTGGCGTGGTGATGGGTCTCCGCCGCCGAGGACTCGGCCTGGTTGGCCGCGTGGTTGGCCGCGGAGGCGGCGGCACGGGCTTCCTGAGCGGCTGCGCGGGCTCGTGCCGCCGCCCGGGTCGTTTCGCCCGCCGCTTGCCTCGCGACCACGGCGGCGCCGGTCGCCCGGTCGGCGGCGTCGCGGGCCGCGGTGGCCGCGGCGGTCGCGTTGTTGGCCTCGTTCCGTGCCGCGGCGGCGGCGTTCTTCGCATCGGTCTCCGCCGCGGTGCCTCGTGCGGCGGCTTCGGCCGCGTTCAGCGCTTCCGCCTTCGCCTGCGCGGTCTGCTTCAGCCGTTCCGCGGTGAAGGCGGCGTCGCGAGCGGTTCTCGCCTTCCCTTCTTCGCCCACCGCCCGCTGTTCGGCTTCCCCGGCAAGCCGTTCCTGTTCCTGCGCGCGGAGGTTGGAGTCGTTGGCGATGCCGGCTTGGCGTTGGGCTTCGCCGCGATGACGACGTGCTTCCGCGGCCGCTTGGTCGGCACGCTGACGGGCGGCGGCCGCGTTGGCGCGTTCGGCCTCGGCGACCCTGCGGGCGTTCTTCGCCCTGTCCCGCTGCCGTTCCGCTTCTTCGCGATGCGCGCGGGTGCGTTCGGCCGAGGCCCTGGCGGCGTTGGCCGCGGCTTCGGCCGCTTCGCGCGCTTGTCTGGCCCGGACGGCCGCGTCCTTGGCCGCCACCGCCTGCACTCGCGCTGCTTCGGCCACCTGGGCCGCGGCGGTCGCGTGTTCTTCGGCGTGCAGACCCCATTGGCGAGCCTGCTCGGCGTGTTTCTCGGCGCGTTCCTGGGCGTTGCGTGCCTGGTCGGTGGCTTCGGTGGCGTCGATCGCGTGCTGTGCGGTCTCCGAGGCGTGGACCGCCGCCTGCCCGGCCGCGCTCATCCCTCTCGCCATGTCGGCCCACTGAGTGCCGTAGGGGAGTCCGACGGCGACCAGTTCGGCGGCCTGGACGCCTGCCTGTTCGGCCGCGCGTACGGCATCGGCCGCGGCGACGCGGGCGTTGCCGACCTGACGAGCGGCCTCGGCCTTGACCAAGGCGAAGGAGTCGGGCGGGTGGTTGCCCGCCGCGTCGTTCGCGTCCAGGATCTGCTTGGCCTTACGGGCTTCGTTCCCCGCGAGCACCATCGCGTTCGCGATCCGCTGGAGCGCGCGCAGCGCGTCCCCGTGCGCCACCATCAGGTTCCGCCGCGCGGTCATCGCCCGGACGGCCCGTTTGGCGAGGTCGCTCAGCTGCTCGGCGGCCCGTGCCGCGGCTTCCTGATCACGGATCTGCTTCTCCCGCTCTTCGGCGTCACGTTTCGCCGCGGCGAGGTATCCGGTGTTCAGGAACTCGGCGATGGCCGCGTCACCCGCGTCGAGCGCGGCCTGTGCCGCCGTCTTCACGTGGTGCCCGGCGACGCCGAGCAGCGCCGTGACCCTGGCGCGCAGCTGCTCCGCGCGTGCCTGGCCGCCCGCCGCGACCTGTGCGTCGCGTTCCCTCGCGATCTCCTTGCCGTAGGCGAGGAACTGCTCGCGGTCGGTATCGCTTCCCGCGAGGACCCGCTGGACCTCGGCGTTGAAGATCGGCCCGCCGGTGCCGGCCATCGCCTGGATGGTGGCCCGGTTCTGGCGCGCGGTCTCGGCTTCCCGCGCCGCGGCCCTCGCCTTGGCGGCGTCGAGGCCGGTTTCGAGGAATTCGTGCAATGCGGCTTCGGTGCCCGCGTCGAGCGCCGCGCGCGCGGCCTCACGTACTTCGGGCTCCTCGGCCAGCTCGGCGTGATCGGCGATGATCTGCCGGACGACGGGACTGCCCACCAGGGCGGGGACACCCGATCGGCCGTCCCAGTTGCGGTACGGGTCTTCCGGCAGGGGACGGGCCGGGGACGTCGGTGGCGGTGTGGTCGGTGGTGGATCGTCGGCCGCGGCCGCGGGCGCCGGGTTGATGAGCCCGGCGAGCAGGGCGGTGGCCAAGAAGACAAGGAACGTTCTCAGCAGATATCTCGTTCTCGACATCAGAACCCCCAGAAATCGGTGCCTGCCGGTCGAACCGGCAGGCACCTCGGGCTTGTCAGTTGTAGTACTCTTTCGCGCCTTCGGCGGCGGTGTGTTCGATCCTTCCGTGCTGGAAGTAGCTCACGCGTTTACCGGGTACGCCGGGGAAATCCATTTCGTCGGAAGTGGGATAACCGAGCCTGCTTCGTTCGTACTGCAGTGCCGCCCACCGATCGAAAATGGCTCCGTAGATCAGCTTCGGGCCGATGTCGGGGTGGTACCAGATTCCTCTGGGGCCGGCGAACAGGTTGCGCAGACCCTTCCCGTCGGGCAGATATCCCGTGTCCCCGCTGGGAATGAATCCCGGAATGTTCCGGCCACCGGATTCGAGGTACTTGTTGAGCAGCGGGTCCAATATCCGGACCACGCCGTGTTGTGCCGACCAGAAGGCGCCACCCTTCTGGAAGCGTTTGTAGCGGATGCCGTTCAAGATGTTTTCCGGCTGGGTCTGCGGACCGAGGCCGTTCCAGCCCCACCAGTCCTCGTTGAGCCAGCGCTCGTCGATCTTCGTGGTGATCGAGGGGTTGGGGCCGACGGGAATCCAGCTGATGTCGGCGGCGAAGTTGCCGTCGGTGTCGAAGTTGTTCTCCTTGCTCTGGCCGTTGGCCGCCCAGAGCTCGCCCCAGTACTGCCGCAGGTAGCGGCCCGGATACGCCTTCGCCTCCAGCGTCACGTTGGTCGGATTGCCGTCCCTGCCCGCCTTGGCGCACCAGGTGGCGTTGAGTTTGTATCCGTCGGTGCCGTCGTTGCCCGCCAGCTGGACGCGCAGGTTGGGCGCGATGCGCAGGTAGCTGCCGACCCGGGTGGCCGATTCCAGCGAGAAGCAGTTCGGGTCGGCGAGCCCGGGGACGATCTTCCAGGTGGCGTCGCCCAGTGGTGCGGTGACGACATTCGACGGCTGGGTTCCCGGGGTGGCCCAGGCATCGCCGCCGGCACTGCGGACGTGCCAGCCCCGCCGTCCGGCGGTGACGCCGGCGAACGCCTGTTCCAGCACGGTGTACTGACCCTTGGCGAGGAAGTCCTTGACCTGGTCCCAGGTCCCGTTCGCGGCGACGTCGGCCGCGGCCGCGGCGAGCCGGGGACGGAGCCTGCTGGCGTCGGCCTTGGCCTTGATGTCGCGGACCTTCTGCCGGTCGGCCTCTTCCCGTTCGCGCAGGATCCTGGCGTCGTCCCTCGCACGGGCCTCGGCGACACCGGTCCTGATGTAGGCGTTCCAGTCGGCGGGCAGGCCGGTGAGGGCGACGGTGGCCGCGTTCTTGATCTCGCGGTGCGCGGGGTCGGCGAGCTCCGGGGTCTTGAGCAGCTCGCGGATGAAGTCGTCGTCGGCGAGGTCGAGCCAGGCCGCGACGGCGATGACGGGAACCTTGTCGCAGGCGTCCTTCTTCGCCATCCTGGCGGCTTCCCTGCGGGCGGCCTCCTGGTTCTCCTGGTTCAACCGGTCGAGGTAATCGAGCTGATCCTGGTGATTCAGTGCCCGGATCTTGTTCTCGATGAAGTCCTTCCACACCGCCGCGTCACCGCCGAACGCGTCGAACGCGCCCTGCTTGAGTTTCGGCTGTTCCGGCCTCGCCTTCTGGTACACCTTGTAGATGAACATCTGATCGTTGTCGTTGAGCATGACGTCGTCGAAACCGACGATGTCGGCGTCGATCAGGATCTCCCGGCGCAGCTGGACGGTGCGGTCCCAGGCCTCCTGGCGACGCTGCCGTTCGACGCGGTCGCGGGCGGCGAAATCGAAGACGCCGGTGCGGATGAACGCCGTGGCGTCGGGGGCGGCGTTGTTGTCGAGCATGACCTTGTAGACGCGGTAGGCCTCGGCCTTGGTGACCGGGAAGTTCGTCGCGTCGATCTTGTCGTAGACCTTGAAGACGAAATTCATGTCGGTGGCCTCGCGCCATTCCTTGGTGGCTTCACCGACTTCGATCTCGAAAACCGCGCGTACCTTTTCGGTTTCGGTCGCGCTCGGCAGTTCGGCCGCCGCGGCGTCCGGGCTTTCACGGGGGACCGATGCCTCGGGGGCGGACGGGGCGGGCGCCTCGACGGTCGGGCTCGGCGGTGCCGGGGGAGCGGCGTACCCGATGGCCGGGGTGACCAGGCCGCACAGCACGGTCGCGGCGGTCAGCACGGCGACACGTCCGGCCGGTCGTCTGCCGACGATCAGTGATCTTCGCATTTCACATACCTCTGTTCGGGCGAAAAAGGCCGGCCGGGGGCCCGGGAGCGTGTTTCCCGGGCCCCCGGCCGGAGCAGGACGAACTCGGTCAGTTGACGGTCATGAACACGAGGATTTCGTAAGTGCTGGAGTTCCAGGTCATGTAGCCGTGCTCGAAATTGCTTTGCCGTCCGATGGGGATGGTGAACTCGTCGCTGGTCGGGAAACCGAGCCTGCCGTTTTCCGCGCCGAGCGAATTCCACCGGTCGCGAATGGAACCCATCACGAATTTGGCCCCGGTCGACGGCGTCCAGTAGATCGCCATGTTGTGGCCGTGGAAATTGATCATCGACCGGTTGGTCCCGTTCACCTGGTCGGTACTCGGCAGCAGCCACTTGTGCCCGCCGAGGCTCAGGTACCGGGTGAGGATCTCGCCGGTGATGAACTTCGCGCCGGTCTCCGGGCCCCAGTACAGGCGGCCGTTGGTGAATTCGCGGAACCGGACACCCGCGTCGTAGATCTCAGCCGCCTTCGGACTACCGGCGAGCCCGCGCAGGCCGTCGTTGTTGAACCAGTCCAGCATCAGCGGCGTCGACACCTCGGGATTCGGCGCGACCACCCGCCAGTTCGAGTCCTCGGTGAAGAGCCGGTCCGTGTCGAACCAGTTCCCGCCACCCTGCTGGGCGATCCAGAGCTGCGCGTCGATATGCCGCAGGATCCGGCCCGGGTGGGCCTTCGACTCCAGCTGGACCTCGCCGCCGTTGCGCCGCGGGCACCAGGTGGCGTCCTTCTTGAACTGGTCGGTGCCGTCGTTGCCGTGCAGTTTGACCCGCAGATCCTGTTGCCGCAGGTAGTTCCCGGCGCGGTCGGTGGACTCCAGGGAGTAACACAGCGGGTCGGCGAGCCCGCTCGCCACCTTCCAGGTCGCGTACGGCAACGCCTTGGTCCCGTCGGTGCCGGGGTTCCCGGTGGTGATCCACGCGTCGCCCCCGCCGGTGTGGACGTGCCAGCCGCGGACGCCGGGGGTGTAGGTCCCGAGCGACTGGGTCAGTACCTCGTACTGGCCCGTGCGCAGGAACGTGACCACCGCGTCGCGGTTGCCCGCCAGCGCCGCGTTGGCGGCCGCGACCAGCCGCGGCCGGAGCCCGCTGTTCTCCGCACGGACCTTGAGCTGCCGCACGGCGTCCCGGTTGGCCTGGTCCTCCTGCGCTTCACGGCGGGCCTTGTCCCGGCCGGCCGCCGCCTTGAGCCCGGTGTCGATGAACGCCTTCCACGCCGCCGGATCCGTGCTGCGGGAGGCGCGCTCCGCCGCGTCCTTGACCTCGATGTTCGCCGGGTTGGCCAGTTCGGGCAGCCGCAGCAGCTCACGGACGAAGACGTCGTCCTCGGCGTCCAGCCAGACGTTCTGGAAGGTGGCCGGAATCTCGGCGACGGCGGTGCGCCGCTTGATGTCACGCTCTTCCCGGGCCGCCTTCTCGGCGTTCTCCTGCCGGAGGCGTTCCAGGTGTTCGATGATGTCCTGCTCGGCGAGGTCGAGGATGGTGACCTCGATGAAGGTCTTCCAAGCGGCGGCGTCCCCCTTGTACGCGGTCATCGCGCCGCTCTGGACCTTGGAGCCGCTCTTGGCCCGGCTGGCGACCTGGAAGACGAAGTTCCGGTCGGTGAGGTCGAGCAGCACGGGGTCCAACGGGATGATGCGGGCGTTCTCCAGCGCCTTCATCCGCGCGCCGATCCGGTCCCGCCGTTCGATGTCGCGGAGGATCTTCTCGTCGTGATCGCGCTGGACGAATTCGTGGATACCGGTCCGGATGAACGCCGAGGCGTCGGCGACGGTGAGACCGTAGATCCGTGACGCTTCCGCCTTGGTACGGGGGAAGGCGTCGATACTGATCTTCTCGTAGACCTTGAAGACGAAGTTCTTGTCGGACAACCGCAGCCAATCGTCGGTCGCCTCGCCGACCTCGATCGCCTCGACCGCCAGCACCTTGTCCCGCTGTGACGCCGGGGGAACCGTGGTCGACCCGATATCGGGTTCCGCGGTCGGTACGGCGGGCGGCACACCCTGTCCTGGTGGTGTTTCGGCCGCGCCCGCCGGTGCGCCGACCAGCCCCGTGAACACGGCGGCGACGGCGGCCGCCGCTATGCCACGGCTGAGCCATGGCCTTGACATGGACGTTCTTCGCATACCCCAGTCACCTATTCTCGAGAGGAAGCCGCCGCGGGAAACCGGACGGCGGAATGATCAGCTCGGGTTCTTGATCCGCTGCTCGCCTTCGAGGGCCTTCCGCAGCAACGACTCCCAGTACTCGACGTTTTCGCCGGAGAGGGACCGGTTGTCCGTCCAGTCGCCTTCCACCGTCTTCGCGGGGTCGATGATCGCCTTCCAGTTGGGGTTCTGGGCGGCCTGCTGCGCGGCGAGCAGGATGGCGTGCCAGGTTTCCGCCTGCCGCTGGGCGAAGTCCCTCGCCTCTTCCCATTTCGACCGCACCGGCGAAACCTCGGTGCCGACCTTGCGCCAGGCGGCCGCGGCCCGGTCACGGGCCTCCTTGCCGGCTTCGCCTTCGATTTCCCGCGCGGCCTTTTCGGCGGCTTCGGCGTCGACGATCAACTGGGTGATCGTCAGTTGCCACTGGCGGTTCTCGCGCAGCATCTCTTCGCGGAAGGTCTCGATGTCCAGCCGCGCGCCCTGTGCCCAGCCCCAGGCGAAGAAATCCGTCAGATCGTCGTCGGTCGATCCCTCGCGGACCGCGTAGGCCGCGGCGAATCTCACCTGGGTACCCGGATCCCGCTCGGCGAGCATCCGCACGTATCGGCGGTCCTCCTCGACGAGGGCGCGTTTCTGCTCGCCGAGGTCGGCGCGGAACTTCTGATCCCGCGCCTTCGCGGCTTCGTAACCGCCACCGTGGCAGAACTGTTCCCGTTTGGACGCGGTCGCCGTCAAATGGTGGTTCGCCGCGTCGTAGACCTCCGGCGAGTAGGCCCGGAGGTGGGTCTCCAGCAGTCGCCGGAGGAAGCGCTTGTTGCCTTCGTCGCGGTTGAGCGCCCGCTGTGTGGCGTATTCGAGCCCGCCACCCGGATAGCGGAGGAACTCGATGGACGCCGCCTCCGGGTCTTCGCTGAGCAGAGCGGTCCACGCGTCCGTCTTCACCGTGCTGTGGACGCTGTACCTGGCGTGGGTCAGGACCTCCCAGCGGGCGATCTCGCCGGGTGTCATCGCCGCGGCCGTGGCGTGTACTCCGGTTTCGGCGGCGAACCCCGCCGGAACGGCGACCGTCCCGGAGAACAGCGCCGCGGCGCAAAGCGCGCAGGACAAAATACGCTTGTACACTCCAAGCCCCCAGTCAGCTTCGGTGCAGGTTGAATTAACGGGGACCCTTCCCGGACGGTGCCGGGAAAGGTGTCGGTGGCAACGGCATCCGGAATCGAGACCGGAGCCGGCGATGAATTCGAAGTTCTTCGAATCCTTGTCGGGAAAACGCCAGCGCTTTCCCGGTGACTGTTTCAGTCACCGGGAAAGGGTTCTGGCTTCGTCAGTGGCCGCGTATCCGGCGGCTTCGGTGATGGATCGGCGAGCAGCTTCCGCCGACGGGCGATGCGGTGGCTCGTGTGGAGTGAATGTGGCGGCGATCGCCGCGATCCCATGACGGATCGATCATCGGTACATACCCCGGAATCCCCAGTACCGGAATTCCCCCAGTGAAATTCCGATTCTGAACCCAGCTAACCGCGAATGGGCGGTTTGCGCAAGATGCACCCCGAAGGTTAAAAAGTCACCGACGGGGCGGGGTTCTTGTTTGTCCTCAAGCTCCTTCGACGCCGATGTCGAACGCGGACTCCTTGTCGGCCTTCGAGTACGAGCGGAACGCGATATGCGTGACGGTGTTCAGCACGCCGGGCACCTTGCCGATCTTCGCCGGGATCAGATCGGCGAGGTCTTCGTGGGCCGTGACCCGGACCGAAGCGACCAGGTCGACGTCACCCGCGCAGGAGTAGACCTCGCGGACACCCTCGATGTCCGCGATCGCCTGCGCCGCCTCGGGGATGGCATCGGCCTCGACCTGGATCAACACGATCGCGGTGATCACTACAGCGCCTCCTACGTCAATGAATCCGGTGTGCGAATCCTAGCCCGCCACCCGTTCCAGCGCCGTCGCGCTCGCCGCCAGGTCGAGCCACTCCTGCCAGCCGCCCGCCGCCGCGGCGGGCTCCGCCCAGGGATGCGTCGTGCGCACGAGCCGGACACCCGGACGGGTCAGCCAGCGCAGGAGGATGCCGATCTCCTCCGGGATCGCGCCGAAGAGCGGGCCGGGCCCCGGGATGACCGTCTCCGCCGAGGCCACGAGCATCTCGACGACCGGCATCGGCGGCACCCCGCGCCGCGCGACCCCCGCCGACGCGAGCCTGCCGTGCCGGATCACCGCCAGTTCCCAGCCGCCGTTCCCGTCCGGACCGGCGGCGATCAGCTCCGGGATACCCGCCAGCGCCGACTGCCGGTGCGCCCGGCCGACCGCGCGGATCAGCCCGGCCAGCTGATCGCGATGCTGGGCGGCCTGCTCGTAGTGCTCCGCCGCGGCGAGCCGGGCCAGCTGGTCGGCGGCGGCCCGCAGCGGCCGTCCGTCCGTACCGGCGATGAGGCCGGACACCGCCAGCACTCCCGGCCGGTACGCCTCGACCGTTTGCTTGCCGGCGCACGGCGCGCCGCAGCGGCCGAGTTCGGCGAGGACACAGGGTGTCCCGTTCGGCGCGGTCGCCGAGATGCGCTGGGTGCACGTCCGCAGCCCGGAGGCGCCGGCGAGGGTGTCCGCGGCGGAGCGGGCGTCGGTCTGGGTGCGAAAGGGCCCCAGCATCCCGTCTCGCGGCATGCGGACCACCGAAAGGCGAGGGAACGCCTCCTCGGTCAGCGCGACCCACCACGCGTGCCGTGGGTTCTTGGAGCGGCGGTTGTACATGGGGCGGTGGGCGGCGATCAGCCGGAGCTCACGGACGGCGGCTTCGAGCGCGTGCGCGCATTCCACCGCGTCGACCCGCTCGGCCAGCGCGACCATCTCCCGGATCCGGCCACGGCTCTCCGAACCGGTGAAGTACTGCCGGACCCGGCGGCGCAGATCGGATGAGGTCCCGACGTAGAGGACCTCGTCGCTTGGGCCGCGGAAGAGATAGACGCCCGGCCTCGACGGCAGATGTTCGGCCAGCGACCGTTTGCGGCGCTGGGCCGCGGTCACCTCTGGTAGGTAGTCCAGCAGCTCTTCGAGGGTGTGGACGCCGAGATTGCCCACCCGTTCGAGCAGCGCGTGCAGGACGTCGACGGTGGCGCGCGCGTCGGCGAGCGCGCGGTGGTTGGGCGTCGTGCGCGCTCCGAACAACGCCGCCAGCGCGGAAAGGCGGTAGCTGGGCGTCTCGTCGCGGGAGATGACCCGGCGGGCGAGCCGGACCGTGCAGACGACGGCCGTCTTGGGCCAGTGATAACCGTGGCCCTCGCAGGCCGCGCGCATGAATCCGGTGTCGAAGGCGGCGTTGTGCGCCACGAGTACGGCACCGGAGATGAATTCGAGGAACGCGGGGAGCACGCGCTCGATCCGGGGAGCGTCGTAGACCATCGCGCCGGTGATGCCGGTGAGCTCGACGATCTGCGGTGGGATCGGCATCCCCGGGTTGACGAAGGTGGCGAACTCGCCGACGACCTCACCCGCGCGGATCTTGACCGCGCCGATCTCGGTGATCCCGTCCGGGCCGGGTTTCGTGCCGGTGGTTTCCAGGTCGAATACGACGAACGTGATGTCCCGCAAAGGAGTTCCCAGCTCGTCGAAGGCGAGTTGCGCCGCGCCGGGCCGCCGTCCGGTGTCCATGGTCGGGCACAGTAGGGGCGGGCACCGACAATCCCAGGATGCGCGCACGCCGTCCCATCGAGCGCGCCCCGAGGCCATGGGGCCTACGCTGGAGCGATGCAACCGCAGCCCGCAGTGCCCGAATCGCCCGAGGACGCCACCGGCGGCCCCTCGGGTGTCGTGGCGTCGGCGGGTGCGCCGGAGCCGTCCGAAGAGGTGCCCGCCGAAGGCTGGACCGCCCTGCCGGAGACCGTGCGGGAGCGGATCGCCGAGCTGGCGGCCGCCGCCGTCGGCAAACTGCCGGTCGCCGACGTGCCGAGGCAGCTGCGCCCGGTCGCGAAGTTCGCCCCGGCGAAACGCGCGAAACTCGGTGGGACGGCGCTGCTCACCGCGTTGGGGGAGTCTTCGCAGTTCCGGGTCGCGGTCACCGAATGGCTGCGTGACCACCGCAAGGACGCCCTCGACCCGAACGCCCCCGATTCCGTCGCCGCCGCGGCCGCCGCCGTGCTGCTCGGCGAGGCGGGCGCGGCCGGACGGGTCCGGCTGGTGGCGAAGAACGCCGAGGAGACGGCGTTGCGTGCCGAACGCGACGCCGCGCTGGCGCGTAACCAGCGGCTCGAGGCGGAACTCGCGCAGCTGCGCGAAGAACTGCGCGAGGCCAAGGAGATCGCCGGTAGTGCGCGGGGCGAACGCGACGCCGAGGTCGAAAAGCTGTTGAAGCGCCTGCGGGAACAAGGTGTCCAACTGCGCCAGGCGAAGGACGCCGTCGCCGAGGCGCACGCCCGGCTGGAGAGCGGAGGCGCCGAGAGCGCCGAAGAGATCAAGGCGCTGAAGGCCCAGCTGGACCGCGAGAGGCAGCGCGTCGCGACAGAGCGGGCGCGGGCGGAGAAGGCCGTCACGGACGCGGAGATCGCCCGTCAGTCGGCGCGTGAGGCGCGTCAGGCCGACGAGGTCAGGCTCGGGTTGCTGCTGGACACGATCGAGGGCGCGGTCGGCGGGCTCCGTCGTGAACTTTCGGTGAGCGCGCGGGGGCAGCGTCCGGCCGACATGGTGCGCGGCGCGACGTCGGGTCTGGGGGCGGGCGGCAAGATCCAGGACGTCACCGCGCTCGACCGGCATCTCGCGCTGCCCAACGTGCATCTGATCGTCGACGGCTACAACGTCACGAAGACCGGTTATCCGGAGCTGGCGCTCTCCGACCAGCGCGACCGGCTGATCCATCAGCTTTCCGCACTCGCCGCGCGGACTTCGGCCGAAGTGACCGTCGTGTTCGACGGTGCCGGCGTGCTTTCCGTGCCCGCTGCGGTGCCGCGCGGGGTGCGGGTGCTGTTCTCCGAACGCGGCGTGCTCGCGGACGACGTCATCCGGTCCCTCGTCGCGGCCGAGCCGCCGGGGCGGCCGATGGTGGTCGCGAGCACGGACCGGGCGGTGGCGGATTCGGTGCGGGGCAAGGGCGCGCATCCGGTGCCGTCGGCGGTGCTGGTGTCGCGGCTCAGCCGGGTGTAGCGCTTCCGGATGTCATGAAAGGGCCGTTCAGGACGTTTTTCGTCTTGAACGGCCCTTTCATGACATCCGGGACCGCTCCTTGCAGCTCACGAGGCCCGAAACTGTCGGTGGTCGCTCTTAATGTGCACCTCACCACTGAAAGTGAGGAGTCCGAGATGGACGACAAGGCCATCGCCGATATAGCCGACATAGAGACGCTCGTCATCGATTGCGACCGGTGCGCGGTCCGCGGTGACGCATGTCATGACTGCGTCGTCAGCGTCCTCCTCGGCGCGCCGCTCGCGCTCGAATGGGACGCCGACGAGCGGAAAGCGGTCGACGCGCTCGCCGAAGCCGGGATGGTCCCGCGCCTCCGGATGGTCGAGATCGTGGAGCAGGAGCGCCGGAAAACGGCCTGAGGACACGCCTCGACCGGGGTATTCGACGAGTGGTCGATCCGATCGGGTGAACGGTAGGTAGTCGTGATCGGCCCCAGGTTGTAACGCCCGTCACACCTTTCCGCTCATGCTGGTCCGAAGGTGTTTCGGCGCATCACGGAGAGTTTTTGCGCTTGCCATGGTGGACGCGGTGCCCGTGGTTTCGTAACCTGTCCGAGATCTCGTGGCCGGAAGTCGTCGCCAGACGGCGACACGGGATCGCCACTGAGGCAGCTTTGTCGGGGAGCTGCACCGGAACCAGCCACGCGCCAAACCTGTTGCGATAGCACTCGGCCAGGCGCGAGGCGGGAAACGCGGGGAACCGCGCGGGCCTCACGGTCGGCGTCGCGGCTTCGCGGAAGAGGGCCCCCGACCTCTTCGTCCCGGGTTCCGAGTCGGTGGCCGACAGCAAAGGAGACACGCGCGACCGTGCAGTCGCATCCAGTCAAGCGCGTGGTGTCAGGAGCTTTGGCCGCGGCCGCGGTGATCACCGCGGTGACAGTGGCCCAGCCTTCAGCCACCGCTGCCCCAGGCCCCGCCCTCCAGCAGCCCCCATCCGGCTCGGACGCCCTCGCCAAGTACCGCGACCTCGCGGCACAGGCCGAGAAGGCGAACGAAGACCTCCTCAAGGCGAAGGACGACCTCGCCGCGAAGCAGGGTGAGCTCGACAAGGCGACCGCCGACGCCGCCGCGGCCAAGGAGCTCGGTGTCAAGGCGGCCGGTGACGAGAAGACCTTCCAGGCCGAGGTGAACAAGTTCGCCGGTGCTTCCTTCACCAGCGGTGTGCAGCTGAACAAGCTGTCGTCGCTGCTGTCGGGCGCGTCGACCCAGGACTTCCTGGAGCGTTCCTCGGCACTCGAGGTCCTCGCCGCGAACAAGAACACCGCTCTGACCAACCTGAGCGGTGCCGTCGCCCAGGCCGCGGCCGCGGCCAAGCAGGCGGCGGACGCCCAGAACGCGGCCACCGCCGCCCGTGACACGGCCGCCAAGCTGACCACGGACATCGAGGCGCGCCAGAAGACGCTGAACGACCAGCTCAAGGAGATCGAGCGGGCCGGCGGCAACCTGAGCGCCTCGGATCGCAACGCCCAGAAGGACAAGGGCGGCGCGTTCCCCAACCTGCCCGCCCCGGGTCCCGCCGCGGCGGCTGCCCTCGCGGCCGCGAAGAGCAAGCTCGGCAGCCCGTACGGCTGGGGTGACACCGGACCGTCGTCCTTCGACTGCTCCGGTCTGATGCTCTGGGCGTACAAGCAGGCCGGTCTGACCCTGCCGCGGTCCAGCCGTCAGCAGTCGACCTTCGGCGCCCCGGTGCAGAGGTCGCAGCTCCAGCCGGGCGACCTGGTGTTCTACAACTCGCCGGTCTCGCACGTCGGCATGTACGTCGGCAACGGCATGATGGTGCACGCGCCGACCACCGGTGACGTCGTCAAGGTGTCGCCGCTGCAGAACAACTACGTCGGCGCCCGTCGCCCGACGGCCTGACGAACAGACGACAAGGGGCGGTGCCGCGCAAGCGGTGCCGCCCCTTTCGCATGCGGCGGGCCAAGTAGCCTGCAGGGGTGCTGAGGACCCTGCTGGTGACCAACGACTTCCCGCCCCGGCCGGGCGGTATCCAGAACTACCTGAACTCGCTGGCCACCCGCCTGCCCGCCGACGACCTCGTCGTCTACGCCCCCTCCTGGGAGTCGAGCACCGGCTCGCACGGCGAGTTCGACGCCGCCGCCCCGTTCGAGGTGGTGCGCCATCCGACGTCGCTGATGCTGCCGACCCCGGACGTGCTCAAGCGGGCGAAGGAGATCATGCGCGCCCGCGACTGCGAGGCCGTCTGGTTCGGCGCCGCGGCGCCGCTGGCGCTGCTGGGGCATCCGCTGCGTTCGGCGGGCGCGCGCCGGGTGCTGGCGTCGACGCACGGCCACGAGGTCGGCTGGTCGATGCTGCCGGGCTCCCGGCAGGCACTGCGGCGGATCGGCGACACCGTCGACGTCGTCACCTACGTCAGCAAGTACACGCGCTCCCGCTTTTCGGCCGCTTTCGGCCCGATGGCGGGGCTGGAGATGCTCCCGTGCGGCGTGGACACCGCGCTCTACCGGCCGGATCCGGCCGCGGGCAAGGAGATCCGAGAGCGGCACGGCCTCGCCGACCGGCCGACGATCGTCTGCGTTTCGCGGCTGGTGCCGCGAAAAGGCCAGGACATGCTGATCAAGATCCTGCCCGAGCTCCGCAAGCGCATCCCGGACGTGGCGCTGCTGCTCGTCGGCGGCGGCCCGTACCGCAAGACGCTCACCGGACTCGTCGGAGCGCTGGGGGTCGAAGACAGCGTCGTCATCACCGGATCGGTGCCGTGGAAGGAGTTGCCCGCGCACTACAACGCGGGCGACGTCTTCGCGATGCCGGCGCGGACGCGCGGGAAGGGGCTCGACGTCGAGGGTCTTGGCATCGTGTACCTGGAAGCCTCCGCGACGGGATTGCCGGTCGTCGCCGGGAATTCCGGCGGGGCGCCGGAAACGGTGCTGGACGAGGTCACCGGGCACGTCGTCGACGGCCGCGACGAGCAGCAGCTGAGGGAGACGCTGGCCGCGTTGCTGGCCGATCCGGTGCGGGCACGGCGGATGGGGGCCGCCGGTCGCGACTGGGTCGGCGAGAACTGGCGGTGGGACACCATGGCGAGCCGGCTTTCCGGTCTGCTCGACGGCGACCCCGTCGCGGCGGTGCGCTGAGGAATCAGGGTTCGTAGCGCGCCGGATGCTTCGGATCGTCGACGCGGATCACCACGTCCGACAGCGCCGACGGATCGACTTCCTGTTCGTAGCGCGCGTAAGCGGGAAGCGCCCAGGCGTCCGGCACCCGCCGCCTCAGCGCGCCGGGGGAGAGCCACAGATGCACGCTCAGGTCGAACGCGAGCCCCGCGCCGAACAGGAACTCCCCGTCCAGCAGGACGACGCCGCCCTCGGGCAATTCGACGCGTTCGGCGCGTGTGGCGCGATCGCGGACCGGATCCCACAGCGACGGGAGGACGAGACCGCTGCCGTCCTCGGCGAGCGGGTCGAGCACTTCGCGCTGAAGGGCCCCGAGGTCGAGCCAGTCGCTGTAGCGCGAGTCCGGGTCCTCTTTTCCGCGTTCGAAGCGCAGTGAAGCGGGGCGCAGGAAGTCGTTCGCCGAGATCCGCAACACCGCGTGACCGGCGATCCGCAGGGGATCGACCAGGGCGTCGGCGAGTTCTGTGGTGTTGGTCGCACCGGCCGCGCCGTCGACGGCGACCGCGATCCGGCGGCGGCCCGTGATCGAGGTGATGCGTTCGGTCAGTTCGGACACCAGCAGAGCGGGAGAAATCGGACGGTAGCGCACGGGAAGACATCCTCCACCCGGACCGGTGACTGCCGCACGGTACACCCGATGGGATGATGGCCCGGTGACCAAGACAACGGCCAAAACAGCCGGAAGTGGTTGGCAGGTAGGCGTTTCCCAGACGGTGCCGTACAGCGGCACCCAGGTGTGGGACTTCCTGGTCGGACGCGAGGGTGTGGGCATCTGGCTCGGTCCGGGCGCCGAACTCGGCCACGAGCTGGGCGCGGCGTACGAGACGGCCAACGGGACGACCGGCGAGATCCGCGGCCGCTCCGAAGGCGACAAGCTCCGGCTGACCTGGCGCCCGAAGGACTGGGACCACGACTCGACCCTGCAGATCACGGTGAGTGGCACCGACCAGAAGACCACGCTCCGGTTCCACCAGGAATGGCTCGCGGGCGCCGACGAACGCGAGGAACAGCGGGCATACTGGACCGAAGTGACCGAGCGAGTCGTGGCCGCGCTGGCCGAACGCTGACCGGCGCGCCGGGGAGGCGTACCGATGGGGGAACCGAAGAACCTGGAGTGGGATCTCGTCCAGGAACCACACCGGGTTTCGGCGTTGCTGCGTGAAGAGGCCCCGGCTCGCAAGGTCCGCCTGCCGCGCGGACTCGAGGCATGGATCGTCACCGGATACGCCGAAGCCCGCGCGATCCTCGCGGATTCCCGCGTGGGCAAGGATCCGGCGGCCATCCAGCGGCTCTTCGAACGGGACGGCTTCGTCTCCGCGGCCGACAGCGCCGTACGCGCGCTCGGCGCGCACATGCTCAACTCGGATCCGCCGGACCACACGCGGTTGCGCAGACTGGTCAATCAGGCCTTCACCTCGCGTACGGTTTCCCGGCTGCGGCCGAGGATCGAGCAGATCACCGCGGAACTGCTGGACGGCATCGGCGACGCCGAACGCGTCGACCTGCTGCCCGTTTTCGCCGTCCCGTTGCCGATCCGGGTGATCTGCGAACTGCTCGGTGTCCACGCGGGCGACCAGCCGGCGTTCGCGACCTGGTCGAACACGATGGTCGCCTGGTCGACGCCGGAGGAACTCCAGGCCGCGGCCGCGAAGATGCACGCGTACCTCGTCGATCTCATCGAGGAGAAACGCGCCGAGCCCGCCGAAGACCTGCTTTCGGGCCTGATCCACGCCAGCGACGAAGGCGATTCGCTCGCCGCGGACGAATTGCTGGCCATGGCGTTCCTGCTGCTGGTGGCCGGGTTCGAGACGACGGTCAACCTGATCGCGAACAGTGTCTTGGCGCTGCTTCGCGAGCCGGAACAGCTGGCCGCCCTGCGCGCCGATCCCACGCTGCTGCCCGGCGCGGTCGAGGAGTTCCTGCGCTACGACGGCGCGATCCACCTGGCGACCATCCGGTTCACCAAGGAAGCCGTGCCCGTCGGCGAAGTCGAGATCCCGGCGGGTGAGTTCGTCCTCGTCTCCCTGCTCGGCGCGAACCGGGACGCCGGACGCTTCGAAGAACCGCACCGTCTCGACGTCACACGCTCGGCGGCGGGGCATCTCGCGTTCGGGCACGGCATCCATCACTGCGTCGGCGCCCCGCTGGCGCGTCTGGAGGCCGAGATCGCCTTGCGCGGACTGCTGGAGCGGTTCCCCGACCTCGGCTTGGACGCCGAGCCGGAAACGTTGCGGTGGCGGGAAAGCACCCTGGTCCACGGACTGGAGACCCTCCCTGTGCGTCTGCGCTGAGGAGGGCGTGTCGTAGGGTCGCCGGATGGACGCCGCCGAACTCCTCGCGCTCGACGCGGAACACGTCTGGCACCCGTACGGGCCGATGCCGAGCACGATCGACTCCCTGCTGGTCCGCGAGGCGAGCGGGGTCCGGCTCACCCTCGACGACGGCCGCGAACTGGTCGACGGCATGTCGTCCTGGTGGGCGGCGGTCCACGGCTACCGGAACCCGGTGCTGGACGCGGCGCTGGCGGAGCAGGCGGGCCGGATGAGTCACGTGATGTTCGGCGGGCTCACCCACGAACCGGCCATCAGGCTGGCCAAGACGCTGGTCGACCTCGTGCCGGAGGGGTTGCGGCACGTCTTCCTGTGCGACTCGGGTTCGGTGTCGGTCGAGGTCGCCGTCAAGATGTGCCTGCAGTACTGGCAGTCGGTGGGGCGCAAGGAAAAGCGGCGCCTGATGACCTGGCGCGGCGGCTATCACGGCGACACGTTCACGCCGATGAGCGTCTGCGACCCCGAGGGCGGCATGCACTCGCTGTGGCGCGGGATCCTGCCGGACCAGCTGTTCCTGCCCAAACCGCCCGGCGGTTTCGCCGACGAGCCGGATCAGGACTACCTCGACCTGCTCGCCACCGAGATCGGGCGGCACGCGGGCGAACTGGCCGCGATCATCGTCGAGCCGGTCGTGCAGGGCGCCGGCGGAATGCGGTTCCACCCGCCCGCGTACCTGCGCGCGCTGCGCGAGATCACCGAAGCGAACGACGTCCTGCTCATCTTCGACGAGATCGCCACCGGTTTCGGCCGCACCGGCCGGATGTTCGCCGCCGAGCACGCCGGGGTCACGCCCGACGTCCTGTGCCTCGGCAAGGCGCTGACCGGTGGGTACCTGACGATGGCGGCGGCGCTGTGCACGCCGGAGATCGCCGACGGGATCTCGCGCGGTGAGCTGCCCGTGCTGGCGCACGGCCCGACGTTCATGGCGAATCCGCTGTCCTCGGCCGTCGCCAACGCCTCGCTGGGGATCCTGGCCGAAGGCGGCTGGAAGTCCGACGTGCCGCGGATCGAGGCCGCGCTGAAGGCCGGGCTCGAACCGGCTCGGGAGCTGCCCGCGGTCGCCGATGTGCGGGTGCTCGGCGCCATCGGCGTGATCGAACTGGACCATCCCGTGGACATGGCGGTGGCGACGGAGGTCCTCACCGGGAACGGGGTCTGGCTGCGCCCGTTCCGGAACCTGATCTACACGATGCCGCCCTACATCTCCGAGGCGGAAGACCTCGTCGCGATCACTTCCGCAATGGTCTCGGCCGCACAAAAAGCGTAAAAACGGCAAAGTTCAGCCCAAAGAGTGTGACAGCGGCCACAGCAATCCGGAGAGGCCACGCTCGGTACAGAGCGTGGTCGCGAGTTGATCTTGGTCAAGCGAACGGGCGAGTCCGATCGGGGTCCTTCTCGGGTGCTTTGCCCTGAAAAGGCGGTATGCCCTAGTTCGCGGGCGCACAAGCAAACCTGAGAAACCTTTGCGTAGCGGACTTTTGCGCGCCGATCGGGTTTCCTGCCCCCATGATCGACATCGTTGGTGACGAGCACGACACCGGGCCTCCGGGCCGCCGCAACCCCGCATCGACCCTCCTGAAGAACCTTCGCCACGACGTCCCGGCTTCGGTCGTCGTCTTCCTCGTGGCCGTCCCGCTTTCGCTCGGCGTCGCCCACGCCGCCGGAGCCCCCTTGCTCGCCGGACTCGTCTCCGCCGTCGTCGGCGGGATCGTCGCGAGCTTCTTCGGCGCCTCCGCCCTCCAGGTCAGCGGTCCGTCCGCCGCGCTGACCATCGTCATCGCGGAGACCATCGCCTCCTTCGGCTGGGCCGCCACCTGCGCGATGACCGCCGCGGCGGGCGTGGTCCAGATCCTCTTCGGCCTCACCCGCGTCGCGCGGGCGACGCTGGCGATCTCGCCCGCGATCGTGCACGGCCTGCTCGCCGGGATCGGTCTGATCCTCGTCCTCGGCCAGTTGCACGTGGTGCTGGGCGGTGTGGCGCGGAGTTCCACGATCGAGAACATCCTCGCGCTGCCGGGCCGGATCGTCGGCCACCACGACCAAGCCGCGCTGGTCGGCGTGGTCACCGTCGGTGTCCTGCTGGCGTGGACCCGGCTGCCGCGTTCGGTGCGCCGCGTCCCCGGCCCGCTGGCCGCCGTCGCGCTGGCGACCGGCCTGTCCGTCGCGGCGGGGATGGACCTGCCGCGCGTCGACCTCCCGAACGGCTTGCCGGGGCTGGGTTTCGTCCCCCAGGCGCCGTCCGGATCCGTGGCGGCGATCATCGCCGCCGTACTCTCCATCGCGCTCATCGCCAGCCTGGAGAGCCTGCTTTCCGCCGTCGCCATCGACAAACTCCGCGACGGGCCGCGCACCGACCTCAACCGCGAACTGGTCGGCCAGGGCCTCGCGAACGTCGCCGCCGGTTCGCTCGGCGGCTTCCCCGTCACCGGCGTCGTCGTGCGCACCATGACCAACTTCGAAGCGGGCGCCCGCACCCGGATGTCGGCGATCCTGCACAGCGTCTGGATCCTCGGCTGCTGCCTGTTCCTGGCGGGCGCGCTGCGGTTGATCCCGCTCGCGGCGCTCGCCGGTCTCCTCGTCCACGTCGGCGCGAAACTGGTCAACCTCACCAATCTCCGCGAGGTCCGCCGCCACGGCGACCTGCCGGTCTATCTCGCGACCCTGCTCGGCGCGGTCGCCGTCAACCTGCTGACCGGCGTCGCCGCGGGGATCGCGGTGGCGCTGGCCTTGATGCTGCGCCGGATGCTGTTCTCCGGGATCCACGTCGAACGGGACGGCTCGCGGACCCGCGTCGTCATCGAGGGCGCGCTCACTTTCCTTTCCGTGCCAAGGCTCACGACCGTCCTGGCCGAAGTCCCCGAGCGGGCGGAGGTGACGCTGGAGCTGTTCGTCGACTACCTCGACCACGCCGCTTTCGACTGCCTGCGCGGCTGGCAGCGCGCGTACGAACGCGCCGGGGGAACGGTGATCGTCGACGAGATCGGGCATCCGTGGTTCGAACGCGGCAAGGCGGGCGTGCCGACCGTGCGCCGCGGCGTCGCGTCCCGGGTGGTGCCGCGCTGGCTGGCGCCGTGGTCACAATGGCAGGCCGAACATCTCGAACTGCCGAGCCAGCGCGGCGGCAGTGTCCCGTTGTGCCGCGGCGCTTCGGAGTTCCAGCGGCGGACGGCGCCGTTGCTGCGCAGCACCTGGGACGGGCTGGCGAACGGGCAACAGCCGCATACGCTCTTCATCACCTGTGGCGACGCGCGGATCGTGCCGAACCTGATCACCACCAGCGGGCCGGGTGATCTGTTCACGGTGCGGAACATCGGGAATCTCGTCCCGCGCGCGGAAGCGGATTTCTCGGTGGGGGCGGCGATCGAGTACGCCGTCGGGCTGCTGCGGGTGCGGGAAGTGGTGGTGTGCGGGCATTCCGGCTGTGGCGCGATGAAGGCGTTGCTCGGGGACGCGCCCGACGGCCTCGCGCACCTCGGCGGCTGGCTCCGCCACGGCGAGGCGACCATGCGGCGCCGGGAAAGCGAAGGGCCGGTGCTGCTCGACGGCGAACGACCGGCGCACGAAGGCGATCGGCTCGCGCTGCACAACGTGGTGCAGCAACTGGAAAACCTGCGGTCGTACCCGGTGGTCGACGCCGCGCTGGCGCGGGGGGAACTGCGGCTGACGGGGATGTACTTCGACGTCGGGAAGGCGAACGTGTACCTGCTCGACGAAGCGCTGCGGTCGTTCACGTCGGCGGCGGCCCCGGTGAAGTCCTGAGGCAGGGCGATCAATCGTGATCGGTGGTTTCGCGTGATGGGAGGGACGACACACGTGATCAGACGGACGACACGTGTGTCCAGGCGGACGGCTCGCGTGTGTCGTCCCTTCAGTCACGCGTGTCGTCCGTTGGATCACGCGTGTCGTCCGCAACACACCACCTTGCCTTGCCCCTCAAGAGAACCCGAATCGCCACTCACGTCGGCGGCGGCCCCGGTGAAGTCCTGAGGCAGGGCGATCACGCGTGATCGGAGACCGATCTCGCGTGATCAGAGGCGTAACTCGCGTGATCGCGCGAGTTACGCCTTCAATCACGCGAGATCCGGCTTCGATCACGCGAGATCGGGGTGTGGGTTGACCGGGCGCCCAACCGATATTTCCCAGGATTCGGGACCAGGTAAGGCTTTTCGCAACGCGGGAGACATCTCCGGGCAACGATGCGGGCTGAAAGTGGGCCACGCCACCCGTCCGTAGGGTGATATTCACTCGATCAGGTGGTGCATATCGGACAATTCACCAGTTTCCTGGTGATCATGCTGGTGTCCACGAAAAAGCCCCTCGCCGTGCTTCGTCACGACCTGCCCGCCTCGTTGGTGGTGTTCCTCGTCGCCGTCCCGCTTTCACTCGGGATCGCTCTCGCGTCAGGGGCGCCGATCGTCGCGGGGCTGATCGCCGCCGTGGTGGGAGGTGTGGTCGCCGGAGCCCTCGGCGGCTCCGCGCTTCAGGTCAGCGGCCCGGCCGCCGGCCTGACGGTGATCATGGCCGAGACCATCGCGACCTTCGGCTGGGCGACCACCTGCGCGATCACCGTCGCCGCGGGCGCGCTGCAGATCCTCCTGGGGCTGAGCCGCATCGCCCGCGCGGCGCTCGCCATCTCGCCGGCCATCGTCCACGGCATGCTGGCCGGGATCGGCGTCACGATCGTCCTCGGCCAGCTCCACGTCGTGCTGGGCGGAGCGGCGCAGAGCTCGGCGCTCGAGAACATCGCGCAACTGCCCGCGCAGATCGTCGGCCACCACGACACCGCCGCGCTGATCGGCGTGCTCACCATCGGCATCCTGCTCGTGTGGCCGCGGCTGCCCAAGGCCGTCCGCAAGGTGCCCGGCCCGCTCGCCGCGATCGCGCTGGTGACCGTGCTTTCCGTGGCCACCGCGATGACGTTGCCGCGCGTCAACCTGCCGGGTGACCTGCTCAACATCCGCTTCGCACCCGAATTCCCGGACACCGGCTGGGGCGCGTTCGCCGTCGCGGTGGTCACCATCGCCCTGATCGCGAGCGTGGAAAGCCTGCTGTCGGCCGTCGCCGTCGACAAGATGCACACCGGGCCGCGGTCGAACCTCGACCGCGAACTGATCGGCCAGGGCGCCGCGAACATGACTTCCGGCGCGCTCGGCGGCCTCCCGGTCACCGGGGTGATCGTCCGCAGTTCGACCAACGTCGCCGCCGGCGCCCGCACCCGGGCGTCCGCGATCCTGCACGGCGTCTGGATCCTGGTGTTCGTCGCCGCGTTCGCCGGGCTCATCCAGAACATCCCGCTGGCCGCGCTGGCCGGTCTGCTCGTCCACGTCGGCGCGAAACTGGTGAACCCCGGCCACATGAAGCAGGTCCTCAAACACGGCGACCTGGGGCTGTACCTGGTGACGCTCGCCGGTGTCGTCGTCTTCGACCTGCTCACCGGTGTCCTGCTCGGTATCGCGCTTTCGGTGCTGCTGATGCTGCGTCGCACGGTGTGGTCCGGGATCCACGCCGAGCGCGACGGCGACGAATGGCGCGTCGTCGTCGAGGGCGTCCTGACGTTCCTTTCCGTGCCGAGGCTCAGCCGTGTGCTCGCGACCGTGCCCGACGGCGCGAAGGTGACCCTGGAGCTGGTCGTCGACTACCTCGACCACGCCGCCTTCGAGAGCCTGTCGAACTGGCAGCAGGGCCATGAACGCGCCGGCGGCACAGTGATCGTCGACGAGGTCGGGCATCCGTGGTTCGCCAAGGGCAAGTCCGGCGACCCCACGCTGACCCGGACGGCGGCGGCGCGGTCGGTGCCGCGGTTCCTCGCGCCGTGGTCCGACTGGCAGGCCAAGGACGTCGAACTGCCCGGACAGCGCGGCGGGCCCACCCTGCGCGGGGCGACCGAGTTCCAGCGGCGCACGGCCGCGCTCATGCAGCCGGCGCTCAGCAAACTGGCGGGCGGCCAGTCGCCGCACACCCTGTTCATCACCTGCGGGGACGCGCGGATCGTGCCGAACATGATCACCACGAGCGGTCCCGGTGACCTGTTCACCGTGCGCAACATCGGGAACCTGGTGCCCGCCCGCCGGGCCGATCCGTCGATGGGCGCCACCGTCGAGTTCGCCGTCGGCGTGCTGAAGGTGCGCGAGATCGTGGTCTGCGGTCATTCCGGCTGCGGCGCGATGCAGGCGCTGGCCACCGGGGCCCCGGACGGCGCGCCGATGCTGGCCTCCTGGCTGCGGCACGCCGAGCCGAGCGCGCACCGCGACGCCACGGTGACCCTCGACGGCGAACGTCCGGACACCGAGGTCGACCGGCTGGCGCTGAAGAACGTGCTGCAGCAGCTGGAGCACCTGCGGCACTATCCGCTGATCGCCGAGGCGGAGGCGCGCGGTGAGCTGCACCTGACCGGGATGTACTTCGACGTCGGGGCGGCGCAGGTCTACCTGTCGGACGAGGGGAGCCCGTCGTTCACCCCGGTCGGGGCCGTCACCACATCCGGGGGCTAACGGAAGCCGTTCAGCGGGACTCGATCCGGACCCACTAAGTTCAACGCACGTGAGCATGCTGGTCATGACCGGCACCGGTACGGGTGTCGGCAAGACGATCTCCACCGCCGCCATCGCCGCTCTGGCCGCCGGTCAGGGCCAGCGTGTCGCCGTGCTGAAACCGGCGCAGACCGGAGTGGGCCCGGACGAGCCGGGCGACCTCTCCGACGTCCTCCGCCTCGCCGGCCCGGTCACCACCCGTGAGCTGCGGAGGTATCCGGATCCGCTGTCGCCGGAGGCGGCGGCCAGGCTTTCGGGACTGCCGACGCTCGCCCCGAGCGAGATCGCCGCCGCGGCGAGCGACCTCGACGGCGACCACGACCTGACCCTCATCGAGGGCGCGGGCGGGCTGCTGGTCCGGTTCGACGCCGACGGGGCCACGCTGGCCGACGTCGCGTGGTCGCTGGGCGCGCTGGTCATCATCGTCGCCGAGGCCGGGCTGGGCACGCTCAACGCGACCGCCCTGACCGCCGAGGTCGCCACCAAACGCGGGCTGACCGTGGCCGGGGTGATCATCGGATCCTGGCCGGACGAACCGGATCTGGCGGCGGTGTCGAACCTGCGCGACCTGCCGGTCGCCGCCGGGGCCCCGCTGCTGGGCGTGCTGCCCGCCGGGCTGGGCACGGCCGGACCCGAGGAGTTCGCCGACCGGGCCAAGGCGGGGCTCTCGCCGTGGTTCGGCGGGGAGTTCGACCCGGAATGCTTCGTCGGCCGCGCGTCGGCGCAGAAGTGACCTGCGTCGCTGTGGCCGAGCCGCCCGGTCGTGCACGATGATGTGCCTTCGCTTCACCGCCCCACCCCGAACAGGAGCCGCCTCGTGACCACTGCCCCGGAGACCGTCGACATCCTCGCCGTGGCGCGTGACCAGGTCCTCGAGCGTGGTGTCGGGCTCGGCGAGGAGCAGATCCTCGAAGTCCTGCGGCTCGACGACGAGCACCTGACCGACCTGCTGGCGCTGGCCCACGAGGTCCGGATGCGCTGGTGCGGCCCCGAGGTCGAGGTCGAGGGCATCATCAGCCTCAAAACCGGCGGCTGCCCGGAGGACTGCCACTTCTGCTCGCAGTCCGGCCGCTTCCCGACGCCGGTGCGGTCGGCGTGGCTGGACATCCCCGGCCTGGTCAAGGCCGCCCGCCAGACCGCCGAGACCGGCGCGACCGAGTTCTGCATCGTCGCCGCCGTCCGCGGCCCCGACAAGCGACTGCTCTCGCAGGTCCGCGAGGGGATCAAGGCCATCCGCGAGGACGGCAACGACATCCAGATCGCCTGCTCGCTCGGCATGCTCACCCAGGAGCAGGTCGACGAACTCGTCGAGATGGGCGTGCACCGCTACAACCACAACCTGGAGACCGCGCGCTCGCATTTCGCGAACGTCGTCACCACGCACACGTGGGAAGAGCGCTGGGAGACCCTGCGCATGATCCGCGAGGCGGGTATGGAGGTCTGCTGCGGCGGCATCATCGGCATGGGGGAGAGCATCGAGCAGCGCGCCGAGTTCGCCGCGCAGCTGGCCGAGCTGAACCCGGACGAGTGCACGATGAACTTCCTCATCCCGCAGCCGGGTACGCCGTACGAGGGCTACGAGGTCGTCGAGGGCAAGGACGCGCTGCGCACTGTCGCCGCGTTCCGGCTGGCGATGCCCCGCCCGCTGCTCCGCTTCTCCGGCGGCCGTGAGCTGACCTTCGGCGACCTGGGCACCAAGCAGGGCATGCTCGGCGGTATCAACGCGATCATCGTCGGCAACTACCTGACCAACCTCGGCCGCCCGGCCACCGCGGATCTGGCGATGCTCGACGAGCTGAAGATGCCGGTGAAGGCGATCAGTGACGTCCTCTGACCCGGCGGCGTACTGCGTCCACTGTGGACAGACGTCCGACGGTGGCGCGGAACATCCGGCCTGCCACAACCCCAGAACGGCACTCGAGCCGCCGCGGTACTGCACGTACTGCGCGCGGCGGATGGTCGTCCAGATCACCCCGGTCGGCTGGACGGCCCGGTGCAGCCGTCACGGTGAACTCGCCGGCTGACTCCCCGCATTTCGTCCTCTGGATGCGGTAGTTGCACGCGCAAGCATCGCGTTCAGAGGACGAAACGCGGGGCGATGTGTGCGGGGTCGCGTGCGCAGGGGGCGTCATTGGTTACGCTCTGCACAAGCAGCTCGAGGGAGGAGTCCGGGGTTGGGCGAGACGACGGGTAAACCGGCGCACCTGTCTTCCAGCGTGCCCGACCCCTGGTCGGTGCCCGTACTGCCGAGGCCACGCCGCCCGTTCCCCAAGGTCGTCGTCAAGGCCGATCTGCTGCCGGCGGTCAGCGTCCTGTCCACGGCGGGGCTGCTCGGCTTCCCGCTGGCCTGGCTGTGGGCGCGCCTCGCCCCGCCCCAGCGGATGCGGGTGATCAACGACCACGGCGGCCTCGCCCCGCTGGAGCTGGAGAGCTGGCACCGCTTCGACGACCTCGCCGTCTACGGTTTCCTCGCGCTCGGCGCCGGGCTGCTGATCGGCATCGTGACCTGGCTGCTGCGGGAACGCCGCGGGCCGGTCGTGCTGATCGCCGCGACCGGCGGCGCGACCCTCGCGGGCTGGCTGGGGACCACGATGGGCGTCTCGTTCGCCAACGGCCGCTACGAGATCGGCGCGGCGCCCGCCGTCGGCGACGTCATCGCGAAGGCGCCGCAGATCGAATCCCCGTGGATCATGCTCGCCGCGCCGTTGATGACGACGCTGGCGTACACGCTGCTGACCGCGTGGAACGGACGGGAAGACCTGGGCCGCCGCCTCGGCTGACGGATTTCCTCTAGGGTGGGCCGGGACACATCTCTAGGGGGCTTTCTCTTGACCGACGACATCGAGGTTTCCCGGCACAACGCCGTCCGCTTCCCGGGTATCAGCCCGCGCGCGTACGAACACCCCGTCGATCGCGGCGCACTGGCCACCCTGCGCGCCGTTCCGGGGTTCGCGCAGGTCGTGAAGGCGGTTTCCGGTTTCTACGCCGAACGCGGCGAGCGGCTCATGGCGCTCGCGTCCGCGATCCGGGTCGGCCCGAAGCAGTATCCGGAGCTGGACAGGCTGCGCCACGAATGCGCCGAAACACTCGACCTCGACCGCGTGCCGAACCTGTTCGTCGCCCGCAGTCCCGAGGTCAACGCGCAGACGATCGGCATGGACGAGCCGTTCATCGTGCTCAACACCGCGGCCGTCGAGGCGATGGACCTCGCGTCGCTGCGGTTCGTGATCGGGCACGAGATGGGGCACGTGCTGTCCGGGCACGCGGTGTACCGCACGATCATGATCCGGCTGATCGGCCTGCAGATGTCGATGTCGTGGACGCCGGTGAGCGCGATCGGCATCCGCGTCGTCATCGCGGCGCTGCGCGAGTGGTACCGCAAGGCCGAACTGTCCTGCGACCGCGCCGGACTGCTGTGCTCGCAGGATCCGACGGCGGCGCTGCGCTCGCAGATCCTGGTCGCGGGCGGGATCGACCCGTCGAAGATCGACATCCCGGCGTTCCTGCAGCAGGCGTCGGAGTACGAGTCGGTCGACGACATCCGCGACAGCTACCTGAAGCTGCGTTACGTCGAGACGATGTCGCATCCGCTGGCCGTCGTGCGTGCCGCCCAGTTGCAGAAGTGGGCCGCGTCCGAGGAGTACCGGGGGATCCTGGCCGGCGAGTACCCGCGCCGTGACGAGGACGCGCCTTCGTCCACCTGGACCGACGACCTGAAGTCGGCCGCGAAGTCGTACAAGGACTCCTGGAACAGCTCGACCGACCCGCTGACGAAGGTGTTCAGCGACGTCGGCGAGGCGGTGTCCGGGGCGGCGGGCAAGGTGTGGAGCAAGTTCGGGACCGGCAACGGGTCGGACGACGGGGGTTCCTCGGAGTCGGGCAAGTAGCGCTTCGCGGATGTCATGAAAGGGCCGTTCAGGACGTTTCTTGTCCTGAACGGCCCTTTCATGACGCGGGAACGGGCGGCGACCCGCGAGGGCTCAGTTCAGGTTCGACGGGCGCGTGAACTCGCCGAGTTCCCCCGGCGGCATCGGGACCGCGCCCAGCGTGCTCAGGAAGCCGGCCTCCCGCGTCAGCAGGCGGCACGCGATCCGCAGCCGCCGCAGCGGGTTCGTCTCCTCCAGCAGGCGCTGCCGGTCCTCCAGCGGGAGCAGGCAGTCGGCGGTGAGCCGGTACGCGAGCGCCGCGATGTCGCCGTCCTCGGGCGGGGTGGTCCAGTCTTCGTCGTTCCAGGCGGACTCGCAGTAGCGCCGGTGCGCGGCCTTCGCCACGTCGGCGAGCCTGGTCACGGTGTCGCCGTGCACCGTGGCGACGCGGTCGTCGGGTACCCATTCGACCGAGCCGATCAGGTACGGCGCGGAAACGCGGTCGATCTCCAGCAGCCGGAACCGGCGCCGCGCGGTGGTGACGACGTCGAATCTGCCGTCCGGCAGCCGTTTCGCCTCGCGCAACACCGTGCTGCAGCCGAACTCGTGGACGTGTTCGGGCCCGCTGACCTCCCTGATCATCGCCGAACGCAGCGCGACGACGCCGAACTCGCGGTCCGGGACCACTTCGGCGACGAGGTCCGCCATCAGCTGCCGGTACCGCGGTTCGAAGATGTGCAACGGAAGGTGTGTTCCGGGCAGAAGCACGGTCTGTAGCGGGAACAGCGGCAAGATCGCCTTCCCGGTGGACTCCTCGCTCGGCTCGGTCACCCGTTCAAGGTACGGGGACCGGGAGGACTTCGCAGGGTGGTCACTTCCCGGTGGGCGGACGGAACACCGCGAACGGGTCGGTGATCTGCATCCCCTTGCCCGCGAAGGAGAACAGCGCCGCCGGACGGCCGCCGCTGCGCCCGGGCGGAGCGGTGTGGCCGGTGGGCAGGAGCAGCCCGCGCCGGGACAGCACACGCTGCAGGTTCGTCGCGGACACGCGGTAACCCAGCGCAGCCGAGTACAGCCTCCGCAACGCCGAAACGGTGAACTCTTCCGGGGCGAGCGCGAAGCCGAGGTTCGTGTAGCAGAGCTTCGAGCGGAGCCGGTCCCGCGCGCGCAGGACGATGGACTCGTGGTCGAACGCCGTCCGGGGGAGCTCGGAAACGTCGTGCCACTCGGTGTCTTCGGGGATCTCGGGGTCCACATCGGACGGTACGAGGCCGAGGAACGCCGTCGCGACGACGCGGGGGCCCGGCACCCGGTCCGGCGCGCTGAAGACCGCCAATTGCTCCACATGCTTCAGTTGGCGTACGTCGACCTTCTCCGCGAGCTGCCGCCGGATGGACGCCTCGACGTCTTCATCCGGGCGAAGCCTGCCGCCGGGAAGGGACCAGCGGCCGAGGTGCGGATCGAGCGCGCGCCGCCACAGCAGGACCCGGAGTGTGTCGGAGCGCACTTGAAGGACCGCTCCCAAAACCTCGTGGGCGAGGGGGGTCTGGGTGTTAAGATGACTTCGCACGGTTTTCGATTATAAGGCGAAAACCGGAGACAGGTCCAGGAGGGCCAGAACGATGACGAGCACCCTGCAGAACGACTTGACTCCGTACGGTGGCGTGGTCGCCGACGCGGCTTGGGCGGAGGAGGTGCGCAGCCTTGCGCGCAAACGCGACGCCGTCCTGCTCGCGCACAACTACCAGGTCCCCGAGATCCAGGACATCGCCGACTTCACCGGCGACTCCCTCGCGCTCAGCCGTATCGCGGCGAGCAGTGACGCGTCGACCATCGTCTTCTGCGGCGTGCACTTCATGGCCGAGACGGCGAAGATCCTGGCGCCGGAGAAGACGGTCCTGATCCCGGACGCGCGGGCGGGCTGCTCGCTGGCGGACTCGATCACCGGCGCCGAACTGCGCGCCTGGAAGGCCGAGCACCCCGGCGCGGTCGTCGTGTCGTACGTGAACACCACGGCCGAGGTCAAGGCGGAGACCGACATCTGCTGCACGTCGTCGAACGCCGTCGACGTGGTCGCCTCCATCCCCGCTGACCAGGAGGTTCTCTTCCTGCCGGACCAGTTCCTCGGCGCGCACGTCAAACGCGTGACCGGTCGCGAGAACATGCACATCTGGGCCGGGGAGTGCCACGTGCACGCCGGGATCAACGGCGCCGAGCTGGCCGAGCGGGCCTCGGAGAACCCGGACGCCGATCTGTTCATCCACCCGGAATGCGGCTGTGCGACCTCGGCGCTGTACCTGGCGGGCGAAGGCGCCGTCGCCCCTGAGCGGGTCAAGATCCTCTCGACCGGCGACATGGTCCACGCCGCCCGCGACACCAAGGCGAAGTCGGTCCTCGTGGCCACCGAGATCGGGATGATCCACCAGCTGCGCAAGGCCGCGCCGGAGATCGACTTCCGCGCGGTGAACGACCGGGCGTCCTGCCGGTACATGAAGATGATCACGCCGGCCGCCCTGCTGCGGTCGCTGCGTGAGGGTGCCGACGAGGTCCACGTCGACGCCGAAACCGCCGCCCGTGCCCGCGCCTCCGTGCAGCGCATGATCGAGATCGGGCAGCCTGGCGGCGGAGAATGACCGACCCGGTTACCGCTCTCCAGGCGAAAACCCACCCGGTCTGGGAGGCCGCCGCCGATCTCGTGGTGATCGGCAGCGGGGTGGCCGGGCTCACCGCCGCGCTGCGCGCGCACGAGCTCGGCCTGCACGTCCTGGTGGTCACCAAGGCGACGGTCTCCGACGGCAACACCCGCTGGGCACAGGGCGGTATCGCGGTCGTGCTGGAGGGCGAGCACGAGCCGGGCGACTCGGTCGGCAAGCACGCCGAGGACACGCTCACCGCCGGTGCCGGGCTGTGCGACTCCGGCGCCGTCCGGTCGATCATCGCCGGCGGCCCGGCCGCGGTGGCCCGGCTGCGGGCCGAGGGGGCGCGCTTCGACCCCGCGGCCGAAGGGCGGCCCGAACTGGCCCGCACGCGGGAAGGCGGGCACAGCGCGTTCCGCGTCATCCACGCGGGTGGCGACGCGACCGGCGCGGAGGTCGAGCGGACGCTGGTCGCGACGGCCGGAGGACGGCGGATCCCGGTGCTGGAGCACCACATCGCCGTCGACGCGATCCGCACGCCCGCGGGCGAGGTCGTCGGGGTGACCGTCCTGGACCACAACGGCGTGCCCGGTGTCGTCCGGGCGCCCGCGGTGCTGCTGGCCAGCGGCGGACTGGGGCAGCTTTACCAGGCGACGTCGAATCCGGAGCTCGCCACGGGGGACGGGCTGGCGCTGGCGTTGCGCGCGGGCGCGCAGGTCGCGGACGTCGAGTTCGTCCAGTTCCATCCGACGGTCCTGTTCACGCCCGGCGCGCGTGGCCGGCTCCCGCTGGTCACCGAGGCGGTACGCGGCGAGGGCGCGACCCTGCACGACGCGACGGGTGCCTCGGTGATGCGCGGGGTCCACCCGCTCGGGGATCTCGCGCCCCGGGATGTCGTTTCCGCGGCCATCACGCGCCGCATGGTGCAGGCGCCCGGCGGCGTCGACGATCACGTCTTCCTCGACGCCACGGGGATTTCCGGCTTCGCCAAAAGGTTCCCGACCGTGCACGCGGCGTGCGCGGCGATCGGGCTGGACCCGGCGAAGGAGCCGATCCCGGTCACGCCCGCGGCGCATTTCGCGTGCGGCGGTGTGGTGACCACTGTGGACGGACGGTCCGGTGTTCGTGGTCTCTACGCCGCGGGCGAGGTCGCGAGGACGGGTCTGCACGGCGCTAACCGCTTGGCCTCCAACAGTTTGCTCGAAGGTCTGGTGGTCGGGCAGCGGGTGGCGGAAGCGGTCGCCATCGACCTCGCCGCCGGCCTGCTGGGTGACCCGCGCCGCGGCGTGCTCCTGCCTCCGGTGAAGGCCCCGGTGGCCGATCGGGACGCGCTGCAGCGGGCGATGAGCCGGTACGCCGCCATCGGCCGCGACGCCGAAGGGCTGTCGGTCGTCGGCTCGGTGCTGGATCTTTCGGTGATCGAGAGTCCTTTGTGGACGCCAAAGACCGTTGAGGACGCGGCGCTCACCCTGGTGGCGGAGGCCTTGGTCGCGGCCGCCGCGCGCCGCACGGAATCCCGCGGCTGTCACGTGCGGACCGATTTCCCCGAGCGCGACGACGACGTCTGGCAGCGCGGTCAGCTCATCCGGCTCAGCCCGTCGGGGCAGCCGGTACTGGCCGATCCGATCGCTTTGGAGGGTGTGGCATGAGCGAATTCTCCCCGTTGGTCGTCAAGGCGCTGGCCGATCACGGCCTCGACGTCGCCGATGTGCAGCGCGTCGTCACGACGGCGCTGGCCGAGGATCTGCGGTACGGGCCCGACGCGACGACGAACGCCACCGTGCCCGAATCCGCGCGTGCGCTGGCCGAACTCACGCCGAGGACGGCCGGGGTGGTCGCCGGGATCCCGGTGGCGCTGGCGGTGTTCGACGTCGTGCTCGGTTCGGGCCTGGAGATCCTGGCCGCCCGTGACGACGGCGATCGACTCACCGCCGGTGAGCCCGCGCTGGTCGTGCGCGGCCCGGTGCGGGGCCTGCTCACCGCCGAACGCACCGCGCTGAACCTGCTGTGCCACCTGTCCGGTATCGCCACCGCGACCGCCGCCTGGGTGGCCGCGGTGGAGGGAACCGGTTGCCGGGTCAGGGATTCCCGCAAGACGCTGCCCGGGCTGCGGTTGCTGGAGAAGTACGCCGTCCGCGCGGGCGGCGGGGTGAACCACCGGCTCGGGCTCGGCGACGCGGTGCTGATCAAGGACAACCACGTGGTCGCCGCCGGTTCGGTGACCGCCGCGCTCGCCGCCGCGCGCGAGCACGCGCCCGAACTGCACTGCGAGGTCGAGGTCGACGACCTGTCCCAGCTGGACGAGGCGCTCACCGCGGGCGCCGACGAGGTGCTGCTGGACAACTTCACGCCCGACGAATGCGCGAAAGCGGTCGACCGGCGTGACGAGGTTTCCCCGAAGACCCGCCTGGAATCCTCGGGCGGTCTGCGGCTCGACGTCGCGCGGGCGTACGCGGAGTCCGGTGTGGACTTCCTCGCCGTCGGGGCGCTCACGCATTCCTCACCCGCACTCGACCTCGGGATGGACCTGCGCTGACCTCCGGCACTAGAATTCCCTTGTGTGACAAGGGGATTCTGGAGGAATGGTGGGCTTTGCCGGTAAAAGTGCCGTCGCGGGATGCGTCGGTTTCATGGCACTGCTCGGCACCCCCGTCCCGTCGACGGCGGTCGCCGAGCAGTGCGCCAACCCGACGGGCACCTACACCGCGGCCGTTCCGTGGGGCCAGCGGCTGATCGATCCGGTGCGGCTCTGGCCGCTGTCCCGCGGCACCGGCCAGCTGGTCGCGGTGATCGGCACCGGCGTCGACGGCGGCAACGGCCAGTTCGCGCCGGGGCAGCTGCTCGGCGGGCAGGGCACCGAGGCCGAAGACTGCGACGGCCGGGGCACGATCGCCGCCGGGATCGTCGGCGCGCAACCGGATCCGTCCACGACGTTCACCGGGATCGCGCCCGGTGCCAAGATCCTGCCGATCCGCTACACCCAGGTGAACGGCGGCGGCGATCCCGGGCAGCTCGCGGGCGCCATCGAAACGGCGCTGAACCGCGGCGCCGGGATCATCCTGATCGCCGTCCCGGCCGCTTCCGACAGTCCCGCGCTGACCGGCGCCGTCTCGCGCGCCAAGGAAAAGGGCGCGCTGATCGTCTCGCCCGCCGCGGGGACCCAGCAGGGCCAGACGTCGTACCCGACGGCCACACCGGGTGTGCTCGCCGTGGGTTCGACGAACCAGGCGGGGGAGGCCGTGCAGACGGAATCCGGTTCGTACGTGGGGATTTCCGCGCCTGGCGCCGAATTGGTCAGCACGTCCGCCGGCGCGGGCGGGACGGTGGCGCACCGGTGGCCGGTGAGCGATCCGAGCCTGGCCGCCGCGCATGTCGCCGGGGTCGCCGCGCTCGTGCGCGCGTACCACCCCGAGCTGTCGCCGGAGCAGGTCGTCGCGCGGCTGACGCTGACCGCGCACCGCGGTCCGAGCGGTGGACACGATCCCCGCCGGGGCTGGGGCGCGATCGACGCCTACGCCGCCGTTTCCGCCTCGATCCCGGCCGGTACGCCCGGCCCGGGAGGACCGCCGAGCGTCGGCCCGGACACCTTCGTGTTCCCCGCGGCGGCTCCGGCACCCACCAGTGCGGACAAGGTTTCGGGTGTGCTCGCCATCGCCGGGGTGGCCCTCGCCATCGCGGCGGGCGTCGTGGTGGCCGCGGTCCGGCGGGGCAAGCGCCGGGGCTGGAAACCTTCGCGATTCCGCGCCTCGTGAGCGGCAGCGGTGTACTGGGGGACACCGCCACCGCTCACGAGGTCTTTCGCGACCCCCTGGGGTTTTAGGGGACGGATACGCAGGCTGTCGAGCCCACGATGGCCACGCCGTCGCCGACGCGGGAGACGTGCACGTTGAAGTCGGCGCCGTCGCGGCTGAACTGCGCGATCAGCTCACGCGGGTTGCTGCGGTCGCGCCACCGCCAGCCCTGGCTCTCCAGCATGGGCAGGACGTCGTCGACGAGTTTGCGGATCGCGTCGGTCGCGTCGTCCACGCGGAGGCCGTACTGCCAGCAGAGCGACCGGCCCGGCTGGGTGGGGTCGCAGTCCAGCTCGCCTTCCACGGTGCGCTCCGCGCTGGTGCCGAAGGTGCCCGCGACACCGTCGATGACCGCGGTGAGGTCCTCGGCCAGCGGGTCGAGTTCGGTGTGCTTCGTGATCATGAACAGTCCCTCACAAGCCTCGTCCGACGCCTTCGATGACCATCTCGCGCAGCGAGCCGCCGGTGAAGCCTTCGTGCGTGACCGCGCCGCCCGTGATCACACCGTAGATGTTGTTCCACGAATCGGAACCGGGTTTCAGCACACCGCTGTGCGAATCGAAACCCCACTGCAGGTCGCCGTTCGCGTCGCGGCCGGTTTCCAGTTCGACGACGCCGGGGAAGCGGTCTGGGTCCGCTCCGTGCCCGGCGCCGAGCCATTCGATGAGGCCGGCGTTGCCCTGCGCGATCACGATCGGGTCGAAGGGGGCCGTCATGGAGTACCGCTGCACACCGGCCTGGCTGGCCGGGAGGTCGCTCGGGCTCCAGATCCCGTGTCCCATACCCGCGGACTCGACGTGCAGCACCTGATCGGCCTTGAGCCCGAGCTGCTCGGCGAGCCCGACGGTCGCGCCGCCGTAGCTGTGCCCGACGGCGGTGACCACCACACCCGGTCCGGCGTGGCTGTCGATCTGGCCGCGCAGTTCGTCGCCGAACGCCTTGAGATCGGGCGCCATCGTCTGCGCGTAGTGCGCGGCCGGGCCTTCGGTGACGACGTTCTGGGGGAAGACCCCGTCGGCCCAGACCACCATCGCGGTCCGGCCGGTGGCGTCCGCGGCGACCAGGCTCTTGCCGAGGTCGGCGTAGCTCTGGAAGTTGTCGAACGAGGTGTTGACGCCGGGGACGAACAACCCGACGTTGCGGGTGCCCGGCTCGATGCGGCCGACCAGTTCGACGATGCGCCCGTTACCGGACGGGTCGAACCGCAGGATCTGCCGGTCGTTGGCGAGGATGTCCTCGTACAGCGCGATCCGCGTGCGCGCGCTCGCGATGTCGTCGGCTTTCCCGCCCTGTGCGAGGAGATTCGCGAGCCGCTCGCGTTCGGCGGTCAGCGCGTCGGTGACCTTCGTGCGGTTCTCGGCGATCGCGGTCGCCCACGAGCCGGTGTCGGCCGCGCCGCCGACGCCTGCCGGATTCCCGGCCTTGGGCAACGGGTTCTCCGGCATCAGCGACCGGTACGAGGCGGCCACCTGGACGTCGGCGCGCCGGTATCCGCCACCCGCGGCCGTCAGTCCCTGGTGGATGACCGTCGCCTTGGTGATCTGGCCGTCGAGTTTGCCCGAGACGTCTTTGATCGTCTTGGTGTACGTGGCCGAAGCCGCGCTGGACGCCGAAACCTGGCCGAACGCGGTCGCGGGGACGTTCTCACCCGCCAGCGCGGTCTGCGCGGTCTTGAGCACGCCGGCGCGCTGTTCGAGTTCGGCCGCCGCCGCTTCGAGCCTGGCGGGGGCGACTCGGTAACCGCCCGCACTGGATGCCATCACCGAGCCGCCTCTCCTGGTCGGGAAAATCAGTACTGTTCGGGTTCTTCGCCGAGCACGGCGGGAGCGACCGGGGACGACTGGCCCCAGACGTTCTCGGTCTCCACGAGCCACGGCGGGATCCGTCGTCCGGAACCCATGTCGCCGCCCGCGCCCATGCCCATCGGCATCATGGGCATCATCGGCATCGCGCCCTTGGCCGCCGCCGCGCCCGCGGCACCGGCCGCTCCGCCGGCGAGCCCGCTCATCGCGCTGCCCGAGCCGCCGTCGCCCGCCAGACCGGAGAACGCGGCCGGGGCCTCACCGGGTCCGGAGAACCCGCCACCGCCACCGGCGCCGATCGCGCCACCGTCCAGCGACGGCGCGCCGCCACCGCCGATCGGGATACCGCCGCCGGCACCACCCGCGGTCGCGCCCGCCGCACCGGCACCGCCGCCCGCGGGCTCGCCGTTCTTGTCCTTGTCGTTCTTGCCGTTCGCCCACGCGGGCACCCGCGGCATGATCGAGCCGAACCGGCCGAACGCGGCGGCCGAAGCCGCGGCGAGACCGGCGGTGAACATGTCGCCGAACAACGGGTTCGACTTGGGCGGCTGGCCGGGCTGACCGGTGGTGGGCGGCGTGGAGCCGTCCGAGGGCAGCGGATGCGTGTTGTCGCCGGGAACGACGCCGACACCCGGCGTCCCGCCGATGTTGTTGCCGACCGAACCGCCGGGGGCCGTGCCGCCACCGGTGACCGGCGGCGGGGTGACGGCGTTCGGCGAGGCCGGAATCGACTCCTCGGCCGTGGAGTACTCGCCCGCGAGCTGCGTCATCACGACGATCGCCTTGCTGTGCGCCGCGCTGGCCGCACTCGCCGCCTGCTGCTGCGCTTCGACGTTCGCGATGGCCTGCTGACGCTGCTGGGCGGCGTTGATGATCGTCGCCTGCGACGAATCCGGCGGCAGGAGCGGCGGATTGACGGCCAGCGCGAGATCGGCGGGGGAGACGTCCGGCACCGCGACCGGCGGCGGCATCTCCTTCTTGGCCTTCACCAGCGCGTCCGCCGCGTCCTCGAGGAGGTGGTTCATCGCGTTCGCGGTCTGGGCGACCTTGCGGATTCCGCCGACGAGGTCGGTGATCATCGTGTGGTACTTGTCGGCCGCTCCGCCGGTCCAGCTGGTGGAGAAGTCCTTCAGCTCGCCGGTCAGGTTCTCGGCCTGCTCGAACAGCCCGGAGCCGGTGGACTGCCATTTGTGGGCCGCGTGGCGGGCCGTGTTGGGGTCGCCGGCCTGCAGCATCGCGTAGAGCTGCTGGTGCGAATACGCGGCGAAGTTCGTGTGCGCGGTGTCGGTCATCCCTTGTTCCCCCCGCCGTTCGAGCCGCTGTTACCGCCCAGCACGCCCCCGAGGACGTTGAGCAGCGGATCGAGCAGCCCGGTCTGCTGGCTCGAGTGGTGCATGTCGCCCGCCACCGAATCGTCGGCCGCCGCGTAACCGTCGGCGACGGTCGTCGTGACGTCCTGCGCGAACGTGATCGCGCCCTTGACCTGATCCAGCAGGCCCTGCATCTCGGCGACGGCGGCCTGGTGCGCCTTGTTGAGTGAACCCGCCTCCCCGAACTCGCCGAACAGCAGCGGCTGTTCGCTCAAGGTCAGCAGGAAGTCGTTCGGCTTGGACATCGCGTGGATCTGGGTCTCCAGTTCCCGCACGAAGTCCTTCAGTGATTCCAGATGGACGTAGTACGACTGGTCTTGCATTGATCCCGGCTCTCTCGAAATCGGCCATGCCAACAAGGGACGACTACGCGCAAAGCCGGCCGGCCGGTGCCGAGGGGGGTGAAAGCACCGGCCGGCCGACGGTTGGGGATCAGCCGGCGAACAGGCCCTGGTTGCGGTTCTCCAGGCTGTGCTGGAGATCGTGGGCGTCGCCGACCTTGCCACCGAACTGCGCGATGATCGCCACGATGTCCGCGGTGGCCTGGCGCAGGCGGGTTTCAGACGCACGGGCGGCCTCACCGGCGGAGCTGCCGGAGGCGTACCAGGTCTGGGTGATCGGCTGCAGGTTGGTGTGCAGCTGTTCGAGCTGTGAGGTGAGCGCCTTGGCCTTGGCGGCCAGCGAGGCCGAGCTGTGCTGCAGCGCGGCGAAGTTGATTTCGACGACGTCAGCCATGATTGGTGGTCCTCTCGCGGATCAGGGGTTCAGCCGGTGGATCACGGTCTGGTCGACGACTCCGCTGACGCCGGTGAGGCTTTCCCGGACCTGCTCGTCACCCGAGTTGTAGTTCCGGTTGCTCTCGTGAACGAGGCGCGACATCGTGTTGAGCTCGTTCACGGCGATGGTCATCTTCTCCTGCAGGCGGCGCTGCAGGTCCCAGAACGCGACGGCCTGGTCACCCTTGTAGTTGTGCAGGGTCTGGGTCAGCTCGCTCTCCAGGCTGGCCATCGTGGTCTTGGCGTTCGACGCGGTTTCCTCGAACCCCTGGACGGCGCGCGCCATCGCAGCTGCGTCTGCCTGATATCCCGTACCGGTCATTGATGGGCCACCTCCTCTCATCTCGCTGGAAATCCCGGTGAGCACCAGGGGACGCCCTGTCTGCTCTTGTGAAGGACACGCTAGAAAAGAGGGGAGTGCGGTCAAACGGCACAACTGCCGGTCGCGGTGACGGCACTATTACCCACAGGTCGGCGGTAGGGCTTTCCCCACCCTCGATCAGGGGGAGTACTCCAGTGTCCGGATCGGAGCTTCGCGGCACCCTCGAATCCATGGTGGACAAGGGATCCAGGGCAGTACTGCACCGCCCGCTGATGATCTTGACGGCGGCGATGGCGGTACTCGGCGTCATAGCGCTCGGGGGTCTGGTTTTCGACGATCGCAGCCTCGTCAACGCGCCCCTTTGGCTCAAACCGCTCAAGTTCACGATCTCCGTCGGGCTCTACGCGGTGACCCTGGCCTGGCTGATCGGGCAGCTGACCCGCGGCAAACGGCTCGGCTGGTGGCTCGGGACGGTGTTCGCGGTCGGCCTCGGCATGGACATGGCGCTGCTGTTCTGGCAGATCGCCGTCCGCGGGCGGACGCTGCACTTCAACCGGGAGACCCCGGTCGACCAGTGGATCAACAACATGGTCGCGAACGGTGCCTTCACCGGCTGGGCGGCGACGGCGGCCATCGCGATTCTCCTGCTGTTCCAACGTCTTCCCGACCGGGCGATGAATTCCGCGTTGCGCGCGGGTGCCGCGTTGTCGGTCGCCGGAATCGGGATCGCGCTGCTGATGTTCGGGCCGAACGAACAGCAGATGGCCCAGTTCCGCGCCGGCGAACGGCCGTCGATCGTCGGCGCCCACGCGGTCGGCGTGCCCGACGGCGGACCGGGGCTGCCGGTGCTGGGGTGGAGCACGGTCGGCGGGGACATGCGGATCCCGCACTTCTTCGGCATCCACGCGATCCAGGTGCTGCCGCTGGTCGCTTTCGGGCTGCTCAAACTCGCCGGGCGGTATCCGGTGCTCGAATCGGAATTCGTCCGGCGGAACCTGGTGCGGACCGCTTCGGTGGGCTTCGCGGGATTGCTCGTGCTGCTCACTTGGCAGGCTCAGCGAGGACAGTCCATCGTGCACCCGGACTTCTGGACGCTGGTCGCCGGCGCCGGGATCATCGCCGTCGTGGCGGCGGGTTCGGCGCTTTCGCTCCGGCCGATGCGTCAACTGGTCTGACGCTCAGTGTGTCTACTTTGGACTGGGGGGCCGTTCGCACGCGAACGGCCCCCCGGTGGGTCGTCTCAGACTCCCGCGGTGGTGCGGATCCAGCTGCGGCTCGCCGCGACACTGGCGTAGTTCTGGGTGCCCTGCGGGTTCGTGCCGGAGTTGCTGCCGGTCGAGCAGACGCCGACCTGGACGCCGTTCGCGAGCTGCGGGCCGCCCGAGTCGCCGTGCCAGGCGGAACCGTTGATGCCGACACTGGCGATGGCCTGGCCGCCGTACGCGTCGCTGCTGGTGCCGGTGATGCGGACGTTGGCCGTCTTCAGGACGCTCGAGGGCGGGTTGTTGCCCTGGGTGCGGCCCCAGCCGTAGATCTGGTTCGTGGTGCCGTTGGCCGGGTTCGCGGTGCCGAGCTTCATGTACGTCGTGCTGACCGCGGTGGTGAGGTGCAGCAGGGCGATGTCGCCACTCGGGGCGGCCTTCTGCTGGTCGACGTCGGCCTCGGTGCCCTGGTTCAGGTTGACGTTGCCGACCTTGACGTGCATTCCGGGCTTGTTGAGGCAGTGCTTCGCGGTGAGGACCCACTGCGGCGCGATGATCGTTCCGGAGCAGTTGAAACCGCCGAACGCGGTGGCGTCGTCCCAGTAGATCTGGGCGCCCCACGGCGCGGAACTCACGGTGCCGCCGCCGATGATGTCCTGGCCCGCGTTCGCGGCGGGGGTGGCGGCAAGGGTCAGCGCCGCGGCGGCGCCCGCCACCGTTGCGACGATCTTGGACATACGCATGAATACGCCCTTCGGCCTGCGTCGGGGAAACCGTTTCGAGTCGAAACGGTTTCACCAAGTTAGGTCGCGGTAAGGGTTTTAGTAACCTACCGAAGTCGGTAACCGCCGTGACGAATGTATTGGCGCGTCCGTTGTATCCGTTTTGCTGGAAAAGTGTTCGTCTTTAGGCTGTCGGAGTGACGACCAGGGTGATCGTGTTGAACGGCGGCTCCAGTTCCGGCAAGTCGGGGATCGCCCGCTGTCTGCAAGCGGTACTGCCGGACCCCTGGCTCACCCTCGGCGTGGACACCTTGATCGGCGCCATGCCCGCCGCGGTCGACGAGGGGATCGACTTCGCCGGGGACGGCGGGGTGAGCGTCGGATCCGGGTTCCGGCGGCTCGAGGACGCGTGGATGGCCGGTGTCGCGGCGATGGTGCGGGCGGGGGCCCGGGTCGTCATCGACGACGTTTTCCTGGGTGGCGCCGCGTCACAGCAGCGGTGGCGCGACGCGTTGGACGGGCTCGAAGTGCTGTGGGTCGGCGTCCGGTGTGACGGTGCCGTGGCCGCCGGGCGGGAGACGGCGCGCGGGGACCGGGTCGCGGGAATGGCGGAGGCACAGGCCGAGACCGTGCACCGGGGCGTGGCCTACGACGTCGAGGTGGACACCGGGGTGAACGAGGCTCTGGCCTGTGCCCGGGAGATCGCCTCCGCTATCGGAAGGTGAGCTGCACCTTGACCAATTCGCCGCCCGTGGAGAAATCGCTGCCGACGACCGAGCAACCCCCGCTCAAGGTCTTGCAATCGTAAGCGCGGTCGTCGAACGACATATGCCGGTAGACCGTGGCGGTGGTCGAGATGACGCCATTGGCGTCCGCTGTCGGATATCCGATGACGTAGCAGCTGCCGTCCTCGGTGGGGCATTCGAGCAGCAGGATCTGGCGGTTGGCGTCGAGACCGCCGGCCGTGACGGTCACGGTCTGTTCGGCGGCGAGATTCGTCGACGGTGACACGGACATCGTCCAGGCTCGCGTCTGGGCAGCCGCCGTGCCGGACAGGCCGATGACGGCGATCGCTGCGGTGACAGTGCTGGTGAACGCGCTGGTGACCGCGCGCCTCGAAAGTTTCATAATTCCCCCTCGTTTCCGATTCGCTTTCCCAGCCTGCCGTCGTCATGCGAGAGGCGTCAACCCCTTCGATTCGTTATCACGCGCGTCACAATCGAGTGCGTCGGATTTCTGAGGCGGATGACAAGCGCGCGGGTATGGATTGCCTGGTGCGAACGGCGCCGAGTACGGTTCGGTCCGCTACCTCGATTCCGTTGGCTGTGAAGGATTTGAGCCCTATGACTCTGGCGAATCGACGCGCCTTCCGGCTGCTCACGGCCGGCGTGGTGCTCTCGCTGGGAGCCTTTTCGCTGAGCTCGGCTTCCGCCGCCCAGGGCGAGGTCGACGCTCCGCGTGCGGACGCGCCCACCATGGCCGCGGGTTTGAAGGCGTCGTATTTCGTGCGGAATACCGTGTCGCGGATCGCGAAGCTGAACTCTCAACTGGCCACCGGTGAGGGACGTTTCGATGGCACTGTCGACTCGGTGAAAGAAACCCTGACGGGGTCGATCACTTTGCCGCCCACCGTGGGCGCGTATTTCGTGGCTTTTCGCTTCATGCCGGTGACGAGCACTGTCGGCCTGGTTTCCGAGGGCGACCAACACGGGGTATTGGTGAAGAACCCCGGCGACGCGGGTGTGGTGGCTCCCCGGCTTTTCCCGGACGGCAAGAAGTACCTGTCGGTGATCATCGACCTGACGCTCAGTCTCGGCCTTCGCCTGAGTGACACCAAGGTCGATGGCAAGGTGCTCGATCTGGGGCCCAATTGCAAAACGGCGGCTCCGCTGACGATCAAGGTCAAGGGATTGACGGGGTTGCAGGACACGGCGCCGCCGACAGTGCTCACGAGCAGCTTCGAGATCCCGCCGTTCTCGGGATGCGGGGTGCGGGAGGATCTGGACAAGCTGCTGACCGGCATGATCTCCGGGCCTGGCAACGAGATGAGCACCACGATCGCGGTGCGGTGCATCAGTACTTGTCCTGAGGGGTAGCTGCTCGTCGGGGATCCGGCTTCAGTGCCGATTTGATGTTGGACAGGGGTTTTGTTCGTGGGAGCATGAATCGGCCGATGGTCCCGGGCGGCTTGGTGCATGGTCGCTGGGCTCGGGTGAGTCTGGGCTCTTGTCTTAGCCGGATGCGACGCGGTGGCGAGTGGTCGGCGGTGGGTGCGTAGCTGGTAGTCATCGGAGTGTGTCTGCCGCATGGCTTTCAGGTGGGCACGCCTACCGGCCAACATGTTCCGGGGTGCTGCCTAGCTCCTGGCCGACCACGTCTTGGGCGCGTCGGTGTCGCCGCCCGGAGCGCGTCCGGGTGGCCCTGAGCGTCGTGCCGGGTTAGAAGGGTGGGGTTTCGTCCTCCGGTTCCGGGCGTGGGTCGTGGAGTGGTTCGGGGGCTGCGGTGTAGGTGCGGCCGGTGGGGGTGGTGATGGTCATGCCGCCGTTGCCGGTGGGTTCCGCGGTCCAGCCGGGTTCTTCTTTGAGCATGTTGTGGATCTTGCAGGCGGCGTGGCAGTTGTGGTGGTCGGTGTCGCCGTGGCGGGCCCAGGTGGTGATGTGGTCGATTTCGGAGAACTCGGCGGGTCGGTGGCAGCCGGGGTGGGTGCATTCCCGGTCCCGCGCCTTGATCAGACGGGCCAGCGAGGCCGGCGGCCGGTAGGTGCCGGGGCTGGCTTCGAGGAGCTGTCCGGTGGTGGGGTCGGTGATCAGCCGTGACCAGGTCGAGCCGGGATCGGCGGCGATCTCCCGGGTGAGCCAGCCGGGGATGGGCCCATAACCAGCCAGCGTCGCGGGATCCTCCCGGACGCCGGTCAAGGTCAACAGGTCGACATAGACGTGGACGTGCGCGCGGGGCGTGCCGTGACCGTCCTCAGCCAGCAGCCGCTCGGCGAAGATGTCCGCACGGTGCTGATCGAGAGTGCGGGACTTGTCGGATTGGCGGCGGGTCTGGGCGGCGCGGGCCAATGAGGCGTAGATCGAGCCGGCCACTTCGGAAGGCAGGAAACCGCTGAGGGTGGACATGGTGTCGTCCTCGTGTTTCAACGAGACATGTCGCGACGCGCGCTTTCTCGCGGCCCGTACCCGATAGCCGTCGGGGTCGAACTTCTGCACGGCGTAACTCACCGATTTGCCGATCGCTCCGGGGTCTCGCTCGGCGAGCCGTCCGGCCATGAAATCGTCCACCAGGGCGGCGACCTCATCGGAGACCTCGCGGGTCAGCCGGCAGACCTTCGACGCTTTGTACAGATCGATGTCGCCCAGTTCGAGTGCCCGCAATGTGTTCGGCAACCGGCGAACCAACGCGCACGAGGTTTCGACCAGCAGGAAAGCGTGATTACGAGAGACCGAGAAGGCCAGAGCGACCTCCTCGGTCACCGATCTTCGCGAGCCACCCACCGCGGCGAACCCGGCTAACGAACGCACCTGCCTGCCTTGTGCGCGGCGAAGCACGATCTCCTCGTCGTGGGCGGCATCGAGAAACTGAGCGGCTTTCGGATTGAAAGCAAGTGATTGGGTCATGACCAAGATTATACTCGAACAGGAGTTCGACCGCTACTGAATCCACCGGATGGTTTCAGCTGGCGAGCGCGCCGCTTCTGGGTTGGCGTCCGGCGCCTGCCGTAGCCGGTCGTCAAATTTTTCCTGTGATGCCAACGGGTTTCGCCCCGCAAGTATCCGGACAGTTCGGATCGTCTGGAGATATTGGTGCAGAGGCCCGTAAATCTGCCTAGACTCGGCGCGCCATCGACCTGATCAACCAATCCGTGAACCCATCCACGCCTCCCCAAAATCACGCCCAACAAAGGCAAGCAGCCGCCAATGGGCGGCAACCCCGTCCGGAGCGGCAAGCTCAGGTCCGAACATCCCAGGCTGCCGAAAAGCCCCGAAGTCCATGTCCTGCATGGTGTCCAGAAGCTCCGTGCACTGACGCTGGTCGACAAGCTCCTCCTGTCCTGTCGTGACAGCGAGGTCGACACCGTGGACCACGACTTCGGTGAGATGGATGAGCGCGGCCAAATGTCCGGGTACGCGTCCGAATCCCAAGTGGACGGTGGTGTGCAACGCGTCCGGCCGGTGCCAGGCTGTCCGGTCGAGTTCGGCGGCGGTCTTGAAGGCGGCGTGATGGTCGGCGCCGAGCCAGTCGTCGTGATGGTCCCTGTCGGCCGGGGCGCCCGACAGTTCCCCGGTGAAGATCCGCATGCCGCCCACGAGGTGGTTGAGCTCGAAGCGGTTGTCCCAGCCGGAACACAGTGACGGCGCCGGCAATTGGTCGGCACGGATGCCCTCGACGATGGCGGCGGTGACGTCGATGGCGCTGTCGATGCGGTTGATCATGTCGTACCCCAGAGTCTCTAACGCAGCTGAAGACTGCTTTAGTGACAGACTCTAGCAGCAAACGCAACTGCGGGCTGCGTTAGGCTGAAACCATGGCGGAACCGACACGAAGGCCCGGAGGGCGCAGCGAGCGGGTGCGCGCGGCGGTGCACCAGGCGGTCATGGACCTGGTGGTCGAACGCGGCTACGGCATGTTCACCGTCGGGGACGTGGCCGCGCGAGCCGGTGTGGCGGACACGAGCATCTACCGCCGTTGGGGCACCCTCGAAGACCTGACCGCCGACGTCGCCTTGACCTGGCTCACCACGAACTCACCGATCCCGGACACCGGCAGTTTGGACGGCGACCTGCGCGCCTACGCGTCCGGCGTGGCGCGCGACATCGGTGGACCCGCGGGGTTGGCGATCCTGCGCCTGGTCATCGCCTTGCCCAAGGAAGGCGAGGCCCGCGACCAGTTCCTCGCCGAACGCGGCAAACAACTGCAGACGATGCTCGACCGCGCACGGGCCAGGGGCGAACACCCACCCGACGCCCTCGAGGTGCTCGATCACATCCTGGCGCCTCTCTACATCCGCACCCTGTTCGGCACGGGCCCGCTCACGCCGGCCTACGTCGACGCGCTCGTCGACCGGTTGTGAGCGGCGCTCAGTCCTCCACCGGCTTCGTCCACGCCACCTGCACCAGCCCGGTCCCATGCCGCCGCGACACCAACACACCCCGCCCGGTGGGCTGCGGTCCCGGCTTCACGTCGCCGAGCAGCGCCCCTTCGTCCCGCGAGCCGGACATCACGAGGCCGGGCGAACCCAGCTCCCGGATCCGTTGCAGCACAGGCTCGAACAGGGACCGGCCCGCGCCGCCACTGCCGCGCGCGATGACGAGGTGGAGTCCGATGTCCCGTGCCTGCGGCAGGAATTCCAGCAGCGGCTGCAACGGATTCCGGCCGACGGTCGCGACCATCTCGTAGTCGTCGACGAGCACGAACAGCTCCGGACCGCGCCACCAGGACCGGTTCCGCAACTGCTCCGGCGTGACGTCCGCGCCGGGCAGCCGGTTCCGCATCGCCTGCTGGCACTGCTCGATCAGCCCGCTCAGCACGGTTTCCGAACCCGCGTAGCCGAGCAGATGCGAATCCGGCACCGCGCCCAGCATCCCGCGCCGGTAGTCGGCGACCACGATCGCCGCTTCCTCCGGGGAGTACTTCGACACGATGCCGTGCGCGATCGCGCGCAGGAGCGAACTCTTGCCGGATTCCACATCGCCGAAGGCCAGGAAGTGCGGTTCGGTGGCGAAGTCGAGATGCACCGGCCGCAGGTTGGATTCCGCGATGCCGAGCGTGACCTGCTTGCGCGGCCCGGCTTCCAGCGAGTCCAGCGGGACCTCGGCGGGCAGCAGCCGGACCTGCGGCGCCGCCGCACGATTCCAGGCCGCCGAAATCCGGCGGTTCAGATCGAGACCGCCGGCGCCGACGGTGTCCGGCCGCTGGTCCGAGTCGATCCGCGGGAGCGCCGCGAGGAAGTGCAGTTTGTCCGCGGTCAGCCCGCGTCCCGGCCGGTCCGCCGGGACGTTCTGCGCGATCTTGCGGTCGATCAGCGAGTCCGCCGGCTCACCGAGCCGCAGTTCGAACTTGGTGCCGATCGCGTCCCGCAACGGCGCCCGCATGCCCATCCACTGGTTGATCGAGACGACGACGTGGATGCCGAAACCGAGCCCGCGTGACGCGAGGCTGGTGATCTGTTCTTCCAGCTGCTCGTATTCCTGGCGGATCGTGGTCCAGTTGTCCACGAACAGGAAGACGTCGCCGAATTCGCGGCCTTCCGTGCTCTCCCGGAACTCCGAGCGCCGCTGGCGGAATGTCGTGATCGACTCGATCCCGTTGGCGGAGAAGAACTCTTCGCGCTGTTCGAGCAGGGTCGTCAGCTCCGCCACCACCCGGCGGCACCGCTGGGCGTCGCGCCGCGTCGCGTAGCCGGACACGTGGGGCAACCCGGCGATCGGCGCCAGCGCGCCACCACCCATGTCCAGCACGAACAGCTGGACCTCTTCCGGTGTGTGGGTCAGCGCGAGCATCGCGGCGATGTCGCGCATCAGCGTGCTCTTGCCGCTCTGCGGCGCCCCGACGATCAGCGCGTGCCCGGCGGCGCCGGAGAAATCGGCCCAGAGCATGTCGCGCCGCTGCTCGAAGGGCTTGTCCACCAACGCGACCGGGATCATCAGCTTGCCGTTGCCGCCCCAGCCCAGCGGGCACAAACCGCGTTCGGGGTCTTCACCGAGCGGCGGCAGCAGCTGGTCCAGGGTGGGCGGTTCGGCCAGCGGCGGAAGCCAGATCTGGTGCGCCTCCGGGCCTTTGCCCTCGATCCGCGAGATCATCGCGCCGATGATCGTCTCGCCGGTGCCCTTTTCGACCGGCTCCTCGGCTTCGACGGTCACCGGGATCTCGACCGGCGCCAGCGTGAACGGCATCAGGCCGAGACTTTGGCCGTCCTTGCGCACGATCTTGCTGCGCGGCGGCAGTTCCCCCGAGACGTACGCGGCCTTGAGCCGGATGAGGGTGTCGTTGTCGGACTTCAGATACGCCGAACCCGGCACGGGCGGCAGCTGGTAGGCGTCCGCGACACCGAGCACCGCGCGGCTCTCCGACGCGGAGAAGGTCCGCAGGCCGATCCGGTACGACAGATGCGAATCGAGCCCGCGCAGCCGTCCTTCCTCCAGGCGCTGAGAGGCCAGCAGCAGATGGATCCCGAGACTCCGGCCCAGCCGCCCGATCGCGACGAACAGGTCGATGAACTCCGGCCGAGACGACAGCAGCTCGCTGAATTCGTCGATGATCACCAACAGCGACGGCAGCGGCCGCAGGTTGACGCCCGATTCCCTGGCCTTTTCGTAGTCCCGCACGGACGCGTAGTTCCCGGCGGCGTGCAGGAGCTCCTGACGCCGCAACAGTTCGCCGTTCAGCGCGTCCGCCATGCGGTCGACCAGCGCGAGGTCGTCGGACAGGTTGGTGATGACGGCGCAGGTGTGCGGCAGCCCGGTCATCCCCGCGAACGTCGCACCGCCCTTGAAGTCGATCAGCGCGAGGTTGAGCTTCTCCGAAGAATGCGTGACGGCGAGCGCGGTGACCAGCGTCCGCAGCAGCTCGCTCTTGCCGGATCCGGTCGCGCCGATGACGAGACCGTGCGGACCCATGCCGCCTTCCGCCGACTCCTTGAGGTCGAGTTCGACGGGCCTGCCTTCGGGGTTGACACCCAACGGGATCCGCAGCCGGTCCCGTGCCGAACGCGGTGCCCAGGTGACCGCGGTGTCGGTGTCGCGCGGATCGCCGATGCCGAGCAGCCCCGCCAGCCCGAACGTCGCCGACATCGGCGCCTCGCTGACCACCGCCGCCCCCTGGAACAGCGGCGTCAACATCCGGGACAGCGCCTCCGCGGCCCCGCGGTCCAAGGTGTCCGGCTTGCCGAGGAACCCGAGCCGCTGCTCCGTCCCGTCGCCGACGACCATGCCGAGCTGATCGGGACTCATGTGCAGGCTCAGCAGCCGGTCCGACGAGACCGAACGCGGCTGCTCCGTGCCGATCTCCACCACGGTGACGCCGAGCCTGCCTTCTTCGGCGACGAGCCGGGTGTCGCCGTGGACGTGCCCGCCGTCGACGATCACGACGACATGCGGCAGGTCCAGCCGGGCGTCCGGCCGCCGGGTGAACGCGGGCCGGTCGGCGAGGTCGGGGCCGAGGAGATCGGCGAGCTTCCCGGAGTCCGCGTCGACGAGCCGTCGCGGACCGGCGGCGTCGGCCGCGGTCGAGGCGACATGCGGCAGCCACTTCGCCCATTCCCAGTCGTGCAGCCTGTCGTCCTTGACGCACAACGCGATCCGCAGGTCACCGGGCGAGTGGAAGGTCGCGAGCTGGGTCAGCAGCGCCCGTGCCGTGCCGAGCGTGTCCGGACGGCGGCCGGACAGGCTGACCTGCGCGAACGACCGCAGCGAGATCGCGACCGGGAGCCCGTCCACCGTCGAATAGGTGCGGATGAAGTGCTTGAGGTTCGTCGAGCACACCGGGTCGAGGTCTTCCAGCGGCACGGTCTGCGGCGCCTTCAGCGGTGTCGCCAGCCGCTGCGGCCCCGTCCCGACACGCACCTGCCCGAACTGCGGATCGGATTTGCGGCGATCCCACAGTTTCCCGGTCTCGATGTACGCCCACAGATCCGCCGGGTCGGGCTGCAGCGCGGCCATCGCCGCGCGCTGGTTGTCCGCGATCTCGCGGACCTGGCCGCGCAGACCGGTCAGATACCGCTGGTAGTCCCGGCGTTCCTCGTTGATCTGCGCCTTCTTCTGCGCGCCGCCGCGGCCGAGCGACATCACCACCATGCCCACCATCGCGGTGAGGAACAACGCGCCGAAGATGTAGGTCATCACCCCGCCGTCGCGTCCGATGTAGACGAACGACATGGCGCCCATGCCCAGCATCATCGGCATGAACATCAGCAGCTGCATGGCTCCGCCGGAGGAGCCCTTCGGCAGCATCGGCGGGGACTGCAGGACGATCTCACCGGGCTGCTCGCCCAGGGCCGGCAGGCGGTCGCGAGTGGCGCTCATCAGGGTCTTTCTGGCCGCTTGTGGGTAATCCTGCCGATCATTCTGGCCACTCGTGCCGCCCTTGCGGTGGGTACTTTTGCCGTCCGCTCACGTCTGGTGGCGAACTTACGCTGCTGGTCACGCAGACGTGGGGGAACGAGAGAAGGAGAGCCATGGTCGGCACGGGCGAGTACCGGGCGGAGCCCGAGGCCATGCGCTCGGCGGTCGGGAACCTGGGCGGCATCATCATGCAGGGCATCAACGTCGTCGCCGACCTCGAACGCACCGTCCTGCAGCCGATGTCGTTCGCCACGTTCGGCAGCGCGGTGGCGGCGGCCAACACGGCGATGCAGAGCCAGCAGGTGGTCGCGGTCCGCACCCTGCTGCAGCTGCTGCAGCAGATCAACGGCTTCATCAAGAGCAGCGCCGACGCGTACCAGGCCGCCGACGAGGCGGTCGCGGGCGGATACGGCGGCCGCCCCGGCGGCGGTGCCGGATCGACGTCCTCGTCGATCTGGGGGAACTCGCACGCCTCCGAGCTGGCGACCCTGGCCATCAACGACAGCGCCGGCGCCAACGGCGAGCCGTCTTCGGTCGGCAACGTGCTGCGCTACCTGGAGGACGCGCGGCTGGGGCAGCTCGGCGACCACCCGATCACCGACACGCGGTTCCACGGCGTTTCGGATTTCAACGACTGGCTGGCCGGTGACGCCGACAACCAGGCGCGGGTCGGCGTCATCGAGGTCTACGCGGGTACGGCTCGCAACTTCGGCGACGTGCCGGGCGGTGTGCACAGCGGCGACGTCGTCGTGGTCGAACCGCTCCTGTTCTCCGACAGCAAGCCGATCATCGCCATCGCCGGAGAGGGCGGGCTGCTCTACAACCACGGACTCGTCGAAGCGGACATCAACGGCCTGGCGAAGGTCAGCGTCTACCGCCCGGCTTCCGTCTGACTTCCGGCCTGAGGAGCGACATGCTGACTTACCCCAATTCCAGCGCGATGGACGCCACGGCGTCCTCGGGCGGGCCGATCACCATTCTGCCGCAGATCCTCACCGGCCAGCCGGAGCAGATCGCGAAGCACGTGCTCGAGGTGCTCAAGAAGGCCAACGAGTTCCTCACCATGTACAACGAGGTGACGAAGGCCGCCGAGCAGCTGGGCAAGATCTGGTCCGGCGGCGCGTCGGACTCCGCGCTGAAGAAGATCACCGATTCCCTGAACTCGCTGACCAAGATCATCCAGGTCGTGCAGAAGGGTGCCGAGCTGCTCGGCATCGCCGGGACGCTGATCAAGACCGCGCAGACCGCGTACAAGGCGGTGGTCTCGGCGGTGAACCCGACGGTCGCGGGCCTGATGTCGAATCCGTGGACCTACGGCGCCGCGGTCGCGCTTTCCACCGCCACCAGTGCTTCGCTGCGCGCGTTCATCACCGCGATCGGCGCGCTGCTGAAGGCGCTCGGCGTGGTCGACCTCGCCAACCAGATCACCCAGATCGCCACCATCATCGGCGAGGTCCAGAAACTGTTCGGGCACAACGACGCCGGTGACAACGGCGCGGCGGGCAACTCGGCGGTCTCCGGCACCCCGGTCACCAACCCGCAGGCGCCGGGTTCGGTCGCCAGCGGTTCGGGGCAGGCCGCGATCGGTGGTTCCGGTGGCGGCGCGGGCGGTGGTTCGACGCCGGGCGAGACGCCGCCGTTCACCCAGTACCGGCCGCCGGCGTTGGGCGGCAACGGATCCCAGGGCAACTGGCCGGGTGGCGCCGACGCCTGGATCCCGGTGGACAGACCCTCGGGCGGCGGCGCGGGTTCGCCGGGCTCGTTCCCGGGAGCGGGAGCGGTCGCGGGCAACGGGAACACCGTCACCATCACCACCGACCTGAGCACCGGCAAGTCCACCGTGCAGGCGCCGGGTGGTCAGGACATCGATATCGACATCGACATGAACTACGGCGGGAAGCACTTCGAGCAGCACATCGACATCGACGCAGGCGCGGATTCACCGGCGAAGGGCAGGTAAACCGTGTGGGGGAGCGGTGTGGTCGACGCTTCGGGCGTCGTCAGCTCGATCCTGTCGAATTACCGGCGGCTCGTGGTCGAGTATCAGCGACGGGTCACCGGTGACCCTTCGGCGCTGACCGCGGCCGGTCAGCGGTGCGGCGACCGGGCGTCGACGGTGTCCGGCCGGGCGGACGAGATCGGCAAGGCGTCGAAGGCGCTCAACGCGTCTTGGGAAGGCGACGCCTACACGGCGTTCTCCGTCTCCGCCGCGAAACTGTGCCAGGAACTCGGCGAGCTCGGCGCGAAACTGAGCGACCAGTCGAACCGGCTGCGCGCGGGAGCGCAGGCGCTGCAGGGCGCGAAGTCCTGTGTGGACTCCATCCTCGCGCAGTTCGATCAGTACGCCGCGCAGCTCACCAGCCAGGCGCGGACGGCGAACGCGAACGCGGTCAACGCGTTCATCTCCGCCGCCCGCCAGCTCGGCGAACGCGCGGCGCAGGCGGCACAGGAGATCGCCGACGAGCTGAGCGAGGAACTCGCGCGGTTGTTCCCGCCGGAGGGCACCGGCCGGATCGAGCACGAGCTCGGCAAATGGGGTCGCGGCCCGTTGTACTGGCTCAACGGCGAAGCGCTCGACGGCCGCAAGCGCCCGCGTTCGCATCCTTCGTGGTTCGGAAATTCCGGCTGGAAGAAGCTCACCTGGGACGGCCTCGAAGGCACGCGCGCCCCGCGGGCGGGCGACACCCCGTTCGGCAGGCCGAAGCCGGAGACCCTGGGCGGAAAGGCCTGGGGCAACACCGAGATCACCTACGCCAAGTGGAAGCAGGAGCAGGACGGCTTCACCCCGGGGTGGGACGCCAAGATCTCCACGCAGGGCTGGGACTTCAAGGCGTCCGGGCACGCCGAATTGGCCGCCTTCAAAGAAGAACTCGAAGGCAAGAAGGAATGGGGCGTCGCTTCGGCCAGTGCCAAGGGGACCGCGTTCGTCGGCGGTGAGGTGAACGGATCGCTGCAGGCGGGCGCGCACGGGGTCGGCGTGCACGCCAACGCCTTCGTGGGCGGCAAGATCGAAGGCGAGCTCGCGGCGGACGTGGCGGGCGTGGGCGTCGGCGCGAGCGGCACCCTCCAATATGGACTCGGCGCGCAGCTCGACGGCCAGGCGGTCTACGACGCCGGGCATATCAAGGTCAACTTCAAGGCGGGTGTCGCGCTCGGGCTCGGTGCCGGGGTCGGCGCGAAGATCGACATCGACCTGCCGAAGATCGCGGACACCTTCGGCGAGTACGGCGGTGCGGCCGTCGACGCGGTGAGCGGCGCGGCGGGCCAGGCGGCGGACGCCGTCGGCGAGGCGTGGGACGACGCGATCTCCTACGTGGGCACGTGGTGACGGGGATGAACGACATGGCGACACAGGACCGGGTCTCCCTTCCGCTCGGCTTCGACATCCCCGACGGCTGGGTGCCGGTCGAGCCGTCGTCCGTCGGAGCCGAGGGCGCCGTCTTCGTCGCGGTGCACCGCGGGACCGCGTCGGAGTTCACCCCGAACATCACCCTGAGCGTCGGGCAACGGCCGGACCAGGCGCAGATCACCGACATCGCCGACGAGGCCGTCGAACGTCTCGGCCGGTCCATGGCCGCGCTCGAAGTGGTGCGGCGCAAGGTGATCGGCACCGGGATCGCGCCGGGCGTGACGCAGGTGCTGCGTATCCGCACCGGCGAAGGACAGGACCTCGTCCAGACGCAGGTGCAGCTGACCGTGCCGGGTGCGAGCCCGGCCGAGCGGCTGATCCTCGAGATCGCCTGCACCGCGACCCCCGAGGCGGCCCGCGGCCTCGGCGACGACTTCCGGCGGTTCGTGGGCAGTGTCCACGTCCGGCGGGACACCACCGCAGATGAAGGAGAAGACTCGTGACCACCGACCCCTACGCCATGCCGGACATGGACGAGTTGCTGGACCAGGTCCGCAAGCAGACCGAAGAGGTGCAGCGCATCCAGCGTTCGGTCGAGGCGATGGAGGTCAAGGCGCATTCCCGGCAGAACGAGGTCACCGTCGTGCTGCGCGGGGACGGCCGGTTCACCTCGATCGACATCGACCCGCGCGCGGTGCGTCAGTACGACGCGCGCAATCTCTCGGAGATCGTGCTGGAGGCGGTCAACAACGGGCTGCAGAAACTGGCCGAGGCCAGCAGCGCGAAGTTCGCCCCGGTCATCGAGTCCGCCAAGTCGATCGAAGCATGACGGCCGCGATCGCGGGCTCCACCCGGCGCGTCACGGTGGTGACACCGCGGGCGCGCGTCGATGTGGCGCTGCCGCAACAGAGCACGTTCGCCGAACTCGTCCCGCAGCTCGTGCGGCTCGCGGGTGCCTCGGGGCAGGCGTCGGCCGAACATCCCGGCTGGGTGCTGTCCCGCCTCGGCGGCGCGCCGCTCGCGCTCGGGCTCACCGTGGCCGCCGCGCAGGTGCGCGACGGCGAAGTACTCCATCTGACCCCGCGGGAACGCCCGCGGGGTCCGCTGCTGTTCGACGACGTCGTCGATTCGATCGCCAGCGTCGCCGAGGCGGGCACCGGCCGCTGGGGACCGTCGGTGGCGCGCAAGGCGGGCATCGTCGCGTCCGTGGTGCTGCTGCTCGCCGGTGGGCTGCTGGTGCAGGCGGCGGCGTCCGGGAGTGTGCTCGCGCCGATCGGGACCGGGCTGCTCGCGCTGGTCCTGGTTCTGGGCGGTGGCGCGCTGAGCCGCGCGTACGGCGACGCGGAGGCCGGTGCCGCCGGTGCCCTCGCCGGGGTCGGCGCGGCCCTGCTGGCCGGGATGTCGATCCTGTCGCCGCATCCGCTGTTCTCGCTGTCGGCGGGACCGCTGGCCGCCGGGCTCGCGGTGGTGACCGTGTACGGCGTGATCGCGGCCGTTTCGGTGGCGGACCGGTTGCCGTGGTTCGTCGCGGTGACCGTCGCGGCCGGACTCGGCGCGATCACCACCGCCGTCGTCCTGCTGGCCGACGTCCGACCGGTTTCGGCGGCCGCCGTGGTCGCCGTCGTGGCGACGGCACTGGCCGCGGTGGCGCCGATGATGGCGCTGCGGCTCGGCAGGCTGCCGCTGCCGCGGGTGCCGGACGACATGGACTCGTTCCGTGCCGACGAGAACCCTTCGCTCGGCGAGGACATGGTCGGCGGGACGACGTACGCGCAGGCGTTGCTGACCGGGCTGCTCGTCGCGCTCGGGCTCGTCGTGGTCTCGGCGTCGGTGGTCCTGTCGTCGTCCGGCGGAGCCTGGGAAGCGGGGCTGTGCGCGCTGCTGGGCCTGGCGCTGATGCTGCGCTCGCGTGCCTTCGCCGGCCGTTCGCAGCGGCTCGTGCTCGTCGGTTTCGGGGCGGCGGCCTTGGTGGCGGCCGGTTTCTGGCTCGCCGCGAGTGGTCCGCGCTCGTTCGTCTTCGCCGCCGGCTGTGCCGTCGTCGTCGCGGCGGGCGTCTGTCTCACCTACGCGACGCGTGTCGCGAAGGGACGGCGTTCCCCTTACTGGGCAAGGACTCTCGATATCGTCGAGTTCCTGGTGCTGCTCTCGCTGATCCCGTTCGTCGGCATGATCGCGGGCGTCTACGAGGCCGTGCGAGGCTGACCCCTCTCTTCCCGCATTCAGAGGACGAAATGCGTCACGTCCGTGGAGGATTCCTTCCCTACCCTCAGAGAAGAAAGGAATCCTCCACGGACCGTCCCCTCAGTTCTCCAGCGCCAGCGGCAGGGTCCGCCGGACCGCCGCCGCGTGCCGTCCGTGCAGCGGGGTCACCGCGATCCCGTTCGGCCGCACCGTTTCCGCCCCCGGCCGCCCGCCGACGCGGATGGTCACCTCGGACTTCTCGCGCCCGCCGGGGGAGCGGTACAGCGTGTACGAAGTCGCGGTGAACGCCGAGCCGGGGACGTGAAGATCCAGTGTCCGCGCGAGATCCCGCTCGGACCGCGGCCGGTAGCAGACCTGCGACGCACCGCCCCAGTCCCAGGAACGCCAGCCGTCGACCGGCGCGCCCTGGCCGCTGCCGAGCGCGACGCGCAGGTTTTCCGCCACCTCACCGGCTTCGAGCACGGTGCTCTCGAACCCGGCTTCGGCCAGCGCGCCCATGAGGGACAGCGCCGCGCACGCGGTGCTCCGCAACGCGCCCAGTTCCCCGCCGCCCCTGGCGAGCGCCGCGATCGGCGCGTCCTCGGGCCGGTACCGGACGGTGAGCCAGCGGACGCGCAGCACCGACTGTCCATTGGGGACGGTCCAGGTCAGCAATTGCGCGCTGGACAAAGGGATCCCGGTGCTCGCGTACGCGTCACGCAGGATGCCGACGAGCAGGTCCGGCGTCGGCGCCACGGCACCGGGGGTGAGCCGGACGATCGCACTCCAGCCGTCGCTCACCTCGGCGACGCCGAACCGGTTGCCCGCGCGGTCGACGTGCTGACGCACCCGGACCGGGCCGGCGAGCCGGTGCAGCGGATCGGGGACTTCGGGCTTTTCCCGGCGCTTCAGCCGGTAACCGGCCCAAGTGAGCAGCCAGCCCGCGACATGGCGTCCGGCGAAGCGGACCGAAGTCGTCAGCACGAGGACGCCGGCGACGGCGGCGACGCTGATCCGCGCGGCCTGCGGGATCCCGTCGACGGTGAAGGCCAGCAGGATCGCGATCCCGGCGATCTCCCAGAGCGCCGCCTGCAGCGGGCGGACCGGCAGCAGCCAGGGCAGGGGCGCCGCACCCGCGACACCTCGCGCGGGCGCGTGTTCCTTGGCCGGGCGGGCCGGGGCATCAACCGACAAGGACTTCCCCTTCTCCGTGCACGCGCCCGACGGTAACCCCGCCCCGCGCGGGGGAGGGGCGTAAAAAATACCCTCACCGCGAACCTGGGCCGGACCTAACGTGAGCACCCTCGGAACGGGTGGGCACGAACGGCGGGGGACGGGAGCGTGTGGACGCAGCGGGACCAGATCCAGGCCTACCAATTCCTCCGCAGGAGACTGGTTTCGGCACTGGTCTCGGCTGACGCCAACCATCCGGTCGCCCCGAGCCGCAGGCTCGTCATCGGCACCCTGTGCGGCCTCGGCGTGGCGTTGCTCGTCACCGCGGTGTTCGGCGTGATCGGCCTGCTGAACCCCTCCGGCGGCAAGGACTGGCTGGCGGGCGGCAAGGTGATCGTCGAGGAGGGCACCGGCGCCCGCTACATCCTCGGCCAGGACGGCGCCCTGCATCCAGTGCTCAACTACGCCTCCGCGCGGCTGATGGCGGGCGGCAACGGCGAGGCCACTGTGACCGTCCCATCGGACAAGCTCGCGAAGGCGCCGAGGGGTTCGCAGATCGGCATCCCCGGCGCCCCCGATTCGCTGCCCGCGGCGGCCGCGCTCGTGAACACGCCGTGGACGAGCTGCTCGCGCACGACCCAGGACGCGCCCGCGTCCGCCGAACCGGAGACGACGGTGCTCCTCGGCGCGCCCGCCGCCGGGATCGACCTGCCGAGGGATCAGGCCGTCGTGGTCCGCGTCCCCGAGGGGGAGCGCTACCTCGTGACGGCCGGGCGCCGCTACAAGCTCACTCCCGAAGCCGCCACGGCGTTGCAGTTCGACACCTACCCGGCGATCGCGGTGTCCTCCCGGTGGATCGGCACCGTCGCCGCCGGACGCGATCTGGCCTACCGCGCGGTCGACGACGCCGGGCGGCCCGGCCCGAAGGTCGGCGGCGTCTCGACGAAGGTCGGTTCGGTGCTCGGCGTCGTCGACGCGATGGCGTCGCCCAACGACGCGACGTCGTACTACCTCGTCCGTGCCGAAGGGCTCGAACCGATCGGCCAGACCGAGGCGAGCCTGCTGATCAACACCCCGCAGAACGCCGACGCCTACACCGGCGTCCCGGCACCCGTCGCGGTGCGCGCGGCCGACGTCGCCGCGGTGGCGAAGGTCGGCACGGCGAGGGCGGGCGGGGCCGATCCCGCGGAGTATCCGGACCGGATCCCGCGAAAAGCGCCCGTTACCGGACAGTCCGTGACGTTATGCGCACAGGGTTCTCGAATCGTTATCTCCGCACAGGTCCCGTTGCCGCAAGGTGCGAAGGCGATCCCGGTGACGGCGCGGACGGACGCGTTGGTCGCCGACGCCGTCTTCGTGCCCCCGTCGGGAGGCGCGGTGGTGGCGGAATCCGGTTCCGGCACGGTCTACGTCGTCACCGACACGGGCCAGAAGTACCCGGTGGCGAGCACTGAGGCACTCGCTTCCCTCGGCTACGGCCAAGCCGAACGGCAACCGGTTCCGAATGGATTGCTGGCACTGGTTCCGCGCGGTCCCGCGCTGGATCCGGCGCAAGCGGGTCGTGCGGTGTCCGCGGCGGGTGGGACGGGGTGATCGGAACGTGCAGCTGACCGAAGACAGGCCGGAGACCGACCGGGTCGACGTCGCGGTGATCGAAGACCATCCGCTGTACCGGCACGCCGTCGTCCGGGTCCTCACCGAGGCCGAAGGCATCGAACTGGGCGCGGTAGTCGATTCGGTCGCCCGGTTCCACGTCCACCCGCAGCCGCCCGGCAGCGTGGTGCTGCTCGACCTCGGCCTGCCGGGGATCGCCGGGGCGGCGGCCGTGCTCCAGGTGTGCGAACTGGGGCATCACGTGCTCGTGGTGTCCGCGCAGGCCGAACCCGAGCAGGTGCTCGGCGCGATCGCGGCCGGCGCCAAGGGTTTCCTGTCCAAGGACGTCGACGTCGACGAGCTGCTGACCGCGATCAGGACGGTCGCGCGCGGCCGGGCCTACGTTTCCGCGGTGGTGGCCGGAATGATCATCAAGGACAACGCCGACCGTCCCGCGTCCGCTCCGGACGTCGCGCTCTCCGCGCGGGAGAAGCAGGTGCTGCGGCTCGTCGCGGCGGGCGAACGCGACGTCGACATCGCCCGCATCCTGGGCATCGGAGTTCGGACGGTCCGCGGTTATCTGGACCGGATCCGTGACAAACTCGGAGAGAGAAGGCGGGCCGGTCTGGTCCGCAAGGCCATCCAGCTCGGGCTCGCGTCTCCGCCGGAGGTGCCCGGTCCGTCTCGGCCGGTCGCGCCCCGCGCCGACGCGGGCGGATTCGAAGGACGCCGGTGAACGCAGACGAGCAGCAGCCGAAACGCAGTACGCCGATCAACGTCGGGGTGATCGAGGACCATCCGTTGTACCGGGACGCCGTCGCGCGTGTCCTCACCGAAGCGCCCGACATCGAGCTGGGCGCCGTCGCGGACTCCGTCGCGCGGTTCGCCGTCCAGGAGCAGCCGCCCGGCAGCGTGGTCGTCCTCGACCTCAAGCTGCGCGGTGTCCAGGACGCCGCCGCGGTGCTCGAAGTGGGGCAGATGGGGCACAAGGTGCTCGTGGTGTCCGCGCACGCCGAACAGCCCGAGGTCCTGGGCGCCATGCAGGCCGGGGCGAAGGGCTTCCTGTCCAAGGACGTCGACGGCGACGAACTCCTGCGCGCCATCCGCACCATCGCCGACGACAACGCGTACGTGTCGCCGACGCTGGCCGGGATGATCATCCAGGACAGCGAAGACCGCCACGCCGGGCCCAAGATCGTCCTGTCCGAGCGGGAGAAGCAGGTCCTGCGGCTCGTCGCGGCGGGCGAACGGGACGTCGACGTGGCGGAGATCCTGAACATCAGCGTGCGGACGGTGCGGTCCTACCTCGACCGGATCCGGGACAAGACCGGCGAGCGGCGGCGCGCCGGTTTCGTCCGCGTGGCGATCCGGGAAGGCCTGCTGCGCTAGGCCCCCTCCGCGTTTCGTCCTCTAAACGCGGGGTGCCGAGAAGTTCACCCGCAGCGTGTACACCGAACTGGACGCGGTGATGAACAGGTCGTTCCGCCGCGGCCCGCCGAAGGTCAGGTTCGAACAGACCTCCGGCACCCGCAGCTTCCCGATCCGCGTGCCGTCGGGCGCGAAGCAGTGCAGGCCGTCGTGCGCGGCTGCCCAGACCCGCCCGGCGGCGTCCAGCCGTATCCCGTCGAAGCCGCCGGCGTCACTCGTCGCGAAGACCTCGCCACCGGAAAGCAGGCCGTCGCTCACCGAGAAAACCCTGATGTGGCTGGGATTCTGCCGCGTGTCCGCGATGTAGAGCAGCGACTCGTCGAGCGAGAACGCCAGCCCGTTCGGGCGCGAGAAGTCGTCCGCGACGATCCGCACCGAACCGTCCACCGGATCGACCCGGTAGACGTGACAGGCGCCGATCTCGCTCTCGGCTTGATGGCCCTCGTAGTCGCTGTCGATGCCGTAACTCGGGTCGGTGAACCAGATCGCGCCGTCCGAGGACTCGACGACGTCGTTGGGGCTGTTGAACCTCTTGCCCTGATAGGTCTCCGCGAGCACGGTGGTCGTGCCGTCGTGCTCGGTGCGCGTCACCCGGCGGTTGCCCTGTTCGCAGCTGACGAGCCTGCCCTGCCGGTCGACGGTGTGCCCGTTGTGGAATCCGGCGGGCTCGCGGAACACGCCGACCGCGCCCGTGGTCTCGTCCCAGCGCAGGACCCGGTCGTTCGGGATGTCGCTGAACACCAGGTACCGCCCGGCGGGGAAGTACGCGGGCCCCTCCGTCCAGCGGCAGCCGGTGTGCAGCCGCTGCATCCACTCGTCCCCGTTGACGCGGGCGAACCGCTCGTCGAGCATTTCGAACTGCGCCTTGACCATGTCCATGAGAACCCCAGTGTTCCGAATGAGATATTGCGATCATCATGAACCGCCGAACTTGATATGGTCAACCCATGGATGACGTGGATCGCATGTTGCTCACCGCGTTGCAGCACGACGCGACTCAGGCGTACGCCGCGCTCGGCAAGGCGGTCGGGCTGTCCGCGGGCGCCGCGCACGAGCGGGTCCGCAAACTGCGCGAACAGGGCGTCATCCGGCGCACGACCGTCGACGTCGACCCGTCGGCCGTCGGCCGAGGGGTGATGGCGTTCGTGCTGGTCGAGGCGGGCTCGTGGATGGGCGACGCACCGACGAAGGCCGCGTTGGAGGCATTGCCGGAGGTCGTCGAGGCGCACATCATCGCGGGCCCGGCCTCGCTGCTGGTGAAGGTGCGCACGCCGACCACCGAAGAGCTGCAGGCGTCCTTGCGCAGGCTGTACGCGATCGAAGGGGTGACCGGGACGCAGACGATCGTGGTGCTCGAATCCTTCTTCGAGCGCTCGGTGGACGCTACAGGCGGCGGTTCGCCAGAACCCCCGTCGCCGCCCGCGCCTTCCCGCTGACCGCGGGGTCGACGTCGACGATCACCAGTTCCGGCCCGGCGCCCAGCTGGGTGTGGAGGCGGCCGAAACCGTCGGACACCGTGGAGTAGCCGATCCCGGTCGGCGCCTTGGGGTTCACCGGGGTCGAGGTCGTGGCCGGATCGGCCTGCCCGCAGCCCAGCACCCAGCAGCCGGAGTCGAGCGCGCGGGCGCGCACCAGCACCTCCCACTGCTCGCGTTTGCCCTCGCCCGCGCCCCAGGACGTGGGCACGAGGACGATGTCGGCGCCGTCGTCGGCCAGCTTCCGGAACAGCTCGGGGAAGCGGATGTCGTAACAGGTCGCGACGCCGAAGGTCACGCCGTCGACCTCGAAGGTGGCCGGGGTGGTCCCCGGGGCGACCGTGTCCGACTCGGCGAACCCGAACGCGTCGTACAGATGGATCTTGTCGTAGCCGAAGTGATGCCCGGCACCGGTGACGAGCAGCGTGTTGCTCACGCGTCCGTCGGGCGACGGCGTGAACATGCCCGCGACGACCACGACGCCGTGCTCGTCGGCGAGTGCCGCCACTGTGGACGCCCAGGGACCGTCCAAGGGTTGCGCGACGGGCGCGAGCGGGATGCCGAAGCGCGCCATCGCCGCCTCGGGGAACACCACGATCCGCGCGCCCTCGGCCGCCGCGGCCGTCACGCCTTCGCGAATCAGCTTCAGGTTCGTTTCGGGATCCTCGGCCGCCGTGAGCTGGCACAACCCGATTCGCGGCACGGAGGCCTCCCTCATCGTGGGATCGCTGGTCACCACCCCAGTGTGCCTGCTCGGGGCGATCCGGCCACCTCGTACCCTTGACCCATGCTGAACCGTACCGACCTGCGTGGACAGGTCCCGTCCGTTGCCGAACTCAGGAGCACGCTCCCGCGTGCCGAGTACGACGTGGACGCGGCGCTGCATCACGTACGGCCGGTGGTCGAGGCGGTCCGCGATCGCGGCGTCGAGGCGGTCCTCGAGTACACCGAGAAGTTCGACAAGGTCCGCCCCGGTGGTGTCCGCGTGGCCGCCTCGGAGCTGACCAGCGCGCTCGCGAACCTGGACCCGGCCGTCCGCGAGGCGCTGGAGGAGTCCATCGTCCGCGCCCGCAAGGTCCACGGCGATCAGCGCCGTCAGGACGTCACGACCGAGGTCGTCGACGGCGGCACCGTCACCGAGCGCTGGATCCCCGTCGAGCGCGTCGGGCTGTACGCGCCGGGCGGGCTCGCGGTGTACCCCTCGACCGTGGTGATGAACGTCGTCCCGGCGCAGATCGCCGGTGTCGGCACGCTCGTGCTGTGCTCGCCGCCGCAGGCCGCGTTCGGCGGGCTCCCGCACCCGACGATCCTGGCCGCCGCCGAACTGCTCGGCGTCGACGAGGTCTGGGCCGTCGGCGGCGCGCAGGCCGTCGCGCTGCTCGCGTACGGCGGCACCGACACCGACGGCGCGATTCTGGAGCCCGTCGACATCGTCACCGGGCCCGGCAACATCTATCTCACCGCGGCCAAGCGGCTGCTGCGCGGCATCATCGGCATCGACTCCGAGGCGGGCCCGACCGAGATCGCGATCCTCGCCGACGAGACCGCGGACCCGGTGCACGTCGCCGCCGACCTGATCAGCCAGGCCGAACACGACCCGCTCGCCGCGAGTGTGCTCGTGACCACGTCCGAGGAGCTCGCGGACGCCGTCGACAAGGAACTCACCGGTCGCGTGGCCGCGACCAAGCACTCCGAGCGGGTGACGGAGGCCTTGGGCGGCAAGCAGTCCGGCGTCATTCTGGTGTCCACTGTGGACGACGGGATCCGCGTCGTGGACGCGTACGCCGCGGAACACCTGGAGATCCAGACCGCGGACGCGCGTGCGGTGGCGGCCCGCGTGCGGAACGCCGGCGCGATCTTCGTCGGGGCGTACGCGCCGGTCTCGCTCGGCGACTACTGCGCCGGGTCCAACCACGTCCTGCCCACCGGCGGATTCGCGCGGCACTCGTCCGGGCTTTCGGTGCAGAGCTTCCTCAAGGGCGTGCACGTCGTCGACTACAGCCAGGACGCGCTGCGCGAGATCGCCGGCCGCGTCGTCGCGCTGGCGAACGCCGAAGACCTGCCCGCGCACGGCGAGGCCATCACGGCGCGGTTCGAGGGGGAGCGGGCATGAGCATCGGCGAGGAGATCACGCTCGACGCGCTCCCGCTGCGGGAGGACCTGCGGGGCAAGACCCCGTACGGCGCACCGCAGCTCGACGTGCCGATCCGGCTCAACACCAACGAAAATCCGTACCCGCCGCCGGACGCGCTGGTGGCCGACGTCGCCGAGGCCGTCCGCGCCGAGGCCGCTTCGCTGCACCGGTACCCGGATCGCGACGCCGTCGCGCTGCGCCAGGACCTCGCGGACTACCTCGCGGTGTCCACCGGTGTGCTGGTCTCGGAGTCGAACGTGTGGGCCGCCAACGGATCCAACGAGATCCTGCAGCAGATCCTGCAGGCCTTCGGCGGTCCCGGCCGGTCGGCGCTGGGCTTCGAGCCGTCGTACTCGATGCACCCGATCATCTCGGCGGGCACCCGCACCGACTGGCTGCCGGTGCCGCGCCGCGCCGATTTCACGCTCGACACCGAGAAGGCGGCCGCGCTGGTGCGCGAACGCCGTCCGGACATCGTGTTCGTGACCAGCCCGAACAACCCGACCGGCGGGTCGATCCCGTTCGACGAGTTGCGCGGGCTGCTCGAAGCGGCGCCGGGCATCGTGGTGGTCGACGAGGCGTACGCGGAGTTCTCGTCGCAGCCGAGCGCCGTCGAGCTGATCGAGGAGTACCCGGCGAAGCTGATCGTGTCGCGCACGATGAGCAAGGCGTTCGCCTTCGCCGGCGGACGGCTCGGCTATCTCGCGGCGGCGCCCGCGATCGTCGACGCGCTGCAGCTGGTGCGCCTGCCGTATCACCTCTCGAAGCTCACGCAGGCCGCCGCGCGCGCCGCGCTGCGGCACGCGGACGCCACCCTCGCCTCGGTCGCCAAACTCGCGGCCGAACGTGACCGCGTGGTGGAATCGTTGCTGGGCTTGGGATTCACGCCGGTTCCCAGCGACGCGAACTTCGTCCTCTTCGGACGGTTCGCGGACGCGCCCGCGACCTGGAAGTCCTATTTGGACAACGGTGTGCTGATCAGGGACGTCGGCATCGCCGGGCACCTGCGGGTGACCATCGGCACGCCGGAAGAGAACGACGCCTTTCTCGAGGCCAGCAAGGAGGTGCCGCGATGAGTCGCGTCGGCAAGGTGGACCGCACCACCAAGGAATCGTCCATTTCGGTCCAGCTCGATCTGGACGGCACGGGGCAGGTGGAGATCGACACCGGTGTCCCGTTCTACGACCACATGCTCACCGCGTTCGGCGTGCACGGCTCGCTCGACCTCAAGGTGCAGGCGACCGGTGACGTGCACATCGACGCGCACCACACCGTCGAGGACACCGCGATCGTGCTCGGCCAGGCGCTGCGGCAGGCACTCGGCGACAAGAGCGGTATCCGCCGGTTCGGCGACGCGTGGATCCCGATGGACGAGACCCTCGCGCACGCCGCGATCGACGTCTCCGGGCGGCCGTACTGCGTGCACCTGGGCGAGCCCGAGCAGTTCAACAGCTTCACCATCGGCGGGAACTACCCGTTCGTGCTGACGCGGCACGTGTTCGACTCTCTGTCGTTCCACGCGCAGATCGCGCTGCACGTGCGGGTGCTGCACGGCCGGGACCCGCACCACATCGCGGAGGCCGAGTACAAGGCCGTCGCGCGGGCGCTGCGTGCCGCGACCGAGCCGGATCCCCGGGCGGGCGGCATCCCGTCCACGAAGGGCGTCCTCTAGCCCCCGCATTTAGTCCTCTGGATGCGTTCCTTGCGCGTGCAACTACCGCATTTAGAGGACTAAACGCGGCCGGTGGGGCGGTAGGTGGTGAGCTGGACGCCGGACGGAGTCGTCGTGGAGCCGACGAAGTCCAGGGCCTGGGCGGGCGTTCCTTCGGCGAAGAAACGCTTGCCCGTGCCCAAAAGGAGCGGGTAGACGGCCAGCACGACTTCGTCCACGAGCCCGTTTTCGAGCAGCGTCGACGTCAACGTGGAACTGCCCGAGAGGATGAGGTCCGGGCCGTCCTGCGCCTTGATGCGGCTCAAGGCGGTGCCGATGTCCGGCCCGATCCCCTCGAACGGGCCCCATTTCAGGCTTTCCGGCCGGTGGGTGACGACGAACTTCGTCGCCGCCTTGAGCCGGTCCGCGAACGGCTCGCTCGGCGCGTCCGGCCAGAATTCCGACCAGAGGTCGTAGGTGTGGCGGCCGAGCAGCAGGTCGAAGCGTTCGGTGTGCGCGGCCAGGAGGGCCTCCCGGCCGGCGGGGGTCCGGTAGGGCATGTTCCAGCCGCTGTACGGGAAGCCGTTCTCGTCCTCGGAATGCTGGATCACCCCGTCGAGCGAGATGTGCTCGATGATCTTGAGCTTCCGCATCATGCCTCCAGCAGTGCGTCGAGCTGGGGCATCGCGGCGCGGAACCCCTCTTCCATCCCGGGAATCGTCTTTTCCATGGCTTCGACGCTGGAAAAGCGCGTCACATGGATCATCCGGGATCCCGTGGCTGTCGTCTCGAAGGTGAAAGTCATGGACGTGGGCATGTCCTCGTCGTCGCCGTCACCGTCCTCCGCCTCGAAGAAGTCGATGGGATTCACCGCGGCGAACTTCCAGGAATTGGGCCACTTCTCGCCGTTGGGGCCGGTCAGGAAGTATTCGGCGCGGCCGCCCGTCCGGAAATCGTGATGGGTGAACGTGGCGGGCGCGAACGGCGGCCCCCAGAAGCGTTCCAATTGTCTTGGATCCGCCCAAGCCGCCCAGAGGCGTTTTTGTGGAACGGGAAAGTCCGCCAGGACGGTGAGCTGGAGTTTCTCGGGATCTTTGGTGACCGAGGTGATCGGCATCGTCATTCCCCTTCCCGGAGGACATCGTCGAGCTGCGCCACCCGTTGGCGCCAAAGGACTTCGTAGGAGTCGAGAAGCTCGGTGGCGCGTTTGAGCCGCTCGCGATCGGTCGACACCAGCTGTTCGCGGCCGTTGGCGCGCTTCCGCACGAGCCCCGCGCGCTGGAGCACGGCGACGTGTTTCTGCACGGCGGCGAAGCTCATCTCGTAATGCGCGGCGAGCTCGGACACCGTCGGCGCTTCCGCGATCGCCCGCGCCAGGATGTCGCGGCGGGTGCCGTCGGCCAAGGCGCGGAAGAGCTGGTTGAGCGACTCCTCGCTCTCCTCACGAAGTACAACCATGTGGTTGTACGTTAGCCGGGCTCGGCCCCGGTGACAAGGGGCGAGCCCGGCGCGGTCCGGCTCGCGAGCGTGTGGCAGGGTGGCGGTCGTGAGTAACACGACCATCGCTGTGCTGCTGTTCGCGCTCGGCGGCTTCCTGATCGGCGGCGTCTACGCGACCTGGAAGAGCGTCAAGTTCATGGCCGTCGTGCTGGGGATCGGCGCGCTGCTGGCCATCGGCGGCGCCATCGCCTGGCTGGCCTGAGCGACGCCCGCTAAATCGGCTGCGCGTCGCGACGTCGGCGAGCATGCTGTCCGGCATGTCCGGAAACCCGCGCTCGGTCGCCGAGGTCGTCCGGCTCCAGCGATCGGGGAGCCGCGTCAAGTTCCTGTACTTCTGGGGCCATCAGGCCCGGCGTGACGGCACGGTAGGGCCCGAATGCTTCAGCCAGTGGTGGCCCGCCCGGTTCACCGCCGACGGCGAGACCTTCCCGACGGCCGAGCACTACATGATGTGGCGCAAAGCGGTCCTGTTCGACGACGCCGAGAGCGCGGCGCGGATCCTCGGCGCCCGGCATCCGCGTGAGGCCAAGGCGCTGGGCCGCGAGGTGCGGGGATTCGAACAGGCGCGCTGGGAGGACGAGCGCTACGGCATCGTTCTCGACGGGACGCTCGCGAAATTCGGGCAGCACCCGAACCTGCGGGGCTTCCTGCTCGGCACCAGGAATCGCGTGCTGGTCGAGGCCAGCCCGCTGGACACCGTCTGGGGGATCGGGCTGGCGGCCGACCATCCGCACGTCGAAAATGCCGAACGCTGGCGCGGGCTGAACCTGCTCGGCTTCGCGCTGGGAGAGGCCCGCGCGGCGCTCGGCTGAATCCGTGAAGGCCTCCTTGAGGGACCCAGAGTCTCTCAAGGAGGCCTTCACGGACAGAGCTACTTCGAGGCGTCGACCAGCTGCCGCTCATCAGGCGCATCAAGCTGCTTCGCGAGCTTCTCGCCTTCGACGTCGACATCGGGCAGCACGCGATCCAGCCACTTCGGCAGCCACCACGCGCCGCGGCCGAGCAGCGACATCAGCGCCGGCACGATGGTCATCCGGATCACGAACGCGTCCACCAGCACCCCGAAGGCCAGCGCGAACCCGATCGACTGGATCAGCGACGACTCCGCGAGCACGAAGCCGGCGAACACGCTGATCATGATCAGCGCCGCGGCGACCACGACGCGGGAGCCGTGCCGGAAACCGGTCACCATCGCCTCCTGCGGGTCGGCCCCGTGGACGTATTCCTCCCGCATCCGCGTCACCAGGAACACCTGGTAGTCCATCGCGAGCCCGAACAGCACGCCGATCAGCAGAATCGGCAGCATGCTCATGATCGGCCCGGTCGTCTTCACCCCGAGCAGGTCGGTGAGCCAGCCCCACTGGAACACGGCCACCACGGCGCCGAACGTCGCGACCACCGAACCGAGGAAGCCCAGCGTCGCCTTCAGCGGGACGACGATCGACCGGAACACCAGCATCAGCAACAGGAACGCGAGCCCGACGATCAGCGCGAGATACGGCAGCATCGCGTCGGCGAGTTTCTCCGAGACGTCGATGTTGGCCGCGGTCTGGCCGGTCACCGCCAGCGACGCACCGGTGGCCGAACCCAGCCCAGCGTTCAGGCCGCGGATGTCGCTGACCAGGTCTTCGGTCGCGGTGCTGCTCGGGCCGCTCTTCGGGATGACGGTCAGCAACGCCAGGTCACCGCCGCGGTTGGTCTTGGGCGGCGTGACGATCGGGCGCTCGGGGAGGCCGCCGATACCCGCGGCCGCCTGCTGGAGCGCGGCTTGCCGGTCGGTGCTGCCGCTCAGGTCGACGACGATCACCAGCGGGCCGTTGGCGCCTTCGCCGAAGCTGCGGGCGACGGTGTCGTAGGCCTTGCGCTGGGTGGTGTCCGGCGCGGCGGTGCTGTCGTTCGGCAGGCCGAGCTGCATGCTCGCGGCGGGCACGGCGACGATCGCGAGTCCGGCGATCGCGGCGATCAGCACCGGGATCCGGTGGCGGGCGACGAATTTCGCCCAGCGCTCGCCGTGTGTCGTCGTGCTTTCCTTGCGGCGCAAGCGGATCTTGCCACCTGCCAGCTTGCCGCCCGCGAAGCCGAGGATGGCGGGCAGCAAGGTGAGCGCGATGACGACCGCGATGGCGACGGTGATCGCCGCGGCGATCCCCATCTCGCCGAGGAACGGGATGCCGACGACGGTCAGGCCCGCCAGCGCGATGATGACGGTCAGCCCGGCGAACACCACGGCGGAGCCCGCGGTACCGGTGGCGCGTCCGGCGGCCTCCTCCGGATCGCGGCCGATGGTGAGTTCGTGCCGATACCGGGAAACGATGAAGAGCGCGTAGTCGATGCCGACGGCCAGGCCGATCATCAGCGCGAGCACCGGCGTGTTCGTGTTCAGTTCGAGGAAACCGGACGCCGTGGTGATACCCGCCATGCCGATGCCGACGCCGATGAGCGCGGTCAGCAGCGGGATCCCGGCCGCGAGCAGCGAGCCGAAGGTGATGATCAGGACGACCGCGGCGACGGCGACACCGAGGCCTTCGGTGGCGTTGGTCGCGGGCATCGCCTGCACGGCGTCACCGCCGAAGTCCACTGTGTACCCGGCCGCCTTGGCGGCGTCCGCGGCGGCCATCAAGCCCTCGCGGTCGGCGTCGGTGAGCTCGAAACCCGGCACGCGATAGGAGACCTGCGCCAGCGCGACGTGTTTGTCGGGGGAGATCGCCTGCATCTGCAGCGGGTTGACCACGCCGGCGACCTTCGGGGCGTTCTCGAGTCCCTTGACGAGTCCCGTGATCGCCGCCTGTCCGGCGGCGTCGGTGATGTCGCCGGGCGTCGAGATGACGACGCGCGCCGTCGCGCCACCGGCGGCGGCTTCCGGGAACCGGTCGGCGAGCTGGTCGATCGCCTTCTGCGACTCGGTGCCGGGGATGGTCACCGAGTTCGAAAGCTGGCCGGACAGGGTCAGCGCTCCCGCGCCGAGGGCCACCAGGACGGTGGCCCACACCGCCGTCACCAGTGCCCGGCGCCGGAACGAGAACCGGCCCAGGCGGTAGAGGAAGCTGGCCACGAAAGTCTCCCGTTCACTCGATCAGGTTCATTCCAAGCTAGCCGATCGGCTAGGGGCCTACAAGCCGATCGGCAAGTGTGTGACTAGCCGCACGGCTAGTACTCGTTTGGCCACGCGGGCACGCTTGACGTAATCTCCGACGGCTGAACGAGGAGGGAACATGGACGTCGTCCACGCGGAGGACACCCGCACGCGACTACTGGGCACGGCGTTGCGGTTGTTCACCGAACACGGCGTGGAAGGCACCTCGCTGCAGATGATCGCGGACGCCCTCGGCGTCACGAAGGCCGCCGTCTACTACCACTTCAAGACGAAGGCGGAGATCACCGAGTCGGTCGCCGAGCCCGTGCTGCGCGAGCTGGAGGGCATCGTCGACGACGCCCGCGCCCAGCGCACCCGGGGCGCGCAGATCGACCACCTGCTGGACGGTTTCGTCGATCTCGTGGTGCGGCACCGTTCGCTGGTCGCCTTGTTCTCCAGCGACCCCGGCATCGCCCGCGCGATCGAGAAGTCCGTGCACAGCTCGGACAGTTTCAAGAACCGGCTGCTGGAGATCCTGGTCGGCCCGGATCCGGATCTCACCGCGATCGTGACCGCGCAGGTGCTGCTGGCGGGGATCGCCGTCGCCGGCGGCTCGCCCGAGGTCGCGTCGCTCGACGACGAAACGCTGCGCGAAACGCTCCTGGCCGTCGGGCGCAAGCTCTACAACCGCCCGCGCCGCCGTTCGTGACCGATGTGTTCAAGACGGCGGCCGCGATCCACGCGACGCTGTCGGTATGAACATCGATCTGACGACGGCGGCCACGTTCATGGCCACCCAGGCGCGGCTGCTCGACAGGCGGCGCTTCGAGGTCCTTTTCCGCGACGGTGACCCGGCGGCGGCGCTCGCCGCGCTGGAGGCGTACCGCAATCCCGACGGCGGCTACGGCCACGGGCTGGAACCCGACTGCCGCTCGGCGACGAGCCAGCCCGGTGGCGCGCTGCACGCTTTCGAGGTCTTCGCCGACGTCGGCCCGGCGACCAGTCCGCGCGCGGCCGAACTCTGCGACTGGCTCGAATCGATTTCCCTGCCCGACGGCGGGATCCCGTTCGCGGTCCCGATGCCGGATCCGTTCGGCAGCGCGCCGTTCTGGGCGAACGCGGATCCGTCGGTCTCCTCACTGCAGATCACCGCGATCGTCGCGGTCACCGCCCATCGCGTCGCGGCGCACGATCCCGCGGTCGCCGCGCATCCGTGGCTGGCGAAGGCGACGAGCTACTGCCTCGGCGAGATCGAAAAGCTCGACGAGACACCGCACGCGCTCGTGCTCGCCTTCGCGATGAAGCTGGTGGACGCCCTGGGCGACACGCGTCTGGTCGAGAAGCTCGGCCGGTTCCTCCCGGCCGACGGGGTGGTCGCCGTCGGCGGCGGCATCGAGGGCGAAGCCATGCGCCCGCTCGATTTCGCCCCGGAACCCGGCGGCCCGGCACGGAAGCTCTTCCGGCCCGAGGTCATCGAAGCGGATCTGCGGCGGGTGGCGGGCGGACAGCACGAAGACGGGGGCTGGCGGGTCGACTACGCCAGCTATTCGCCCGCGGCCGCGCTGGAGTGGAACGGCATGTTCACCGTCGGCACACTGGGGCTACTGAGGGCCAACGGCCTCGTCTAGCCGCCGCAGGAACTCCGGCGGAACGGCCGCGGTGAGCCAGACACCGTTGGCGCTCACCTGGAATTCGTGTCCGGCGGCGGTCATCTCCCGTGCGTCGACGGCGAGCAGCACCGGGACGCCGCGCCGCGCCCCGACGGCTCGCGCGGTGTCCACGGTCGCCGAGAGATGCACGGCGTGCCGGTTCATCGGCCGGAGCCCCTCGTACATGATCGCGTCGAGGAACCGGGAAACCGTGCCGTGGTAGAGCACGTCCGGCGGAATCGCCGCGGGCAGCGCGAGGTCGACGTCGACACTGTGGCCCTGGCTGGCGCGGATCCGCAGCCCGTCCTCGTCGAAGGCGAAGCGCCGTTTGTCGTTGCCCTCGACGACTTCGTCGAGTTCGGCGCGGGTGAGCTTCAAGCCGTTGCGCCGCAAGGCCGCCAAAAGCGTGTCGACTTCGACCCAGCCGTCGGGGGTGAGGGTGATCCCGATGTCGCCGGGTGCGTGCCGCAGATGCCGGGAGAGTCGTTTCGAGACCCGGATGAGGTGTTTCTTGTCCATTTCGAGTCACAGTGACCCACATCCGGCCCCCGCGCGGCAACGGAATTCAGATGCCGCCCTCGGACGCCGGGCGCAGTTTGCCCGCGCCGGGGCCGAACCGCGACATCTGGTCGTCGGCGTTGTAGAGCCCGCAGCTGCGCAGGGAAAGGCAACCGCAGCCGACGCAGCCGGTCAGCCGGTCACGCAGGCGCTGCAACGCGTCGATCCGCGCGTCGAGCTCGTCCTGCCAGCCCCGCGAAAGGCGGGCCCAGTCGGCCTTGGTGGGGGCGTGGTCCTTGGGTAGGGTCTCCAGTGCCGAGCTGATGTCGTCCAGGCTGAGGCCGACCCGTTGCGCGGCGCGGATGAAGGCGATCCGGCGCAGCACCGAACGCGAGTACCGCCGCTGGTTGCCCGCCGAGCGCTCGGAGCTGATCAGCCCTTTGTCCTCGTAGAAACGCAAAGCCGTATGGGGCACGCCGCTGCGGTCGGCGACCTGTCCGATGCTCAGGTGTTCAGCCAGTCTCGTCACGTCGCCAGGCTAGCCTTGACTTCGACTTAAGTCGAGGTTGCAACCTCGGTTCATGACCACTGACATCAAGACCGGCTACGAGGATCTGCCGCGGCTGATCTCGCTGATGACCGGGGACGAGAAGCATCAGGCCGCCGCGGAGTCCACTGTGGACGTCTTATGGGTGCTCTACGACCGTGTGCTCGACATCACCCCGGAGAACATCCGCGAGCCCGGCCGCGACCGTTTCCTGCTGTCGAAGGGCCACGGCCCGATGGCCTATTACGCGGTGCTGGCGAAGAAGGGCTTCATCCACGAGGAGGAACTCGCCGACTGGACTTCGGCCGAGTCCCGGCTCGGCCACCATCCGGACCGGGCGAGGCTGCCCGTGGCCGAGATCTCCAGCGGTTCGCTCGGGCACGGCCTCCCGCTGGCCATCGGCACCGTGTTCGGCCTGCGCGCCAAGGGATTCCGTGACGCCAAGGTCGTCACCCTCGTCGGCGACGCGGAACTCGACGAGGGCTCCAACCAAGAGGCCATCGCGGTCGCCGGCCGTATCGGCATGCCGCAGCTGACCGCCGTCGTCGTCGACAACTCCTCGGCCACGCACGGCTGGCCCGGCGGGATCGCGCGCCGGTTCGAGGTCGAGGGCTGGACGACGCGCACCGTCGACGGCCGCGACCACGACGCGCTCCACGAAGCCCTCACCACCCCCCATCCGGACCGGCCGCTCGCCGTGGTCGCGACCGTCGAGCGAAAGGCCTGAACCCGTGAACATGCGCGAAACGTTCCTGGAAGCCGCCGCCGAAGTGCTCGACACCGACGCGAACGTCGCCGTCGTGCTCGCCGACATCTCCGCGGCACAACTCGCCTTCGCCGCGAGGAAACATCCCGACCGGGTGCTCAACGTCGGCATCCGCGAACAACTGATGATGAGCACCGCGGGCGGGCTCGCGCTGGCCGGGATGCGCCCGATCGTCCACACCTTCTCGTCGTTCCTCGTGGAGCGGGCTTTCGAGCAGGTCAAACTCGACCTCGGACATCAGGACGTCGGCGCCGTGCTGGTGTCTTCGGGCGCGTCCTACGACATGCCGACCGCCGGGCGGACGCATCAGGCGCCCGGCGACGTCGCCCTCATCGACACGTTGCCGGGCTGGACCGTGCACGTGCCGGGACACCCCGAAGAAGCGCGGCGGCTGCTGCTCGAGTCCATCCCCGGCACCGGACGCGTCTATCTCCGGCTTTCCGCGCAGGAGAACGCGAAAGCGCATCTGGGCGCGGGCCTGCAGACACTGCGCGAAGGCGGGCGGGGCGTGGTGGTGGCCGTCGGGCCGATGCTCGACAGGGTGCTCGAAGCGACGGCCGACCTCGACGTCACCGTGCTCTACACCTCGACGATCCGGCCGTTCGACGCCGCCGGGCTGCGTTCGGCCGTGGAGGCCGCGGGCAGCACCGACGTCGTACTGGTCGAGCCCTACCTCGCGGGAACCTCGGCGCACGCGGTGGCGGACGCTTTGTCCGAAACGCCGCACCGGCTGCTGTCGCTGGGCGTCCGGCGCGACGCGGAAGTCCGGATCTACGGCGAAATGGCCGATCACGACCTCGCGCACGGTCTCGACGCCGGTTCGATCGCCTTGTCCGTCAAGGAATTCCTCCGCTAGCGTCACCGGGATGACGAAGATCCGCCCGCTCGCGCTCGGGGTGATCCGCCGCGGCGACGACCTTCTCGTGTTCGAAGGCCGCGACCACGCCAAAGGAGTGACCTACCACCGGCCGCTGGGCGGAGGGATCGAGTTCGGCGAGACCGCCGCCGAGGCGCTGCACCGCGAATTCCAGGAGGAACTCGCGGCGGAGCTGACCTCGGTCGAGCAGATCGCCGTGCTGGAGAACGTGTTCACCTTCGAAGGCAGGCCGGGACACGAGATCGTGTTCCTGTTCACCGCCGACCTCATCGACAAGGCGTTCTACGAGCGCGACGAGGTCGGCGTCGTCCTCGACGACGGCGCCCGCGTGCACTGGCTGCCGATGGCCGACGTGGCGAGCGGCAAGGCGATCCTCTACCCGGACGGGCTCGCGGATCTCCTCGCGGCGCGGGACTGATCGCCGCTCAGCGGAAAGCGGCCAGCCCGGTGACCGACTGGCCGAGCGAGAGCGCGTGCATCTCCTCGGTGCCCTCGTAGGTCAGCACGGTTTCCAGGTTCGACATATGCCGCATCACCGGGTATTCCAGCGAGATCCCGTTGGCGCCCAGCATGCCGCGCGCGGTCCTGGCGACCTCCAGCGCGGAGCGGACGTTGGCGAGCTTGCCGAAGCTGACGTGGTTGTGGTGCAACGTCCCGGCGTCCTTGAGCCGCCCGATCCGCAGCGCGACCAGCCCGGCGCGGTTGACCTCGACGACGAGGTCGGCGAGTTTGCGCTGGGTGAGCTGGAATCCGGCCAGCGGTTTGCCGAACTGCTCCCGGCTCAGCGTGTACTCCAGCGCGGACTCGTAGCAGGAGCGAGCGGCGCCGACGACGCCGAACAGGATCCCGTAGCGCGCCTCGTTCAGGCAGGACAGCGGTCCGCGCAGTCCCCTGACCTCGGGGAACGCCGCCGAATCCGGCAAGCGGACGCCGTCGAGCACGAGTTCCGCGGTCAGCGAGGCCCGCAGCGACAGCTTGTGCTTGACCTCGTTGGCGGTGAAGCCCGGCGTGTTCGTGGGGACGACGAAGCCGCGCACGCCTTCGTCGGTCTGCGCCCAGACGACCGCGACGTCGGCCACGGTTCCGTTGGTGATCCACATCTTCGTGCCGCTCAGCACCCAGTCGGAGCCGTCGCGCACCGCGCGCGTCCGCATGCTGCCGGGGTCGCTGCCGGCGTCCGGTTCGGTCAGGCCGAAGCAGCCGAGCGCCTCACCGGCGGCCATCCGCGGCAGCCACTCCTGCTTGTGCTCCTCGGTGCCCCATTTGTGGATCGCGTACATCGCCAGCGAACCCTGCACCGAGACGAAGCTGCGCAGCCCGGAGTCGACGGCCTCGAGTTCGCGGCAGGCGATGCCGTAGGCGACCGCGCTGGTACCCGCGCAGCCGTAACCCTCCAGGTGCATGCCGAGCAGCCCGAGCTGTCCGAACCCCTTGGCGAGCTCGGCGGCGGGCAGGGCGCCCGTTTCGTACCATTCGGCGATGTTCGGCAGGAGCTGGTCGTGCGCGTACGAGCGCACGGCGTCCCGCATGGCCCGGTCCTCGGCGGAGAGCTCGGCGTCGAGATCGAGGAAGTCGCGCGGATCCGGGCTGCTGCTCATGCGTCACTCCTGGTCGGCTCGGTGGGGCATCTTCCTATGAAGAAAACCACACACACGACCGGAGTCGGGTGTCAGCGATCGCGCCATCCGGTGGTCTTCGTCACCTGAACCGATGCCGTGGCCGTCCGGGCCGGGGCGGAGCGCCGCTTCTGCGCCGGGATCAGCAGCTCCGCGAAGGTAGGGAAAGGCACGCTGTCGATGTCCTCGCGCCAGGCGTTGAGCAGGCGGGTCAGGTCGTCGGCGTCCTGCATCGTTCCTCCATAAGTGCAGGGCGGTCCTGCGCCGGCCTTTCACTCGGAGTCGCTATTACCCAGAAGAGTGAAGGTCGAAACAGGGAATCCGGGGAAAATCCGGTCCGCTAGCCTGGAGAGCGTGGCTACTCCTCGCGTGGTGATCCTGGACTACGGGTCCGGCAATCTCCGATCCGCCGAACGCGCCGTCGAGCGCGCCGGTGCCGACGTCGAGGTCACCGCGGACCCGCATGCCGCGCTGGAGGCCGACGGCCTGGTCGTTCCCGGTGTCGGCGCCTTCTCCGCCTGCATGGAGGGGCTGCGGTCGGTGTCGGGGGAGAAGATCATCGGCAAACGTCTCGCCGGTGGCCGCCCCGTGCTGGGCATCTGCGTCGGCATGCAGATCCTGTTCGAACGCGGGGTCGAGCACGGCGTGGAGGCCGAAGGCGCGGGCGAATGGCCGGGCACGGTCGACCGGCTGGAGGCCGACGTCCTCCCCCACATGGGGTGGAACACCGTCCGCGCGCCGGAGGATTCGCAGTTGTTCGCCGGGCTCGACGCGGACACGCGGTTCTATTTCGTGCACTCCTACGCCGCGCGGACCTGGGACCTGGACTCCGGCCTCGCCGGGCAGCAACCCAAGGTGACCTGGGCGAACCACGGTCAGGACTTCGTCGCCGCCGTCGAGAACGGGCCGCTGTGGGCGACCCAGTTCCACCCGGAGAAGTCCGGGGACGCGGGTGCGCACCTGCTGCGCAACTGGCTGAACACCCTCGCTTAGAGTGGGCGCGTGACTTTCACGCTCCTTCCCGCCGTTGATGTGGCCGATGGCCAGGCCGTGCGACTCGTCCAGGGCGAGGCCGGCACCGAAACCTCCTATGGCAGCCCGCTGGAGGCGGCGCTCGCCTGGCAGCGTGACGGGGCGGAATGGATCCATCTGGTGGATCTCGACGCCGCGTTCGGCAAGGGCTCCAACCGGGAGCTGCTCGCCGACGTCGTGGCGAAGCTCGACGTCCAGGTGGAGCTCTCCGGCGGCATCCGCGACGACGCGTCGCTGGAGGCCGCGCTGGCCACCGGCGCCCGCCGGGTCAACCTCGGCACGGCGGCGCTGGAGGACCCGGAGTGGACCGCGAAGGTCGTCTCCTCCTACGGCGACCGGGTCGCCATCGGGCTGGACGTGCGGATCACCGAGGCCGGGCACCGGCTGTCCGCGCGCGGCTGGACGCAGGACGGCGGTGACCTCTGGGAGGTCCTCGACCGGCTCGACCGCGACGGCGCGCAGCGCTACGTCGTCACCGACGTGAGCAAGGACGGCACCCTCCAGGGCCCGAACATCGAGCTGCTCCGCGAGGTCGCCGCCCGCACCGACGCGCCGGTCATCGCTTCCGGCGGTGTGTCCAGTGTGGACGATCTCCGCGCACTGGCCGCGCTGGCCCGCGACGGTGTCGAGGGTTCCATCGTCGGCAAGGCGCTCTACGCCGGCGCGTTCACCCTGCCCGAGGCGCTCGCCGCCGTCGCGGAGTTCTGAACTTTACCTCCCGGGTAATCGACGCTACGCGCCCGTTCGGTCAGGATTCCTTCCAGGACAACGAACCTGGGAGGACATCATGACCGCGTACGGTATCGCCCACCTTCGCCCCACCGGTGCGCCGACCGAAGAGGTGCTCCAGTACCTGGAGCGGATCCAGGACACGCTCGACCCCTTCGGCGGGAAGTTCCTCGTGCACGGGAACGAGATCGAGGTCGTCGAGGGGGAGTGGCCGGGAGCGCTGGTGATGATCGGCTTCCCGAGCCTGGCCGTGGCCCGCGAGTGGTACGCGTCGCCCGCCTACCGGGAGATCCTGCACCTGCGGGCGGACCACATCCCGGGCGATCTGATCCTGGTGGAGGGTTGCGGGCCGGACCACGACTCGGCGGCGATGGCGGCGGAGCTGCGGGAGGCTCAGCTCACTCGGCCAGCTTGATCGCGATCCCCACGGTCCGGTCCTTCGGCCCCCGCAGCCTGCTGAAGAACATCGTGACCCGGCCGGTGATCCCGTACTTCCGCGCGATCACCTTGCGCACGCGTTCGGTCTCGTCGAGATCGAGCAGCCGCGCCTCGCCCGCGACGACGTCGCCGTGGGTCTTGTTGCCGCGGAAGTCGCAGGCCTGGACCTCGACCCGACCGCTGTTGCGGATGCGTTTGACCTTGCCCGCCTTCCGTTCGGACCAGATCACCAGTTCGCCGCCGTCACCCGCCGCCCAGACCGGCGTCGGCACCGGGGTGCCGTTCTTGCGGAAGGTGGTCAGGACGACGTACTTCTCGGCGGCGATCCGCTCGAACTCCGATCCCATGTGGAGAGTCTAGGGCGTCCGCCTGCGCAAGGTCGCCGCGCCGAGGACCAGCGCCGCCAGGGCGCACACCCCGACGATGATCAGGTTCCGGATCAGCGTCGCGTCCACGGTGCCCGACGTGGTGACCCGGGTGAGGGCTTCGACGGCGTACGAAAGCGGCATCACGTTCGAGAGCCAGTTCAGGAGCCAGCCCATCTCCCCGCGCGGCACGAACAGGCCGCACAGCAGGATCTGCGGCAGCACGAACAACGGCATGAACTGCACCGCCTGGAATTCGGTCCGCGCGAACGCGCTCACGAAGAGGCCGAGCGCCATCCCGAGAAGCGCGTCGAGGACGGCGATGAGCAGCAGCATCGCGATCGAGCCCGCGATGTCGAGGCCCAGCCAGGCGAGCGACACCCCGGCGGCGACGCCGACCTGCACGATCGCGATCGAGCCGAACGCGAGCGCGTAACCGAAGAGCAGGTCCATCCTGCCGATCGGCAGGGTCATCAGCCGTTCCAGCGTGGCCGTGGTGCGCTCGCGCAGGGTCGTGATCGAGGTGATCAGGAACATGATCAGGAACGGGAAAACGCCGAGAAGCGCCGGGGCGACGCGGCTGAACACCGCTTCGGAGTTGAAGACGAAGCGCAGCAGCACCATCAGCAGCGACGGCACGACGATCAGCATCGCGACGGTGCGCGGATCGTGCCGGAGCTGCAGGAGGATCCGGCGGGCCGTGGCCAGGGTCAAGGCGGGGTTCACGACGGGCTCACCTCGGTCGCGCGGACCAGCCGCAGGAACGCCTGCTCCAGATCGGTCGTGCCGGTGCGCTCGCGCAACCCGGCCGGGGTGTCGTCGGCGAGGATCCGGCCTTCGCGCATGAGCAGCAGACGGTCGCAGCGCGCGGCCTCGTCCATGACGTGGCTGGACACGAGCAGTGTCGCCCCGCCCTCGGCGAGACGGCGGAAAAGCGCCCAGAGTTCGTCGCGGAGCACGGGATCCAGGCCGACGGTCGGCTCGTCGAGGACGAGCAGTTCGGGCTTCCCGAGCAGCGCGACCGCGAGGTTGGCGCGATTGTGCTGGCCGCCCGACAGTGAGCCGACGAGCTTGCCGGCGTGATCGGCGAGCCCGACCTCGCCGATCACTCTGTCCACATCGGACACCGGTGTGCGAAGCACGGAAGCGAAGTACCGCAAGGCTTCCGTGATGGTCAGGTCGGCGTAGATGGCCGGATTCTGGGTGGCGTAGCCGATCAACCGCCGCAGCGGCGGGCTGCCCGCGGGATGGCCGAGCACGGTGACCTCGCCCGCGGCGACGATCTGCACGCCGACGATCGAGCGCATCAGCGTCGTCTTACCGCAGCCGCTGGGACCGAGCAGACCGGTGATCCGGCCGCGCGGCGTCGCGAAATCGACGTCCCTGACGACCTCGCGGCCGCCGCGGACGACCCGCAGGCCGGTCACGGAGATCGCTGAATTAGTCATGCGTTTAATTCTGCGCCCGTTGAGAAGCGAGAGTCAAGGGGGACATGGGGGCGCGTCTCGTGAGTGGTGAAGACGGTTCTAACCGCCCTTACCACTCACGAGACACGCCTCCAGCAGTACGTGAAGGCCCCCTTCCTTGCGCTAGACGCAGTGAAGGGGGCCTTCACGTACTTGGGGAAGGTGTGAAGGTCGAGTTTCCTCGGCTGAGCCGAGGGAAGGGGACCTTCACGCGCATCTGCTGGGACTGCTGGGACTTGTGGTGTCGCAGAGCCGCGGGTGGCGATCCGCAAAGTCCGTGAAGGCCTCCTTGCCTACCTTCAGGGTAGGGAAGGAGGCCTTCACGGACCGGCGGCCAACGGCCACCCGCATTCAGTAGGTACCGAAGGCAGCCTTGGTTCTAACCGTCCTCACCACTCACGAGGGGAGGCTCAAGGGACCAGGACGAGCTTGCCCCGGACGTGGCCCGCTTCGCTCTCGTCCTGGGCCGCGGCCGCATCGGCGAGCGGGTAGACCCGGGCGATCGGCAGGTCGAGCTTGCCTTCGGCGGCGAGCGCGGCGCCTTCGGCCAGCGAGCCGGGCACCTGCTCGGCCGGAGTCCCCGACGTGAAGCGGACACCGTGGTCGGCCGCGTCCGGAGCGGCGATGGTGATGACCCGCTTCGGACCACCGGTCAGCTCCACCAGGGTGGCCAGCGAGCCGCGCCCGGAGGCGTCAAAGGACGCGTCGACGCCCTGCGGTGCGACGTCGCGGACGCGCTCGGAGAGCCCTTCGCCGTACTGCACCGGCACAGCGCCCAGCGAGCGCAGGTACTCGTGGTTCCCTTCGCTCGCCGTGCCCACGACGGTCAGCCCGCGCGCGACGGCGAGCTGCACGGCGACGGTGCCGACACCTCCCGCGGCGCCGTCGATGAGCAGCGTCTCGCCCTCCTGGAGATCCAGCAGGTTGAGCGCGCGATAGGCAGTGTTGACGACGGCGGGCAGCGCTGCGGCCAGCTCCCACGAGAGCGACTCGGGCTTGCGGACCAGGCTCGCGGGTTTCGCGAGGACGTACTCCGCGTATCCGCCCGCTCCGGAGCCGAGCACCTCGTCACCGGCCGCGAACTCGGACACGCCCTCGCCGACCGCGTCGACGACACCGGCGATGTCGCCACCGGGGATGGCGGGGAACTCCGTCGGGAACACCTCGGCCATCAGCCCGGAGCGGATCTTCCAGTCGATCGGGTTCACGCTCGCCGCCCGGACGGCGACCCGCACCTGGCCGGGGCCCGGCTCGGGCAGCTCCCGCTCGAGGACGCGCAGGACCCCGGAGTCGCCGTACTCGGTGAACACGATGGAGCGGTAGGTGTCCGTCATGCCGTCGACAACCCCTGCCCGTCCGGCACTATTCCGGCGGCTTCCCGAACCAGCTGTAATCGCCGGGGATCAGCTGGACGCCGTTCGCGATGTCGAGCAGCGTCGCCTGGTCCCGTTTGCCGGAGACGGTGAGCCACCGCCCGCCCTCCACCTGGACGGCGACCGTTTCGTCCTCGTGCCCGAGCCGTCCGGTCCGCTGCGGCAGGAAGAAGCCGTCGGCACCCCTGACCTTGAGCGGAACGGGCGTGGCGTCGCCCGAGTCCGGCCGTTCGGCGCGGAGCGACGCCATGACGACCGCCGCCGCGATGGGTTGCCCGGTACGGGTGGCTTCGAGTTCGGTCGCACCCCCGCCGACGGTCATGAACAGGTTCACCCCGGACAGCTCCAGGTCGGTGGGCAGCCTGCCGAACCGCAGTTCGCCCGAAACCCGGGCACGGTCGTCCCTGACCATCTCGTCCGCGATCCGCTGGCCGACGCCGCGCGGGTCCTTGATCCCGTACAACGTCAAGCTCAGCAGATACGTGTCGTCGGGCGACCAGGTCAGCATCGTCGCGTCGCCGTAGACCTCCGAGACCATCCCGACCCTGCCGTGCACGATGATCTGGTTCGGCGCGGGAGCGATGGTCCACGGTCCGCCCCGGTCGTCCAGCGGAGTGGTGGTCAGCCGCACCTGCCCGGCCTCACCGCCGCTCCATGTCCTGGTCTGCGGTCCCGGGTAGGGCTTCGCGCTCCGGGTCAGCTCCTTGAAGCCGTCGGGCAGCCAGCCGGGTTTGTACGGCAGCACCGCCCAGTCGGCGTTGCGCGGCGAGGCGGGGGTGACCGTGGTGTAGGCCCGCAGGCCCAGCGGGACGCCGAGGGCGATGATCGCGACCGCCGCCGCGACCAGTGCCAAGGCCATCGTCGGACGGCGTGACGGCCGTTGGGCCAGCGCGTCGCGGATCTCGGCACCGTCGGGCGCCCGCGCCGCCAGGTGTTCGAGGCTCTCCCGGATCAGGTCCTCGGTGTGCTCGTCACTCAGTCGGGTCATTTGCGGGCTCCCGTGGGCTGCACGGACGAGGACGGCCCGGTCTCCCGCAACGTCGAGAGCGCGCGCGAAATCTGGCTGCGCACGGTCGACGTCGCGCAGCGGAGCACCGCGCCGATCTCCTCGTCGGAGTAGTTCTCGTAGTAGCGGAGCACGATCGCGGCGCGTTGTTTGCGCGGGAGCTTCGCGAGCCGGTCCAGCATCGCGTCGCGTTCGTCGTACTCGATGGCGTGATCGGAGACCGGTGGGCTCACCAGGTCGAGCACTTCCGGCGACGACGGCGTCACCCGGCGGACCGCCAGCCGCCTCCGCCACGAGAGGTACTCGTTGGTCACCATCCGGCGGACGTAGGTCGGTGGCGAGTCGATCTTCGGCCAGCGTTGCTGAGCACGCAGCAGCACCTCCTGGACGATGTCCTGCGCCAGGTACGGATCGTCGGTCAGGACGGTCGCGTAGCGCAGGAGGCCGTCCAGGCGATCCGCGACGAACTCGTCGAAGCTCGCAGGCACGTGTCCCCCTCAGCCGGTGGTCTCCCCCTAAGGACGCGCGAGACCACCCGGCTGATGCATCGGGAACGGAACTTTCTCGGTGAACGTGATCACCGCACGGCGGTCTCCAGCCGGACGAAGGCGAATCCGGTGGTCGCGAGCTCCTCACCGGAGGGGTCGGTGGCGGCCGGGCGGCGTTCGCCGTCGTGCACCACCAGCAGGCCGTGCGGGAACAGCGGCCCCAGCGGCCTGGTGGTGATCGCGGCGCCGTCGGAGTGCTCGACCGAGTCGGTCCCGCGTCCGGCGACGACCCGGAAATCGCGCCGCGGCGTGCCGTCACGGTCGTACACCACGAACCGCGAGTCGCCCTGGCTCGACGCGAGCAGCTTGCCGTCGGCCAGCGCCAGCCCCTCGGCGTCCGCCGTCAGCCACTTCCCGCCGAAGCCGGGGTCGGGGCCGTCGGCGACGCATTCCTCGGTCGCCTCGTCGAACCGCTGCGGAACCCCGAACGACCGCACCTTGTCGATCAGCTCCGGACGGCCGAAACCGGCACCGTGCACCGGGATCCGCCAGATCCCGACGTCCTCCTGCGCGGTGTAGAGCACGCGGTTCGCGGTGTCGAGGACCGAACCTTCCAGCTGCGGCCGCTCGTCCGGTTCGCCGCAGGGGGACCACGTCTTCCCGTTCGGCAGCCGGAACTCCGACGGCAGGTCGATCGTGCCGATCGGCGCCGTGCCGACGGTGCCGTCCGCTTTGTCGACAAGTCGCAAGAGCGCCACGCGGGTCTCGTGCCGCCGGGTCACCGCGACCCAGCGCGCGCCGGTGCGCGGGTCGCGTCCGGCGGTGAGCCCGTACGCGGTCCGCTGTTCGTCCACTTCGGACTCCGAAGCGGAGAAGACCGGTGGGGCGGAAGGATCCGTGACGTCACGGAGCACCCGCGAGCCGGCCGCGGCTCCGGCCGGGTCGATCCGGTAGACGCGCACGCGGTCCCGGCCGCGGTCGCTCACCACGGCGAGATCGCCGACGACGTCGACGTTGTTGAACCGGCCGCCCTCGGGAACGGCGAGATGCTGCAACTGCCGCGCCTTCAGATCGAACGCGGCCAGCCCGCCTTCCTTAAGCGTGCCGAGTACGACGCTGGCCGAAGGATTCTTCGGGTGGACCCAGATCGCCGGGTCGTCGGCGTCGGCGTTCGCGGGGTTCGCGCCCTTGTCGTCGACGTAGGCCCGAGTCTGTGCCACGGGTGAGGGGTTCTGGCCCGCTTCGGCGGGCACGGCGGCGAGCAGCGAGGCCGCCAGCAGGGGGAGGGGGAGGAGAGCAGCGATGCGCATCCTCGGGAAGCTAGCCGCGCGGAGTGTCCGGCCGGTGAACGTCGGGGGTCAGGTAATACTGCGCGACCGGCGCCAGCATCGCGACGATCTCGTCCTCCGAGGCGGCGGCCAGCGGCGGCAGCCCGATGACGTAGCGCAGCAGCGCGAACCCGATCATCTGCGCGGCGACCCCGGCCACCCGGACCTTCGGCACGCCGCGCGCCTCGGCGACCCGCGCCAGCACCGCCCGTTCCAGGAACTGCCGCATCATGGTCGCGACCTGCTCGTTGGTGGTCGCGGACCGGATCATCGCCAGGAACGGCGCGCGGCCTTCGGGAGCTTGCCAGAGGCCGAGGAACGCGCGGACGAGGCGTTCGCCGATCTGGTCCTCGGGGCCGTCGAGGATCCGGGGGACCAGCTCGCCCGGGTCGACCGGCAGGTTCATCGACAGGGCGAAGAGCCGTTGCTTGGTGCCGAAGAAATGGTGCAGCAGCGCGGCGTTGACCCCGGCGTCGGCCGCGATGCCGCGGACGGTCGCCCCGTCGTAGCCCTGTTCGGCGAACCTGCGCCGTGCCGCGTCGAGGATCACCTCCCGCGTCTCGGTCTGCCCCGGCCGCCGCCCCGCCTGTGCCATTCCGCGAGCTTAGAACGCCCTTGACTACGCTTGTCCCCATGTCAGTCGCAGTCAGGGTCATCCCGTGTCTCGACGTCGACGCGGGCCGTGTGGTGAAGGGCGTCAACTTCGCCGACCTGCGCGACGCCGGCGACCCCGTCGAACTCGCCCGCCTGTACGACGCCGAGGGCGCGGACGAGCTCACGTTCCTCGACGTCACGGCCTCCTCCGGGGACCGCGAGACCACCTTCGACGTGGTTCGCCGGACCGCGGAGCAGGTGTTCATCCCGCTCACCGTCGGTGGCGGCGTGCGCACGAACGACGACGTCAACCGGCTGCTGCGCACCGGTGCGGACAAGGTGAGCATCAACACCGCCGCCATCGCGCGGCCGGAGTTCCTGCGCGAGGCGTCCCGCCGGTTCGGCGCGCAGTGCGTCGTGCTGTCGGTGGACGCGCGCCGGGTCCCCGAGGGCACCGAACCGACCCCGTCCGGCTTCGAGGTGACCACCCACGGCGGCCGCCGGGGCACCGGGATCGACGCCGTCGAATGGGCCGCGCGCGGCGAGGAACTCGGCGTCGGCGAGATCCTGCTCAACTCGATGGACGCCGACGGCACGAAGAACGGCTTCGACCTCGAACTCCTCACCCAGGTGCGGGCGGCCGTCCGGGTCCCGGTGATCGCCAGCGGCGGCGCCGGCGCGCTGGAGCATTTCCTGCCCGCCGTCGAAGCGGGCGCGGACGCGGTGCTCGCGGCCAGCGTGTTCCACTTCGGACAGTTGAAGATCGGCGAGGTCAAGGGCGCGCTGCGCGCCGGGGGAGTCGTGGTCCGGTGATCGCGGGCAAGTGGAAGGCCGCCACCGAGGTCAAGGTCGTCTGCGCGCTGCTGCTCGGGCTCGCCGTCGCGTACCTCGCGATGGCCGGGATCCTCATGTTCGCGCCGTATTCGTCCGCGCGGACGTTCCTGCTGCCGGGGACGTCGCTGGTCCTCGGCGGTCTCGTCGTGGCGGGGCTGGTGCTGAAGATGTCGTCCGCGCGGTTCGCCGGGTTCGCGGTCAGCTTCCTCTTCGGGTTGCTGCACGCGCTGTCGATGCTGGCGGCGGAACTCTTCTGGGTGAAGATCGTCTCCGGGATCCTCTTCGCCGGGTACATCTACACGGCGGTCCTGCTCAACTCGATGCCGGTGAAACGGCACCTTCTCGGAGCCACGAATGACGCTTGACCCCGCCCTCTCGGATCGCTTGAAGCGCAACGCCGACGGGCTGATCGCCGCCGTCGTCGTCGAACACTCCACATCGGACGTGCTGATGATGGCGTGGATGAACGACGAGGCGCTCGAACGCACGCTCACGACCCGGCGCGGGACCTACTACTCGCGCAGCCGCAAGGAACTGTGGGTCAAGGGCGAGACGTCGGGCCACGTCCAGCACGTGCGCGAAGTGCGGATCGACTGCGACGGCGATACCGTCCTGCTGCGCGTCGACCAGACCGGCCCGGCCTGTCACACCGGCACGCACACCTGTTTCGACACCGACGAACGGCTGCTGCTGGCCGACGAGAGCGAGTAACCCGTGAATGTCGTCGCCAACGTGCTGGTCGGCATCGTCGCGCTGATCCACCTGTACATCGTCGTGCTCGAGATGTTCCTGTGGACCACCCCGCGCGCTCGCGCCTCCTTCGGCACCACCGAGGAGTTCGCGAAGGAGAGCTCGGCGCTCGCGGCGAATCAGGGGCTGTACAACGGTTTCCTCGCCGCCGCGCTGATCTGGGGCCTGGTCGCGACCGGCGGTACGGCGTGGCAGTTCAAGATCTACGGTCTCGCGTGCGTGATCGTGGCCGGGCTCTACGGGACGGCGACGGCGAGCAAGAAGATCTTCTTCGTCCAGGTGGTGCCGGGCACGCTGGCGCTGATCGCGGTGCTGGTCGCGGGCTGACGCCGTCGGGACCTTGGTCCTATCCCCGAATCCCCTTTGCGGGCGTACGCTTTTTCCATGTCACTGGGGACTGGGGAAGGCCCGACGGAGAAGCATCTCCGCCGGAGATTGGGTTACCGCGTCGCCGCGGTGGTGAGCTTGATACCGGTGAGTGGTGGGGCCATCGGTCTCGCTGTCCAGGCTTTCGGAAAAGATCCGATTTGGGGCTTCGAGGGCTTTTTCGACGAAATCGCCTTGATCTGCGTGGGGCTCTTGGTGGCTCTGTTCGCGCGAGATCGGGCGCGGGTCCATGCCGGGCTCGCCGAGGCCGCGCCCGACGACCGGAGGGTCGACGACGCCGCGCTCGTCGCCATCGATCCCGAGCGTGAGACTGCGAAACTGCGTCTGTTGGGTCTTCGCTCCGCCTGGATCGCCCTGATCTGGCCCGCCGTCCTCACCACCGGGATCCTCCTGCTCGTCCTGGGCGGGTCGGGTGAAGACGGGTTCGGCAAGCTGGGCGTGCTGCCCACGGCGTTCGGTCTCGTCGGGTTCGTGGGCTCGCTGATGTCCGCGGCGGGCTGGCGGGCCAGGCACCGGGCCGTCCAGTCCACCGGATGGCGTCCGGCGCGGGCGACGGTACGGCCGGATTACGAGGGGCTGGGCAACCGGCTCCCGCCCGCCACGTACCTCACTTTCGACGACGGCACCGAAACCGTGGTCCGCTCGGTGGGCTGGTCGATCCGCTCGTGCCGCCGTTTCCGGAAGAATCCCGGCCTCCGGGTCCGGGTCGGTGGCGAAGGCGCGAACATGGTCGTCCTGTTCCCGCGGGGGAGGATTTCCCGCCGCCCGTACGCGTTCCCGGCCCAACCTGAACTTGTACGCTCGCCGAGCGCGCACGGTTGCCCCGAAGCGAGACGCGACTCGTTATCCGGAAAACCCGCTCTTCTCGATTAACCTCGGTGCATGAAACTGGGGCGAGGGAAAAAGAAGATCGACCGTCCGAGACGACGTCCCAGGGTCGCCGGGCGACCTCGCTCCAGTGCGGACGACGACTTCACCGAAGGCTTCGATCCGCCGACGATCCACGAAGAAGTGGCCGGCCCCTTGATCGAGAAATTGTCGCTTCTCGAACAACGGGCGACGGCTTGGGCGGCGTTCTGGATCGCCTACTTCGTCGCGTGTCAGATAATTTCGGACGATCGCCGATTCGAGGTGCTGGTCCCGCTTTCCTTGGTGGCCTTCTACGGTATTCCGGCATGTCTGTACGCCGCCTGGCTCTGGAAGAGCCGCCGTCGGTCCGCTGAGAAGACCGGTTTGCGCGAGGCCATGGCGACAGTGCGGCCCGGCTGGCTGTTCCCCCGGATCGACGTCTATCTCGAAGGCGACTACAAGCTGCTCCAGACGCGACGCTCGCTGCGGATCGCTCCCCGTTTCGACGGGCTCGAAAAGGTGCCCGTCTTCATCGGCGGCGAGGAAACGGACATGATCGTGATCTTCCCGCGCGGCCGGTTCTCGAAGGACACGCTCTACACGGTTCCGGTCAAGGAAATCGAACCGGACACTGCTTGAGCCACCCGGCGGGTCAGTCGATGTCGCCGGTCAGATAACGCTGCACGGTCGGCGCGATCGCGGTCACCAGCGGCTCGATCTCGCTCGAAGCCATCGGCTCGAATTTCGCGACGTAGCGCACCAGTCCCATCCCGACGAGCTGGGAAGCGCAGAGCGTGGTCCGCAGTTCGACGCGGTCCGAGCCCAGTCCGCCGATGACCTTCGTGAAGAAGTTCTGGAAGAAACCGCGCAGCACGGCCGCGGCCTGTTCGTGCCCGGCGACGCTGCGGACGAGCGCCTGGAACACCTCGCCGCCCGCGCCGTCCCACCGGGTGAGGAAGGTGCGGACGATCCGCTGTCCGAATTCGTCGTCGGGCCCGTTCTGGAGTTCCGCGAGCAGTTCGTGCGGGTCGAAGGGGAGCTTCAGGATGGCTTGGGCGAACAGCCCTTCCTTGCTGCCGAACCAGTGGTTCACCATCGCCGCGTCGACCCCGGCCCGCGTCGCGATCGCGCGCACGGTCGCGCCGTCGAAACCGCTCTCGCCGAACACCGCGCGCGCGGCTTCGATCAGCGCGGTCCGGGTGTCCTGTCCGCCCGGCCGCCGTCCCCGTCGCCGCACGGTAGTGTCTTCACCAGCCATGGCGTCATCATGAACGGACCCGGCCGGAAATTCAACAATCTTTGAATTCATCCCCCCGTCCCGGCCCGTGCGGCCGTTGCAGCACAATGAGCGACATGGTCAGCGCCGCAAACGCCAGCCCGTCGGGGCTCGGCTCGGTCAGCCCTTCGCGCGACGAGTTCCGCGCGCTCGCCGAGGGCCGTCGCGTCATCCCCGTTGTCCGTCGCGTGCTCGCCGACGGTGAGACCCCCATCGGGGTCTACCGCAAGCTCGCCGCCGACCGGCCGGGGACGTTCCTGTTCGAATCGGCGGAGAACGGCGCTTCCTGGAGCCGATGGTCGTTCATCGGCGTCGACAGCCCCGCCGCGCTGACCGTGCGTGACGGCGAGGCCGTGTGGACCGGCACCCCGCCGGTCGGCCTGCCGACCGAGGGCGACCCGCTCACCGTCCTGCGTGAAACCGTCGCCGCGCTCCACACCGAGCAGCTGCCCGGGATGCCGCCGCTCACCGGCGGCATGGTCGGCTACATCGGCTACGACGCCGTCCGCTGGCTCGAACGGCTCCCCGAGCTCGCCGAGCGTGACCTCGACATCCCCGAGCTCACCATGTTGCTGGCGACCGACCTGGCCGCCTTCGACCACCACGAGGGCACCGTCACGCTGATCGCCAACGCGGTCAACTGGGACGACTCGGCCGAGCGCGTCGACGCCGCGTACGACGACGCCGTCGCCCGCCTGAACGCGATGACCAAGCAGCTGCACGTCGCCGCCCCGGCCACGGCCGCCGTCTTCGACCGTCCCGCGCCCGAATTCACGCGCCGCCGGTCCAAGCCGGACTTCCACGCGGCGGTCGAGAAGGCCGTCGAGGCGATCAAGGCGGGCGAAGCGTTCCAGATCGTGCCGTCGCAACGCTTCGAGATCGAGACCCAGGCCGACGCGCTCGACGTCTACCGCGTGCTGCGCACGTCCAACCCGAGCCCGTACATGTACCTGCTGCGCCTGGACGGTTTCGACATCGTCGGGTCCAGCCCGGAGTCGCTGGTCACCGTGCGGGACGGCCGCGCGACCACGCATCCGATCGCGGGCACCCGCTGGCGCGGCGCGGATCCGGAGGAAGACGCGCAGCTGGCCAAGGACCTGCTCGCGGACGAGAAGGAGCGCGCCGAGCACCTCATGCTCGTCGACCTCGGCCGCAACGACCTCGGCAAGGTCTGCAAGCCGGGCACCGTGCGCGTCGTCGACTTCTTCGACGTCGAGCGCTACAGCCACGTCATGCACATCGTCTCCACGGTCACCGGGGAACTCCTCGACGACAAGACGGCTTTCGACGCCGTCACCGCCTGTTTCCCGGCGGGGACGCTCTCGGGCGCGCCGAAGGTCCGCGCGATGCAGCTGATCGAGGAGCTGGAGCCGACCCGCAGGGCGCTCTACGGCGGCGTCGTCGGCTATCTCGACTTCGCCGGGGACGCCGACACCGCGATCGCGATCCGCACCGCGCTGATGAAGGACGGCACCGCGTACGTCCAGGCGGGCGGGGGAGTCGTCGCGGACTCGGTGGCCGACTACGAGGACAACGAGTCGCTCAACAAGGCCCGCACGGTGCTTTCCGCCGTCGCGGCGGCGCAGACGATGATCGCGGCGGACGAGCTCGACCCGGCGGGTGACCGCACTCGTGTCTGAGGTCCCGGCGAAGAAGGCCAAGCGTCCACTGTGGATCGCCGTGGTGGGCCTGCTGCTGGGCGCGGTCGCGTTGTGGGGTTCCTCGCAGCTCGTGTGGTTCGCGGAGTTCCGCGACGGCGGCGTGCGCGGCACCGTGCTGTACACGGAAACCGGTTCACAGCGCGCGGTTGCGCTGATTCCCCTCGCGTTGCTGGCGCTCGCCGGCACGGCGGGGCTGATCGCCACCGGCGGCTGGCCACGCCGGGTGCTCGGCGTGGTACTCGCCGTGTCCGGCCTCGCCGCGGTGTGGATCGGCGTGGCGGGTGGCTCGTTCAGCGGGTTCGCCGACGGACTGCCCGTCGCCCAGATGCTGGGAGCCCGCGGCCTCGCGATTCTCGGGGGAATTCTCGTGACGGCGGGCGGGTTGGCAGCCATCAAGGGCGCGGGCCGGATGCCGCGCCTCGGCGCGAAGTACTCGGCGCCAGGGGCGAAGAAGAAGGCCGCGAAGGATCCCGAGACCGAGCTGTGGGAGGCGCTGTCCGAAGGCGAAGATCCCACCGCCGGCCGGTGACGACGACGGAATTCGCGGGTTTCGGGGATCTTTCCCGGCAAAGATGACACGGTTGGCATTCGGAGCAACGGACATACCCGGAACCAGGCCGTATCCGTGCGGGGGTTAGCATCGTTTCGGCGGGAAGGGGAAGGTTTTTGTGAGCGACCTTGCGAAGGAATCCGTGAGTACGACGGCCGGTGAGGTACTCCGGTGAGCGTGCTCGAAGACATCGTCGCCGGCGTCCGTGCCGATCTCGCCGAGCGCGAGGCGGTTCTGCCGTTCGACGAACTGAAGAAGCGCGCGACCCAGGTCGCGCCCCCACGTGACGTGCTCGCGGCCCTGCGCGAGTCCGGTATCGGTGTCATCGCCGAGGTGAAGCGGCGCAGCCCGTCCAAGGGCGATCTGGCCGAGATCCCGGATCCGGCCGCGCTGGCGAAGGACTACGCCGACGGCGGCGCCCGGGTGATCAGCGTGCTGACCGAACAGCGGCGGTTCGGCGGTTCGCTCGCCGACCTCGACGCGGTCCGCGCGGCGGTCGACATCCCGGTGCTGCGCAAGGACTTCATCGTCAGCCCTTACCAGGTGCACGAGGCGCGGCTGCACGGCGCGGACATGGTCCTGCTGATCGTGGCGGCGTTGGAGCAGAACGCCCTGATCGCGTTGCTGGACCGCGTCGAATCCCTCGGGATGACCGCGCTGGTCGAGATCCACAACGCCGAAGAGGCCGACAAGGCGCTCGAAGCCGGCGCGAAGGTGATCGGCGTCAACGCCCGCAACCTGCACACCCTCGAGGTGGATCGGGACGTCTTCTCGCGGCTGGCCCCCGGCCTGCCGATGGACGTCTTCAAGATCGCCGAGTCCGGTGTCCGCGGCCCGGGCGACCTGATGTCCTACGCGGGTCACGGCGCCGACGCCGTCCTCGTGGGCGAAGGGCTCGTCGCTTCGGGAGACCCGAAGGGCGCCCTGGTCAAGCTCGTGACCGCCGGTTCGCACCCCGCTTGCCCGAGGCCTTCTCGATGAGCGTGGAGTACACCGAAACACCGCACGGCGAGCACGACCCGGACGGCCGGGGCTACTACGGCCCCTACGGCGGCCGGTTCATGCCCGAGGCCCTGATCGGCGTCGTCGACGAGGTCGCGGCGGAATACGACAAGGCGAGGACCGACCCGGACTTCGTCAACGAGTTCCGGCGCCTGCTGCGCGAGTACGCCGGCCGCCCGTCGCTGCTCACCGAGGCCAAGCGCTTCGGCGAGCACGCCGGCGGCGCCCGGGTCTTCCTCAAGCGCGAGGATCTGAACCACACCGGTTCGCACAAGATCAACAACGTGCTCGGCCAGGCGTTGCTCACCAAGCGGATGGGCAAGAAGCGGGTCATCGCCGAGACCGGGGCCGGCCAGCACGGCGTGGCCACCGCCACCGCCTGCGCGCTGCTGGACCTGGAATGCGTCGTCTACATGGGCGAGGTCGACACCGAGCGGCAGGCGCTGAACGTCGCCCGCATGAAGCTGCTCGGCGCCGAGGTCGTCCCGGTGAAGACCGGTTCGCGCACCCTCAAGGACGCGATCAACGAGGCACTGCGTGACTGGGTCACCAACGCCGACACGACGCACTACCTGTTCGGCACGGCGGCGGGCCCTTACCCGTTCCCGATGATGGTGCGGAACTTCCACAAGATCATCGGCGAGGAGGCCCGCGCCCAGATCCTGGAGCAGGCCGGACGCCTGCCCGACGCCGTCGCGGCCTGCGTCGGCGGCGGATCGAACGCGATCGGGATCTTCCACGGCTTCATCGACGACACGTCGGTGCGCCTGGTCGGTCTCGAACCGGGCGGCGAGGGTGTCGAGGGCAACCGCCACGGCGCCACGCTGACCAAGGGCACCCCGGGCAACCTGCACGGCGCGATGACGTACCTGCTGCAGGACGAGGACGGCCAGACCGTCGAATCGCACTCGATCTCCGCGGGGCTGGACTACCCGGGTGTCGGCCCGGAGCACGCGTGGCTCAAGGACAGCGGCCGCGCCGAGTACCGGCCGGTGACCGACGCCGAGGCGATGGACGCGTTCAAGCTGCTTTCGCGTACCGAGGGCATCATCCCGGCGATCGAGTCGGCGCACGCGCTGGCCGGTGCGCTGGTGCTCGGCCGTGAACTCGGCCCCGAGGGGCTGATCATCGTGAACCTGTCCGGTCGCGGCGACAAGGACATGGACACGGCCGCGAAGTACTTCGGCCTGGTGGAGAACGCATGAGCGCGCTGGACGACCTCTTCGCGAAGACGAAGGCCGAGGGGCGCGGCGCGCTGATCGGTTACCTTCCGGCGGGCTTCCCGACGGTCGACGGGTCCAAGGATCTGCTGGCCGCGGTGGTCGACGGCGGCGCCGACCTGGTCGAGGTGGGCGTGCCCTACTCGGACCCGGTGATGGACGGCCCGACCATCCAGGCCGCGTCGGTGAGCGCGCTCTCCGGCGGCTTCAAGCTCAAGCACCTGTTCGAGGTCGTCGAGTCGGTGTCGTCGCGCGGCGGCAAGGCCGTCGTGATGACGTACTGGAACCCGGTGCACCGCTACGGCGTCGACCGTTTCGCGCGGGACCTCGCCGCCGCGGGCGGGCTCGGGATGATCACCCCGGACCTGATCCCGGACGAGGCCGACGAGTGGATGGCCGCCTCCGAACAGCATGGTCTGGACCGGATCTTCCTGGTCGCGCCGTCCTCCTCGGAGGAGCGGATCGCGAAGACCGTCGCGGCCGCTTCGGGCTTCGTGTACGCCACCGCGGTGATGGGTGTGACGGGTGCTCGCGACCAGGTCGGCGTGCACGCCGAGGACCTGGTCGAGCGGACCCGCGCGCATACGGAACTGCCGATCGGCGTCGGGATCGGCGTCCGGTCCGGCGAGCAGGCGGCGCAGGTCGCCGGTTTCGCGGACGGCGTCATCGTCGGCTCGGCGCTGGTGACGGCCGCGGCGAGCGGCACCGACGCGGTGCGCGAGCTTTCGGCCGAACTGGCCGCGGGCGTGCGGAAGGCCGTCGCCCCCGCTTGATCTGACGTGAGCCGAAGGGGCCCTTCATCGCATCTCAGGCGGTGAAGGGCCCCTTCGCTACATCAGATGCCGCAGTCGGTGATGGACGACGGCGACGAGTAGAAGCTGGTGTACCAGGTGAATCCGGCGACGTTGTTCGCGTGGTCGAGGTACAGGTCCCATCGGCGGTTGCTGCCGTCGGACACATCGGTGAGGAACCCGAGCGTGCAGATCGCCGCGACGTCGTGGCCCGGGTACATGACCTCGTGAGCCCAGTTCGCCTGTGGGTAGAGGTGCACCCAGGTCTCGCCCTTGGCCCCGCCGGTTCCCTGGCCGACGTTCCCGCACCATTGGCCGGACGGCGCGGTGAGGTACGACGCGTAGGTGTACCCGACCTTGACCGCGTGGTCGTCGTAGACCAGGTTCCAGAGCCCGTCGGCGGCGGACACGTAGCAGAGGGCTCTGAGGCTGACGTCACTGACCACGACATACGCGGAATCCATGGTGGGCCGGAAATGCACCCATGCCTCACGGATCCCGGGCTGGAACTTCGTCGGATTCCCGGCCGCCGCACTCGCCGCGGTGGCGGTCGAGACCAGGGCCGTCAGGGCGAGCAGGACTGTGACGAGGACGGCTTTCAGTTTCTTCATCGGCTGAGTTCCCCAGTTCGCACAAAGCCCACCCGACCTGGGCGGGCGAGCGTCACTTTAGAGAGCGGTCAGGTCACCGGACAGAGCTGTTCCGGTGACCCGCCTCAGTGGCGCCACCGCTGCGCTTCGGTGATCTCCTCCGGGCTCGCGTCCGCGAACCGCTCGATCTCCGCCCGTCGTACGTCCACGATCGTCGTCGCCAGTGGAGCGCCGAACGCGGCCGCCAGGTCCTTGTCCGCCTCGAACGCGGCGACGGCCTCCTCCAGTCGCTGAGGCAGGCGCTCGATCCCGCGGGCGGCGCGCTCTTCTTCCGTCAAGACGCCAGGGTCGACGTCCACCGGATCCGGAAGTGACGCTCCCTCGTCGACACCGGCCATCCCGGCGAACAGCAGCGCGGCCGCCAGCAGATACGGATTCGCGGTCAGGTCGAAACATTTGACCTCGAGGTTCGCCGCCGACGCGCGATTCCCGGCGACGCCGCGCACCAGCCGCAGCGGTGTCTCCCGGTTCTCCAGGCCCCACGCGGTGTACACCCCCGCCCAATGGTGCGGCTCCAGGCGCAGATAGCTGACCACCGACGGCGCTCCGATCGCGAGCAGCGCGGGCAGCCGCTTCAGGATGCCGGCGCTGAACGATTCGGCGACCGGCTTCAGCCCGAAAACCCTTTCCCCGCCCGAAAAAAGATTCCGCGAGCCGTCCCAAATGCTCAGGTGCACGTGCCCGCCGTTGCCCACGCCGGCGGGCGCGAACTTCGGGGTGAAGGACGCCTTGAGCCCGTGCCGGTGGCTGAGCGCGCGGATCGTCTCCTTCGTCAGCACGGCGACGTCGGCCGCCCGCACGGGATCGGCGGCGGCGACGGACAGCTCGAACTGACCGTCGGCGTACTCGGGATGGATCTGCTCCACCCCGACGCCCTGTTGGTCCAAAGTGGACACCAAGGCGCGGAGATAGTCCGCGCGCTCGGCGAGCCTCGCGTAACCGTAGGCCGGTCCCGCCGTGGCCGACTTCGCGTCGTCCGGGGCGTCGGCGCTGGTGATCACCCATTCGATCTCGAAACTCATCCGCGCGCGGTGACCGCGTGCGGCGAGCCGGTCCACCGCCGTCGCCAGCAGGGCCCGCCCATCCTGCGGATGCGGTTCGCCCTCCTGGTCCAGTCTCGTCACCGGCGCCCAGGCCCAGCCGGGCTGCCCGGCGAGCACGGTCAGCGCGTCGAGGTCCGGATGCAGCCGTAGGTCGCCGACCGGTCCGAGGGAATGCTCACCGCCGGTGATGGCGTCGTCGAAACCGAAGAAATCGAAGGAATTCGAAGCGCCGACACCCCACGCGGCCGCCGACGGCAGCTTCCGCAGCGGCACCGCCTTGACCCGCGCTATCCCGGCGTTGTCCACGAAGGTCAGCGCCACGAGCTCGACACCCCGTGCCCGGAGTTCCCCGGTGAGGGCGGTCGCGCGGGCGGTCAGTGCTTCCCGGTTCACCATGGTTCCTCATCCTGGCCTGTTCTCCAGCCCCTTGCCACGCCCCGATCCGGCCATAGGGTGAGGCCGCACTCGTCGATCACGAGAAGGGACGCGCTCATGCCGGGAACCCCGATCCTGCCGTTCGTGGCCCGGACGCGGCTGGTGGACCACCACTGCCACGGCGTCGTCACCGGTGACCTCGGCCGGATCGAGTTCGAGCAGATGCTCACCGAGGCCGACACCGTCTCGTCGTTGGGCACCACCCTGTTCGATTCGCTGATCGGGCTCGCGGTGCGGGCCCGCTGCGCACCCGTGCTCGACCTGCCGCCGCACGTGCCGGCCGAGGTCTACCTGGCCCGCCGCGCCGAATTGGGCGCCACGGAGGTCAACGCGCGGTTCCTGCGCGCCACCGGCACGACCGAATTCCTGCTCGACGGCGGTTTCCTGCCGGACACGCTGACCACGACTGAGCAGTTCGCTGCCCTGTCCGGCGCCAGGGCGCGGGACATCGTCCGCCTCGAACAGGTCGCCGAAACGGTGATCGGAGCCACCACCGCGGCCGGATTCATCGAGGCCTTCACCGGCGAACTGACGAAACGCGCCACGACGGCCGTCGGATTCAAGTCCATCGCCGCCTACCGGGTCGGCCTCGACCTGGCGGGGGAGCGGCCGACGGACGCCGAAGTCACCGAAGCGGCGGGCCGCTGGCTCGCGCGGATCGAGGCGGGCGAACCGGTCCGGCTGGCGGACGAGGTGCTGCACCGCTTCCTGATCTGGACCGGGATCGACCTGGCGTTGCCGATCCAGTTCCACGTCGGGTTCGGCGATTCCGACGTCGATCTGCATCGCTGCGATCCGCTGCTGCTCACCGGGCTGCTGCGGGCCACCCGCTCGCACGGGGTGCCGATCATGCTGCTGCACAACTATCCCTTCCACCGGAACGCCGCGTATCTGGCGCAGGTGTTCGAGCACGTGTTCGTCGACGTGGGACTCGCGACGCACAACGCCGGTCATCGTGCGCCCGCGATCATCGCGGAGACAATGGAGATCGTGCCGTTCGGGAAGCTGCTGTTCTCCACGGACGCGTTCGGGCTGGCCGAGCTGTACCACCTCGGTACCGCGCTGTTCCGGCAAGGACTGTCCGACTTCCTGTACGCGGGACTCGGTTCGGACGTACTGTCCGAAGTGGACGCGCATCGGATCGCGGCGCTGGTGGGGCACCGCAACGCCGAACGGGTGTACGGGCTGGAGGGGACATGACGGAGCTGGACGAACTGCAGGACCGGTGGGAGGCCGCAGTAGAAGCGGAGCTGCCTTCCGCGATCGGGCTGCGGCACCGCGTGCACGCCGATCCGCGCGCGTCGGGGGACGAGGAGGACACCGCGCGGGTCGTCGTCGAGGCGCTGGGCATCGACGACGGGGTCCGGGTCGCCAAGACCGGACGCGCCGTCCTGCTCCCCGGTACCCGGCCGGGACCGGCCGTGGCGCTGCGCACCGAACTGGACGCGCTGCCGGTCACCGAGCGCACCGGCGTGCCATGGGCTTCGGAGACGCCGCTGATGCACGCGTGCGGGCACGACGTCCACATGGCCGCGCTCGTCGCCACCGTCCGCGCGGCCGCCGTGGTCGGGGTGCCCCGGCCGCTCGTCGCGCTCCTGCAGCCGCGTGAGGAGACGTCGCCGTCCGGCGCGCTGGACATCGTCGAGTCGGGTGTGCTCACCGAGTACGGCGTCGAGTCGGTCATCGGCGCGCACGTCCAGCCCCGGCTCGCGGCGGGCGTGGTGTCGGCGGTGCCGGGGCCGGTCAACGCGTCCACCGACGAGTTCGAAGTCGTCGTCCGCGGCCAGGGCGGGCACGCCGGGTATCCGCATCTGCTGCGGGACCCGATCCTCGCGCTCAGCCAGATCGTGGTGAGCCTGCAGCAGCTCGCGAGCCGCCGGGTCGACCCGGTGTTCGGCGCGGTCTGCTCGGTCGGCCGGATCGAAGCCGGGACCACGGCGAACGTCGTGCCGAACGAAGCCCGCCTGTCGGGATCGCTGCGGCTGATGCGCGCCGAGGACCGCGACCTCGCGCTGGAGGGGCTCGCCGAGGTCGTCCACGGCACCGCCAAGGCGCACGGCTGCCGGGCGGAACTGGAGATCAGCCCGTGCGAACCGGTGCTGCACAACGACGCCGGGCTCACCCAGCGCGCGCACCGGCGGCTCGTCCGGACCGGGGCGGGCGTGGACACCGACTTCCGGTCGTTCGGCGCCGACGACTTCGCGCACTACTGCGGGATGACGCGCGGGCTGATGATGTTCGTCGGTCTCGGCGACACCGCGGGCGCGCCGAGCCTGCACGACGAGCTGTTCCTGCCGCCCGACGCCGCCATCGGGCGGGTCGCGTCCGCGCTGATCGCGGGCTATTTGGCCGCCGTCGAGGGCTGACGCCCCCAAGAAGTCGACGAAGCGCTACGGTGGCCGACGTGAATACCGCCTCGGCAGCGTTCCTCGCGACCATCCCCAGCCCCGACCAGGGCGTCTGGCATATCGGGCCGGTCCCGATCCGGGCCTACGCGCTCTGCATCATCGCCGGCATCATCGTGGCGATCTGGCTGGGCGAGCGGCGCTGGGTGAACCGCGGCGGCACGAAGGGCACCGTCATCGACGTCGCGGTCTTCGCGGTGCCGTTCGGCCTGGTCGGCGGCCGGTTGTACCACGTCATCACCGACAACCAGCTGTACTTCGGCGAGGGCAAGAACCCGCTCAACGCGCTGAAGATCTGGGACGGCGGCCTCGGGATCTGGGGCGCCATCGCGCTCGGCGCCGTCGGCGCGCTGATCGCCTGCCGCCGCCGGGGCATCCCGCTGCCCGCGATGGCGGACGCGCTCGCGCCGGGGATCGTGATCGCGCAGGCGATCGGACGGCTCGGCAACTACTTCAACCAGGAGCTCTACGGCGCGCACACCGATCTGCCGTGGGGACTGGAGATCTACCAGCGCTACAACCCGACCAACCCGGACGACTTCCTGAACGGGATCGCGATCGGGCACGTCCCGCTGCCGGACAGCCCGGTGCACCCGACGTTCCTCTACGAGCTGATCTGGAACCTCGGTGTCGCGCTGCTGGTCATCTGGGCGGACAAGAAGTTCCGCCTCGGCCACGGCCGCGTGTTCGCGCTGTACGTCGCCGGGTACACCGCGGGCCGGTTCTGGATCGAGATGATGCGGACCGACACCGCGAACCACATCCTCGGCCTGCGGGTCAACGTGTGGACCTCGATCCTGCTGTTCGCCGCGGCGATCGCGTACTTCGTCCTGGCCGCCAAGCGGGGGCCGAGGGAAGCGCCGGAAACGCTGTGGAGCAAGGACGTGCCGCGCGAGGACGCCGATTCCGCCTCCGCTTCGGCCGACTCCGGTGAGTCGCACGCGGAGGTCGCCGCGGCTCCGGACACCGTCCGGGACTCCGCCGCCGACAAGGCGACCGAGGACCCGAAGCCCGACGCCGAGAAGTAGCGCCGCAAGTTCCGTGAAGGCCTCCTTCCCTACCCTCAAGGTAGGCAAGGAGGCCTTCACGGCATCAGGGGGAAACCAGGCCCCGCCCCGTCACCAAAGGCAGGTCCAGCGCCGTCAGCAGCCCAGCCGGAGCCGCCACCACCGCCGGGATCGCGTTCACCAGCCGCATCGCGGTCGCCTTCAGCCCGGCGGTGTTGTGGTCGCCATCGGTCCCGACCAGCCGCAGGTCCAGTTCATACCGAGGCTCGCCGGTCACCTGGACGCGGTAGCAGCCCTGCCCGGTCGGCTGCGGCCAGTCCGGCCCGAGGTCGCCGCGCAGCCGCGTGATGTGCTCCAGCACGCATACCGCCCGTCCTCCGCGCATGCCACGCACCTCGAACCGCAGCGCCGCCGCCGTGCCCTCCTTGATGGTTCCCGAGGCGATCTCGAACGTCTCAGGCGCCGGAAGCCGCTCGTAGACCTCCTCGACGCCGTCGAGTTCGACGTCCAACCCGGCCGCGAGCTGCCGCACGACGCTTCCCCAGGCCAGCGACAGCACGCCGGGCTGAAGCAACAGCGGCAGGTCGTCCATCTCGCGGCCGAAGCCCATGATGTCGAACAGCACCTTGCCGTTGTCGTACGTCGAATAGTCGAGGATCTCCAGGCAGCGCACCTCGTCGATCCGCTCGCACACGCCGGTGAGCACCAGCGGCAGCCAGTCGTTGGCGAAGCCGGGGTCGACACCGTTGACCCACAGCGAAGCGCCGCCTTCGCGGGCCGCCTCGCGGATCGGCTCGATCATCTCCGGCGGCACGACACCTTCGGGGTACTGGAGGAACACCGGGCTGCTGGACACCACGTTGATCCCCGCGCGCAGAAAGCGTTTCAGGTCTTCGACGGCCTCGACGAGCCTGTCGTCGGCCATCGCCGTGTAGAGCACGCAATCCGGCTTCAGCGCGATGAGCGCGTCCGCGTCGGTGGTGGCCGCGACCCCCAGCGGGCGCCCGAGCCCGGCCAGTTCCCCGGCGTCCACACCCGCCTTGGCCTCGCTCGACACCCAGACCCCGGCGAGTTCGAGATCGGGCCGCGCGGCTATCCCAGCCAGCGCGTGGCGGCCGACGTTCCCGGTACTCCACTGGACCACGCGCACGGCGCTCGCCTCCTACAGATCGGGCAGACCGAGCTCCAGGTTCGGGGCCTGCAGTCCACCGTCGACTTCGATGATCTTGCCGGTGACGTACCGGCCCGCGCCCGACGCCAGGAACACGACGGTGGCCGCGATGTCCTCGGCCTCGCCGATCCGGCGCAGGGGAGTGGCGGCCTCCATCCGGCCGCGCAGTTCGTCGTTGCCCACCACCACTTCGAGCGCGGAGGTCGCCACCGAGCCGACCGAGATCGCGTTCACGCGCACCTTCGGCGCGAGGTCGGCCGCGGCGAGCCGGGTGTAATGCGCCAGCGCGGCCTTCGCCGTCCCGTACGCGGCGAAACCACGGCCGGTCACGCGGCCCATGACCGACGAGATGTTGACGACCGAGCCGCCCGACTCCAGTAAGGACGTTGCCGCCGCGACGGTCAGCGCGTGCGCGGTGGAGACGTTGAAGCGAAAGGCTTCTTCGAGGAAGTCCGGGGTGGTTTCCAGCAACGGCCGGGGATAGGTGCCGCCGACGTTGTTGACCACCAGGTCCAGTCGCCCGAACTCCGCCGCCGCGATACGCGCCAGCTCGCCGGCGGCGGCCGGGTCGCTCAGATCGGTGGGCACCACGTGGGCGCGCCGTCCGGTGGCGGCGACCAGGGCCGCCACGTCTTCGAGCTGGGTTTCGGTGCGCGAGGAGATCACCACGTCGGCCCCGGCCTCGGCGAGCGCCACGGCGGTCGCCGCGCCGATCCCGCGTCCGGCGCCGGTGACCACGGCGACCTGGTCGGTGAGCCGGAAACGGTCCAGGATCATGGCCGGAACTGTAACACGTTCTATTTCCGGTGTCCTGGGCTCGCGCCGGACGCCGGGAGTGACTAGGGTCGCCTCACCGCTTCTCGTGACATCCCGGAACAGGACATATACTTAGCGGAACGAACTACTGTGACCTCATCAGGAACTGTGTCGTTCCAGGCGTCCAGATCGTTACCCATCGGCGGGCTTTCGCGCCCGCCGAACTGATGCCGACGTGTTTCACAGGTGTTAAAGTCTCGCTAACGAACGGGCCATCGTCGTCCCGTGCGCATCCCCCGGCCGGCCCCGCCCGGTCGCTGAGCACAGACGACGAAGGAGGTCCCTTCATGATCTTCTCCGCCATTCCAGGCAAACAGGGTCTCTACGATCCCGAATCCGAACAGGACTCCTGCGGTGTGGCCATGGTGGCCGACGTCCGCGGGCGGCGCTCGCACGGCATCGTCACCGACGGCCTGTCCGCGCTGACGAACCTCGACCACCGCGGGGCCGCCGGAGCGGAGCCGACCAGTGGCGACGGCGCGGGCATCCTGCTGCAGCTCCCGGACGAGCTGCTGCGGGCGGAAGTCGACTTCCCCCTGCCCCCGGCGGACGCCGACGGTCACCAGACCTACGCGACCGGGATCGGTTTCCTGCCCTCGGACGTCGAGGAGCGGAACAAGGCCATCGCCCTGATCGAGCGGATCGCCACGGAAGAGGGCCTCGACGTCCTCGGCTGGCGCGAGGTACCGGTCGACGCCGACCGCGCCGACATCGGCCCGACGGCGCGTTCGGTCATGCCGCATTTCGCGATGCTGTTCGTCGCGGGCGCCGAGGCCGACGGGCGATGTCCCGCCGGCCTTGAACTGGACCGGCTGGCCTTCTGCCTCCGCAAGCGCGTCGAGAACGAGAGCGTGACCGCGGGCTGCGGCACCTACTTCCCGTCGCTGTCCTCGCGGACCATCGTCTACAAGGGAATGCTGACCCCAGAGCAGCTCCCGCTCTTCTTCGCCGACCTGACCGACACCCGGCTCACCAGCGCCATCGCGCTCGTGCACTCCCGGTTCTCCACGAACACCTTCCCGTCGTGGCCGCTGGCGCATCCGTTCCGGTTCGTCGCGCACAACGGCGAGATCAACACCATCCGGGGCAACCGCAACCGCATGCGCGCCCGTGAGGCCCTGCTCGAATCGGACCTCATCCCCGGCGACCTCACCCGCCTGTACCCGATCTGCTCGCCCGACGCGTCGGACTCCGCCTCCTTCGACGAGGTACTGGAGCTGCTGCACCTCGGCGGGCGGTCGCTGCCGCACGCGGTGCTGATGATGATCCCCGAAGCGTGGGAGAACCACACCGGGATGGACGCACAGCGTCGTGCGTTCTACCAGTTCCACGCCAGCCTCATGGAGCCGTGGGACGGCCCGGCGTGTGTCACCTTCACCGACGGCACGCTCGTCGGCGCGGTGCTGGACCGCAACGGCCTGCGGCCCGCCCGATGGTGGCGCACCGCGGACGACCGGGTCGTGCTCGCCAGTGAGGCGGGCGTCCTCGACGTCGCCCCCGCGGACGTCGTGGCGAAGGGCCGCCTCAAGCCCGGTCGCATGTTCCTGGTGGACACCGAGGCGGGCCGGATCGTCGACGACGAAGAGGTCAAGTCGGCGCTGGCCAAGGAACTCCCGTACGAGGGCTGGCTGCACGCCGGTCTCCTGCAGATCGCCGACCTGCCGGACCGCGACCACATCGTGCAGAGCCACGATTCCGTGCTGCGGCGCCAGCTTTCCTTCGGCTACACCGAAGAAGAGCTGAAGATCCTCCTCGCGCCGATGGCGGTCAAGGCGGCCGAGCCGATCGGTTCGATGGGCTCCGACACCCCGCCCGCCGTGCTGTCACAGCGTTCGCGGCTGCTCTACGACTACTTCAAGCAGAACTTCGCGCAGGTCACCAACCCGCCGCTGGACGCGATCCGCGAAGAACTCGTCACCTCGATGAGCCGGATCATGGGTCCCGAGCGCAACCTGCTCGCCCCCGGCCCGGCCTCCTGCCGCCACGTGCAGCTGCCGTATCCGGTGATCGACAACGACGAACTCGCCAAGCTGATCCACATCAACGACGACGGCGACCTTCCCGGCTTCGCGTGCAGTGTCCTTTCTGGACTGTACGAAGTGGACGGTGGCGCCGAAGCGCTGGCGTCCGCGATCGAACGGGTCCGGCGCGAGGCCTCCGAGGCGATCGCGGCGGGCGCGCGCACGCTCGTGCTGTCCGATCGCGACTCCGACCACCGCATGGCGCCGATCCCGTCGCTGCTGCTGGTGTCCGCGGTGCACCACCATCTGGTGCGCACCAAGGAGCGGCTCCGCGTCGCGCTGGTCGTCGAGACCGGTGACGCCCGCGAGGTCCACCACATCGCGCTGCTGCTCGGTTACGGTGCCGCGGCGGTGAACCCGTACCTGGCCTTCGAGACCATCGAGGACATGATCTCGACCGGTGCCGTCACCGGCATCGAGCCCGCCACGGCGGTCCGCAACTACGTCAAGGCGCTCGTGAAGGGCGTCCTGAAGATCATGTCGAAGATGGGCATCTCGACCGTCGGCGCGTACACCGCGGCGCAGGTCTTCGAATCCTTCGGCCTGGCCCAGGATCTGCTCGACGAGTACTTCACCGGGACGTCGTCGAAGCTCGGCGGGGTCGGGCTGGCCGTGCTCGCCGAAGAGGTCGCCACGCGGCATCGTCGCGCATACCCGGACAACCCGACCGATCGTGTCCACCGTGGACTCGAGACCGGCGGCGAGTACGCGTACCGCCGCGAGGGCGAGCTGCACCTGTTCACCCCCGAGACCGTCTTCCTGTTGCAGCACGCGACGAAGACCGGCCGGGAAGAGGTGTACAAGAAGTACTCCGACGAGGTGCACCGCCTGTACCGCCAGGGTGGCGCGCTGCGCGGGCTGTTCTCCTTCCGCGAGGGCGCTCGCGAGCCCGTCCCGCTGGACGAGGTCGAGCCCGTCGAGGCGATCTTCAAGCGCTTCAACACCGGCGCGATGTCCTACGGTTCGATTTCGGCCGAGGCACACGAAACGCTCGCCATCGCGATGAACCGCATCGGCGGTCGGTCCAACACCGGCGAGGGCGGGGAAGACCCCGAGCGGCTCTACGACCCGGCGCGCCGCAGCGCGATCAAGCAGGTCGCGAGCGGCCGGTTCGGTGTCACGAGCGAATACCTCGTCAACGCCGACGACATCCAGATCAAGATGGCGCAGGGCGCGAAGCCGGGCGAGGGCGGGCAGCTGCCGCCCAACAAGGTGTACCCGTGGATCGCGCGCACTCGGCACTCGACGCCGGGCGTCGGGCTCATCTCGCCGCCGCCGCACCACGACATCTACTCGATCGAGGATCTCGCCCAGCTGATCCACGACCTCAAGAACGCCAACGAGAACGCCCGCATCCACGTGAAGCTGGTGTCCTCGCTCGGCGTCGGCACGGTCGCGGCCGGGGTGTCCAAGGCGCACGCCGACGTCGTGCTGATCTCCGGCCACGACGGCGGCACCGGCGCCTCCCCGATGAACTCGCTCAAGCACGCGGGCACGCCGTGGGAGATCGGTCTCGCCGAGACCCAGCAGACGTTGCTGCTCAACGGTTTGCGCGACCGGATCACCGTGCAGGTCGACGGCGCGATGAAAACCGGCAAGGACGTCGTCATCGCCGCGCTGCTCGGCGCGGAGGAGTACGGCTTCGCGACGGCGCCGCTGATCGTCGAAGGCTGCGTCATGATGCGCGTCTGCCACCTCGACACCTGCCCGGTGGGCGTCGCGACCCAGAGCCCGGATCTGCGCAAGCGGTACACCGGCCAGGCCGACCACGTCGTGAACTACTTCCGGTTCGTCGCCGAAGAGGTCCGGGAAACGTTGGCGGCACTCGGTTTCCGCACCCTCGACGAAGCCATCGGGCACGCCGAGATGCTGAACACCGACGAGGCGATCGAGCACTGGAAGGCCTCCGGTCTCGACCTCGCGCCGATCTTCGAGATGCCCGCCGAGACCCCGTACGGCGGGGCGAAGCGGCGCACGCGGGCGCAGGACCACGGCCTGGAGCACGCGCTCGACCGGACGCTGATCCAGCTCGCCGAGGCGGCGCTGGAGGACGCGCATCCGGTGCGGCTGGAACTGCCGGTGCGGAACGTGAACCGGACCGTCGGCACACTGCTCGGTTCCGAGATCACCCGTCGCTACGGCGGCGAGGGGCTGCCCGAGGACACGATCCACGTGCTGCTGACCGGCTCCGCCGGGCAGTCGCTCGGAGCGTTCCTGCCGCGCGGCATCACGCTCGACATGGTCGGCGACGCGAACGACTACGTCGGCAAGGGCCTTTCGGGCGGGCGGATCATCGTGCGCCCGCATCCGGACGCGAAATTCGCCGCGGAGGGCCAGACCATCGCCGGGAACACGCTGGCCTACGGCGCCACCGGCGGCGAGATGTTCCTGCGCGGCCAGGTCGGCGAACGGTTCTGCGTGCGGAACTCCGGCGCGGTGGTCGTCGCCGAGGGCGTCGGCGACCACGCCTTCGAGTACATGACCGGCGGACAGGCCGTGGTGCTGGGCCCGACCGGGCGCAACCTCGCGGCGGGTATGTCCGGCGGCGAGGCGTACGTGCTCGACCTCGACCGCGGCAAGGTCAACGAGGAGATGGTGAACCTCCAGACGCCGTCGTCCGAGGACCTCGCCTGGCTCAAGAAGACCGTGCAGAAGCACTACGACCTCACACGTTCGGCCGTGGCCGCGTCGCTGCTCGGCGACTGGCCGCGTCGCTCGGCGGCGTTCACCAAGGTGATGCCCCGCGACTACCAGCGTGTCCTTGACGCGGCGAAGGCGGCGCGTGCCGCGGGCCGCGACGTCGACGAAGCGATCATGGAGGCCGCTCGTGGCTGATCCGACGGGTTTCCTGAAGTACGACCGTGAAGAGCCGAAGAAGAAGTCCAAAGAGGACCGTCTCGCCACCTGGGGAGAGGTCTACGCCGACGTGGAACCCGGCGAGCGCAACGAACAGGTGCGCAAGCAGGCTTCGCGATGCATGGACTGCGGCATCCCGTTCTGTCACTCCGGTGGTTCCGGCTGCCCGCTGGGCAACCTGATCCCGGAGTGGAACGACCTGGTGCGCCGCGGCGACTGGGCCGCGGCGAGCGACCGGCTGCACGCGACCAACAACTTCCCCGAGTTCACCGGGAAGCTGTGCCCCGCGCCGTGCGAGGCGGGCTGCGTGCTGTCGATCTCGCCGCTGTCCGGCGGTCCGGTGTCGATCAAGCGGGTCGAGCAGACGATCGCCGACCAGTCGTGGGAAGCGGGCTACGTGCAGCCGCAGGTCTCGGCGGTTTCGTCGGGGCAGCGGGTCGCGGTCGTCGGTTCCGGCCCGGCCGGGCTCGCCGCCGCGCAGCAGCTGACCCGCGCCGGCCACGAGGTGACCGTCTTCGAACGGGACGACCGGCTCGGCGGCCTGCTGCGGTACGGCATCCCCGAGTTCAAGATGGAGAAGAAGGTCCTCGACCGGCGGCTCGCGCAGCTCCGCAAGGAGGGCACGAAGTTCGTCACCGGCTGCGAGGTCGGCGTCGACCTGACCGTCGAGGAACTGCGGGCGGAGTACGACGCGGTGGTCCTCGCCGTGGGCGCGCTGCGCGGCCGCGACGACAAGACCACACCCGGCCGTGAGCTCGCCGGGATCCACCTGGCGATGGAACATCTGGTCCCGGCCAACAAGTACGTCGAGGGCGACGGCCCGTCGCCGATCGACGCGGCGGGCAAGCACGTCGTCATCATCGGCGGCGGCGACACCGGGGCCGACTCCTACGGCACCGCGACCCGGCAGGGCGCGCTTTCGGTGACCCAGCTGGACCAGTACCCGACGCCACCGTCCACAAGGGACGACGAACGCTCGCCGTGGCCGACCTGGCCGTACATCCTGCGCACCTATCCGGCGCACGAGGAGGCGGGCGAGCGCAAGTTCGCCGTCGCGGTCACCCGGTTCATCGGTGACGACGAGGGCAACGTGCGCGCCGTGGAGCTCCGTCAGGTCCGCGTGGTCAAGGACCCCGAGACCGGCAAGCGGATGGTGACCCCGGTCAACGACGAGATCGAGGAACTGCCCGCCGACCTCGTGCTGCTCGCGATCGGGTTCGAGGGTGTCGAGCACATGCCGCTGCTGGACGGGCTCGGCCTCTCGCTGACCCAGCGCGGCACGCTCTCGTGCGGCGCGGACTGGCAGACCTCCGCGCCCGGCGTGTTCGTCTGCGGCGACGCGCACCGCGGTGCCTCGCTGGTGGTGTGGGCGATCGCCGAGGGACGTTCGGTGGCGAGCGCCGTCGACGCGTACCTCACCGGCGCTTCGGACCTGCCCGCTCCGGTGCACCCGACGGCGTTGCCGCTCGCGGTGGTCTGAGCCCGGTGCGCGCCGACAGCGTGGTCGGCGCGTTCCTTCCCGCCCAAGGTGGAGGGCGGGGATCAACCTCCGGGCCGACGCGGTAGGGCGGCCGGTCACGCCACGCTTTCCGCATGAGAAAAACGTTGGCGATACTGGCTTTCCTGCCACTGGCGCTAGCCGTCCCGGCGACCGCCGATGCGGCTCCGGCGCTACGGTGGACGTCTCCCTGCCCGGACTACGGCCTGACCCCCTCACCGGCCGAGGGCCTAGAATGCGCGAAACTCCAGGTGCCGCTGGACTACGCCGATCCGGGCGGCCGGACCATCGAACTCACCGTCTCCCGTAAGGCGAGCAAATCGCCGAAGCGGCGCGGCGTGCTGCTCATGAACCCAGGTGGCCCGGGGAGCCCAGGCCTCGCGATGCCCGCGCAACTCGCGCAGCGACAGGGACAGTCCGGCCTGCTCGACAGCTACGACGTCATCGGGTTCGACCCGCGTGGGACCGTCTACAGCACACCAGTGACCTGTGACCTGAGCGAGGAACAGCAGTTCATCCTCGTCGGCCCGTACGCGGAGGGCCCGCGCGACGTCGCCGAGAAGGCGGCGAAGTCCCGCGTCGTGGCGAAGCAATGCGCCGAGTCGAAGACCGCGGATCTCCTGCCGCATATGACCACCGCCAACACAGCCCGCGACATGGACCGGATCCGCGCGGCGTTGGGGGAACGGAAGATCTCGTACTACGGCGTCTCGTACGGGAGCTACCTGGGCGCGGCGTACTCCTCACTGTTCCCGGCGCGCACGGACCGGATCGTGCTGGACAGCCTGCTCGGCCCCGACGGGCTCGACGTCCGGGCCCATCAGCGTTTCGCGGGCGGCTTCGACGACCGCTTCGGCGACTTCACGGCCTGGGCGGCGGCGCGCGACGACGTCTACCACCTCGGGCGGACACAGGCCGAGGTGACGGCGAAGTTCCTCGAGCTGGCCGAGAAGCGCCCGGGAATTCGAATCGACACCTGGGGCGCGCTGTACGACGACGCGAACTTCCCCGGTCTCGCCGAGCAATGGGCCGCTCCGGCGGCGAAGGCCCAGGGCGGTCCGCTCGACACCGACAACCACGCCGCGCTCCAGCTGCAGGTGCTGTGCAACGACTCCGATTGGCCGGAAAGCGTTCGCTACTACCAAAAAGCGATCGAACGGGCCCGCGTGACGCATCCGATGTTCGGCCCCGCGGCCGCGAACATCACGCCCTGCGCGTTCTGGCCGGTCGAACGCCGCGAACCACCCGTGCGGATCCACGACCGCGGGCCGTCGAACATCCTGCTGGTGCAGAACCTCCGTGACCCGGCGACGCCGCTGTCCGGTGCGCGGGAGCTGCGTTCGGCGTTGGGCGGACGGGCGAAGTTCGTCACCGTGGACGCCGGCGGGCACGGCGTCTTCACCAAGGAGAACGCCTGCGGCAACGACTTCGTGGTCCGGTACCTGCGGGACGGCGTCCTCCCGGCCGCCGACGCGCACTGCCGCTAGACCGAACGGCCCATACACCACCCCGGATGCGGCCGAACGGCCGCTTGTACGCCCGGTAGCAGGACAAATACTTTCGAAATGTCGTGCAAGTCATACGGCAATTCACCGGTGGCGAAAGGTGGTACGCCATGAAGAGGACGGCTTCCCGGACGGGGATACTGGCGGCGCTCGTGGGGCTGGCGGTGACGGCGCTGACGGCCGTCGCGAATCCCGCCCACGCCGGGCCGGTCCAGCATCAGACGGCGATCGACGCGCAGGCGGTCGCGGCCTACTGGACCCCGGAGCGGATGCGGTCGGCGGTGCCGATCGAACAGCTGGTCCAGGCGCCCGCCTTCACCCCGAAGGATGTCGCGAAGGGCACGAGCACGATCATCCAGAGCATCCCCAACGGCGGAGGCGCGTGGACCGGCGCGGGCAAGGTGGTGCAGACCGCGGGCCGGGTGTTCTTCACCATGGGCGGGCGGAACGCGTCGTGCTCCGGTGACGCGGTCACCAGCACCAACGGCAGTGTCGTGATCACCGCCGGGCACTGTGTGAAGTACCAGGGCGCCTGGCACACCAACTGGACCTTCGCTCCCGGCTACAACAACGGCAACACGCCCTACGGCACCTGGGCCGCGAAGAGCACGCTGACCACTCCGCAGTGGGAAGCGAGCGAGGACATGAACTACGACATCGGCGCGGCCGTGGTGAACCCGCTCAACGGGCAGAAGCTGACCGACGTCGTCGGCGCGCAGGGGATCGCGTTCAACCAGGCGCGCAACCAGTCGATGTACACGTTCGGGTATCCGGCGGCGGCGCCGTACGACGGCACGAAGCTGATCTACTGCAGCGGGAGCACGTTCACCGACTTCCTGCTCACCAAGGACCACGGGATGAACTGCAACATGACCGGTGGTTCGAGCGGCGGCCCGTGGTTCCTCAACTTCAGCGAGGCGACCGGTGCGGGCGTCCAGGCCTCGGTGAACAGCTTCGGCTACAACTTCCTGCCCGGCTACATGTTCGGTCCGTACTTCGGCACCGACGCGCAGAACCTCTACAACAAGGCCCAGGCCGCCTGATCTCCTCCGCCGCCCGTCCACTTTCTGGGACTTTCGTCCCGGTGGGCGGGCGGCTTTCGGCGCGGCATATCCTGGTGCCCGTGAACTGGACAGTGGACGTTCCCGTCGACACGCTCCCCGAACTGCCACCCCTGCCGCCCGAGCTGCGTGACCGGCTCGACGACGCGCTTTCCCGGCCCGCCGCGCAGCAGCCCGAGTGGCCGGACGCCGAGCTGACGAAGCGCGTACGCGGCGTGCTGGAGAGCGTGCCGCCGATCACCGTCCCCGCCGAGATCGACCGGCTTTCGGACCGGCTCGCCATGGTCGCCCGCGGTGAGGCGTTCCTGCTGCAGGGCGGCGACTGCGCGGAGACGTTCGAGTCGAACACCGAGCCGCATATCCGCGCCAACCTGCGCACCCTGCTGCAGATGGCCGTCGTCCTCACCTACGGCGCGAGCCTGCCGGTGGTGAAGGTCGGCCGGATCGCCGGCCAGTACGCGAAGCCGCGTTCGGCCTCCACCGACGCGCTCGGCCTGCCGGTGTACCGCGGCGACATCATCAACTCGCTCGTCGCCAAGCCCGAACTGCGGGTGCCCGACCCCGGCCGGATGATCCGCGCCTACGCGAACGCGGGCGCCGCGATGAACCTCGTCCGCGCGCTCACCGGCGCCGGTATGGCGGATCTGCACCAGGTGCACGACTGGAACAAGGACTTCGTGAAGTCCTCGCCCGCCAGCGAGCGCTACGAGGCGCTGGCCTCGGAAATCGACCGCGGCCTGCGGTTCATGTCGGCCTGCGGCGTCACCGACACCTCGCTCCAGTCCACCGAGATCTTCGCCAGCCACGAGGCGCTGCTGCTGGACTACGAGCGCTCCATGCTGCGGATGGACCGCGCGGACGCGGCGAACCCCAAGCTGTACAACCTGTCCTCGCACTTCCTGTGGGTGGGCGAGCGGACGAGGCAGCTCGACGGCGCGCACATCGCCTTCGCCGAACTGCTGGCCAACCCGATCGGTCTCAAGATCGGCCCGACGACCACGCCCGAGCAGGCCGTCGAGTACGTCCGGCGGCTCGACCCGCGCAACGAGCCCGGCCGCCTGACGCTGATCGCCCGGATGGGCAACGGCAAGGTGCGCGAGGTGCTGCCCGCGATCGTCGAGAAGGTCGAGGCGTCCGGGCACAAGGTCATCTGGCAGTGCGACCCGATGCACGGCAACACGCACGAGGCTTCGACCGGCTACAAGACCCGGCACTTCGACCGGATCGTGGACGAGGTGCAGGGCTTCTTCGAGGTGCACCGCAAGCTCGGCACCTACCCCGGCGGCATCCACGTCGAGCTGACCGGCGAGGACGTCACCGAATGCCTGGGCGGCGCGCAGGAGATCTCGGATCTGGACCTTTCGGGCCGGTACGAGACCGCGTGCGACCCGCGGCTGAACACGCAGCAGTCGCTGGAGCTGGCGTTCCTGGTCGCGGAGATGCTGCGCGGCTGACCTGCCCTGGATGTCATGAAAGGGTCGTTCAGGACAAAAAATGTCCTGAACGACCCTTTCATGACACTTGGCGCTAGGCGGTGTCCAGCAGGCGCGAAGCGGACTTGAGCACGCCGTCCCGCAGCGAACCCACGTCCGAGACCGCCGCCCCGTTCGCCTGTAGTCCGATGTGGACCGAGTCGCGATAGGTCGCCACCGCGATTCCGAGCGCCTGCCGCGGCGCCAGCGGCACGAACGGGTACACGCCCGAAACCTTCGTCCCGTCCAGGGTGAGGCGGTTGGGCGGCACCGGCACCGTGGTCACCACGAGGTCGAACAGCAGCGGCGCGGCCAGCCCGGCGGCCTTCGAACCGAGCCGGTGCAGCATCGGCGGCATCCGGTCGGCGAGCAGCGGGAAGGCGCCCGCGCCGCGCGCCGGGCCCGCGGCCTTGTTCCGGCTCATCTCGCGCTGGACGGCCAGCAGCCGCTCGACCGGATCGTCGAGGCCGACCGGCAGCTCGCAGAGGTACCCGGACAGCTTGTTCCCGCCGAGCTGCTCGGCGGACCGCCCGCGCACGCTGACCGGGATGAGCGCCCGCAGCGTCCGGTCGTCGGCGCGCTGACCGCGGTTGATCATCCATTCGCGCAGCGCGCCGCTGAGGATCGCCAGCACGACGTCGTTCGCGGTCCCGCCGTGGGCCCGGCGGATCCGCCGGATCTCGGCGGTGTCCAGCCGCACGAGGCCGAGCCGTCGTTCGGTCGACGGCGGCGCGCTGATCGGGGACAGCGGCGAACGCGTCGCGCGCACCACCGACGACGCGATCCCGGCCTGGGCCAGCGTCGAGCCGACCGCTTCCTTGACCGCGTCCACAGGGGACCGTGGCGGGGGCGGCACGGACCCGCTGTGCGGACGCCTCGGCGCACGCGGCAGATCGTCGAGCAGGCCGACGGCGACGGCGTACGCGCCCGCACCGTCGGTCAGCGCGTGGTGCAGTTTCAGCAGCAACGCGAACTCGCCGTCCGGCAGGCCGGTGACGAGATGCAAGTCCCACAACGGTTTTCCGGTGTCGAGTGGCCGTCCCATCCATCGTGACGCGTAGGCGGAGAGCGGGTCCGGTTCGTACAGGGAGCTCAGGTGGTGATGTGAAATATGTTCACTGGCAACGAAATCCGGGTCTTCGGCCCAGATCGCGGCGCCGGGCGGGAACAGTGCGGTGCGGGGACGCTGACGCAGCTTGGGGAGCCGCGCCGCCCGCTCGGCGAGCAGCGTGGTCAGCTCGCGCGCGTGCACCTGCCCGTGCGGACGGAAGGTGACCACCGCCCCCATGTGCATGGGCGTCGTTTCGCTTTCCAGGCAAAGGAAAGCGACATCGAGTGCGCTCAGCTGCAGGCCTGACATCAGTGACCTTTCTCCGGGAACCGGCGGGCGATGGGCACAACTGCACCAGCCTGACATGACGGGCGGGTGGTCGTCATGTTTCCTGGGCGCTAACTACCGTGGGGTTCACTCGAACGATGGGATCACGTTCGGACATGGACCACGGCTCTGCGACAGATGGTGGACAGTGCCTCCCCGGGTAACTCGTTAGCGGATCATCCGAGGAAACCGGCAGACTGCACGACCATGACCGACGAACCGAAGCGCCCCGAACCGCCGCTCACCGGCGACGAGCGCACCCAGCTGAACGGCTTCCTCGACTTCCTCCGCGCCACCGTCGTGTGGAAATGCTCCGGCCTCACCGACGAGCAGGCCCGGCGGCCGCTCGTGCCCAGCGAACTGACCACCGTCGCCGGTCTGCTCGGGCATCTGACCCTCGTCGAGCAGTACTGGTTCAACGTGGTGCTCGGCGGGCAGGAGGACGTCTGGAAGGAGGCGCTGGAGGCCGATCCGGACGCCGAGTTCCGGGTCGCCATGCAGACCCCGATCGAGCAGCTGATCGCCGCCTACGAGGCCGAGTGCGAGCGCAGCCGCAAGATCGTCGAAGCGATGGGGCTGGACGACGAGGTCCCCTTCCGCGGCGACCGCAAGGTCAACGTCCGGTTCGTGGTCGCGCACATGATCGAGGAGACCGGCAGGCATGCCGGCCACCTCGACCTGTTGCGTGAGATGACGGACGGTCTCACCGGGGAGTGACGCGGCGAGGGGGCAGCGGGAAGAACCCGCTGGTCCGCTCGACGTACGTCGCGTATCCCGGCCGCGAACGCCGCAAACCCTTCTCCAGCAAAGGTTTTCCGGTCCCCTTGGCCAGCGTGTACGTCATCGCGATCGGCGACAGCACGGTCGCCGCCCCCACCCAGCTCGAACACGCCAGCAGGTACAGGCCCCACCACACGCACGCGTCCCCGAAGTAGTTGGGATGCCGGGTGTAGCGCCACAGCCCGCTGTCGAGCACCTTCCCCTTGTTGCCCGGGTCGGCCTTGAACCGGCGCAACTGCTCGTCGCCGATCGTCTCGAACCCGAAGCCGACCAGCCACACCGCGACGCCCAGCCACGCCGTCACCCCGAAGGTGTCGCCGTACATCGCGAACTGGACCGGCAGCGAGACGAACCAGAGCACCACGGCCTGCACCAGGTACACGCGGACGAACAGCTTGAGCGCCGGATTCGGGCCGGCGCTCTCGGCCATCCGCACATAGCGCGGGTCTTCGGGCAAGTTGTGGTTGCGCAGGTGGAGGTGGACGCCGAGGCGTACGCCCCAGACCGCGGTCAGCAGCGCGGTGACCACGCGCAGCGCGATCGACCCGTCCCCGAGCGGTGCCGCCACCAGCGCGACGAGCGCGAAGCCCGGGCCCCACAGCGTGTCGACGGTGTCGTACCGCTTCCGCCATCGCGCGATGCCGAAGGTGACGACGAAGGCCAGCAGCGTCACGCCCGCCGTGACCGCGAGTGTCCCGCCGAGGGGCATCAGGACCACTCCCGGGTGGCGGGCAGCGCGCTCAAGCCCTCTTCCGACGAACGGACCGCGAGGATCTGGTCCACGCCCATTCGGTTCTCCTCGAACGCGAGCGCCCCGCCGACCAGGTATAGCCGCCAGACCCGGGCGCCGGATTCACCGATCAGCGCGACGACGTCGTCCCAGTTGCTTTCGAGCGTCTTCTCCCAGGCCCGGACCGTGCGCACGTAGTGCTCTCGCAACGCGTGGACGTCGCGGATCTCGAATCCGGCGGTCTCCAGATGCCCGAGCGTGCGGCTCAGCGGCCGCATCGTCATGTCGGGGGCGATGTAGCGTTCGATGAACGCGCCGCCGCCGGGCGCCACCGCGCCGCGCGACATCTGCTGCAGGACCAGCCGTCCGGTGGGCTTGAGCATCCGGTACAGCGTCCGCGTGTACTCCGGGTAGTTCTCCTCGCCGACGTGTTCACCCATCTCGATGGAGGCGACGGCGTCGAAGGGCTCGTCACGCAGTTCGCGATAGTCCTGCCGCCGGACCTCGACGCGATCCTCCAGATCGTGCTGGACGAGGCGGCCGCGGACGTGCTGCAGCTGCTCCGCCGACAGCGTGATCCCGACGGCGGTCACGCCGTGATGCTTCGCCGCGTGCACCAGGAGCGAGCCCCAGCCGCAGCCGACGTCGAGCAGCCGCATCCCCGGGCGCAGGCCGAGTTTGCGGCAGATCAGTTCGAGCTTGTCCCACTGGGCCTGCTCGAGGTCGTAACCCTCGTCCTCGGACGTCCAGTACGCCGACGAGTAGGCCATCGATTCGTCCATCAACAGCTGGTAGAAGGCGTTGCTGAGGTCGTAGTGGTGCGCGATCGCCGACTTGTCGCGGAGCAGGGTGTGCAGCTTCCCCGACAGCCGGGCCTCCTCGGCGGGCGGCTTGGGCGGCGGCCCGGCGACACCGAGGCTCACCGCGAGACGCAAGGCCTCGGCCCAGTCGCGCGGGCCGAGCTTCGCGCCGCGCACGGCGCCCGAACGGGTCAGCGCCCAGATCCGGCGGAATCCGTCGGCGAGATCGCCCTCCACGTCGAGATCACCCGAGACGTACGCCCTGGCCAGACCCAATTCGCCGGGGGCGTAGAGGAGACGGCGCAGGGCCCGGCGGTTGTGGAGTACCACGGTCGGGGCATCCGGCGGACCGGCGCGTACGCCATCCCAGGTACGCAAACCGACCGGAAGGGCACCACCGAGGAGCCGCTCGACGAACGGGGCTAGGCGGGACACGGGACTGTTCGGCATAGTCGTCATTCGCTCCCGGACCGGAAAGGGATGGGTCGGATGCCGAGCCGGTTCACGAGATCCAATCCTCGCCCGATCCGGCTCCGAATGCTTCACGTGCACACCAAGGGTCAACGCATCGGAGTAATCGGCAGCGGCGTTGCCGGCCTCACGGCCGCCTATCTGCTGCAACGCCGCTACGAGGTACTGCTGTTCGAAGCCGAGGACAGGCTGGGCGGGCACGCGCACACCCACGATGTCCCGAGCGCGCACGGCGGCACCGTCGGCGTCGACTCCGGATTCATCGTGCACAACGAGCGCACCTACCCGAACCTGCTCCGCCTGTTCGCCGAACTGGGCGTCGCCACCCGCGACACCGAGATGTCGATGAGCATCCGCTGCGACGGCTGCGGGCTCCAGTACGCCGGCGCGAAGGGCCTGAAGGGCCTGTTCGCGCAGCCGCGCAACGTCGCACGGGGCCGCTACCTGCGGATGCTCGCCGACGTCAAGCGCTTCCACCGGCACGCGAGGCGCGTCCTCGAAGCGCCCGAGGCCGGAGACGTCACCCTCGGCGCCTTCCTCGCGATCGGCGGGTACACGAAGTACTTCGTCGACCACTTCATGCTCCCGGTCGTTTCGACCGTCTGGTCCGCCGACCGGACCGACACGCTCAAGTACCCCGCGCGCTACCTGTTCGAGTTCCTCCGCAACCACGGGATGCTGTCGGTCGGCGGGTCCCCGAAGTGGCGCACTGTCGTCGGCGGCTCCCGCGAGTACGTCGAGCGGGCCGCCAAACAGCTGACCGCGGTGCATCTGTCGACTCCGGTCCGCTCGGTCAAGCGCACCGCGCGGGGGATCGAGGTCCGCGACGACGCCGACACGCGGCACCGGCTCGACAAGGTCGTCCTGGCCACGCACGCGGACCAGGCGCTGAAGCTGCTCGCGTCGCCGACCGCGGCCGAGCGCGACGTCCTCGCGGCCTTCCGGTACTCCAGCAACGAGGCGTGGCTGCACACCGACACCGGCGTGCTCCCGACGGCGGAATCGGCGCGGGCGGGCTGGAACTACGCGACGCCGTTCTGCGGTGCCCATCACGGCGCGGTCCAGGTGTCCTACGACATGAACCGCCTGATGCGGCTCGACGAGCCGACCGGCTACGTCGTCACGCTCAACCCGGGCACCGGCCCGGCCGACGGCTCGGTGCTGGCCAAGATGACCTACGAACATCCCGTCTACACGCCGGAATCCGTGGCCGCCCAGCGCCGTCTGCCCGAACTGAACGACGGCACGGTCGCCTTCGCCGGCGCGTACCACGGCTGGGGATTCCACGAGGACGGCTGCGCGTCCGGTGTCCGCGCGGCCGAGAACTTCGGGGTGCGATGGTGACCGTCATGGCCGTGCTCTACGACTCCACAGTGGCGCATGTCCGGCGCGTCGAGCCGTCGATCTCGTTCGCCCACCGGATCTACCTGTGGTTCGTCGACCTCGATGTGCCGCCGAAGCTGCCGTGGTGGCTTCGCCCCTTCGCCCGCTTCGACTCGCGAGACCACTTCGCGCCCGAGGACACCTCCAGCATCCGGTCCAAATTGGACCGCTGGCTCGCGGCGCGCGGCGTCGACCTCCGCGGCGGCCGGGTGCTGATGCTGGCCGGCGCGCGGATGCTCGGCCACAACTTCAACCCGATCACCCTGTACTGGTGCCACCGGCCCGACGGCGAACTCGAATGCGTCGTCGCCGAGGTCCACAACACCTACGGGGGCAGGCACGCGTACCTCCTTCGCCCCGACGACGACGGGAACGCCTTCGCGGACAAGGAGTTCTACGTCTCGCCGTTCCAGTCGATGGACGGCGAGTACCGGATGGCGGTGCCCAGACCGGAGTCGCTGCTTTCGGTCAAGATCGCCCTGCTCCAGGATGGGAAAACGCCGTTGATCGCGTCGTTGCGCGGCGTGCGACGCCCCGCCACCGCCAAGTGGCTGGCGCACATGCTGATCACCCGTCCGCTCATGCCGCACCGGGTCTCCGCGCTGATCCGGCGGCATGGGGTCAAACTGTGGTTGAAGAAGGCGCCGATCACCCCACGGACGCCGCAGACGGCCGGAGGCAGGCTTGATGGATGAATCGGCACGCCCGCGCCGGATGGCGCCCGTCCCCGGTGACGGCGAACCGGCAGGCCCGACGGCGGAGGACCTGCTCGTCCGGGTTGCGAAGGGGGACGAACGGGCCTTCGACGCCTTGTACGACCGGCTCGCCGGGCCGGTCCTCGGCCTCGTGCGGCGGATCCTCCGTGACACCGCGCAGTCCGAAGAGGTCACGCAGGAGGTCATGGTGGAGCTGTGGCGCACGGCCACGCGCTACTCCCCGGAGCGGGGGAGCGCGCTGAACTGGGCCATGACGCTCGCACACCGCCGCGCCGTCGACCGCGTCCGCTCGGCGCGCGCCAGTTCGGACCGCGAGGTCAAGGCGACCTTCGAGGCCGCCCGCGCGCGGCCCTTCGACGAGGTGGCCGAGGCCGTCGCGGCCCGTTGGGAGCGTTCGCAGGTACGCCGTTGCCTGACCACCCTCACCGAGCTGCAACGGGAATCCGTCCTGCTCGCCTACTACCAGGGCTATACCTATCGCGAGGTCTCAGAGGTGCTGCAGACCCCGCACGGAACCATCAAGACCCGGCTCCGGGACGGCCTGATCAGGCTCCGGGACTGTTTGGGGGTGACGGCATGACCATGCCCGAAATGCACACGCTCACCGGCGCGTACGCCGTCGACGCGTTGTCCGAAGTGGAGCGAGCGCAGTTCCAGCGCCACCTCGCCGAGTGCGCCTCGTGCGCGCAGGAGGTCCTCGAACTGCAGATGACGGCGACCCGGCTCGGTGCCGCGCTGGCCGAAGACCCGCCGCCCGAACTCAAACGCCGCGTGCTCGCCGAGGCGATGGCGACCAGGCAGCAGCCGCCGAAGACGCGCTTCGGCGCGGGCGAGCGCGTCAAGGACCGGCGTCGCGCCCCGCGCTGGGCGATCGCCGCGGTGGCCGCGGCCGTCGTCGGGCTCGCGGGCACCGCCGTGTTCGGCGGGATCGCCTACGACAACCACTCGCAGCTGACGGCCGCGCGAGAGCGTGCGGCGCAGTACGCGGAGCGCTACGCCCCGGTCGCCGACGTCCTTTCGGCCGCCGACCTCCGGACCGGGCACGCCGAGACCTCGGCCGGCGGCGGTGGCACCGTGATGATGTCGCGCGCGAAGGACCGGCTGGTGTTCATGGCGGCGCAGCTGCCGGCGAACGAACCGGGCCGGACCTATCAGGCCTGGCTCATGTACCCGGGTGCCGCGCCCAAGCCCGCCGGGCTCATTCCCGGTGGTCAGGACGGTGCGCTGCTGGTCGCCGACGGGCTCGGCGGGGCGGAGAAGTTCGCGCTCAGCGTCGAACAGGCCGGTGGATCACCGACCGGGACGCCGTCGAAGGACGTCGTCATGGTCATGTCGATGCCCACCTGATGCCCACCTGATCTTCGCTTTTACCAGGCCGCCGTTCGCCGCCGCCACCGGGTCTCGCTCTTGCGCCCGCGAACATGTTGTGGCAAAACACCTTTGCGACACACGGCGTGGCTACTGGATTCGAGCCAGCCTGGTGCATACCGTCCTGCTTCAACGTCGGCAGTTGACATAACTCTCAATCTGAACTTCAGCTCGAGGGTTCGGTACAGGCTCAGCGACCGGCGGGCAGCACGGGCACACACGATCAGGAAGGCGGCCCCGATGACGCCCCCGCACAACTACCTTGCGGTGATCAAGGTCGTCGGTATCGGCGGCGGCGGCGTGAACGCCGTGAACCGCATGATCGAGGTCGGCCTCAAGGGCGTCGAGTTCATCGCGGTGAACACCGACGCGCAGGCACTGCTCATGTCCGACGCCGACGTCAAGCTCGACATCGGCCGGGAACTGACCCGCGGCCTCGGTGCCGGCGCCGCCCCCGAGGTGGGGCAGAAGGCCGCCGAGGACCACCGCGAAGAGATCGAAGAGGTCATCAAGGGCGCCGACATGGTGTTCGTGACCGCGGGCGAGGGCGGTGGCACCGGCACCGGTGGCGCGCCGGTCGTCGCCCAGATCGCCCGCAAACTCGGCGCGCTGACCATCGGCGTCGTCACCCGCCCGTTCACCTTCGAGGGCAAGCGCCGCAGCAAGCAGGCCGAAGAGGGCATCCAGCAGCTGCGCAACGAATGCGACACGCTCATCGTGATCCCGAACGACCGGCTGCTGCAGCTGGGCGACATCGGCGTCTCGCTGATGGACGCCTTCCGTTCGGCGGACGAGGTGCTGCTTTCGGGTGTCCAGGGCATCACCGACCTGATCACCACGCCGGGTCTGATCAACCTGGACTTCGCCGACGTCAAGAGCGTCATGTCCGGCGCGGGTTCCGCGCTGATGGGCATCGGCTCGGCGCGCGGCGAGGGCCGGGCGATCCAGGCCGCGGAGAAGGCGATCAACTCGCCGCTGCTGGAAGCGTCGATGGACGGGGCGCACGGCGCGCTGCTGTCGATCGCGGGCGGATCGGACCTCGGCCTGTTCGAGATCAACGAAGCCGCCTCGCTGGTGCAGGAGTCCGCGCACCCCGACGCCAACATCATCTTCGGGACGATCATCGACGACTCGCTCGGCGACGAGGTCCGGGTCACCGTGATCGCGGCCGGTTTCGACGCCGGCACCCCGACCCACAAGAAGCTCGACCCGCCCGCGTTCGGCTCCCGCACGAACTCGACCGCGTCCGCGCAGGCCGGTCAGGTCAACGCCGGCGGGGCGACCCCGGTGCAGAGCCCGCCTTCGGGCGCCACGCCGGTGCCGTCGACCGGGTCGAACGGCTACCCGGTCGCGCCGCCGCGTACGCACACCCCGATGCCGTCCGCCCGCAACGAGGGCAACGGCTCGCTGAGTGGCGGGCTCCCGCAGCCCGGCGGCGGTTCGCGCGGCTACTCGCCGATCGGGTCGAACACGAACCACGGCAGCCTGCCCGGCCGCGCGACCCCGGTGCACGACGACCCGTCGGACGACGAGGTCGACGTGCCGCCGTTCATGCGCCGGTAGTTCGCCAGTACGTTCCGTGAAGGCCTCCTTGACTACAGTCGAGGGGGCCTTCACTCAGGTCTAGGAGGAAAAGCGTGCGGGTACGGCGGGTCGTCACGACAAGGGCGGGCGGGGCTTCCCGCGCGCCTTACGACACCTTCAACCTCGGTGATCACGTCGGCGACGACGCGGGCGACGTCTACGCCAACCGCAAACGCCTCGCCACCGAACTCGGCCTCGCCGAGGACAGGCTGGCCTGGATGGAGCAGGTCCACGGCCGGACCGCGACCATCGTCGACGGTTCGGAGACCTCCGCCGCCGAAGCGACCGACGCGCTCGTGACGGCCGAGCCCGGCCTCGCGCTCGTGGTGCTTGTCGCCGACTGCGTACCTCTTCTGCTGGCCGACGCCGAAGCCGGTGTCGTCGCCGCCGTCCACGCGGGCCGCGTCGGCGCCAGGGTCGGTGTCGTCCCCGCCGCGGTCGAGGCGATGCGTTCGCTCGGCGCCGAACCGGCCAGGACCGAAGCACTGCTCGGTCCCGCGATCTGCGGCGACTGCTACGAAGTCCCCGCCGACATGGCCGCCGACGTCGAAAAGCACGTGCCGGGCAGCGCCTGCAAAACCCGCAAGGGCACGCCGGGGCTCGACCTGCGGGCCGGTCTCTGGCGGCAGCTGGCCGACCTCGGTGTCGGCAAGATCGGCGTGGATCCGCGCTGTACCAACGAAGACAAGACGCTCTTCAGCTTCCGTCGCGACGGCACCACGGGCCGGATCGCCGGGATCACCTGGCTGGACGCGTCATGAGTGACACCCGCAAGGGGGAACTCGCCGCTTCCCTCGCCGAAGTGGAAGAGCGGATCGCGGCCGCGTGCAAGTCCGCCGGCCGGGCCCGCGACGAGGTCAAACTGCTCGCGGTCACCAAGACCTTCCCGGCGCTCGACGCCGCGCTGCTCGCCGACCTCGGCGCGCTCGACCTCGCCGAGAACCGCGATCAGGAAGCGGGCGCGAAGGCCGAAGAGGTCGCCGGTCTGCGCCCGGACGCCCGGATCCGCTGGCATATGGTCGGCAGCCTGCAGCGGAACAAGGCCAAATCGGTCGTGCGGTGGGCCGACGAGGTCCAGTCCGTCGATTCCGAACGGCTGGCCGAGGCACTCGCGAAGGCGACCAAGTCGGCCCTCGATTCCGGGCAACGCGAGCACCCGCTGGACGTCCTCATTCAAGTAAGTCTCGATGACGATCCGAAGCGCGGGGGCATTCGGTTGAGCGACGTGAGCCATTTGGCGGAGCGGATAGCCCATGTGGGTGATATTCGCCTCCGGGGGCTTATGGCGGTCGCGCCGCTGGGTACTGATCCCGCGGAGGCGTTCGGGAAACTCGCCCGAGCGTCGGAGCGTCTACGGGAAGAACACCCAAATGCCCGTGAGATCTCCGCCGGAATGAGCAATGATCTCGAGCAGGCGATCGCGCACGGGTCGACCTGTGTGCGTGTCGGAACCGCGTTGCTCGGTGGACGCGGTTTAGCCTCGCCTTAGGGAATACCGTCCCGTCGTTACGGGGAGTGGCGGCGAGGGCGGGGGAGTACGTGCGGGACGCGGCTAAGGCTAGGGAGAGGCATGAGCGCGCTGCAGAAGCTGAAGGCCTACTTCGGGATGGTGCCCGCGGACGAAGACGGCTATGACGTCGAGGATGAGTACCGGCGAGGCTACGCCGACGACGAGTACGACTACGACGACGAGCCGCCGGCCCGGTCACGGGGTGGACGTTACCGGGACGAAGTTGACACTTACGACGAGCCCGCGCCCCGGCCTCGGTCACGCTCCGTGGCCAGTCCGGAGCCGGCCGTCCACGGAGCGCTGGCGATGGACCGTCAGCCGGAGCCGGTCGCGCGGCTGCGGCCGGTCACCGAGCCGGTGCGTCCGGCGGTGCGTGACCCGTTGAGCCGGATCACGACGCTGCACCCGACGAGCTACGCGGAAGCGCGCGCGATCGGGGAGCACTACCGGGAGGGCATCCCGGTGATCATGAACCTCACGGAGATGGAGAACGCGGACGCGAAGCGTCTCGTCGACTTCGCCGCAGGGCTCGCTTTCGCGTTGCGCGGATCGATGGACAAGGTCACCAACAAGGTGTTCCTTCTCTCACCGCCCGATGTGGATGTCACCGCGGAGGACCGTCGGCGGATTGCCGAAGGCGGATTATTCCTGCGCGGCTGATCACCCGGTGACCGCTGAGCGCAGCCGGATGTGATTTTGTCGACTCATCGGCATCCGCGGCCCGTCGACCGCGTCTTTTGACGTGAGGCATGGCAGAGTGGTTACGTGAATGCTGTGTTGCTGGTCGTCTGGTACGTGCTGTTCGCCTTCTGGCTCCTGCTGACGGCACGGATCGTCGTCGAGCTCGTGCGTGCTTTCGCTCGCGAGTGGCGTCCTGCCGGAGGGGTTGCGGTAACGCTCGAGACCATCTACACAGTGACCGACCCACCGGTTCGTCTGTTCAGACGAATCATCCCGACCGTACGAATCGGCGGCGTCGGACTGGACTTATCGATTATGGTGCTGCTGTTGGTTGTGTTCTTCGCGATGCAGCTGGCAACGCCAGGGTGATTTTCGGGGAAGCCCCGGTGGACCTGCAGGCCATGGAGTGCGTGAGGTGATCTGATGTCGTTGACCCCCGCTGACGTGCATAACGTCGCGTTCAGCAAGCCGCCCATTGGCAAAAGGGGCTACAACGAGGACGAGGTGGACGCGTTCCTCGACCTGGTGGAGACCGAGCTTGCCCGGTTGATCGAGGACAACAACGAGCTGCGGCAGCAGGTCGAGCAGCTCGACAACGAGCTCGAGACCACGCGTGGTGAGCTCGAAAACGCCAAGGCCGGCGCCGTCGGCCCGCCGCCGCAGGTACGCGACGAGCCGTCGCGCCGCCTGGCGCCGGTGCCGCCGCCGCAGTCGGCGATGGAGCAGACCCAGGCCCACTCGATGGTGCCGGACAACGGGGAGCCCAACGTCCAGGCCGCGAAGGTGCTCGGGCTGGCGCAGGAAATGGCCGACCGGCTCACCGCCGAGGCCAAGACCGAGTCGGACGGCATGCTCGCCGAAGCCCGGACCAAGTCCGAGCAGCTGCTGTCGGACGCGCGGTCCAAGTCGGACTCGATGGTGAACGAGGCGCGCACGCGTGCCGAGACGATGCTGAACGACGCGCGGACCCGTGCCGAGACCTTGGAGCGCCAGGCGCGCGACAAGGCGACGACCATGGAGCGCGAGGCTCAGCGCAAGTACACCGAGACCATGAACAACATGAACGCGGAAAAGGGCTCGCTGGGCAAGAAGATCGAAGAGCTGCGCACGATCGAGCGGGAGTACCGCACGAGGCTGCGCGGGTTCCTCGAGTCCCAGCTGCGTGAGCTCGACGACCGCGGTTCGGCCGCTCCCGCCTCGGCGTCCTCGTCGAACTCGGGGCAGTCTTCGTCCTCCGGTAGCGGACAGGGTTACTCGTTCGGTCCTCGGGCCGAAGCGGGCTGATCTCTGCCCCGGTTTGTTTCTACACCGGTTTGTTTCTACACAGTGGAACGGCCTCGGCACTCTCCGGAGGGTCGGGGCCGTTTCGCTGTGGGCTCGTGTTGTAATTCACCGTGCTCTTCATCGTCCTGGTACTGGTACTGGCGGCTCTGGGGCTGCTCGTCGCGGCGCTCATCACCGCGAACTCCCTGTGGGCTTGGATTTCCATCGGCCTCTCCGTCGTCGCGGGGTTGCTGCTCCTCTTCGACTGGCTGCGCCGCCGGAAGAAGCGCGCGGCCGAGGCCCCCGCTGAAGAAGCGGCGGAAGACCCGGCCGAAGAGGACGAGCCCGCCGAGGGTGAGGAAAAGAAACCCGAGGACGTCGAGCAGACCGTCCTGATGCCCGCCGCGGGTGAACTCGGCGACGCGGAGGACACCCCTGAGCCGCAGCAAAGCGGAGACCCAGGCGAGGAGAAGAGCGACCCCGCGGATGTGGCGATCGTCTCCGAACTCGAGATCGAGGTCGTCGTCGTCGACGAGTACCCGCGCTATCACGTGACTTCGTGCGAGTGGCTCGAAACCCGGGACACCATCCCGCTCGGCATCGGCGAGGCGCGGCAGCTCGGGTTCACCCCGTGCGCGCTGTGCACCCCCGACGCCGAGATCGCCGGGAAGCACCGCGAGAAGGCTTAGAGCTTCTGCGCCGCTTCGCCGACCGCCACGACGTCGGCGGCGATCGTGTCGAGCACCAGGCGCTGTTCCTCGTCCGCGTCTCGGGGCACAGGGATCTCCGCGGCTTCTTCGGTGCCGAGCGTGCGCGCGGCCTCGTCCACGGCGTCCGCCGCTTCGGCCGATCCGGGCCGCAGCAAAAGCGACGACGCCGTGACGGACAGGCCGCGCAAGGCTTCGGCGGCCTTCTCCAGCGCGTCCCGTTGCCCGGGCGCGGGTTCCTTTGTGCCCGGCTCCGCCGCGAGCAGACCGTGATGGGCGATGGTGGCGGCACGGAACTCGCGGCCGAGCGTCCGCGGGTCGACGTCTTCGCCGCGTAGTTTCCGCGCCACCGAGCCGAGCAGCTCCCGGGTGGCGCCGACGGCGTTCTCGAACCGTTCCGCCGGACCGGGTTTCGGCACCCCGGGGATCGCGGCGAACCCGAACAGCAACGCGATGGCGCCGGCGAGGATCATCAGGAGCAGGTACTCGACGAGCACGTAACGCGGGTCGAGATGCCGGGTGGTCGCGTTCATGCCGACCGACATCAAGACCATGCAGCCGTTGAACACCGCAGGCCGCGTCTGCATGAACGAGAACCCGCCGAGGAGCGCGACGAGCCCGATCGGCAGCAGGAATCCTTGCGGCAGAAGCCAAAGAACGAGACTCAGGACGACGGCGCCACCGAGTGAACCGCCGATCCGCTGCCAGGCCTTGCCGAGGCTGTCCCGCCATTCCGGTTGCAGGATGGCGAAGGTGCCGAGCAGGAACGACACGGTGAGCGGGTCGCCGGGCCGGAAACTCGCGACCACCAAGGCCAAACCGACGCCGAGCCCGCAACGGAGCGCGTGCCGGAACTGCGCCGACTGCCAGGAAAACGCGCCACCCAGCTCGATCCTGCGCAGTTCCTTGCGGAGTCCCTTCGGAACGTCCACACGCGACTCGTCACGTTCGGTCGCCGCGGTCCGGATGGTTTCGAGTGCCTCCCAGAGCGCGGTGACCAGCCTCGCCGTGGCACCGGGCAGACCGCCGGGTTCGTTACGCCGCACCGGTTCGACGTCACTCGGCGCTGTGGGGCTTCGGACGGCTTCGGCCAGCCGGGCGGCTTCTTCCGTGGCGGCGTCGAGCGTTTCGCCGATCTCCTTGCTGTCCAGCCGTTTCCGGCGGATCTCCAGCAACCCCGTGGCCGCGCGATACCGGAACAGGCCACCGAGTACCCCGCCGGTCCAGCGACGGGGCCGATCCGCGAGCCAAAGCCTCGCCGCCCGCACCTGGGTCTCGGAAGTACCCGTCGAGAGCGCGTCGGCCAGCGCGTCACGGGTCGGCTTGGCGGGATCCTTCGCGCCCATCAGCACCCGCAACAGGATCACGACCCCCACCGCGACCGCGGGCGCGCCCAGGATCTGCCCCGCCGACGCCGTGCCCGTCAACTGGAAGCCGTACCCGAACAGCGACGCCATCCCGAGCCCCAGCCCGACCGTCACGAACCGCGGCCCGAGCACGGGCAGCAGACCGGCGACCACCACGATCGCCACCAGCAGCCCGATCGCCGCCCACTGCGACACCGCTCCCAGCAACCGCGGCACCCCGACCGCGAGGATCAGCGCGGGCGCGAACCACGCCAGCAACCGCAGATCCGCCCACAGCGGCCCGCCGACCGCCGCGATGAGACAGAAGAGCGCGGTCAGGGCGGCCAGGACGGCCGCGTTGCCCAGTCCCAAGAGGAACCCGAGCCCGCTGACGCCACCGAGGACGACCAGCAGGACGACGAGGAGTCCGGGCCCTTTCATCGGGCCACGCAGATCGGCATACCGTCAACCTAGAGGCGGTGGCGGGGACGGCAACTCGGGGCCTTTGGCGTTGCTGTTAGTCATCGTTCATGACGTCCAGGAGCAGGTCGCCTGGCAGTGCCAGAAGCCGCCGGAGAAGCGGCCGGTCGAGCTCAATCGCGTGTTCGGTCGCATGCGACGCCGCCAAACAAAACCAGTCGGCCACGTACCCTTCGCTGATCAACTGCCACACCATGTCGGCCTTGGGCTCAAGCCGATCGAGAAGCCAGTGAAGGTGATCGGCAAGCTCGCCACCCCGCGGTAAGTCCGACGACAGCAGCCACAGCGATACCCGACGGACGGTTCCCGAACGCCGCCCGACCGGCTCCCCGGCCTCGAACGCCTGTGACGGTTCCAAGCCGAGCAGTCGAGTCACCGACGTAGCGCTTCCGCCATGATCTCCTGAGATCCGAAACGTCGCTCCTGTTCGCATCACGACATGATCGCGCGGCAAACGTCTTTGCGCGAGGGAAATATGCACCCAACGCCAGGTGACGGGACTGTGGCCCGTTCCAATTCCGGGGCTTCTTCGCAGGATCTGCAGTCTGAATATTCTATAGCACAGGTGTTCGAATCGGCGTAGCATTGATCTTGTGTCCAGCGACGATGCATCCCCGAAGACGTCCACCGAGTGGTGGCGCGTCGACACGGCGACGCTGCATGCGCGTAAACAGGAACTCGAAGTTCTTAAGCGCCAACTGGATGCCGAGCAGAACGCGATCCTCGCGGAAATCAATTCCCGCGGGATTCGGGGCTGCAGCGGTCATTCGACGTTGGCCGGGCTGATTCTCGAGGATTTCCTGGTGTCGGACAAGGAAGCCGCCGCCCGCGCCGACCGGGTCCTGGCCTTGCATCCCGGCCCCGCTATCGGCGGGGATCCCGAGCCGCCGTTGGCTCCGTTGACGGCCGAGGCTGCTGCGGAGGGCGCGATCGGTGGCGGCCAGATCGATGCCATCATCAAGACTCTCGCCCGCATCCCGTCCAGTGTTCCTGAGGACGATGTGCGGGCCGGGGAGAAGATCCTGGTCGAGTTGGCCAGACATGCGGGGCCGCGGCAGATCGCTCGCGCCGGACGCCGTCTGCTGGACGAACTCGACCCCGACGGAAAAGAACCCCGCAACGACGATCCGAAGGAGACTCGGCCGGAGCTGCGATTCGTCAAGCACCGCGACGGCACTCTCGGCCTCAAGGCGAGACTGGACCTGGAAACCTACGCGCGGTTGAAGTCTGACCTGGATCCGATGGCCAAACCCCACAAGGCCGTCGACGGGGTCCGTGACTCCCGTACTCAGGACGAACGTTACGGGGATGCCCTTACCGACTATGTCCGGTTGAAGACCACCAGCCGGAATCTTCCCGGCCAGGCTGGGGAAGCCACGCACATCCTCATCACCATGTCCTACGACGACCTGATGAACGACATCGGCGAGGCCCACCTCGACCTCGTCGGGCCGATCAGTGCCACCGACGCCAGAATTCTCGCCTGCGACGCCCGTGTCCGGCCTGGCGTCCTCGGCGCCGCAGGCGAACCACTCGACATCGGCCGTTCCAAACGCACCGTGTCGCTGGCGCAGAAATACGCGCTCACCCTCCGCGATGGCGGCTGCGCCTTCCCCGGCTGCGATATGCCCGTCCCGCGCTGCACCGCCCATCACATTGTTTTCTGGCGGCATCACGGCGAAACGAAAATCGACAACCTCGTCCTGCTCTGTACCAAGCACCACCGGCTGATCCACCGCAGCGAATGGAAAGTACAGATCGCTCAAGACGGCCTACCCGAATTCACCCCGCCCGCTTACCTCGACCCGACCGGGGCTCCGAGGCGCAACACCATGCACCTCAGGACATAGGCCGAACCCTGTATAACGACCTACACGCTCCCGCTTTCAGAAGCGGCGCATCTGTCGCGCCATGGTCCAGGCGGCACGCACGACAGCAACAGAATCAGTGACGACGTGGACTGATTCGTCGAGCGCGCCTCGGCCGGCCCATGGCCACGTTTTCGACAAACTGTCGGTCCCTCACGGCACACTGCCGCCGTGACCATCACGCGGACTCAATCCTGGGTCGAATCCCTCGGCGGCCCGCTCATCGTCGTGCCCGTTTCCGCCTTGGCGCACTGGAAGGGAAGCCTGGAAGGAGGTGAGGACGACTACGAGCGCGCCTGCGCGGTGAACGCGCTCGCGGGCACGCTCCCCATCGGCGGGGCGACGGGCCTAGTCCTCGGCGACGAACCCGCCGCGACCTGTTACCTCCCGGAGCACCGCGCGTTCCTCCGCTGGCTCGCCGCCGACTCCGAGGACGAGTTGCGCACCGAGGCGGAGCGGATCCTCGCCGATCCCGTCACGCCGTGGGAGGACTGCGGTAGCTGGGAGACCGACGGTCCCGCGATTCTCATGGATTCGGTGACCGCAGGCGCGGAGCTGGGCAGCGAATATCCCGCCGGCGGAAAGCCGCAGCAGGAGTACGTCGATATCGAAAGGGGGAGGTTCGCGGTCCGGGCCGTCCACGCCCGAGGCGTCGGCCTGGTGCAGATGACCGGGTGACAACCCGGTTGCCCCCGCGCGCTACCCTTGATTCAACTGGCACCGATCCGGCCATCACCGGGGAGCCTCCGGAAGAACAGGGCCCATGTCCTCAGCGGCTGAGCCCTCAGTAGAACCGGACGGGTACGGCCCGTCACAGCCGTCGAATGAGCGGCCCAGCCGGAACACCAACCGGCCGGGCAAGCGGGGTGGTACCGCGGAACGCGCCGGAAACGGCCGTCTCGTCCCCGTGTGGGTGAAAGCCCGTACGAGAGACGAACCGCGAGGAGCACCGAAGATGTATCCCAAGGCACAGCTGGACGGCGAGACCGGCGTCCCGTCCCAGCCTTCGTTCCCCGAGTCGGAAAAGCGCGTCCTCGCGTACTGGGAAGCCGATCGGACCTTCCAGGGGTCGATCGACGCCCGCGACCCCGGCGTCAACGGTTCGAACGAGTACGTCTTCTACGACGGTCCGCCGTTCGCCAACGGTCTCCCGCACTACGGTCACCTGCTCACCGGGTACGTCAAGGACCTGGTGCCGCGTTACCAGACCATGAAGGGCAAGCGCGTCGAGCGCCGCTTCGGCTGGGACACCCACGGCCTGCCCGCCGAACTCGAGGCCATGCGCCAGCTCGGGATCACCGAGAAGTCCGAGATCGACGCGATGGGCATCGACGTCTTCAACGAGGCGTGCCGCGAGTCCGTGCTGCGCTACACCGGCGAATGGCAGGACTACGTCACCCGCCAGGCCCGCTGGGTCGACTTCGACAACGACTACAAGACGCTCGACCTGTCCTACATGGAGTCGGTCATCTGGGCGTTCAAGCAGCTGTGGGACAAGGGCCTGGTCTACGAGGGCTACCGCGTCCTGCCCTACTGCTGGCGCGACGAGACCCCGCTGTCCAACCACGAGCTGCGGATGGACGACGACGTCTACGCCAGCCGTCAGGACCCGGCCGTCACGGTCGGTTTCCGCTTGGAGGGCAACGACAACGAGCTCGACGGCACCTACCTGCTGATCTGGACCACGACGCCGTGGACCCTGCCGTCCAACCTCGCGACCGCGGTCCACCCCGACGTGCGTTACGTCGTGGTGGAAAGCGACGGCAAGCGGTTCCTGCTCGCCGAAGCGCGCGTCGCCGCGTACGCCCGCGAGCTCGGCGAAGAGCCGGCCGTCGTCGGGCACTACACCGGCACCGAGCTGCTCGGAACCCGTTACGCCCCACCGTTCCCGTACTTCGCCGGGCACGAGAACGCGCACCGCGTGCTCGCCGCGGACTACGTCACCACCGAGGACGGCACCGGTGTCGTCCACATCGCGCCCGCCTACGGTGAAGAGGACAAGGTCGTCACCGACGCGGCGGGCATCGTCCCGGTCACCCCGGTGGACGCGCAGGGCAAGTTCGACGCGACCGTCTCGGATTACGAGGGCCAGCAGGTCTTCGACGCCAACCCGAACATCATCAAGGACCTCAAGAACGGCACCGGTTCGGCCGGCCGTCAGGGCGCGGTGCTGCTGCGCCACGAGACCTACGAGCACCCGTACCCGCACTGCTGGCGCTGCCGGAATCCGCTGATCTACCGCGCCGTCTCGTCGTGGTTCGTCGCGGTGACCGAGTTCAAGGACCGGATGGTCGAGCTGAATCAGCAGATCACCTGGTACCCGGAGAACGTCAAGGACGGCCAGTTCGGCAAGTGGCTGGAGAACGCCCGCGACTGGTCGGTCTCCCGCAACCGGTACTTCGGCACGCCGATCCCGGTGTGGCAGTCGGACGACCCGGCGTACCCGCGCACGGACGTCTACGGCTCCCTCGACGAGATCGAGCGCGATTTCGGCGTGCGGCTGGAGAACCTGCACCGGCCGTTCATCGACGAGCTGACCCGGCCCAACCCGGACGACCCGACCGGGAAGTCCACCATGCGCCGGATCGAGGACGTGCTGGACGTCTGGTTCGACTCGGGTTCGATGCCGTACGCGCAGGTGCACTACCCGTTCGAGAACACCGAGTGGTTCGAGCACCACTACCCGGGCGACTTCATCGTCGAGTACATCGGGCAGACGCGCGGCTGGTTCTACGTCCTGCACGTGCTGGCGACCGCGCTGTTCGACCGGCCGGCGTTCCGCACCTGCATCTCGCACGGCATCGTGCTCGGCTCGGACGGCCAGAAGATGTCCAAGTCGCTGCGCAACTACCCGGACGTCAACGAGGTCTTCGACCGCGACGGCTCCGACGCGATGCGCTGGTACCTGATGGCGAGCCCGATCCTGCGCGGCGGGAACCTGGTCGTCACCGACAAGGGCATCCGCGACGCCGTCCGCCAGGCCGTGCTGCCGCTGTGGAACTCGTACTACTTCCTCGCGCTCTACGCGAACGCCGAGGGCGTGGAAGGCCAGTGGCGCACGGATTCGAAGCACATCCTCGACCGGTACGTGCTGGCGAAGACGCACGAACTGGTGACCGACGTCGAGCACGCGCTCGACACCTACGACGTCGCCGGTGCCTGCTCGACCGTCCGCGACTTCCTCGAGGTGCTGACGAACTGGTACGTGCGCCGGTCGCGCGACCGGTTCTGGGCGGGCGAGCAGGACGCGATCGACACCCTGCACACCGTGCTGGAGGTGACCTCGCGGGTGGTGGCGCCGCTGCTGCCGCTGACCACGGAGGTCGTCTGGCGTGGGCTGACGGGCGGCCGTTCGGTGCACCTGACCGACTGGCCGAACGCGCTCGACCTGCCCGCCGACGCGGCGCTGGTGACGGCGATGGACCGGGTGCGCCAGGTGGCGTCTTCGGCGCTCTCGCTGCGGAAGTCGAACAAGCTGCGGGTGCGGCTGCCGCTGGCCAAGCTGGTCGTCGCCGCGCACGAGGCCGACTCGCTGCGCGACTTCACCGACATCCTGCGCGACGAGGTCAACGTCAAATCCGTCGAGCTGACCACGGACGTCGCCGCGCACGGCGGTTTCGAGGTCGCGGTGAACGCCCGTGCGGCCGGACCGCGGCTGGGCAAGGACGTCCAGACGGTGATCAAGGCCGTCAAGGCCGGTGAGTGGACGACGTCCGAGAGCGGCGCCGTCGTGGCGGCCGGGATCGAGCTCGTCGAAGGCGAGTACGACCGGCGTCTGGTCGCCAAGGGCGGCGGGGCGGCCGCGGAACTGCCGGGCGGGGCCGGGCTGGTGCTGCTCGACACCGAGGTGACCGACGAGCTGGCGGCCGAGGGCCTGGCCCGCGACCTGGTCCGGGTCGTGCAGCAGGCCCGCCGTGACGCCGGGCTCGACGTCGCCGACCGCATCGCGCTGACGGTGGACGCGCCGGAGGACGTGGTCACGGCCGCGAAGACGCACGAGGAGTTCATCGCTTCGGAGACGTTGGCGACTTCGGTGGCGTACGGCGCCGTCGCCGACGGCTCGGCCGGGACGGTCGGTGAGGGCACGAAGGTGACCGTGGCGGTCACCAAGGCCTGACCCTGCGCTGGCTAGGAATGTCATGAAAGGGCCGTTCAGGACAGAAAATGTCCTGAACGGCCCTTTCATGACATCCGGGGCGGGTCTCGATCACCGGGATCACGAAACGGATTCGGAACCGTCGCTTTCTCGCCGTCGCCCCGCCTTGCGCGGGGGAAATCGGCAGGCTGGCGCCCGGGGGCGCGCGAGGGTGCGCCGTATGGGGGAGAGCGAATCCATGAGTCCTGCCCGGAAAAGAGGGATCCTGATCGGCGCCGCGCTGGCGGTGGTCGCCATCGTGGTGGCCGGGGTGGTGCTGCTGGTCAGGGAGGACCGGGCGCCCGCGGCTTCCGGCCCGGGCGACGCCACCGAGAGCGAGCAGGAGAGCCCGGCGCAGGTCGCCGGCCGGTTCCTGCGGCTGTTCGACATGGGTGACCTGAACACCGCCCCGGTCGACGATCCGGCGGCGGCCACGACGGCCCTGTCCGGAACGCGCGCGGCGCTCAACGGGGCGTCGGTCAGGACGTCGCTCGGCGAGGTCCCGACGACGCCGGGCAACGCGATCACGACGTCGGCCACCTTCCACGTCGCGTGGACGTTCCCTGGCAACAGCGTCTGGAAGTACGAGGGCAAGCTCGAACTGGTGCGCAACGCCGGGAAATGGGTGGTCCGCTGGGCGATGTCGGTGATCCATCCGAAGCTCGAAGCGGGGCAGAGGCTTTCCGTCGCCCCCGTTTCGGCCAAGCCGGTCGTGGCCGACCGGGACGGCAAGGCGCTTGTCGGCGGTGACGCGACGGGTGTCGCGCCGATCCTGCAGGGAGCGCTGTCCAAGGTCGCCTCCGGAGAGAACAGCGGCACCGGCGCGACCGTCACCGTGTCCCGCGTCGACGTCTCCGGCAAACCGGTCGAGACGCTCTTCGGGCAGGCCGCCGAGACCGACAAACCGCTGGTTTCGACCTTGAGCGTGGCGTCCCAGAACGCCGCTCAGAAGGCCGTCGACGGCTTCGGGGGACCGGCGATCATCGTCGCGATGAAGACCTCGGGCGAGCTCCTGGCGGTCGCGCAGAACGTCGCCGCCGGGAACCAGCCGAAGGCGCTCAATGGCCTGTACTCGCCGGGTTCGGCCTTCAAGATCGCCACGGCGACCGCGGCGCTGCAGCAGGGCGGGGTCTCCGCCGACTCGCCGGTGGCGTGCCCGGGCAGCGAGCAGATCGGGACCCGCACCCTCAAGAACGACAACGGGTTCGACCTGGGGACCGTCTCGCTGAAGACGGCGTTCGCCGCGTCGTGCAACACGACCTTCGGACGGCTCGCCGGGCAGTTGCCCGCGGACGGCCTCGCGAAGGCGGCGACGCAGCTCGGCCTCAACGCCGACTTCGAAATCCCGGGCCTGTCGACGGAGGCCGGGAAGGTGGAGCCGTCGGGCAGCGATGACGAGCAGGTCGAGGCCGGGATCGGCCAGGGCAGGGTGCAGGTCAGCCCGTTGGGCGCGGCGCTCATGGCGGCGACGGTCGCAACGGGGAAACCGGTCGTGCCGAAGCTGTGGCAGGGGCTGGAGACCAAGGTCAACGCCGGGTACCAGGCCCCGTCGTCCGGGGTGCTGAACCAGGTCCGTGCGATGATGCGCGAGGTCTGCACGACCGGGACCGCGAAAGCGCTGAAGGGCAGCGGGGCCGTCTTCGGCAAGACCGGTACGGCGCAGGCCGGCTCGGGCGCGGACGCCAACGGCTGGTTCGTCGGCTACCGCGGCGACGTCGCCTTCGCCGTCATGCTCGAAGGTTCCAACGACTCCAGGCCCGCGGTCCAGCTGGCGGCGAAGTTCCTGGCGGGCTGACGCTTCGGCCGCCGCCGAACCGTGCGTCTTCTACGGTGAAGGCATGGAAACGATCGCACTGGCCGAGGTCGCGGCCGTGCTCGCCGATCCGAGCCGCGCGTCGATGTGCCTCGCGCTGCTCGACGGGCGCGCCTGGACGGTGACCGAGCTGGCAGGTGCGGCCGAGGTGGCCGCGTCGACGGCGAGCGAGCACGTGACGAAACTGACCGACGCCGGGTTCGTCGTGCGGGTCAAGCAGGGGAGGCACAGTTACGTCCGGATAGCCGACCCCCGGGTGGCGGAGCTGATCGAGCATTTGGCGCAGCACGCCGAACACCGGCCGGTGAAGGGACTGCGGTCTTCCGTGCGGGTGAAACGGCTCGAGTTCGCCAGGACCTGCTACGACCACCTCGCCGGGACGGTCGGTGTCGCGCTGCGGGACGGAATGCTCACCACCGGGCTGATCGACGACGCCGGCGGATTGACGCTGACCGGGCGGGGACGCGAGGTGCTCGACACGCTCGGGGTGGAGATCGACGGCGGTCGCCGACCGATGCTGCGTGACTGTCTGGATTGGACAGTGCGCCGTGATCATTTGGCGGGCCGGGTCGCCGCGGCGTTACTGTCTCACGGGGTGAACGCCGGCTGGTTGTCCCGTGAGGGCAACCGCGCGGTGAAAGTCCTTCCCACGGCGGAAGAACCGTTCGCGGAACTCGGTGTCGACCTGGTGGCCCTGCGCAGTCCGTAGTGGACAGTCTGTAACACAGGTTATCCGGACGCTTTTCGACCGGTACACGAACGTGTGACGATCACCGCCTCACTATTCTGGAGCCCTCACGGCGACCGGAACGGGAGGCGACATGGAGCAGCTCCCGCTCATCCTCGGCACCGGTGGCGCGGTGCTCCTCGTCGCCGTGATCGCCGTCCGGGTGTCGATCCGCGTCGGCCTCCCATCGCTGCTGCTGTACCTGGGGATGGGTGTCCTGCTCGGCGAAGCCGGGTTCGGCATCCAGTACGACAACCCGGAGCTCACCCAGTCGCTCGGCCTCGCCGCGCTGGTGATGATCCTGTCCGAAGGTGGTCTCACCACCCGGTGGACGGCCGTGAAACCCTCGCTGGGCATCGGAATCGCACTGTCCACAGTGGCCGTCGCGGTGAGCATCGCGGTCACCGGCGCGGCTTTGCACTGGCTGCTGGGCCTGGACTGGCGGATGGCGTTGCTATGGGGCGCGGTCCTCGCCTCGACCGACGCCGCGGCGGTCTTCTCCGTGCTGAGATCGGCGGGCATCGGGAAACGGCTCGTGGGCGCGCTGGAGATCGAGTCCGGGATCAACGACGCCCCGGCCTACATCGCGGTCGTCGTCCTCGCCGAGGGCGCGACCGTCGACTGGTCGCTGCCGCTGCTGGTGGTCTACGAACTCGCCGCCGGGTTGGTGATCGGCCTGGCCTTCGGCTGGGGCGGGGCGTTCGCGCTGCGCCGGGCGGCGCTGCCCGCCACCGGTCTGTACCCGCTGGCCACCGTCGCGGTGTGCGTCGTGGCGTACTCCAGTGGGCAGCTCGCTCACGCGTCGGGCTTGCTCGCCACCTACGTCGCGGCCCTGGTGCTGGGGAATTCGAAGCTGCCGCACCGGTCGGACACGCTTTCCTTCGCCGAAGGGCTCGGTTGGCTCGCACAGATCGGCCTGTTCGTGCTTCTCGGCCTGTTCGCCTCGCCGGGCAGGATCTTCGAGAGCCTGGTCCAGGGCCTGGTCGCGGGCGCGGTCGTGTTGCTGCTGGCGCGTCCGCTGTCGGTGCTCCTGTCGGCGCTGCCGTTCAAGATCCCCTGGCGGGAACAGGTGTTCCTGTCCTGGGCCGGGTTGCGCGGCGCGGTCCCGATCGTGCTCGCGCTGATCCCGCTGTCGTCCGGGGTACCCGGCGCACAGGAGCTGGTCGACGCGGTGTTCGTGCTGGTCATCGTGCTGACGCTGCTCCAAGGGGCGACGTTGACCCCGCTCGCGCGAGCGCTCGGGCTGGCCCAGCACGCCGAAGCGCACGAGATCGACGTCGACTCCGCGCCGCTCGACGAGATGGGCGCGGAGCTCCTGCAGGTCCGGATCAACACCGGGTCGAAGATGCACGGCGTCTACCTGGCCGAGCTGCGACTACCGGTGGGGGCGACGATCAGCCTCCTCGTCCGCGACGGCACGGGCTTCACGCCGAACAAGAACACGCGGCTTCAGGAACGCGACCAGTTACTCGTCGTGACCACCGCTGAAGCCCGTGACACGGCCGAACGACGCCTGCGGGCCGTCGACCGCGCGGGCCGCCTGGCCAGGTGGAAGGGCGAATCCGGCCAGTAGGTCACGAACCGGCACCAGCTGTTCGTCGGTTGATCTCAGAAAATTCTTCCCTTTCGTACTCCTTTTGGATTACTTTCCCCGCAATCGACTCCATCGAATGGGTGAGTGTCACGGGGTAAGGAGTACGCAAGGTGACGAAACTTCCTGCGCGGTTCGCCGGTCTGGGGGCCGCGGTGGCACTCGTCGGAGTGGTTCTCTCCGCCCCGACGGCCACGGCGGCCGGTGCCTTCCCCGCGTTCGGACTGCCCTTCGAGACGGGCCAATCGGTCTACTCGGCGGGGATCCACTCGGACAACGGGAACTCCGGCGTGAAGAACGCCATCGACTTCAGCCCCGGCGACAAGACCGTTCGCGCCCCGCTGGCGGGCACCGTCCGGATCCAGCACTGCTCCGGCGGCGACTGGGTGACCGTCGACCACGACGGCGGCTGGCGCACCGGGTACTACCACATGGAGAACATTTCGGTCACCGACGGCCAGAAGGTCGTCCCCGGCGACGCACTCGGCCGGACCGGCAACGCGCTGCCCTGCGGTGGCAGCAGCACCGGCGCCCACGTGCACTTCACCTTGTGGACCCTGCCCACTGCCGCCGCGCAGGGCGGCGACTCGCGCGACTTCGGGGTCGGCGCCGGCAACTGGAACGGCAAGTCCTACGACGAGGTCTCGACCACGGTCGCCGCGGCCTACGGCGAGGCGGTCGACGGCAAGACCTTCGGCGGCTGGCAGTTCACCGCGGGCACCGATCAGTACTCGGGTACCGCGACCGAACTCTCCTCCCGCGCGACTATCGGACTGCCCGGCCGATTCCGGGTCTGACCTGCCGTTGCCCGGCGCGGCGCGGCGCCGGGCAGCGGTGTTTCCCGCTCGCGGGACACGTGAGCGGCGTCTCAAGATGCGGACGAGGGCTGGCTCGATCGCCCGCCCATCCGCTAACTTCGTCCGTAGGTCACGAGTGTCAGCGTCAAGCCCCGGCTAGCTGACCGGCAACCCTCCTACCGCGGTGGGGTGCCCCGGGTGAGGACCTGGCTCGTCGCGTGGTGCGACGGGCAAGCGCGGGATCCTCGTCGGGTCCCCTGGCCCGGAGGATGACGATGACCCTCGCTCTCGAACGCACCAGCACCCCTGCTGAAACCGTTGTCACGCACGAAATCCCGGCGGTCGCCTGCGCCGATCTGCGGGTTCCGCTGGTCACCGGCGGCGACATCGGTTACGCCAACCTCGACCACGCGGCGAGCGCCCCGTGTCTGGACAAGGTGCGGGCCGCGGTCGACGAGTTCCTGCCCTGGTACGCCAGCGTGCACCGCGGGGCCGGGTTCGCCTCGCAGGTCTCCACCAAGCTCTACGAGCGCACCCGCGGAATCCTGCGGGACTTCGTCGACGCGCGATCGACCGACACCGTCGTGTTCACCCGCAACACCACCGATTCCTTCAACCTTCTCGCGCGCAGCCTGCCGAAGCACACGTCGGTCGTCGTGTTCGACACCGAGCACCACGCCGCGCTGCTGCCGTGGAAGGGACCGAACGTCCGCCGGGTCGAGACGCCGCGTACCCGCCTCGCCGCGGTGTCCGCTGTGGACGAAGCGCTCGCGGACTGCCCGCAGGGGCCGCGGCTGGTGGTGCTCACCGGCGCGTCCAACGTGACCGGGGAACTGTTGCCGGTCAAGGAGATCGCGGCCGTCGCGCGGCGGCACGGCGCCCGGATCGCGCTCGACGCGGCGCAGCTCGCGCCGCACCGGAAGATCTCGGTGCGCGAACTGGACGTCGACTACGTCGCGCTGTCGGGACACAAGCTGTACGCGCCTTTCGGTGCCGGCGCGCTGATCGGCCGCGCGGACTGGCTGCGCGCGGCCCAGCCGTACCTCGCCGGCGGCGGCGCGACGAAGCTCGTCAGCCGTGACTCCGTGGTCTGGAATTCCGGACCTGAGCGGCACGAAGCCGGTTCCCCCAACACTGTCGGCGTCTACGCGCTCGGCGTCGCCTGCGAGACGCTGGCCGCGAACTGGGACGGCATCGTCGCCCACGAAGAGGAACTGCTGGCGCGGCTGCGTCGTGGCCTCGCCGCCATCCCCGGCTTCGCCGAACTGCGCTTGTTCGACGCTCCGGTCGACCGGGTCGGCACGCTCAGCTTCGTCGTCGACGGGTTCGAACCCGGCTGGCTCGCCGCGGTCCTGTCCGCGGAGTACGGCATCGGCGTGCGGGACGGCGCGTTCTGCGCGCACGTGGCGACCAAACGGCTGATCGCCGTCGCCGGTTCGACGGGCCAGCAGGCCGTGCGCGTGAGCCTCGGCCTCGGCAGCACCACCGAACACGTGGACCGGATCGTCCTGGCGCTGCGCCAGATCGTCGCCCGCGGCGCGCGCTGGCAGTACGAGAAGCCGGAAGGCCGCTGGGTGCCGGAAAACGATCCGCGCGAACTGCCCCCGTTCTGCGCCTGAGCCACTACCCTCACCCCGCATGGGGAACGAGCGACCGCGTTACTGGTTTCCGCTGGCGCTGCTGGGATTCGCCCAGCTGGCCGTGGTGGCTTTCGGCGGGATGTGGTCCGGGGGATGGTTCGCCTACGCGCCCGCCGGTGAACGACATTCGTTCGGGTACGTGAGCTTGCACGGCGTCGAGATGAGCCGCGAAACCGCGGCCGCGCTGGACACGTCGTTCGACATCGCAGGCCGGAACGACGGCTGGCTGTTCGCCGTGTTCGCGGCCTACCTCGGCACGGTGCTGTTCTACGCCCTTCGGACGAAGACCATGCCGTGGTGGAAGGTCGCCGCGATCGCGCTCGGCGGTCTGGTCGCCATCGCGCTGGCCGACCTGGTCGGTTACTGGGAATTCGACCTCGACGGCGATACCCGGAGCGCGCTCCTGCTGACGATCGGCCTGGTGCTGCTGGCCTGGCTGGAACGCAGCGCGCTGGTGCTGGTCGTCGCCGCGGCGTTCGTGCTCTGCGCGGTCGTGCCCGCGCACGGACAGCTCGCGCTGGTGCTGTCGTCGCTGGTGGCGCTCGCCGGGGCGTTCGCGGCCCTGCTGAGCAGGCCGAAGACGGCCGCCGGGGAGGCCTGAACACGCTCAGTGGACAATAGGGGAGTGAGTACAGAGCCCGAAACCGCGCCGCCATCGCCGCCGCTGCCCAAGAAGCGCGTCGCCGTGGTGTTCGTCGTCGCCGCGGTGCTGTGGGGGATCGACCTCCTCACCAAGCAGATCGCCGTGTCCACGCTGGAGGGCGAGCAGCCGGTCGAGTTCCTCGGCGGGCTCGTGTACTTCCAGCTGGTGCGCAACCCCGGTGCCGCCTTCTCGATGGCGACCGGGCTGACCTGGGTGCTCGCGCTGGTCGCGATCGCCGTCGTGATCGCCATCGTCTGGCTGTCGCGGCGGCTGCGCTCGGTCGGCTGGGCGATCGGCCTCGGCCTGGTGCTGGCCGGCGCGCTCGGCAACCTGACCGACCGGATCTTCCGCGCCCCCGGCCCGCTGCGGGGGCACGTGGTCGACATGATCTCCGCCTTCGCGCCGAACGGGCAGGGCTGGGCGATCTTCAACGTCGCCGACTCCGCGATCTGCGTCGGCGGCGTGCTCATCGTGATCCTTTCCTTGCTGGGCAAGGACTACGACGGAACATCCACAAAGGACAAGAAGAAGGCGGCGACCGAATGAGCGCGCGCATGCTGCCCGTCCCCGACGGGCTCGACGGAATGCGCGTCGACGCGGGGCTGGCCAAGCTGCTGGGACTTTCCCGCACCGTCGTGGCGGAACTGGCCGAATCCGGCGAGATCTACCTCGACGGCAAGCCCGCCGGGAAGTCGGACCGGCTGACCGCCGGCGGACTGCTCGAAGTGACGCTGCCCGATCCGGCCTCGGCCGTCGAGGTCGTCGCGGAACCCGTCGAGGGTATGAAGATCCTGCACGACGATGACGACATCGTGGTGATCTCGAAGCCGGTCGGCGTCGCCGTGCACCCGAGTCCCGGCTGGACCGGGCCGACCGTCGTCGGCGGGCTCGCCGCCGCCGGGCTGCGGATCGCGACCTCCGGCGCGGCCGAACGCCAGGGCGTCGTGCACCGGCTGGACGCCGGCACCACCGGGGTGATGGTCGTGGCGAAGAGCGAGCACGCGTACACCGTGCTGAAGCGGGCGTTCAAGGAACGCACCGTCGACAAGGGCTACCACGCCATCGTCCAGGGCCACCCGGACCCGACTCGCGGCACCATCGACGCGCCGATCGACCGGCACCCCCGGCACGACTACAAGTTCGCCGTCGTCCAGGGCGGGCGGCCCAGCGTCACGCACTACGAGGTCGTCGAGGCCTTCCGTGCCGCGTCGCTGGCGCAGATCAAGCTGGAGACCGGCCGCACGCACCAGATCCGCGTGCACTTCTCGGCGCTCAAGCATCCGTGCGTCGGCGACCTGACCTATGGCGCCGACCCCGTGCTGGCGCGCAAGCTCGGGCTTTCGCGGCAGTGGCTGCACGCGAAGACGCTCGCCTTCGCACACCCGGCCGACGGGCGCTGGGTCGAGTTCGAGTCGGAGTACCCGGACGACCTGGCGAACGCGCTGCGGATCCTGCAGGACGAGAACTAGCCCCCTTCCGCATTTAGTCCTCTGAATGCGGGCTTGAGGGGGTACCGGATGTCATGAAAGGGCCGTTCAGGACGAAATGTGTCCTGAACGGCCCTTTCATGACATCTGGGCAGCCGCGAAGGGCGAGTTTCCTCGGCTCAGCCGCGTGAAGGGGCCCTTCACGCGCACGTCGAGACGAGCCGCATTTAGTCCTCTGAATGCGTACAGGGGACGCGCTAGTCCTCGATCGACCAGGTCAGCGTGCGCTCGTCGGGCTCCGGCCGCGGCGACCAGCGCACGGCGACCACGCGGGTGGCGTCCGGCAGCACGTAGACGGTGTGCCCGCCGAGCGTCTCGCCGGGCCGGACGCCGATCTTGTGCGGCGGCCGCGACGTCAGGGAGACCGGCGCCTTCGCGATCGGCTTGCCGTCCGCGGTGAGCAGTTCGAGGTAGTTGTCCGGAAGCGACACGAACGGGATGTTCCCGCGGTTGGTGATCTCGGTGTGCACCACGACCGACCGTTCCCCGGCCTCCAGCGAGTAGCCCGCCGCGCTGAACAGGTAGTCCGCCGGGTCCTGGACCTCGAGCAACTGGACGGTGAGCTGCTCGCCCTCCAGGCCCTGGGTCTCCATCACGTCGCCGGTCCGGCCCTTCTTGCCCTCCGGGGCGGCCTGCGGGGTGACCTGCTGCTCGTCGCCGCGCGCCCAGGACGCGGTCTGGGGGACACCCCAGGTGCTCATCACCGGGTCGACGGGCGCCACCGGCGGCGGGGCGAACTGTTGCTGCGGTGGCGCGGGCGGACGCGGCGGGGGCTGCGGCGGCGCCATCGGCTGGCGGACCGGAGCCGACGGCGGGCCGGGGTAGCGGCCCGAAGGCGTGCCGTGCACGTTGTACGCGCCCGAAGGCGTCCCCTGGACGTTGTACGGCCCCGAGGGAGTGCCCTGGATGTTGTGCGGCCCGGAGTGCCCCGGCGGACGCTGGGGTTGTTGAGGGGGCTGCTGGGCCCAGGAGGGCGGCGAGCCGGCGATGGCGGAGCGTAGCCCGTTCGGGTCGCTCTCCACGCCCACGAGCAGGGGCAACCCGCTGCCCGAGAGGGCGACCAGGCGGTACGCGACCTCGCGCGGATCCATCCCGACCTTCGCCGCGAGTTCGTGTACGGCCGCCTTGCCCAGGTCCGCGAGGGCGGCGAGCAGGCGGATGTCCACGGGATCGGTCACGGCCACGTCGGGGAACGCTACCGTCTCGCCTCCGGCGCCGCGGGGAGAGGCCGCAAATCCCGGCTTCGGTAGTACTCGCTCTCCATTAGGGTCGGGGATACCGCCTCCATCGACCACTGGGGAAAGAAAACATGAGCGAAGTCTCCGCCCTCGCCGACGAGTTCGTCGAAGCCCTCTTCGACGCCGAGCCGGTCATGCCCGCTTTGCAGGGCTTCCGTCCGGAATCGACCGGGCTCACCGATCTCAGCGAGGCCGCGGGGGACGCTTTCCGCGCGCGGCTGGCCGGGCTCGCCGAGCGGGCCGAGGCACTCGCCACCGACGGTTTGAGCGCGGAGGAGAAGACCACCCGTGACGTCCTGATCGCGATGGCGCGGGCGAGGATCGCCCTGCTGGACTCGCGGTTCGTCGAGTTCACCATCAGTGACCTGTTCATCTCGCCCGCCGCCGAGGTGCTCACCGTGCTGCCGATGATGTCGGTCGGCACGGACGCGCAGGCGGAGGCCCATCTCGGGCGGATCGCCGCGATCCCGGAGTACCTGCGGCAGGCCGCGCAGCGGCACCGGGACGGCGTCGCCCGCGGCCTGGTCCCGGTCGCCTACCTGGTCGACGCCGCCGTCGCGTACCTCGACCGCCACCTCGCCGAGCCCTCGGCCGACCCGCTGCTGCGCCAGCCCGCGCCGAACGAGGACTTCGAGACCCGCCGCGCCGACCTGCTGCGCGACACCGTCCGTCCCGCGATCGCCGAGTACCGGGAGGTGCTGGCGAAGGAGATCGCGCCGCACGGCCGTCCCGAGGACAAGCCCGGCGTCTGCTGGCTGCCCGACGGCGAGCGCCTCTACGCGCTGCTCGCCGAGATGCACACCACGACCGTCCGCACCCCGCGTGAGCTGCACCAGACCGGTCTCGACGTGATCGCGGGCCTCGCCGGCGAGTACCGCGAGTACGGCTCCCGGGTGTTCGGCACCAGCGACCTCCAGGAGATCTTCACCAAGCTCCGCACCGACCCGGACCTGCGCTGGTCCAGTGCCGACGAGATGCTCGACTCGGCCCGCGCGGCCATCACCAGGGCCGAGGCCGAGGCGCCGAACTGGTTCGGCCGGATCCCGCCGCAGCCGTGGACGGTCGAGGCGGTCCCCGCCGAATCCGCGCCCGGCGCGCCCGCCGCGTACTACATGTGGCCCGCGGTCGACGGCTCCCGCCCCGGCATCTACTTCGCCAACACCCACAAGGCGGAGGAGCGGTTCCGGCACGCGGCCGAGGCGACGGCCTTCCACGAGGCCATCCCCGGCCACCACTTCCAGCTGAGCCTCGCGCAGGGCCTCACCGAGCTCCCGTTGCTGCGCCGTATCGGTGACTTCACCGCGTACGCCGAGGGCTGGGGCCTGTACACCGAGCGCCTCGCCGACGAGATGGGCCTGTACTCCGACGACGTCGCGAAGCTCGGCATGCTGACCATGGATTCGATGCGCGCCGGACGGCTGGTCGTCGACACCGGGCTGCACGCCCTGGGCTGGAGCCGCCGCCAGGCCATCGACTTCCTCACCGAGAACACGCCGATGGCACTCGTGGAGATCGAGTCCGAAGTGGACCGGTACATCGCCTTCCCCGGCCAGGCGCTGTCGTACATGGTGGGACGGCTGGAGATCCAGCGCATCCGCGCCGCGGCCGAGCTGACGCTGGGCAGCCGCTTCGACATCAAGGCGTTCCACGACGTCGTGCTCGGCGGCGGTTCGCTGCCGCTTTCGGTGCTGGACGGCGTGGTCCGCGACTGGGTGAAGGGCCACGGCGACACCCCGAACGGCCTCGCCGAGGAGCTGATGGAGCTCAAGTTCGAGGAACTTCCGCTGTGGCGCTCCCTGCTCGGCCTCCCCGGCGACGAAGGCGCTCTGCCGGACCCGAGCGCGGAGGCCGCGGCCGCTCAGCGCGCGTCGGCGGTCGCCATCGCCGAGCGGGCCGAAGCCCTTGCCACCGATGGACTTTCCCCGGCCGAGGCGGTCACCCGCGAGGTCGTGATCCAGCAGGCGAGGGCGATGGTCGACGTCATCGATTCGCGCGCTGCGGAGTTCTCGGTCAGCGACGGGCTGGCCTCGCCCGCGTTGTTCCTGCTCAACGAACTCGCGGTGCTGTCGCTGACCGACGAGGAGAAGGTCCGCGGTTACCTGAAGCGGCTGGAACGTCTCGGCGCCTACCTGGACGCCCTGATCGTGCGCCAGCGCGCGGCCGCGGCCGACGGGCTGGTCCCGCCCGACTTCCTCGTCGAAGGGGGGATCGCTTACGTGGAGCGCTATCTCGGCGACGAGGCGGGCGATCCGCTGGCGCTCACCGCGTCCGTTTCCGTGGAGGGCTACGAGACCGAACGGGACCGGCTGCTGGCCGAAGTCGTCCGGCCCGCCTACACCCGGTATCGCGACTTCCTCGCCACCGAACTGCGTCCCGTGGCGAAGTCCGAAAAGGAGCCGGGGCTCTGCGCGCTTCCCGGCGGGCAGGAGAAGTACGCCGCGCTGATCCGGGCGCACACGTCCACCGAGCGTACGGCGCGGGATCTGCACGACACCGGCCTCGACATGATCGCGAAACTGGCCGACCAGTATCGCGAGCTGGGCGAGAAGATCTTCGGTACCAAGGATCTCGACGAGATCTTCGAGCGCCTGCGTACCGACCCGGCGCTGCGCTGGCGAGACGGCGACGAGCTGCTCACCGCCGCGCGTGACGCCATCCTGCGTGCCGAAGCCGTCGCGCCGGAGTGGTTCTCGACCGTTCCCGAGGAACGGTGCGAGGTCGAGCCGGTGCCGCCCGCGGAGGCGCCCGGCGGCACGCTGGCGTACTACATCGAGGCGTCGCTCGATGGTTCGCGGCCGGGCACCTACTACGCGAACACCTACGAGGCCGAACAGCGCCCGAAGCACACGAGCGAGGCGATCGCCTTCCACGAAGCCGTTCCGGGGCACCACTTCCAGATCTGCATCGCGCACAAGCTCAAGGGCCTGCCGATGTTGCGCGGGCACGCCGACGTCAACGCCTACGTCGAAGGCTGGGGTCTCTACTCCGAGCGCCTCGCCGACGAGATGGGCCTGTACTCCAGCGACCTGACCAGGTTCGGCATGCTCACCCAGGATTCGATGCGCGCCGGACGGCTGGTGGTCGACACCGGGATGCACGCGCTCGGTTGGAGCCGTCAGCAGGCCGTCGACTACCTGGCCGAGAACACTCCGATGGCCAGGGTGGAGATCGAGGCCGAGATCGACCGCTACGCCGCCGTTCCGGGGCAGGCGCTGTCGTACATGGTGGGACGGCTGGAGATCGAGCGGATCCGCGCCGAGGCCGAGGCCGCCCTGGGCGACCGGTTCGACATCAAGGGCTTCCACGAGGTCGTGCTGGGCAACGGCATCCTGCCGCTGCGGGTCCTGGACGACGTGGTGAAGGCGTGGGTGGCCGCGCAGTGAGCCGGAACACAGGCGAAGTGCGTGCTCCCGGCGCATACTGTCGCTAAGCGAGCGCTCAGTAACTCGATGAGGAGATGCGGATGAGGATCGGGACCGCGATCAGCTACGCCGGCGGGTTCGCCGAGAGCGTGGCCGACATCGTCGAACTGGAGAAGGCCGGACTGGACATCGTCTTCGTCCCCGAGGCCTATTCGTTCGACGCGGTCAGCCAGCTCGGCTACGTCGCGGCGAAGACCGATCGAGTCCAGATCGCGTCGGGCATCTTCCAGATCTACACGCGGACGCCGACGCTGACCGCGATGACCGCCGCCGGGCTCGACTTCGTGTCCGACGGCCGGTTCACGCTCGGCATCGGCGCCTCGGGTCCGCAGGTCATCGAGGGTTTCCACGGCGTGAAGTACGACGCGCCGCTCGGGCGCACGCGCGAGATCATCGACATCTGCCGTCAGGTGTGGCGGCGGGAGAAGGTGGTGCACTCCGGTACGCACTACTCGATCCCGCTGCCACCCGAGCAGGGCACGGGGCTCGGCAAACCGCTGAAGCTGATCAACCACCCGGTGCGCGAGCGGATCCCGATCCTGCTGGCGTCCATCGGCCCGAAGAACGTCGCGCTCACCGCCGAACTCGCCGAAGGCTGGGAGCCGATCTTCTTCCACCCTGAGAAGGCCGCCGACGTCTGGGGCGCGTCGCTGGCGGAGGGCAAGGCGAAGCGCGACCCGTCGCTGGGCGAGCTGGACACCTTCGTCGGCACAGCGCTGGCGATCGGTGACGACGTCGAAGGGATGCTGGACCACCTTCGCGGCATGCTGGCGCTCTACATCGGCGGCATGGGCGCGCGCGGCAAGAACTTCTACAACAGTCTCGCCCAGCGGTACGGCTACGAGGCCGAGGCGAAGCTCATCCAGGACCTTTATCTGGACGGAAAGAAGGAGGAAGCCGCGGCGGCGGTGCCGAAGGAACTGATCAGGGCGATCTCGCTGATCGGTCCCGAGGGTTACGTCAAGGAGCGGCTGGCGGCCTTCCGCGAGGCCGGTGCGACCACGCTGGTGGTCAACCCGCTGCTGCCCGGCCGTGAGGCCCGCGTGGCGCAGGTTTCGAAGCTGCGCGAACTCATCGATTAGGCGCGCAGGGGGAGGCGAACCTCTCACCTGTATCGATACGGTATACTTGACCTGCGCCGGTGTACCCCCTTCGTGGTCAAAAAACGGCCTCCCGGTGGAAAGAGAACGTGAATCACGCCTGAACGGCGGGGAAATCCGCCATTATCAGGAGTGAAAGCGAGACCTCGGGGGAATCCGTTCGCGACGAAGGTGAGGTGCCTCGCGTGCGCAAGCAGATCGGCGAGCCGTCCGCCGCGGTCCTGGACGTCGGGTCGTTCAGTGCACGGCTGGTGGTCCTGGCCAAGGGTGGTTCGCCGCTCGACCCCGTGCTGAGCCACCAGACGCGGCTGCGGCTGGACCGGGAACTCGACGATGACGGGAACCTGACCCGGCGCGGCATCGACGCGGTCTCCTCCGCGGTCGAGGCGGGGATGACCATGGCCGCCAAGCACGGCGTCGAGGACGTGTACCCGCTCGCCACGTCGTCGATCCGCGACGCGACCAACGTGAAGCAGGTCGTCTGCGACGTCGCGAAGGCGACCGGGGTCAAACTGCGCTTCCTCACCGGCCGCCGCGAGGCGGAATTGGCGTACGTCGGCGCGCGCCGCTGGTACGGCGCTTCCGCCGGACGGCTGCTCGTGCTCGACATCGGCGGCGGGACCGTCGAACTCGCCGCGGGGGACGCCGAGGAAGCCGGGTTCGCGCACTCCCTGCCGCTCGGCGCGCGCTCGCTGACCCGGGACTGGTTCAGCACCGAATGCCCGTCGCCCAAGGTCGTGCGGGCGATGCGGGAACACGTGCTCGACGAGGTCAGCGACGCGATGCGGGACGTCCTGCCGCAGATCCGCGACCATCACGCCGTCGGCTGCTCCAAGGTGCTGCGGCAACTCGCCCGGCTCGCCGGCGACCGGCCGTCCCGCTCCAGGGAACTGCACCTCGACGACCTCCGCGCGTGGATCCCGCGGCTGGCGAAGCTGCCCGCGAAACGCCGCGCCGAACTGCCGGGTATTTCGCGCCAGCGGTCCCATCAGGCGCTCGCGGGCGCGATCGTCGCCGAGGCGTTGCTGACGCTTTCGGGTGGTCAGGTCGCCATCTGCCCGTGGTCCACCAGGGACGGACTGCTGCTCGGCATGCTCGACGGGCTGGTCACGCTGGACGGCAAACCGGCGAAAGCCGCCTGAGGACTGGCGCATCCGGCCGCGAGCGGGTACCCCGGACACATGAGGGAAAGCAAGAAGAGCTTCGGGCAGGACGACGAAGAAGACCTCGACGACCTCCGCGGGATCCAGCCGAAGACCGACGTGCCGAGCGCGCCCAACCGGGACATCGGGCCGCACGGCACCAAGGAGGTCGACGACGTGCCGGGTGGCGGTGAGGCGCCGATCGAACCCCCGGACTGAGCTTGCGAGTGTCATGAAAGGGCCGTTCAGGACATTTTTCGTCCTGAACGGCCCTTTCATGACATTTCGCGGGTCACGCGTCCTTCGGCTGCCGCCTCGCCGGAGCGCGGCCCGCTGGCTGCGTCGGCGCCGGACCCGGATCGATCGCCGGGATCGGCAGGCGAACCGGCTCGGCGGTCACCGTGAACGTCTCGCCGTGGTGCGCCAGTTCCAGCGGTTCCCCGGTGATCACGTGGTAGGTCGCGTTCTCGCCGTCGATCTCGACCTGGAACCGGGTGCCGCGGAAGGTCAGCCGGAACGCGATCCGCCGCAGTTGTGGCGGCAGTCGCGGCGCGAAGGTCAGCCGCCCGCCGTGGTCGCGCAGCCCGCCGAATCCGGCGACGGTGCCTTGCCACGCGCCGGCCAGCGAGGCCAGATGCAGTCCGTTGCGGACGTTGTTGTGCACGTCGTGCAGGTCGGTGAGCGCCGCCTCGGCGAGGTAGTCGTAGGCCAGTTCGAGATGCCCGACCTCGGCCGCCACCACGGCCTGCGTTCCCGCGGACAGCGAGGAATCCCGCACGGTGATCGCCTCGTAGTAGGCGAAGTCGCGCGCTTTCTGCTCAGGGGTGAAGGAATCCCCGCACAGATGCAGCGCGAGCACCAGATCGGCCTGTTTGACCACCTGCTTGCGGTACAGGTCGAAGTACGGGAAGTTCAGCAGCAGCGGGTAGAAATCCAGGTCCGTCGCCGCGAAATCCCACTCGTCGTGCTCCAGGAACCCTTCGGATTGCGGATGGACGCCGAGGTCTTCGTCGTAGGGCACCAGCATCGCGTCGGCCGCCTTGCGCCACAACGCGACCTCGTCGTCGCCGACGTCGAACCGCCGGGCGATGTCGGCGTGCTGGCCGACGATTTCGGCGGCGTAGAACAGATTCCGGCGGGCCATCAGATTCGTGTAGACGTTGTTGTCCGCCACCGCGGAGTACTCGTCCGGCCCGGTCACCCCGTCGATCCGGAACCGGCCCCGCCGGTCGAAGTGCCCCAGCGACAACCACAACCGCGCGGTTTCCAGGAGCAGTTCGGCGCCACAGGTCCGCATGAACTCCTCGTCGCCGGTGGCGTTGAGATACCGCACGACGGCGTCGGAGATGTCCGCGCTGACGTGGAACGCCGCCGTGCCCGCCGGCCAGTACGCCGAGCATTCCGCGCCGTTAATGGACCTCCAGGGGAACGCGGCGCCGCGTAAACCGAGCTGTGCCGCCCTTTCCCGCGCTTTGTCCAAAGTGGAGTGGCGCCAGCGCAGGGCGTCGCGGGCGGCGTCCGGGATGCTGTAGGTGAGCACGGGCAGGACGAAGGTCTCGGTGTCCCAGAACGCGTGGCCGTCGTAGCCGGGGCCGGTCAAACCCTTGCCCGCCAACGCCCTCGTCTCACCGCGGGCCCCGGCCTGCAGGAGATGGAAGAGCGCGAACCGCACGGCCTGCTGCAGTTCCGGGTCGCCGTCGATCTCGATGTCCGAGGTCTCCCAGAAATCGTCGAGGAACTCCTTCTGTTCGGCGAGCAGTCCCTTCCAGCCGGTCTGCCGGGCCCCGGCCAGCGCGGCCTCGACCTGCGCGCGCACCGCGGGCACCGAACGCTGCGCGGACCAGCCGTAGGCGAGGAACTTGGTGATCCGCAGCCGTCCGCCCTTGGGCACGTCGACGGCGATGGTGAGCCGCGCGAGATCGTCCTCGGCCTCGATATGCGTGCGCACACCGTCGGAGACGTCGATCTTGTGGTCCATCGCGGCGGCCATCCGCAGCCCGGATCGCCGGGTCTGGTGCACCAGCACCGCGTGATACGCCTCCGCGTGGTGATATTCGCCGACCAGCGGCGATTCGAGTGCCGCCGCGACCCGTGGATCGCGCGTGTCGGACTCGATGGGTTCGTTCGCCAGCAGATCCGACTGCACCACCAGCTGGAGATCGTCGTCGAGCGGTTCGACCTCGTACCGGATCGCGGCGACGGCGCGCTGGGTGAACGAGACCAGGCGTTCGGTCTTCACCCGGACGCGGCGCCCGGTCGGCGAGGACCAGACGGTGTCGCGCGCGAGGGTGCCCTTCCGGAAGTCGAGCACGCGGTCGTGTTCGGTGGCCTGGCCATAACGCATGTCGAGCGGTTCGTCCTCGACCAGCAGCCGGAGGATCTTGCCGTCGGTCACGTTGACGACGGTCTGGCCTTCTTCGGGGTAGCCGTAACCCGTTTCCGCGTACGGAAGGTCGTGCTGCTCGTAGAAACCGTTCAGGTAGGTGCCCGGCAGGCCGCGCGGCTCCGCCTCCTCCAGCGTCCCGCGCAGGCCGATGTGCCCGTTGGACACCGCGAACGCCGATTCGGTGCGCTGCAACGCGTCGACGTCCATCCCGTGCCAGCGCAGCTCCCAGGGCGCGACCTCGTAGCCGCGGAAAAGCGCTTCGCTCACTTGCGGTCCTCCAGGAGTTCGGCGAGGTCGTCCACCACGACGTCGGCGCCGTGCGCGAGCAGTTCGCCCGCCTGGTGCGCGCGGTTCACTCCGACCACGTAACCGAAACCACCGTCCTTGCCCGCCTGTACGCCCGCGAGCGCGTCCTCGAAGACGGCCGCGTTCGCCGGTGCGACCTCGAACGCCTCGGCGCCGGCGAGGAAGGAGTCGGGCGCCGGTTTGCCGCGCAGGTTCTTCTCGGCGATCACGATCCCGTCGATCCGCGCTTCGACGAACTTGGTCAGGTCGGCGGCGTCGAGCACCTTGGCGCCGTTGGCCGACGAAGTGACGACGCCGATGCGCAGTCCCGCCGCCTTCGCCGCTTCCAGATACCGGACGGAACCCGGGTACGGCGTCACGCCCTCCTCCTCGATGATCTTCAGCACCAGCTGATTCTTCCGGTTCCCGACCCCATTGACGGTGGCGGCGTCGATGTCGTCGTCGGGGTTACCTTCGGGCAGCTCGATCCCGCGCGAGGTGAGGAAGGTGCGGACGCCGTCGGCCCTGGGCCTTCCGTCGACGTAGGCCGCGTAGTCGGTGTCGGTGAACGGTGAGAACGCGTCACCGTCGCGGGCGCGCAGGAACTCGTCGAACGTGCGCTTCCACGCCGCGCGATGCTGGGCCGCGGTTCCGGTCAGCACGCCGTCGAGGTCGAAGAGGCAGGCCGTGATGGTGTCGGGCAGACCGATCATGCCTGGCAACGCTACCCGCGCTCGCCGGTGGGCGCTCGGCTTCGTCAGGCGGCGCGGACCACGAGCGCGACGTGCCGCGCGGCCCGCTCCAGCGGTTCCGGCGACCGGTGGACCCGGCTGACCAGCAGGGCGCCTTCGAGGTTGTTCATGATGGCCGTCGCGACGTCTTCGGGATCTTCGACATCGCCGAGCAGTTCGCCGAGCAGTTCGACGAGCAGCTTGTGCCAGGCGGCGAACGCGTCCTGGCACGCCTTGGTGATCGCGGGGGAGGCGTGCGCCATCTCCAGCGTGATCGTGGCGAGCGGGCAGCCACCGCGGTAGTCGTCGGCGGCCAGTGCCTCACCCGCCTTGCGATACCACCAGGCCACGGCGTCTTCGACCGTCTCGTTGCGCTCGAAGGCGCGGCGGACCGTCTTAGCCACGACAGCGGTGCCGAGTTCGATCGCGGCGACCGCGAGTTGCTCCTTGCCGCCGGGGAAGTGGTGGTACGCCGACCCCCACGGCGTGCCGGCCTCTTCGACCAGCCGCCGCCACGAGGTCGCCTGGTAGCCCTCACGGCGGAAGAGCGTCATGGCGGTCGAGATCATCCGCTCGCGGGTGGTGGTGTCGGACACGTGTCCAGCATAGTCCTTGACTAGGACGACCGTCTTAGGAAAGCCTAGGACGATCGTCTTAGGAGGCAGCCATGACCATCGACGTCACCGGACAGACCAGGCAGAAGACCGTGACCTGGCAGGATCCGCTGCCCACCGCCCGGCTCGGCCGGGAGCTTTCCGGGCTCGAATACCTGACCGGCATCGCCGAGGGCCGGATCCCGCCCGCGCCGATCTCGGCGCATTTCGGCATGCGCTGGGTGAGCGTGGCCGAGGGTGACGTCGTGATCGCCGCGACGCCGGACGAGTCGCTCTACAACCCGATCGGCACCGTGCACGGCGGCGTCGCGGCGACCCTGCTGGATTCGGCGGTGGCGTGCGCGGTGCATTCGACCCTGCCCGCCGGTGTCGGCTACACCTCGGTGGAGCTGAAGGTGAACTACCTGCGCGCGATTTCCGGTTCGGTGGGCGAGATCCGCGCGCACGGCTGGATCGTGAAGGCCGGTTCGCGCGTCGCGTTCGCCGAGGGCGACATCCGTGACGGGCAGGGCAAGGTGCTCGCGACGGCGTCGAGCACCTGCCTGATCATCAAGCCCTAGAACATTTCCGCGCCGGGCGGTACCGGCTGCTTGACGTCCCAGTGCTCCACGATGAGCCCGTCCGCCACGCGGACGATGTCGACGACGGCGGCCCCGGGTTCCTCGCCCGGCCGGACGACGTGCAGGTGGACGACGACGTGCTCGTCGTCGGCGATCACGCGTTTCACCGCGACGTCCGCGTCCGCCATCGGTGAATTCCGCATGGCTTCGACGAAAGCGTCACGGCCGGAGGGGAAACCCGGGCTGTGGGTGACGAAATCCGGGTGCACGTTCGCGCTCGCGGCGACGAAGTCCTTGTGCACGAACATGTTCTCGAAGCAGTCGAGGACGATTTTCTTGGCTGTGGTCATAGGAACAGCGTGCACCCGCTGTCGATTACCGCGGAGGTAAAGCCTCACAGTGGTGGGCGGACCCGGCGGCCGCGGATCGCCTCCGGTTCGCCGTAGCGGCCGAGGATCCCGGCCAGTAACGCCTTCGCGTCCGAGACCCGCTCTTCGCCGTACTCCGCGATGAGTTCCTTTTCCAGCGCGGCCCGATGTTTCCGCGAGCCTTCGACGGCGCTTTCGGCTTTCTCCGTCAGGTGCAGCAGGCGGGTCCGCGCGTCGGCCGGATCGGGCTCGCGTCGCAGCAGGCCCCGGCGTTCGAGGTCGGCGACCGCCTTCGACGCGGCCTGCTGGGTCACGCCCATCCGTTCGGCGAGGGCGGAGATCGACAGCGGTCCCGCGAGCACGTGTTGGAACACGACGCCGTCGTTGAACCGCGGTTCGCCGAGGCCGTCGGCGGTCAGTCTCCGCTGGATCTCGCCGGCCATCGCCCAGCCCGCGAACAGCGAGACGAGTGACAGGTCGAGGTTCGACGGCGTAGGATCCACAATCATGGTTGTGGAATCTAGCACGACACCGCCCGAAGTGAGGGCGGAGTTCGTCCGCGTCGCCCATCGCGTGGTCTGGTGCACGCTCGCGACCGTCGACCGGCGGGGCAGGCCGAGGTCCCGGGTGGTGCACCCGATCTGGGAGGAACGGGACGGCGAACTGGTCGGGCATCTGTTCACCCGGCCGACGCCGCTGAAGAAGGCGCATCTGGCCCGCACGCCGTTCGTTTCGTGCTCGTACTGGGATCCGGCGCACGAGGTCGCCGTCGCCGAATGCGGCGCCGCCTACGCCGACGACGAGGAGACCCGGCGGCACCTGTGGCGCCTGGCGTCGGAAACGCCGGAGCCGCTGGGTTTCGACCCGAAGATCATGGGCGGTGACGACCCGCTGGACCCGGACATCACCGTGCTGCGGTTGACGCCGTGGCGGATCAGCGTCGCCGGGCTGGCCTGGAGGGCCGCTTAGGCCGCGCCCACCTTGCGTTCGAAGACCAGCCCCTCGGCGGCGCGCAACCCGACGCTGATCGCACCGGTCAGCACGCCGTCGTCGCCCAGTTCGCCCTGGACGACCGAGGGGACCAGGGGAGTGAACGAGCGCAGGGCGCGGTCGATCGGGTCGAGCAGCAGATCGGCCGCGGTGCCGATGCCGCCGCCGAGCACGATCAGTTCGGGGTCGATCACCGCCGCCACCGACGCCACGGTGTACGCGAGCCTGTCGGCCTCCGCCTCGACGGCACGCAGGGCGAGCTCGTCGCCGTCGCGGGCGAGGCGGAAGACCTCGCGGGCCGATTTCGCCGTGCCGAGGCCGAGTTCACGCGCGCCGCGCACGACGGACTGCGCCGCGGTGGCCTCTTCGAGGTGGCCGCGGACCGGCGGGGCGTCCTCGCCCTCACTCGCCGCGTGCGACTGGCCGTAGGGCAGGTAGCCGATCTCGCCCGCCGCGCCCGTCGCGCCGCGGAAGACCTGGCCGTTGACCATCACGCCCATCCCGACGCCGGTGCCGATGGCGATGCAGCCGAACACGGACGCGCCGCGCGCGGCACCGCGTTCCCATTCGCCGACGGCGGTGAGGTTCGCGTCGTTCTCGACCATGAGGTCCGGGCCGAGGACGCCTTCGAGTTCGTCGAGCAGGCCCGCCTTGCCCCAGCCGGGCAGGTTCGGCGCGTGCCGGAAGCAGCGTTTGTCCGGGTCGGCGACGCCGGGGGAGCCGAGGACCCGCACGACGATGTCCGCCTGCGACAGTCCCGCTTCGCGCACCGTCGCCGCGGCGAGGGCGCCGACGGCGCTGACGAGCGCGGTGCCCGAACGCGAGGTGTTCCGCTCGTCACGGCGGGCGACCACGGTGTGGCCGAGATCCGAGACGGCGACGCGGAGATGCTCGCGTCCGATGTCGACTCCGAGGACGTAACCCGCCGTGGGATCCGCTTCGTAGAGGACGGCGGACCGGCCGGTGCCGGTCGAGGTGTGCCCGGTCGCCCTGGCGAGACCGGCCGCTTCGAGGGCCAGTAACGCTTGGCTCACCGTGGGTTTCGAAAGACCGGTGTCCTTGGCGACTTGGGGCCGCGTCGCCGGGCCGCTGCGGCGCAGGAGGTCCAGCACGGCGCGCTGATTGATCTTCCGCATCCCGGCGGGGGTGCCGACGGGTGGGTTTTCTGCGCCAACCACGAGCTTCGCCTCCTGTCGAACCAAGGTGTTCCACCAAAGTTATCCGCCTCCGGCCCGAAATGGGCAAGAAGGTTTACATTCGGTGGTCCCAGGCGACGATAAACGTGCCCGCGCCGCGAATCGCGCACGCCGCGCGCGAAAAACCGCGATTCACCCGGTATCCGGACGCGTGCTCCCAGTGACCGGTAATGGTCTAGACCAGATGGCGTCAGGCGACGTGACGGCTCGCCGGTCGCCGGAATCCCCTGTGCTGCCGGGGTCGTTCGGGGGTTTCGCCGGTCTCGTAGCCGGTCTCCGCGCTGTGGGAACCCGGATGGTCGGCCGTCGTCGCCGGGCTGGGACGGTTACGGAGCCGGTGCTGCCGGTTCACCACGTACAACAACAGCAGTCCGGCGACGACCAACCCGTGCGTGAGCACGCGTCCGGCGGTCACCTGACCGGTGACGAGGTCGCCCGCCGACAACGCCAGGAGGAGCGCGACGAAACCGGTCAGCGCGGGCAGCTGCCCGGACGCCGCCTTCGTGCGGACGGCCGCCCAGCCGAGCCCGACGCCGACGGCGAGGTTCCACGCGCTGCTTTCGTGGGAAAGGTGTCCGATCAGGGACTCCGTGCCGTGTCCCGCGGTGTGGTCTTCGACGCCCAGCAGCTGGGCGAAGGCGAGGCCGAGCTGCGCGATCGCGACCAGGGCGAGCGCGATCCTGGCCGGCCAGCCCTCGCTCGGCGGGGCGGGGGTGCGTTCGAGGATGACGGCGGTGAGGTCCGGGACCGGGGGCGCCGGACGCAGCAGCAGCGTCCGGTGCAGCCGTTCGGCGCGCGAGAGCCAGGACCGGCAGGCGGCGCAGCCGGCCACGTGCCGGTCGACCACCTCGGGCGGGGCGGGTTCGGTTTCGCCGTCGAGCCGGGCCGACAGGGCCTCGCGGCAGGTCTCGCACTTCACGTCTCACTTGTCGGGCGCGGGCCTGCCCCGGTTCCCGGGACGCTGCTACGTTTCTCGTATGGCCGGGGCGCGCAACCACGACGACGAGCGGGTGACCGAGCTCGCTCTCGCCGCCGCCCGCGGCGACCGGCGGGCGCTCGAGGACTGGGTGCGTGCCACCCAGGCGGACGTCTGGCGCTTCGTCGCGCACCTCGCCGACGTCGGCGCCGCCGACGATCTCACCCAGGAGACGTACCTCCGCGCGTTCGGCAGCCTGCGCCGGTTCGCCGGCCGGTCGTCCTCGCGGACCTGGCTCCTGTCGATCGCGCGCCGGGTGGTCGTCGACCGGATCCGGGCGGCTTCGGCGCGCCCGAAGCTCGCCGACGTCGACTGGGAGGCCACCGCCGAACGTCGCGGCGCCCGCCAGGCCGAGGGGGTCGCCGGGTTCGAAGACCTGGTGGAACTGCGGATGCTGCTCGACGGGCTCGACCCGGAGCGGCGCGAGGTCCTCGTGCTCACCCAGGTGCTGGGCCTTTCCTACGCGGAGGCCGCCGAAATCTGCGGCTGCCCCGTCGGCACCGTGCGTTCGCGCGTCGCGCGCGCCCGCGAAGACCTGCTCGAAGCGGGCCGGGAACGCGACTCCATCTGACGCGTTTCGTCCTCTCAATGCGGTAGTTCGCGCTGCCAACTACCGCATTGAGAGGACGAAATGCCACGTGCGCTGTGGCGCGTCACACATTTGAGCCCTTCCGCTGTCACCTCGTCACACAGATGGGGCGACACGACTACTCCGCGTTGACTAGGCCGAATGCCGATGCCTAGCGTGTCGCCATCCAACCCCAGGCCGCGCGAGGGTCCCCGCCTGCTCCGCGCGCTCTCGAAGGGATCTTCCCGATGGCCAGTCCCACCACCGCTGAGGGCCACGGCAGCGAGGCTCCGGACCCCGGAGGCCTCGGCCGCCGCCGGTTCCTGACCTTCCTCGTCGCCGCGCCCACCCTCACGATCGCCACGAAGATCGGCATCGACACCGTCGCGCCCGAAGAGGCCGAAGCCGTCATCCCCACCCCGCCGGGTCCGGCCGAGATCCTCGACCTCGGCGACGTGCTGATCCTGTCGAACGCCCCGACCGCGAACCTGCTGGTCCTCGAAGTCCGCGAGGACGGCCGGGTCCGGCTGGAACTGCCGCGGACCGAGGTCGGCCAGGGCATCACCACGGCGAACGCGATGCTGGTCGCCGAGGAGATGGACATCCCGCTCGACCAGGTCGACGTCGTGCTCTCCGACGCCCGCCCGGAACTGCTGTTCAACCAGCTGACCGGCGGTTCCAACACGATGCGCTCGCTCTACACGCCGGTGCGCACCGCGGCAGCAGCCGCCCGCGCCCGCCTGGTCGCGACCGCCGCTCAGCAGTGGGGCGCCAAGGCGGACCGGCTGTCCACAAGGGACGGTGCGGTGATCGCCCCCGACGGCCGCCGCGCGGACTACGGAGCGCTGGCCAAACCCGCCGCCCGCGCCGACCTCGGCAAGCTCACCGCGACCCCGAAGGCGGAGTCCGCGCACAAGCTCATCGGCACGCCGCAATCGCGCAAGGACGCCCGCGCGATGGTCACCGGGCAGCTGAAGTACACCCTCGACCTGGACATCCCCGGCGCGAAGCCGGTGATGGTCCGCCGGCCGCCGACGATCAACGGCACGGTCGCGAAGGTCAACAACGAGGCTGCCGTGCGTGCGATGCCGGGCATCATCGACATCGCGGTGATCAAGACGGGTGTCGCGGTGATGGCCGAGACCTTCGGCCAGGCGCTGGACGGCAAGAACGCCCTCGACGTCAGCTGGAACGGCGGCACCGTCGACGGGGAGAACAACGCGACGATCAAGAAGAAGCTGCAGGCCGCGGCGCTCCCGTTCGTCGTGCCGCCGCTGCTGACCCAGTACGTCGACGGCGAGTTCGACTTCGCCTTCGCCAGCCACGCCCCGCTGGAGACCAACTCGGCGGTCGCGGACGTCCGCGATGACGGCGCGACCATCTGGTCCGGGATGAAGGTGCCGATCCTCGCGAAGCAGAACATCGCGCGGGAACTCGGGCTGCCCGAGAACAAGGTCGTCGTGCACGTCCAGCAGGCGGGCGGCTCGTTCGGACGGCGGCTGTTCTCCGACGGCGCCATCGAGGCCGCGCGTGCCTCCAAGGCGTTCAAGCGGCCGGTACGGCTGATGTGGAGCCGCATCGACGACATGCGCCACGGCCGCGCCCGCGCCGCGAGCCACCACAAGATCCGCGCGACCTTCGCCCTCGGCCAGGTGCTCACCTTCGAACACCGCGTCGCCAGCGTGGAGACCGACTGGAGCCACGGGCTCGGCGAGGTGCTGACCGCCTTCGCCGCCGAACTCCCGGTCGGCGGCAACCTGAGCTTCGCGCAGACGGTGTTCCTGCTGACGGTCAAGTCGCCGTACAACTTCGGCGTCACCACGCAGCTGCTCAACGAGGTGCCGGTGGACTTCCACACCGGCGCCTGGCGGTCGGTGTACTCGGCCAGCACGCGCGGCGCGGAAGAGATCATGGTCGACGAGATCGCCGCGAAGCTCGGCAAGGACCCGGTGGAGTTCCGGCGGGAGTTCATCAAGAACGACCGGCAGCGCGCCGTGCTGGACAAGGTCGCGGAACTCGGCGAGTGGGGCAAGAAGATGCCCAAGGGTTTCGCGCAGGGGGTCGCCGTGCACGGCGAGTACAAGTCGTACACCGCGTGCCTCGTCGAAATGGACGCCCGCGACCCGAAGAAGCCGCGTGTCACCAAGGCGACCATCGCGGTCGACGTCGGCAAGCCGATCAACCCGCGCGGGATCGAGGCGCAGATGCTCGGCGGCCTGACCGACGGCATCTCCACCACGCTGACCGCGGGCCTGCACATCGACAAGGGGCTTCCGCTGGAGGGCAGCTACTCGCAGTTCCACTACGCGCGGCAGAAGAACTCGCCGATGGACGTCAAGGTGTTCGTCATGCCGGAGACGGGCGAGATCGGCGGTGCCGGGGAACTCGGCGTGCCCGCGCCGGTCGGCGCGATCGGGAACGCCTATGCGCGGGCGACCGGGATCAAACCGCGTAGTTTCCCGATCAACTTCCCGATCGACTTCGACCCCTTCCCCCGCTGACTTTCCTTCCCCGCCAAGGAGTTCCGATGCCCAATTACACCTTCACGGTGAACGGGAAGACCGTCACCGTCGACGCGCCCGCGGATCTGCCCATGCTGTGGGCGCTGCGGGACAAACTCGGCGTCCGCGGCCCGAAGTACGGCTGCGGGATCAACGTCTGCAAGGCCTGCACCAGCCACCTCGACGGCGAGGCGTTCAACCCGTGCGTGACGCCGGTGTCCGACTGCTCGGGCAAGGAGGTCACCACGATCGAAGGTCTCGCCGACGGTGAGGATCTGCACCCGGTGCAGGAGGCCTGGCTGGAGCAGGACGTCGCGCAGTGCGGCTACTGCCAGCCGGGGCAGATCATGGCCGCGGTGGCGCTGCTGAAGAAGACGAAGAACCCGACGGACGCCGAGATCGACGCCATCCAGAACGTCTGCCGGTGCGGCACCTACTTCCGGATCCGCGAAGCCATCAAGAGCGCGGCCGCGAAGATGTGAAAATCCCGCCGGTGCGGCGGGAATCCCGATTTCCCGCCGCACCGGCGGAGTCTTTCCGCTTCGACAGGCCACCTCCGGACAAGTCGTGTTAGATGACGGCCCCAGGGACTCGACGAGGAGTCCCTGCCCCGGAGGACGTCCATGCACTACGAAACTGTGCTCCGCGAAGGCTCGGCCGTCATCGTCGCCGAACTGGCGGTCGAGGTCGAGAAGCAGCTGCCCGGGCTCATCGACGGCACCGTCGAGCAGATCCGCGCCGAAATGCCGGTGTACCGCGACGCGCAGTTCGTCACCCTCGCCGAACTGCGGACGTCGGTGCGGAACAACCTCGAGTTCGTCATGCGGACCCTGCGCGGCACGGAGGAACCCGACCTCGCGCAGGCGCGGGCGACCGGGCGCGCACGGGCGCTGCAGGGCGCGCCGCTGCCGGAACTCCTGCGGGCCTACCGCATCGGGCTCACCGAAGTGTGGAACCGGTTCGTCGAACTGACCGCTTCGGGCGAGCATCAAGACCTCCGTGGCCTCGTCGCCGCGACGTCGGCGATCTGGGCGCTGATCGACGACTACGCCGAGGCGCTGACGACGACCTACCGCGACACCACCGCCGAAGTCATGCTGGCGCACCAAAGCAGGCGCTCGGCGCTGGTCGAGGCATTGTTCGCCGGCGGCGCGGCCACCGAAGGCACGCTGTGGGACATCGCGCGCGTGCTGGAGCTCTCGCTCGACGGGACCTACGTGGTCGTCGCGGCGGAGACCCCGAGGGTCGGGCACGAACCGTTGCCACAGATTGAAAACCGGCTGCGCGAACGGCATCACGCGTCCGCCTGGCGGCTCACGCCGGACCTGCAGGTCGGGGTGGTCTCCATGCGGGATCCGGCGGCGTCCCAGGTGATCATCGGGCTGCTGCGGGAGAACCAGACCGGCCGGATCGGCGTCAGTCCGGTGTTCACCGGTCTCGGGAACACCTCCCGCGCCCTGCATCTCGCGCGGGTCGCGCTCTCCAGCATGCTGCCGGGGACGACGGGAATGGTGCAGTTCAACGAATCCCCGCTCGCCGGCCTCGTCGCCAGCGCGCCGGAGGCGTCGGTCCAGCTCGCGCACCACGTGCTCCGGCCGATCCTCGACCTGCCCGGCGACGACCGGAACGTGCTGCTGCTGACGTTGCGGGCGTGGTTCGAATGCCAGGGCTCCACGAAGCTGACGTCGGAGCGGATGTTCTGTCACCCCAACACGATCCGGCACCGGCTGAAGCGGATCTCCGAAGAGCTCGGCCGTTCGCTGACCGACCCGGCCGACATCGCCGAACTCGGCGCGGCCCTGCGCGCGCTCCACATGTTCCCGGACACTTCGCATCTGCCCTCGCCGCGGGACCCGCTGCGCTAGCGCGCCGGGCACACTGGGGACCTGAGCCGCGCCATGGCGATCACGCCCAGCAGCGGCCCGACGGCCAGTACGGGGGCGGCCGCCCGCCAGCCGACGGCGTCGGCGAGCACCGGGAGGCCCTGGATGGTCAGCGCGCTGAGCAGGAAACCGATCGCGGTCTGCGCGGTGAGCGCGGTACCGACGTAACGGGCGTCCGCGGCCTCGCTCAACGCGGCGGAGAACTGGCCGGAGTCGGCGATCGCGGCAACGCCCCAGACGAACAGCAGTGTGCCCAGCATCGCGGGGTGACCGCCGAAGACGAAGGCCGAGACCAGACAGCACGCCCCGCTGACGGCCAGCGCCGCGAGCGCGACGTCGATCCGCCCGAACCGGTCCGACAACGCGCCGCCGAGCAGGCAGCCGATCGCCCCGCCGACGCCGATGACGGTGAACGCGAGCAGGCTCACCGTGCCCGGCGAGGTCTTCGACGCCGCGGCCGCGTAGGCCGGGATCCAGGTCCAAAACGCGTAGAGCTCCCACATGTGGCCGAAGTAGCCGAACGCGATCAGCCGCTGACGCCGATCACGCGCCATCGTGAGCAGGTACCGCGGTTCCCACGGCGGTGACCGCCGGGCGGCCGGGCCGGCGCGGACGAAGAGCAGGGCCAGCACCGCCGCGCCGAGGGCGAGAAGGGACGCGACGACGAGTACCGTCCGCCATCCCGGGAGGTTCCCGGCCAGCAGATGGGGTGACGCCGAGCCGAGCGCGAGCGCGGCCAGCAGAACGCCGAGGGCGAGCCCGCGGCTGTTCGGAAACCACGAGACGACGATCTTCATCCCGACCGGGTAGACCCCCGCCAACGCCATTCCGGTGCCGAAGCGCAGCAGTACGGCGAGCCAGAAATGGTTGCCGCACAAGGGAAAGAGTAACGTGAGCAAGGCGCCCGTCGCGGCGCTCGCGGCCAGCAGACGCTCGGGCCGGAGCCGGTCCGCGAGATTGGCGACGGCCGACACCAGCGCGCCGGCCGCGAAGCCGACCTGCACCGACGCGGTGAGCAGCACGGTGCCCTGAGTGGACAGTGCCCATTCCGCGCGCAAGGCCGGGACGACACTCGACGCGGAGAACCACAGTCCCATGGCGAGGATCTGGGCCGCGGAGGTGAGCGCCAGCTGGCGCGGTGCGGAGCTGGACACGTCCGCAGGTATCGCACCCGCGAGCGTGTCCACTCAAGACATCTAGTCGGTGATCACCCGAACGTGTGGCCGGGCTTGACGGCTTCCACTCGACGCGAATCGCTTCAGGCGGTCGGCCAGGTGAGCGTGGTGGTCGACGTGGGTATCTTGCTCGGGTCGGAGCCGGCCAGCAGGATGTGGACGTCGGACTCGGATGCGCCCGCCGGTTGCCGATAACAGGCGTAGATCACGGTGTGGACGGTCGCGCCGGAGGGCGCGTTCTCGCGAGCCCAGTGCAGTGCGTCGTGGACGTCGCATTCGGTGAGTTCGTATTCGACGGCGGTCCACGCGTCATGCCCGGTGTCGTCGGCGATGGCGCGCCAGAATTCGACCAAGTAGCTGGGCGCATCGGTGCTGACGACATTCCCGGATCCCGTGTATCCATCGGTCACCTTCATTGCGGGAGGATGTCATACCCCGCACGGAAGAGTCGCCGTCGGGCTGTCCAGGACCGCGGCTTGGGGGATGCCGCGCCAGACCGCGTTCACTGAAGCCCTGCCGAACCAGACCGTGTTCCCGGTACCGTCGCAGTTGTATCCGATCTGCTTGTTCTCGACGGAGACCTGGCCGGCGTTGGTCGAGGTCGGAGCGTCACCGTGCGCGGTTGTCGTCCCGCCGATCACGGCGTACATCTGGCCGGTCAAAGAGATGGTGTCCATGACCTCGTCGCAGGTTATTTTCGGCTTGAAGCCGACTACTTTCTTGGCTCCTGAAGTGCGTAGGTAGGTGTTTCCGGTTTTGAGCTCGCAGTGCGGTGCGGGGATCACGTTGCCGATGGAGCTCGTGAAGGTGACGGCGTGAGTGACTTCTATCGGTGGCAGCGGCAGTTCCCGGTGTGAGAAGGAGCGGGGCGAGAGCGAAAGCCACGAGAATCATCGAGTGCGTTCGATTGATCACGTAGCCCGACGTTACTGGGTGGATAGAGCCCGGCGAAGTTATTCCGGCGGAGATCGCGCGATGGCATGACAACGACTTACGACTTGCGAAATGTGTTCTGTCACCCGAACGTGCGGCCGGGCTTGACGGCCTCCACAAGCACTCGCCGCGAGTGCGCGACGAACTTCCCGTCGGTTTCGATCATCCGGTGGAGTTCCGCGAGTTCGTCGCGGTACTTCCCGACCTCGAACCCCGGCACGATCCAGATCACCTTCCGGAGGAAGTGGACGACCGCGGCGAGGTCGAAGAACTCCATCCGCAGTTTCGCCGGTTCGAGCCGCTCCACCCGGAGCCCGACGGCTTCGGCCTCGACGCGCAGTACGTCGGGCGTCCAGTCGCCGTAGTCCTGCGGGCCGAGGAAGAACTCCTTCAGTTCCCGCACGGTGCCGGCGCCGATCTGCTGCGACAGGAACGTGCCGCCCGGGCGCAACACGCGGGCGATCTCTCGCCACGGATTCGCGATCGGATGACGGCTGCTCACCAGATCGAAGGACTCGTCGGGGAAGGGCAGCGGCGCGTCGTACTCGGCCTCGACCACCTGTCCGCCGAGGGGCGCGAGAGTCTTCCGCGCCACCTCGACGTTCGGCGGCCAGCCTTCGGTGGCGGCGAGGACCGGCGGCGGCTTCGGGATGCCCGCGAGCACCTCGCCGCCGCCGGTCTGCAGGTCCAGCCCGGCGGCGGCCGCCGCCATCCGCTCGCCGAGCAACCGCGAATAGCCCCACGGCGGCCGTTCCTCGGTGGCCCGGCCTTCGAACCACGAGAAATCCCAGCCTTCGACCGGGACGGCTTCTCCTTCGGCGAGCTGATCTTCGAAAGTCATTCCCGCAGTCTCGGCCCCTCCGCTAGGCGGGGCAACGCGATTAGCTAGCCGGCGTCGGTCGAGCGCTTCCAGAGGTTGATGTCGGCCTCGGTGGCGTAGCGGTCGATCTCGGCCAGTTCCTCGTTCGTGAAGTGCAGGTTCTTCAGCGCGCCGACGTTGTCCTCCAGCTGGGCGACGCTGCTCGCGCCGATCAGCACCGACGTCATCCGCGGGTCGCGCAGGCCCCACGCGAGCGCGAGCTGCGCCAGCGTCTGACCGCGCCGCTGGGCGATCTCGTTCAGCGCCCGGATCTTGCCGAGGGTGTTCTCGGTGATCGTGTCCGGGTTGAGCGACTTCCCTTGCGCCGCACGGGAATTCTCGGGAACGCCGTCGAGGTAGCGGCTGGTCAGCAGACCCTGCGCCAGCGGTGAGAAGGCGATGCAGCCCGCGCCTTCGGTTTCGAGCGTGTCGAGCAGCTTGTCGCCTTCGAGCCAGCGGTTGAACATCGAGTACGACGGCTGGTGGATCAGCAGCGGGGTGCCCAGTTCGCGCAGGAGCCGGGCGGCCTCGGCGGTCTTCTCCGACGAGTACGACGAGATGCCGACGTACAGCGCCCGTCCGGACCGGACGGCGGTGTCGAGCGCGCCGACCGTCTCTTCGAGCGGCGTCTCGGGGTCGAAGCGGTGCGAATAGAAGATGTCGACGTAGTCCAGGCCCATCCGGCCGAGCGATTGGTCCAAAGAGGACAGCAGGTACTTGCGCGAGCCCCATTCGCCGTACGGGCCGGGCCACATGTCGTAGCCCGCCTTGGTCGAGATGACCAGTTCGTCCCGGTACGGCTTGAAGTCCGACGCCAGCAGCCTGCCGAAGTTCTCCTCCGCCGAGCCGTAGGGCGGGCCGTAGTTGTTGGCGAGGTCGAAATGGGTGATGCCCAGGTCGAACGCGCGCCGCGCGATGTCCCGCTGCGTACCCAGGGGCTTGTCGTTCCCGAAGTTGTGCCACAGGCCCAGCGAGATCGCGGGCAGCTTCAGGCCGCTGCGCCCGGTGCGGCGGTAGGGGATGCTCTCGTATCGGCCCTCGGCCGCGACATAGGTGCTCACGGCCCGATGCTAGCCGCCGTGAAGAGGGTGGCGACGGACGCGAGGTGGTCTTTGAACGCCGAGGGGCTCTCGACCTCGAAGGGCGCGCCGATCGCGGCGAGGATCAGCACAGGCCAGTCGAAGGTGTCGACGTTCATCGTCAGGCGGCAGGACGTCCCGTCGATCGCTTCGAGCGCGCCGCCGAGGTACCGCACCGCCGCTTCGACCCGGTCCTTCGGCGCTTCGACCCGGACCACCAGCGTGTGCGTGGTCGGCCTGGCCTTGATCTGGGCCTCGACGAACTTGACCGCGTCGCCGCCCGGGATCTCGCGCGGCCGGTAGCGGGCGCCGGTGGTGCGCGGCTCACTGAGCCTGTCGACGCGGAACGTGCGCCAGTCCACCCGGTCGAGGTCCCACGCCACCAGATACCAGCGCCGTCCGAGTGAGACGAGCCGGTGCGGCTCGACCAGCCGCGCGGACTCCTCGCCGCCGCGCGCCGCGTAGTCGAACTTCAGCCGCTCGTCGTCCCGGCACGCCTGCGCGATCACCGTCAGGCTGGCGGCGTTGACGCGGGGGCCCGTGACGGCCGCCGGCGTCGTGTACGCCTGGAGCGCGTCGACACGTCTGCGCAGCCGGGGCGGCATCACCTGGACGACCTTCGTCAGCGCCCGGACCGACGTCTCCTCGATGCCCTCCACCGAACCGCTCGCCGCCGTGCGGAGGCCGACCGCGATCGCCACGGCCTCCTCGTCGTCCAGCAGCAGCGGCGGCATGACCGTGCCCGACCGCAGCTGGTAGCCGCCCGCGACGCCGCGGCTGGCGTTGACCGGATAGCCCAGCTCGCGGAGCCGTTCGACGTCGCGCCGCAGCGTCCGTTCGCTCACCTCGAGCTTGTCGCTCAGTTCGATCCCCGACCAGAAGCGGTGTGTCTGCAGAAGGGAGAGCAACCGCAGCATCCGCGCACTCGTGTTCGCCATGAATCCAGGTTCGCTCGCATTCCGGTCAGAAAGTGGCCGGAATTGACTTTAGCGTTGTCCCCATGACGATGACACTGGACACCCCGAGCGGTGTGACCTCGGAAAACACCCCCTCGGCGAAGCCGTACCGCTGGCGCTGGCCCGCGCTGTTCGTGATCCTGACCGGCTCGGTGATGGAACTGCTCGACATGACGGTCACGAGCATCGCCGGACCGGTCATGCGGGCGTCGCTCGGCGGCGGCACGGCGATGATCCAGTGGCTCGGCGTGGCCTACACCCTGGCGATGGTGTCCGGTCTGCTCACCGGCGGGCGGCTCGGCGACATCTTCGGCCGCAAGCGCATGTTCCTGATCGGCGCGATCGGTTTCGTCGCCGGCTCGCTGTTCTGCGCGGTCGCGGTGAACCCCGAGATGATCATCACCGCACGGGTGGTGCAGGGTCTCTTCGGCGCCGCGATGGTGCCGCAGGGCCTCGGCATGATGAAGGAGATGTTCGCGGGCAAGGAACTCCAGTCCGCGTTCGGCATGTTCGGCCCGGTGATGGGGCTCGCCGCGGTCGGCGGCCCGATCCTCGCGGGCTGGCTCGTCGACGCCGATCTCTTCGGCACCGGCTGGCGGATGATCTTCCTGATCAACCTGCCGATCGGCGCGCTGGCGGTCCTCGCCGCGATCAAGTTCCTCCCCGAGTCCCGTCCCGGCGGTTCGCTCACCCTCGACATCCCCGGTGCGCTGCTCGCGACGACCGGCGCGCTGCTGATCGTCTTCCCGCTGGTGCAGGGGCGTGAGTACGGCTGGCCGCTGTGGACGTTCGCGATGATGGCCGCCGCGGTCGTGGTGTTCGGCGTGTTCGCGTGGTTCGAGAAGCGCAAGAGCCGGCGCGGCGGTGACCCGCTGGTCGAGCCGAGCCTGTTCCGCAAGCGCAGCTTCCTCGCCGGGATGGCGACCGGCACGATCTACTTCGCGGCGTTCTCCGGTTTCGGTCTGGTGTTCACGCTGTACCTGCAGCTCGGGCTCGGTTTCTCGCCGCTCAAGGCCGGGCTGACCGGGGTGCCGATGTCGCTGGGGATGATCGTCGGGATGGGCCTGGTGCAGGCGGTGCGCAAACACGGCCGCAAGGTGCTGCACACCGGCGCGCTGATCATGACCGCCGGGGTGGTCGCCCTCCTGCTGCTCCTCGGCCCGGAGACGGGTCCGTGGCTGATCGCGCCGGCGTTGCTGGTGGTCGGGATCGGCTCCGGGCTGATCATGGGGCCGTACTTCGAGATCGCCCTGTCCGGGGTGGAACCGGCCGAGGCCGGCTCGGCGTCGGGCGCGCTGACCTCGCTCCAGCAGGTCGGCGGCGCGCTGGGGCTCGCGCTGCTGGGCACGGTGTTCTTCGACGCGGGGACCGCCGACCCGACCGCCGCCGCCCAGCGGACGTTCTGGGTGGTCGCGGTGATGGTGATGCTCACCTTCGCGGTCGGGTTCCTGCTGCCGAAGCGGATTCGCGACGTAGAGTCGGCCGGGTAGGTGATCGAGCTGGGAGGCCGCGTGGCTGGGACCGGGTACTTCACATCCGTCGAAGACGTGACGGCGAAGCTCGCCGACACCGGCTACCTGGCCTCCGCGGCCGTCGCCACCACGGTGTTCCTCGCGGACGCCCTCGGCAAGCCGTTGCTGATCGAGGGCCCCGCGGGGGTCGGCAAGACCGAGCTGGCGAAGGCGGTCGCGCAGGCGAGCGGCTCCCGGCTCGTGCGGTTGCAGTGCTACGAAGGCGTCGACGAGTCTCGCGCGCTGTACGAGTGGAACCACGCGAAGCAGCTTCTCCGGATCACCGCCGGCAAGGACGAGACGTGGGACGAAGCCCGCAACGACATCTTCGGTGAAGAATTCCTGCTGGCCAGGCCGCTGTTGACGGCGATCAAGGGCGACGAGCCGACCGTCCTGCTCATCGACGAGACCGACAAGGCCGACGTCGAGATCGAGGGGCTGCTGCTGGAGGTGCTCGGCGACTTCCAGATCACCGTCCCGGAACTCGGCACCATCACCGCGGGGCGCAAACCGTTCGTGGTGCTGACCTCCAACGCGACGCGGGAGCTTTCGGAGGCGTTGCGGCGCCGGTGCCTGTTCCTGCACATCGATTTCCCCGACGCGGCGCTGGAGCAGCGCATCGTGCGGCTGAAGGTGCCGGGCGTCGACGACGCACTCGCCGCGTCCGTGGTCAAGGTGATCACCGCGCTGCGGGCGATGGAGCTGCGGAAGGCGCCGTCGGTCGCCGAGACGATCGACTGGGCGCGGACCCTGCTGGCGCTCGGCGCGGACAGCCTCGGCGAGGACGTCGTCCGCGCGAGCCTCGGCGTCATCCTCAAACACCAGGACGACGTCGTGAAGGCGGACGCGCGGCTGGAACTCGGCAAGGTCCTCGACTCGTGAGCGGCGTGCCGGGCAGGCTCGTCGAATTCGTGGAAGCGTTGCGGGAACACGGAATCCCGGCGGGGCCCAGCGAGACGGTCGACGCCGCCGCGGCACTCGAAGTGCTGGGCCTCGACTCCCGCGAGCAGATGCGGGAAGGGCTCGCGGCGGCGCTCGTCCGGCGCGGCGGTCAGCGCGCGGTGTTCGACGCGACCTTCGACATCTACTTCCCGCTCGGCGTCGGCGCGCCGTCGCAGGACCCCGTCGACGATCTGGCCGCGCTGCGCGACCGGCTCGCCACGGCGCTCGCGGCGAACGACCAGCCGGAGCTGACGCAGCTGGCCGGGCTCGCCGTCGACATGCTGGGGGAGTACGGCGGCACGGCGGGCAGCGGCGGCTGGTCGGCGCACCAGACGTTGGAACGGCTTCAGCCGCAGACCCTCGTGGTCCGCGTGCTCGAAGCGATCCGCGCCGGTTCGCCGTCGGCGGAGTTCACCGACCGGCTGGATCGCGACGACGTCCGCCGCCGCGTCGAGGGTTTCCGCGGTCTCGTGCGGACCGAGGCACGGCGACGTGTGGCGGAAGTCCGTGGCAGGGAACGGGTTTCGCGGCACGCGGTGCCGCCCGCCGCCGACCGGGTCGACTTCCTGCTCGCCAGCCGGGCGCAACTCGCCGAACTCCGCCGGGTCGTACAGCCGTTGTCACGCAAGCTCGCCACCCGCCTGGCCGCGCGGCGACGGCGGCACGCGCGCGGGCACATCGACCTGCGGCGGACACTGCGGCGCTCGCTGTCCACCGGCGGCGTCCCGATGCGGCCGTCGTACCGGCGGCACCGGCCGGGAAGGCCGGAAATCGTGCTGCTGTGCGACATGTCGGGCTCGGTGGCCGGCTTCGCGAACTTCACCATGCTGCTGGTGCAGGCCCTGCGCGACCAGTTCAGCAAGGTGCGGGTGTTCGCGTTCATCGACGCCTGCGACGAGATCACCCACCTCGTCGACACCGGCGCCGCCGATCCCGAAGACCTCGGCGCGCGCATCCTCGCCGACGCGGAACTGACGCGCTGGGACGGGCACAGCGACTACGGGCACGCACTCGGCGAGTTCGTCGAGCGCTACTCGGACGCGGTGGGCCCCAGGACGTCCATGCTCATCCTCGGTGACGCGAGGACCAACGGCGGCGACCCGAACCTCGACGCGGTCCGCGGGATCGCCGCCGCGGCAAGGCATACGTACTGGCTCAACCCCGAACGGACCGAGCTGTGGTCCACCGGCGACTCCGAGGCGCACGCGTACGCGGAGGTCGTCGAGATGTACGAATGCCGGAACGTGCACCAGCTGACCCGGCTGGTCACGCGGCTGTTGCCCGCTTAAGGCTTCAGTGCCGCTTTTCCGTACGCGTCGGCATTGCTGAACACTTCCTGCCCGTACTGGGTGGAGTTGTTGTAGGTCAGCACCGCGGTCCACCAGCCGGAGGGGTCGCCGAGGTCGCCGCCCCGCGCGCACATGTACCGGGCGGTCGTCAGGGCCGCGTCGTCGATGTTCTGCGGGTCCGGCGCGGCGCCGTCGCCGCTCGCGCGGACGCCGTACCGCTTCCAGGTGGCGGGCAGGAACTGCATCGGCCCGACCGCGCGGTCCCATTTCGGGTCGCCGTCGAGGGCGCCCTTGTCGGTGTCGACGACCGCCAGCACACCGGGGGAGCCGTCGAGCGGGATGCCGATGATCGGCGGCGTCACGATGCCGTCCTCGCCGGCGCGGGAACCGTCGTGCCGGGCGTGCTGGGACTCGGTGCGCCCGATCCCGGCGATGGTCGCCCAGGTGATCTCGCAACGCGGAGTGGTCTTCGCGGTCTTCTCGGCGGCGTTCACGTACGCCCGCAGCGTGCGCGAGGGGATGTCCGTGTTCTCCGACACCTTCGCGATCCAGGCGTCCTTCGCGGGCTCCGCGGGCAGCGGTCCGGCGTCACCGGGGATGGCCGAACGCGGGGCGGGCTTGAGCGAGGGGACCACGAATTCCGGCTTGACCGGCACCGGCTCACGGTCGTTGAGGCTGATCACGACCCAGACGGCACCGGCGACCAGGGCGCCCACGACCAGCAGAACGAGCATCACGCAGCCACGCGGGCCACGTTTCCTGGGCGGCTGTTCCCACTGATCCATCAGGTCCAGGGTCGAAGGGGACGAAGCGGTCACCGGTTCCACGGTACGTGACGAATGTGGAGAACTTGTGTGGCCCGCCGTCCGGGTGATGCGGACCACGACCCGCGTTTCGTCCTCTGAATGCGGTCCTTGCGCGTGCAACTACCGCAAGTAGAGGACCAACTGCGGGGTGCGATCGCCCCCTTTGCCCTGTTGACAGCGCTTCATCCCGATGGTGAGACTAGTCCGCGTTAGGAAGGTTTCTTAACGAGGGCTCGCCGCGCCCCTGCTCCACGGAACGCAACGATGCTTCTGAAGGAGGCACAAAGTGGTACGCCCAAGATGGCGGGCGGCGCTGGTCACGGTGCTCGCGGCCGCCTCGGTCCCGATTTCCGCCCAGGCCGCTTCCGCGGCTCCCGTCCAGTACGAATCCGAGGACGCGACGATCTCGCGCGGCGTGGTCGAAGCCAATCACACCGGCTTCACCGGATCCGGCTTCGTGAACTACGACAACGTCACCGGTAGCTACGTCGAGTACACCGTCAACGCGGCGCAGGCGGGGCAGCACACGCTGACCTTCCGCTACGCCAACGGCACCACCGCCAACCGCCCGCTCGACATCACCGTCAACGGCTCCCTCGCCGTCGACGACCTCGGGTTCGCCGGCACCGGCGCGTGGACGACCTGGCGCACCGTCACCACCACGGTGAACCTCGTCGCGGGCAGCAACAAGATCCGCACCACCGCCGTCACGGCGAACGGCGGCCCCAACGCGGACTCGCTGTCGGTCGAAGGCAGCGGCAGTCCGGGGGCCGGGACACCGGTGTCCATCAACGGAAAGCTCCACGTCTGCGGCGTCAAACTGTGCAACCAGTACGGCAAGCCCATCCAGCTGCGGGGGATGAGCACGCACGGGATCCAGTGGTACAGCCAGTGTGTGAAGACCGCCTCGCTGGACGCGCTGGCCAACGACTGGAAGGCCGACATCCTGCGGGTCGCCATGTACATCCAGGACGACGGCTACGAGAGCAACCCGCGCAAGTTCACCGACATGGTGCACAACTACATCGAAGAGGCGACGAAACGCGGGATGTACGTCCTCGTCGACTGGCACCAGCTCGACCCCGGTGACCCGAACGAGAACACCGACCTCGCCAAGACGTTCTTCGCCGAGATCGCCCAGCGGCACAAGGACAAGGTCAACATCATCTACGACGTCGCGAACGAGCCCAACGGCGTCAGCTGGGCGGACGTGAAGCGGTACGCCGAGGAGGTCATCCCGGTGATCCGCGCCCAGGACCCGGACAGTGTCGTCTTCCTCGGTACGCACGGTTGGTCGACCTTCGGCATCTCCGACGGCCGCGACGAGAACGACATCCTGGACAACCCGGTGAACGCGACCAACATCATGTACACGTTCCACTTCTACGCGGCGTCGCACCAGGACGAGCATTACGACGCGCTGGCGCGGACGGCCGACAAGATCCCGGTGTTCGTCACGGAATTCGGCACCCAGACCTACACCGGTGACGGCGGGAACGACTTCACGTACTCGCAGAAGTACCTGGATCTGCTGGCCGCCAAGAAGATCGGTTGGACGAACTGGAACTTCTCCGACGACTTCCGCTCCGGTGCCGTGTTCAAGACCGGAACCTGCGCCGGGAACTCCTTCACCGGCACTTCGATGCTGAAGCCAGCCGGTGTCTGGGTGCGGGACCGCATCCGCACCCCGGACGACTTCCCGACCGGCTGACCCCCCGCGTTTCGTCCTCTGGATGCGGTAGTTGCACGCGCAAGTACCGCATCCAGAGGACTAATTGCGTTACGTGAGCCAGGCGTCGATCTCCGCGTGGAGGGAGCGCTTGAGCTCGGCGGGCGCGAAGGACGCGTCGACGGACGCGCGGGCGAGCCCGGCGAGCGCGTGATCGTCATAGGCGAACGCCTCCCGGGTGCGCAGGAACTCGTCGGTCAGCGTCGTTCCGGTGATCGACGGGACGTCGGTGCTGAGAGTGACGACGAGCCCGGCGTCGACCAGCCGGGGGAGCGGGTGCTCCTCGAACGACGGCACCAGCCCGAGCGTCACGTTCGACGACGGGCAGACCTCCAGCGCGATCCCGCGTTCCCGCACTTCGGCGACTAGCGCGAGATCCTCCAGGATCCGGATGCCGTGGCCGATCCGTTCGCTGTGCCCGACTTCCAGCGCCTCGCGGATGCTGGCCGGGCCGGCGTCCTCCCCGGCGTGGTGGATCAGGTGCAACCCCGCCTCCTCGGCTTCGTCGCAGATCCCGGCGAACGGCGCGAGCGGGTACTTCTCCTCCCCGGCGAGCCCGATCGCGAACACGCCGTCCGGGGCGTACCGGCGGGCGAGCTCGAGGGTGAGCCGGGCGCGTTCGACCGAGCGGCGGCGCGAATGGTCCAGGATCACCCGCCAGTGGAGCCCGTGTTCGGCGGCGCCCGCCGACAGTCCTTTGAGGACGGACTCCAGCGGCATGTCCGGCTCGCCCAGCCGTTCGCCGTGCGAAGCCGCCGTGAAGGTGACTTCGGCGTAGCGGACGCCGTCCGCGACCTGGTCCTCGCAGAACTCGCGCGCCACCCGTTCGAAGTCCTCCGGTCTCCGCAGGCAGGACCGCAGCAGCCCGTTGTAGTCACCGAACGCGCGGAAGCCGTCGAACACCGGTTGTTCCGCGGGGACGGCGATGCCGTTCGCCTCACCGATGTCACGGAGCGTGTCCGGTCTGACGGTACTTTCGAGGTGGACGTGCAGATGGGCCTTGGGCAGCAGCGAAAGATCCCGCATGAGCACGAATTTAGTGGTCGTGACCGTCGGCGCGCGCCCCGTTTTCCGGTGGAATGAGTGATTCGGCTCGCCGCGGGGAACCCAGGAGCCATCACCGGTCGTTGAGCAGGACAACCAGACGACCCCGACGAAAGGGACCACCGTGGCTCTACTGCGGAAGTTGACCGCCCTGGCCGGCACCGCCACGGCCGTGCGCGCCTACGTGCGGAAGAACCCCGAGAAGGTCTCCAAGGCCGTGAACAAGGCCGCGACCTTCGTCGACCACAAGACCAAGGGCAAGTACCACAGCCAGATCGACGGCGCGGTGCGCAAGGTCGACGGGATGACCGGGCGGCCGCCCCGTCGACCCTACGAGCACTAGGCGTCCGCGAGCGTCTCGAGGATCTGCTCGCCGTACTTCGCGAGCTTGTTCTCGCCGACGCCGCTGACCGTGCCCAGCTCCTGCAGCGTGGCCGGCCGTTTGGTGGCGATCTGGCGCAGGGTCGCGTCGTGGAAGATCACGTACGCGGGCACCCCCTGCTCCTTCGCCGCCGCGGCCCGCCACGACCGCAGCAGTTCGAACACCGGCGCCGCCTCGGCGGGCATGTCGGCGGCCGCGGCCTTCTTCGCGCTGGAGCGGGCCGCGGCCTTAGCCGCCCGCTCCGGCTCGCGCCGCAGCTGGACCTTCCGCGTCCCGTTCAGTACCTCCGCGCTGCCCTCGGTCAGCACCAGTGAGCCGTAGTCGCCCTCGACCGCCGCGAGCCCCTGCGCCAGGAGCTGCCGCACGACGGCCCGCCACTCCGGCTCCTTCAGTTCCGTGCCGATGCCGAATACCTTCAACGAGTCGTGCCGGTGCTGGGTCACCTTCGGGGTCGACTTGCCGAGCAGGATGTCGATGATCTGCCCGGCGCCGAACTTCTGCCGCCGCTCGTTCTGCAGCCGGACGATGGTCGAGAGGAGTTTCTGCGCCGGGATCGTGCCGTCCCAGGTCTCCGGCGGCGACAGGCAGGTGTCGCAGTTGCCGCAGGGCTCGCTCCGCTGCCCGAAGTAGCTCAGCACCTGCACACGGCGGCATTCGACCGTCTCGCACAGCGCCAGCATCGCGTTGAGGTGCGCGCTCAGCTGCCGCTTGTGCGCGTCGGACCCCTCCGAGGTGTCGATCATCTTGCGCTGCTGGACGACGTCTTGGAGGCCGTACGCCAGCCACGCCGTCGACGGCAGCCCGTCGCGGCCCGCGCGACCGGTCTCCTGGTAGTAGCCCTCGATGGACTTCGGCAGGTCCAGGTGTGCGACGAACCGGACGTCCGGTTTGTCGATGCCCATGCCGAACGCGATCGTCGCGACGACGATCAGCCCGTCCTCGCGCAGGAACCGCGACTGATGCTTCGCGCGCGTGCGCGCGTCGAGGCCGGCGTGATAGGGCACCGCCGGGATCCCGTTCTCCACCAGGAAGTCCGCGGTCTTCTCGACCGAGTTCCGCGACAGGCAGTAGACGATCCCCGCGTCGCCCTTGTGCTCGGTGCGCAACAGCTCCAGCAGCTGCCGCTGCGGCGAGTTCTTGCCGACGATGCGGTACTGGATGTTCGGCCGGTCGAAGCTCGCGACGAAATGCCGCGCGTCCTCCAGATTGAGCCGGGACGCGATCTCGGCGTGCGTCGCCTTCGTGGCGGTGGCGGTGAGCGCGATCCTCGGCACGTCCGGCCAGCGCTCGTGCACCGCGGACAGCATCAGGTAGTCGGGGCGGAAGTCGTGACCCCACTGGGAGACGCAGTGCGCCTCGTCGATCGCGAACAGCGAGATCTTGCCGCGGTCGAGCAGCCGCACCGTCGATTCGACGGAAAGCCGCTCGGGCGCCAGGTACAGCAGGTCCAGCTCGCCGGAGAGGAACGCGGCCTCGACCTTGTTGCGCTCGGCGTAATCCTGCGTCGAGTTCAGGAATCCAGCGCGCACGCCGAGGTTGCGCAGCGCGTCGACCTGGTCCTGCATCAACGCGATCAGCGGTGAGATCACCACGCCGACACCCGGGCGGACCAGCGCGGGGATCTGGTAGCACAGCGACTTCCCGCCGCCGGTGGGCATGAGGACGAGCGCGTCACCGCCTGCGATGACGTGTTCGACGATGGCGTGCTGGTCGCCGCGGAAGTCGTCGTAGCCGAAGACGCGGTTCAGCGTTTCGAGGGCTTCCGAGGTACCGATGTCGGGGGCTGCCACCCGGACGATTCTAGGGGCGGGGTCCGACAGTCCCCGCGCGCCTAGTCTTCGGCCGCCTTGCGGCGTTCCCGGCGGCCTCGGGCGATCTCGGTGGCGAGCGCGTCGAGCGGCCCGGCCCAGAACCGCCGGTACTGCTCCAGCCAGCCGTCGATCTCCTTGAGCGGGCCCGGATCGACCGAATACAGCCGTCGCGCGCCCTCGGCACGGACCGTGGTGAAGCCGTTCTCGCGCAGGACTCGCAGATGCTGGGAGACCGCGGGCTGCGAGATCCCGAACTCGGCGCGGACCACGGTGGTCACGTCGCCGGAACTCTGTTCCCCGCCCGCCAGCAGTTCCAGGATCCGGCGGCGCACCGGATCACCGAGGACGTCGAACGCGTGCATCCGGCAACTATCACGGCCTGGGCTTATATAAGTCAAGGTTGTAAGGCCGGGGTCACCTCGCGGTGGCATCGTGGGCCGGAGACGCCGGAAGGGGAATCGATGAAACTGGCCGAAGTGGTGGCCGACGGGTTCGGCCGCGTCCAGGAAGTAGTGCACGCCGCCGTAGAGGGCCTGACCGCCGATCAGCTGATCACGAGCCCGGCATCGGGCGCGAACACGATCGCGTGGCTGATCTGGCATCTGGCCCGGGTGCAGGACGATCACGTCGCCGATCTGATGGGCACCGAGCAGCTCTGGACCGCGCAGGACTGGGTCGGCCGCTTCGGGCTGCCCTTCCCGGCGTCGGACATCGGGTACGGGCATCGCCCCGAGGACGTCGAGGCGGTCCGTGTCGGCTCCGCCGACCTGCTGACCGGGTACTACGACGCGGTGCACGAGGCGACGGCGGCCTGGGTCGCCGGACTCGGTGAGGCCGACCTCGACCGTATCGTCGACGAGGCGTGGGACCCGCCCGTCAGCCTCGGGGTTCGCCTGGTCAGCGTGCTGTCCGACGACCTCCAGCATGCCGGGCAGGCGGCGTACGTCCGCGGGCTCGTACTCCGCGATACGTAGCCGAGGAGCCGCTTCACGACGGACGACGGGAGCCCCGCCCGCGGAAACACTGGTCGCATGAGTACTTCCACAGTGCGGCGACCGCTCACCCCGCGGTGGCGGAAACTCGTCCTCGTCGTCCATGTCGTTTCGTCACTCGGCTGGCTCGGGATCACCATGGTGAACGCGGTCCTGACCTTCACCTCCGTGTTCACCGACGACGCGCGGCGCCAGCACGCCGCCATCCTGATGATGGAGCAGATCGGTGGCTACCTGCTGTTGCCGGTCAGCCTGACCGCCCTGATCAGCGGGATCGTGCTCAGCGTCGGCACGAAATGGGGACTGATCCGGTACAAGTGGGTCGCGATCAAACTCGTGCTGACCCTGATCGCCGTTGGGCTGACGTTGTTCTCGCTGCTGCCGGGGATCAGTGAGCTGGCGGCCGCGGCCGAGTCCACTATGGACGGTGTGTTCGTGGAGGCGGGCCGTCGCGTGGACGGGTTCTATCCGATCGTCGTGTCCACGACGATGTACGTGACCATGACCGTGCTGTCGGTCTACAAGCCGGGCGGCAAGACACCGTATGGACGCCGGGTGACCGCCGCGCGCGTTCGTGACCGGCAGCCGGCTTAGAACTCTTCGAGGGCTTCGTCGATACGCGCCGCCTCGGCGCGCAGATCGTCCAGGACGGTCTGCGCGGACGCGGTCTCCTCGTTCGCCGTCTCTTCTTCGAGTTCGGCGTCGGCGAGGCGCCGTCGGAGGTCGTTCGCCTTCTCCGTGAGCTTCTCGGCCCGGCGCTCGGCGCGGGAAAGGTCGATCTCGGCCTGCTTGAGGGCCTTCGCGAGATCGGCCGCCTCGCGCCGGAGCCGGTTGAACTCCGCCACCCGCTTCTGTTCGCGTTCGGCCTCTTCGCGGGCCTTGTCGATCCGCTCCTGTTCGGCCTTCTCGGCGGCCGCGCGCTTGGCCTTCCGGCGGTCGTCCAAATGCGACACAGTGGCCGGTTTTTCGCGCTCCGGCGCGGGTTTCCGCTTCGGCTGCGGAGTGAATCCACTGGTCAGCCATTGGTCGCCGGTGCTGTCCGCGCCGCTGCTCAGCCGTCCGGCGAGGGCGAGCGCCGCCACTTCGGGATCGGCCACGACGGCTTCGAGGGTGGCTTCGACGTCGCGGCTGACGGATTCACTCATCGAACGTTCGTCCCGCAGGATCCGGTTCACCAGCTCCTGGCGCCGCTTGGCGAGTTTGCGCAGGTCTTCACCGGCCAGCGCCGAATGCGCCTTGCGCAGCTCGTCGCCCAGCTTGGCCAGCTCCGTCAGCTCGGGGGAACCGGCACGGCGATTGAGGATCGTGGCCGCGAGCGTCGGCTTCCGCAGGGCGCGGATACGCTCGGCCAAGGCCGCGTCACCCGCGGCCTTGGCTTCCTTCGCCCGTTGGTTGCGCACCGCGACGAACTCGGCCGGATCGCCGGCGTAGAGCTCGTCCGCGACCTCGTCGAAGTCCATCGCCCTCCGCAGGTTCAGTGGCCGTACCCGTCCGCCGATGATCCCACGAGACTCCGCGGCTTTCACCTTTTCGGAATTACCCGGAGCCGGTCGGAGCAAGGGTGGATCGGCACTTTGGAGGTGGCGCGACCCGGACCGCGGAACAACGATGAGCGAGGGGGAAGCCATCAGCCGCTGGAGGTACGAATGTCCGTGACCGAACGCGCTCCCGTTTCCCCACAGTCGAATTTCCTGGGCTCAGGACCCTATCCGGAACACAAAGGGCGCATCGTCCTCTGGTCCGTCCTCGCCGGCTTCGCGCTGACGGTGATCTGGTCGGCACCCTTTGTGGACAGTGTGATCGGCGACAGCGTCGCCAACACCCTCCTCGGACACGACGCCAAGGCGACCCCGATCGGCGGGGTGCTGGCCGGAACCTTCTTCGCCTTCGTTTCGGGCCTCGCCGGAACCTTCACCGCGTGCAACATCGCCGCCTTCGGTGCCGTCGCCCCGCTTGTCGGCGGCGGAACCGCCGGGCGGCCCAAGTTCACCGACACTGTGAAGCCGCTGGGCTGGATCGCGGCGGGCATGCTGACGGTTTCCGTGGTGTACGGCGTCATCGTCGCGCTCGTGGGCACCCGGATGCCGCAGTTCTCGACCGCTTCGTCGCCGGGCGGGCTCACGCCGCGGAACATCCAGTCGATGATCGTCTACGGCGTGATCGGGATCGTGTTCATCACGCTGGGCCTGGCTTCCGTCGGACTCGTCCGCAACCCGATCGCCGGTCTCACCCGCCGGTTCCCGCCCGCGCCGCTCGTCCTGATGGGCGCGCTCATCGGCGGGTTCCTGATCGGCAGGCCGTTCCCGCTGTTCCGGATGATGTTCCGCAGCGCGGCCGAAAGCCACAACGTCTTCTACGGCGCCGCCGCGTTCGCCCTGCAGTCGGTGGGCAACATCGTGGTGATGGCGCTGTTGTTCCTGGTGCTCACCCACGGCACGGGCGGGCGGCTGCAGCGATGGATGCTCGCGAAGCCCACCAGGATCGCCGTGGTGACCGGTGCCGCGTTGCTGGTCGCGGGCACGTTCACGCTGCTGTACTGGGACCTGCGGGTGCTCGGCCGGACCGGCGTCATCTGGTATCCGACCATCAAGTGGTGAACAGCCGCGCCAGCACCTGCTCGACCGAGTCCTGAAGACACCTCGCCGCGTCCTCCTGGCCGGCGAGGTGTTTCAGCAGGCCCTGCTGGAACAGACCGTCGAAGAGCGCGTACGTCGTCGATGGTGCGAAATCCGCCGGCTTGCCCAGCAGTTCCGCGTACCGCGACACGACCCGCCAGATCATCAGTTCGAGTGCCTCGTCGATGGCCAGCACCTCGGCCTGGAACAGCTTCTCGAACAGGCTCTGGTTGCGCAGGTCGTACCAGAGCCTGTGCAGCCGGGCGTTTTCACACAGCGTGGCAGCGGTCGCGGCGCCGAAGGCGGTCTTCAGCTCTTCGGCCGTCTCCGCGGTCTCGACCATCCGGTCGTACCGGGTGACGCATTCGGCCTTGTACTGCTTGACGCAGTAGGTGATCAGCTCGGCCTTGTTGCGGAAGTAATAGTGCAGCACGCCGTGGGAGAACTCGGAGTTCTGCGCTATCTCCCGCAGGCTCGTGCGCGCGTAGCCCAGTTCGGACAAGGTGACCAGCGCCGACATCGCCAGCTGTGCGCGCCGTTGGTCGAACCTGTCCACCTGGCGGGTTTTGTCACCACTGCGGTCCGCCACGTCGGTCACGGTTCCCGGTTCCCGTCGCCTCGGGTGCCCGCCCGTCCACGAGCACGTCGTCGGATTCTAGACCGGGAAAGGGTTTTCTGGCGTCCGACAGAATTACTCGAGCCATTCGGTGATGAAACGGTCGCTTTCGTGGATGTGGACGGCTTCGTAGACTTCCGGGCCGATCACGGCGAACTTGTGCGGGGTCTCCGCCGGAACGACCAGGACGTCGCCCGCCCCGCCTTCGCGCTCGGAGTCGCCGATGGTGAACCTGGCCCGGCCGTGGACGATGACGAAGGTTTCGCGATACGGGTGCTGGTGCAGCCTCGGTCCGGAGCCGTCGACGGCGGTCCGTTCGCGGATGATCGAGACTCCCGAGCCGATGTCGCGACCTTCGACGTTTTCCAGGGTTTCGGTGGTCATTCCGCCACTGTAACCCTGGTCGCGGGCACCGTGGCCTTATTCGCCGCGCTCGACCACGAACGCCGAAAGGCCGACGAGCAGTGCCCGGGCGGGCCGGTCGGGGAGACTGAGCGCGAGGTCTTTCGCCTTGGCCGCGTACCCGTGTGCCTCGGCGAGGGCACGCACGACGCCGGCGGAGTCGCGCAAGAGTCTCAGCGCCTCCTGACGGACCGCCGGATCGGAAACCGGACCGTGCCCGATGATCTCGCGCAAACGAGCCGCACCGGGCCCGTCGTCGTCGAGCGCGTGGAGCATCGGCAAGGTGACGATGCCTTCGCGGAGATCCGTGCCCGCGGACTTGCCGAGGTCGGTGGTGGACGCCGAGATGTCGAGGACATCGTCGGAGATCTGGAACGCCACGCCGATCAGTTCGCCGTACTGGCCCAACGTTTCGATGGTCCGCTCATCCGCGCCCGACACCTGCGCGCCGAGCCTGCCCGCCATCGCGATCAGCGACGCGGACTTGTCGGCCATCACCTGGATGTGGTGCTCGTACGGTGCGTGACGGCCGCAGTCTTCGAACGGCCCCGTCGTCTCCAGGAACTGGCCGCGCACGAGCCTGCCGAACGTCTCCGCCTGCGAGCGCAACGCGTAATCACCGAGCCCGGCCCCCACCCGCGCCGCGCAGGCGAGCACGTAGTCTCCGAGCAAGACGGCCTTCTTGTTGCCCCACAAGGAGTTCGCGCTGGTGACCCCGTGCCGCATCGGCGCTTCGTCCATGACGTCGTCGTGGTAGAGCGTCGCCACGTGGACGAGCTCGACGAGTACGGCCGCCGAGATCGCCTCGTCCCGGCCGTCGCCGAACGCGGCTCCGGCCAACGCCATCAACGGGCGCAACCTCTTCCCGCCCGCGCGGACGAGATGAGTGGCGGCTTCGGTGAGTTCCGGATGACCTGGGCTGCGCAACACCTCCTGAAGTCTTTCCTCGACCAGAGCGAGCCCGGTGCGGAGTTCGGCGGCGAACCGCATGTGCCGCTCGAGGGCCGGGTCCAGCCCGAGTTCCGTGACGATCGTGGTCGCGTTCACGCCCTCCAGCATTCGGGCCGGAGGCGCGCGACCGCCTGACGCGCGGGAGGGAGATCGCTCCCTCCCGAGAGGGAAACCGCCCGGTCAGAAGGGCGGCTCCGGATTTCCGGCGGCGACCGGCGTTCGCTCCCACGCGCCGTCCGACGGCGTGCCCGCCGAACTCCGGCCGGCCTTGTTGACCTTCGCCGTGGCATACCGCAGCGACGGGCCGATCTCGTCGACGTCGAGCTCCACCACCGTGCGTTTCTCGCCGTCCTTGGTTTCGAACGATCGCTGTTTCAGCCTGCCCTGCACGATCACCCTGGTCCCCCTGGTGAGCGATTCGGCCAGGTTCTCCGCGGCCTGCTTCCACAGTGCGCAGCGCAGGAACAGCGGGTCTCCGTCACGCCATTCCCCGCTCGCGCGGTCCAGGACGCGTGGCGTCGACGCGACCGTGAAGTTCGCTACCGCGGCTCCCGACGGGGTGAACTTCAGCTCCGGGTCGGTCGTCAGGTTGCCGATCACCGTGAGCACCGTTTCTCCGGCCATGGGACTTTCCTCCTCTGCTTCCGCGCGCGAACCCGGACGGGCCCGCTGTCGCCTGGGAACAGGAGACCACCGGGGTACGACAGTTTTCGGCGTCCCGCGGCGAACGGATGTCAGGAAAGGGTCGTTCAAGACGGAAAGTGTCCTGAACGACCCTTTCATGACATCCTGGCGGCCGAAACGCACTCGCCGAGCCGGGCGAGCCCTTCGTCGATGCGGTCGGTGCCGACCAGGCCGTAACCGATCACCAGACCGCCGCGCGTTCCTCCGTACGTGGACAGGCTTTCGACGGCCACCCCGGCCCGAGCCGCATCGGCGACCGCACTGTCCACAGTGACCGTCGCTTGTGGAGAGACCGGCGCGCACAAATGGAGTCCGGCGCTGGACGGGACGACTTCCAGCACGTCGCGCAATTCGTCGCGCACGAAGGCCAGGATCCGGTCCCGTCGCACCGAATACTCCCGGGTGGCCTTGCGTACGTGCCGGGCGAGCAGTCCCTCGTCGATGAAGCTCGCCAGGGCCGATTGGGTGACGAGGTCGCCGTGCCAGTCCATGAGCTGCTTCGCCTGCCGCAGCGCCGGCCGCAGCGAGGCGGGCGCGACGAGGAAACCCAATCGCAGCAAGGGAAGCAGCGTCTTCGAGAAGGATCCGACGTAGAGCACCCTGCCGTCGTGGTCCAGGCTTTGGAGCGGTTCGAGCGGCCGATCCGAGAAGCGGTACTCGCTGTCGTAGTCGTCCTCGATGATCACCGCGTCGTTCCGTTCCGCCCACGCCAGCAACGCCGTCCTCCTGGCGAGTGACATCGGCGTGCCGAGCGGGAACTGGTGCGAGGGCGTCGTATAGATCAACCGGGTGCCCTTCGCGAGCGCGGTGACGTCGAGACCCTCGGCATCCACCGGCACCTTCACGATCCGGGCGCCGTGGGCGGCGAAAAGCCGTTCGGCCGGGGGATAGCCGGGATCTTCGACGGCGACCCTGGTGCCGGGTTCGATCAGGACCCGGCCGATCAGGTCGAGGGCCTGTTGCGCGCCCTGGGTGACCAGGACGTCCTCGACGCCGGCTCGCACGGATCGGGCGGCGCGGATATGCCGGGCGATCGCCACCCGCAATGCTTCGAGCCCGGCGGGATCGGCGTACCCCGACGGCGGCAGCAGCGACGGCCGGAGCGCCTGGCTGACCAGCCGTCGCCAGGTCCGCAACGGGAACAGGGCCGGATCCGGGGTGCCGACCCGGAAGTCGAACGCGGGCCGGACGTCGCCGGGAGAGTCCGGCAGCGAACTCCACCGCGCGACGGGCCGCACCCCGGTGCCCGCGGGCGCGGCGCGCTTCGAACGCGCCACGAAGCCGGGGCTGACGAAGGTTCCGCGTCCGACGTGGCTGTCGAGGAAACCTTCGGCGGTGAGCCGTTCGTAGGCGACCGCGACGGTATTGCGCGAGACGTCGAGCTCGCGGGCCAGTTCCCTGGTCGGAGGCAGGCGTTCCCCAGCGCGGAGGCGTCCGTCGAGGATGCCGTCACGGAGCTGGCGGTAGATCCGGGCGGCCAGGTCGGTGTGGCCGTCGAGGCTGATGTGGAACGGCACGTCCCGAGGTTATATTGGCCCATCCCGATTGGCGGATATTGGCGCTGGGATGTGGCCAATCCGGTGCTTAGTTTGAGCATATGAAGCGACTGACCTCGGCCCAGCTGATCAGCTCCGTCGGCGACGGCGCCTACTACGTCACCTCGGCCCTGTACTTCACACTGATCGTCGGGCTTTCGCCCGCGCAGGTGGGGCTCGGCCTCACCGTGGGCTGGGCGGTCGGCTCGGTGGCCGGGGTCGCGCTGGGGCAGCTGGCCGACCGCCGCGGGCCGAAGGGCACGGCCGTCCTGCTGGCATTGGGCACCGCCGCGTCGGTCACGGCGTTCCTCTTCGTGGACTCGGTCTTCGCGTTCGTGATCGCGGCCTGCGTCTACGCCTGTTTCCAATGCGGTCTCGGCGCGGCACGGCAGGCGCTGCTCGCCGGCTTGATCGACCCCGCCGGGCGCACGACGTTCCGCGCGCGGCTGCAGGCGATGTCCAACGCGGGGATCGCCATCGGCGCGGCGCTCGGCGGGATCGCGCTGGCGATCGGGACGCGGGAAGCGTTCCTGACGGTGTTCGTCGTCGACGCGCTGGCGTTCGTCGCCGCGGCGCTCGTGCTCCGCAAGGTGCCTTCGGTGGCTCCGGTGCCGATGCGGGCGGGCGAGCCGTCCGTGGCCGTCCTCCGCGACCGCCCGTACGCCCTTCTGGCGCTGCTCAACATGATCATGCTGCTCTACATGCCGCTGTTCAGCCTGGTCCTTCCGCTGTGGATCTCGACCCGGACCGCGGCGCCGAGCTGGCTGGTCTCGGCGATGCTGGTGCTCAACACGGCGAGCGTGGTGGTGTTCCAGGTGCGGGTGGCGCGCGGTGTGACCGGTCTGCGTGGCGCCTCCCGCTACGTCCGGCACGCGGGACTGCTGCTTTTCGTCTCCTGCCTGATCTTCTCGTTCTCCGCCATGGGCGATTCCGCGTGGGCGGCGGCACTGGTGCTGCTCGCGGGCGCCGCGCTGCAGGTGGTGGGGGAGATGGCGCAGGCGGCGGGCTCCTGGGAGATCGGCTTCGGTCTCGCGCCCGACGGCAAACAGGGGCAGTACCAAGGACTCTTCGGTGCGGGGACGGCCATCGCCCGGATGCTCGGCCCGGTACTGCTGACCGGTCTGATCCTGGTCGGCGGGACGGCCGGCTGGATCGTGCTGGGCGGCTTGTTCCTGCTGGCGGGGACGCTCACCGCGCCCGCCGTCCGCTGGGCCGAGCGGACCAGGCCGGAGACCGCCCTCGAAGTCAGTCCTCCAGTGCCCGCCTGAAGTGCTCCGCGAGATCGAGCCCCGCGGCTTCTTCCCGGTCGCACCAGACGAAGGCGTCGTGTTCCTCGGGATCGAGCACGACTTCGCCCGGGATCTCCTCGGCCAGCGCGTACACCGCGGCGTGGATCCGCATCGGCCTGCCCGCGACGTCGTCCCAGCTGTGGGTGCCGCGTTCGCCGGTGACGTGGACGGTCAGCCCGGTCTCCTCGGCGAACTCGCGGACCACGGTCTCGGCCGGTCGCTCGCCGGGCTCGACGGTCCCGCCCGGCAGTTCCCAGCGGCCGCCCAGGAACGACGACGGCTGCCGCCGGATGAACAGGATCTTCCCGTCGCGGATGAGCCTGCCGTATGCCAAGTACTTGTCCGTCACGAGCGAATCTTCCCGTACTCGGAATACCTTCCCGATCGAGGACCGAAACTGTCCGCAATGGCTCGTAACGTGGGCTTTATGGAAAACACCGAGCTCCGCCCCTTCCGCCTCGACGTCCCCCAGGAGCAGCTGGACGAGCTGCACGCGAAGCTCGACGGCACGCGCTGGCCCGCACCGCTCCCCGGCGACGGCTGGGACACCGGAGTGCCGGTGGCCTGGCTGCGCGGACTCGCCGAATACTGGCGCGACGGCTACGACTGGCGCGCCGCCGAACGCGAGATCAACCGTCATCCGCAGTTCACCACGGTCATCGACGGGCAGCGGATCCACTTCCTGCACGTCCGCTCGCCCGAAGCCGGCGCGACGCCGCTGATCCTCACGCACGGCTGGCCGGGTTCGGTGGTGGAGTTCCTCGACGTCATCGGGCCGCTCACGGACCCGAAAGCCTACGGCGGCGACCCGGCGGACGCGTTCCACCTCGTGATCCCGTCGCTTCCGGGCTTCGGTTTTTCGGGCCCCGTCTCGGATTCCGGGTGGACCATGCCGCGGATCGGCCGGGCATGGGCGGAACTGATGCGCCGGCTCGGCTACGAACGCTACGGCGTGCAGGGCGGCGACCTCGGCGCCTCGGTGTCGCCGGAGGTGGCGAGGTTCGCGCCGGACAAGGTGATCGGCGTGCACGTCAACGGCGGGCTGACACCGATGCCCCCGATGTCGTTGTCGGACGAGGAACTCGCTTCGCTCACCGACCTCGAACGCGATCGCATCGAGCGGATCAGGGCATTCATGCGGGAGGAGTTCGGGTACATCGCGATCCAGTCGACGCGGCCGCAGACCCTCGGCTACGGGCTCGTCGACTCCCCGGTCGCCCAGCTGGCCTGGATCATGGACAAATTCCGCGAGTGGACGCATCCGCGCCCCACGCTGCCGGAGGAGATCATCGGCAAGGACCGGCTGCTGACCAACGTCATGTTCACCTGGCTGACCGGAACCGCGGCTTCGTCCGCGTACGTCGGCTACGCGCAGGCTGAAACCTGGGGAGCCGTCGAGAAGAATTCCGGCGTGCCGACGGCGGCGCTGATCTTCGCGCACGACGTCGGGATCCGGCGGTACTCCGAGCACGCCCACACGATCGTGCGGTGGACCGACGTCGATCGCGGCGGGCATTTCGCGGCGTTGGAAGAGCCCGAGATCCTGGTCTCGGACGTTCGCGAGTTCTTCCGGTCCCTCAAATGACGAGGACGGCCGTCTCGCCGAGAAAGCGGCCGTAATCGTCCACTTCGGACTCCAGGCCGGTGATGGCGGATCGCGAAAGCACGGCGAAGGGCTCCACGACGACCTTCGTCTGCTTCGCGGTCCGCTTGGTGTGCCAGGTTCCGGCGATCCTGCCGTCGACCAGTACGGTCGGCGCGATCATCCCGCCGCCGGCGTTGACGCGTTTCGCCTCGGCCGGGTCGAGGAGCAGAGCGCGGTCGCGGTAGCCCAGCAGGTACGTGTCGAAGGCGCCGAGCAGACGCGGAGGGCATGGGGGAGCGGACAACTCGGTCTGCGACAGGGTGAAGCCGCCGCCGGCGGGCACGAGGTCCAGTGCGGCGAAAGCCTTGCGGCAGAGGCCGAGTGGGAGCCCGGACCAAGCGACGAAGTCTTCGACGGTCGCGATCCCGTACGCGGTCAGGTACCGGTGGGCGAGTTCCGTATGCGGTTCCGCCGGATCGTGGCCTTCGGTGGCCCATTCGTCGAGGAGGACGTACGTCGGCTCCGTTCCGGAGTCGTGGCCTCGGCATAGCAGTCCGCGATTGGCCGCGTACGCCAGAAGGTGGGCGGGGGCCTGGGACTTCGCGTCGAGCGCGATGCCGTCGGCGGCCAGGCCGTCGAGGATCTCTTGCCGAGTGAGTGCCTTGCCGGGCAAGAGATCCTGGAGCTTCGTGAGCGCGCGTTCGCAGAGTTCGTCGGTGAGGCCCAGCTGACGGCGGCGTCCTTGCCCCGCCTGGACGTTACGCGGACCGAACAGCCGGTTCAGCCAGCGGAGATCCGCCGTCGGCACCAAGTGGAGCGTCTTGCGCATCAGCCAGGTGCGCGTGACCTCGCGGGATGTGTCGATGTCCTTGGCGGTCAGGCCCCGGCTACGGGCCCGGAACGCGAGCCGCGCGGCAGGCGTCGACTGCGCCTGGACGGCGGCGATGGATCGGGCGACGGCGAGCACGTCCGTCGCCGGAACGGTCAGCAGTTGCGCGTGGGCACGGACGGCGCGGATGTCGTTGTCGGACGGCGTCACCCATTGACGATCTCATGGGCGTTCACCGGTTCGGTGTGCACGACCGCTTCCGCGAGCCGAGGGAGGACCTCGCGCAGCCTTGCCTCGACACGATGGGCGAGGCGGTGCGCCTCGGTGACGGTCAGCCCGGCCTCGACCGACACCGCCAGCTCCGCGCGCAGGCTGTGCCCGATCCAGCGCATCCGCAGGTCCCGTGTGCCGAGCACGCCGGGGACCTCGGCGGCCGCGCGTTCGGCGCGATCGACGTCGGCCGGGTCGACGGCGTCCATCAGGCGGCGGAAGACCTCCTTGGCCGCGTCGCGCAGGACGAACAGGATCGCGACGGTGATGGCGAGACCGATGATCGGGTCGGCCATCGGGAAGCCGAACGCGACACCGGCGGCGCCGAGCACGACCGCGAGCGACGTGAACCCGTCGGTGCGGGCGTGCAGGCCGTCCGCGACCAGTGCGGCCGACCCGATCTCGCGGCCGACGGTGATCCGGTACCTGGCCACGAGTTCGTTGCCCGCGAAGCCGATGACACCCGCCGCCGCGACCACCCACAGATGCTGGACCGGACGCGGATCGAGCAGCCGCTGGACGGATTCGTACCCGGCGAGGAAGGCCGAGGCGGCGATGAGCAGGACGACGAGCACGCCGGCCAGGTCTTCGGCGCGGCCGAGCCCGTAGGTGTAGCGGCGGGTGGCGGCGCGGCGGCCGAGCACGAAGGCGATGCCGAGGGGGAGCGCGGTGAGCGCGTCGGCGAAGTTGTGGATCGTGTCGCCGAGCAGGGCCACGGAGCCGGTGATCAGCACGAGCACGAGCTGGGCGACGGCGGTGACGAACAGGGCGGCGAACGACCAGATCAGCGTCCGGACGCCGCGTTTGCTGGTCTCCAACGCGCTGTCGACACGGTCGGCGCTGTCATGGCTGTGCGGAGTCAGGAGGTGCCGGAGACGGCTCTTCGCCGTCTGGTGGCCATGACTGTGTCCATGCCCTGGCATCTTCCACCTCACTGTCATGCTACCTGCGCAGTCATGCAGGTACGCAGGCAGAAGGATAGCGGCTATCCTCCTGGCATGCACGAGTCGGTTCCGGATTTCGAGATGCCCACCGAGGAGCAGGTCCACCTGGCCGCGGAGACGTTCCGGCTGCTCGCGGATCCGACGAGGGTGAAGGTCCTCTGGGCGCTCCTGCAGGGCGAGTCTTCGGTCGCCTGTCTCGCGGAGCTGGCGGGCGCGGCGCCGACGGCGGTCAGCCAGCACCTCGCGAAACTGCGGCTCGCGGGCCTGGTGAAGGGTCGGCGTGAGGGGACGTTCGTCTACTACTCGGCGGCCAACGATCACGTCCGCGGTCTGCTCGCGCAGGCGCTGTTCCATGCCGACCACATCGATCGCGACATCCCGGCACTGCATTCGGCGGCGAAACCCCACCGTCCGGCGGCGCACTGAATCCGGCTACGGTGGAGCCGTGACCCAGTCCTCGTGCCCGGCGGCCCTGCGGTGGCTGCTGCTGTGCGTCGTGGCGCTGGGGCTCGTCGGCATGCACCACGTCGTCGCCGAGTCCGGCCACGGCGCGGGGCACTCCGCCGTCGCGATGGCGGATCCGTGTTGCGCGGACACGCCTTCCCATGACGACGGTGGACACAGTGGACTGCACCTGTGTCTCGCGGTGCTCGCCGCGGGAGTGCTGCTGATCGTCACCTGGCTGCTCGTCCGCAATGGACGGACGGTGGCGACGTGGAAGTCGCGGCGGGCAGGCGGTTCGGCCGCGGGCCGTGATCCGCCGCGCTGGAGACCGGTACCGGAGAAGTTGTCCTTCCTTTGCGTGTTGCGGGTGTGACAGGCGGGTTCGTCCCGCCCTACCCGAAACCGACTCGAGGAAGAACCATGACCAGCAGGAAACTGGTCGGAGCGGCGCTCGCCGCTCTGGCCTCCTTCGCCGTGCTCACCGGATGCGCCAGTTCCGACACCGCTTCCACCGGGCACGACATGTCCACGGTGAAGGCGCCGGACCCTCAGCAGGCCGGCCACAACCAGGCCGACGTCACGTTCGCGCAAGGGATGATCCCGCACCACGAACAGGCGCTCGAGATGGCGAAACTCGTCGACGGCCGCACTCGCAACGCGAAGGTCGTCGACCTCGCCGCCCGGATCCAGAAGGCGCAGGATCCGGAGATCCAGCAGCTGAACGGATTGTTGAAGGGCTGGGGAGTGGCGCCGTCGGGTGAGCACTCCGGGCACGGTTCTGCGGCCGGCATGATGACCGAGGACGACCTCGCGAAACTCGGCAAGGCCAAGGACGCCGCCTTCGACAAGCAGTGGCTGGAAATGATGGTCAAACATCACGAAGGCGCGCTTAAGATGGCGAAGACCGCGCTGCAGCAGGGTAGTAACGCCGAGGTGAAGGCCTTGGCACAGAAGGTGATCGACGGACAGCAGGCCGAGATCACCGAGATGCGGGCGCTGCTCGGCTGAGTTGGGCGGTGGCACGGGTTTGGATCGGCCCGTGCCACCTCCTTCGCGTGCAGGGTGATCGCGATCCGGTAGAAGTTGTTGTTGTGTCGCAGTTTCTGATTTCAGGGGCGGTTTGATCGTCTTGTGTTTCGGAAACTGTCGGTGGTCGGTTGTACGTTCTGCGTGTGGACACACTCAACGCCACTGTGGCGCGTTTGAAGGAAATCACCTCGTCGGATTTGTTCAAGGAGGTCAATGCTTCGCTGGATTCGTTGGGGGATCAGGATGCCGTGGATGCCGCCGTCGCGGCGTCAGAAGGGATCGCTCGGCTGGAGGCTGTTCGGTTCCGTGCTTTGGGTCGGTTAAGCCGCCATCGCGATGGAGCTTCCAGTGTCGTGCAGGAAGTCGCGTTCGCTCTGTCCGTTGTGGACGGTCATGCTGCCGGTCTGGTCTCGACGGCTGAGGCGTTGACGACTCGGCTGCCGCGCACGTTGGGGTTGCTCGATCAGGGGAAGGTCGGCGGCTATGGGGCGATGAAAGTCGCCACGGCCACTGCTTGGCTGTCGGACGAGGACGCCCGTGCGGTGGACGCGGTCCTGGAAGATCGGATCCCGGGCCGGAACTCCGATCAGATCCGGAAAGCGGCGAATCATGCGGCGATGATGGCCGACCATGACGGCGCCTCCCGCCGGGCCGAACGGAACCGCGGCGGACGTCGTTTGACGGTACGGCAGGGCGACACCGGGGTGGCGTCCATCGAAGTCGAAGACGGGCCCGCCGAGAAGGTGGCTGCCGCCTACACGCGGGTCGATCGTGAAGCCCGTGCCCTGCGGGCCGGTGGGGAAACGCGCACCCTGGATCAGTTGCGTGCTGATGTCGCCCTTGATCTTCTGCTGGGTGGTCAGGGCGGGAAGAGCGAACGGTCCGAAGTGTTTCTCTATATGGACCTGAACACCTATCTCGGGTTGAACGATGATCCCGCTGAGATGGCCGGGCATGGGCATATTCCGGCGTCGTTGGCGCGGGAGATCGCGTCCGGGTCGAATACGGTGTTGCGGCGGATCATCACCGACCCACTCTCGGGGCAGGTTCTCGATCTTGGCCGGGATCGGTATCGGCCTACGGCGGGATTGGGCGAGTTCGTGCGGGTGCGGGACCGTGAGTGCCGAAGACCCGGGTGTCATCGTGTGGCCCAGGCTTGCGACCTCGACCATTCCCTGCCCTGGCAACACGGCGGCCATACGTCGGATACCGAGCTGATCGATCTGTGCCGCCGTGATCATCGGTTGAAGGACGAACCCGGCTGGGACTACCGGTTGGGTTCTGACGGGACTCTCACGATCACCACGCCCACGGGGCAGCGCTACGAAAGCACGCCTCCACCGCTGCACGAACCCCGCGACGAAGCGCCACCGTTCTGAGCCCTCGCCAGAAAATGGCCACGGCTCGCGCGCGTGAGTCACCCGAGGTCCCGATTGCGTGGCTAGACCCGACCAGGCGGGACTGCCTTGGGAACCACTTCTGGCTTCGTCGCCGAAATCCGGCCACACCCCATCACCGAAGCCATCACAGGCGATTGCCCACCACCGACATACCGAGCACCAGCTCGTTCGCCGGATCGCACCCGATGAGGTCCTCGACCAGTTCGTCGCGGAGCGCGGCGGTGAACGTGACGTTCAGGCCCAGCGCGGTCGCCAGCAGGTACACGGTTTGGCTGAGGTGGCCGACGTCCATCAGCAGCACGCGATACGTGCGGCTCACCGGGTACTTCCACTGGTTCCGCTCGATGACGCTCGTATAGATCAGTAGTGCGCCGGCGTTCCCGGTCCACTGCTGGTCGCCGGCGAGCGCGATCAGCTGGTCGTCGTCGATCTTGCCGTCCAGCGGCGTGAGGCCGTGCCGGAAGCCGTCGTAGTGGTAGACGCCCTGGGCCAGGTCCTCGACGTTCCTCGCGTAGACGTACACCTCTGTCGGATGCCGCGCCCCGCCCGACGGGCTCGTCTTGAAGACGTTCCCGGTGGCGGGGATGTCGGGATGCGTTTCCGGCCTCGTCGGCCTGGCCGCGGTGAGAAGCGCGCTCAAATCGCGCAGCCGCACGGGTTCTTCACCGAACTCGCGGACACTTCTGCGCCGGCTCAGCGCCTCGCCGAGCCCGATCGTGTTCAGTGGTTCCGGTGACGGTTCGGGCAACGCGATCGTGTCGTGCTCGCCCGCCGGCCTCACCGGAGAAGGCGGAGGGCTGACCTTCGCCTTCTCCAGCAAGGTTTTCGCCGTCGTTTCGCTGGTGGTGAACTCGGTCTCGCGCAACGAACGCGTGCCGAAGTGAAACGCCCGCGCGGACGTTCCCCAAGGGCCCCAATCCCGAAGGATCTCTTCTTCGCGTTGTTGCCGGTGAGAACCTTTGACCACCAGTACTTCGTACCGGATCATCGCTCGCGCGATACGGACGAGCCTTTCCCCGATCTCGGGATTCTCATCCGCTTCGCGGACCGATTCCGGTTCTCGCCAAGAACTGAACCAGCGCAGGACGCGTTCGGTTCCATCGGCGAGTTTGAGCTGGCGATGTCCGAGGTGATCGTCCCAGACGACGTCACCATCGGACCAATAGAGCGTTCCGCAAGAGGAAACCCTGACCAGCATCGAATGTCTTGTGCCCCAGTCCCCAGTAAATACTTTCCGAATACTTCAGGTGATTCAGTGTCGCGAGCGGAAAGGAGGCCCGCCGTTCGGCGGCGGCTCGAACCCGCCCCAGGTGCTCTGTGCCTTGTACTCCGCTTCGAGCTCGTACAAGAACTCGTCGTCGTCCTCATCGTGCATGCCGTCGATCCTCTCCGTGAACGGTTACTCCGGTCAAGCGAATATACCTACGCCAACAGAGTACCGGAGCAGAACGGCTAATTACGCCGAGTAATCGTTCAGGCGCTGTTTGAGTTCGCGAACCTCTGGCGACTCCGAAATGCCGAGATCGGTGTAGAGGCGCAATGCGAACCGGCGATGACGGTCCGCATTCAGTCGCTCACCGAGAATGTCGAACGCGAACGCCATCTCCTTGTGGGCGATGGGCAGCATGCTGCGATTCCCGGTCGATTCCAGCACTTCCACCGCGGTCGTCAACTGACTGACCGCGAGCGCGCCGTCACCGAGTCCGCGCGAATTGATACCGAGGGCGAGAAAGCATTCCGCCTCGAGATCGGGCGATTCGTTCTCCTGCGCCAGCCGCAGCGCCTGGTCGAGTTCCTCGGCGGCTTCGGGATAGCGCCTGTTCTCGGTGTGGATCAGCCCGATCCGGTGCCTGGCGCGGGCTTCGATGAGCACGCTGCCGTGCGCGTGGGCGGTCTCCCGGACCCAGCCGAGGTGCTCGATCGCCTCGTCCGACTCGCCCTTGAGCCAGTGGGTGACCCCCGAATTGCCCCTGGCCCGGCACTGCATCCGGATGTCGCCGGTGGTCGCGGCCAGTTCGAACACCTCGTTGAACAGCCGGTTCGCCTCGGTGAACTCGTTGAGCCGCCACAGGGTCAGCGCGTACATGTGCAGCGCCTGGTACTCGAGGACCACGTTCCCGGTGACCCGCGCGGCGGACAGGGCGAGGGTCTCCAGCTCCCTGGCCTGCCGGTAGTAGCCGCGGTTGTCGAAGTAGCGCCACACCGCCGAACAGAAGGGCACGAGGTCGGAGTACTGCTGATGGTTGTTCATCGCGACGGCCACCGGCAGCACGTTCTGCCATTGCGCGTCCATCCAGTGCGCGGCCTGGTCGTAGTCGGCGAAGGACTGTCCGAACTCGCTCTTCGGCACCTCGAGGCCGCCCGGTTCCTCCTCGGAATCCGGGTCGATGAAGTCCATCGCGGCCGCGACGGTGCTGCGGTAGTAGTCGAACAGCCGCCGCATCATCGCCTCGCGCTGGTGCTCGGGCTCCTCGGCGAGCAGGAGTTCGCGACCGTAGCTGCGGAGGAGGTCATGCATCTCGTAGCGGTCCATCGACGGCTGACGCAGGAGGTTCACGTCGACGAGACGTTCGGCGAGCCGTCGGGCCTCGGCGAGGTCGACTTCCGCCAAGGCCGCCGTCGAGTGCAGATCGAACGCCGCACCGGGATGGTGGCTCAACCGGCGGAACACCCGCCGTTCGGTCTCGGTCAAGTTCAGATAGGACACTCGGAACGCGCCCGCGACGTCGCGTTCGCCGGCGGTGAGCTCGCCGAACCGGTTCCGCTCGTCGCGCAGCTGCCTGGCGACGAAGTCGAGCGTCCACGACGCCCGCGCGCGCAGCCTGCTCGCCGTGACGGCCAGCGCGAGCGGGAGATCGCCGCACAGGCTCGCGACCTGATCGGCCGCGTCGGGGGATTCGCGCTTCAACCGGGAGGGCCCGACGATCCGGCCGAGCAGGTCCACCGCGTCGGCCCGGCTGAACGGTTCCAGCGAGAGCAGTTCGGCGCCGTCGAGGTCCACGAGCCGGGTACGGCTGGTGATCAGCACACAGCAGCTCGCCGCACCGGGCAGCAGCGGGTTCACCTGCGCCGCCCCGATGGCGTTGTCCAGCACCAGGAGCACCCGTTTGCCGGCGAGGCAGCTGCGGAACAGCGCCGCGCGCTGCTCGGTCCCGGCGGGAATGTCCGAACCCTGGATGCCGAGCGACCGCAGCAGCGCCTCGAGCGCGGTCCCCGGGTCGACGGGGTCTCCGGCGGGCGAAAACCCTTCGAGGTTCACGAACAGCTGCCCGTCCGGGAACAACGGGGCGAGCCGGTGCGCGGCGTGGACGGCCAGCGCGGTCTTCCCGACCCCGGGCATGCCGTCGATCGCGATCAGCCGCGGCCCCGCCGAGGAGTCGTCCTGGCCGATTTCGAGGACGGTCCGCAGTTCCGTGGCGCGGCCGCCGAACGCGGGGAGGTCCGCGGGAAGCTGCGCGGGACGGGGGAAGAGCGCCTTCTGCGCGTCCGCGTCCTCGCGTCGCCCGCCGGTGTCCATCCCGGCCCGGAGCCCGCCGACGCCGTACCGGACGAGGGCGCCGTCCTCCATCAGCTCGGCGTCGGCGCGCAGGATCTGCTGGTGGAGCGCGCTCAGCTCGGCACTCGGGTCGACGCCGAGTTCCTCGGCGAGCGCGATCCTGGTCCGGTCGAACGTCCGGAGCGCGTCGGCGGCGCGGCCTGCCCGGTAGAGCGCCAGCATGGTGAGGCATTGCAGGGTCTCGCGGGTGGGATGCCAGGCGGCGAGGTCGAAGGCCTCGCGAGCCGCCGCCTCGGTCTCGCCGAGCCGGAGCCTGGCGCCGATGAGGAGCTCACTGGCGGCGAGGCGTTCTTCGTCGAGGCGTCGCGCCGTCTGCTCGATGGCGTCGCCCTCGAGACCGTCGAACGCCGGGCCGCGCCAGAGCGCGAGCGCGTCGGCCAGTTTGGCGGCCGCCTGCGAGATCAGCCCGGCCGCGAGGAGTTCGGCGCCCTGGTTGTAGTCGGCTTCGAAGCGGACTGAGTCGAGCGAGGCGCTGCTGATGACGACGCGGTACGCCGAACCGGTGGTGACCACGGCGGACCGGGCCACGCCGAGGTCGTGCCGGAGCCGCGCGATCGCGTTGCTGACCTGGCGGACCGCGGTCTTCGGCGGATTCTCGGGCCACATCGTGCCGATCAGGTACGACACCGGGACCAGCCGGCCCGCGTTGATCAGCAAAGCGGCGAGGAGACGCTGTTCGCGGCGCCCGCCCAGCCGGACGGGGACGCCGTCGACTTCGGCTTCGAGCGGGCCGAGAACGGAGAAGCCGAGCTGGGAACTCTGGACGGCGGTTCGAGGCGATCCCGCCGAATCGGGTAGACGATCAGCGGTCATATGCGACTATGTCGTCCGAGGCCGTGAGCGTGCTCACGCACTACCTCCAGTCCGTTCGCCGGCTGATCGGCACCCTAGCCCACCGCTTCGGCCTCCAGCCAGGTCGGCGCGGGGCACGCCGTACTGCATTCGGCCTAACAGGCGTGCGCGGGCCCGCCCTGAAACCTTTCCGATTCTACGCCCCGCGGCCCCTGAACTGCGCGGATGTCCGGCGGTGGAGAGCCGATGTAATTCCGATGCAGGCCCTTGGAAAGCTGAAGGCACAGCTGCGGCTCGGCCCGACGGGGCAGCGCGCCGAACCGCGGGTAGGGGCTCCGCGGCGGTTGGCCTTCGTACTGGGGGTGGCCAACCGCCCTGGTAGCCCCCTTCTCCGCGTCCATGACCAGGTGTGATCCTCCGCGATCATGGGTACCAGGTCGGTGGAGGAGAGGAGTGTGCCCCATGCGCCCGGTCTGGAGCGGTTCGCTTTCGCTCGGTCTGGTGACCGTCCCGGTCCGCCTGTACAGCGCGGTCGAAGACCATACGGTGCACTTCCGCCAGTTCCAGCGCGGCACCGAAGACCGCATCCGGTACCGGAGGGTGAACGAACGCACCGGCAAGGAAGTCGACTACGAAGACATCGTCAAGGGTTACGAGCTCGACAGTGGCGAGTACGTCGTCGTCGAGCAGGAGGAACTGGACGAGATCGCGCCGGGCCGGTCGAAGTCGCTCGACATCGAGAGCTTCGTCGAGCTGGACGCCATCGACCCGATGTTCTTCGACAAGACCTACTGGCTCGCGCCCGCGAAGGACGAGTTCGAGCGTCCGTACGCGCTGCTGCTCGAGGCGATGGACTCGTCGGGCAAGGCGGGGATCGCCAAATTCGTCATGCGCGGCCGCGAATACCTGGCGCTGGTGCGCTCCGGTGACGGCGTGATGGTGCTCAACACTCTCCATTTCGCGGCCGACCTGCGGGATCCCGTCGAGCAGCTGCCGGACCTCCCCGGCAAGGCGAAGGCGCGCGGCAAGGAACTCGACATGGCCGTCAACCTGATCGACGCGATGAGCGACGACTGGCGGCCCGAGGAGTACCGCGACACCTACACCGACCGTGTCCGGGAGCTGATCAAGGCCAAGAAGAAGGGCGACACCATCACGCCCGCCACCGAGCCCGGGGAGCCGACGAAGGTCGTCGACCTGTTCGAGGCGCTTTCGAAGAGCGTGGAGAGCGGGAAGGCCAAGAAGAAGTCCGGGGCGAAGAAGCCGGCAGCGAAGAAGGATCTCTCTTCGCTGTCGAAGGCGGAACTGGACAAGCTGGCCAGGGAACGGGACATCAAGGGCCGGTCGAAGATGAACCGCGCGAGCCTGGAGAAGGCGCTCAAGGCCTCGTGACGACGCCAGCTGCCGAGAGTTCGCCCGCGATCGCCTCGATCAGCAGCCGGACGTCCTCCGCCGCCGTCGCGTGCAGCCCTTCGGACACGATCAGCACATCGGACGTCGTGGCGGAGACCGCGGAGTGCCCGCTCTGCCGGTTCGTCCATCGCCGCGCGTGGGCCTGACCGTCCTCGTCGGCGAAGATCACCTCGCCGGGGTTCGGCTGTTCCACCGTGCCGGTGAAGGTCACGTACTTCTCGTCGCCGCGCGCGTGCCGGACTTCCAGCGAGCCGCTGATCTTCGCGATGTCGAGCACCGCGACCGGGATGGCGTAGGCGACCGAAACCGCGTTGCAGAGATCGATCACCGGATGGATGCGGGGGAGCGTGCCTTCCTTCCGCAGCCTGCGCAGCAAAGACTCCGACGCACAGCGGTACTGCGTCGGCTTCAGGCCCATTTTGGCGAACGCCCGCCGCCACGCCTGGATTTCGGGGAACTCCGATTCCGGGCCGTCGGCGAGCCGCCGCGTCGCCCGCGCGACGAACTTTTCGAGATCGACCGGCAGCTCCGGGGTGATCCCGGTGGCTCGGAGCGTGCCGACGGCGAGGCCGGGGTGGGCGGATCGGATGTCCGGGTGGTGCTGGAGTCGCATGCTGGACCTGTCTACTGGGTGGTGAACGCGAGTTTGGCGCCGAGCGCGGCGAAGGAACCGGCGAAGATCCGCCGGAGCCAGGCGAGCACGCGCGGCCGGGACAGAACGTGGTGCCGCACGCCGGCGGCGAGGACGCCGTACACGCTGAACACCACGAACGTCGCCAGCATGAACACCCCGCTCAGCAGCAGCATCCGGAGGAGCGAACCGGGCTCGCCCGCCGGGACGAACTGGGGCAGGAACGCGAAGAAGAACAGTGTCAGCTTCGGGTTCAGGACGTTGATCAGGACGCCGGAGGTGATCGTCCGCAGCGCCGACGTGGGTTCGGGATCGCCCTCCACGACGATGGCTTCCCGGTCCTTCAGCGTCGCCCACGCCATGTAGAGCAGGTACGCCACACCGAGGTACTTGAGGATCTCGAACGCCACCGCGCTGGCGTGCAGCAGCGCGGCGAGGCCGGTGATCGCGGCGATCATGTGGGGGACGATGCCGAGGGTGCAGGCGGTCGCGGCGAGGACGCTCGCGCGTCTTCCCCTGGCCAGCCCGGCGGAAAGGGTGTAGACCACGCCGGTGCCGGGCGTGGCGACCACGACCAGCGTGGTGATCAGGAAGGCGATGCTCACGAGGTCACTGTGCGCGTTGTTTGGCCTCGTGGACAGAGCCAAACCCGTGCCGCTTCACTGGACCAAAGGGTTGATCGACGGGTTCACCGGATGGAGTGGCATGATGCACGCTCGCACGTCGACGAGGAAGGCCTTGGTTTGAGCGCGCGCACTTCCCAGGTGGACGACCTCCGGCTGGTGGCACAACCGAACGCCGTGTTGTGTTCCGAGCTCTTCGTCCGTCTCATCTTGTCGGATTGGTCCTTGCGGCCGTTGCTCGATCAGGCGAAGACCGCCGCCGCCAGACTGGTGGGCACGCTGGTCGACGCGGCCGATCCGAAGGAACCGCCGTTCCTGACGCTCAGACTGCGCCTGCGGTCGGACGTGCTGGTCATCGAGGTCGACCACGAACTGGACGGCCTTCCGGTGCCGACGCCCGCGCCGGGCGAGCGGACCGGGGTGGCGCCGAGTGCGACCGGCGGCGTGACCGTCTGGTGCGAGCTGCCACTGCCCGGCGGCCTGTCGGCCGGACAGGTCCGGCTGCCGAGGCGAGGCGACCGGCGCACGCTGGTGGACGAACCGGTCTCCGGTGAGCCCGTTGGCGCCGATCCCGAAGTCCTGGAACGGCTTTTGACGAGGTTGAGCGGCTGGTCCGGCTGATGGCCACGAACCGCGTCGCCACCCCGGTCCTGGAGATCGAATACGAACACCTCGGCGAGGCGAGCGGGCCGCCGGTGGTCCTGCTGCACGGGTTCCCGTACGACGTCCGGGCCTATGACGAGGTCGCCGCGGTCCTCGCGGCGGGCGGCGCATCGGTGTACGTCCCGTATCTCCGCGGTTTCGGGGGGACGCGGTTCCTCGACGACGCCACGCCCCGCTCCGGGCAGCAGGCCGCGCTCGCGCAGGATCTGCTCGACTTCATGGACGCGCTGGGGCTGGAAAACGCCGTCGTCGCCGGATACGACTGGGGCGGCCGCGCGGCGTGCATCGTGGCGGCGCTCCGGCCCGAGCGCGTGCGCGGACTGGTGTCGGTGGACGGCTACAACGTCCAGAACCTCGCTTACGCCGGGGAACCGGCGCCGCCGGAATGGGAACGCACGTACTGGTACCAGTACTACTTCCATTCCGAGCGCGGCCGCCGAGGGCTGACGGAGAACCGCGACGAGCTGTGCGCCCTGTTGTGGCGCACCTGGTCGCCGACCTGGGCCGGCGCCGACGCGGCGTTCCCGGCGAGCGCGCGGAGCCTCCACAATCCGGATTTCGTCGACGTCGTCATCCATTCGTACCGGCACCGGTTCGGTCTCGCGGAGGGTGATCCGCGGTATCAGGCGCTCGAAGACCTGATCGCGCGGGAGCCCGCCATCACGGTGCCGTCGGTCGTGCTGGAAAGCGGGGACGACGGCGTCGGCGGGCCCAGCGCGGAGGGCGACCGCGAGTACTTCACCGGGCCGTACACGCATCGGGTGCTCCCGGGGGTGGGGCACAACGTTCCTCAGGAGGCACCTGAAGCGTTCGCCGCCGCGGTGACGTCTCTGCTTTAGTGAGGGCGATCACCCGTCCGTGTGCGTGACGAATCCCGATCTTCGTCTGTCCTTCGGACGTAGGGCGCACGATCCGGGCGCCACGGACGGAGGAGGACCCGATGTCGTTGGGCGACAAGATCAGCAACAAGGCCGAAGAGTTCGGCGGTAAGGCCAAGGAGGCCGCCGGCGACGCCACCGGCAACGACGAACTGCGCGCGGAAGGTCAGGCGGACCAGGCGAAGGCCGGCCTCAAGGGCGCCGTCGAGAACGTGAAGGACGCCGTCGGCGACGCGGCGGACAAGATCCGCGACACCTTCAAGAAGTAGCGGTCTTTCGGGCCGGGGCGGCGGTTTCCCGCGCCCCGGCCCGGTTCAGGTGCGCAGCCGCACCGGCAGGCTCGTGAGCCGTGTGCCCTGGATGCCGCCGAGGAACGTCTGCCGGAGTTCGCCGTACGGCACGGCGAGCCGGGCTTCGGGGAAGTCCGTGCGCAACACCGTCGCCACCGCGCGCAATTCGAGCTGCGCGAGCTGGGCGCCGACGCAGAAGTGCGGCCCCGCCCCGAAAGTCAGATCCGGGCCCGGTTTCCTCGCCGGGTCCGTGTTGATGCCCTGGATGTCGACGAGCACCGGCGCCCCGGCGGGAAGCCGGATCCCGGCGAGGTCGAGCTCCACGGTGGTGAACCGCCACAGCGTGAACGGCGCGGGCGGATGGTCCTTGAGCGTTTCGCGGACGAGGTCGTTCACGGATGCCTTGTCCCCGTTCAGAAGCCGCGAGATCAGGAAGCCGATCGAGGCGTCGGTGGTCAGCTGCCCGGCGAAGATCAACGCGAACAGGTGATACCGCAGGTCCTTTTCGGACGTTCCGGTCGGCAGACTGTCGCGTAGTTCGGTCGCGAGCCCGTTCCGGTTCGGCGTGAGCCCCGCGGCGGCGAGATCCGCGATCGCGGCGATGGCCTTGCCCTGTGCACCCGGTTCGGGATCCGACATGCGGCGGCAGGCGTCCACGGCCGCGTCGAGCAGCTGGAGCGGGATGCCGAGCAGGTCCAGCAGCACCGTCAACGGGAACCGGGTGGAGAACCCGTCCATGAGATCGACGGTCTCGTTACCGAGGTCCGTCAGCAGGGCGCGCGCGATCCGGTGAATCCGGTCCGCCTGCGCCTGGATCCGTTTGGCGCTCAGCAGCGGCGCGTGCGCTCGCCGCAGACGGGTGTGTTCGGGCCCGTCCAGCGTGGTGAGGGACGGCTGTTCGGCGGCGGTCTGTTCGAGTGCCGTCCAGCCCGCGGGGGCCAGCGCCGGATCCTTGGCGATGCGGGGATCGGAGAGGACTTCGCGGGCCAGCTTCTCCTCGGTGACGATCCACGCGCTTCCGCCCTCGGGGGCGGCCACTTCCACGAGCGGGCCGGCGGCTCTCAGCGCGGGACGGACGGGGTCGGGTTCGGTGATGCCGCGGGTCGACGCGGCGAACGGATCGGGGAGCAAAAGAACTCCTTCATGAGAAAGTAGCTTCACTATGAAGGTATATTTGCGGCCGGTAGGTTGTCAAAGCACCGAATCGAGGAGGGGCCATGGCGGACGATGTCGCGGCGCGGAGCGCGTCGCTCCTGGACGGCCTCCGGAGTTTCGGGGCGAACTACACCGAGTTCACCCGGCGGTTCGCGGACTGGCTCGGCCTGCACGCCACCGATGCCGCCGCACTGGTGGAGATCCTCTACGCCGAAGACACCGGCTCGCCGCTGTCCCCGGCCCGGCTCGGCGAACGCATCGCCCTGACCTCCGGCGCGACCACGAACCTGCTCAACCGGCTGGAGAACCTCGGCTATGTGGTGCGGACCAGGGAGAACACCGACCGTCGGGTGGTGACGCTGCGCAGCGGCGCCGACATCCAGGCGCCCGCGCGGGAGTTCTTCGGCCCGTTCAGCGCCGGGCTCGCGGCCCTGGTGGCGCAGTACCCGCCGGAAGAGATCGAGCGCTTCGAGGGCTTCCTCCGCCAGCTGAAGTCCACAATGGACAACGTGCTCGAAGAACAGGCCTGACGCCGGACCAGTCCGATCCGCTCTCGGCACCGAATCCCTCCCGGACGCCCTGGTAACCGCGTAGCCGGGCGTCGGGTGAGGTGGAGGCAGCTTGATGGTCGAGGGTGTGCGGACGAGTCCGCGCGGAAGCGGCGGCACCGGAACGGAGCCCGCCGAGACGAGTTTGATGCAACGGGTCGCGGCCGGCGACGAACAGGCGTTCGCCGACCTGTACGACGTCGTGGCGGGACCGGTGTGGGGTGTGGTGAACAGGGTCGTGCGCAACGGCACGTTCGCCGAGGAGGTCACCCAAGAGGTCCTGGTGGAGGTGTGGCGGACGGCCGCGCGGTTCAAACCGGGCAAGGGGAGCACGCTGGCCTGGGTGCTCACCATCGCGCACCGGCGGGCGGTGGACAGGGTGCGATCGCATCAGGCCGCGCTCGACCGGGACGACCGTGCGGGCCGGCTCGATTTCCGGCGCCCCTTCGACGAGGTCGCCGAGTCCACGATCAGCAACCTGGAGCAGCAGCGGGTGCGCCAGTGCCTGTCCGCGCTGACCGACCTGCAACGCGAATCGGTGGTGCTGGCCTACTACAACGGCTACACGTACCCGGAGGTCGCGGAGGTGCTCGACACCGCGCCCGGCACGGTGAAGACCCGCATCCGCGACGGCCTCATCCGGCTGCGCGACTGCCTGGGGGTGGGGCAATGACCGCCGAGCTGCACACGTTGACCGGGGCTTACGCCCTGGACGCCGTCCCGGCGGAAGAGGCCGCGGCGTTCGAACGACACCTGCGGGGTTGTCCCGCGTGCGGCCAAGAGGTCCGGGAACTCCGGGAGACCGCCGCGCGGTTGGGGAGGGCGCTGGCCACCGCGCCACCACCGAGTCTGAGGGAAGCGACACTCACGCGGGTCGCCCACACCCGTCAGTGGCCGCCCTCGCTCGCGCGTCGCGGCGGGGTCGTGAAGACCCGGGTCGCTCTTTGGGGTGCCGCGGCGGCCGCCGTCGGAGCGCTGGTGTTCGGCCTGGTCACCACGACCACCGATCCAGGGGCCGACCCCGCGCAACAGCAGCTGGCCTCCGTCAACGCCGTGCTCACCGCGCCCGACGCCTCGACGGTCAAGGGTGCCGAACGCGGGACGACCACGGTCGTGACGTCGCGGAGGCAGGGCAAGATCGTCGTACTGCCCGGTGAACTCCCGCCCCTCGCGGCGGGCAAGGCGTATCAGGTGTGGCTCATCGGGGCGAGCGGGGTGCATTCCGCCGGTCTGCTGGCGCCGGACGGTCCACATCGGACTCAGCCGGTGCTCGCGGAGCTGCCGGGCGGGATCGACCGGGTCGGCATCACCGCGGAACCGGCCGGAGGTTCGCCCGCGCCGACGGTTCCGGCGGTCGTCATGGTCGATCTGTCCTAGCGCCGGTCAGCCGCTCGCAGGCCTGCCAGAGTTCCTGGCGCTGCGCGGCGGTTTCCCGGGTCTTGCCGAGGTAGTGCGTCGGGCGCTGGACGCGGTCGTGCCAGAACATGCCGTTGTACCGGCCCGGTTCCGCGGCGGCGGCGAGCCAGACGAACGTGTCCGCGCCCTGCTCCGGGTTCCGCAGGAGCGGGCCGGTCAGCTTCCGGAACGTCGGCAGGGAGGTCGCGACCCCGGGCGTGTCGGCCCAGCCGGGATGGGCGCTGTGCACGGTGACCCCGGAGCCGTCCAGCCGGTCCGCCCAGAGTTCGGCGAGCACCACCTGCATCCGTTTGGTGCGCGCGTAGCCGGCGGCCGGCTTGTACTCGTCACGGCGGTACTGCAGGTCGTCGGCACGCAGCGGCTGGCCGTACATGCCGCCGGAACTGACCCAGATCACCCTCGCGCCGTCGGCGAACTTCGGCCGGAGCGACGCGGTCAGCAGATGAGGCCCGAGCACATGCGTGGCCAGCATGAGTTCGTTGCCCTCGGCCGTCTCCGTGCGTTCCGCGGGCATGACCCCGGCGTTGTGCACGAGGACGTCGACCTCGCCGTCGAGGTTCTTGACGTAGTCGCGGACGGACGAGATCAGGCTGACGTCGCAGTGGTCGGCGATGATCCGCGAACCGGGGACGGCGCGCTCGATCTCGGCGCGGGCGGCGTCACCGTCGCCGCGGATCGCGATGCGAACGGTCGCGCCCAGCTTCGCCAGGCCGATGGCCGTGGCCTTGCCCAGGCCCGCCTTCGCGCCGGTCACCACGGCGACCTTGCCCGCGAGCGCGTCCGGCGCGGGATCCTCCGGCCACCAGGTCCGGCGCAGGAGGTATCCGATGTTGCCGTACCCGAGCAGGGTCCGGTCGAGCACGGTGTCGGCGGCGCGGGTCACGGTGGACATGCGGATGCTCCTCCTCGGTCGTGGTACGCGACTTCCCGGCGAGGGTGCCGCGGAAACCTCTTACCGGATGCGGGGCCCGGCCTTCGCGGAGAAACGGAACTCGATGGTCATCGGAAGCTCGTCGAGATCCAGTGCCTGGCGCAGCCTCGGCAAGCCTTCCTCGGTGATCCGTGCGCGGATCGCGGCCAGATCGCCGTCCTGTTCGGCGCTCAGCACCACGGCCAGCACCGGCGCGTCCTGGGTGCCGCCGAGCGTGGCGTGCGCCGCGTGGACGCCGGGATAGGTCGCGACCTCCGCCGTGAAGGGTTCCACCGCGGTGTTCGCGGCCAGCGCGGTCCGGCCGGTGTCCTGCTCGAAACGCCAGGTGTGGGATTTGGGTTTGCGGACGGGCTGCGCGATGAGCCAGCGCAGGGCAAGCAGCCCGAGGAGCACCGCGCCCCCGGCGACGGCGTACCAGACCCACGGGGGCGGCATGGCGGTGCCGGGGACGAGCGTGGTGCCGGGATCCAGCAGCGGGATCCGGCCGAAATGGGTGCCGACGGCGAACCCGCCACCGGCGATCAGCACGAGCCCGGTCAGCACCAGCAGGGTGCGGTTCAGCCGGGCGGGACGGTTGAGGTCGGTCATGACGCGCTCCTGGTGGCCTTGACCCGGACCCGCACGGCGGGAACGGTGGCGGGGCCGATCTGGGCTAGGCGGTGCTCGATGGCGGAGCGGACGGCGTCGGCGAGCCCCGCGGTGTTCGTCCGCCCGGTGGTCACCACCGAGACGATCGCGCGCCGCTTCACCTTCAGCTTCGCCGCCGAGACACCGTCCACAGTGGATGCGGCGGTGCGCAGGGTCGATCGGTAGCTGCGGCGGGAGGCGCCTGAATCCGTGCCGCCTTCGAGCGGCAGCACGGTCGGCTTCCCCGGGACGACCGCGCTCACGAGGAGCAGCAGACCGAGCAGCGCGACCACGCCGCCGGCGATCGCCGGAAGAGGATCACTCCATCGGAGGTCGTGCAGTGCGGACGCGAGGGCGTCGTAGCTGATCCACGGTTTCTCCCCGATGATCGTCTGGACCGCGACGATGGCGGCCAGGACACAGCCGGCGAGCACCACGAGGGCGACCAGCACGGCCGGGACGCTGCGGCGTGGGCGCCGTTTCATCGGACCCTCCTCGTCTCGGTCTCCCCGGAATGCAGGGCGGTGACGGTGATGTCGACCCGCGTGACGGTCAGGCCCGAGAGCCCGCCGACGCGGCGGATCAGATGCTCGCGCACGGCCTCGGTGGTGGCGCGCACCGAAAGCGGGTACTTCACCGAAAGCCGGACGTCCAAAGTGGTCGTCGAACCGGTGACGTGCGCGCTCACCTTGGCGCCCTGGTCGAGGTCTTCGCCGCCGACCGCGATCCCGAGCACCCGGGAAGCCGCGCCGCCGACGCCGTCGACCTCGGTGATCGCCCGCGCGGCGATCCGTTCGACGGCGCCGTCGGCCACGGTCAGCCCGCCGCGCCCGTCCGTTCCGGGCGCGGCGGCGGTCATGGTCGTCATGGCGATCAGCCCCTGTCGCGGCCCGCCAGGGCCGAAAGGTCGAGCTTGCCGTCGAGGAACCTGCCGACCAGCAGGCCGAGCGCGGCGAGCACGAGCACGACGAGGAAGGCGCCGAAGCCGCCGAACGCGCCGGCCACGCCGAGCACGAGACCGGTCAACAGGCCGAGTTGGGTGGCGTTCATGAACGTTCTCCTTGCTGTCTGGCGCGGACCGGCGCCGATGGTCACTGGACTCGGCCGGACTCGGCGTTGTCGTCGGCGTCGTCGTCGCCCGGGATGTGCACGTCGGACACGTTGATGTTGACCTCGACGACCTCGAGCCCGGTCATCTGCTCGACCGCGCCGATCACGTTGCGGCGCACCGATTTCGCGAGATCCGCGATCGCGACGCCGTATTCGACGACGATCTGCAGGTCGACCGCGGCCTGGCGCTCGCCGACCTCGACGGAGACGCCCTGCCCGGCGGACGCGGTGGCGCCCGGGATGCGCTCGCGCAGCGCGTTGAACGCCCGCACGGCGCCGCCGCCCAGCGCGTGGACACCGGTGATCTCCCTGGTCGCGAGGCCCGCGACCTTCTGCACGACGGTGTCGGCGATCGTGGTCACGCCCTGGGTGGAGACGAGCGCGCTGTTCTCGGCGGGGGCGGTGGAGTTCGAGTTCGGCTTGGCGGTGGTGGCGGTGTTCGTCATCGCGATCTCCTCAATTCGGATTCCGTTGCCTGCGGTGGAAGTTCTTCGCTTCCACACTCAATAGACCCAGCCGCGCGAAGATCGTCACGACCCGATCGTGTGGTCTGGATCTCACAGCCGGCGGGTATGTCTTTCGGCCTAGTCCCCGCGGCCGACGCCGTCGCCCTTTTCCCTCCCGTCGAGGGTCGCGCGCGCGACGGGCCGCGGGGTTGGATCGTCAGGTGTCTCCAAGAAAGAGGTTTCGGGTGAGCTGGAAGTGCGTGCTGGTGTCGATCGCGCTGGTCGCCGGATGCACCACGTCGCAAGGAACTCCGGCGACGGTGACCAAAGTGGACGAACCGGAGCACGAGGCGTCGCTGACGTCGTTCTACCGGCAGACCCTGGACTGGCGCCCCTGCGAAGCCCTGCAGTGCGCGAAGCTGACCGTGCCCGTGGACTACCGGCGGCCGGACGGGCCGAAGTTCACGCTGCCGGTGATCAAGGCCGCGGCGACCCGGCCGGGGGAGCGGATCGGCACGCTCGTCGCCGGTGCGGGCGGCCCCGGGCAGTCCGGTGTCGCCATGGTGAAGGACATCGCGGGCACCTGGCCCGCCCCGGTCCGCGCCAGGTTCGACCTGGTCGGCTTCGATCCGCGGGGGATCGGCGGCAGCGAACCGCGGCTCCGCTGCGACACCGAGGGAGAACCCGCTTCGAAGGCTCCCGAGGGCCTGCCGCTGATCGGCGGCGAGGTCCCGAGCACCCGGCAGTACGCCGAGGCGTGCCTGAAGAACACCGGGGAGAACGTGCTGCGGCACCTGGGCACCGACGACGTCGTCAGCGACCTCGACGTCCTGCGGGTGGTCACCGGCCAGGAGAAACTGACCTACCTCGGCTACTCCTACGGCACGCGGATCGGCCAGTTGTACGCCGACCGGTTCCCGAAGAAGATCCGCGCCATGGTGCTCGACGGCGTCGACAACACCTATCTCGATTGGCGGGCCGACACCGTCGAGCAGGCGAAAGGCGTGGAAGACACCCTGCTGACCTACGCGAAGCAATGTGCCACGAGGACCGGCAAACCGTGCCCCGGCCGCGACGAGACCGAAATCCTCGCCACCGTGGACCGAGTGCTGGCCAAAGCGGACAAAGCGGGTGAAGGGAGCGCTCTTCGTTCGGAGATCTCCGCGAAGCTCACTTTTCCGGCGGACTGGGCGGAGCTGTCGGAAATCATCCTCGGCGCCGACGCTCCCTCGGACGGCGCGTCCGACGAGCCCGCCGACGAGCCGGAGACCTCGACCGACACGACCGACGCGCTCACCGTCGTCAACTGCCTCGACCGGACCCATCCCACCGATCTGGCGGCCTACGAGGACGCCGCGCGAGAGCTTCGCCGCGTTTCCCGGCTCTCGTCCGGCACGGAAGCGCTCGGCTGCGCCTTCCTGCCCACCGGCGCCGCTCCGTCCAGGACGATCCGGGCGGACGGCGCGCCGCCCATCCTGCTCGTCGGGACCACGAAGGACGCAGCGACGCCGTATGGCTGGGCGCGGCGGCTGCCGGAAAGCCTCAAATCCGCGGTGCTTCTGTCCAATGAGGACGTCGGGCACGCCGTCTTCGGCGGCGGATCGTCCTGTGTGGACGATGCGGTGAGCCGGTATCTGGTCGATTCGACGATTCCCGCCGCCCCGGCCCGCTGTACCGGCGGTCCCGTGTGATGCTGGGAGCGTGAAGATGCTCGACCGGCGGCTCGGCGCGGTGCTCGCCGAGGTACTCCTGGCCGGACTCGTCGCTGGCGTGACCGTCTTCCTCTCCGATCTGCTGCCCGCCTGGGGCTGGCCGGAGGTGTTCTCGCCGTCGGCGCCGGTGCTGGCCGCCGTGATCGCCTGCGCCGTCGTGCTGGTGCTGCTGCGCCGCCGGTTCACGGTGTCCGCGCTGCTCGCCGCGACCGTGCTGTTCGGGCTGTTCCCCGCGACCGGTGTCGCGCTCGCGGTCGTCGCGCATACGGCGGGAGTCCGGGGGCGGCGGTGGCCGCTGTTCGGTCTCACCGCGCTGCTGCCTGCCGCGGTCGTGCTGCTCACCCAGCCGGCCTTCCGCTGGCAGTACGTCCTCGTGGTGATCGCCGTTTCGACGGTCTCGTGTCTCGTCCTGCCCGCGCTGGCCGGCGCGATGCAGGCGCAGCAGGCGAGGCTGGTGGTGGCGTTGCGCGACCGCGCCCGCCTGGAAGAACGGTCGCGGCTCGCCGAGGAGATGCACGACCAGCTCGGGCACCGGCTCAGCCTCATCACGATGTTCTCCGGGGCGCTGGAGGTCGCCGCCGAGGGCAAGGATCCCGAGTTGCGGCAGGCGGCCGGGCACGTCCGGTCGACGGCCAAGATCGCGCTCGAAGAACTGCGGGAGTCGCTCGGCATCCTGCGGCCGGGCGGGGAACCGGCCGAACCCGCCGAAGCCACCGACGCCGCCGGTACGAAGGCCGATATCGAGGGCTTGGTGGCGTCGTCGCGCGATGCCGGCCTCGAAGTGGCGTTCGACTGGCGGGGCTCCGACCTCGACGGCGTCCGGCCACCGGTCCGCCGGGCCGTGCACCGCTTGGTGCGCGAGGCGCTGACCAACGTGCACAAGCACGCCGCCGGCGCGTCGGTGACCGTCGTCGTCGACCATGGCGACGACCTGGTGAAGGTCGTGGTGCGCAACAGCGCCGAGCAGGTGGCGGCGGAGCGGCTGCCCGGCACCGGACGCGGGCTGGGCGGCCTGCGTGAACGGGTCCGTCTCCTCGGCGGGACGTTCACCGCCGGGCCGGATCCGGAAGGCGGCTTCGCCGTCACGGCCGGCCTGCCGAAACGGGCGAACGCGCCCCTCGCGGAAGAGACGGGTGAAGAGCGGCCGGGCCGGATCCAGTCCGGTCTGCTTCTGACGACCGGTCTGGCCGCCGTCGCCGCGCTGCTGCTGACCACGCTCGCCTTCGTGCCGCCGCTCACCCCCGCCGACCACGAGGATCCGCTGGCCAGCGTGAAGATCGGGATGACACCCGAAGAGGTCGAGGCGTGGTTCGGCCCGAACGAACCCGCCGCGCACGCCGCCGCGGAGGGCCACGAGCCGCCGATACCCGGCGACAGCTACTGCGTCTACGTCGCGGCCGCCGACCCGCCCGACGCGGAAACCGCCGCGATCTTCCGGTTCTGCTTCGGCGACCGGGGGTTGGTGGAGAAGACCTGGTTCGAGGTCCCCGTACCGGAGGAGGCGCCATGATCCGGGTCCTGCTCGCCGACGACGAACCGCTGCTCCGTGCGGGCGCGCGGCTCTTGCTGAAGCAGGCGGGCGACATCGACGTCGTGGCCGAGGCCTCGGACGGGGCGGAGGCGATCGACGTCGTCCGGCGGATACCCGTGGACGTCGCGCTGATGGACATCCGGATGCCCGGGACGGACGGGCTCGCCGCGGTGGAGGAGATCGCGCGTGAGGTGCGGGTCATCATGCTCACCACGTTCGGGGACGAGGCCTACGTGGCCCGTGCCCTGCGTGCTGGAGCGGCCGGGTTCCTGCTCAAGGACACCGATCCGGCGCAGCTCATCCAGGCCGTGCGGTCCGCGGCCGCCGGCGAGGCGGTGCTGTCACCGCGGATCGCCAAGCAGGTCATCGACCGGTTCCGCGACGCCGACGCGGCGGACGCCGACAACGCCGCACGGGCCAGGCGGCGGATCGAGGCGCTGACCGCGAGGGAGCTCGACGTCCTGGTGCGGGTGGGGCGCGGCCTGGGCAACGCGGAGATCGCGGAGGAGCTGCGGCTCTCGAACGGCACGGTGAAGATCCACGTCAGCCGCATCCTCGCCAAGCTGGGCTGCGCGAACCGCGTCCAGGCCGCGATCCTCGCGCACGATGCGGGCATTCTGCGTGGTTGAACCAGCCTCTGATCTCTGTTAGGAAAGGTTCCTAACTAACTGGAGGCGATGTGCGCGGACGTGGTCTTGCGGCGGCGACGGTTCTGGTGGTCCTGTGCGGTGGCTCGGCCGCCGTCGCGGACACGACGACGGCGGGGTCCGGGGCGCGCTCGGCGCGCAACATCATCTACATCCAGGGCGATGGCCTCGGCCTCGGCCAGCGGGACCTGCTCCGGCTGGCGCTCAAGGGCAAGAACGGCAGGCTTGCGATGGACGGGCTCGCGGCCACCGGGCTCGTACGGACGGCTTCGGACGATCCCGACGAGATCGTCACCGATTCCGCCGCGGCGGCCACCGCCCTCGCGACCGGGCACAAGACGCGCAACGGCGCGGTCGGGGTGGACGCTCACGGGCGCCCGCTGGAGACGATTCTCGAACGGGCGAAGCGGGCGGGGAAGTCGACCGGCCTGGTCACCACCGCGCAGGTGACGGGCGCGTCTCCGGCGGCCTTCGCGGCGCACGTGCCCAGCCGGGACTCGCAGAGCGACATCGCGAAGCAGTACATCGAGAACAGCCGTCCGGATGTCCTGCTCGGCGGCGGCGAGGACTGGTGGTATCCCAAGGGGAATCCCGGGCTCTGGCCGGACAAGCCGGGGGAGGAGAGCCGCAGTCCCTACGGCAACCTGGTCGAACGCGCGCAGCGGACGGGCTACACCTACGTGCGCGACGGCGACGAACTGCGGACCACGCGGGCGAACCGGATCCTCGGCCTGTTCGCGAACGAGGACATGGTCGACTACGGCCCCGACGGCGTCGGGAAGTACGCGCCGCGGGTGCCGCTCCAGCAGATGGCGCGCAAGGCGCTGGACACCCTTTCGAAGAACCCGCGCGGTTTCTTCCTGTTCCTGGAGGAAGAAGGGACCGACGGCATGTCGCACGAGAACAACGCGCACGGCGTGATCGACGCGGGCCGGTCGCTCGACGCCACCGTCGCCGAGGTCCTGCGGTTCGTCCGCACGCACCCCGACACGCTGGTGATCATCGGCGGCGACCACGAAACGGGCGGATTGAGCATCGAGAACTACGACGCGTCCGACACCGACCCTGATCAGGACGGTCCTTTCGACGTACCGGGTTCGAAGCTTCAGTTCACTGTGGACTGGACGACGCACGACCACACCGGCGCCGACACCCCGGTCACCGCCGAAGGTCCCGGCGCCACTCGTCTGGGTGGCACCGTCGAGAACACCGACGTCTACTGGGTGATGCGGCTGGCGAGCGGCCTCTGAGCACGAAAAGGCCACCTCCGACAATGGAGGTGGCCTCTTTCGCGGGTTTCGTCAGCCGATGCTCTCGACGACGGCCTCGGCGACCGCCTTCATCGTGGTCCGGCGGTCCATCGCGGTGCGCTGTATCCACCGGAACGCGTCCGGCTCGGTGAGCCCCTGACGGCTCATCAGCAGCCCCTTGGCACGGTCGATGACCTTGCGCGTCTCGAGCCGGTCCGTGAGGCCCGCGACTTCGGATTCCAGTGCCTGCAGCTCGGCGAACCGGCTCACGGCCAGCTCGATGGCGGGCACCAGGTCGCGTTTGGCGAACGGCTTCACCAGATACGCCATCGTGCCCGCGTCCCTGGCCCGCTCGACGAGGTCGCGCTGGCTGAACGCGGTCAGGATGACGACCGGCGCGATCCGGTCGCCGGTGATCTTGGAAGCGGCCTCGATGCCGTCGAGCTTCGGCATCTTGACGTCGAGGATCACCAGGTCCGGCTTCAACTCGGTGGCCAGGTTGATGGCCTGCTCGCCGTCCCCGGCCTCACCGACGACCTCGTAGCCCTCTTCGCGGAGCATCTCGACGAGGTCCAAACGGATGAGGGCCTCGTCTTCGGCCACGAGCACCCGCCGCTGGGGTGCGGCGACGGCACCATTGGCCTCGGCAGCCTGCTCGGTCACCGGGGTCCTCCTGAAGGTCGTCGGGCAGTTCGACTCGCGGGCTGTCCGCGAACCTGAAGCCTACCGGGAACGATCCAGACGGCTAGATGGCGTTCACCACGTCAGACGGTCGTCACACTCCCGGGCCCGGCGTACGGCGCGCTCCCGTGATCCCGTAAAGTTCACCGCGCGCCGCCCCCGTAGCCCAACTGGCAGAGGCAACGGATTCAAAACCCGTCCAGTGTGAGTTCGAATCTCACCGGGGGCACTCGCAGGATGCACACTGAGTCTGACCTGGGCATTGTTGCCGCGATGGTCGCTTGGCCGTCCTTGTAGTGGACTCTGATCGTGAACTGTGTCAGGTCTAGCAGGCGGTGAAGCAGGTCCGCTGGAGCGTGGCGCAGGTTGGCCTTCAGGTACGGCAGGGCGTCCAGCAGGTTCGCTCGGTCCATGTTCGATGGGCTTGAGGCATCTCCATCGTCAGTGATTCGGCTTAGCGCGTCGAGGAGTGTTTTACGCTCGTTGAAGACCTCGTTATAGCGCTACCTGAGGCCTTGGGTAAAGGGGTCCGCGTCCTCTGCTTGGCGTAGCAGGTTGTCTTGTTTGCGGGTGGCGTCGGCGACCTTTTTCTGGAGTGCTTGCCGTCGACGGGCGACTAGCAGTGCGTGGCGTTCTGGTGGCGGTCATCTCGTCGAACATCCACTTGGGGATGAGCGGTTCGTGTGCGGGTTCGGTGGACCAGATCCACATCTCTGGAGGGTTGTGCCGGTTCCGTGCGCCGCGGCTGCGGCGGGCTCGCCGGTTGCAGACCTGGTATCCGGTGTATTCGGGTTCTTCAGGATGTCGGCGACGCTGGGTCTACGGTGTTTCACGATCGGCTACGAGTGTCAGTCTGTGCTGGTTATCAGGCCGATCCGGTAGGCGAGGACGACTGCTTGAACGCGGTCCCGTAGGTCGAGTTTCGTGAGGATCCGGGATACGTAGGTTTTCACCGTCTCGGAGGAGATGACCAGTTCCGCGGCGATTTCGGCGTTGGACAGGCCTGCGGCGAGGTGTTCGAGTACTTCCAGCTCGCGGGCGGTCAGTGTCCGCACGACGGTGTCTCGTGCCGGGCGGGAGGTGTCGGTGGGGCGGAGCCGTTCGGCGAAGTGGCCGATCAGGCTTCGGGTGACCGCGGGGGCGAGCAGGGACTCGCCGCGGGCGATCGTGCGGACGCCGTCGACCAGTTGCGCGGGTGGCGTGTCCTTGAGGAGGAATCCGCTGGCGCCGGCGCGAAGTGCTTCGTAGACGTATTCGTCGACGTTGAACGTGGTGACGACCAGTACCTTCACCGGTGCTTCGACGCCGGGGCCGGCCAGCTGGCGCGTCGCCTCGATGCCGTCGAGGACGGGCATGCGGATGTCCATCACGATCACGTCGGGGCGCAACCGCCGCGCTGCCTCCACCGCCTCTCGACCGTCGGCTGCCTCGCCGACGACCTCGATATCGGGCATCGCGGAGAAGATGGTGACATACCCGGTGCGCACCAGTTCCTGGTCTTCGCAGATCAGTACCCGGATCGGCTCGGTCATGCGGGACTCCCTGGAATCATGGCCCAGACACGGAAGCCGTCGTCGTCGGGCAGGCCGCCGGACACCAGGTCCCCGCCGAGCATGCGCACCCGTTCCCGCAGTCCGGTCAAGCCCCGGCCACCGGATGGTATGGCCGTGTTGCCTGCCGTGGGACCGACGGTGATCACCTCGACTTCGATGTGGTCCTTGCCGTGTCGGATCCGGACCTGGGTCGGGTTTCCGGTGGCGTGTTTGAGCGCGTTGGTGAGCGCCTCCTGCACCACGCGGTAGGTCGCCAGCTCCACGTCGACCGACCGCGGCTGTCGATCGCCCTGCTCGGTCCACTCGACGGGCTGACCCGCCAGCCGGGCCTGTTCGACCAGATCGGCGACCTTTCCCAGGGCCGGTGCCCGGTCGGCCGTCTTTGAGTCGCCGGTCGCCTCGAGAATGCCGAGCAGGGTCCGCAGTTCCGTCAACGCCCGGCGTCCGGTGTCGCTGATGGCGCGCAGCCCTGTCCCGGTCCGATCCGGCGCGGAGTCGAGCAGGAACTGCGCCGCGTCGGCCTGGACCACCATCGCGGTCACGTGGTGGGTGACCACGTCGTGCAGGTCCCGGGCGATGCGTGCCCGTTCGGTGGCCGCGGCCACCTCGGCCGCCAGCCGTCTCCGTTCGGCTTCTTCCGCGCGCCATCGGCGCATGCCGGTGCCGGCCAGCCAGATCACCACCAAGACGAAATAGAACGCGAGAAAGTCCGGAAACCTTTGCGGCGAGCCAAGATTGTGCAGTACCACCGCGAGCGCCGCGTAGCCCGCGGTCAGCGTCGCGGCAAGCGCCCGGCGGAACCGCGTCAGGTGCGCGCCGGCGGCGTACAACGCGAGGAGGATCCCCACCTTGCCGAACGTGTCCGGGTAGCCCAGCACCTGACCGATCGCGAACGCGGTACCGATGACCGACAGGCACACGGCGGGCATGCGGGTGCGTACCGCGAGCGGCAGGCACATCGCCAGCGTCAGCGCCGCACCGATGCCGCTCGTCTCGCGCTGGGGGAGATCGCCGATCTCCGGGCCGATGTGGGCGACGGTCGGCGCGAAGGCCAGTACGGTCAGCGTCGCCGCCAACAGACTGTCTTTTGTGGACGATGGGAGGTCGCGCCACCCGCTGAGTGCGGTGCTGAGGCGGGATGCCGCTCCGGCAAGCATTCGGCGAGCTTAGCGCCGCCGCATGGGCACGAGGTTGCCGCGCTTGTGAGCGGCGACGAGCATGGGCACGGCGAGCAGCAGGCTCACGACGACGGGGACGATCGATCCCTCGATGCCGAACTGGCCACCGGTCACCAACTCCGGGCCCATCGGTCGGGCGACCAGCAAACCCGGCGACGCGTGACCAGAGACCGGGAGGCCGAGGAGCCCGACGGTGGTGTTCCAGGCGAAGTGCAGACCCACGGCCGCCCAGATGCTGCGCAGCCACAGGAAAGTGGCGCCCAGCAGGACACCGGCCTCGACGGCGATCGCGAACCCGGTCCACAGCGTGGCACCGGGGTTGGCCAAGTGGATCGCACCGAACAGCACCGCGGTGCTCACCAGCGCGAACCAGCTGCCGCCCAGCCGTTCCAGCCCCTGCAGCAACAGGCCGCGGAAGAGCAGTTCCTCGGTCACCGCCGCACCGAGTTGCACCGCCATGATGCTCATGACGGTCACCACGGCGCTACCGGGCGCCCAGGTGAACGAGAACTCGGTGATCACTATGAGCATCGACACGGCGATGAACAGGAAGCCGAGCCCGATGCCGAGGAACGCCAGGCTGCCGGCCCGGGTCTTCGCGATCTCCGGTGTGCTTCGCCGCGCGACGTAGCGCATCACCGCCCAGTAGACGGCGACCGCGGCCACCGCGCCCACGGCCGCCAGCACCGGCGGCCCACCCGAGGACAGCGCCGACACCCCGCCGACACCGACTATTCCGGCCAGCGTCCAGACGAGCGGGAACCGCAAAATGCGGCCCGCTCGCCCAGGCTGATGATCTGCCGCTGCGATCGGACTCGTGTGCATCGTGCCCTCCAGAAGAACCACGGCCGCAGGGCTGCGCGACCCGACGGAAACGCTAGAAGCGCACCGACATCAGCGAATCACCACTGAGCGGACGATCCGAGTAGCTCTCACGGGGGACCGATCGTGCCGGGACATCACGTGCGGCCGCCGTCGCAGCGGGTTGCGCGCAGCGCGGGTTTCTCGAGGCCTCGGTACGGCCGCTCGCCAGCCGGCGCAGCTTGTCCGGGATACGCGGAGCCGCCGAGCAGCCGTTTGCCCAGATTCGGTAGCACGTCGCACCGGATTCGCGCAGGCCTCCGCGACGTGCACGGCGTTCCCGACCAGCGCCCGGTCGAAGCTCGGGTCGAAGCTGGAGCAGGTGCGTCGGAGCGCGAGTTGGTCGTAGGCATTGTCGGCGTGCAGCTTGGCGGGCTTGCGGCGTCGCGGGCCGCGCTGGGAGCTGACTGCGGGGATCGCCGTCACCAGGGGTTGAGCGCGAGCGAGTCGTGGGTGTTCGCGGCGGAGATCCCGACCGTGAGCGGAAGGCCAGCACGGTCGGACTGGACGTGGATTTTCGAGCCGGGTTACCTCTGCCGACAGGGCTGAGGTCGGGTCGGCAACCAGCTGGTTAAGAACCAGCGACCCTCCGTGTCTGATGGTGTCGAGTGATGTCGAACAAGACCTTTTCGTCTGGTCACCGCGCATCGGCAGTGTCGGAGTATGTCGCCTGACCCAGTTGCCTTAAATGCCTGCGTTGCCGGGTGGTTGGGACGATGACGATGGGGGTTCGGCAATGTGTTCGCGCTCGCTCTCCGGCTTGGTGTTCCGGTGTGGGTCGCGCCCGCGGTGGACCTGACAGTCGTGCGAGCGCAGTGACGCTGCCGTCGAACGTGGCCGAGCCGTTGATCACCGGAGAGATCGGCAAAGCATTGTTCGACGCGGTGGGACCCGTGTTACTGATCGGCTGGTCCGAGGTCGGTCCGGGCTTGCTGAAAGCATTCGCCAACCTTCGCGAGAGTGCTGAACATCCTGCGGAGTCAGTGCCGCAGAACGCGATGGCGGAGGACTCCTCAGAGTCATCGAACGAAACTTCGTCAGGTCTGGACAACGACTTGATCGAGCGGGTGAAGCAGGCGGCGGGCCGACATCGAGAGTTGCATCGGCACAGCGCGCTCCCGCGCCCTGACGCGTCCGGTCCGCTCGGAATGGCACGACCCGTTACGTCTTACTTCGGAGTCTGCGTCCTAACCTCGGCGCGACGTCGGAAGGCCTGGACCGGCCGGTTCGGGCTGCGGCGGGTTGGAGCCCGCCCTCTTGGTTGGGTCTTAGCGTGATCGGCAGATCGCGTTGTCGACCAAGCGCATCTTGGCGGCCATCTGGTCCTTGATTTTGCCGTCGTTCGACAGCGACACGATGACGCTGGTCCGGCCGTCGTCGGTCACGGCGCCACCGGTGGCGAAGCCGGGGGTGCCGCCGTCGTGGAACCAGGTGACGATGCCGCAGTTCGTCACGTGGCGGAGTACGCCGAGTCCGTAGCCGTCATAGAGCCCGCGTGGGTCCGTGGTCTTCATTTCGGCCAGCTGGGCGGGTGGGAGCAGCTTGCCGCCGAGCAGCGCGCGCCAGAACTTGCCGAGGTCCTTGGTGGTCGACACGATCTCCGCTGCCGCGCCGCCCCACCCGAGACTCACCTCGGTGCTTCGGAACGCTCCGCCGTCGGTCAGCGTGTATCCCTCGGCGTGCGGCCACGGTAGGAAGGGCCAGTCGCCGGGCAAGGTCGTGTCATGCATGCCGAGCGGCTGGATGACGCGGTCCCGTACCTCGTCACGCCACGACCGTCCGGTGACCTTTTCGATGATCATGCCGGCGATGATGTAGTTGACGTTCGAGTACTCCCACTTGCTGCCAGGTGCGAATACCGGCGGATGCGCGACGCTCAGTTCCACGACCTTTTCCGGGGCCATTTGCTTGAACTGGTGTTTGCGGAATCCTGCTTCGGTCTGCATTTCGATTTCCACGGTGTGCGGGTAGTCGTAGATGCCGCTCGTGTGCTGGAGCAGGTTGCGTATCGTGATCAGGTTGCCGTCGTTACCGTGTCCTTGGACGAGAGTCGGCAGCCATTTCTCGACGCTGTCGTCCAAAGAAATACGACCTTGCGCGACGAGTTGTAGCAGCACGGTCGCGGTGAAGGTCTTGGTGTCGCTGCCGATCCGGAAGTGGCCATTGGTCGCCACCGGTACGTTGTGGCCGCGCACGGAAGTGCCGCTGCTGCCGGCGCTTTCCTTGCCTGGTGATACCAGCCGTGCTTGGACGCCGACGGCGCCGGAATCTCGGATGGCGTCCAGATCACGCTGCAGATCATGGGGTGATGCCTGCGCCACACTTGCCGTCAGAAGAGTTGCCGCCATCGCGGCGATAAGAGCTTTTCGCATGCGGCGAGGCTACTGACTTCGACGTCTATCGGCGATCTACTGAACGCTACTTTCCGTGGTAGCGCAGGCGCCACCCTTTGTCGCGCGGAACTCCGCTGGGGATGGTGGTGCCTGCGCTACCACGGATGTGGATGCTGGCGCCATCGTGCTGCCGGGCGTGATTTGCGAGGATTTTTTCATGGAGCTTAAGAGGAGAACGGTGATGGCGGCGGCGTTGGCGACGTCGTTTCTCATTCCGGCGGTCGCGCAGGCGGCGCCGGCCGACCGGCAGGCTGATCCGGTTCGCGCGTTGGAGCAGGTGGCCCGTCCGTTGCTGTGGACCGAGCCTGGTCGGCCGACGGCCGATTTGCGTGCGCTGGGGCAGATGATCGGTAATGCGAAGGTGGTCGGGCTCGGCGAGGCGACGCATGGTTCGCACGAGTTTTTCGCGATGAAGGAACGGGTGTTCCGTTACTTGGTCGAGCAGAAGGGGTTCTCCGCGTTCGCGTTGGAGGTGAGCTGGTCGGCAGGTGTGAGTATCGATGAGTACCTGCAGACCGGGAAGGGTGATGTCCGCGAGGTCGTCGCCAAGAACCTGGCGGGCAGCCCGTGGGATCGTGAAGAGTTCGTGAGCCTGCTGAAGTGGATGCGTGCCTATAACCGCGATCATCCCGGCCGTACCGTGCACTTCCTGGGGCACGACATCGGTGCGCCCGCAGTGGACGACGCGTTCTTCGAGCGGGTCACCGGGTACGTGCGCAGGGAGCATCCGGAGAAGCTGTCGCAGCTCAAGGAGCTCTACTCCGGACTGCGCCCGATCGACGCGTTCGCGTACCTGAACAAGCCGTTGGCGGAACGACGACAGCTCGCGGGCAAGGCCAAGCAAGCACTCGATCTGGTCAGTGGCATGAGCGATCCGTGGGTCGTGCAGCACGCGCGCAACATCGCCCGGACGGCCGAATTCCTCAGCGTCGACGCGGCCGACGAAGCCACGTTGCCGGAGTTCACGCGTCTGCGTGACCGGGTGATGGCGGAGAACGTCGAGTGGTGGCAGCGGCAGCTCGGAGGCAAGATCCTCACATCGGCGCACAACAACCACGTCGGGTACCTCGCGGCCGACTACCCGGTACACCCGAAAACGCAAGGGGCGTTTCTGCGTGACGTTTTCGGTCGCGACTACATTCCGATCGGCTTCACCTTCGACCGTGGCTCGTTCTTGTCGACGAACGAGTCGGTCGGCGGGGGCGACTGGCAGAAGTTCACGGTGGGCGCCGCCGCGCCGGACACGGCGGAGGCCACGCTTGACCGGGTCGCGTATGAGGACTTCTACCTCGACCTCCGCACCGCGCCCACACGGGCACGGGCATGGCTGGAGGCCTCGCACCCGACCCGGTTCGTCGGCACTCAGTATCCGACCAAGATCCAGAACGTCAAACTGACCCAGACGTTCGACGTCGTGATCCACCTTCATGACGTGACCGCGGCCGTCAAGCGCTCGTGACGGTGCGTCCGGCGTAAGGAGCCGTGGATGGTCGTGCGGTACGTCGCTGGCCGTTGAGGTCGGCCCTGACCGGGCTGGTTCCATCGCGACAGGGACATGCCGTTTTGCCCTTTTGAGGCAACCGACGGTCGAGGTGGGACGTGTTTCGGGTATGACCGAGAAGCAGGGCAGGCCGATGAACCGCCGGCAGAGACGGGCCGCGCGGCAGCGGATGCCCGAGCCTGGTCGAGGCGGCCGTGACGGTTCCCGGATCGTCGGGGTTCGGGTAGGCGGGGACGTCTCCAGGGGTTCGCGTTCGCCGTCCCCGGACGGCGTGATGGTGGGTGCCGGCGCGGTGGAAGGGGTGATGCTGCGCCGGTTCCATCTGTTCTACGCCACCGTGGGCGGCGTCCTGGGTGTCGTGGTCTTCGGCGGGATGCTGTGGTCCGGTCTGAACCGGTCCGGCCGGTTCTGGGTGGGTGGGACCGAGTTCGTGGTCGACGTGATGCTGATGTCGGCGTCGGCCCTGTTGGCCGTGGTCACCGGGCTCGCCGCGATGAAGCAACAGCGGCAGATCCGGCAGGCGCCGGTGACGACCTGGTTGAGTGGAACCGGGGGAGTGGCGATCGAGGCGGCGACCCTGCGGCTGCGTGCCTTGAGCCGGAACGCGGGTTTCTTCGCCGCGTTCTGGGGCTTTTCCTTCCTGCTGGCGGCCACGAGCATCGTCACCGGCGCGGCCGGTTTCAACGGTGTCGTGGCAGCGGTTCATCTTCTCGCCGTGCTGGTCTCGGTGTTCGCGGTACCGATGAGTTCGGCGGCGATGAAAGGCTGGGCGAGAAGGTATCGGGCGGTACGGCAAACGGGCTGGCGTGCCACGAAGTCGGTCACCGTGCGAAGGCCTTACGGTACTCCGTTCGAACCGTCCGTGATCACCGTCGAGTTCGAGGACGGCAGCGTGATCGAAGTCCGCACTGTCGAGTCGACCTATCGTGCCGGGCACAAAGAGGGGCAGCGCCTGCTCTCGGCTTGGGTCGGTGGCACGGACTCCTCGATGGTCGTCCTGTTCGAGCACGGTCCGTTGAGGCAGGGCTGGTACCCGGTACCTGTGATGGCCCTCGGAGCCCGGGTCTCGCCGGAGGGCACCTCGTCGTCGGAGACGTGACACGTCGGTCGACGTGCGATTCTCGCGTCACCGGGCCGCCACGGGTCGATCGCCGGTGGACGATCAGTTCGGGTTTTGACGGACATCCGTTCCGTGTTCGGCGAACGCTTTGAAGTCTTGCATGTGCCGCCGCGACTGCTTGCGGAACAAGCCAGGCATGAACAGCGCCACCAGCCGCATCATGAGCCCGTCGAACCGGAACTCGCTCTGGCTCTCCCACACTGTCGTATTCGGACCGGCGTCGATGATGCGGTCGCGTTGGGCCTGCCACATGCCCTTGCCGGTGATCTCGCGGTCGTAGTGCACGACGACCGAGCTCGGGGCCGTGTGCAGGTCCTCAGGATCCACGCGCGTGATGGTCTCGGTCGCCTCCATCCGCCGCTTGCCCGTCTGGAACACGACGCGGGAAGTGGTCCCGAGCCGGCCGTGCGCGCCGTTGAGCGGCTCGTGCAGCACCAGGCCGCGCAGCCATTTCGGCATGTGCGCCGGGTCGGAAATCAGCTGAACCACCTGCTCGCGCGGCAGGGCGATCTCAATCGAGACGGTGTACTTCATCATTGGCTGCCTTCGGAGGGGGTAGAGAGCCGCGGTGGCCTCCACCGCGGCCGCGTTCAGTCCAGCCCGGATGGTGGCAGGCGTACGGCGGACAGCGTCGATCCTGGTTCGATGCCGACTTCGGCCAGCAGGCGGAAGTCACGATCCGTTCCCAGATGTCGACGCGCGTATGGCCTGCCGATGTGGTCGAACAGGTGTCCTGTGGTCGTGTCGCGCAGTAACCAGGTCTTGCTGTAGGAGAAGTTGGAAACCTTGTCGAAGATGGCGAAGTACACGGCGTCCAGCAACTCGGTGACGGTGGTGCTCTCGTCGATCGGCACCTGCATCGAACGAGGGTCTTGCGAGAAAACCGATAGGTGGACTGTGACCACCGCGCTTCGGGCGGCGTTGCCGACCCAATCGATGATCTCGGTGCGCTGGGCTTCCGTCGTGCCCAACGCTTCGAGATGGGCTTCGAGCCGCGTCGTCAACGACTGGAAAGTCGACTCCACGATGCTGGCGCTGCGACGAGTGTTTCCGCTCATCGCATCGACGAAGTCGTGGACGGTGGTGCCGTCGGCGAATTCGCGTGGTGCGTAGAGCACCTTGTTGTTGCGCCACAAGAGAATGAAGAACACGCTCGAAACGAGCACAGGGAAGGCCACGGCGAAAATGGCAAGCATCGCCTGAATCCAGCCCGTGGCCTGGGTTGTCGCGATTGCCACGGTCACCTCGGACAGCCCGAGAAAGAGCGAGATGACCCACAGAGGGCCGACCGTTCGCGGTGGGGCCTGCTCGGAACCGACTTGGCTCGGTTCGGTCATCGTGCTCGTTCCCTTCCTCGTAGCCGAGCCGGTCGCAACGACCCGGCGTTGACGAGCTGGAACCAAGGTCCTACCGCAGGGCCATATGACCGGCCAGCGGACACGCCGCCGTTCATCGGACTACTCCGTGGCTGTACGCGTGCGACCCTCCGCGCTCGTGGCGGCACGTCCGGCAGCGAAGCGGCCTTGCGGAACACTTCGGCGGAAAAGGCGGGTTCGAGCGCCATGAGACCTCCCTGAAACAAGCCTATAAGGGGGAGTGTTCAGGGGCGATCCGCGAGAGTTGGTGGAGGACCACGGTCCAAGAGCCGGTGCATCACGAGGAGCGCTCTCGGCCTCGTGAGACGGTGGTGGCGGTCGAGGTGGCGGAGCGCAGGCACCTGGAGAGGTGATGCCTGCGCCCCTTCGCCGATCCGAGCCGTCAACCGGCGAGATCGTCCACCGCGGTGTTGATGAGGTCGGTGACCGGGCCGGGTTGTGACGCGAGCGAGGCGTGGCCGGCGTCGAGTTCGATGATCTGACGCGGATTCATCAGCTGGGCCATGCGGCGTTCGTTGTCCGGGGTGGATCATCCGGTCGGCGGTGAACACCTGCTGGCCGCGTACCTCTTCGAGGATGTCGGCGTCACCGCCTACAAGGGGGCCGCACCACTGATCACCAACAAGACCTACCTCGAAGCCGCTGCCGGTATTCTCGCCGTCGAGGCCTACCACGCCGGCAACATCCGCAGCGCCCTCTACCAGCACAGCGGCGGCATTCTCGGCCTCGGGTTGCTGGGCCGTGACCTGCGGGAGGCGAGCGTCAAGCTGTCCAACGCCCAGGACAGCCTCGACGGCTCCAGCGACCTCGATCAAGGCGTGGTCGACGGCCAGGGCCGGGCCAACATCGTCCCGACCGACGCCAACGGCATCGCTTTCAGCCGCACGCCCGGCCAGGTTCTCAACATCGTCTACCTGACCCCGAAAGCGGCCACCTCCGGCGGCTTCTTCCCCAAGGGGGTCAACGGAGACGTCAACACCAGCGACGCCAACGGCTGACCACAACCGCGGGACGGTCGCCCATGGCGTCCGTCCCGCGGCACTTGTCACCCGAACGTGGCGCTTCGGCCGCCCAGCTCTTTGACCGGCGGCACCGAATGCCTCGCAAGGAACAAGCCCGCACCGGCGGGTCGTTCGCCCGCACAGCACACTGGAGTGATTTCTCGTGAGTAAGTTCCGTGTCGTAGGTATCGGTTTCACCGCGGCCGCCGCGTTGGCTCTGGCGGCGTGCAGCGGAAACGACACCGCCTCGTCCGGCAACAACGCCGGTTCGATGGCCCCGTCCAGCTCGGCCCCGATGTCGAGTTCCGGGACAGCGGGTTCGCCGGATGGAGTGACCACGAACTCCGATGTGTTCGGTCCGGCGTGTTCGCAGCTGCCGCAGGGCAGTGCGCCGGGTTCGCTGGACTCGATGGGCCCGCAGCCGGTCGCCAGTGCCGCCTCGACCAACCCGCTGCTGACCAAGCTGGTCGCCGCGGTGAAGGCCACCAACCTGGTGGACACGCTCAACAGCCAGCAGGCCATCACCGTGTTCGCTCCGGCGGACCCGGCCTTCGAAGCCTTGGGCGAGGCCAAGTTCACCGAACTCGCCGGCAAGCCGGACCAGCTGGCGCCGATCCTGCAGTACCACGTCGCCGGCAAGCGCTACGACGCCAAAGGCCTCGCCACCGTCGGCTCGGTGGAAACACTCAACACCGCGGGCGGGCCGGTGAAGATCGAAGGCACCGGGGAGAACATGACCGTCAACGGCGCGAAGATCCTGTGCGGCAACATCCCCACCAAGAACGCCACCGTCTTCGTCATCGACAAAGTGCTGACCCCGGGTACCAACAAGAACTGACCCTGTCGTCCGGGCCGCTACGGAATCCCCTGATCGGGTGGCCCGGCAACAGCGGCCGCCGCGGCTACCGGACTCCGAGCCGCGGCGGCCGCCTTCACCGCGGACCCGCGGCGGCGAAAGCAGGGACATTCGCCTCGGGGAAAGCCGATGCGGCGGCGGCCAGTGCGGGTCAACGCCGCATTTCAATGCGCTCGACGGAGTGCATCGACGCCCTCGGCATCATCGAGGCAACAGCGGCTCCCGACCGTGATCTGGTGGGCGCGTGGGGCGCACAACAGTCTGGCGGGCATGTGCGGTCATTGCGGACTCGACATCTCGCAGGGTGCCCTCTGACTCGGTGGGGCCGGCTAGTAGCTGGGAGGCGATCATGTCGACTTCGGAGTTCGTGGTGGCGAACGTGTTCCTTCAGGTCACCGCACGGCCAGCAGGGATCTGGCTGACCAGAATTGGCGGTCATGTGAGGAGGCTGCCGGTGCCAGAAACCAGCGGCCGACTCGCGGTGTCTGGCGGCACCGATTGCACGCAGGAGGGTGTCCTACTGGATCCAGGTTCCTCCGACATCAGCTGGCGCCGGTCGCGGTGAGACTTCGGACAGAGTGCAGGGTCAGTGGCAGGAGCGCGATCACGAAGTAGGCGATCCCGCCCAGTATCGCGACCTGTGGCATGCCTGTTGCTGACGCGATGGGTACTACTGCCAGTTGCCCGACAGGTATGGCCACGTAGGAGCCGAAGTCGTCGTATGAGGTCACTCTCGAGATCATGGTGTTCGGGATGTTCCGTTGGCGCACTGTGTCCCAGACGATGCCGAAGAGCGCGGAACCAAGCCCGGAGACGAAGGTCGCGGTGGCCAGCAGGATGAGGTTCGAGCCGGTGCCGAGCAGTACGAGCGGGATCGCCGTCGCCGACATGGCGATCAGGCCGATCAGGAGGGGCCGCCGCACCGCGATTTTGATCATCGCCAAGCTGGCGATGACCAGCCCTGCTGCCTTGACGCTGGCCACCAGACCCCAGCCTGTTGCGCCGATTGTCGTCGAGGCTATGGAGGGGCCGAGTACCTGCCAGACGCCCATCTGAATCGCGTTCAGAAACATAAAAGCGAGGGTGATCGACCAGATCCACGGCGTCGAGCTGAAGTAGGTCCATCCTTCGCGGAGGTCTCGCAGCAGGTTGGCGGAGGTCGACTTCGCCTTTGCTGGCAAGACAACGCGGGTCAGGCACGCCGCGGCGATGAGGAACGATGCGGCGTCCAGTGCGATCGCCCACCCGCCGCCCGCGACCGCGACGAGGACACCGGCCGCTGAAGGGCCCAGGATGCGGGCCGCGTTCCGGGAGGCGCTGAGCATCGAGTTTGCTTTTTGAATGTTCGCGCTGTCGACGAGCTGCGGAACGATGCCTTGCATCGCCGGGCTGATGAAGGCCTGCAGCGTGCCGTTGACCAGTGCCAGGATTATGAGGAACAGCGGATCCTGTTTCGTAAGCACGCAGAACGCGACACAAGCCTGGGAAAGTCCGGCGCCGACGTTGGTGATCCGCAGCAATACGTCACGTCGCCAACGATCGGCCACGCTACCGCCGATGATGACGAACACGATCTCAGGCAGCATCGCAGCGGCCAGGACGAAGCCGAGATATGCCGGACTGGATGTTGCTTCCAGTACAGCGAAAGCGAGTGCTACCGGAGTCATCGAACTTCCGAGCACCGACACGACGCGACCGATGAAGAACCACCGAAACGGACGTGCGCTCAGCGGCCCGTCGACCTGATCTCGGAGCCCTGGATCAGTGCCGGAGGTGTTTGCCATCGCCGCCCCTTCAGAGCCATCGCCGCAAGCGCAGGTGTGCGCGTCCCAGCGGGCTTCGTTTGCCGAACAAAGCCCCACGCCGGGCGTGGGCGTCCCAGAACGATCAGCACCCTGTCATCGTTGAACAACTACTCGACGTTCGCGAATCATGGTATGTCGAGCTGGTCGTCGATCAAAACGGCTGGGATCTGTACGGCATGGGCACGTTGTCCTACGACAACGGACGAATCCAGTGCGAAACAGTTGGAATCTCTGACAGTCGCGCACAGGAATGTGTCAGAGAAGCTGAGAAGCTCAGCCAAAATCTACCAAACACTCGGATATAGAGGAAATTTCTGCGTCGACGCGGTGGTCACCGCACAAGGCGCGGTCGTGTACACGGAGGTGAACGTTAGGGCCACGACCGGCACGCACCTCCACAAGCTCGCGGCCGACGGGATTCTCGGCGACTCGTCGCGGCTAATTCGGCAAGTTAGCGCCTCTCCAAACTGGGGTGCACTGTCAACCGAAGAGTTTCTCGCCGGCGTAGAGAAAGCAGGGTTATCCTTCAGTGCCGGGTACGATCCTGGGATTCTGATGGTGATGCCCGCCGACCCCGAACGAAAACCAGGTGCGTTCCTCTACGCAACCATCAGCGAGGCCGGCGCTCAGGACGATGTGTCCCGCGCGTTGGATGCCTCCTTTCGCTCCCTCGGGCTCGCGGACACGGAGAGCACGATGTTCTAGTCCGCAAGGAACTTGGTGTGGAGTGGGCAGGTCATCGTCGTAGTGGTCGATTCAAGTGTTTGTCGCTGGCTTTCCCCCACAGCAGAGCTTGTGGCGTGAGATCTAGCGGGTCGCGTCCGGTCGTCCTCGTGTGGCCAGATGGCGGCGGCGGTGGTGTGGTCCGCTCCGAACTGCAGAGCAAAGTCTCGTCCGTGTCGGTGAGAGGCGTAGGCGGCGCCGATGGCCACGAGGGCGGTGCAGGCGCACTGTACGACCAGCGCGAAGTCGCGTCGGCCCGTGGGCAGTGTTGCTTCGTTCGGGTTGTTCAAGGCGGTCACCGGGCTTTCCGGCGGTGCCGCTCGATCACGGTCGTCGCGGAGATCCGCAGCTCACGTTTCGAATTTCGATTCGTGGGGTTGTTGTTGGAACCGCGCCGGGGGGCACCACAGGAATCTCGCAAATCTCCGGCAGCTTGTCGGCCGGGTCGCCGGTGACCAGACCGACGGCGACCCGGCCGGGACACGCGAACACCGAGCCCGTGCTGTCGCGCGGTGACGCGGGTCACGGCGGGTCGTGTCACGTTCTCGGTGGTCCGCGGTGTCTTGAGAGGCATGCCTGAACACAAGACACGTCACAAGGTCGTGGTCATCGGTGGTGGTTACGCCGGAACGCTCGCGGCCAACCGGCTGCGGATGCGCGCCGACGTCGACATCACGCTGGTCAATCCCCGCCCGGAGTTCGTCGAGCGGATCCGGCTGCACCAGTTCGCGGCACGCAGCGGCGATGCGACGATCGACTACGGCACGCTGCTCGGCGAGAACATCGAGTTGGTCGTCGACAGCGTCGCACGCATCGACACCGCCACGCGCACCGTGAAGTTGGCCTCGGGTGGCGGATTGGCCTACGACTACGTCATCTACGCGGTCGGCAGCACCGCGGCGACACCGTCGGCCGTGCCCGGCGCCGTCGAGCTCGGTGTGCCCGTCGCCGAGTTCGAGGACGCGCAGCGGCTGCGCGCCAGGCTGGACGAATTGCCGCCCGCCGCGCCGATCACGGTGGTCGGCGGTGGATTGACCGGCATCGAGACGGCCGCGGAACTGGCCGAGCAGGGACGCCCGGTCACGCTGGTGTGCGGCCGAGCCCTGGCGCCTTATCTGAGCGCGCCGGGCCGCCGGTCGGTCGCCAGGTGGATGAGCCGGCACGGTGTCACCGTGATCGAGGCCGACGTGGTGACCGAGGTCCGGCCGGACGCGGTCGTCCTGGCCGGCGGTGCGGTCCGTGCGAGTGCGTTGACCGTCTGGACGGCAGGGTTCGGTGTGCCCGAGCTGGCCCGTGCCAGCGGGTTACGCACCGACGATCTAGGGCGGCTGCTCACCGACGAAACGCTGACCAGCGTCGACGACGACCGCGTCGTCGCGGCGGGCGACGCCGCCGCACCGTCGGGCCGGCCGTTGCGGATGAGCGGTTATGCCGCCGGGCCGCTCGGGGCACAGGCCGCCGACACCGTGCTGAGCCGTATCGCGGGCACCGAACCGGCGTTGATCGACCTGGCCTTCAGCGGCGCGTGCGTCAGCCTCGGCCGCCACGCCGGCATCCGGCAGCTCGCCCGGAAGGACGACAGTACGGTGAACCTCTACATCGGCGGCCGCATTGGCGCGTTGATCAAGGAAGTGACTTGCAGGTTCGTGGTGTCGAAAAGGATTCGCCGGGAGGCTCGCGAGCCGGGGGCCATGGGCTGGCCCAGGGGCGGCCCTCGCCCCGGCAGGCAGATCACCACCGCACAAGGAGTCGCGTCCCTGTGACCACCGACGAACACGCCGAGCGGTTCACCCACCTTCGCCCGCTGCTGTTCACGATCGTCTACGAGATCCTCGGCTCGGCGACCGAGTCAGACGACGTGCTGCAGGACGGCTATCTGCGGTGGGCCGAGGTGGATCTGGCGACGGTGCGGGACACCAAGTCGTATCTGGCCCGGTTGGTGACCCGGCAGGCGCTCAACACGGTGCGGGCGAACACGCGCCGTCGCGAGGACTACATCGGCCCATGGCTGCCCGAGCCGCTGCTGCTCGACGACACCGACCCGTCGGCCGACGCGGTGCTCGCCGAGTCGGTGTCGATGGCGATGCTCGTGCTGCTGGAAACCCTCACTCCGGACGAGCGCGCGGTGTTCGTGCTGCGTGAGGTGTTCGGCTTCAACCACGACGACATCGCCGCGGCGGTGGGCAAATCGGTGGCGGCGGTGCGCCAGGTGGCGCACCGGGCCCGCGAGCACGTACAGGCGCGGCGCAAGCGTTTCGCACCCGCCGACGCCGTGACCACCGCGCGGATCACCGAGAAGTTCATGACCGCCGCGGCCACCGGAAACCTGGAAGAGCTGCTCTCACTGCTCGCGCCGGAAGCCACCTGGACCGCCGACAGCGGCGGCAAAACCATCGCGGCACGCCGGCCGATCGTGGGTGCGGAGAAGGTCGCCGCACTCGTCATGGACCTCTTCCGCCCCGAGCGGCGGACGGCGGACCTGCGGATCGAGATGGTCAACTGCAACAACACACCCGCGTTGATCTCCTACCGCGGCGACCAGCCCGAAGGTGTCTTCCTGGTCGAAACCACCGACGGGAAGATCACCCACTTCTACGCCATCCGCAACCCGGACAAACTCCTCGCGGTGACGGATCCGCGTCAGATCAGCCGACGGTAAGCGATGCATGAAGTTCACGGACTTCCAAGGAGAACGAAAGGCGAACTCGAACGACAACGAAGTCCCAGCATCGACCCCGTCCGCGACCACGACACGTTTGCCTTACCCCTCAATAGTTCCGGAACTCGCCAGGCCCGAGCAACAGGCCGCCGGTGACATCGAGCCATTGGCCGGTGATCCAGCGGGCGTCCTCGGAGACGAGGAATGCGATGGCGTCGGCGATGTCCTCCGGCTGCCCGACCCGACCCAGTGCGGTGATGGCCGTGCTCTGCTCGACCAGGTGCGGGGCGTCCTGAATCCAGGAGTTCATATCGGTTTCGGTGACCCCGGGAGCGACGGTGTTCACGGTGATGCGCCTCGGGCCGAGTCGCTGCGCCAGGTTCCGGCCGAGCACGTCCACCGCTCCCTTCGTCATCGCGTACGCGGTCTCGGGCATGGCGATCCTGGTGGCGGCGGAGGAGACGTTGACGATCCGGCCGCCGTCCCGCAACAGCGGCAGCGCCCGTTTGATCGCGAAGTACGGGGTCTTCACGTTGATCGCGAAGAGCCGGTCGAACTCCTCGGGCGTCACCTGGTCGAGCGTGCCGGCGAAGGCGGCCGCGTTGTTGACCAGTATGTCCAGCGGCCGGCCGGTCAACCCCTGCTCCACTCCGGCGAACAAAGTGTCCACATCGCCGTCCACGCCGAACTCGGCGCGGACGGCGAAGGCCGCCCCGCCGACGCGCTCGATCGCGGCCATGGTCTCCCGCGCCGCGGCGTCATCATGTCCGTAGTGCACGGCGACCAGCGCTCCATCGGCGGCCAGCCGGGTGGCGATCGCTCTTCCGATTCCTCGCGACGCACCCGTCACCAGCGCCGTCTTTCCGGTCAGTTCCATGCGTTGATCTTGTGACCGATCCGCACGCGCGTCCAATACCTGTCGTTATAACCTGCGGCTATGGATGTTCGGGTCCAGGATCTGCGGTACTTCATCGCGGTCGCCGAGGAGTTGAGCTTCACTCGGGCGGCGAACGATCGGCTGTTCATCTCGCAGCCCGCGCTGAGCAAACAGATCCGCCAGTTGGAGGCCTGTCTGCGGGTGACGCTGTTCGACCGGGACCGCCGCGCCGTCGCGCTGACCGCCGCGGGTAAGGCATTGCTGCCCCGTGCCCAGCAGATCGTGCAGCTATGGGAGCGGGCACGCCGGGAAACGGCCGAGGCATCCTCGACGCAGCTGGCCACGCTGACAGTCGGCTTCCAGACCCGAATCGGCCGGGGCCTCATTCCTGGTGTCACGGCGAGAATGAGCGAGTCGCTGCCGAGCTGGCGACTGCGGTTCCGCCAAGTACCCTGGAGCGATCCGTCGATCGGGCTGGCCGCCGGCGATGTGGATGTGGCCATCGCCTGGCTGCCCATTCCCGATGACACCGGGCTTTCCTGGCGGGTGGTCGCCTCCGAGCAGCGATGGGTGGCGGTACCGCCGGGCCATCGCCTGGCCAGCCGCGAGGTGATCCCGTTCGCCGAACTCATCGACGAGCCGTTCATCGCGCTCCCCTCGTCGGCTGGGCCGCTGCGCGAGTTCTGGCTGGCGACCGCAAGCCGTCCGCGCCCGGCCGACGTCGCGGCCGAAGCCGAGACCGTCGAGGAGTCCTATGAGGCGGTCGCCTCCGGGCTCGGCGTTGCGCTCCTCGCCGCCGGAAATGTCGAGATCTACCAACGAAACGACGTGGTCTGCCGTCCGGTTACCGGGCTCTCACCAGGCGAACTCGCGGTCGTCTGGCGCAGCCCGGATCGCCGGGACGCGGTGCGTGTCTTCGTGAACGCCTGCATCGGCTGCTTCTGTGGCGACAGTTCCCGTCGGGAACAGGGGGGCACCGAGCCGCTTGCGGAGTCAGCAGATCGTTGAGCCAGGGCCGCGGGCCGTGGATCGATCGTCCCGGGCGTCGGCCTGCGTTCCACGGAACGGGTGCGCCTCAGGGGTGGGTCTGCGACGTGTTGCCCGCGAGGGCTTCGACGACCTTGCGCGCGGTGGCCTTGGCCGAGCCCGGGTTCTGGCCGGTGACGAGGTTGCCGTCGGTCACGGTGTAGGAGACGAAGGGGAGCGTGGCTTTCTCGTAGAGCGCGCCGCGCTCTTTCGCACGTTCTTCGGCGTTGTAGGGCACCAGTTTGTCGACGCGGGCGAGCACCTCTTCCTGCCAGGCGAAGCCGGTCAGGTGCTTGCCGTCGATGAGGTAGGTGCCGTCGGAGAGCCGGGTGTCGAGCAGTCCGCAGTAGCCGTGGCAGACCGAGGAGACGATGCCGCCGCGCTCGTAGATCTCGCGGGTGATGCGCTGCAGGCCTTCGGAGCCGGGGAAGTCGTACATCACGGCGTGGCCGCCGGTGAAGTAGATGGCGTCGAAGTCGGCGGAGTCGATCTCCTCGGGACTCTTCGTGGTCGCGAGGAGTTCCATTTTCGCGGGGTCGGCGCGCCAGGCCTTGGCGGTCTTGTCGTAGGTGGGGAACTTCAGCGACCGCGGCTCGAGCGGCGAGGCGCCGCCCGCTGGGCTCACCAGGGTCTGCTCGAAGCCCGCCTCGTCGAACACGTGCCAGGCGTGCGTGAGCTCGGAGAGCCACAGCCCGGTGGCGTGGGACGGGTCGTCGTAGTGACCGACGTTGGTGACGACGTGGAGGACGTGCTTGGTCATGGCTGTTCTTCCTTCCTGCGGCGCGGATGGCGGTGTGGCGGGCCGGTGTGGCTCGTGGTCATCGGATACCCAGTGCCCGCAGTGTCTTGAACGCCCGGGTCAGGATTCGCGCCCATCGCTCGTGTTCGATTCCGCGGGGCGGGGTGAAGCCCTGGAGCCGCTGGTGGGCCACGGTCTGGGCTTCGGTGTACTTGAGCAGTCCGTCGGCGCCGTGACGGCGGCCGAGGCCTGAGTCGCCCATGCCGCCCATGGGGGCGTCGATGCTGCCCCAGGCGGCGGCGAACGCCTCGTTGACGTTGACGGTGCCGGCGTGCAGCCGTCGCGCGACCTCGCGGGCCGCCGCGCCGTCGCGGCCCCAGACGCTCGCGTTGAGGCCGTACGGGGTGGCGTTGGCCATCGCCACGGCCTCGTCCACCGACCGGTAGCGGAAGATCGAGACGACCGGCCCGAACGTCTCGTGGTCGAACAGTGTCATCTCCGGTGTCACGTCGGCCAGGATCGTCGGCTCGTGGAACAGGGGGCCGAGGTCGGGACGGGCGCTGCCGCCGGCCAGCACGGTCGCGCCTTTCGACACCGCGTCGCCGACGTGCGCGCTGACGGTCTCGAGTTGCGAGGGGGTGGTCAGCGAGCCCATGTCCATCGAGAAGTCGTAGGCGGCGCCCAGGCGCAGGGCCCGGGTGCGTTCGACGAACGCGGCGACGAACGCGTCGTGGATCTCCTCGGCGACGTAGAGCCGCTCGATGGACACGCACAGCTGCCCGGCCGAGGGGAAGCAGGCGGCGACCGCACCGGCGGCGGCCTTGTCGATGTCGGCGTCGGCGAGCACCACCATCGCGTTCTTGCCGCCGAGCTCCAGCGACGCGCCGATGAGCCGCTCGCCCGCGTCGCGCGCGATCCGGCGCCCGCTGGCGGTCGAGCCGGTGAACATCAGGTAGTCCGCACCGGCCATGAGCGCGCCTCCGATGGAGCTGCCACGGCCGACCACCATCTGCCAGACGTCGGCCGGTAACCCGGCCTCGCGCATCAGTTCCATGGCCCACAGCGCGGTCAGGGCGGTCTGGGTGTCGGGCTTCTGCACGACGGCGTTGCCTGCCATCAGGGCCGGGATGGCGTCACCGGCGGCCATGCTGAGCGGGTAGTTCCACGGCGAGATGACGGTGACCACGCCCTTGGGGTGGTGCAGCTCGGTGGTGTGCGTCAGCACCGGGATCGCGCCCTTGCGGCGCTTCGGCGAGAGCAGCCGCCGTGCGCTGCGCGCGTAGTAGCGGGCGGTGATCGCGATGTCGCTGACCTCGAGGAAGGCGTCGCGGCGGGTTTTGCCGCTCTCGGCCTGCATCAGGTCGAGAGCCTCCTCTTGCCGCTGGAGGACGAGGTCGTGGAAGCGCAGCATGATGCGCTTGCGTTCGGCCACCGGGGTGGCCGCCCAGCCGGCCTGTGCGGCACGGGCCCGGGCGAAGGCCTCCTCGACGTCGTCGGGGGTGGAGACGGGCAGGTCCGCCAGCGGTGCGCCGGTGTAGGGCGCGGTCGTGGTGACCCGCTGGGCTTCGGCGCCGGCGGTGACCAGGGTGGCCAGGCGCTCGACCCGGGCCGCGGTCAGCGAAGCCGGAAGGGTGGTGTCGGCGTGGCGCGTTTTCGTGGTGGTCATCTCGTCCTCAGCTCCGGTCCTGGACGGAGGTGGGCACCGGCATGTGCAGTGCCAGCTGGCCTTCGGTGGTGACGTCGAGCTGGATCGTCCGGATCGGCTTCAGCGAGCGCAGGTCCTGGCTCATCCGGCCCTCCCCGAGCCGCAGGTCCAGGCCGCGGGGGAATCGCGTGGTGCCTGCGGAGAGCATGTTGATCTGGCTGGTCGTGGCGTGCCAGGCGCCGTCGATCGTGGTGTAGGAGGTCAGGGTGGAGACGTGCTCGCCGGTGGGCCGGGCGGTCTGCTTCGGGGTGGGCGCCGAGAGGGCGAGGTCGAGGCCGCCCTGGTCGTTGGCGACCCTGGCGGAGGTGCGCTCGGTGTCGATGTCGACGTCGAGCCGGGTGACCCACTTGGGGAAGCCGTAGCCGTCGTGGCCGCGGACCTGCGCGATCTCGGTGTTGACCGGGAGCGAGAGCACGTAGGAGTGCAGGGAGTCGTTCTTGAGTGCGGTGACCAGGTCGAGCAGGCCCAGCCCGCGGCTGTGCCGGGCCGGCTTGACGGCGATGCCGACGGCGGCCTCGGTGTAGAAGTCGATGTCGCACACGTCGTACCGGAAGGCCATCACCGAGACGATCCCGAGTCCCGGGGCGACCTCGAGCGGATCCAGCTCCTGTGGCAGGCGGTCCCGGATCGCCTTCGTCGGCGCGAGCATCGTGAGCCGGGTCGTGGAGATGCGGTAGTAGAAGTTCGGCGTCAGCGTGGGCCCGATGCGGGAGTCCACGCGGGTCTTCGGCATCCGGCGGAAGAAGTCGACGCTGCCGACCCTCGGATCCCGCGCGACCTCGTCGAGGTCGGTGTCCATCCGGAACCGGTCGTAGAGGCCGCCCTCGGGGACGGTGACGAGACGGCCTCCGAGGTCGACCTCGACGGTGCGGTCGGTCAGCTTGCCGGACGGTGTCATGAGCGCTCTCCTCAATGTAAGCGGCGTCAACACCGAGGGTTGCACGACATGTGAGCACTGTCAACACCGGAGGGTGTGAGGCCCGCGACGAACGCTCGGCAGGTCTCAGGGGGTGACCGACGCGATCGCGAGGAAGGCTCCGCGCACCCGCTCGGCAACCTCGTCGTCCGAGGCCGCCTGCAGCTTGCCGTCGAGATACAGGCAGGCCAGTCCATGTGCGAGCCCCCATCCGGCGGACGCCAGAGCCGAGGCGTCCGCCTCGGGAAAGACGTGATGGAGTGCGTCGGCCAGCAGTTCGTGCAAGGCGTCGGCGGCCTTGACCCGTTCGTCATCCGCGTCGTCGCACGGCTTGCCGAACATCACCCGGAAGAGGGCGGGGCGCCGCAACGCGAAGGCGACATAGGTGACCGCGAATTCGGCCAAGTCCGCGAGTGAGGTGGGCGGCGTGCGCCCGTCGCCCAGGTCTGCCAGGAGGTCCCGGAAGCCCTCGACGGCCAGAGCGGACTCCAGTGCGTCGCGATCCTTGAAATGACGGTATGGCGCTGTCTGTGACACGCCGGCCCTACGTGCGATGGCGCGAAGCGAAAAGGGCTCGCCGGCCTCGAGCATCTCCATGGCGGACGACAGCAGCGCTGCTCGCAGATCGCCGTGATGGTAGCCACCCTTCCCTGATGTTGACACCGCTTACTTCACCCTCCTACGCTGTTGTGAGCACCGTAAACATACCGCGTCCGGAGGAATCGAGGCCGATGTCCGCTCCCACGAACCCGCGTCCCTTCGACGTCGTGCTTTTCGGCGCCACCGGCTTCACCGGCGGCCTGACCGCCGAGTACCTCGCCGCCCGTCTCCCTCGCGAAGGGAGGCTCGCGCTCGCCGGGCGCAACCAGGCCAAGCTGGAGGGCGTCCGCAACCGTCTCCTCCGGATCGACCAGCGGGGGGAGGACATCGCGCTTCTCCACGCGGACTCCTCGGATCCTCGGTCCCTGGCCCGCGTCGCAGAGTCCGCGCGGGTCGTGATCACCACGGTCGGCCCCTACCTGGAGTACGGCGCACCGCTCGTGGCCGCCTGTGCCGCGGCCGGCACGGACTACGTCGACCTCACCGGCGAGCCCGAGTTCGTCGACCGGATGTACGTCGAGCACCACGCGACGGCCGAGCGGACCGGCGCTCGTATCGTCCATGCGTGCGGCTTCGACTCGATCCCGCATGATCTCGGCGCGCTCTTCACCGTCCAGCAATTGCCGTCCGGGGTGCCGGTGACCCTTCGGGGCGTGGTCCGCACGAACGCCACCATCTCCGGCGGCACGCTGCACTCCGGTCTCGGCCAGCTGTCGCGACCGCGCGCCATGCTGCTGGCCGCGGCCCGGCGCCGCCGGCTCGAGCCGCGACCGCGGGGACGACAGGTTCGCACGCGCGTCGGCCGCCCCCATCGCGACCGCGTGCTCGGGACCTGGCTGATCCCGCTGCCCACGATCGACCCCGACGTCGTCCGGCGGTCCGCGCTCGCTCGCCTGGACTACGGACCCGACTTCACCTACTCCCACTACGCCGGGGTCCGGCGCGCCACCACCGTCGGCGGCGCGGTCGCCGGTTTCGCCGCCGCCCTGGCGGCAGTACAGATCCCGCCCCTGCGCCGCGCCATCGGCCGGCGCATCCCGCAAGGCGAGGGGCCGTCGGCGGAGCGGCGCGACCGCACGTGGTTCACCGTCGACTTCCTCGGCGAGGGCGGCGGTGAGACCGTGCACACCCAGGTCAGCGGCGGAGACCCCGGCTACACCGAGACAGCCAAGATGCTGGCCGAGTCGGCGCTGTGCCTGGCCTTCGACGACAACCCGCCCACCGCCGGCCAGGTCACCACCGCCGCCGCGATGGGCGAGAACCTGATGCACCGGCTCCAGGACGCCGGCATCGGCTTCACCGTGATCAGCTGAGCTGCCCCCGACACTTCAAAGGAGACCCGAATGCAGACCGTTCTCGGCGCCGGCGGACCGATCGCCGACGAGCTCGTGAACGAGCTCCACCGCAACCACACCACAGACATCCGGCTCGTCAGCCGCAAGCCGAAGCAGGTCAACGACACCGACGAGCTCGTGGCCGCGGACCTCACCGATGCCGCGGCCACCAGCCGTGCTGTCGCGGGCAGCGAAATCGCCTACCTCACCGTCGGGCTGCCCCTGGACTCGCAGCTGTGGGAGCGGCAGTTCCCCGTCATCATGCGCAACGTCATCGACGCCTGCGCCGAACACGGAACGAAGCTCGTCTTCTTCGACAACACCTACATGTATCCCGGAACGTCGGCGCCCCAGACCGAGTCCACGGCTTTCGCGCCGGGCGGCCGCAAAGGACGTGTCCGCGGCGAGCTCGCCACCATGCTGCTGGAGGCCATGCGAGCGGGCCGGGTCCAGGGCCTCATCGGCCGCGCCCCCGAGTTCTACGGGCCCGGCCGGACCACGAGCTACACGAACTCGTTGGTGTTCGACCGGATCCGGGCGGGCAAGCGGCCGTTCGTCCCGGTCGACGCCCGCGCCAAGCGCTCCCTGATCTGGACTCCCGACGCGAGCCGGGCACTGGCCCTGCTCGGGAACACGCCGGACGCCTACGGCGGGACATGGCATCTGCCGGTCGACCCGAACCGGCGAACGTACGCCCAGCTCGTCGAGATCGCCGGCGAGGTCACCGGCCGCAAGGTCGGCTACACGGTGCTGCCGATGCTCGCCTTCCGCCTCGGGCGCCGCTTCGTCAAGCCGCTCGACGAGATGTACGAGCTGCTCGCCCGCTACCGCGACGACAACATCTTCGACAGCTCGAAATTCGCGGCCCGTTTCCCCGACTTCCGGGTCACCACGTACCGGGAGGGCGTGGAGCGGATCCTCGCCGACTGACCGCCCGACCGGTCACCCCGCGGGGCTGGACCGTGACGCGATCCCGAATCGGTTCCGGTACTCCGACGGCGTGACGCCCGTGGCGCGCTGAAAGAGCCGCCGGAAGTTCGACACGTCGAGGTAGCCGACGCCGCGCGAGATCCGAGCGACCGGCTCGTTCGTCAGCTCCAGGGACTCGCGGGCCTTCGCGATGCGGGCAGCCTGGATGTACTCCGTCGCCGTCAGGCCCGTGGCCTCCTTGAACCGCCGCTGGAAGGTGCGCGGGTGCATGGCCACGGTTCGCGCGAGACGCTCCACGGGGTGGGGTTCGTCGAGCCTGGCGTGCAGCTGGGCCTGCACCTGGCGAATGTCGGCGTCGCCGTGCTGGAGTCGGGGCGTGAACTCCTGGTAGAGGGACTGCCGCCGGCGAGGCGGGTCGGCGAGGACGAAACGCGCCGTGTGCACCATGACGCTGGGACCGAGCAGCCGGTCGACCAGCGTGAGCCCCAGATCCACCCACGCCAGGATTCCTGCGGCCGTCACGATGTCGAGGTCGTCGATCACCATGCGCGAGGCGTCCACCCGGATCTTCGGATATCGCCGCGCCAGTTCCTCGGCGAACGCCCAATGGGTCGTGGCGTCCCGCGAGTCGAGCAGATGGGTCTCGGCGAGCACGAAGACGCCGGCACACACCGCGCAGAGAGTGGTGCCCCCGGACCGGAGGCCGGCGAGCCAGTCGGTGAGCTCGCTGACCGACGTCATCAGCTCGGGCACGATGAGACTGGGCGGGATGATCACGTGGCTGAGGCGATGCTCGAGGTCGGGATGGGTGTCCGAGGAACAGACCATGACCGGCCCCTCCTCGGCGGCGGTCACGGTCCAGGTGCTGACCCGGATCACGCTCGGAGGATCGGCCGACTCGACGGCGTACTCGCTGGCGACGCGGAAGATGTCCCGGAGGCCGTGGATCGCCGAGACCTGGCAGTCTTCGTACTCCAGCAGGCCGATCTCACCGACGACCCGCGCACCGGTCTCGTCGACATGCGGGCCTGTGGCCGTCGGGCTCATCTCGTCTCCTCGGATGCCGTGGCCGGCACGCCTATGGGCGGCAGACCCCGCCGAGTCTGCCGCCTCGCGCCCTTTCCGATGTCATGCCTGGTGAAGCGCCTCGCGCAGCGCGTCGATGGACAGCTTCCGCGCGAGATTGGTGGCCGGGGTGTTCCGCAGGCCGTCCAGCAGCATGAAGTCGTGGACGGTTCCGCTGATACGGACGGCGGTCACTTCGACGCCTGCCTCGCGGAGCTTGTTGGCGTAGAGCTCGCCTCCGTCGCGCAGGACGTCTGCCTCCGCGGTGATGACGAGGGCTGGCGGCAGTCCCTCGAGGTCCTCGATCGTGGCCCGCAGGGGAGAGGCGTACTTCTCCTCGCGTTTGCTCTCGTCGGTCGTGTACGCGTCCCAGAACCACTTCATGCCGTCGCGGGTGAGGTAGTAGTGCTCCGCGAACTGGTGGTACGACTGGGTGTCGAAGTCCGGTCCGGTCACGGGGTAGAGCAGGATCTGCGCCTTGAGCGCGAGCCCGCCGCGGTCCTTGTTCATCTGCGCGAAGACCGCGGACATGCATCCACCCACGGACTCACCGGCGACGGCGACGCGGGAGGTGTCGAGGCCGTGGTCGGCGCCGTTCGCCTGCAGCCATTGACCGACGGCGTAGTTCTGCTCGACCTGTGTGGGGTACCCCTTCTCGGGCGCCCAGTCATAGACCGGGAAGACGCCGGCGGCACCGGCGCCGACGGTGAGCTCGCGGAAAAGGCGGTCGTGGGTCTTGTCGTCGCCGAAGACCCAACCGGCGCCGTGGATGTAGAACACGACCGGCAGCGGACCGGTGGCGTCCTTGGGCTTGATGATGCGGGTGCGGACGGTGCCCCACTCGCCGGCGTCGACGTCGACCCACTCCTCATCGACGTCCGGTCGCTCGACGCCCTCGCCGCTCTGCAGGTCGCTGAGGATCTTGCGGCCCTCTTCGGGCGGCAGCTCGTAGATGCGCGGATGCGGGTCGGTGTCCTCGGTGAGCTTCTTGGCTTCGGGCTCCAGGTACGGCGTGGTCGGGGCAGGAAGGTCGGTCATCGGAAGTCCTTTCCTCGAATGCCGGTCACTTGCCTCCTCGACGCTACGACCCGCTCGGCTCTCGCGCCGAGTGCCGCGAACGACTCCCTTCGAGGTGATCGCGACACTCCTACGGTTCCCGCCCTGACTCGCCTCAGTGTTCGACATCTGCGAGGTCTTCTTGCGCCGATACCCCACGGAGCATCACGGCGGCGAACATCGCCACCGCGAGCAGGATCAGCGCTGCGATTCCGCCGGTCCACGAGAGAGCGCTCGTGAACGAGTCGGTCGCCGCCGTGTACAGGGCTGCTCCGAGGTCCGCCGTCAGTTCGCGCGCGTGCAGCAGTGCGGCGGCGAGGGTTTCCTTGGCGGAGTCGAGAATGCCCCCGGGCAGTCCTGACGGGGCTGTGTCGGCGAGGCCCGCGCGGTAGAAGCCGAGCAGCACGGAGCCGAGGATGGCCGTGCCGAACGCGGTGCCGAGTTCGTAGGCGGTTTCGCTGATCGCGGCGGCCTGGCCCGACTCCTCCGGCCGTACCGAGCTCATGATGAGGTCGTTGGTCAGCGTCATGGCCACACCGGCGCCGAGGCCGACGAGGCACAGGCTGATCGCGATGAACCACGGTGGGGTGCCGGGGTCGAGGGTGAGCAGCATCGCGAAGCCTCCGGCGGTGATGAGTCCGCCGATGGCGACGATGATCGACGTGGGGAAGCGCTTGACGAGCGCCGCGGCGATGAACCCGGCGCAGGCGGACATCGCGGCCTGCGGCAGCATCCACAGCGCCGACTGGATGACGCTGAGCCCGGCGACCAGCTGCAGGAACTGGGTCATCGCGAACATGGCTCCGACGAGGGCGAACACCGACAGCAGGTCGGTGACCACCGCGCCGGTGAAGGCCCGGACGCGGAACAGGCGGACGTTGATCATGGGCACCGGCATGCGCAGCTGGCGGACGACGAACACCACGAGCAGGGTCAGCCCGGCGAAGAAGGTGACCAGCGCGGCAACGGGTTCCTTGCCTTCGGCGAAGGTCTTCACGCCGTAGACGAAGGCGATCATTCCCGAGAGCGAGAGAAGAATGCTGGGAACGTCGATGCCTCCCGGGTTCGGGTTCTTGCTCTCCGGGACGAGGATCGGCGCCAGCACCAGCAGGAGCACCATGACCGGGATGTTCATCAGGAAGATCGCGTGCCAGGTGAAGATCTCGATGATCCAGCCACCGACGATCGGCCCGGCGGCCGCGCCGAGCGCTCCCGACGCGGACCACACCGCCATGGCCGTTCGGCGCTGGCCGCGGTCGAGGAACATGTTCCGGATGAGCGACAGCGTTCCCGGCATGATCATCGCACCGGCGACGCCGAGCAGCGCACGGGACGCGATCAGCATCCACGGCTCGGTGGACACGGCGCCGAAGACCGAGGCGGCGGCGAAAACGACCGCGCCGACGAGCAGTATCTTGCGCCGACCGAAACGGTCACCCAGCGACGACATGGTGATCAGCAGGCCCGCGAGCATCAGCGAGTAGATGTCGAGGATCCACAGCTGCTGCACGCCTGTTGGCTGCAGGTCTTCAGCGATGTCGGCGAGCGCGAAGATCAGCACCACACCGTCGATCGCGATGAGCAGCATCGGCAGCACGAGTACCGCCAATCCCACCCAGGTGCGGGCCGTGGCCCGCTGAAGGGTTTCCGTCATGAGTTCGTCCTCCTGTCCGAGTTACTTCACCAAATAGTGTACATACACCAGATGGTATACTAATGGTGTCGACAGGAGGGCCGATGGCACGACCGAGCGCACGACCACAACTGATCGAGGCCGCACTGCGGGTGGTGGAAGCGGGCGGGATCACGGCGCTGACCTTGGACGCGGTGGTCGAAGAGGCCGGGATGACGAAGCGCGGGCTGATCTACCACTTCCCGAACAAGCACGCGTTGCTGGTCGGGATCCACGAGGAACTGGCGGACCGCATCGAGCGGGCACTCCTCGATGCCACGGGACGAGACCCCGAAGGCGCGAGTCTGGTGGATCGCACCAAGGGCTACGTGCTGGCCTCGCTCCGGTCACTGACCCATGTGGAGATGCCGTTCATTCTCGAAGCCGCCAACGACCCCGAGTGGATGGCACCCTGGCTCCGGGTCTACCGGCGCTGGTTCCCCGAAGGCGAGCAGCCCGTCGAAGACATGGACGATCAGTCGCTGCGATGCCTGGTCGCCCGGATGGCCGCCGACGGCTTATGGGGATACGAGAGCACCCTGGCGTCCCCGCTGACCTCCGAAGCCCGGGAGCGTCTGGCGGCAAGCATTCTCGACGTCCTCGGCGAGGACGCATGACACTGGCCCTGCGCGCCCGTTGAGAACGGAGACGACCTCGTCGGTCCTGCCAGATCGCCGGTCTGGTCGAAGCGCGGTGGTGCGGGGCAGACTGGTCGTCTGGCTCGGGCGTAGGGAGGCGCGATGGTCGGGGATCTGGTGGATGTGGTGGCAGCCGCGCTGGTCGCGGGAGCGGCGGTCGGGGCCAAGGACACCGCCTCGCTCGCGGTCAAGGATGCTTACGGTGGCCTGGTCGGCGGGCTACGTCGGCGGCTGGGCAGGAAGGCGGCCGAGGAACTCGAAGAAGCGGCCCGCGACGATTCCGTACCCGACCGGGAACAGCTGATCCGGGCCGAGCTCGTTCGAGCGCTGGACGGAGTGGACCTCGAACCCGATGACGAGTTGGTCGCCGCCGCGCGAGACCTGCTTGATCGACCTGGTTTGGCCGGCGGCAAGTTCGCCGTCGATGCCCGCGAGGCACAGGGTGTGCAGGTCGGCGACCACAACTCGATGACGCTGAACTTCGGCTCGCGATCGTCGCAGTGACCGCGTCGGCCGACGAACCGAAGCCCATGGCGGTCGACGCCCGTTACGGGCAGGGTGTGCAGGTCGGCGACCACAACACGCTCTACCTCCAGGTTCAGGGCGCTGTCCCGGAAAGCGGCGCGGTGGTGACGGCGATTCACGCCGAGCCCGACGCCGAGGTGTTCGTGGGAAGGGCCGCGGATTTCGAGCGGCTGACCGGGCTTCTGGCGCCCACCGAACCCGGCGTTGCCCGCCCGGTGGCCGGCGTGGTGCAAGGTATGGGCGGGATCGGCAAGACCGCGCTGGTCCGACGGGTCGCCGCGGAGGCGGTGGCTTCGGGGTGGTTTCCCGGCGGTGCGGTTTTCGTGGATCTGCGCGGCTATGAACCCACTGTGGAGAACCGGATACGGCCCGGTCAGGTGTTCGCGTCGGCGTTGCGGGCGTTGGGCGTGCCGGCCGAGGGGATCCCGACCGACGTGGCGCAGCAGCCGACCGCTTATCACCGGCACCTCGATCTGCTGGCCGCTCGCGGCCAGCGGGTGCTGGTGGTGCTGGACAACGCCGCGGATCCCGATCAAGTCCGCGATCTGCTGCCGACACCGTTCGCTGCCCGCGCTCACCGGGTGCTGATCACGTCGCGTGAAACTCTGCCTCTGGCCGGCGCCGATCGAGTGGAGCTGGGGGTGCTGGCGCCCGATGAGGCAGCGGAGCTGCTGCGGGCCGTGCTGCACCAGCGGGCCCGGAGCCGCGGCCTGCCGGCTGATCCTCGGGTGGCCGATTCCGCCGCTGTGGCGGAGGTGCTGCGGTGGTGCGGGTGGCTGCCTCAAGCCGTGGCGATCGCCGCGGGCGTCTTGGCCGAGGAACCGGACTTCACCATGGGTGAGCTCGCCGCCGACCTGGCTGACACGCGAACCCGGTTGGACGTACTGGATGACGGTGTCGGCGGGATACACGCCGCGTTCGCGACGTCTTGGCAGCGGCTGCGCACCCGAGATCCCGAGGCGGCCCGGTTGCTGTGCCTGCTGACGATCGCGCCCGGCCCGGACTCCGGTTCGGCGGCCGCGGCGGCGGTGCTGGGTGTGGACGAGGTGGTCGCGAGGGTGCGGTTGCGGGTGCTGACCCGCGCCCACCTGCTGTTGGGTGGCCCGCGGCGCTGGCAGTTCCACGACTTGCTGCGCCTCGCAGTCGCCCGGCACGCCGTGGCCGATCTCGGCATCGGCTCGGCGCAGCTCGCCGCCGCGACCGACCGGGTGCTCGACCACTACCTGGTGACGACGCGAGCCGCGCTGGGCTGGATGGCGACGGTGCGCTCCCAGGCACCGCACCCTCACGGTGGGCCGTTCACCGGCTGGCAGGACGCACTGACCTGGCTGGATACGGAACAGGCGTGCCTGGTCGCCGCGGTGGCGACAGCCGAGGAGGCCGAACAACATCAGAAGGTGGTGGATCTGGCTTTCGCCCTGTCGAATCTCTGGTCCTGGCGGCGTCAGGTGGCCGACTGGGGCGCCGTCGCCCGGATCGCCGACCGATCGGCGCGCCGGTTGCGTGACCCGGTAACGACGGTCTTGGCCATCGACAACCTGGCGGCCGCCCTGACCGAGGCCGGACGGTGCGAGGAGGCCCTCCACAATCTGAACACCGCGCTGCTGGCCGGCCGCGTACTCCTCGACGATCTGGCCATCGACGGCCGGATGATGGACGACATGGGCTTGGCGTTGCAGGGCGTGGGCGACGCCGGGAGAGCGGCAAGCTACCACCTCTATGCCGCTGACCTTTTCCAGGAACTCGGTGACCGCCGCAGCGAAGCCGCCGCGCGAAGCAACGCGGGTTCCGCGCTCCAGAAAAGGGGCGATCACATCCGCGCTCTCGACGAGCACACCGCCGCGGTGGCGACCTTCCACGACATCGGTGACCGGCCTCATGCGGCGATGGCGCGAGGCAACTTGGCGATCACCTTGTACGAGCTCCAGCAGCGTGGCGACGCGATCGACGTGTTCCTCGCTGCGGGAACTGCCTTCGAGGAGGTCGGCGACAGGCGCAGCGCGGCGCAGACGTGGCGCAACCTGGGTGTGGTGTTCCGCGAGGCGGGTTGGCTTGCCGACACCGTGCAGGCGTTCGTCGCCGCCGCCGTGACCTACGCGAAGATCAGTGACCGTCGCGCGGAAGTTCAGATATGGCGCGAACTGGAACGCATCTTCACCGCCGCCGGCCGACCCGACGACGCCCGTGACGCCGCAGAACGGGCGGCCCCGGCCCCTGAGACCGCGGGCTGTGACGAGCCGGTTCAGGGTTTGCTGGGTTGGCGGCTCCGCCCGGATTTCGAAGACGAACCGACGCGGTAGCGCCAGGGCCCGACGCATCGAACGTCAGGTCATGGGACACGCGGAGCGAAATCCGGAATCGCGGACACGGGCGACTATCAAATCGTGTGGCGAATACCCCGTAACTTCGCGGAGGACGCAGGTTTCCAAAGAACAAGGACGCCCTGCGAATATGACGTTCGATACCGCAATCGGCCAAATGGCGGTTGCTTTCACCTGTGCGTCACGGAACCGTAGCCGCCGACGGTGAGAGACCGCCTCTCGCTGAAACTGGGTCAGGATTTCCAATCAGGTAATACGTGCCGAATCACGTTCGCCGTGAATTCGATACACAGCCAGAGGGGAAATATATGCAATCGAAAGTGAGGAAACTTCTCGGCGCTTTGACGATGTCTGTCATCGCCGCGTTCGGAGTGCCCGCTCCGGCCACGGCGCAGGCGGACGCCATCGCGGACGAATATGCTGGGGGAACAGTCTCAGATCTGCTGGGCGCGGATGGCGCGGTCAGCGCGCTCCGACCGGAAGCGCGGAACGGGACAGTCGAGGAGGCCCGGCGTTACGCCGCGAGGAACCACGACAATGTTGCGGACACGAACGCCGATGAGCTGAAGAACGTGGACGCACTGCAGGCCCAGCTCGCCACCGCGGCGGTGGAACCGCCGCCCGAGTGGCTGCTCAACGAATGCCTGAGCCGTCCTGGAGCGGACGGAATCGGTGGCCATGTCCTGTTCCGTGGTTACTGGTGTCAGAAGAACAAGGTCCATGGCGAGTACATCTACAACGGGAAGAAGGAAGGCGAGTTCACCGTCGAGTACCGGGCGCAGGCGGTGGCCAATCCCTTCACCCGCCAGGTCCATTACTGGTTCCATGGCGACGACTACGACACCAGTGGCAGCTTCTCCGGCTGGTCCACCCTGAGCCTCAAAGTCGAGTGCGTCGACTTGACTGTGGGCTGCTCCGCCGATCGAAAGTATGTGACGATGGACGTCGGTGACTGGGACGACGGGGAATGGGTCAACTGGAACCTCAGCTCCGACGAAGCCGCCGCGACCCAGCAACCCGAGAAGGTGCTCCGGAACCTGTTCGTCCTGCGGGGAAGCGCTCTCGATGACTTCAACCGGCCCGTGGAACTGGACTCCCTCACCAGACCGGGGTTCCGCTGCGACTCCGCGGACTACTTCGCCGGAGCTCCGAAGGCCTGCGTGTTCACCGACGTGATCCCTCGTCTCAACTACGAATACGGCCAGGGCTACAACGAGGTCGTCGACCACATCAAACTGGCACACCTCAACCCCGGGGCCACGCATCCGCCCAGGCCGGGGAAACTGATTCCCGGCCACTGGGGCGGCATCCCGAACTCGGCAGGGCTGAACAGGGTTCCCTACGGTCTCGACACTTGGACGAAGAACCGCAACGCCAAGGACGCGGCCTGTAGAACGCTGCCACCGAAACAACCTGGGCAGGAGTGCGACGAGTACCCGTTCGCCACCACTGTGCAGGGCGCCGGCCGGGGCGACGGGAACTTCTCCGTCAAATACGTCAACGGAAGCCAGAACGGGCTCGCGGGCAACGCTCTGCAAACCTACCTGCGCTGGGACCGGATCCTCTACGACGAGGACCCCGTCGCCGACGGAACCCTCGATGAGTACTGGGTGAAGGCCGGCTAACCGCTACAGTTACCGGCCATGGCGACACTCCTGACCCAGCCAGTCCACGGCCTGGTCGGTATCGACTACAAACACTTCACCATCCAATCGCGGGGGCTCACCGAGCCCCCGCGATTCCCCTTCGACCAGCCGCACAACCTGATACTGCCGATACGAGACGCCCTCGCGATCTTCGTCGCCGGCGATTACACCGCCTACGCCCTGGTCCACCTCGAAGCCTGGGACAGCGAACCCACAGCCGGTGCCCCGGCCCACAGCGACACCGAAACACAGACCGTCAGATTCACCGTCGCGGACATCGCCGCCCAGGGCGCCATGGCCACAGCGCCCGACACCGGCGAACTCCGGCTCTCCGCTCCCGGCCCGTACCACGTCCGCGTCCACCGCTGGGGTGTCGAGGACGTGAACCACGTTTTCGACGCCAATCCGAACGCGACCATCCACCGCAGCGAACGCTTCATCGTGCAGTTCTGGCCGGCCGACGACCGCAATACCGTGCAGCACCACGAGCCACGCGCTCTCAGCCACGACCAGCAACTGCATACCGCGATACGTACCTGGGCAACCGGGCACCAATCCTGAACCGAGCCAAGTTCCGCACTCCCCATCACCCCGATCTCGAACAAGAGACGGGACTGTAAAACGAGCGGTGTAACTCCCGATCATGGAGTGCACCTGATGACCGACATGATGTCCGGCGTGGAGAACGCCGAGGATTCGAAGCCCGAGAGCGGCTTGGATGGGCTGGATGAGCAGCTCGTCGAGCAGCTGCTGAGCCGTGCCAAGGCCGGTGGCTGAAGCTGACCGGTGATCCATGTCGCGTTGACGGTGACCTGCGAGGGCGCCAAATACTGGTTGCATGTGCTCACCGAGCTGAACGCAGACGATCGCCCAGACCTGCGTGGTTCACCTGCTGCGCACTGACTGTCGTGCGAGTCGTGGCTGCTGCGGAAGAGTTCCTGGCGTTGCGCGACTCCCAGCAGGAAGGAACGCCGGTATGGCCTTACCTTCGCGAGTTCGCGCTGATCGCGCGATCCCGGTCGGACTTGTACCTGAATCCATTGCGTGTAGCCGGCTTCCGGAGAAGACCGCGGTTCAAGGCGCAGCTCGCTCCGGTTGCCGACGACGTGCGACTGGATGGCGGGGCAGGAGTGCCGGGCGTACGGGCACACGATGACAAATCCGACCCCGGGAGGGGCCATCGCGCCGATTGACAGGCTGAGGTTTGCGCAGCGGGTCCCGTTCGCCGCGCCGTGTTGCCCGCCACGATCACGAGGTGGTCTTCCGGCCGCCTGCTGCACGTGATGTATTCGCGGCCGTCCGACCGGTACGCGGCGAAAGACCGATCGCGTGGTCGCCGTGTCGTCGAGCACGGGAGAAGTGGACAACGACCGGTGACGCTGCCAGGGTCGCAAGTCTCGATTTCTCGTGCTGGAAGGGATTTCTCATGCCAAAGGTGGCGACTCAGGCGTCCGTGTCACTGGACGGTTTCATCGCCGGGCCGGAGAACGGGGGGTTCGAGTACCTTTTCGCGTGGTGCCGTGCCGGCGATGTCGAGGTCCCCACCGCGTCGGGCCGGTCGTACCTGGTCTCGGAGGCGTCCGCCGACTATGTCCGCGACATGATCGAGGGCTACGGGGCTCTGGTGGTCGGGCGAAACCAGTTCGACGGCATGAACGGGTGGGGCGGACAGCACCCTATGCGCGTGCAGGTCTTCGTGGTCACTCATTCGGTGCCTGAAGGCTGGGCTCCCGAAAGCGCCGAGTTCGTCTTCGTGACCGAGGGCGGCGTCAAGGCCGCCATCGAGCAGGCCAAGGCGGTCGCCGGGGACAAGAACGTCGGCGTGGGCCCGGGCGTCGTAGCCCGCGAAGCGCTGGAAGAGGGCTTGCTCGACGAGATCCGCATCGACCTCGTGCCGTTCATGCTCGGCGACGGGGTCCGTTTCGTGGACACGCTCGGTAACGCTCCCCGGAAGTTCGGTGAGCCCCGGGTCATCCAGGGCAAGAAGGTCACGCACCTCGTCTATCCCGTGGAGCCCGGCGAATAGTGCCGATCACCAGCTGCCGGCTCAGAGGTCCAGTGCGCGGGCGAGGGCGGCGATGACCGGGCCGTCGTGGCGGGGCAGGTTACTCTCGGCCCAATCTGTTGCCAGCGCCAGGAAACCGGTGAGGTCGTGCTCGGCTCCGGCAAGGAGGTGCCGGAGATCGGCGGCAGGCAACTCGATCGTCGGGCTGTCGGTTCGCTCGGCGTCGACGGTCAGCCGCACGGCATCACCGTGGCGTTCGGCGAGGGGATCGGGATCGTGCCCGAAACCGACCTGGCCGCTGCCCTCGACGACTTGGTGCCATTCGCGCCAGTCCTCCAGACCGTTGCAACAGCCCGGCATGAACTCCACGCCTGTGGAGCTGTCCGTCACCTGAAACCCGCCGGCCGCGAAGAGGGTGTCAAGCGTGAGCAGGCCGTGCAGGAACGACCCCAGCGGGTCGGCGGGACGCGGCGGGCGGACGCCGTCCTCAGGGTCGATGTCGTTGCAGGCGGCGATGTTCATCACCGCTGTACCGACCTCGAGAGGCGTGAGTTCGCCGTTGAGCGGCATGTATCCGAACGATTCGGTCTCGGCGACAGGCCAAAGGGCGAAGCCGTCCGTCGCGCGGACCTCCAGAACGGGCTGCATCGTGATCACCCGGGGAGTATCTCGCATTTCTTCCGGACTACGCGTCGTCGTCCGGACGGTCTTCGAGAATCCGATCGTCCTGGTGCGCGCCATAGAACCGGGCCTGTCGCGACATGATCTCGCGCATCGTGGTCCCTCTCGGGACGCCGTACACGACCTGTGGGAATTCCAAGGTGCGTTGTAGTTCCCAGAGCTCGTCGTGCCGGTCCGGCGAGAACAGTGTGGCCGGGTTCCCGGCGGCGATCCAGCCGATGGGGAGCACCGCGCCGGGTTCCAGCCGCGAAGCGACGTGCAGCACGCTGTTGATCCGTAGTTCGGCGCCGGTGCCGGCGACCGAGCCGGGGAACAGCGACGCGCCGGTCGCCACGAACACCTCGTCCTCGACGGTGGCGCCGTTGACATGCGAGTGCGGACCGATCAGCACCGCGTCGCCGATGGTCACCGGATGCCGGTCACGGCCGCGGATCAGCGCGTGCTCCATGATGACGACGTCCGACCCGGTGCGTATTTCCCCGTCTTCGGCGGTGAGCACGGCACCGTGCAGGACCCGGGCGCGCTCGCCGAGAACCACCGCGCCGCTCAGCACCGCGGACGGCGCGACGTACGCCGATTCGGGTACCACGGGCCGTCGTCCTCGATGTTCGATCAGCATGGCTCCACGCTATCCGCGGGGTGAAGGCGGGTCGCGGGTCAGCCGAACCGGACTTCGGGGATCGCCGCCATCAGCCGTTCCCACTCGGGGTATTCGGCGAGTTTTCCTTCGTAGACGGCGGTGATCTTCGCCGCCAGCTCCGGATCGGGGTCGTCGGAAACGGCGAGCCCGACGTGCAGTTTGGCGTAGTGCGGGAGGATCTCCGGGTCGCCGGCCAGATGGACGGGGTCGTACATGTAGCGCTCGAACGCGCCGAGGTCGGCGAGGCCGAAGGAATAGCCGTGGGTGTAGCCCTCGGCCGCATCGCCGAGAAGCCTGCCGACCGTGGAGAACGCCACCGACTCCACCGCCGCGGTCCGGCGGATCAATTCCAAGGCGCGGGCCTTCTGCTCCTCGGTGCTGTCCTCGCGGAACGCGAAGCGCATGAACTGGACGATCAAGACTGCCTCCCGTAGATTGAACCGGTGAGTTCAAAGTAGTGAACGGGTGGGTTCATGCGCAATGCCGGACGCTGAAAGTCCGGTGGATAGGATCGTGTCGTGACGAAGACGAGGGTCGACAAGCGCCAAGCGATCTTGGACGCGGCCTTCACGGTCTTCGCGCGCCACGGGTACGCCCGGGCATCCGTCCAGGAGATCGCGGACGAGGCGAAGGCCGCGAAACCCACTGTCTACAACCATTTCGGCGACAAGGAAGCGTTGTTCCGCGGTGCCATCGCGGCAACGGCCGACAGTGTCGCCGCCGACACGCTCGACGCCATCGAGCCGCTCCGTGACGCGGGGGCCGATGTTCGCGCGACACTGCGGACCGCGGCTTCCCGGCTGCTGCGCATCTGCTCCGGCGAGCGTTCGCACGCGCTCCGGTCGCTGGCTTACGCCGAGCTCGCCGCGTTCCCCGAGCTGGCGGTCACCATGCAGGAGCGCACGTCGGTGCACCTGACGGAGGCCTTGGCCGACCGGTTCGCCCGCCTCGCCCTTTCCGGCGCTCTTCGCTCCTGCGATCCGGCCAGGGCCGCCGAGCAGTTCCTCGCCCTGCTGATCGGGCCACTGGAGTCCCGCTCGCGGCTGGGCACTCGCGCTGTCCCGGCGGCCGAACTCGAAGGTATGGCGGAGTCGGCGGTCGATACCTTCGTGCGCGCGTACGGCCCGTAGTTCCGGTGAGTCTCAGGGGCGGTCCGGGGCGAATCTGCCGTCCTCCCGGTACAGCCAGTACCGGCGCAGCATGCGCAACACCACGGAGACCTGCAGCGCGGTGATGCCGGGCAGGGGAGCGAGGTCCCTGGTGAGGAAGTCGGCCATCTCGTCCTCGTTGCGGAACACGCCCTGGTGGATGACCGAAGCGGTGCCGGCGACGATCGACACGTACCGCGCCGACGGATGCCGCGCCAGTTCACCGGCCACGGCCTGGATGGCGCCCGGGGTGATGGTCAGCGCGATGACCGCCTCCAGTTCGTAGCCGAGCTGCGCGGGTTCCACCTCGACGCGGGGCCGGACGATGCCGCGCCGCAACGTCGACTGGATCAGCCGGTAGGCGGTGGACTGGCTGAGGCCGAGGCTCCGGCCCGCTTCGGCCGCGGTGATCCGGCCGTTCCCGGCCAGCAGCCCGATGAGCCGCCGCTCGTCCGGGCCCACGTCGTCGGCGTCGAAACCGTCCGGGACGACCTGTTCGCGGGACAGGATCTTCTGCTGGTCTTCGCTCAGCCGGTGCAGACGCCAGGAGTCGGCCCTGGTCAGCGCCCGCAGCACCAGCTCCGAATGGGTTCCCGCCACGCCCGGTACGCCGGGGATGCGCTCGGCGAGCAGTTCGCGCGCCTCGGCCCGGTCCGGCACGTGCACGGCCAGGTAGACGTCCGACCGGCCCGCCGTCTCCGCCGCCAGCTGGACCTCGGGAAACCGGGCGAGCGCCTTCGCCGCCGAACCGGACGCACCGGGTTCGGTCGTGACCCAGACGTGGCGCGGGTTCCCGCGAGCCCTCGCCGTCCACTCGACCTGGCCGATCACGCGGAGGATCCGCTGTTCCTCGAGGCGGACCAGCCGCCGTCCCACCGTGCTGGCGGAGACGTCGAGCGCCTCGGCGAGCGTGGCGACCGAGGCGCGCGGGGCGATCTGCAGCGCCGCGATCAGGTCGAGGTCGGGTTCGGTCAGCACGTGGTGAATGTATCAGTCATCCATGAGTCTCACCTGACTGATCCGTGCAGAATTCGATTCAAGGTTGCACTATTCGGTCGCTTGAGTTTGTAATGGGCCTCCGATCAGGAAAGGAGCCGCGCCGGTGAGTTCCAGCCAGGCCAGAACGACCTCACGTCCGATGAACCTCCTGCTGCGCGCGCTCGACGGCGTCGAGCGGCTCGGCAACAAGCTGCCGCATCCGTTCTGGCTGTTCGTCCTCCTGAGCGGAGTGCTGGCACTGGCCAGCTGGGCGCTCAGCGCGGCCGGGGTGTCGGCGGTGAACCCGGCGACGGGCAAGACGGTCGAGGCGAAGAACCTGTTGTCCGCCGACGGCGTGCGGATGATGGTGACCGACGCGGTCAAGAGCTACACGTCGTTCCCGCCGCTCGGCACGATCCTCGTGGTGATGCTGGGCGTGGCGGTCGCCGAGCGGTCCGGCCTGCTCGCCGCGGTGCTCCGGTCCGGCGTTTCGAAGGTTTCGCCGCGATGGGTGACCTTCGCGCTGGCGTTCACCGGCATGGTGTCCCACGTCGCGTCCGACGCCGCCTACGTGGTGCTAATCCCGTTGGGGGCCTTGGCTTTCCGCGCGGTGGGGCGGAGCCCGATCCTGGGTATCGTGGTCGCGTTCGTGTCCATCTCCGCCGGGTACGACGCGAGCCCGCTGATCACGCCGACCGACGCCATCCTGTCCGGGCTGACCACGGCGGCGGCGCAGACGATCGATCCGGCCTACTCGGTCACCCCGCTGGCCAACTACTTCTTCTCGCTCGCCTCGTCGGTCGTGCTGGCCGCCGTGATCACGCTCGTGACCGAGAAGGTCCTCGCGCGGCGCGCCGAAGCGATGCCCGTCGACGACGACGCGGAGGAGGACGATCTCGGTTCGCTCAAGCTCAGCCGCGAGGAACGGCGTGGCCTGCTCGCCGCGCTCATCGCGCTGGCCGTCTTCGTGGTCGCCCTGGTGCTGGCGGTGCTGCCCGCGTCGTCGCCCTTGCGCGGCAAGGGCGGAAGCATCATCGAGTCACCGTTGCTGACGTCCATCTCGATCTTCCTCGCGCTCGGCTTCCTGGCCGCGGGCTGGGCGTACGGCAAGGTCGCCGGGACGGTGACCAGCAGTCGCGACATCCCGGGGTTCATGGCGCACGGATTCCGTGAGATGGCACCGATCCTGGTGCTGTTCTTCGCCATCTCCCAGTTCCTGGCCTACTTCAAATGGACCGGCATCGGGGAGATCACCGCGATCAACGGCGCCGGCCTGCTCAAAACCGCCGGGGTCTCCGGACCGGTCGTCATGCTGGGCATCCTCGTCGTGGTGACGCTGGTCAACCTGATCGTCACCAGCGGCTCCGCCCAGTGGGCGCTGATCGGCCCGGTGTTTGTGCCGATGCTGATGTTGCTGGACATCCCGCCGGAGACCACGCAGGCGCTGTACCGCATCGCGGACTCGTGCACGAACGCGATCACCCCGATGAGCCCGTATTTCGTGATGGCGCTGGGTTTCCTGCAGCGTTACCGGCGTTCGGCGGGGATCGGCACGCTGTTCTCGATGACGGTCCCGCTCTCGTTCGCCCTGCTGGTGGTGTGGACGTTGCTGTTCTTCGTGTTCTGGGTGTTCGGCATCCCGCTCGGCCCCGGCGCCCCCGTTCGCTAGGAAGGGATTCTCTTGTCACACACGGATTGGTCCCGGCAGGCACTGCCCGCCATGCTCGACGATCTCCGGAGCATCGTTGAACTGGAGACGCACAGCTACGACAAACCGATGCTGGACGAAGGCCTCGACACCATCCGGGCGTGGGTCTTGGACCGTCTCGGCTCACCCGACACCGAGGCCCGCCACACCGACACGGTCCGGGGCGACGTGCTTGAATTGGGCTATGCGGGGACGGCGCCGGGAACGGTGCTGCTGCTGAGCCACTACGACACCGTCTGGCCGACGGGCACGCTCGTCGGATGGCCGTACACCGACGAGGACGGCCGCGTCACCGGGCCGGGCGCGTTCGACATGAAACTCGGCCTGGTGCAATCGGTCTGGGCTCTGCGAGGGCTCCGCGAACTCGGCCTTCCGCATCCGTCGGTCAAATTCCTCTTCAACGGCGACGAGGAGATCGGCAGCCCCCACTCGCGGCCGTACATCGAAGCGGCCAGTGAGGGCGCGCTGGCCACCCTCGTCTTCGAGGCGTCGTTGGACGGCAAGCTGAAGACCGCGCGCAAGGGGGTCGGTCTGTTCGACGTGACCGCCACCGGCGTCGAAGCGCACGCGGGCCTGGACCCGTACGCGGGAGCCAGTGCGATCCACGCCCTCGCCGAGATCGTCGGACAGCTGGCGTCCGCGGGCTCGCGCGAACTCGGGACCACCGTCAACGTCGGCACGATTTCCGGTGGTACCGGTCGTAACGTCACCGCGGGCAGCGCCGGCTGCGGCGTCGACGTCCGGGTCGCCGAACCGTCCGAAATGGACCGGATCGACAAGGTGTTCGCCGGTCTGGAAACCGCCGATCCCCGCGTGAACATCTCGGTCGAAGGGGAGTGGAACCGGCCGCCGATGACCCCGAACGACCCGTCCCGGGCGCTGTTCGCGACCGCGCGGAAGGTGGCCGCCGAAGCGGGCTGGGAGCTGGAGGAGACCGCGGTGGGAGGGGCGAGCGACGGCAACTTCGTGTCGGCGCTGGACCGCCCGGTGCTCGACGGCCTCGGTGCCGTCGGCGGCGGTGCCCACGCACGCGACGAGCACATCCTCGTGAAACACATCCCGGAACGGACGGCGCTGGTGATCGGGCTGATCGCGGCGCTCGTCTGACGAGCGGGTCGATTCGACGTTTCGACGAGCGCCGGACGTGGTAGCCCATCTGGTGTCAATGCCCGCGGTTGGGGAGTGACGCCATGTCGTCCACGGAATCCACAATGGACAAGGGAGCCGTCGTCGCAGGTTATGACGGCTCAGAAGAGGCGCGGAAGGCCGTGCGCTGGGCCGCGGGGGAGGCAGCCGCCCGCGGTCGCGGCTTGGTCGTCGCCCATGTCGTCGGATTCCCGCCCGTGCCCGAAGCCGTCCCGGTTGGCGGGGCTTGGCCGCGGCCTGGATTCCTCGAAGCAGGGCAGGAAACAGCGCAGCGGCACGCCGAGGCCATGCTCGGCGACATCGCGCAGGAATGTCGCCGGGCATGGCCGGAGCTGACCGTTTCGACGCGGTTGCTGTCCGGCCGCGCGCCCGACGAGCTGGCCCACGCCGCGGAGAACGCGGATCTGCTGGTCATCGGTTCGTCGGGGCTCACCGCGCTGCCCAGGCTGCTGGTCGGTTCGACGGCCAACGAACTCCTGCACGACTACCACCGGCCCATCGTGGTCGTGCGCACCGGCGAGGAACCGTCGGCGGACGCTGACGGGAAGGTCGTGGTGGGCGTCGACGGATCCGAGACCAGCAGGGAAGCCATCGGATTCGCCTACGACTTCGCCGCCCGGCACGGCCGCGCGCTGGTGGCCTTGCACGTGTGGTCCGATCTGCCGCTCGAAGCGATGGCGGTGACGCCCACCGAGCACGACAGGGAGCTCATCGAGGAACGGGGAAAACCCCTGCTCGACGAAGCGCTGGCCGGATATCGCGAACGGTATCCGGACGTTCCCGTCCAGCGCGTGATCGCGGTCGACCGGCCCGCCCACGCGCTGGCAGAGCAAGCCGAGGGTGCCGCGCTGCTCGTCGTCGGCAGTCACGGGCGGGGGCCGTTACGTCGAGCTCTTCTGGGCTCGGTCAGCCGCGCCATGGTGCACCACGCGCCTTGTCCGGTCGCCGTGGTCCGTCACCGCAAGGAGCGCCACGCCGGTAGCCGCTGAGCCTGGCGGTAAGTGTTGTGCGCCCACACGAGCGCGCTCGCGGCGGCGACTCCGGCGAGGAACACGAGGCCCCTGTCGCTGAAGAGTCCCACCGTGATCATGAGGAGCGCGGTGATCTCGGCGACGACGAGCACGGCCCACCAGGTTTGGCCACCCGAGGAACGCTTCACCTGGTCGAAGGCCGCCGCGAGGTCGGGATCGCTCGCGGTCAGGTCTTCTTCGATCTCCTGCAGGATGCGGCGGTCTCTGCGTCGCACGATGCCTCCTTCGTCGCCCTTGTCCCCGCGCGTACCCGCCGGGGCCCGGGACAAACAGCGCCACTACCCGAAGTCGCGCGGTTGAATCCCGCAGGACCGGGTGAACGGCCAAATCCACGCTTCCCGGTGGCAACGCCCGCGTTACGCTGCCGACCGCGTCGTCCCGTCCACAGAATCGGTCATGAAGTTCCTGCGCCGGCTCATGATCCTCGCCGTGGCCCTGACACTCGTCCCCTCGCCGCCCGCCTTCGCGATCGGCACGCCGAAGCTGCTCATCGGGCAGGATTTCCCGGACCCCGACATCGTCAAGACCGACTCCGGCTTCTTCGCTTTCTCCACGAGCACCGGTGCGGTGAAAGTGCCGTACGCGCACGCCCCGGCGGCAGAGGGGCCCTGGCGGGTGGCCGGTGACGCTCTCGCGGCCGTGCCGAAGTGGGCGAAACCCGACGGCGGGTTCTGGGCTCCCGACGTGGCCCGCCTTTCCGACGGAACGTTCGTGCTCTACTTCTCCGCGGCGGTGGCTCCCGGTGGGGAGATGTGCATCGGCGTCGCGACCGCCGCGAAGGCCGAAGGGCCGTACACACCCGCCGGAGACGGGCCGCTGATCTGTGTCCCCGGCGACGGCGGTGACATCGACCCGCAGACCTTCGTGGACTCGGACGGCTCGCGATACCTGCTCTACAAGAGCGACGGCGCGGCGGTCGGGCCTCCGGCCGCGATCTGGTCCCAGAAACTGCGCGCCGACGGACGGACACTCGACGGCCCGCGGATCGAGCTCCTGCGCGCCGATCTCGCGTCGGAGAACGCGGTGGTCGAGGCACCGGCGGTGGTGAAAACGCCGAGCCGGTATCTGCTGTTCTACTCGGCCGACACGTTCCAGAGTTCCGGCTACCACACGGGATATGCCTCCGCGCCCTCGTTGAGCGGGCCGTTCGTGAAGGCGGGTACGCCGTTCCTGTCCACCGATCTCCTCGGCGGCAAGGTCGACGCGCCGGGAGGCGCCGACGTCGTCGACGGATACATCCACTTCCACGGCTGGCTCGGGGGCGGCCGCACCGCCCGCGGGATGTACCAGCTGCCCATCGGCTTCCCTGGCGATGTACCCCAACTCGGCTGACAGGGTTTCGTCGCCGTCGTTCGGGTATCCGATGGGGAAGACCGACCGAAGGAGCACCGGCGATGACAGCCCAGCCGCCCGACCCGGAACCCGAGAAGACCCGCCGCGAACCAGGTGGTGGCGTCCGGCCGGGTGACACACCGCCCGACTCCGCTCAGACGTCCGGACTGTCGCATCCGCAGCCGATGCCGTCCAAGGCGATGCCTGTGGCGTGGCTGATCCTCATCGGCGTGATCGTCGTCTTGGCGAGCGGGTTCGTCGTGGCGTTGGCGCTGGGGTGGCTCAAGCTCGGCTGACGGCCGCCACGACCGCGTCGGGGTCGTCGAACATGACGTTGTGCCCCGCGCCGGGGACGGTGATGACCTCGACGCCGGCGGCTTCCAGTTGTTCCCGGCCGGGTAGTTCACCACTGCGTTCGCCCTGCAGGTAGACGCGATCGACGTCGAGTCGCTCCAGGATGGTGCGCATCATGGGCTCCGCACCCTTCCGAAGCCCGGCCGCCGTGCGATACAGCGCGCGAGGGTCCGTGAGCCGCATGGTCGATGCCCACGCCGGCCCGACACGCTCCAGCACGCGCGCGAACTCCTTGTCGACGAACTCGTCCTCCGTGAAGGCGGTGATACCGCTGCTGCCCGCCGTCGGAGGCGGGAAAGGATCGAGGTTCGCCTCGGTGAGGACCAACCGGGAGACCAGGTCCGGACGCAGATGGGCGAGGACGAGGGCGACGGCGCCGCCCATGCTGTGGGCGATCAGTTCCGCCCCGGTGACTCCGGCCTGGTCCAGGGCGACGGCCACGGCTCCGGCGTGGTCCTCCAGCGTGTAGCCGAAGTTTTCGGGCCGGTCGCTGATCCCGTGCCCCGGCAGATCCAGGAAAAGGCTCCGCCTGCCCGCCAGTTCGGGGCGGGACGCGATGTGCGCGTGGTAGACCGAGGACATCGACCCGAGGCCGTGCAGATACACCCGCGCGGGCTGCGCGCCCGGCGCCTCCGTCCAACGGACACAGCTGCCTTCACCGTCGAACTCGGCCTGATACACCGCGTTCCCCCTCGTACTCGCGTGTTTCGATCAACGGCACAGTAGTTCATCCCGAGGCGGCCGCGTGTGGCTACCGTACGCGGATAGGTGGTTAGTGTCCGGAAGACTCTTGTCGAGGGGAGAAGCGCGTGAAGGTCACGATGAGAGTCGTCCTGTGCGTGGTGGGGTTGATGCTCGCGTTGACGGGCTGCGCGCCGAGCACCGGCGACATCGACGGCTTCGAGAAACGGCTTTCCGCCCTTCCCGGGGTCGATGGTGCGCTGGTCGAGGTTCAGCATCCGGGTCTGCCGACGAACACGAACGTCGCGATCTGGCTGTTCGTCGAATCGGTGGATGTCGAGTCGGTGGCGACCACGACCCGGAAGGTCGCCGGCGTGGCGAGGGCCGACGATGGTGTCCGCGGGCAGCAGGTCAACCTCTCCGTCGTGAAGGGGAGGCGTGCGGACTTCCCGAACCGCCAGGACGTCGTGGGGAAGACGGTGCCGGTGATGCATCTGGTCGCGGCTGCGCTCGGACTGCCCGAAGCGAACGGGAACATGCTCGTGCTCACTCCGGCGGAGATCGCGAAACTCGCCGATTCCGAAGGCTGAGCAGGTGCCTTGACGCGGTCGGGAACCGCTTAGCGTGCGGCGGCCAGGACCAGCTCGAGATAGTCGCGCGAAGCCCGCCGCCACGATTCCAGTTCCAGCTTCTCGTTCGCCGCGTGCATCTCCCCGGGATCGCCAGGGCCCCAGATCACGATCGGCGCGCCGCCCACCGACCCGGCCAAAGCCGAGGCGTCCGTGAAGTAACTGGCCGCGGGCGCGGGCGTCTGGCCGGAGAGAAGCTCGGGCAGCCGCGCCGTCCGGACGGCGGGCAGGTCGAGATCCACCTCCGCGGTGATGGCCGGATCGAGCGCGGAAGCCCAAGCGATCGATGGCGCTCCACCGTCCACAGTGCGCACATCCAGCGTCAGAACCGCCGACGCGGGCACGATGTTCGTCGCGGTCCCGCCTTCGAAGGTGCCGACGTTGACGGTTTCCTCGCCCAGGTAGTCGTCGGCGGCCAGCGGGAGGGAATCGAGCGCGCCGAGGGCCCGGTCGGCGAGCAGCCGGATCGCGTTGCGGCCCAGTTGCGGCGTGGAGCCGTGGGCCGCCTTCCCCTCCGCGACAAGCCGCAGCCAGGTGGCGCCGCGGTGGCCGAGCGAGACGCGGTTCCGGGTCGCCTCCGGCACCACGACGATCCGTGGCGCCAGATCCAGCGACGCCGAGGCCTCGGTCGCGCCCCGGCAGCCGATCTCTTCGTCGCTGGTGATGAGGACCTGCGCGTGGGCACCGGCTTCCGCGGCGTTGCGCAACGCGGCCAAGGCGGCGACCAGCCCGCCCTTCATGTCGACGCTGCCGCGGCCGTGCAGGTGTTCGCCGTCGACTTCAGCGGAGAACGGGGCGCGGTCCCACAGCGCGGGGGAGCCGACGGGAACGGTGTCGATATGGCACACGAACAACGGCCCGTCGCCGGATCCGGTGCCGACCAGTACCCACGGCCGCCCGGCGGTGGAGCGTCGCAACACGCGTACGCCCGGAGTGGCGGTGGCATAGGCGACGGCCAGTTCCTGCGCGGCGGCCTGTGCGGCGCTGTCGCCGGAGGTGGTGTCCTGGCGCACCAGATCGCGCAGCAACGCGAGGGTTTCGTCGGTCATGCGGGGTACTCCTGAGTCGATTCGCGGACGACGAGCCGCATGGAGAGCACGTGGTCGGCCGGGTCACGGCCGGCCGCGAGACGGGTGATCTCGTCGACCGCCTTGCGGGCCATCTGCTCCGTCGGCTGCGCGACGGTGGTCAGCCGCGGCGACGTCCATTCGCCGAGGGTGATCCCGTCACAGCCGATCACCGAAAGGTCTTCCGGCACCGACACCCCGGCGCGGCGGGCGGCTTCGAGCAGGCCGACCGCGGCGATGTCGCTGGCGGTGAACACGGCCGTCGGCGCCGCTCCGGTCCGCGCCATATGCGCGAAGAAGTTCATGCCGAACGCCGAGCTGAACGCGCCGCGCACGATCATCGCTTCGTCCGCCTCGATCCCGTGCGACTTCAGTGCGGCCCGGTAGCCCGCCTCGCGCTGGTCGGCCGTGCGCAGGCCGGCGGGCCCGCCGACATGGGCGATCCGCCGGTGGCCCTGGGAGAGCAGATGGGTGGTCGCCTGGTAGGCGCCGCCGAAACTGTTCGCGGTGACATGCGCGATCCGCGGACCGGCCGCTTCGACGTACTCGTCGAGGAAGACCACCGGGAAATCGCCGGCCAGGCGGCTCGTGAAGGCTTCGTTGGTGGTGTTCATCCCCAGGTAGATCAGCCCGCCCACGTCCGGCACCCGCATCAGGCGCTCGACGGCGGCGCGCTCCCGTGACGGCGAGGATCCGGTGAGCGCGGTGAGCACGTCGACGCCGTCCGTCGCGGCGGCGTCGACCACCGCGTCCGCCAGCGTGGAGAAGTACGGGTTGTCCAGCGACGGGACCACCAGGCCGAGGCTGAGGCCGGTCACTTGTTTCCGTACGGGCGGATGCCCTTCGGCCGCCAGCGCGGCGTCGATGCGCCGGGCCGTCTCGGAGGCGACGTTGAGCTCCCCCTTGACGTACCTCGACACCGTCGACACGGCCACTCCGGCCTCTCGGGCCACCTTCGCCAGCGACATCCGGCTCCTCCCCGTTGAGCGTTGACGGCGACTGCGAACGCATCTTATATTGACGGCGTTGCGCTACGTTGCGCAAATTACGCTAAGGCTTTTCGCTCGAAGGAGTCGTCGATGGTCAAGGTCCTGCTAGCCGGGGAGTCGTGGGTCAGTGCGACCATCGATCACAAGGGATACGACCCGTTCGCGCACACCCAGGTGGAGATCGGGTGCGAGCGGCTGCTGGCGGCGCTGGCGGCGGAAGGGGTCGAGGTGACTCACCTGCGTTCGCACGACGTGGCCGAGAAATTCCCGCAGACGCTGGAGGAACTGGACGCCTACGACGTCGTCCTGCTCTCCGACGTCGGCTCCAACACGCTGCTGCTGCATCCGGACACGTTCACCCGCGGCCGTCCGACGCCCAACCGGCTCAAACTGCTGCGCGAGTGGGTCACGAACGGCGGCGGCCTGATGATGGCCGGCGGTTACCTGAGCTTCCAGGGCTTCGAGGGCAAGGCGAACTACCACCGGACGCCGATCGAGGAGATCCTCCCGGTCGACATCGACCCGTACGACGACCGCGTCGAGACGCCGGAGGGCGTGCGTGCCCAGGTCGTCCAGCCCGGGCACCCGGTGGTCTCCGGTCTCGACCAGGAGTGGCCGATCCTGCTGGGCTACCAGCACACCACGCTGAAGCCGGACGCGGAGCTGCTCGCCACCGTCGAGGGCGACGTCATGCTGGCCGCGCGCCGGGTCGGCCGCGGCCGCACCCTCGCGTTCACCTCGGACATCTCCCCGCACTGGGCTCCCGAGGAGTTCATGGACTGGGACGGCTACGGCAAGCTCTTCGCGCAGGCGACGACCTGGCTCGCCGGTCGCGAGAACTAAGCCGCGCGCACTCGGGATCAAGGAGGATTCGATGAGTACGTCACCCACCGGCCGCGCGGCTTCGGTCGTCGTCTTGACGATCGCGACCGTCTTCGCCGGAATGCTCGGCCCGTTGCAGTCGCTCGTCAACGGACATCTCGGTACCGCGCTCGCCGACGGGCACGCCGCCGCGCTGGTGTCCTTCGGCACCGGCCTGGTGCTGATGCTGATCATCGTGCTGGCGCGCACCAGGACGCGCGACGCGTTCTTCCGGCTGCCCGGTCAGCTGGTGCGCGGGGAGATCCCGCGATGGAACTTCTTCGCCGGACTGTGCGGCGCGGTGATCGTGCTCTCCGAGGGGGTCACGGTCGGTTTCCTCGGGGTGGCGATCTTCCAGACGTCGCTGATCTCCGGCATGGTCATCTCCGGCGTGGTGTGCGACCGCCTCGGCATCGGCGTGCCGTTCAAGCAGGCGATGAGCGCGCCGCGCGTGGCGGGGGCGATCCTCGCCATCTGCGCCACCGTGCTGGTGGTTTCCCCGAACTGGTCTGCCCCGCACATGATCGCGCTGGCGATCATGCCGTTCGTCGGTGGCCTGCTCGCCGGCTGGCAGCCCGCCGGCAACTCCGAGGTCGGCCTGCTGTCCGGCTCGATGTTCGTTTCCATCACCTGGAACTTCCTCATCGGCTTCGTGGCGCTCGGTCTCGTGTACGTGGTGCGGATGGCGGTCTCGGGCGCGCACTTCGCGTTGCCGGGCACCTGGTGGATGTACTTCGGCGGGCCTCTCGGCCTCCTGTCGATCGCGTTGATGGCCTTGCTGGTGCGTGGTCTCGGCCTCCTGCTGCTGGGGCTGGCCTCCACGGCCGGTCAGCTCATCGGCTCGCTGCTGCTCGAACTCGTCGCCCCCGCGGCGGGGTCCAGCCTCCACCTGGTCACCGTCATCGGCGCGTTCGTGGCCTTGGCGGCCGCGGCGATCGCGATGATCCCGTCCCGGCACACGGCCGAACCGGCGGTCCTCGCCCAGCCCGCCGAGGTGCGCCGTGGCTGAGGTGCGCGGCGTTCTCGGACCGGTCGACGCGACGGAGCTCGGGCTGGTGCTGCCGCACGAGCACCTCTTCAACGACCTGTCCTCCGCGGTCGCCGAACCCTCGTACGCCTCCACACGGCCACTCGCCGAGGCGGAAGTGGGGCCGGGATGGCAGTTCCTGCTCCGCCAGGATCCCTACTGCTGCGCCGACAACGTGGCGGCGAAGGACCGGGCGAGCGTCGTGCGCGAGGTGACCGCCTTCGCCGCGGCGGGCGGCGGCACGCTGGTCGACGCGACGGGCAGCGCCGCGATCGGCCGGGATCCGCTCGCCCTGGCGGCGGTGGCCGAGGCCACCGGGGTCACCATCGTCATGGGCACCGGCGCGTACCTGGAGAAGTTCGAGGGGGAGCGCATCACCGCGGTCACCGTCGACGCGCAAACCGAGCGCATCCTCGCCGAGCTGGACGAGGGAGTCGGCGAGACGGGGATCCGGGCCGGCGTCATCGGCGAGGTCGGTGTTTCGCCGTTCTTCACCGACGGGGAGCGGGCTTCCCTGCGGGCGGCGGCGCTCGCGCAGGCCGCGCGGCCCTCCGTGGGGCTGAACATCCACATGCCGGGCTGGCAGCGCCGCGGGCACGAGGTGCTCGACCTCGTACTGGACGAATGCGGTGCGCTGCCGGGCAAAGTCGCGCTGGCGCACAGCGATCCGTCCGGTGAGGACCCGGGATATCAACGCGAGCTGCTCGAACGCGGGGTGCTGCTGGAGTTCGACATGATCGGCCTCGACATCTCGTTCCCCGGCGAGGGTGTCGCCCCGACGGTTTCCGAGACCGCTCGCGCCGTGGCGAGGTGGGTGCACGAGGGCTTCGGTGAGCAGATCATGCTGTCGCACGACCTGTTCTTGAAGCAGATGTGGACGCACAACGGCGGGAACGGGCTCGTGTTCGTGCCGACGATCTTCGCCGACCTGCTCGAAGCCGAAGGCGTGCCCGCCGAGACCGTGTCCCGGCTGATGCGAGACGTCCCGGCCCGATGGCTGACCGCATGACCCGCGCGATCGCGGTGGTCGCGTCGCTCAACGTCGATCACATCGTCCACGCGCCGCGTATCCCGGAGCCGGGGGAGACCCTGATGGGCTTTTCGGCGAGCCGGGAGCTGGGCGGGAAGGGCGGCAACCAAGCGGTCGCCGCCGCCCGGCTCGGCGCGGAAGTGGCCGTGATCGGCTGCGTCGGCCGGGACGAAGACGGCGACGAATACCTGGCAGCCCTGCTCGCCGAGGGCGCCGACGTGACCCACGTGCGCAGGTCCGCGCTGCCCACCGGGCGGGCGGCGATCACCGTCGACGCGGAGGGCGTCAACTCGATCGTCGTCGTGTCCGGGGCGAACGCCGACATCCCGGCGGCCGCGGCCGAAGCGGCGATCGATGAACTGCCGGGGCTCCGCGTCGTCGCGGGCCAGCTGGAGGCGGCGGCCGAAGCGACGGAACGCGCCTTCGCGGCCGCTCGCTCCCGTGGCGTGCTGACCCTGCTCAACACCGCGCCCGCCGACGACGTGGCCGGGAAACTGCTGCCGCTCAGCGACGTGGTGGTGGCGAACGAAATCGAATTCCGGCAGCTCACCGGTCAGGATCCGTTCGACGGCAACGGTTTGCGGCGCGGCGGTGCCGAACTGTTCGCCGCGGGATGCCGGTGGGTGATCGTGACGCTGGGCGCCGCGGGCTGTGCCGTCCTCGACGCGTCGTCGTCCACGCACGTACCGGCCGTCGCGGTACGGGCGGTGGACACCACCGCCGCGGGCGATTCGTTCGTCGGAGCGCTCGCCGCCCGGCTCGCGGAAATCCCCGGTGAGCCGACGACCGCGGACGTGGTGGCCGCTTGCGGTTTCGCGGCGAAAGTGGCCGCTGTCGTCGTGACGCGGCACGGAGCGCATCCTTCTCTGCCGACTTTGGCCGAGGTCGGCGACAGTGGCGTTGCGGATTCTCTTCAGGGGTAAGGCCGCTGACGTTGCGAAAGCCACTTTCCCAACCTTCAACGTTGCGAAAGTGGCTTTCGCAACGCGTCACGTTTGACATACCCCGTCAATGACCGCGAGGCGGAGTAGTCCCCGTTCGTCCGGACGACCACCCGCGCCACTCCTTCATGTGAACCGCCCCTTCTCGAACATCACGCAGGGAGCGCTTGACGCCACCATCCGGATGACCCTGTCCGAGCCGCCGCAACCTGCGCGCGTGAAGATCCGCCGTGAGTAAAAGTTTGACACGGAGTGACTGTTAGCGTGCGGAGAGAAGTCGTGATCTTGGATGTGGGAGGCATGCGATGAACCGTCTTGTCGCCGCGGTGTCGAGCGCGGCATCCGTGGGAGCACTGCTGATCGTGCCGAGTCCGCCCGCTCAGGCGGCAGCGGGCGAGGTGGTGGTCTTTTCCACCGAATTCCAGCGCCTGGACACCTACCGGAACCCCGAGGGCTGTAACAAACTTCCTGTCGCCGCACACGTTCTGCTCAATCAGAGCTCGTCGGAAGTGGTCGTCCACGCGGATCCGTTCTGCCTGACACCGGGCGTTCCGGTCGAGCCAGGGTTCGGCTCGCATGTGCCGGCGGGCAGCGGCGCCTTCTCGGTCAACCGTTGACCGAGAAGAACCACGTGTCTGTCGACGTCGTCGTGGTGGGAGTCGGCTACGTCGGGCTACCGCTGGCGGAAGCCGTTGCCGGGGCGGGATTGTCGGTGATCGGATACGACACCTCGCCCCGCGTGGCCGCCGAGATCGCCGCGGGCAGGCCACATGTGCCCGATGTGTCCGCGAGCCGGTTGCGGGCCATGCGCGCCAACGGCTTCACGGTGACGACCGACCCCGACGTCCTCGGTGGCGCCGAGACGATCGTGCTGTGCGTGCCGACCGGGTTGACCACGGCGGGCGGACCGGATCTGGCCGCCGTGCGCCGTGCGGTGGAGACGGTCGCCGAACGCCTGTCGCCGGGCATGATGGTGATCATCGAGTCGACGAGTTTTCCCGGTACCACCGACGAGATCGTCCGGCCGATCCTTGAAAAACGCGGTCTCACAGCGGGAACCGACTTCTCGCTCGCGTACTCACCCGAGCGGGTCGACCCAGGGAACAGACGGTTCGGCATCGGGAACACGCCGAAGGTGATCAGCGGGCACACCCCGTCCTGCGCGAAACGTTGTGCCGAGTTCTACGAGCGTTTCGTCGACACGGTGGTGATCGCGCGGGGCACCAGGGAAGCGGAGATGGCCAAGCTGCTGGAGAACACCTACCGGTACGTGAACATCGCACTGGTCAACGAGATCGCCATCTTCTGCGATCAGATCGGCGTCGACGTCTGGGACGTCATGCATTGCGCGGCGACCAAACCGTTCGGTTTCACGCCGTTCGCGCCGGGGCCGGGCGTCGGCGGCCATTGCATCCCGGTCGATCCCAAGTACCTGCTGGACAAGGCCGAGCGGGAAGGCGCACTGCTCGGTGTGGTGCACGCCGCCCGGCTCGTGGACGACCGGATGCCGGAGCACGTGGTCGACCGCGTGACCAGGTTGCTCGCCGAACACGGAAAGCCGTTGCGAGGCGCGAAAGTGCTGCTGCTCGGTGTCTCGTACAAGGCCGACGTGCCGGACACCCGCGAGTCCGCCGCCATCCGGATCGCCCTTCGCTTGCGAGCGCTCGGGGCGGAGTTGTCCTACCACGATCCGGTGGCGGAGACCGTGCCCGAACTGGGCCCGCCGGTGGCCGATCTCGACGCGACGCTGCGCACCGCGGACGTCGCCGTCCTGCTGGTGGCGCATCGCGCCTACGACCACGGCCGCCTGGCCTCGACGGCCAGGTTGCTCTTCGACGTGACGGGACGGGTTCCCGGGAAGGAGGTCGTCCGGCTCTGAACGTTCTGCCTGGTCGAGAGCAGGGCAGGCACGCGTATCGCAATTCTTCCGATCTTTCGCGAAAAGGAGAGTGCACGAATGACCACGGCGATCAAGAACGACCGGCTCCAGAAGCGTTTCCAGAAGTGGGACGTCAACGGCAACGGCAGGATCGAGAAGTCCGACTTCGAGGCCGAGGCCGAGCGGATCATCAGTGCGTTCGGTGAGGACCAGACTTCGCCGCAGGCGCGCGCGGTGAAGGACTCGTTCGTGACGATGTTCGAATTCCTGGCCGACAAGGCGGGTGTCGGCCCGAACGGCTCGTTGAACGAGCGGCAGTTCACCGAGGTGATCGAAGCGCAGATCTTCCAGGAAGGCGACGCGGGATTCGCCAGGGTGGTCCGCCCGACCATTTCGGCGATCGTCGGCCTGTGCGACACCGACGGCGACGGCGAGGTCGACCAGCGGGAGTTCGCCAAGTGGCTGGAGGCCATCGGGGTCGAAGCCTCGGCCGTGGCCCCGGCGTTCCGGGCCATCGACGTGAACGGCAACGGGAAGCTGACCGTCGACGAACTCGTGCACGCGGTACGCGATTACCACCTCGGCAAGAGCGACGTGCCGCTGCTGGGCAAGTGACCGCGCGGTGGTGAGTGGCCCACCCGCGCCGGGGAGCCACTCACCACCGCCCCCGGAAGCAGACCTCCCGCTCCGGCTTCAACCCGATCCCTTCGCCGGTGACCGGCAGCGCGGTGTGGATGAGGATGTTGTAGTGGTTGGGGAAATGGCAGCCGTCGAAGCCGAGCACGGTGCCGACGAGTTCGCCACCGATCCACACTTCGTCGCCTCTGTCGATCACGCCGGCACGGTCGATCTCGGCGAATCCGAGGAAGCCGACGTGGTCGATGCGGGCGCCCGGCTCCGTGTCGTCGTGGCTGGTCGTCACGAGTTCGTGGACCTCACCGGCGCGCACGCACCGGCTGGCGAACGGTTCGAGACTCATGCCCCGGTCGTCACGCCGATGTACCAGCACCTTCACCACCGTGCCGACGATCTCCCGCTTGGGCCCGTCTTCCCGCATCGTTCTCCCTCCGGTAACAATCATCCACTATGGACAGTGCGGTCAGGCCGTTGTCGCGCCAGGACCCGCCCTTGCGTACCGCTTCCTCGAACTCGCGCAGCAGTCCCTCGTATTCGTGCCACAGCGATCCCTTGAACTCGGGGTAGCCGTCGAGTAGGTCGGCGCGCAGGATCGTGCCGTCCGCCAGCCGGACCTCGACGTCCTTGACCTCTCCGGGAAACGACCAGTCGAGTTCGACGACCGCGCCTTCGAGGATCAGCGTCGCCCGCCGGTCGATGCCGTCGGCGTCACGGCTGATCCGGGCGTCTCGCAACTTCAGCCTGCCGAGGAACAACTGGACGAGGTCGAGGGCGTTCGGTCCGTTGTCCGCCACGCATCCGCCGCCGCACCGTGTCGCGTCGAGGTACCAGCGATCACCACCGACGTGCTCTTCGATCCGCTCCAGGTAGCGCACGGTCAGGGAGGCGATCGGCGGCCCGCCCGCGATCCTCTCGCGTAACGCGCGCACGTTGCGGTTGTACCGCCGATGGAAAGCCGTGAACAGGGCGACATCCCGCCGCGCGGCTCTTTCCACGAGGTCCTTGCCGTCGCGGAGGTTCGTGGCGATCGGCTTTTCCACGCATACGGGCAAACCCGCGTCCAGCACGTCCCGGCACACGGTGGCGTGCACGTCGTTCGGCGCCGTGACGATCACCGCGTCGAGCCCTCCGGCGGCGAGCATCTCCCGATGGTCGCGGTAGCCGGGCACGGGGATCTTCGCGAGTACCGCCGGATCGAGATCGCAGACCGCCGCGAGGGTGAAAGCCGGCGACCTTTCCACCGCGGAAAGGTAGAACCGCGAGATGACACCGAGCCCCACGACACCGACGCGGATCACCTCGCCGTCCTCTCCGCCGCGGTGCGCAGTTCCCGGTAGACCGCGTCGGCCACCGGCACGCCGTGCTGACGGTGGCGGGCCGCACGCTCACCTTCGTGCCAGCCGGGATAGACGACCGGGACCGCGGGATCGCGGGCGGGCCACTCCCGCACCGCGGTGAAGAGCGCGGACGCGTCGGCGGCGAATCCGGTGCGCAGGACGTCCGGAGCGATCGCGAGGGCGAGTACCCCGATGTCGTCGTCGCGGTTCCCGTCGGCCGACGTCGCGCCGAGCATGGCGCCGGGTACCAGCGCACCGAGTACCTCGACGAGCAGACCGAGCCCGAATCCCTTGTAGGCGCCCGTTTCGGGACCACCGCCCAGCCATTGCAGATGAGCCTCGCCCCGGTCGAACGCGGCGGGATCGGTCACCGGTGCGCCGTCGTCATCGGCGAGCCAGCCCGGCGGGATCTCCCTGCCTTCCCGCGCGGCGGCACGGATCCGGCCGGTCGGCACCACGGTGGTGCTCATGTCGAGGACGAACGGATGCGCGCCGCCGGCGGGACAGGCCAGCGCGAGCGGGTTCGTGCCGAGCATCGCGGCCGTGCCACCGGGTGGCGGGGCGATACGCTGCCCGCCGCAGTTCGAAGCGACGAGGCCGATCATGCCGTGCGTGACGGCCCGCGCGGCGTGGTGCCCGGCGCAGCCGATGTGCGTCGCCCCGCGCAGCGAGACCATGCCGATGCCATGCCGGGAAGCCCTGGCGCACGCCAATTCCATCGCCTGCGAAGCCGACCACAACCCGAGTGTGCGACGGGCGTCGGCGAGGACGCACGCGCCGAGGTCGGTCTCGACGGTCATGTCCGCCTTCGGCTCGGCGCGCCCTTGATCGAGCAGAGGAAGGTACAGCCTGGTCAGGTTCACGAGGCCGTGCGAGGTCACCCCGGTCAGGTCGCCGTGGCACAACGCGGTCGCGGCGATCGCCGCCCGGTCCTCGGGCATCCCGCGGTCGACGAAGACACCGGCCACCAAGGAAAGAAGAACGGGATAGGGCACCAGCACGGTCATGCTCCTCCCTCGCGGGCGAACCGCACGACGATCTCGCGGACGAGATCGCCGAACCGGTCGAGTTCTTCGACATCGGCGTACTCCCCGCGCGAGTGCGCGTTGTTCGCTCCCAAGGAACCGGGACCGAGAACCGCCGTCTTCGTGCCGGGAACTCCCGTGAGCCACAGGGCGTCACACGTGAACGCGGGCTCGTCGTCCGGCCACCGGGGAACGAACGCGTCCAGCAGCGGGATGTCCTGCGCCGGTAGCGCGGGCAGGTCGCGTTTCAGCCAGCGCAGACCGGTGATCCTCGCCGCGTCCGTCGCGGTGCGGGCGAACGCGGGGGACCACCGGAACCGGTCCTCGAACGCGGCGATGCCGCTCCTGAGTCCGTCCTCCAGCGCCGAGATCATCTTCGCCGCCGCTTCCCCCGAGTCGTAGGGAATGTTGAGCAGAAGTTCGCCGCTGCCGTACACCCGGTTGTGCATTCGGCCCGTGTGCAGGCCCGCGACGCAGACCTGACCGTGTTTCGGGAGGTCGTCCGCGAGGTGCTGGGCGAGGAACCCGAGCAGGACCGTCGCGTTGTGTCCTCGATGCGGCTCGTCGTCGATGGCGTCTTCACCGTCCACGCTCACGCACGCGGTCATCGACGCCGAGCACCGGGGGAGGTACCGCAGTCCGGTCGGCTCGCAGAAGATGTTGAGTTCGCCGTGGAATCCGGCTTCGACGAGCGGTCGTGTCCCGAAGGTGCCCATCGCCCCACCCTCCTCGCCGGAGACCGCCTGGATGAGGACGCCGATGTCCCGGCCGACCGCCTGCTCCGTCGCCAAGGCGGACCGGACACCGGCCAGCAGGGCCACCGCCGGCCCCTTGGCATCGATCGCGCCGCGGCCGACGAATCTGGTCCCGTCGAAACCCGCCGGCTCGAACGGGGCCACCGTGTCGAGGTGCACGTTGAACATGACGGCGGGAGCGGCGGGGCCGATCCGCAGCACGAGACTCGGCTGGCAGGTGAGGAACTCGGGCGCGGTGTCGCGGAGCAGGAGGGGAACACCCGGACGGTCCAGCACCGACGGGTCCGGGGCGGCGAACCGCAGGACGTCGAAACCGATGTCGGCGGCCGCGTCGGCGTAGGCGCGCATCGCGTCCCACAGGCGGACTTCACCCGTCGTTTCCAGTGGCCCGGCCGTCGGGAGGTCGAGCAGCTTCATGAGCAGGTTTCGATCCCCGGGCCTCATCGGAGGAGCTCGGTCATCGCCCGGCCCGCGGCGACGAACGCGGCCGCCGCGCCGTCGGCCAGTGCCCCTTGTTCGTGCGGTACGAGCGCGAGATGCGGCTCCAGCGACCACGCGCCCTGGTACCCGTTGGCCCGCAACAGTTTCACGCAGTCGGCGACCCGCGCGGAGCCCTCGCCAGGGAGGGTGAAGCCACGTTCGTCGGCGTCCTTGACGTGCACGTGCTCGACGTGACCGACGATGTCGGCGAGCAGGTCGAACCCGTCGTAGCCGTGGGCGACGCCGTTGCCGGTGTCGAACAACAGCTTCAGCGCCGGGCTCGCGACTTCGTCCAGCAGGTCGAGCATGCGCTCGGCCCGCGTGCCCGCCCAGCCCGAACAGTTCTCGTGGAGCAGCGTCACCCCCTGCCTCTCGGCCCGCTCGGCGAGAACGATGATCCGCTCGATGGCCAGCGTGCGCCAGGAGCGATCGCTCAGCCCGTCGTGGGGATAGGACATGATCCTCACGTAGCCGGTGCCGATCGCCCGAGCCCGCCGGGCGAGCACGTCGAGTTCTTCGAGGTCGTGCCTGAAATCGGTACCGGCGGGACGGGCCCAGCCACCGATCCGGGAGGCCAGGCAGACCACGCGCACGCCGCTGTCCGACAGAGCGGTCGCGACGGCGTCGAACCGCTCGTCGGTGAGGTCTGCGACGGCCTCCCGGTCGACCGTGCGCAGTTCGATCGCCTTCCAGCCCAGTTCGTCGAGCACCGAGAGCTGGCCACCGATGTCGTACGCCGCCTCGTCCGTGATGCCGGCGAGCACCGGGTCAGCCGGCATGGGACGCCACCGCGTCGGGTTCGGGGCTGGTGACCGGTTCCGCGCAGATGTTCTTGGCCACCGACAGCAGCCGCACCACCTCGGTGGCGAAGATGAAGCCCTGCGTCTGCTCCCCGCCCAGCTGGAACTTCCGGTAGGCCTCGAACATCCACTCCGTCATCGCGTCGTCCCGCAGGACGACGTGCTCCGACCGGCCGTTCGAACGCAACGTCAACTGCGAGTGATGGTCGTCGCCGCTCACCGCGAAATGCCCGATCGCGCTGCCCTGCTCGAACTCGACGGTGACCCGCCGCTCGCGGACCGGGGAGGTGAGATCCGAGCGGATCTCCGTGTGGACACCCGAATTGTGCCGGAGGCCGACGGCCGCCCCGCCCATCCGCGGGCCGACGTTGCCCTCGACCTCGAGATCGGTTCCGGACGCGTGGGTGACCCGGGCGGCGCCCGCGAGCCGCAGCGCGAGCGCGACACCATGCGGCAGCTCGACGTCGAAGGCGGTCGGGTGCCCGGGCCGCACGAGCGACCGGCGGAATCTCGGCTTGTTCTGCACGACGTCGATCGACTTCGCGGCGCCGAACCGGCCACCGCGGAGGAGCTCGACCAGCCGCTTCGTGAGGCTGCTGGCGAGCCAGGGTTCGACCACCTCGATGTGCAGTTTGTACTTGCGGCGCAAGCGGACGATCCGGGCGAGGTCGTCGATGTCGGTCGTGAGGGGCTTCTCCACGATCATCTTGCGAAAGCCCAGTGCGGCGAGATCGGAGAGCACCGCCAGGCGCTGGGTCGGTGGCGTGCAGATGTGCACGATCGTGTCGGCGGGGCAGAGCCCGTCGGCCGCCTCGTGGAGGGTCGGCGCGACCACCAGACCCGGCCGGGAGACGACGGTCTCCCTCGGTTCGCAGGCCACGACAGGATGGTCGTCGAAGAGCTTCGGGGTCCGTTCACGGAGTTTGGCCAAGACGGGGAGATGCAGACCCGCGCCTGCCCGGCCGAGTCCCACGACGAATGATCGCACTGGCGAGCTCGCTCCTCGAGTTTCGCAATCAGGAAATCCATTTCGAAACTGACATCGTCAAGATCAACTGTCAACAGTTCGGCCACGGGTTGACCAGGAAGTGCGAACGTGGGCGGACGGCCGGATTGCCTGTCCTACGCTCGGAAACGGTTCCTACGCCACCGGAGGTGGGTACGCTGTCGGTGTCTTTCTTCAATCAATCGGCCACATTCGAGCGGACGTGGGCCGGCACCAGGAGACATATTCTCGACGTCGTCGAAAATGGCAAGTATTCGCACGGTGCCAAGGTGGCCGAACTCGAGTCCGCGCTGGCGGAGTACACCGGCGCGAGGTTCGTCGTCGGGGTGAACAGCGGAACGGACGCGCTCGTCCTCCTGTTGAGGGCGGCGGGTCTGAAGCCCGGCGAGGAGGTGATCGTCCCCGCCTTCTCCTTCGGGGCGTCGGCGACCTCGGTCGTGCTCGCGGGCGGCACGCCGGTCTTCGCCGACATCGAGGCGGACGGGTACGGCATCGACCCCGCCGCGGTAGCGGGCGCCGCCAGGGAGCGCGCCCGGTTCGTCATGCCGACGCATTTGTTCTCGCGGCTCGCGGACATCGACGGCGTGCTTCGCGTCGCGCGACGTCTCGACCTCACGGTGGTCGAAGACAGCGCGGAGGCCATCGGCATGCGTCACCGCGGCACGCACGCGGGCCTGTTCGGCGCGGGCGGGGTGCTGTCGTTCTTCCCGACGAAGACACTGGGCGCGCTCGGTGACGCAGGCGCCGTGCTCACCGACGACGCCCGGATCGCCGCGACCGCCGACGCGCTCCGCCACCACGGCCGCTTCGGCGTCACGATCGCCGACTTCCCCGCGATCTCGACGGCGACCGGCCTGCCCGGTGTGAACAGCAAGATGGACGACATCCAGGCCGCGGTGCTTCTCTCGAAGCTCACCACGCTCGACAGTGACATCACCCGGCGCGCGGAACTGGCGTCCCGGTACAGCGAGGCGCTCGCGGGAGTGGCGGGTGTGCGCAAGCTGCCGGAACACCGGCCGGGCGGCGTGTTCTACGTCTACGTGGTCGAGGTCGACGCGCGGGACGACCTGGCGGCGTATCTGTCGGCGGTGGGGGTCGAGACCGAGATCTACTACCCGACCCCGCTTCCTCTGCAACCCTGCTTCGACGGCCTCGGCTATCGGAAGGGTGAATTCCCGAACGCCGAGCGCGCCTGCCGTCACACGCTCGCGCTACCGCTGTATCCGGACATGCCCGCCGGGGACTGCTACCGGGTCTGCGACGCGATCCGCGACTTCTACCACGGGCGGCGAGGATGACCCTCCCGTTCTTCCCGACGGATCTGTTCGACGACGACCGTGCCGAACTGCTGGACATCGTCCGTCGCGTCGGTCTCGCACCCGAGCAGAAATTCATCCTCGGCGAGCGCACGGCCCGGTTCGAAGCGGCCATCCGTGACTCGGTCGGCGCCGTGGACGCGGTCGCTTGTGGCAGCGGAACCTCGGCGCTGACGCTGGTCCTGCGCGCGATGGACGTCGGCGCCGGGGACGAGGTGATCGTGCCCGCCTTCGGCTGCGCTCCGCTCGCGGCCGCGCCCGCCTTGCTCGGCGCGACGCCGGTGTTCGCCGACATCGACCCGTGGACGATGGTCGCCGATCCCGCCGCGGTCGCCCGGCTGGTCACGCCGCGCACCAAGGTGATCATGCCGGCGCACATGTTCTCGGTCATGGCGGATATGCCGGAGTTGCGCCGGATCGCCACCGAAGCGGGTGCCCGGTTGCTGGAGGATTCCGCGGTCGCCCAGGGCGGGACCCTCGCGGGCACCCCCGCCGGGATGTGGGGTGACGCCGGTGTCTACTCGTTCGTGCAGGTCAAGACGTTCGGCATGCCGGGTGAAGGCGGAATGGTCGTCACCCGCGACGCCGGGCTCGGCTCGACGGTGCGGATGCTGCGCAACCACGGCCAGGACGGCAAGTCCAGGTTCGTGTATCACCGGATCGGCTACAACAGCCGGTTCGACGAGATCATGGCGGAGTTCCAGCTGTACCGGCTCCCGACGTTGCCCCGGCGGCTGAGGCGCCGGGCACGGATCGGCGAGTACTACACCGAACGCTTCACCGAACTGGCGGGCTGCGGTGTGCTCGCGCCGCCTCCCGCCCGTGATGGACGGTGCTACTACGTCTATTCGCTCCTCTGCGAGCGCAGGGACGAACTCCGTCAGTACCTCGCGGCGCGAGGCATCGGCTCGCACGTCTACTACCCGGCGCCGTTGCCGAGGCAGCCCGCGTTCGCTCCCTACACCCGGCCGGGCGACGCCTGGCCCGCGGCGGAACTGGCCGCGCGGCGGACGCTGGCCATCCCGATCTACCCGCAGCTGACCGACGGGCAGGTGGAACGCATCGCGGACGCGGTGTGCCGATTCGCGAAGGAGTCGTGATGCAGCAGGTTACCCGCACCCCCGCGCCGAGCGAGGTCGCCGACGAATGGCGCAAACGCGCGGAGCGGGCCGGGCTGACCCGGGTCATGCGCGCCTCCCAGCCCGCCGAACTCGCGGCGGGGACGACCGCCCGCACCATCCGGCTCGTCACAGGGTTCCTGGAGTCACTCGGCGAGGTGGGATCCGCGCTGGAGATCGGCTGCGGGATGGGCAGGCTCACCCCGTCGATCGCGGCGCACGCGCGTGCGGTGACGGCGATCGACATGACCCCGCGCATGCTCGCGCTGGCCAGGGAGAACTGCGCGCATCTGTCCACGGTGGACTTCGTGCGCACGACCGTCCAGCGGCTTCCCTGGAAGGACAAGCGGTTCGACGTCGCCGTTTGCGTATGGGTGCTGATGCACGTCCTGGACGACGACGAGATCGCCGACGCGTGCCGGGCGATCGCCGCGGCGGCACGGCATCTCGTCCTGGTCGAGTACGAGGACGCGGAGATCCCGGTTGGCCGGTTCTCCAGATTGCGGACCGTGGAGGAGTACTTGGCCCTGCTCCCCGGCGCCCGTCTGCTCGACCGACGTGAGCTGGACTACGGCGGCGACCGGTCGTTCGTCGCGTCGATCGCCTTGGACGACCCGCGATGACCACCCTCGCCGTCACTCGCGGCAAAGCGTATTTCAGGCTCGCGAAGCTCGACATCGTCGACTACTACCTCGGCGTGGTCGTGGTGTGGACGTTGCTGGCGCCGATGTCGAGGTTCGACCCGGGGGTCTTGGCGACCGTCGGGGTGTTCCTGCTCGGCGAGGTGTTCGTGATCGCGGCGATGGTCGCGCTGGACGATCTCACGGGTTATCGGGACGGCAGCGACATCACGAACTACTCGCCGGACGACGCGCGGCGCAAGCGATACCGGAAGCCACTGGTCGCCGGAACACTGAACGAGAACCAGGTGCTGCGGTTCGCGTGGGCGACCGGTGTCGTCGGCGCGGCACTGTGGCTCACGGCCATCGCGATCGCGCCCTATCGTCCTCTGTGGACGGTCGTGCTGATCGTGGTCACCTACTTCTTCTCGTTGCAGTACTCGTGGGGAGTGAAGCTCAGCTACCACGGCTTCCAGGAGTTCTTCATCGCCGCGCTCGGCTGGGCGCTGCTCCTCGCGCCGTACGGCCTCGCGACCGGCGAGTTCACCGGGTTCGCGCTCGCCCAGGCACTGCTCTTCGGTCTGGGGCCGCTGCTGTTCGGCGTCTACTCCAACACCAACGACGTCGACGGCGACCGCCGGGTCGGCAGGCCGACGGTGGCCGCCTTGACCTCGGTGCGGGGCAACATGTTCTTCGTGATCGGCGTGTCGGCGGCCGAACTCGCGCTGATCCTCGCCGTCCCCGCCCTCGGCGGCCCGTGGTGGTTCCCCCTCGCGCTCGTACCCACGATCGTGTCCCGCGGGTGGCAGCTGTGGCTCGGGTTCGCGCTGGGGGACATCCTGCGGGCGCGGATGCTCGGCATCCGGATCCACCGGCTCACCGTGCTGACGCTCGTCCTGGTGAACCTGGTGGTGATCACGTGACCGACGTCGACGTGGCGGTGGTGGGCGCGGGTGTCGCCGGGCTCACCACCGCGTACCAGCTGGGCAAGGCGGGGCGTGAGGTGCGGGTTTTCGAGGCGGCCGACGTGGTCGGCGGCCGGATGACGACCCTGCGCGAGGACGGCTACCTGATCGACACCTGCGCCGAGCAGATGGCCGAGCGGGGTTACGACGAGACCTGGCGGCTGCTGGCGGAACTGGGGGTCGGGCCCAGCGCGGCGCCCCCGATCGGACGCGGCATCGCGATGTGGCGCGGCAAGGCCAGGTCCGGCGTCGCGCAGACGCGGGGGTTGGTCACCGGAGCCGGGTTGTCCCTCCGGGCGCGATGGGACGCGGCACGGATGATCAGGGGCACGTTCGACACCGAACGCCCGGAGAGTTCGAGCCTGGGCGGGGCCACCGTCGCGGAGTTCGCCGCACCGCATCATCCGGACCTGCTGCGGTACCTGCTGCAGCCCATCGTCTCCGGCTTCTTCGGCTGGGATCCGGCCCGGTCCGCGGCGGCGCCCTTGCTCGCGCTGCTCACGGCGGTGGGGCCACCGCCGACCTGGCGGGCGTACCGCGACGGCATGGACACCTTCGCCCGTGCCCTCGCCGCGAAAACGGACGTCACCACGGGGTTCCCCGTCGATGAGGTCGTGGACGACGGTTCCTCGGCGCGCCTTTCGAGCGGTACGCGGGAGATCAGCGCGCGAGCGGTCGTGCTGGCCGTCCCCGCCCCGGTGGCGGCGCGGGTCCACCAGGGGCACGGCTCGGCCTTTCTCCGCGAGTGTTCGTTCACGCCGGTGGTCAAGGCGCACCTGCTTCTCGATCGCCCGCTCGGTGGCCCCGACTACGCCTTGGTGGTACCGACCGCCGAGAACGGCACGGTCTCCACGGTCATCTTCGACCATTTGAAACATCCCGGCCGCGCGCCGGAGGGCCGGGGGCTGGTCACGCTCATGGCCCATCCGGCCGTGGTGCCGGACCTGCTGGACGCCTCCGACGAGGACGTCGCGAGCCGGTTGACCGGCGCCGCCGAACCGCTCGTTCCCGGTCTGCGGTCGGCGACCCGCCGCGTGATCGTCCGGCGGGTACGCCACGCGTTGCCCGAAGCGACGCCTCGGGCGCTGGCCCTGCGCGCCGGGTTCGAGGCTGGGCTCGGTCGTGGCGTCGTCGACTACGCGGGTGACTGGGTGTTCCTGAGCCCGTGCAGCGAGTCGGCCGTCCGCTCCGGTCTGCGGGCGGCGCGACGGCTGGCCGCTCGCCCGGCGAAGGAAAGGGCCCGATGAAGCCGCACGACATGGGCACGCTGTTCGACGAGTGCGCGAACAACCGGACGTGGGTGTATCTCGACCGGCCGTTCGACATCGCTCCGGAGCGCGGGACGGCGTACCAGGTCGCCGGGCTCGCCCGCCTGGTGCGGGACGCCGCGGGATGGTTGTCCGAATCCGGGGTGAAGCCGGGGGACCGGGTGGCCATCGTCAAACGCGGCCACTGGGACTACGACCTGCTCGCCTGCGCCGCGGTACGGATCGGAGCCGTGCCGGCGAAGCTGTCCGGACTGCTGCCGGACGACACCGTGCAGCTCCTGCTGCGCCGTCTCGGCCCGGCGGTGCTGGTCACCGACCGGCCTTCCCTGCGGGCGGACCGGATCCTGCGCGTCGAGGACTTCGCCGCCGCGCCACCGCCCGCGGTGCACCGGAGGCACGCCGACGAGCCGCTGCTCATCTGCCACACCTCGGGGACGACCGGGACGCCGAAGCTGGTGGTCCACACGACCCGGACGATCATCGACCGGCTGGCGCGCCCGGAGGCGATCCGCTGGCCCGTCCTCGGTCTCCGACGCGACGACGTGCTGGCCAACGCCAGCGCGTACGCGCACGGCCGGACCTTCTGCTGGACGGCGTCGGCGTTGTGCCTCGCGCCGCGGGAGATCGTGATCCTGAGCGATCCCTCCTCGGCGCCGTCGATGTTCGGGCGTCATCGGCCGACCGTCATCGAAGCCCTTCCGTCGGCGTACGCGCGCTGGCGGCCACTCGCGAACTCGCCGGAGAACCCGTTCCTCCGGGTGCGGAGGTTCGTCAGCACCTACGACGCCGTGCACCCACCGGTGATCCGGACGATGCTCCACGCCAGCGGCCGGAAGTGTCCACTGTGGATGCAAGGCTGGGGCCAGTCGGAGACGGGTCCGTTGTCGTTCCGGTTCTTCACCAGACGTACCGCGCACACCACCCGTGATCTCGGCAGGCCGTTGCCGGGTCTCGCCCGGCTGCGGGTCGTCGACCCGGAGACCGCCGAACCGGTGCCGCGGGGCACCGGCGGGCTGTTGCTGGCCCGCACGCGTGCGCGATGCGTGGCGTACGTGGGGGAGCAGGACCGATGGGAGGCCAAGGTGCACGGGCGGTGGTGGAACACCGGCGATCTCGGCGTGGTGGACCACGGCGGCGCGGTGACGCTGCTCGATCGCGAGGTCGACAGCGTGCCGGGGATGAGCTGCCTCGCGGTCGAGGACGCGATCGAAGACCGCCTCCCGGCCATCTCCGAATGCGTGCTGCTCTCCGCGGCCGGGCGCGCGCCGATCCCGGTCGTCGTGACCGACGACGGGCTGGACACGGCGGAATGGCGGAAGGCGGTGCTCGACCTGCCGCCGCTGGGAGAGCCCGTGGTGCTCTCGTGGGACGAAGTGCCGAGAACCGGGACGGGGAAGGTACGGCGCCTGGAACTGCTGGCACGGCTGACCGGCACGGCCGCGACGCACGGTTCGGGAAGGTGGACGTGAGCACGGCCTACGCGTTCGACAACGACAGCGGGCACGCCGTCGAGCAGCATCGCTGTCTCTCCGCGGCGTACGACCCGGTCACCTTCACGCGGCTGGCGGGGACCGGTGTCGGGGCCGGCTGGTCCTGTCTCGAGGTCGGCGCGGGTGGCAGCGGTGTGGCCCAGTGGCTCGCCGCCAGAGTGGCGCCGACCGGCACGGTGCTGGCGACCGACATCAAACCCCACCACATCGTGCCCGCGCCGGGGTTGACCGTCCTCCGGCACGACGTCGTCCACGATCCCTTGCCCCAGGCGGAGTTCGGCCTCGTCCACACCCGGTTGGTGTTGCAGCATCTGCCCGAGCGGGAGGCCGTACTCCGTAAGCTTGTCCGCGCGCTGAAACCGGGTGGGTGGATGCAGATCGACGAGTTCGACATCTCCTACGGCCCGGTCCTGCTGGCGCCCGACGCGAGGGCCGCGAACCTCTACGAGACTTTCCTGTCGGCCAAGGAAAAAGCGTTCTCCATGGCGGGCGGGGACGGCACGTGGGGTCGTCGCGCGGCCGCGTCCATGGTCGCGGCCGGGCTGGTCGACGTCGATCCGGTGCCGTCGGTCTTCCCGTGGCGGGCCGGATCACCCGGTCTGGAGTTGCTGATCCACCACACACATCACCTGCGGGACCGGCTGGTCGCCGCGGGGATGACCGACGGCGAGCTCGCCGAAGTGCGGGCGGTCATGCGGGATCCGGGATTCCGGGCGTCGTCGTGTGTCGTGTACTCGGTGCGGGGCAGGCGGCCCGCATGATCACCGCGCTGGACACGGTGACGGTGGCCGGGCCGGTCGATCTGCCGCTGGCCGGCGAGCTCGACGTCCAAGCCGCCTGCGGCATCATGCATGTGCACGGCCGGAGCCTCGGCGAACCGACCCGGCTCGGTCTCGACTACGCGTCCATCCTCGCGGCCGAGCTCTCCGCGCTGGGCGCCGTCTCCCTGAAGCTCGCGCGTGGCCGGGGGATCCCGTTGCGCGGTGTGTCGACTTCCTTGGCACAGGCGGCGTTGCTGGCGATCTCGCAGTATCTCGCGGCGGCGACCACCGAGGACGAGCATCGGGAGCCGTTCGTCCCCGGCGGGCCGCCCTTCCACTCGGCCGACGGTGTCCCGTTCGAGATCGAAACCCTCGAACCGGCGGTCTGGCAACGGTTCTGGACGACGCTCGAAGCCGATACGCAAGCGATTTCGAGTGGCTGGCATCCGTTCCTGCACCGCTTCGCGACCGCGACCTGCCCTCTGCCTCCGCGGCTGTGGGAGGCCCTTGCCGCACGACCGATCGGAGAGCTCGAGCAGGTCGCCCTTCTGACGGGCATGACGCTGGTGCGGATGGCGAAGGAGCCGCTCGACCGGGCTCCCGCGTTCGTCGTGAGCGGGGAGGGCCGCGGCTACCGTCCGGTGCGGGCGGTGGAGCCGCTTCCGTTGTCCGGCTTGGTCGTACTCGAATCCTGCCGCCGGGTCCAGGGCCCGCTCGCGGGTCACCTGTTGCGTCTCCTCGGCGCGACGGTGCTGAGGATCGAGCCGCCGGGCGGTGATCCGCTGCGGTGGGTTCCGCCGATCGCCGGCCACACCTCGGCCCGGTTCCGCGCGCTCAACGACGGCAAGGAGGTCGTCGAAATCGACCTGAACACCCCGGACGGGAGGCGGCACCTGCTCGAACTCGCCGCCGGGGCCGACGTGTTCCTGCACAACTGGGCGCCGGGCAAGGCGGAGCGGTGGTCGTTGAGCGCACTCGATCTCGCGCGGGCGCGGCCGGGGATCCTGTACGCGCACGCGTCGGGCTGGGGGACGGAACTGGGGCCGGAACCACCGGTGGGCACGGATTTCGTCGTCCAGGCTCACGCGGGGGTTCCGCCGTCGCTGATGACGATCGTCGACGTCTTCGGCGGGATCGTGTGCGCGCACGGGATCGTGACGGGTCTGGCGCAAGGTGCGACGCGGGTCGCGTCGTCACTCCTGTCCGCGGCGTACCGGCTCAACGCGGGCGCCGGCCGTCGATGTGACCGCCCGCTGTCGGTGCCGGTGTGCGACGACCTGGCCGCACTCGCCGCGGATCCACGCTTCTCCCGCGCCCTCATCCAGGCCGATTGCGCGCTGGTCGCGTCGCCGTGGGAATTCACGTCATGATCTGGGTGTCGGAGACCGGGGTCGTTCTGCGTGACCTCGTGCCCGCCGGGGTTCGCCGCGAATGGGTCCGATGTGGACACTGCCCCGACCGCGATCTGTATTCGCTGTTCCGCGACCGGGTGCGCGAACATCCGCTTCGCACGGCCGTGATCGACGACGAGGGCGCGCTCGACTACACGACGCTGGATGTCGCGGTGCGGGCGATGGCCGCCCGGTTGGCGGCCGCCGGATGCGGCTCGGCGGACATCGTCGGAGTGCGGGAACCCGACGGACGGGACGCGGTGGTCGCGGAACTGGCGATCCTCGCGCTCGGCGCCGTGGTCTTGCCCCTGCCGCGCGGGGCGGACGGCTTGCTCGAACGCGCGGGCGTCCGGTTCGTCATCGAGGGCGGAAGGGTGTCGGGTTCGTCGAAGCCGGGCCACATCGCCGACGTCCACCCGGATGCTCCGGCCCGGATCCTGGTGTCGTCCGGCTCGGAATCGGAACCGAAAATGGTCGCGTACTCGCACAACGCCTTCGCCGGCGGCCGGGCCAACTACGTCCGTGCCGTCCACGGCGAGACCGCGGTGCCGCGAGACCTGGTCCTCGTCTCATCGACTTCGGGCTTCGGCTCATTCGGTGTCGCTGTGACCCTGTGCCGCCTCGGCGGCACGCTGATCTCGACCCGCCGGTTCGACGCCGGTGCGGCCCTCCGGCTGATCGCCGAGCACCGGCCGACCCACGTGTTCGGTGTGCCCGCGATGTGGCGGCGCATGGTCGAGCACCCCGCGGATGTGGACGCCCCCGGGCTCGTGGCCATCGTGTCGAGCGGCGACACCCTGCCGGCTTCGACGCGCGCCGCCTGCCGCCGGCGGTTCGGGGTGGAGATGATCGACATCTACGGCTCTTCGGACGGGGTCAACTGCCATACGACGATGCCGGAAAACGGTGTCGGGGTCCCGGATCCGGCGGTATGCGAAATACGTCTCGTCGACGGCGAGATCTGCGCGCGAGGCCCCATGACACCGCTGTGCTACGTGGGCGCGCCCGAACTGGACGCGGCGTACCGGCTCGACGGGGGCTGGGTGCGGACGGGGGACAACGGCCGGTTCGACGACCAGGGCAGGCTCCACGTCACCGGCAGGCGGAAACGGGTGGTGATCCGCGGCGGGTACACCATCAGTCCGGCCGAGGTGGAGCTCGCGCTGGGTGAGCATCCCGCGATCAGCGAGGTCGCCTGTGTTCCGGTTCCGGACAGCGTTCTGGGGGAACGGCTTTGCGCATGTGTGTCCGTCCGGAATGGACACTCGCCGGGGTTGCCCGAGTTGAAGACGTTCCTTGCCGCCAGGGGGCTCGCCGGTGCGAAGATGCCCGAGTTCTTGATCGCGCTTCCTGAGTTGCCGCTGGGGCGTACGGGGAAGGTCTGTCATCGCACGTTGACCGAGATCGCGGGGAGGATTGGGGACGTTCGACGTTCCCAATCCTCCCCACTCAGCCCACCATAGGACCCGACGAAAGATCAGCGCTGCCCGTGGATGGTCCGGTGGATCCACCCGGCGTAGGCGGGCACGCTGGTGTAGAGACCGGGGCCGTTGGCGCACGGCACGTCGTCGTCACCGGGGCCGGACGTGACGCCGATCAGCTCCCAGCGGCCGCCCCAGCCGCGCTGGACCTGCGGTCCGCCGGAGTCGCCCATGCACGCCATCGCGCCACGCTTGCGGCTCACCGTGCACAGCCGGGTCGAGTCCGCGTAACCGGGCGAGCATTCGGACACGGCGCCGATGCGGGTGTCGAGTTGCTGGAGCCGTTCGGGGAACACGACCTTTTCCAAGTCGGCGGTGTCGACCGTGGTCCCGAAGCCCATCAAGCGGGTCGGCGTGCCGGGGCGGCCAGGACGGTCGGCGATGCGGATGGGCCGTTCGGAGACCGGACGGTCCAGTCGCACCAGCGCGATGTCGTTCTTGTTCGGCGCGCCCGGCTGGTAGCCCGGGTGACGGACCCAGCGGTCGATCGTGCGGACGGTACCGCCGGACGTCCGCCGTTCGCTGCCGATGCGCACGGTGCCCTCCGGCCTGGCCGGGTTGTTGTCCGGGTCGACGCAGTGTGCTGCGGTCACCACCCACTGTGGATGCACCAGCACCGCCCCGCAGACGCCCTTGGCGTTGTTCATTTCGGGCACGACCTCCGGGATCGAGACCATGAATTCGTAGCGCTCGGTGGAGTTCTTGCCGTTCACCACGGCGCCGGCGCTGCCGGGCACCGCGATCGCACAGAACACTCCCGCCAGCGTGACAGCGGCGGCACGGACCAGGTTGCGGCGTAGGGTCGCCACCTTCGACATGCTTTTCCTTTGTTCGAGGACTTCGGATCGATCAAGTCCAGCTTCGTCGTCCGTCGCGTCAGGGACCATCGGGCCAGCCCCCGAACCGCGGTGGTGGCGGCGTGACGCCGGCCGGTAGCGCTGGTACCACCTGTGGCTCGGAACCCGGTGCTAGCTTCTTGCTCGTGAGCCTTGATGGCGTCGAGCAGCGACCGTCCGACTCTCCCTACGTGGAGCGGATTTACCGTGCCGGTCAGGCCGCCGCGGGGCCGTCGCGGATGCGGTCCATCGCGAACTCGAACTGGGAGCTCGTGGTGTGGCGCGACCGGGGTGAGACGCACGTGGCGGTGCGCGGCCCCGAGACGGGTCCCACGGTGCTGGACCTGGGCCCGGGCGAGGGCGAAACGCTCGGGATCATCTTCCGCCACGGTGCGTACCTCGCGCCGATGCCGGTTTCGGGACTGGTCGACACCGCCGTGACGAGTTCGCACACCACGGCCCGTTCGTTCGTCCTGCAGGGCGAGGAGTGGGAAACCCCGGGCTACGACAACGCCGATGTGTTCGTCGATCGCCTGGTCCGTGCCGGATTGCTGATCCGCGACCCGTTGGTCACCGACGTGCTCCGCGGCGAAGTGCCCACTTTGGTCACCCCGCGGTCGGTGCAACGGCGCGTGGCCGCGGCGACTGGGCTGACCCAGGGCGCGATCCGGCAGATCGAGCGGGCGAGGCAGGCCGTGATGCTGCTGGGGCAGGGGATGGCCGCGATCGAGGTCGTGCACCGGGTCGGCTATCACGACCAGCCGCATCTGGCCCGCTCGCTGACCCGGTTCACCGGTCGCACGGCCACCCAGCTCAGGCGCGCGAGCGAAGACGAGGTGCTGTCGCTTCTGTACAAGACCGAGGTCGCGGTGCACCCGTAGGTTTCGTGGTGACACACGGACCTACTGGAGGACAAGTCATGGCCATCACGCAGATCTACGTCAACCTGCCGGTCGCCGACCTCGAAGCGAGCACGAAGATGTACACGGCGATGGGCGGCACGGTGAACCCGGATTTCAGCGGTGACACCTCGGTCCAGGTGGCGCTCGCCGACACGATCCTGGTGCAGCTGATGACGCGTGAGACGTTCGCGTCGTTCACCAAGCGACCCCTGACGGACGGTCCGATCGAGGTGATCAACGCGTTGGCCGCCGGGTCGCGCGAAGAGGTCGACGGCCTGGTCGAGGCGGCACTGGCCGCGGGCGCCACCGAACCGCGCGCGGCCCAGGACATGGGCTGGCTGTACAACCGGGCCATCGACGACCTGGACGGCCACAGCTGGGAACTGCTGGCTTACGACCCGGCCGCCATGGACGACGGGCAGAATTGACGACCATGACCGACGCCCGGCCGCTCGACACGGACGCGGCCACGTTCCTCGAGGTGGTCCGCTCCGGCGATCCCGCGCGGTTCGCGCTCGTCACGGAGCGCCACCGGCGTGAGCTGCAGGTGCACTGCTACCGGATGCTCGCGAACTACGAGGACGCCCAGGACCTGACGCAGGAGACGTTCCTGCGGGCGTGGCACAAGCGGGAGTCGTTCAAGGGCCACGCCGCGCTGCGGACCTGGCTCTACCGGATCGCGACGAACGCCTGCCTCGATTTCCTGGAGAAGCGCAAGGACCGCACCTTGGAGGACTCCGAGGTGCTGTACCTGCAGCCGTATCCCGACCGGATGCTCCCCGAGGATCCGCAGGAATCGGTGGTGGCGCGGGAGACGATCGAGCTGGCGTTCATCGTCGCCGTCCAGCACCTGCCGCCTCGGCAACGGGCGGTGTTCGTCCTGCGGGACGTCCTCGGCTGGCCGGCGTCGAAGACGGCCGACGCCCTCGAGCTGACCGTCGCGTCGGTGACGAGCGCCTTGCAGCGGGCGCGCGTGACGATGCGCGGGCGGCTGCCCGACCGCCGTCTCGACTGGCGGGGCGCGGAGCTGTCGAAGGGCGAACGTGGCGTGGTGAAGGCGTACATCGAGGCTCATGAGCGCAACGACCTCGACGGGCTGGCGGCCTTGCTGCGCGAAGACCTGCGCTTCGTGATGCTGCCCGAGGCGGGCACCACGACCACGACGGCCAAGGACGCGGTGGACGGCTGGGTCTCCGGCGGGCTCTTCCGGCGCGGCCACGACGACTGGCGCGGTATCACCACGACGGTCAACCGCATGCCGGCCGCCGCGCTGTACCTGCGCACCCCCGAAGACCCGGAACACCGGCTGTTCGCCATCGCGGTGCTGCGCGTCGCCGACGGGAAGATCGCCGAGCTCACCGGCTTCGACGCCACCGGCAAGCCCTGGCTGGGCCTGCCGCCGACCCTGTGATCGTCCAGGTCCGTCGTGTCGCGAAAGCCACCCTCAGCGCCTCGTCTCGTAGCGGGTCAGCACCACGCCGCCGGGAAACGTCCGGGTCTCCATCAGGGTCAGGTTCACCCAGCCGTCCAGCGCGGTGAAGAACGGCGTGCCGCCGCCGACCAGGACCGGCACGGTGACCAGCACGTACTCGTCGATCAGCCCGGCCCGCATGGCCGCCCCGGCGAGGGTCGCGCCGCCGATGTCCATCGGGCCGCCGTCCCCGGCCTTGAGCCGGGTGATCTCGGCGACCGCGTCGCCGGTGACCAGTCGGGTGTTCCAGTCGACCGCGGCGATCGTCGAGGAGAACACCACCTTCGGCATGTCGCGCCAGCGGCGGGCGTACTCGATCACCGCCGGGGTGGCGCCGGGTTGCCGGTCGGCGGTCGGCCAGTGGGGACTCATCGCCTCCCACAGCTTGCGCCCGTACAGCGCCAGGCTCGTCGCGGCGACCCGGTCGGACCACCACTGGAACAGCTCGTCGCCCGGTGACGAATCCGGTCCGTCGCCTCCGCTCCAGCCGAGGTCGTCGCCGGGCGCGGCGATGTAGCCGTCCAGGGTCACGTTCATGGCAAAGGTCAGTTTCCGCACGTCAGCCTCCGGTGAGTCGATCTCATCCGTACAGACGGTCGCGGTGCGGGAAACTGATCGGTTCCGCCTCCGGCACCCCCATCTCGGTGAACGCGGCGTGCGCGGTCTTCCGGTGCCGTCGCGCGGCGACCGGATCACCGTCGGCGAACAACGCGTCGGCGAGTCCGCTTTGGGCCCTGGCCAGTTCGTAGCGGCTGTCCGCCGCGGTCGCCGATTCGATCGCCTGCCGCAGGCAGCGCACCGCTTCGCCGGCCCGCCCGGCGGAGAGCAGGGTGGCCGCCATGTCGGTGCTCGCGGCCAGGAATCCTTCCCGGCTGCCGATCTCCGTGGCCAGCTCGATGGCCTGCCGGTGATGCGCCAGCGCCTCGTCGGTCCGCCCCGCGGCGACCAGCAGGACACCGAGGTGGTTGAGCACCTTGCCCTCGTCGGCCCGGTTGTGCGTCTGCCTCGCCACGTCGAGCGCCTGTTCGTAACAGGCCCAGGCGTCGGCGTCCTTTCCCAGGTACCAGAACGTGGTGCCGAGACCGTCGAGCGTGCGGCATTCACAGAGGCGGTCACCGCTCGCCCTGGTCGCGTCGAGGGCCTGGGACAGATGCTCGACCGCGGCGGAATGATTTCCCAGCCGCATTTCCGCGATGCCGATATTGCACAACTGCCGTGCCCGGAACGACTCGTTGTTCTTCGCGACGGCGAATTCCATGGCGCGCCGGAAACAGGGCAGCGCGGCGCGGAAATCACCGAGACCGGCCAACAACAGGCCGACGTTCCCCGAGAGGTTGACGACGTAATCGGATTCACCGGCGGCGTCGAACTCTTCGATCGCCTCCTGCAGGACGGCGAGTGATTCGGCGGTGTCCCCCCGTTGCCAATGGGTCATGGCGAGCCCGTTCAGCACGTGCCCCCGGGTGACCCCGGTGGCGACCCGCGCGGCGTCGCCGAACAGGGCGAGCGCGTCGCTCACGTGTACGCGGGCCTCGAAATAGCTCGTCATCACGCACGCGAGCCGCGTGACGTGCTCGTCACGTCCTTCGTTCAACGCCCAGCCGGACGCGACGATCAGGTTGACCCGTTCGGCGTCCAGCCAGGCCATCGCCTCGTCCGCCCCGGCGAACACGAGGGCCTGCGCCGAGGGGGTGGGCAGGTCCTGCCACCGCTCCGCCTCATGCGGGTAACACGTGACGAGCGCGGCACGGGTGGTGGCCAGCTGGAAGTCGAGCAGCCGTCCCACCGCGGCCCGGCGAACGCGGGCCTGGACGCTCTCCCGGACGCGTTTCTCGGCGAACACCCGGACCAGGTCGTGCAGTTCGAACCGGGACCCGCGGGCGGTGACCATGTTGGCCGCCACCAGATCGTCGAGTTGCCGCCGGACGACGCCGATCCCGGCGCCGGCCAGCGCCGCCGCCGCGTGGTCGTCGAAATCGCGTCCCGGGTACATCGCGAGCAGGCCGAGCAACACCCGGTCCGGCTCGGCCAGCTCGTCGTACGACGTGCGCAACGCGACTTCGACCCCGTCGTCCAGCCGCAGCATGGTCCGCAGATCGGCGAGGCGGTCCCGATGGTCGGCCATCGTCCACTCGTCCGAGGCGGCCAGCCGCCGGGTCACCAGCGCGAGGGCCAGCGGTAACCGGCCGACCAGTTCGATGATGTCGGCCGCTTCGCCCCGCTCCGCGTCGACACGTTCGTCGCCGATTCCGTCGCGGAGCAACTCGACCGATTCTTCCGGTGTGAACACGTCGAGCGCTACGTGCCGTGCTTCGGTCAGCTCGACCAGGCGGCGCCTGCTGGTGACCAGCACCAGACAGGACGGAACGGCGGGCAGCAACGGCAGCACCTGGTCGACCGACGCCGCGTTGTCCAGCAGGATCAGCGCGCGCCGTCCGTCGAGCAGCCGCCGGAACAGCGCGCTCCGGGCGGCGAGGGTGAGACAGCCGATCTCGCTACCGGACGCCCCGAGCCGGCGCAGGAAACCTTCGAGCACCGCGGCCGGGTCGGCGGCCGGACGATCCGCGTCGAAGCCGCGCAGATTCACCACCAGCCGCACGTCGGCGAACCGGCCCCGCTCGCCCCAGAGCCGCGCGACCTCGACGGCGAACCGGGTCTTGCCGACCCCGGCCATTCCGGAGATCGCCCACACACCGGCGTCCTCCGGCTCGGCCTCCAGCACCTGGCGCAGCTGTGCTTGCCTGCCGACGAACCGGCCGGTCCCGGCGGGAAGGTGATCGGCCACGCTGATCACGGCCGCCTCGGTGGCGTCGCCGGTGATCACCCGGTGCGCCTGCCGCCATTCCGCGGCGACGTCCATGCCGAGCAACACGGCCGCGATGTCGACGACCAGCTCGACGTCCAGCCGTTTGCGCCCGGGCAGCAAACAGCGATAGACGGTGTTGTAGGCGGGAAGGTCGGCCGTCCCGCGGGCCGTGCGCAGGCGCCGCACCCGCCGGTGCAGTTCCCGGTGGGTCAGCCCCGCCCAGGCCAAGGCCTGCCTCAGCCGCTGGGAGAGCTCGTCGTACGACCGAGCTCCGACCGGACTCGGGCGCTGTTCCTCCGTCACGGGAACCCCCTGGACACGCGAACCGAATGCCGGTCGACCCTAGTCGAGGAGCAACGGCGATGGGCCGGATCGGCGAACTCGATGGTCGGCGATCTCTTCCATTCGGACAGTGCCGATCGACCATACGGACTACCCTTCCCGACCGTGAATCCCGACCGGACGGACGTGGGCGAAATGCCGCCAGAGCCGCTGGGCGCCGGTTCGTTCGACGAGCTGGCGGTCCGGCTGAACACGCTGCGCGGCTGGTACGGCGTGTCCTACCGCGAGCTGCACCGGCGGGTCGTGCGAGGGCGGCGGGCGGCGGGCAACCCCGATCTGCCGGTGTTCAACACGGTCTACCGCTGCCTGCGGCCGGGGAGACGGCGGGTCGACGCGGACCTCGTCGCGGACATCGTGCGCGCGCTCACCGCCGACGAGGCGGTGGTGGCCAGGTGGCGGCAGGTCTGTCAGGTGATCGCGGGGCTGACGGCGGACTCGTCATGGGTGACCGTCGCAGGTGAGCTGCCTGCCGACAGCACGGACTTCGTCGGCAGGCACGCCGAGCTGGCCGCGATCACCTGCCCCGGCGGAGACGAGCGATGCTCGACGGTCGTGATCGACGGCATGGCCGGAGTCGGCAAGACCAGCCTCGCCGTCCGTGCCGCGCACCGGCTGGCGCACCGCGACGGCATCGTGGTCCGGTTGTGGGCGGACCTGCGCGGCTACGACGCCGACCGCGCGCCCGCCGACCCGCTCGCGGTGCTGGACGAGTTCCTGCGGCGGCTCGGCGTGCCGGGCGGGGAGATCCACCGTCTCGGTCCGGCGGATAGGCAGGCGACCTACCGGCGGCTGCTCGCGGACCGGCGTCCGATCGTGGTGCTGGACAACGCGGCGGACGCCGACCAGGTGCGCCCACTGCTGCCGGAGCGGGCGGGCGGCGTCGTGCTGATCACCAGCAGACGGCGGTTGACCGGCTTGGCCGGTGCGCGGTCCGTGCACCTGGAAGCGTTGCCGGGGACCGAATCGCTCGACGTGTTGCGCAGGCTGGTCGGTGCGGCCGAGGTCGCCGAGGACACCGAGGCCGCCGCGCGGATCGCCGAACTGGTCGGCCATCTGCCGCTCGCGTTGACGGTGGTGGCGGGCCGGATCCGGAACCGCCGCGACTGGACGTTGCGCGACCACGCCGCCCGGCTCGCGGAACGCCGGGACACCCTGCGGGTCGAGGACGAGCTGGAGAACGCGATCGGTCTGTCCTATGCGGACCTGCCCGCCGAGGCCGCGCTGCTGCTGCGGCTCCTCGCGATCCATCCCGGCCGCGACGTCGACACGCGCGCGGCGGCCGCGCTCGCCGGGGTGGACCCGGGTACGGCGGAGGAACTTCTGGGCGAACTCGTCGCCGGCAGCCTGGTGCAGCGGCACGTCCAGGGCCGGTTCGGCCTGCACGACGTGGTCCGTCTCTACGCGGCGGGGCTGGCGCGGGACGTGGACGCCGCTTCCGCGCGGCAGGCCGCACTCGGGCGGTTGTTCGACTACTACCGGCACACCGCCTGCCGCGCCATGGACCGTTACGCCCCGCATGAACGCGACCGCAGGCCCGTAGTGTCCACTTCGGACGTTGCGGCACCCGACTTCGCCGACCTCGCGGCGGCGACCGAGTGGCTGGACGCCGAACGGCACAACCTGGTGGGCATCACCGCGCTGGCCGGGGAAGAGGGCCGGAGCGAGGACGCGGCCATGATGTCGCCGATCCTGAACCGGTACCTGTACAACGCGTTGCTGTTCGCCGACGCGGAGATCGTGCACGGCATCGCGATCCGCGCCGCCGACCCGCTGATCCAGGCGAGCGCGCATATGAGCCTCGGTGCGGTCTACCTGCGTTCCAACCGCTACCAGGAGAGCATCGACCAGCTCAAGCAGGCGCTCGAGCGATACGACGCGGCCGGTGACCGGACCAGCTGGGCGCGGGCACTGAACAACCTCGGCAACGCGTTCGACCGGCTCAGTGACTTCGCGGCGGCCGAGGACTGCTACCGGCGGGCGTTGCTCGTGCACCGGGCGACCGGCAACCGCACCAGCGAGAGCCGTGCGCTGGGCAACCTCGGGAACAGCGCGATGCGTGTCGGCGACTGGGACAAGGCGGCGACGTACCTCGACGAGGCGCTGGAGATCATGCTGGAGGTCGGGGACCGGGTCGGGGAATGCCTGACCTACGGCAACCTCGGCACGGTGCGCGAGCAGCAGGGTCACTCCGCGGAGGCGCTCGGCCACTACCGGCGGGCGCTCGTCACCGCACGCGAATTCGGCTACCGGTTCCCGGAAACCGAGGCCTTGCTCCACATCGGAGTGTTGCTCGCGCGGCTGGGCGTGCACGACGACGCCTTGACACATCTGAGCGAGGCACTGGACCTCGCGCGCCGGAACAGTTTGGGCGAGTTCGAGGTCAAGGCGCTCAACGGAATCGGCATCGCGCTCGACGGCAAGGGGGACGCCGCGGGCTCGATCGCCAGGCATCGCGAAGCGCTCGCGGTCGCCGAGAAACTGGGCGATCGCTATGAGCAGGCACAGGCGCACAAGGGGATCGAACGCGGTGCGGCCGTCACCGGCGACAGCGGCACGGCCGACGAGCACGGGCGGAAGGCACAGGCCCTGTTCACCGAGATCGGCCTGCGTTAGCCGGTGCGACCGCACGGCGCGGTGACGGTTGCGAAAGCCACTTTCGTAACGTCGAAGGTTGTGAAAGTGGCTTTCGCAACGTCAAAGGGCGAATGGTCGGCTCACGCCCATTTGTACCCGACGCCGAGGAAACCCGGCTGAACCTTCGCCCGCACCTTGGGGGTGGCGGCGAGGCCGAGGTAGCCGCCGCCCTTCTTCGGCGGTCCCGACCACCGCACGACGACGGTGCCGGAGGTGCCGCATCCCGCCGTCGTCCAGGTCGCGACGCTCTTCTTTTTCTTGGTGCTCCAATAGTGGCCCTGGACCTGGACGCAGATCCTGGTGTTGCTTCCGGACTGCGCGGCCCACTTGTAGCGGCGGTGCTGCGGATTCTTCTTCGACGCCGGGCTGATCCAGGCACAGTCCGAAGTGGACACCTTCCAGCCGCTGTACCCGGCTGTGGCGCCACGCCATCCGCCGCAGTCGGTGGTACCGACTTCCGGAGCCTCTTCGGTCAACGTGACCTCGGCCGTGCTGTCATCGGCCTCCTCGGCCATGGCCGGCGCGCTCTGCATGGCGAGCGCCATACCCGCGACCATGAGGCCGGTCGTGACCCGTGTCGTCCATTTCTTCAAAATGCGTCTCTTTCTCGATTTCGCGCGCTCGGATATTTTCCATCAGCCGTCAATTCGGCTACGTCAGATATTAACGGCGACGCGGGGAACCGGACAATGATCTTGAGCGACGACCTTGATCGAGGTTGATCGAGAGTTCCGAAGTCGGCTATGAGCGCACCATCGCGATACCCATCGCGTCGTACAGCGACTGCGCGCGTTCGCGATAAGGCTTGGCCTTGTCCGGCGCGCCGACGCCGTCGTGGGTCGCCGCGATACCGGTCAGCGCGCGGGCCTCCTCATGCGGTTCGCGGGTCAGCCGGGCGAGTTCGGCGGCCCGCGTGTAGTGCGCGAGCGCGGAAGGCCGGTCACCGCGGGCCAGCGCGCTGTCAGCGAGCCCGTTGTGCACGAGGGTCTCCAGCGGCCGGATGCCCGTCGCCACCGCGATGTCGAGCGCGGCCTCCTGGTGCACGCGGGCCGCCGCCGCTTCGCCCTGCCGTAGGTGCACCAGCCCGAGGTAGGCCAGTGCGTACCCTTCGGCCTCCCGGTGGCCCTCGGCCCTGCTGACCGTCAGTGATCGGCCGAGGTGGTCGTGGGCCTCCGTCCACCGGCCCAGCGCGCGGTACACGTCTCCGAGGTTGTGCAGCGCGATCGCTTCGCTCAGCCGGTCACCGATGCGTTGGGCGTTGGTCAGGCAGTGCCGATAGCAGTCGAGAGCGGCGTCCAGCTCGCCCCGGCGTTCGTGGACGAAGCCGAGGTTGGACAGCGCGCGCCCCTCGTTGAGGCGGTCGCCGTTGTCCCGGGAAACCGTGACCGCCCTGCTCAAGTGGTCCGCCGCGTCGGCGTAGCGGCCCAGTTGCCCGTACACGGTGCCGAGGATGTTCAGGGCGCGACCGGTGACGACCGGGCTCGCGTCGACGTCGAGGCAGCGGGTCAGATGGGTCACCGCCTCGTCGAAATGGCCGAGCCTGGCGCAGATCGCGGCCAGATCGACGAGCGCCTGCTGGATGCCGATGGCGTCACCCGCCCGCTGTGCCTCGCTGAGCGCGAGACGGTGCAGTGTGCGCAGCTCGCCGTAGTGACCGTGCACCCGCAACACCTGCCACAGCACGGTCGAGAGGTCGCGGGCGTAGGTGTCGCCGGTGGCCGCCGACTGTTCCGCGATGGCGATCAAGGTGGGCATCTCCGCCGCCAGCCAGGTCGCCGCCTCTTCGGCACCGGTGAACCGGACGTTCTCGGCGATCGGGGTGAGCAGCGGTCTTCGGTTGGGGTCGCCCGCCCCCATCGACCCGGCCGCGTCGGCCGCGCCGGCCACACAGTGCTCGGCGAGGCGGCGCAGGGCCGCCGATCGCCGCTGTGCCGGTTCCTCGTCGGCGCGGCCGCGCGCGTAATCGCGGACCAGATCGTGGAATTCGAACCGGCCGTCCGCGCGGTGCGCGAGCAGCAGGTGACTGTCGACGAGCACGTCGAGGAGTCGGCGGGTCTCCGGCGGATCGGTGCCCAGCAGAGCCGACGCGGCGGTGGTGTCCCAGTGCGGGCCGGGGTGGAGCCCGAGCAGACGCAGACCCGAGGCGACTTCGCCGGGCAGCGCGTCGTACGACCAGGACAGCACGGAGGGCAGGGAGGTGGTCTTCTCTTCGGTGGTCAGTGCGGCGAGCCGGCCCCCGGCCGAACGCATCGAGGCCGCCACGTTCGCCAGGTTCCGGTGGTGCGCGAGCCGTTCACCGACGATGCGCAGGGCGAGTGGCAGGCCGCCGCATCCCGACACCATGTCGGCGAGCGCGGTGCGGTCGGTGAATCTTCGGCCGTCGCCCGCCAACCGGTCGAGCAAGGAGAACGACTCCCGCTCGGTCAGCAGCGGCACCGGCACCCGGTAGGCGTCGGCGCTGATCGTCAGGCCGTGCAGGGCCGCGCGGCTCGTCACCACCACCGCGCAGCCCGCGTGCCCGGGCAGCAGCGGCCGGACCTGGTCCGCCGAGCGGGCGTTGTCCAGCACGATGAGCACCGAACGGCCGGCCAGCACACTGCGCAGCGACGCGGCCCGGTCGTCGAGGTCGGCGGGCACGTCCGCCACGGGCACGCCGAGCGCGCGCAGGAACGACCGCAGCACCTCTGCCGGATCGACGGGCGCCCCCGGCCCGTACCCACGCAGGTTCGCGAACAGCTGCCCGTCGGGGAAGTCCTGCTTGACGCGGTGCGCCCACTGCACGGCCAACGAGGTCTTGCCGACCCCGGCCATGCCCTCCAACACCGCCACGAGGACACCTGCGCCGGCCCTCTCGCCGTGGAGGGCGTCGAGCGCGTCGATCTCCCGCTGCCGCCCGATGAACGACGTGATGCCCGAAGGAAGTTGGGCGGGCACGGAAACGGCCGCCGTTCTCGGGGGCGACACCGCGTCCGGGCAGTAGTGCCGCACGAACCGGCTCGCCTGTTCGCCCTGGAGACCCAGCCCCAGTGCCAGCGCCTCCACCGAATGGCGCCGTGGCCGGGCGACCCGGCCGTGCTCGATGTTGCTGATGCTCCGCACCGTCAACCCGGTGCGTTCCGCCAGCTCCTCTTGCGTCAGCCCGGCATCCCGCCGTGCCTCACCCAGCAGCGAACTCGGCTCACGGTCCATTTCGCGGATGTTAGAGCGGGTGTGACGACGAAAAACGGTGGTTCGGGGAAGACTTTGATCGAAATTGGTCGAAAACGCCGGGGATCAGGGTCTGAAGAGACGGTGTGCCACTGGGGCTGACGTGCCGTCGGCCGTGGCGGACCGCTCCGCCGCTCGTTCGAAGTCGGCGCGAGCCTGACCGGACAGGCCCAGCCCGGCCGCGATGAGCCGGACGGTGTCGCGGCGGGGCCGGTCGACGCGGCCGTGCTCGAGATCCCTGATCGCCCGGACGCTGACCGTCGAGCGGGCGGCGAGAAGCCGCTGGGTCGCGCCGAGGCTGGTCCGGTGGCTGCGCAGCAACCTGCCGAAACTGGCCGGACCCTCGTCCGCCGGGGTCGTCGTGTCCGGCGCGGGGGCGGCGCCGGACACTTGTCCGAGGTATCGGGGCAGGGGCGGTCCCGTGTGCACGACTTGAGTCACTGGCGTCCTCCGCTTCGCTCAGCGATGCCGCCTCATGATCGGCAGGCGGCAGGCGGAGGAACAACCGGAAACTTCCCCGAAGAAGTGCCGGTTCACCGGAGAAGCCCGTTCGGCTCGGGCGAGCCGAACGGGCTTGGCGGCGTTATCCGCAGCAGATGTTGTAGCCGTGGTTCCGCCAGAACAACGAGGGACTCGGATTGTCGAGAACCGGATCGCCGGTGCTGTCCGACGCGCTCTCGTGCCTGCCCGGCCGGTACTCGACATGCGTGTGCGCGGAGCTCGCACCGCGGTACTCCTCGGTGCCGATCTGCCGGCCACGGCCGACGAATTCACCGACCGCGAGCCCGTTCGACGGATTGAGATGCAGGTAGATGATGGTGAAATCCTGATCCCGGTTGTAGATCGCCAACGTGGACAGACCGCCGCTGCCGTTGCTGCCTTCGGTCTTCCTGATGACCTGGCCCTGGGTCATCGAATACACGGAAACGCCGAAGCCCCGGGCGAAGTCGATACCCTCGTGCCTTCCCGACGTGCTCACGTAGCCGTCGAAATAGGAGCTGATACGGCCGGAGTCGCTGTGGTAAAGCCCGGTCTCCAGCCATTCGTTTCCCGGCAGTCCGAGCAGATGACCGACGTTTTCGTTGTACGTCGAGGTCAGGTTTCCTTTGGCGCCGTGCGGGAACGAGTCGATCGGGCCCGTCCAGCCGTTCTTGAAGAAGACGGTGACCACCGCGTCCCGCCGGTTCCACACCGAGGCCGCGTTGTTCCTCACACACAGGCCCTTTCCCGCCCCCGCGCCGAGGAAGTGATAACAGTCGGCGCCCGTGCCGTAGTTGCCGACCGACGCGTCGAAATCGCTGACCGATCCCTGTTGGTCGCTGTTGTAGTACAAACAGAATTCGCCGTCTTCGCAGACGCCGTTCCGTGCCGTCGCGGCTTGCGCGGCCGGGGTGATCAGGAGAGTGCCACTCAACGCCAATACCATGCCGAACAGTGCGATCATCACTCTTCTCAACGACGTTCCCTTTCCCTTTGAACGCGGCGGATCAGCCAGTGCGCGACGGTACGTACGGGAAGGACGCCAGGGAAGTCGTGAAGGGAAAACTGCCGCTCATTCGCCGGCCTTGACCCTCAATTCAGTTCGGGAGCACGGCTTTCGGTGCGACGTAGTGCCGCGAGTTGCAGGCCGAGCACGACACCGACGCCGATGGCCGCGGTGGACACGATCGCTTCGGCCACGGCGGTCCACGATCCGGGGACTTGGGCGAAGACCTGCGACAGGCTCAGGTACATCGCGGGTCCCGGCAGGACGGCGCCGGTCAGTCCGGGGATGGTGACGACGGCGGTGGGGACGCGCAGTGTCCTGGCCGCGGTGCCGGCGAGGATGCCGAGCACCGTGGTCGCGAGAAAGATCGCCAGCGGGGTGGCCAGGCCGAGCGCCGAATGCCCCACCCAGTTCACCAGGGAGGTGGCGACCCCGGCGCCGCAGGCGAGCGGCCACCACCGGGCGGGCGTGCCCATCAGGATCGCGTTCCCCAGCGACCCGACCAACGCCGTCACCGGCACCAGGGCGAGCGGCAGCGCGGCGAGCTGGACCCGGCCGGCCTCGCCGAGGATGTCGAGACCGTTGGCCACCGACACCACGACCATGACCCCGGAGAGGATCGCGCCGGTGAGCAGCAGGACCGTGACCATGCGCGCGGCCGCCATCAGATGGAAATCGCCGACGGCGTCTTCGACCAGCGAAACCAGGGACAGGATCGGCAGGAGCAGCACGAGGTTGGCCGCGGAGAGGCTCGCGGCTTCGTGTCCGTCGAGCAAACCCAATGACAGCAACGCGATCGCGGCCACGAGTACGGTGCCCGCCTTGGCGGCGACCTGGAAGAACTCCGCGATGCCGATCAGCCCTAGTGCCCAGCCGACGCGGTTGGCGAGCACGAACAACGCCGCCGCGGCCAGCGCGGCGAGGACGGTGCCGTTCGCCTGCAGGCAGATCATCGCCGCGAGCAGGCAGCCGCCGAGCAAGCTGACGTACCACGGCCAGGTCGGGCCCGCCGCGGAGAGTTCCTCGACCGACCGCTCGGCTTCCTCCGGTGAGATCTCACCTGTGCCCGCGCGGACGGCGAGCGTTTCCAGATCTCCCATCCGGCCGATGTCGCGGGTGTCGTTCGCCTCGATGCTGCCCAGCAGCACCACCGGCTCGCCGCCGTCGCTCGGGCAGTACTGCACGTGGATGGCCCGTACCGCGACCGAGATCCGCGGATCCTCGATGCCGCCCGCGCTCGCCAGCCGTCGAACCGTGCGGACGACGACCGCGGTCTCGATGCCCTGACGGAACATCTGCATCGCCACGTCGAGAGCGAAGGTCAGCACACGTCGCGCCCGTGCGCGCTCGTCCTCCGGCATGGCGGGAACTGTAAAGGGCCGACCCGCCCAGGAGAGTGATCGCGAGCGGGACGGCCACCCGGCTTGACCCGATCGTGGCACGATCGGACGGTGCCGTCACCGCGGAGGCTGACGGTACTTCCGGGTGAACCGGACACCGTTGAAGGTGTGGGTGCAGCAAGGGCACATCGGCTCCATGTCGTCGACACCCAGTTCGGGGTCGACGACCTGCAACCGGTTGTCGTCGTCCACGTAGAGGCCGCTGTAGTAACTGGCCTCGTCGAGCCGCACGCGGTCGCGTCGTTCGTGCGGCCGCCGGGCGACCAGCCAGTGGATCGGGGCGGGGGAGTCGAGCCGGGCGGCGGCGAGTTCTCTCTTCGTGTTGCGCTGGTGCCGGTGATCCCCGCCGTGATCGTGGTGGACGAGTCTGGCGCGGGTGTTCACACGACGGTACAGCGGTTCCCTCATCGCACCTGCTTTCTTTGTCTCGGCGAGTGTTCACGCGCGCCTTCAAGACTAACGTCAAGAAAGGACTCCCGATGACTTTTCGATTTTCGCGGCCGGCGCGAAGAATTGACGTGTCCAAGCGGTCGAGTGAAGCCGTGGTGTGATTGGCCCTTGTGTTCGACTGGTGGGATCCCGACGTCAAAGGGCCTGTCTGACGCTTCGCAATCGATCGATTACCTAGTGCCAATAGGGACAATGGTGTCCGGACAACGGACGCCGAGTAAGGGGTGGCGGCCCTGTTCCCGCTTTGGAGACGGAGGCTCTTCCTCCTGTTCGCCGCGGGTTCGGCGGCGAATATTTTCCGGAGTTGATCCGTTCAGGTGATGCGCTGACGCGAACTGATCACTCGTGTTAGCCTGCCGCTGGTTGCTCGCGAGGGTCTGGCGTTTCGGATGTGAAGTCCGCGTCATCTGGGGAAGCGAAACAACCGCGGTGCGACATTTCCTTCTTCGCCACGGGTCTGTTCGGACCCGTGGTATCGAGTGGTCCTGGGGGTCGGGTGAAAGCGATTCATGGTTTCGTCGAGACCATTGCCGCTGAGCGGAAACTTCGTCGTGGCCTGCGTAAAGAATTTGTCAAGTTCGGGATCGACGGGCCGGTCGAAATGTCCGAACTCTGCCGCCGCATCGGGGAAAGCCGAGGTCGGCCGATCAAACTCATCGCGTTCCCGATGGAGGTTCCCGGCCCGTGTGGAGCGTGGCTGAGCGCGTCTTCCGGCGACTACATCGTCTTCCAGTCGGAGACCACCCGAATTCACCAAGAGCACATCATCGCGCATGAGCTGGGTCATATCCTGTCCGGCCACCAGGCCGAACCGGATGAAGAGGAAATATGGTCCAGGTTCATGCCCGACCTCGACCCGGGGGTAATTCGCAGGCTGTTGAAAAGAACGCAGTACGACTCGGTCAGGGAGCGGGAGGCCGAGACGATCGCCACCCTCCTGCTCGAACGGTCCGTGGTCGTCCGGCAGCTCGCCGGGCCGGGTTCGTCGCGGACCAGGCGGATGCGGCACGCCCTCGACGAGGCGCGGGGCTGGCTGTGAGCCTGGCCAAGGAGTTCGTGATCGCGGCGCTGGTGTGGTTCTCCTTCCGGCTGGCTCGATCGCCGCGCGACCCGGCGATCTGGGCGCTGGTCGGCTGCCTGGTGCTGCGGTTGCTGACCGCGCCGTCGAGCATGGTGGCGCTGCACGAATTCACCGGCGGGGCGCTCGACGTCGCCACCTTCCGCCTGGTCCAGACGATCGCGCTCGACGCCAGCCTGTTCTGCCTGCTGGTCTTCTTCCTGCTCTCCGCCGGCGGCTCACGGCGGCGGGTGACCCTCGACGCCGGGCTGCTGACGCTGGTCTGCGCGGCCTTGGCGGTGGCGATGTTCGTGGTCCCGGCCGCGTCCCGCGAGCAGGCCTTCGGGGTCGGCGCGGCGCTGCCGTCGGTGGTGACGGAACCGGGGGTGGCGTTCTTCTACCTGGTCGACGCGGCTTACAGCACCTATGCGACGGTGCAGGCGGCGAGCTGGGCCCTGCGCGACGCCGCGGGAAACCCGCTCCGGGTCCGCTGGGGACTGCGGATCGCCGCCTGCGGCCTGATCGTGCTCGCGGTGACCTCGGTCGCGCGGTTCGGCACGATTCTCGTGCGCTGGTCCGGTGGCGACGTGCCCTCGGCCGTCCCGGTCGTGACGGCCGTGCTGGTCCACCTGGGAATCATCCTGTTCATGGCCGGGATCACCCTGGTCGGGGTGCTCGCCGTGGTCGCCGCGGCCCGGCTGTGGCTGCGGCACCGGCGGCGGTACGAGGATCTGCGTCCCTTGTGGGGGCAGCTCCACGACGTCTTCCCCGGCGACGCGCTGTACGCCGGGCAGCGGCACGGGTGGCTGGAGGAACTCGCGTTCTGGCGGATGCACCGCAGGTACTGGCGGAGAGTCGTCGAGATCCGCGACGGACTGGTCCGGCTGAGCCCGTACCTGGCCGACAGTGGTTTCGTCGAAGGCCGGGAACGGGTTTCGCCCGAGGTCTTCCGCGAGGCCCTGGCGCGATTGCGTGCGGGGGAGCGGCCGACGTCGCGCACCGCGGTGGCGGTGGCCCGCCCGGAAGGGCTGGACATCGAGGCCGATGTCGGGGCGCTCGTCACGCTGTCGAAGACCCTGCGCGCCTGATCGTCCGTTTTTTCCTCAGTTGTACGGAACCAGGAGCGACTCATTCACGTCAGTTGATGAAAGGGAGGTGGCCGCCTATACTCCGGTACTCGGGGGGACCTGCACCGCCATACGGCAGCGCGGCACGGGTTCGTGAGGAACTCGGCGGTGTTCTTGGGAGGCAGCATGTCCCGGCAGGACGAACCAGGCCGAAGCCTGGCCGAAAAACTCGACCACCTCTTCGCGCACGTCACCCGGCGCAACGGCAGCGAATTCACCTACGAAGAGGTCGCGTCCGCGATCACCGCCGAAGGTGTGACGATCTCCCAGAGCTACGTTTGGCAGCTGCGCAAGGGAAAGAAGGACAACCCGACGCTCAAGCACCTGCAGGGGCTGGCCGATTTCTTCGGCGTCCCGGTCACGTACTTCTTCAACGAGGGCGTGAGCGATCGGGTGGACCGCCAGCTGGAGTACCTGCGCGCGGAGCAGGCGCGGTTGCGTGAGCTGGCCGACACCGACGAGGTCCGGCTGATGGCCATGCGCGCGGGCGAGCTCACGACCGACCGCCGCGAGCTGGTGAAGAACCTGCTGGACGTCGTCTGGCGGGATCAGCAGGCCATGCGGGAGCGTGGGTCCAAACAGGACTGACGCCTCCGGCGTCGCCGAATGTGCTTGTCGTGTCTGGGTTTTCGGTTCGTCCACAGTGGCCGTCCACTGAGAAAAACGGACGAACCTCTCATTTGTTCTCTTGGGTCGACACGATAGGGTGAAGTCCTCTAGGCTCCTCGGCAAGAGTTCCTGTGTGGAACGGACGACGTCGGTTCGCCACCGGACTCCACATTGCGGGTTTGCCATGGGGGCGACGAAGAATGCACGTGAAATCACCGAGCAGAGCGGACGGCGACGTCCGTGCGGGGGCGTACCCCCGCGCGGAGCTGCTGGTCCTGCGAGACTTCTTGAAGGAAACCGAACAGGGAAACGCCGTCGCGGCGGTGGTCACCGGGACCGCCGCGAGCGGGAAAAGTGAACTCCTGCACGCATTCGGGCAACAATGCGCTGAAGCGGAAGCAACGGTATTGAGCGCGCTTTGCGTGGAAGCGGAGAAGGATCTTCCGTTGACCGCGCTGTTCCAGCTTTTCCGCGGCCCGGCACTGCCGGAAGACCTGCGCGCGAAGGCCACGGATCTGCTCACGCGAGCCGAGCGGACGGGGCTGACCGGGCGGCCCAGCACGCACCTGATGCTCGACCTGCTGGAGCTCGTACGCGAGCTCGCCGCGCGCCGCCCGGTCGTGGTGCTCGTCGACGACTTCCACCATGTGGACACCCCGTCGTTGCACTGGCTGATGTTCCTCATGCGCCGCATGCGCACGATGAACGTGCTCATAGTGCTGACGGAGTCGTTGTCCGCCAAGCAGACGTTGCCCTTGCTGGGCGCCGAGTACCTCCGGCTCCCGCACTGCCGCCGGATCCGGCTGAAGCCGCTGGGCCGCGACGAGGTGGCCCGGTTCGTCCCGCCCGGTCAGGACGACACCCTGGTACAGGGCCTGCACGAGCTCAGCGGCGGGAATCCGTTGCTGGCACAGGCACTCCTCGAAGATCTCCGTGCCTCGGGCGTACCCCTCGCGCCCGAGACCCGGCCGATCCCCGGGGATCACTACTGCCAGGCGGTGGCGGCGTGTCTCCAGCGCGGTGACCAGGACACCCGGACCCTCGCCGGGGTCCTCGCGGTGCTGGGCAAGGGCGAAACGGTCTGCCTCGCCGTCCGGGTGGCCGGGATGGACCAGCGCACCGCCGGCCGCGCGATCACCCTCCTGCACCAGGTCGGTCTGCTCGACGCCGGCCGGTTCCGGCATCCGATGACGGTGACCGCGGTGCTGGCCGACGTCCCGGTCCCGGAACGCGCTCGGCTGCACGAACGTGCCGCCGTGCTCCTGCACCACGACGGCGCCAGTGCGCTCGAGGTCGCCCGCCACCTCGTCGCGGCCGACCGGGCCGAGCGGCCGTGGGCGGTGCCGGTGCTGCGCACCGCGGCCGAACTGGCCAAAGTGGACAACCAGACCTCGTTCGCGGTCCAATGCCTGAAACTGGCCTGCCGGTCGTGCGGGGACGAAGCGCTCGAGGTCGAGATGGTGACCCAGCTCGCCGGTCTGGAATGGCGGAACAATCCGGCCATCGGCGCCGTGCACACCGACCACCTCTACGAGATCTTCCTCGCCGGGCGACTCCCGGTACGGGCCGCCGCCATCCTGGTGCGGTTCCTGCTGTGGCACGGCCGCACCGCGGAAGCGGGCGAGGTGCTCGACAAACTCGCCGTCATGGAGCCTTCGGCCGACGATCGCACCGAAGCGGAACTGCGCATCACCCGGCTGTTCATCCTCTGTTCCTATCCCGTTCTGCGCGACAAGCTGCCCGTCCCGGCCGTGAAGGACCGCGTTCCCGCGCAATCCTTCGACCCCAACGTCCAGGCCGCGATGGCGTTGAGCCGGATCGTCACCAACGGCCCGGACGACGACGCCATCGCCTCGGCCGAGAACGTGCTGAAGAGCATCCAACTCGGCGACACGATGGTCGAGTCCGTGCGCAGCGCGCTGTTCGCGCTCATCTACGCCGACCGCCTCGACAAGGCGGTGCCGTGGTGTGAGCTGCTGCAGCAGGAGGCCGCCGACTGCGACGCGCCCAGTTGGCAAGCGGTGTTCGCGGCGGCGAGGGCGGAAATGGCGCTGCGCCAGGGAGATCTGGTGACGGCGGAGAAGCAGGCCAAGGCGGCCCTGACGTTCATCACGCCGCAGAGCTGGGGTGTGGCCGTCGGAGTCCCGCTGGCGACGCTGTGCCTCGCCGCCGTCGGGATGGGCAAATTCGAGGAGGCGGCCGCGCATATCAACCAGCCGGTGCCCGCCTCGATGCTGCAGACCCGGTTCGGCCTGCACTACCTGCGCGCCCGCGGCAGGCTCTACCTGGAGACCGACCGGGTGCACGCGGCGCTCGGCGACTTCGTCCTCTGCGGGGAACTCAGCAAGAGCTGGGATTTCGACCTACCGGTGCTGGTGCCGTGGCGCGGTGACACGGCCGAGGCGTACCTCCGGCTCGGCATGCCGGAGAAGGCCAAGTCTCTTTTGGACGAACAACTCGCGAAGCTCGCCGGCTCGACATCGCATGTGCGGGGAATCTCGTTGCGGCTCAAGGCTAAGATCGCGGAACCGCAGAAGCGGCCCGAATTGCTGCGTGAAGCGGTGAAGATCTTCCAGGCGGGCGGTATCCGCCTCGAACTCGCCCGCGCGCTCGGCGATCTCAGCCGCGCGCACTACACCCTCGCCGAGTCGGGCCGGGCGCGCACGGTGGCCCGCCAAGCGTGGCACATCGCGAAGGGTTGCCACGCCGAGGTGATCTGCCGGGATCTGCGTCTCGACGGAACGGCCGACGAGGGGAAGCCGGTCTCCACCACGGCGGACATCGCCGCGTCGGGCGTCGAACGCGAGCTCATCGAATCGCTGAGCGAGGCCGAACGACGGGTCGCCGGGCTGGCCTCCCTCGGGCACACGAACCGGGCGATCGCGAGCAAGCTCTACATCACGGTGAGCACGGTCGAACAGCATCTGACCCGTGTCTATCGCAAGCTGGACGTCAACCGGCGCCGGGATCTCCCGTCGTGGCTCCAGGTCTCGGTCGTCAACAGCGCCTGAACGTGAACGACGAAGGTCTCCTTACCCCGCGAGGTAAGGAGACCTTCGTCGTTTCGTCTACTTGACGGCGGTCACGGCCGCCATCGTGCCCGCCCACCAGTAGGTGCAGTCGGCGGGCGGCTTCAGGCCGCGGACGACCTCCACCCGGAACGAGCTGAAATGGTCGAGCAGGGCACGCTGGTGCGCCCGGCTCAGTGAGTCGATTTCGTTGGTGTAGTAGGAGAAGACGCCGCCGGGGCGAAGGTGGGCGGCGGCGTGCTCGAAGAATTCGGCGGCCAGCACGATGGCCTTCGGGCCCAAGGTCCTGGCGAATTCCCGTTCATCGGTCGGGTAGGTGTCGTAAAGGATCGCGTCGTACTGGCCGAGGCCGCCGAGCACGTCCTGCCAGGCGCCGAGTTCCAGCCGGATATCGCGATCCGGCCACTGGGAACGCCATTTCTCGAACTCGGCCTTCACCTCGGAGTTGATTTCGATCAGGGTGTGCGACCGGACGCCGGCGTCCTGGACGTAGGTAGCCGAAATGCCCATCCCGAAACCGACTTCGAGCAGATCGCCGCCGTTCGCCGCGGCGTTTTCCGCCAGCACCTTCATCAGCGGCCGCTCCCAGTTCTGCATCACCTGCTGGCCCTGGATGAGCAGCTGCGTCGGATCGCTGTAGTCCGCGGTGCTGTCCTGCCAGTTCCGGCGGATCAGTGGCCGGTGCGAGCCTTCGACGAATTCCTGCTGGATGGTGTCGAGGTGTTCCAGATCGCTCGCGAACTCGAACACCGCGCGGCCGAGAAGGAGGTTGCGCTGGCCGGGCCCCTTGGCCCGCAGGAAGTCGTCCCTGACCGGGTCGACCGTTATCTTGAATTCCTTGAAGTTCCGTTGCATTCTGGTATATCTCCTACGGTCACGCGAGTTCCTTTCACCCTCACGGTATCGGTGATCTTGGTGTCGTGCCGAAATGCAGGGGGTGACTTGACCACTGAACGGCACTGACGTCGGGAATAGGGGTTCGCGAATAGGGGGTGAACTTCTCCGCACGGGCGGTTTCCCCATGATAGGAACTTCACATGCCGGGGGAAACGAAGAACCAGGAAACCGACGGACGCGGCGCGCGCACGCGCTCCCTCGTCTCGCTGATCGCCGACGTCACCGTGCCGGTCGTCGTCTACTACGTACTGCTCGCCTTCGGGTGGAGCAGCGGCTCCGCCTTGGTGGCGGCCACGGTCGCCATCGGCGTCCTCGTGCTCGCCGTCGCGGTGAAGGAACGCAAGGTCGACGGCTTCGGGGTGTTCGTCCTCGTCGTCTGCGCGGTGACCCTGCTGGTCTCCCTGGTGAGCGGGGACGAACGCCTGCTGCTGGCCAAGGATCCCTTCACCAGCGGCCTGGCCGGGATCGCCTTCCTCGGCAGCTTCGCCTTCGGGAAACCGGTGACCTTCTTCATCTCCCGCCGGATCCGGGCGCTGACCCCGGCTCGGCGCGCGGGCTGGGACCGGCTGTACGACACGGAACCCGAGTTCCGCAAACTGCACCGGGTCTCGACCGCGGGCTGGGGCGTGGTCCTGGTCGCCGAGTCCGCCGCGCGGCTCGTCCTGATCTACCTGCTGCCCGCGTCGGTGATGGTCGGCCTGTCCACCGCGATCGAACTGACCGCGATCACCGGTGTGGTCGCGTGGACCGTCTGGTACCGGCGACGCTCCGCCGGCCGCGGCCTGGAAAAGGCGCTTCACACGGCGGATACCGCGCCCGCCGGTGTCTAAAATGGACTAGGGGCGAGTAGGGGAAAGTGAGGGGTTGGTCCCCGCCGGACCCCGTCGTACGTTTCGGTCGAGACAGTGTGGCCCCGATGACCAGGGAGATCCGCCACGATGACCGCAGCCGATTTCGCGCCCCCGCTGACCACTCTCTGCCCCGATTTCCCGTTCGCCTACGACGATTGGCTCGCGCATCCGGCCGGGCTCGGCGAACTGCCGCCGGACCGTCTCGGCCAGGAGGTCGCCGTCGTCGGCGGCGGGATAGCGGGTGTGGTCGCGGCCTACGAACTGCTGCGTCTCGGCTTGAAACCGGTGGTCTACGAAGCGGGCCAGATCGGCGGCCGGATGCGCTCGATCCCGTTGGCGGGTGAGGACGGCGCGGTCGCGGAGATGGGCGCGATGCGGTTCCCGCCCTCGGCCACCACCCTGTACCGGTACATCGACGAGGTCGGCCTGGAGACCAAGCCGTTCGCGAACCCGTTGTCCCGCAGCACTTCCACCACGGTGATCAACCTCGACGGCGTGACCTACCGCGCGCGGACCCCGGCGGATCTGCCGTCGGTCTTCCACGAGGTCGACGACGCCTGGCACAAGGCACTGCAGGAACTGGCCGATCTGTCCACCATGCGCGACGCCATCCGGATGCGCGACACCGCCATGGTGAAGGCGATCTGGAACCGGCTGTTGCCCGAACTGGACGACCAGTCCTTCTACGGTTTCCTGGCGCGGTCGACGGCGTTCGCCTCGTTCCGTCATCGCGAGATCTTCGGCCAGGTCGGCTTCGGCACCGGCGGCTGGGACACCGATTTCCCCAACTCCGTGCTGGAGATCCTCCGCGTCATCTACACCGGCGTCGAAGAGGGGCCGCGGCAGATCATCGGCGGTTGCCAGCAACTCCCGCGGCGGCTGTGGAACCACGCGCCCGCCTCGGCACGCTTCTGGCCGGCCGGGACGTCGGTCGCGTCGCTGCACGATGGATCGCCGCGTCCCGCCGTCCTCGGGTTGCGCCCGGCGGCGGACGGGTTCGCCGTCGAGGACGAGAACGGTGACGTGCGGACCTATCCGGCCGTGGTCTTCACCGCGCAGCACCGGGTGCTGCTCACCAAGATCGCCGGGGTGCGCCCGCTGCTGCCCGCGAACGTGTGGACCGCACTGGAACGTACGCACTACATGGGTGCTTCCAAGCTGTTCGTCCCGGTCGACCGGCCGTTCTGGCACGACGTCGATCCGCGCACCGGCGAGGAACTGATGGGGATGACCCTGACCGACCGGACCCCGCGCAGCGTCTACCTGTTCGACGACGGACCGGATTCGCCGGCCGCGCTGTGCCTTTCCTATACCTGGAACGACGATTCGCTCAAATTCGCCACACTCGGCCCGGCCGAGCGGCTCGAACTCGCGCTCGACGCGCTCGCCGACATCTATCCGGGCGTCGACATCCGCTCCCACATCACCGGCGACCCGGTCACCGTCACCTGGGAGAACGAGCCGAACTTCCAGGGCGCGTTCAAGGCGAACCTGCCGGGGCAGTATCGCTACCAGCGTCGCCTGTTCACCCATTTCCGGCAAGACGACCTTCCCGCCGCCCAGCGCGGCCTCTTCCTCGCCGGTGACGACATCTCGTGGATGGGCGGCTTCGCCGAAGGGGCGGTCACCAGCGCGCTCAACGCGGTGTGGGGGACGCTGCGCCATCTCGGCGGGGCCACCGACCCGCGCAATCCCGGACCCGGCGACGTCTTCGACCACATCGCGCCGATCGAACTGCCCGAGCCCTGAACGGGGCGAGGCCCGGTCCGGCGACTGGGGGATAGTCGACGGACCGGGCAGGCGAGACAGTGCTCAGCTCGCGTAACTGGGGGTTCGCTGAGCCTGCCTGAGTACCTTGGCCCGGTACACCCAGACCCCGGCGGTGCGGAAGATGACCATCGTCAGCGCCATGGTGACGAAGAAGGCGGAGACGCCGCCGGCGTCGATCCCGGTGTCCATCAGGAACTTGCCGAAGTCGGCCGCGAACGAGTGGCTGTGCTCCAGCGTGTAGACGAAGATGAGCCGTCCCACCAGGACGAACAGCCACAGTCCCAAGTAGACCCAGCCCGCCCTGGTGTAGACGGCGGATTTCTCCTGGTCCCACTCGACCTTCGTGCCCTTCAGCAATCCCCAGCCGATCAGGACACCCGCCGCGATGCCGACCAGGCCGGCCAGTGAGTTCGGCGTGGTCAGCTTGAGGTCGTAGAGGACCGCCCAGCCCACCAGCGCGCACGTGAAGAACGGCAGGATCAGGATGACCAGGTGGGCCTTGTGGCGACCGATGTGCGTGAACAGCACCAGCGCCAGCAGTACGCCGCTCAGGATGAGGGCGTTTCGCATGGCTTCACTCATTAGAACTCCTTCGAAAGACTCCCCATCCGGCAGTTCGATGCCGGTTGTCCCGAAATCTAGGGCGAACGGCCGCGCCGATCATCGGCGCGCGGGTGGGAATCCGGTTGGAGATCGGCGTCCACCTCGAGGTGGAGTGCCGTGTGGCGCGGACCGGTGAGGGCAGGAGATGATGCGGACATGGTCGAAGAAGTGCCCCCGGTCCGGATCGTGATCGCCGAAGACCAGGCGGCGGTACGCGAAGGGCTGGCCCTGCTGGTGGGGACGGTGGCGGGGATCACCGTGGTCGGCCAGGCACCCGACGGCGAGGTCGCCGTGCGGCTGGCCGGGGAACTGCGCCCGGACGTCGTGCTGATGGACCTCTCCATGCCCCGGTGCGACGGCGTCGAGGCGACCCGGCGGATCAAGGAACAGCATCCGGAGATCGAGGTCGTCGTGCTCACCACCTACGCCGACGACGACTGGGTGCTGCGCGCCTTGGAAGCCGGAGCGCTGGGATACCTGACGAAATCGGCGAACAAGCACGAAATCGGGCGCGCGGTGCACGCGGCCGCGGCGGGGCAGGCCCTGCTCGACCCGCGGGTGCAGCGGCGAGTGCTCGGCGCCGCCCTGTCGCCCGCGCCCGCTTCGGCGCCGCCGCCCGAGGACGACGCGAAGCTGACCAAGCGGGAAGCCCATGTGCTGACGCTGATCGCGGCGGGGCGCAGCAACAAGGAGATCGCCGCGGAACTGTTCGTCAGCGAGACGACGGTCAAGAGCCATATCAACCGGATCTTCGCCAAGACGGGGAGCCGGGATCGTGCTCAGGCGGTCCGTTATGCCTACCAAGCCGGTTACGTGCGGGACTAGCCCGGCACCCGCGCGGTGACGTCCCAGAACCGGCCGTCCGGACCGGTGACCAGGGTGCCGTCGACGAGTTCGATCCGTTCGCGCATCCCGGTCAGGCCGTAGCCCGGCGTGTGCCCGGGGTCCGGTGCGGCGGCGAGGGGGTTGCGGACGTGCAGCCGGACCTCGTCCGGCGGGTACTCCAGTTCGACGCTCACCGCCTCGCCCGCGGCGTGCTTGGCCGCGTTCGTCAGTGCCTCCCGGCAGATCCGCAGCAGCGCGATCGTCTGCGCCGACGGCAGATCGCGGTGCTCGCCCAGCATGGTGAACTCCGCCGGGGTGTCGTGTTCCCGGCCGAAGGTCCGCACCAGTTCGTTCAGCGCGTCCGGCAGGGCGCGGACGTCCTCGCGCAGCGCCGCCACGGCGTCCCGGACGTCGCTGAGCCCTTGGTCGGCGAGACTTCGCGAAAGCGCGAGCGAACGCAGGGCGCCTTCGGTGTCGTCCTCCTCCACCAGCAGCGTGTGCATCACCTCCAGCTGGACCCGCAGCGCGCCGAGGGAATGGGCGACGACGTCGTGGATCTCGCGGGCGATACGGGTGCGCTCGTCGAGCGTCGCGGCTCGGACGCCCCGGGTGTGCGCCAGCCGTTCCTGGTGCAGCAACCGTTCCGCCTGCGCGACCCTGGTCAGATGCCCGCGGCGGGTGAATCCGATGAGTACCACGATGACGACCGCGCCCAGCGCGCCCAGCCATGCCTCCGAAGGGCGGTGGCCGAGCAGGCTGGAGGCCACGATGGCGGCGGCGTCGAAGACCATCAGCGCGATGATCGCGACGGTGTCCGGCTCCAGCCGTGAGGCGAACGCGGCGAGGGTGATGCAGGTCATGATCACGGCGGTGCCGTCGGTGGCGGCGCCGGTGCCGAAGGCCGGGACCGCGCTCGCCGCGGCCAGCGGGAGCAGGGCGGCGCGGGGGAAGCGCTCGCTGATCCCGATCCACAGCAGCCAGCTCGCCGACGACACGGCGTAGAGCACCCACAGCCAGCCGGCGCCCGCCGGGACGGTCGCGGTCATCTGGGTGACGGCCAGCAGCGCCGTCCCGGCCGCGGGCGCGGCCCATCGCCAGCGACGTTCCTCGACCTCTTCGGACACTGCTTCGGTCATACGACGATCGTAGGGCCACCACGACTTTCCGCTCGCGGGCGATCATTCCGAGGGTGGAAATACCGTCACCGTTGGTAGGAGGTCGCTCTCTCGCGGTTGTTTCCGCAGGAAGCGTCCGGCTAGTGTTCGCCGAGGCGAAAGAAAGCGGTCTCTCCGACCCTCCGCCGAACAATTCCCATCCCTTTCGGAGGAATCCTGCGATGACCGCTCCAAGCGGCGATGCCGGGGACTGGGTCCGTGTTTTCCGGCCCGGAGGACCGTCGGTACCGCGTCTGATCTGCCTGCCCGACGCCGGTGCGGCCGCGAATGCGTTCTTCCCGCTTTCCGCCGCGCTCGCGCCGCGGATCGAGGTGCACGCGGTGCAATATCCGGGACGCCAGGATCGGGTCGCGGAACCGTGCGCCGAAGACATCGGAGAATTGGCCGACCGGGTCACCGGGGCGCTCGCGCTCTGGGAAGGCGCGCCGTTCGCGGTGTACGGCCACGGAATGGGCGCGGTCGTCGGTTTCGAGGTGGCCAGGCGGCTGGAGCAGGTGCTGACCGGGAGCCCGGTCGCGCTGATCGTGTCCGGCTGCCCGGCCCCGTCCCGGTCCGGCTCGCTCGGGCTCCACCTGCTGCCGGATCAGGACCTCGTGGCCGAGCTGTACTCGCTTCGCGACGCCGGCTCGCCTGGTGCGCGGGACGCGGAGCTGCTCAAGGCCACTTTCCCGGCCATCCGGGCCGATTTCCGGGCGCTGGCCGCTTACCGGCCGGAGCCCGCGCCCGCGCTGCGCTGTCCGGTCACGGTGCTCGTCGGCGACAGCGATCCGACGGTGTCCCTCGACGAGGCGCGCGCGTGGCACGAGTACACCACCGGCCCGTTCGATCTCCAGGTCTTCCCTGGCGGGCACGGTTTCCCGGAGGCTCGGCCCGAGGAGTTCGCCGAGGTGGTGACCGCCGCGGTCCTGCGGCGGTGAAGCGGCATCGTCGTCCGGCACCCGCTGTACCGATCGGCCGCACTCGCGTGATCACAGGCGGAACACCCGAGTGCGGCCTCCAATCACGCGAGTCACGTCCCTGATCACGCGAGTCACGCCTCCGCGCACGCCGCGCCCTGGGTGCCCAATCCGTGAAGGCCTCCTTGAGGGACCCAGAGTCCCTCAAGGAGGCCTTCACGGAACTTCGGTTCTAAGCCGCCGCTCACGACCCGCTGTACCAAGCGTGACGTCCGGGGTCAGCGCTGCGGGCTGCCGCCCGGGATCTTGGCGCCGCCGAGACGGGCGGACAGCACGAGCGTCATCGCCATCAGGTTCGCGCCCAGCGAGAGCAGGATGGTGCCGCCGCCGGAGGTCAGCGTCGCGCCGGCGAAATGCCCGATCACGCCGAGCACGCCGCGGACGAGCAGCAGGCCCACCCAGACGGCGAGTCCGAGCGCGCCGATCCGCTGGTAGACCTTGTCGCCGCGCCGCTGCAGCTGCGTCATCGCGCCCATCGCGGCGCCGCCGAGGAGCGAGACCAGCAGGCCCACCCCGAGGAAGACGATGTCGGTCACGCTGATGGTGGTGTCGAGATGCCGCATCTGGATGACCCCGATGGCGACCAGGGTGAGCGGCCCGCCCCAGATTTCCACGTTCTCCAGCGGCTTCCAGCTCATGCGCTGGTAGATCACGTAGACGACGACGGCGATGGCGACCGCGATGTTGATCAGCGTGCTGGTGTCCACTGCGCACTCTCCTCGGCTGTGGGCGACCTGTTCGTTCGGTATCGATCACGAGCGTAGGAGCAGGCACCCGGCGCGGCGACCAACCACGGGTTGACGTTCGGGTGGAATTCCCCGATCCACCCGAACCGGGGATCCGGCGATTAGGGGTGGGCACCGGTCGCTAGGGGTTGTTGGCGCTTCGAGGCCGATCCTACTGTCGGGTTCATCGGCCGGACCGCCGATTCCCGGCCCGATCGGCTCTCGCTTCCGAATCCCCTTTCCCGGAATTCGGAGCCGGATTTCGCCGACTGAAAGGTGTCTCACGTTGCATTCCTACCAAGTGGCCGTCGTCGGCGCCGGATACGTCGGGCTGACCACCGCGGCGTGTCTCGCCTCGCTCGGACACCGGGTCCGGTGCACCGATTCCGATCGCGGCAAATTGGCCCGGCTCCAGCGCGGTGAGGTCGACATCCTGGAAAAGGGCCTGCCCGGTCTGGTCGCCGAGGGAATCGCCGCCGGACGGCTCGGTTTCGTCGAATCGGCCGCGGAGGCCGTCGAGACCGCGGAAGCCGTGTTCCTTTGTGTACCCACCCCGATGGGCGAGGGCGGGATGGCCGATCTGTCGGCCGTCATCGACGTCGCGACCAAGGTCCGCGACGTGCTTTCGCCGGGTTGTGTGCTGGTGAACAAGTCGACCGTGCCGGTCGGGACCGCGGCCAGGGTCGCCGCGCTGCTCGGCCGGGACGACGTCGCGGTGGTGAGCAATCCGGAGTTCCTCCGCGAGGGCACCGCCGTCCACGACTTCCTCAACCCGGACCGGATCGTCGTCGGTTCCGACACCCGCGGCCCGGCGGAACGCGTCGCGGCGCTCTACGCCCGGCTCGGCGCCCCGACGGTGCTGACCGACGCGGCGAGCGCGGAGATGGTCAAGTACGCCGCCAACTGTTTCCTCGCCACGAAACTGTCCTATGTGAACGCCATCGCCGAACTGTGCGAGCGGCTCGACGCCGACATCGGCGACGTCACCGAAGGCATGGGTTACGACCGCCGGATCGGCCCGACGTTCCTCTCGCCGGGCCCGGGCTGGGGTGGTTCCTGCCTGCCCAAGGACACCATGGCGCTCAAGCAGGTCGCCGAGGTCGCGGGTTTCGAGTTCGGCCTGCTCGACGAGGTCATCTCCGGGAACGCGAAGCAGGCGTCCCGGGTGGTCGAACGGATCGCCGTGGCCTGCGGACTGGCCGCGGACGCGGATCTCACCGGCCTGCGGATCGGCCTGCTCGGCCTGACCTTCAAGGCGGGCACCAACGATCTCCGGGACTCCCCGGCACTGAGCGTCGCCCGGATCCTGGCCGAGCGCGGCGCGGAGCTGACCGGATACGACCCCGGCCTCACCGGCGCCGAACCGCCGATCCCCGGCGTCCGGGTCGTCGACGACCCCTACTACATCGCGAAGGACGCGCACGCGCTGGTCCTGCTGACCGATTGGCCGCAGTTCCGTGCCCTGGACTGGCCGCGGATCGCCGGCCTGCTCGAAGGACCGGTCGTCATCGACACCCGCAACCACCTCGACCCCGACGCGCTCAGCCGGTCCGGCATCGCCTGGCGCGGCTTCGGCAGGCCCCCGGTCGACCCGGTGCGCACGCCGTCCCTCGATCCCGTTCCCTGACCGTCCTCAAAGGACAGAAACGAAAGGTGGACCCCATGCGGGTTTTGTGCACCGTGACCGGCTCGCAGGGCCACGCACGGGCGGTGCTGCCCTTGGCCAGGGCGGCGGCGAAGGCGGGCCACGACGTCCTCGTCGTGACCCCGCCGGAACTGGCCGACGTCTTCGAACCCGGGCTCATGCGGATCGAACCGGTGCTTCCGGGCATGGTCGAGGCCATCGGCCGGATGGTGCAGGAACGTCAGGAGGCCGAAGCGGCCGGGACCCCGCGCCGGGTGCTCGACACGCGCGATCAGCTGATCGCGACCGCGAGCGGCCCGCACGTCACCACCGCCTACCAGAAGCTCTACCCGCTGGCCAAGGAGTTCCAGCCCGACATCGTGGTGCGTGACGGCGCGGAGCTGTCCGGCGCGCTGGTCGCCGAGCAGCTCGGCGTCCCGTACATCAGCGCGCCGTCGGGTGCGGGCAACCTGATCGACCCGGCTGGTCTGGTGGAGCCGCTGAACGAGCGCCGCCAGGAGCTGGGGCTCGCCGCCGAACCCGACGCCGCGATGGTGCACCGCTACGGCCGTTTCGACTGCCTGCCCGCCGACACCTCGTTCGCCGCCTTCGATCTGCCGACGCCGTTCACCTACCGGCAGCCGTCGGAGGTGGCCACCGGCGAGGTCCTGCCGCCGGAGATCGCCGCGCTGCCCGCGGACCGGCCGCTGGTGCTCGCCTCGGTCGGCACCGCGCTGCCCATGCTCGGCGCGTTCAAGGCGTTCGGCATCGACCCGCCGGAGGAGATGGAAGACCCCGACGTCACGGTGCGCGCCCTGATCGAAGGACTGTCCAGTGTGGACTGTTCGGCGGTGGTGGCGACGGCCGGGTTCCCGATCGGCGACGTCGAGGTCGGTGACAACGTGCTCGTCGTCGAACGGATGCCACAGCCGCTGCTGCTCGAATGCGCGCAGCTGTTCCTGACCCACGCCGGGTACAACAGCATCCGTGAGGCGTTGCGCGCCGGAGTGCCGATGGCCACGCTGCCGCAGTTCGGCGACCAGCCGCACAACGCGCGCCGTATCGAGGAGCTCGGGTTCGGCAAGCAGATCCCCGCCACCACACCGGAAGCGGTCGCCGAGACCTGCCGCGCGGTGCTGGCCGACACCCGGATCGCGGCCACCGTCGCGCGGGTCCAGCGGCGGAGCCTGACCATGCCGGGCGTGGAGTCCGCCGTGGCCCACCTCGAACAGCTCGCCGGCCGGGCCGCGGGAACGGAGTAGCGCGGTGCAGATCGACCACTACGTCAGCCAGCTGCTGGACGTGCTTTCCACGCGGCCGGACGAGATCGCGTTGCGCCACGGCGACGAAGCGCTGACTTCGGCGGAACTCGCGGCGGCCATCACCGGCGCCGCCGCCGCACTGCGCGACCGCGGGACCGGCGAGGGCGGGGTGGTGGCCCTGCTGACCGTGGGGAACAGCCCGGCGACGCTCATCGGCCGGTACGCCGCCAACCTGATCGGCGCGACCGTGGTGCACCTGCGCGGGATCAACGCCGCCGATCCGCTGGACGAACTCCCGGTCGCCACCCAGGTCGAGATCGTCGACGACACCGGCACCACGGTCCTGCTCACCGACGCGGCGAACCTCGACCGGGCCAGGAAGATCCGCGACGCCATGGCGGAACCGGCGGCGCTGGCGGCTTTCGGGGACTTCGGTGACGACGTCGCCGACATCACCGGGACCGCGAGCGAGGTCGAGCCGCGAGCCGAGGGCACCGCGGTGCTGACCTATACCAGCGGGACCACCGGCAGGCCCAAGGGCATCGGCCGCGGGTTCGGCGGACTGGGCGCGGTGGTCACCAAGGCCCGGCACATGACCGAACGCTGCACGATGCTGGTCACCACGCCGCTCAGTCATTCCGTCTCGTCCACAGTGGACGACGCGGTCGCCTCCGGCGGGATGATCGTCCTGCACGAAGGATTCGACGCCGGTGCCGTGCTCGAAGCCGTGGAACGCCACCGGGTCAACCGGGTCTACCTGGCCACCCCGCAGCTCTACGACCTGCTCGACCATCCGGCGCTGGGCACCACCGACCATTCCAGCCTGCGCGAGCTGTACTACGGCGGGAGCCCGGCCTCCCCGGTGCGGCTCTCCCGGGCCGCGGAGGTGTTCGGCGCGAAGCTGATCCAGATCTACGGCACCACCGAAAGCTGGGTGATCGCCGCGCTTTCGCCGGAAGAGCACCTGAAACCGGAACTGCTCACCACGGTCGGCAAGGCGGTCCCGTTCGTCCAGGTCGGCATCCGCGACCCGCATGTGCGGCACGAGCTGCCCGCCGGGAAGACCGGGGAGATCTGCGTCCGGTCGCCGATGATGATGGACGGCTACTGGAAGCGGCCCGACCTGACCTCGCGCGTCCTCATCGACGGCTGGCTGCACACCGGCGACGTCGGCTACCTCGACGAGAACGGCTACCTGTACCTGGTCGACCGGCTCGCCGACATGATCAAGACCAACGGCATCAAGGTGTACCCGGCCGAGGTCGAGAACGCGCTGCTGGCCCATCCGGACGTCGCGCAGGCCGCGGTGTTCGGGGTCGCCGACGAGGACAACGTCGAGTACATGCACGCGATCGCGGTGCCGCGACGGGGCAGGGACGTGGATCCCGCCGACCTGGCCGCGCATGTCGCGCGGGCGCTGTCACCGAGCCACGTGCCGGCGGAGATCCGGCTCCGCGCCGAGCTTCCGCTGACCGACGCGGGGAAGCCGGACAAGCTCCGCCTCCGCGAGGAGGCGAAACCCGCCACCAAGTCCAGCCACGCCAAGCCAGAGAGCGAGTTGACGTCATGACCACCTATCTGGAGTCCTTCCAGCGCACCCTGCAGGGCGAAGTGCTGCAGAAACGCGACTTCCTGGAGATCGGGCGGCAGGCGGGCCGGTTCCCGGCGGCCAGCCGGTACGAGGAGGCCGAAGCGGTCGCCGAGATCAACGTCTGGTGCAGCAACGACTATCTTGGCATGGGCCAGCACCCGGACGTGCTCTCCGCGATGAAGGAGGCCGTCGAGCGATTCGGCGCCGGGGCGGGCGGTTCGCGTAACATCGCGGGTACCAACCACTACCACGTGGCGCTGGAACGCGAACTGGCCGAACTGCACGGCAAAGAGGACGCGCTGCTGTTCACCTCCGGTTACACCGCCAACGACGGTTCGCTGACCGTGCTGGCGGGCCGCCCCGAGGACTGCATCGTTTTCTCCGACGAGAAGAACCACGCCTCCATCATCGACGGGCTGCGGCACAGCGGCGCGGAGAAGAAGATCTTCCGCCACAACGACGTCGCGCATCTGGCCGAGCTGCTCGCCGCCGCTCCGGCCGACCGGCCGAAGATGATCGTGTTCGAATCGGTCTACTCGATGAACGGCGACGTCGCCCCGCTGGCGGAATTCGCCGCGCTGGCGAAGCAGTACGACGCCATGACCTATGTGGACGAAGTGCACGCCGTCGGGATGTACGGTCCCGAAGGCGCCGGGATCGCCGCGCGCGAGGGGATCGCCGACGAGTTCACCGTCGTGATGGGCACGCTGGCGAAGGGCTTCGGCACCACCGGCGGGTACATCGCCGGGCCGGCCGCGCTGATCGACGCCGTGCGCACGCACTCGCGTTCGTTCATCTTCACCACCGCGCTGCCGCCCGCCGTGGCCGCCGGCGCGCTCGCCGCCGTCCGGCACCTGCGTTCGTCGGAGCGGGAGCGCGAGATCCTCGCCGACAACGCGCAGCTGCTGCACAAACTGCTCGCCGAACGCGGGATCCCGTTCCTTTCGGACGAGTCGCACATCGTGTCGATCCTGGTCGGCGACGACGCGCTGTGCAAGAAGGTGCACGAACTCCTGTTGCAGCGGCACGGGATCTACATCCAGTCGATCAACGCGCCGAGTGTCCCGTTCGGACAGGAGATCCTGCGCACGGCCCCGTCGGCGGTGCACACCGGCAGCGACGTGCAGAAGATGGTCGAGGCGCTGGACCAGATCTGGCTGGATCTCGGCCTGCCCCGCGGCTGAGAGGGGAGTCCGGTGTCCTTGTCCCTCGCGGCCGTCCTCGCCGATTCGGCGGGCAGGCGGCCGGATCACCCCGCGCTCGTGTTCGACGGGGAACCGTTCTCCTACCGGGAACTCTGGGCCGGGGCGAAGAGGTACGCCTCCGCGCTCCGGGACCAGGGGGTCGCCGCCGGCGACCGGGTCGTGCTGCTCCTGCCGAACACGCCGGAGTTCCCGATGGTCTACTTCGGTGCGCTGGCGCTCGGCGCGGTCGTCGTGCCGGTGCACACGTTGCTCGTCGCGGAGGAGATCCACTACATCCTCGGCGACTGCGACGCCAGGGCGCTGATCTGCGGAGCCGCCCTGCTGGAGCAGGGCGGCGAGGCCGCCGACGCGGCCGGTGTCGAAGTCCTGACGATGCTGGAGGACTTCGACACCGGCCGCGTCCGCCTCGACGTCCTCGCCGGCGCGGCCACCGAGATCGAGCGGTACGAACCGCTCGAACCCTCGGACCTCGCGCTGATCCTCTACACCTCGGGGACGACCGGCAAACCCAAGGGCGCGATGCTGACCCATCTGAGCATCGTGCTGAACGTGGCCACCACGATGCTGTCGCCGTTCGACTTCCACGCCGACGACGTGCTGCTCGGCTGCCTGCCGCTGTTCCACACCTTCGGCCAGATCTGCGGGATGGCGACCTGTTTCCGCGCCGGCGCGACGATGGTGCTGATGTCGCGGTTCGACGCGCGTGCCGCGCTGGACCTGATGGTGGAACAGAACTGCTCGCTGTTCATGGGCGTGCCGACGATGTACGTCGCGTTGCTGGAGGCCGCCGAGGACGAACCGCGGCGGCCCAAACTCGACCGGGCCTTCTCCGGTGGTTCGTCGTTGCCCGTGGCGCTCTTGGAGCGGTTCGAGGCCGTGTTCGACTGCCCGATCTACGAGGGGTACGGCCTCACCGAGACCTCGCCCGTGGTGGCCTACAACCAGCGCGCGTGGCCGACCCGCGCGGGCACCGTCGGCAAACCGATCTGGGGCGTGGACGTCGCCATCGCGCGTGCCGAGACCGAAGACCGGATCGAACTCGTGCCGCCGGGTGAGGTCGGCGAGGTCGTCGTCCGGGGGCACAACGTGATGGCGGGCTACCTGAACCGCCCCGAGGCGACGGCCGCCGCGATCGTGGACGGCTGGTTCCGCAGCGGCGACCTCGGCTTCCTCGACGACGACGGTTATCTGTCCATTGTGGATCGTAAGAAGGACATGATCCTTCGCGGCGGCTACAACGTGTATCCGCGTGAGATCGAAGAAGTGCTCGCCAGGCATCCCGCGATCGCCCAGGTCGCGGTCGTCGGCGTGCCGGACGACCGGTACGGCGAGGAGATCTGCGCCGTCGTCGTGGCCGCTTCCGATCGGGAACCCGGGCCGGAGCTGGCGGCGGAACTCGTGGCGTGGAGCAAGAAGCGCGTCGCGGCCTACAAGTATCCGCGGCGGGTGGAGTTCCTGGACGCGATGCCGCTCGGGCCCAGCGGCAAGATCCTCAAGCGGGAGCTGGCGGACCGGCTCGGTCACTGACGATGGGCTGAAGGCTCCCTTCGCCGCGTGTGATGCGGTGAAGGGAGCCTTCAGCCCAGTCGGATACGGGGCCGGGTGTTGCGAAAGCCACTTTCGCAACCTTCAACGTTGCGAACGTGGCTTTCGCAACACACCGCCCGCCGACCCCTGCCCGCACCCCCGCGCACGACGGTGAACAGGGGCACGTAGGGGTGCGAAAGGGGTCCGTTCCCGCACTAGCTTCGGAATCCCATCCTCGAACCCGAAATGCGGACCATGCGAGACGAACTGATTCTGCGAACTCGACGTGTTCGGCCGGACTGGGCCACGGTGCTGGCCGCTTTCGACGAAACCCCGGACGGGGAGCGACGGCGGGCGCTCGCCGCGCTGGTCGTCGCCGAGACCGAAGCGGTGCTGGAGGCGAAACCGGGCGCGGGGACCGCGGCTCCCGGCACGCCCTTCGCCGAACTCGGGTTCGATTCCCTCGCGGCCGTGGAACTGCACCGGCGGATCTCGGCGGCCACCGCGCTGGAACTGCCGGTGACCCTCGTCTTCGACCATCCGACGCCGTCGGCGCTCGCCGGTCACCTGCGTGATCTGCTCGCCGGGGAGGCCGTGGCCGAGGTCGAGGACTACCAGGCCATCGCCGACGACGAACCGATCGCGATCGTCGGCATGGCCTGCCGTTACCCCGGCGGGATCGGTTCGCCGGAAGACCTCTGGCGGCTGGTCACCGAGGGTGGGGACGCGACGTCGGACTTCCCGGCCGACCGCGGCTGGGACGTGGAGTCGCTGTACGACCCCGACCCCGGGGTGCCCGGCAAGACCTACACCCGGCGAGGCGGTTTCCTCGACGGCGCAGGAGAGTTCGACGCGGGGTTCTTCGGGATCTCGCCCCGTGAGGCGCTGGCGATGGATCCGCAGCAACGGCTCCTACTGGAGACGTCGTGGGAGGCCTTCGAGCGGGCGGGCATCGATCCCGCCACCTTGCGGGGGAGCGCGACCGGCGTGTTCGTCGGCGCGGAGACCCAGGAATACGGACCGCGTCTCGGTGGCGCGGAAGAGGGCCTCGAAGGCTACCTGCTGACCGGTAACGCGGCGAGTGTCGCGTCCGGCCGCGTCTCGTACGCCTTCGGGTTCGAGGGGCCGACGGTCACGGTGGACACCGCGTGCTCATCGTCGCTGGTCGCCCTGCACCTGGCAGGGCAGGCGCTGCGGCTGGGGGAGTGCCCGATCGCGGTGGCCGGCGGCGTCGCGGTGATGTCGAGTCCCGGCGGTTTCCTCGCCTTCAGCCGTCAGCGCGGGCTCGCGCCGGACGGACGCTGCAAGCCGTTCTCCGCCGCGGCGGACGGCACCGGCTGGTCCGAAGGTGTCGGGATGCTGGTGCTGGAACGGCTTTCCGACGCCCGGCGCAACGGGCACCGGGTGCTCGCCGTCGTCCGCGGCACCGCGATCAACTCCGACGGCGCCAGCAACGGCCTCACCGCGCCCAACGGTGCCGCACAGCAACGGGTGATCCGGCGCGCGCTGGCCAACGCCGGGCTCGCACCGTCCGAAGTGGACGCCGTCGAAGCGCACGGCACCGGTACCGTCCTCGGCGACCCGATCGAGGCACAGGCATTGCTGGCCACCTACGGCCGCGACCGCGAACGCCCGCTGCTGCTCGGTTCGGTCAAGTCGAACATCGGGCACACCCAGTCGGCCGCCGGGGTGGCCGGAGTGATCAAGATGGTGCAGGCGATGCGGCACGGTGTGCTGCCCAAGACCCTGCACGCCGACGAGCCCACGCCGAAGGTCGCCTGGTCGTCCGGCGCCGTCGAGCTGCTCGGCGAGACCGCGGCCTGGCCGGAGACCGGGGCGCCCCGCCGCGCGGCGGTGTCGTCGTTCGGCATGAGCGGGACCAACGCGCACGCCGTCCTCGAACAGGCCCCCGCCGAGGAAGAGACCGAGCCGGCGCCGGAAGCCTGGCCCACCTGGCTGTTCCCCGTCAGCGGCCGCGACGAGAAAGCCCTGCGCCGTCAGGCCTCCCGGCTGCGTGAAAACCTGCCCGACGACGACCTCCCGGCCGTCGCCTCCGCGCTCGCCACCACCCGGTCCGCCCTGGAGCGGCGGGCCGTGGTGACCGCCGCCGACCGCGCGGGGCTGCTGGCCGGGCTGGACGCGTTGGCCACCGGAGAGACACTATCGAGCCTGGTCCACGGGAAGGCGCGGATAGCGATCGTCTTCAGCGGCCAGGGCAGCCAGCGCGCGGGAATGGGTCGCGAACTGCACCGCAGGTTCCCGGTGTTCGCCGCCGCCTTCGACGACGCCTGCGGGCATCTCGACCTGCAACTGGACCGGCCGCTGGCCGAGATCGTGTTCTCCGACGAGGGCAGTGAGGAAGCCGGGCTGCTGCACCGCACCGAATACGCGCAGTGCGCGCTCTTCGCCGTCGAGGTCGCGCTGTTCCGGCTGTACGAGCACTGGGGTCTGCGCCCCGATTACGTCGCCGGGCACTCGATCGGCGAGCTGGCCGCCGCGCACGTCTCGGGCATGCTCTCGCTGTCCGACGCCGCCGCGCTCGTCGCCGCGCGGGGACGCCTGATGCAGGACACGCGCGAGGGTGGCGCGATGCTCGCCGTGCAGGCGACGGAGGACGAGATCCTGCCGCTGCTGGGCGACCGCCTCGCGATCGCGGCCGTCAACGGCCCGCGGTCGGTGGTCGTCTCCGGCGACGAGGCCGCGGTCGAGGAACTCGCCGCCGCGTTCGCCGGGCGCAAGACCAAACGGCTCAAGGTGAGTCACGCCTTCCACTCGCACCACATGGACGGGATGCTCGACGAATTCCGCCGGTTCGCCGAGATCCTCACCTTCCGGAAACCGTCGATCCCGCTGGTGTCCACTGTGTCCGGTGAGTTGCTCACCGAGGCGACGGCACCGGAGTACTGGGTGGAGCACGTGCGCCGCCCGGTGCGGTTCGCCGACGGTGTGCGGCGCCTGGACGAACTCGGCGTCGACGTGCTCCTGGAGCTCGGCCCGGACGCGGTGCTGACCCCGATGGCCGCCGAGGTCCTCGACGGCGAGGGACCGGCGCTGGTGCCGAGCCTGCGCGGGTCGCGGCCGGAGGCGGAGGCGCTCGCCGCGTCGCTGGCCGAGCTGTGGGTCCGTGGCGCCGAACCCGACTGGGCCCAGGTGTTCGGCGAGCACCCGAAGGCCGATTTGCCGACTTATGCCTTCGAGCGGCAGCGGTACTGGCTGATCGACCAGGACACCGCCGGGGATCCCGGCGCCTACGGTCTGGGCGACACCGGGCATCCGCTCCTGCGGGCGTCGGTCACCACGGCCGAAGACGGTGCCCTGCTGCTCTCCGGCAGGTTGTCTCCGCTCACCCAGCCCTGGCTCGCCGACCACGTCGTCGGCGGTGACGTGGTGCTGCCGGGTACCGCGCTGCTCGAACTGGCGTTGCGGGCCGCGGAGCTCGCGGGCTCCGGCGGCGTCGACGAACTGACCCTCGAAGTGCCGATGGTGCTTTCCGAAGCGGGCGTTCAGGTTCAGGTGTCGGTCCGGGACGGCAGGCTTCTGATCTTCTTCCGTGACACCGAGGACGACGAGTGGACGCGGTGCGCTTCGGGCACCCTCGGCGCGGCGGCACCCGCTCCCGATTTCGGGGGGTGGCCGCCCGCCGGTGAGCCCCTTGACCTTTCCGATCTTTACGACCGGCTCGCCGATTCCGGCCTCGACTACGGGCCGGCGTTCCGCTGCTTGCGCGCCGCGTGGCGGTCCGGTGACGACCTCTACGCCGAGGTCGCCGCCGTGCCGGAGACCCAGGGCGGGTTCGGCGTGCATCCGGCGCTGCTGGACGCGGCCCTGCACGTGCTCGAACTCGGTTCCGGGGGAGGTGGTCCCGCGGCGCTGCCGTTCGCATGGTCCGGCGTGACCCTGCACGCGCGCGGCGCCGACGTTCTGCGCGTCAAGCTCGAGAACCACGTCGCCGGTGCCGAAGCCGGGACGTACTCGGTGTCCCTGAAGGTCGCCGACGGCGCGGGCGAACCCGTCGCGTCGGTGGAATCCCTGGCACTGCGACCCCTTTCCACCGCGCCCCGTGCGCAAGATGGCGCGCTCTACGGCGTCGACTGGATTCCGCTTCCCGGGACGCCGGGCGCCGCTGAGTACCGGCTTTACCCGGACCTGACCGCCGTCGACGACGTGCCGCCGGTCGTCGCCGTCCGTTGCACCGCTCTCGAAAGCGTGCTGGATCTCGTCCAGGCCTGGCTCGCCGACGACCGGTTCGCCCCGGCCCGCCTGGCGCTGCTCACCGATGGCGCCGTCGCCACCGAAAACCCCGATCCCGCCGCGGCGGCCGTCTGGGGGCTCGTGCGTTCCGCGCAGGCCGAGCACCCGGACCGGCTCGTGCTGGCCGACGTCGCGGGAGAAGACGGCCTCGCCGCCGGACTGGCTTCCGGGGAACCCGAGTTCGCCGTCCGCGACGGCGCGGTGCTGGTCCCCAGGTTGACGCGCGTTCCGAGCCCGGCCCCGGCGTCGTTCACCACCGGCGGCACGGTGCTGATCACCGGCGGGACCGGCGGTCTCGCCGGGCTGCTGGCCCGGCATCTGGTCGAGCGGCACGAGGTGCGCAGCCTGCTTCTCGTGAGCCGTCGCGGTACCGCGGGCCCGCTCGTCGACGACCTCACCGCGCTGGGTGCCGACGTCACCGTCGCCGCCTGCGACATCGCCGACCGCGAGGCCGTCGCGGCACTACTCGACGAGCACTCGGTGTCGGCAGTCGTTCACGCCGCCGGCGTCCTCGACGACGCGACCATCACGACGCTCGACCACGAGCGACTGGCGGCCGTCCTGCGGCCGAAGGTCACCGGCGCGCTCGTCCTGGACGAACTCACCCGCGACCTCGACCTGTCGGCGTTCGTGCTGTTCTCTTCCTCAGCGGCCACGTTCGACGGCGTGGGTCAGGCCAACTACGCGGCGGCCAATGCCTTCCTCGAAGCGCTCGCCCTCCGCCGCCGTGCGGAAGGACGCCCTGGCGTCGCACTGGGCTGGGGTCTGTGGGCCGCCGGGATGGGCGAACGGCTCGACGAGGCGGGACTGCGCCGGATCGAGCGCTCCGGCCAGCGCGCACTGTCCGAAGTGGACGGAATCGCCCTGTTCGACGCGGCGTTGGCGGCGGACCGGCCGGTGCTGCTGCCGATGCGGATGGACCGTGCCGCGTTGCGCGCCCGCGCCTCCGCCGAGGGACTTCCGGCAGTCCTCAATGGACTCGTCCGGGTCGCCCGTCCGGCGCCGTCGGCCGCGCAGCGCGGCGGGCTGGACGAGGCCGCCCTGCTCGACCTCGTCCGCACGACGGTCGCGGCCGTCCTGGGGCACCCGGACGCCCACGCGATCGACCCGGACCGCGCGTTCACCGAGGTCGGTTTCGACTCGCTCGCCGCCGTGGAACTGCGCAACCGGCTGATCGCGGCCACCGGGCTGAAGATCGCGCCGACGCTGGTGTTCGATCACCCGAACCCGCGCGCGGTCGCGACGTTCCTCGCCGCCGGATCCGGTCCGGTCCGGGAGGACGTGCCCGCTCCGGCCGAAGCCGACGAGCCGATCGCGATCATCGGCATGGCCTGCCGCTATCCGGGCGGGGTGAGCACACCCGACGACCTGTGGCGTCTGGTCGCCGACGGGAACGACGGCATCACCCGGTTCCCCGAGAACCGCGGCTGGGACACCGACGGCGTCTACCACCCCGACGCCGACCACCGCGGCACCACCTACGTGCGCGAGGGCGGTTTCCTGCACGACGCCGGGCAGTTCGATCCAGGCTTCTTCGGGATCTCGCCGCGGGAGGCGCTGGCGATGGACCCGCAGCAGCGGCTGCTGCTGGAGATCTCCCACGAAGCGGTCGAACGGGCCGGGATCGACCCGAAGTCCTTGCGTGGCAGCGGAACCGGTGTGTTCGCCGGGGTGATGTATCACGACTACGCGACGGGGCTGAACCGCGTACCCGACGACGTCGAGGGCTACCTCGGCAACGGGACCTCGGCCAGTATCCACTCCGGCCGGGTCGCCTACACCTTCGGGCTGGAAGGCCCGGCGGTCACGATCGACACGGCCTGTTCGTCGTCGCTGGTGGCACTGCACCTGGCCGCGCAGGCCTTGCGGCGCGGTGAATGCTCGATGGCACTGGCGGGCGGGGTGACCGTGATGGCCACGCCCGAGGTCTTCGTGGACTTCAGCCGTCAGCGCGGCCTCGCGCCCGACGGCCGCTGCAAGTCCTTTTCGGACGACGCCGACGGAACGGTGTGGAGTGAAGGTGTCGGGATGCTCCTGGTGGAGCGTCTTTCCGACGCCCGCCGCAACGGCCATCGCGTCCTCGCGATCATGCGGGGGAGCGCGGTCAACCAGGACGGCGCGTCCAACGGGCTCACCGCCCCGAGCGGTCCGTCGCAGCAGCGGGTGATCCGCCGGGCGCTGGCGGACGCCGGCCTCGAACCGTCCGAAGTGGACGCTGTCGAGGCGCACGGCACCGGGACGCCGCTGGGCGATCCCATCGAGGCACAGGCGGTGATCGCGACCTACGGCCAGGATCGGGACCGGCCGCTGTGGCTGGGATCGCTGAAGTCCAACCTCGGCCACACCCAGGCCGCGGCCGGTGTCGGCGGGATCATCAAGATGGTGCAGGCGATGCACCACGGCGTGCTGCCCCGCACGCTCAACCTCGGCACACCGTCGACCAAGGTCGACTGGACGGCCGGGAACGTGTCCCTGCTGGCCGAGCCCGTCGCTTGGCCGGAAACCGGCGGGCCCCGGCGCGCCGCGGTCTCGTCGTTCGGGATCAGCGGGACCAACGCGCACGTCGTCCTGGAGCAGGCGGAGCCGGTCGAACAGTCCACTTCGGACACCTCGCCGCTCGGTGGTGACGTGCTGCCGTTCGTCCTGTCCGGAAAGACGTCGGCCGCCTTGGCCGCGCAGGCGGACCGGCTCGCCGGGCACCTGACCGACGACGTCTCCCTGCCCGCGGTGGCCCGCGCACTCGCGGTGACCAGGTCCGCGCTCGACCACCGTGCGGTGGTCGTGGCGGGTGACCGCGCCGGGTTGACCGCCGGGCTGCGCGCGCTGGCCGACGCCGCTCCCGCGCCCCACGTGGTCGGTGGCGTCGCCGAGAACGGCAAGGCCGTCTTCGTCTTCCCCGGTCAGGGATCGCAGTGGACCGGGATGGCGGTGGACCTGCTCGGCTCGTCGGCCGTCTTCGCCGAAGCGATGGCCGACTGCGAGACCGCTCTGCTGTCCCATGTGGACTGGAAGCTGACGCACGTCCTGTCCGACGCGGCGGCGCTGGAACGGGTGGACGTCGTCCAGCCGGTGCTGTTCGCGGTGATGGTGTCGCTGGCCCGGCTCTGGCGGGCGTGCGGGATCGAACCCGCTGCCGTGGTGGGGCACTCGCAGGGCGAGATCGCGGCCGCGTGTGTCGCGGGCGCGCTGTCGCTGGAAGACGCCGCTCGCGTGGTTTGCCTGCGCAGCAAGGCGATTCTGGCGCTGTCCGGTCTGGGCGGGATGGTGTCGGTCGCGGCATCGGAGGACCGCGTCCGTGAGCTGCTGCCGGAAGGCGTTTCCGTGGCCGTGGTGAACGGCCCGGCCTCCGTCGTCGTGTCCGGTGACGTCGCCGGGCTGGAGGCGCTGCTCAAGCGGTGTGAACTGCTTGACGTGCGGGCGAAACGGGTCCCGGTGGACTACGCGTCGCACTCGGCTCACGTCGACGCGATCGAACACGAGGTCGTGACGGCGCTGAGCGGAATCACACCGCGCGAAGCCGAACTTCCGATGTATTCGACCGTCACCGGTGAGCCGATCGACACGGCCACCCTCGACGCCGCCTACTGGTTCCGCAATCTCCGGGCCACCGTCCGGTTCGACCAGGCGGTACGGCGGCTGATCGCGGACGGGTTCCGGTTCTTCGTCGAGACGAGCCCGCATCCGGTGCTGGTCGCCGGGCTGACCGAACTCGTCGAAGAGGCCGCCGTGCCCGCCGTCGCGCTCGCGAGCCTGCGCCGCGACGAGGGCGGACCGACCCGGTTCGTCACCTCCCTGGCGGAGGCGCACGCCCACGGCCTGAGCCCCGACTGGGCCGAGCTGCTTCCCGAGGCGGGCTGGGTGGATCTGCCGCCCTATGCCTTCCAGCATCAGGAGTTCTGGCTCACCGACGCCGGGGAACCGGGCGACGCCGCCGGATTCGGTCTCGGCGCCACCGGGCATCCGCTGCTCACCGCCGCGACCGCGCTGCCGGGTTCCGGCGGGCTCCTGCTCACCGGCCGGATCTCGACGGCCGCGCAGCCGTGGCTGGCCGACCACGCGGTGCAGGGCACCGTGCTGCTGCCGGGTACCGCGTTCGTGGAACTCGCGCTGCAGGCCGGGACCCACGCGAGCTGCGGCCGGATCGACGAGCTCACCCTCGAAGCCCCGTTGCCGCTTCCCGAACAGGGCGGCGTCCGCGTCCAGGTCGTCCTGGGGTCCGAAGTGGACGGACGCCGCGAGGTCACCGTGCACTCCCAGGCCGAATCCGGTGACGACACCTGGGTGCGGCACGCGTCCGGCTTCCTGACTTCGGAGGAAACCCCGGGAGAGGGCCTGACCGACTGGCCGCCCGCCGGCGCGACGAGCGTCGACCTCGACGGCTTCTACGCCGACGCCGAGGCGCAGGGCTACGGCTACGGCCCGGCGTTCCAGGGGCTGCGAGCGGCCTGGACCCTGGGTTCCGACGTCTTCGCCGAGGTCGTCCTGCCCGACGCCGAGGGCGCGGACCGGTTCGGCCTGCACCCGGCGTTGCTCGACGCCGCGCTCCACGCCCTCGGTACCGTCCGGTCCGGCGACGGCGCGGAACTGCCGTTCGCGTGGACCGGGGTCACCGTGCACGCCGTCGGCGCCACCGCGCTGCGGGTCCGGCTCGCTGTGGGCGCGGACACCGTCGCGGTGACGGCGGCCGACCCGGCGGGCGCGCCGGTCGCGACCGTCGAAGGCCTGGTCACGCGGCCCGCCGCCCTGGCGGGCTCGCGACGTCCGGACTCGCTGTTCCGCGTCGGCTGGACGCCGGTGACCACACCGGAAACCATCGGGACGCCGACCGTCACGGTCCTGCCCGACGGCGATTTGACCGCCCTCACCGAAGTCCCCGACGTGGTGCTGGTGCCGGTGGGATCCGAGGACGGCGACCTCACCGAGAGCGTCCATCGCACGACCGCCCGGGTGCTCGACCTGATCCGGACCTGGCTGGACGACGAGCGGTTCGCCGACGCGCGGCTGGTGCTGCACACCCGCGGCGCGGTCGCCGACGAGGACGTCCGCGATCTCGGGGCCGCGGCGGCCTGGGGCCTGGTCCGGTCCGCGCAGGCCGAGAATCCCGACCGGATCGTCCTCCTCGACAGCGACACCGATCTTCCGCCGGCATTGCCCGCCGAGGCGCTGGCCACCGGGGAGGCGCAGCTCGCGTGGCGCGACGGGGAACTGCTCGTGCCGAGGCTCGCCAAGGTCTCCGCCGACGGCACCCTGACCCCGCCCGAGGGGCCTTGGGTACTGGACGCGCCCCGTCGCGGCACGCTGGAAGAACTCGCGCTCGTCCCGGCGCCCGCGGCCGCCCGGCCGCTCGCCGACGGCGAGGTCCGGATCCAGGTCCGGGCCGCCGGCATCAACTTCCGCGACGTGCTCATCACGCTCGACATGTATCCCGAGGACAACGCGGTGATGGGCAGCGAGGGCGCGGGCATCGTCACCGAGGTCGGTCCGGGCGTGACCGGCCTGAAGCCGGGCGACCGGGTCTTCGGCCTGTTCGACGGCGCGTTCGGCCCGGTCGCGATCGCCGACCGGCGGACGGTCACGGAAATGCCCGTGGACTGGACGTTCGCCGAAGCGGCGGCTCTGCCGGTCGTCTTCCTCACCGCTTACTACGGGCTGGTCGACCTCGGCGGACTCCGGCCGGGGGAGAAGGTGCTGATCCACGGGGCGACCGGCGGCGTCGGCATGGCCGCGGTCCAGCTCGCCCGTCATCTCAGTGCCGAGGTGTTCGCCACGGCGAGCCCCGGCAAGTGGGAAGTACTGCGGAGCCTCGGGTTCGACGACGAGCACATCGCCTCCTCCCGCACGCTGGACTTCGAGGACCGGTTCGGCCGGATGGACGTCGTCCTGGACTCGCTCGCCAAGGAGTTCGTCGACGCGTCGCTGCGGCTGCTGGGCGAGGGCGGGCGGTTCGTCGAGATGGGCAAGACCGACATCCGTGACGCGGACGAGGTCGCGGCCGCGCATCCCGGCGTCACCTACCGCGCGTTCGACCTGCTCGACGCCGGACGGCCGAGGATCGGCGAGATCCTGGCCGAGCTGCTGGAGCTGTTCGGCGCCGGGTCGCTCACCGTGCCCCGGCCGACGGTGTGGGACGCGCGCCGCGCGCCCGAGGTCTTCCGGTTCATGAGCCAGGCCAAGCACATCGGCAAGAACGTGCTCACCATCCCGTCCACCATGGACGAGAACGGGACGGTGCTGATCACCGGCGCCACCGGGACACTCGGCGCACTGGTCGCCCGGCATCTGGTCACCGCGCGCGGAATCCGGCACCTGCTGCTGGTCGGCCGCCGGGGCCGCGCCGCGGCCGGGATGGCGGAACTCGAAGCGGAACTGACCGCGGCCGGGGCGTCGGTGACCATCGCCGCCTGCGACGCGGCGGACCGGACGGCGCTGGCCGCGTTGCTCGCCACCATCCCGCCGGAGCATCCGCTGACCGGGGTGGTGCACGCCGCCGGTGTCCTGGACGACGGCCTCGTCGCCACGCTGACCCCCGAGCGGCTGGCGAAGGTACTGCGGCCGAAGGTCGACGCCGCGGTCAACCTGCACGAACTGACCCGCGACGCGGATCTCGCCGAGTTCGTCCTGTTCTCCTCGGCCGCCGGCGCGTTCGGCGACGCCGGGCAGGGCAACTACGCCGCCGCCAACAGTTTCCTCGACTCGCTCGCCCGGCACCGTCGGGCGCAGGGGTTGCCCGCGGTCTCGCTCGCGTGGGGTTTCTGGGCCCAGCTGAGCGGGATGACCGGTCACCTCGGTGAAGCGGACCTCGCCCGCCTCAAGCGGTCCGGGATGAGCCCTCTGTCCACTGAGGACGGATTACTGTTGCTGGACGCCGCCCGTGCCGGGTACGAACCGGCGCCGCTGCCGATGCACATCGACCTCGCCGCCCTGCGGGGCGAGGAAGTGCACCCGCTGCTGCGGGGGCTGGTGAAGGCACCGGTGCGCCGGGCCGCCGCGGCCACCGGCACACAGACCGAGGGACTCGCCGACCGGCTGGCCCGGCTCGCCCCGGCAGCCCGAGGCCGCGCCCTGCTGGACCTGATCCGCGCGAACGTCGCCGCGGTGCTCGGCTTCGGCTCACCGGAGCAGGTCGGGGTCCGGCAGGCCTTCCGGGAGCTCGGGTTCGACTCGCTCAGCGCGGTCGAACTCCGCAACCGGCTCAACGCGGCGACCGGCCTCCGGCTGCCCGCCACCGTCGTGTTCGACCATCCGACGCCCACCGCGCTCGCCGAAACCCTCGGCGACCGGCTGGCACCCGCCGAAGACGCCGACAGTGTCGTTGACGACGAGGTCGCCCGCATCGGCGCGGTCCTCGCCTCGGTACCCGCCGACCGGCTCCGCGAAGCCGGCGTGCTGGACCTGCTGACCCGGCTGGCCGACCCCGGCTACCGCCCCACCGAGTCGCCCGACGGCGCGGACATCGACGAGATGGACGCCGACCGTCTGATCGCACTCGCTTTCGACGCTTCCGACCCCGCCTGACGTGAAACACCCTGGAGCTGCGATGTCCACATCCGAGAACAAGGTCGTCGAGGCCCTGCGGGCGGCGCTGAAGGAAGCCGACCGCCTGCGCGGGGAGAACCGGCGCCTGACCGGCGAGCCCATCGCGATCATCGGCATGGCCTGCCGTTACCCGGGCGGGGTCCGCTCGCCGGAAGAGCTGTGGGATCTGGTCGCCGGGGAACGCACCGGCCTCACCGGATTCCCGGTCGACCGCGGCTGGGACCTCGACGGGCTCTACGACCCCGAGCAGGGCAAACCGGGCAAGAGCTACGTCCGGGAAGGCGGCTTCCTGCACGACGCCGCCCGCTTCGACCCGGCGTTCTTCGGGATCTCGCCGCGCGAGGCGCTGGCGATGGACCCGCAGCAGCGGCTGCTGCTGGAGATCTCCTGGGAGGCGATCGAACGCGCGGGGATCGCTCCGGATTCCCTGCGAGGCAGCCGAACCGGCGTGTTCGCGGGGGTCATCCACAACGAGTACTCGGCCATCGCGGGCACGCCGCCCGCGGATCTCGAGCCGTATCTCGGCAACGGGAGTTTCGCGAGCATCGCCTCCGGGCGCGTTTCCTACACCTTCGGGCTCGAAGGCCCGGCGGTCACGGTGGACACGGCGTGTTCGTCGTCGCTGGTGGCGCTGCATCTGGCGGCCCAGGCACTGCGGCAGGGCGAATGCTCGCTGGCGCTGGCCGGCGGGGTGACCGTGATGGCCAACCCGGCGGCGTTCGTGGACTTCAGCCGTCAGCGGGGGCTCGCGGCGGACGGGCGGATCAAGGCGTTCGCCGAAGCCGCGGACGGCACCGCCTGGGGTGAAGGCGCGGGCATGCTGCTCGTCGAGCGGCTCTCCGACGCCCGCCGCAACGGGCACCGCGTCCTCGCCGTCGTGCGCGGATCCGCGGTGAACCAGGACGGCGCGTCGAACGGGCTCACCGCGCCCAATGGTCTTTCCCAGCAACGGGTCATCCGGCAGGCGCTGGCGAACGCGCGGCTCGCACCGTCCGATGTGGACGCCATGGAGGCGCACGGCACGGGGACCCGGCTCGGCGACCCGATCGAGGCCCAGGCACTGCTGGCCACCTACGGCCAGGATCGGACGACTCCGCTCTGGCTCGGTTCGGTGAAGTCGAACATCGGGCACAGCCAGGCCGCGGCCGGGGTCGCGTCGATCATCAAACTCGTCGAGGCGATGCGGCACGGTGTGCTGCCGAAGACCCTGCACGTCGACGCACCGACGTCCCATGTGGACTGGTCCGAGGGCGCGGTCTCGCTGCTGACCGAGGCCGAGCCGTGGCCGAAGACCGATCGCCCCCGGCGCGCCGCGGTGTCCTCGTTCGGGATCAGCGGGACGAACGCCCACGTAGTCCTCGAACAGCCCGCCGCGGAGGAAGAACAGCCGTCCACGCTCGCGGGGCCGGTGCCGTTCGTGCTGTCCGGCAAGACCGAAGCCGCCCTGCGCGAGCAGGTCGCACGCGTGCGGGAACTCGCGCGGGATTCGGACGTCACCGCGGCGGACCTCGCGTTCTCGCTGGCCATCACGCGGACCGCCCTGGAACATCGGGCCGCCGTCGTCGGCACGCTGGACGACCTGCTCACCGCCACTTTGGTGGAAGGGCGGGCGACGGACGGCGGGACGGCGTTCCTGTTCACGGGGCAGGGAAGCCAGCGGCTCGGGATGGGCCGGGAGCTGGCCGAGCGTTTCCCGGTGTTCGCGGAGACCTTCGACGACGTCTCCTCGCGATTCGAGCGACCGATCAAGGACCTGTCCGCCGAGGAGCTGAACCAGACGGCGAACACGCAGTGCGCGTTGTTCGCCTTCGAGGTGGCGCTCTTCCGTCTGGTCGAGAGCTGGGGCGTCCGGCCGGACTTCCTGGCGGGGCATTCCGTCGGGGAGATCGCGGCGGCTCATGTCGCGGGCGTGCTGTCGCTGGACGACGCCGTGACGTTGGTGTCGGCTCGTGGTCGCCTGATGCAGGCGTTGCCGACCGGTGGCGCGATGGTGGCGTTGCAGGCGACCGAGGCGGAGGTCACCCCGCTGCTGACCGACCGCGTGTCGCTGGCCGCGATCAACGGCCCGGAGTCGGTGGTCGTCTCGGGTGACGAAGACGCCGTCGCCGCGGTGGTGTCCCACTTCGAGGGGCGCAAGAGCAAGCGGCTTGTGGTGAGTCACGCGTTCCACTCGCCGTTGATGGAGCCGATGCTCGACGACTTCCGCGCGGTGGTGGAGGGCCTGACCTTCGCCGAGCCGCGGATCCCGATCGTGTCCGGTGGCTTGGCTGAAGTGTCCACGTCTGACTATTGGGTCCGTCATGTCCGTGACGCGGTGCGGTTCCACGATTCGGTCGAATTCCTGAAGGCCGAGGGCGTCACCAGGTTCCTGGAGATCGGGCCCGACGCCGTCCTGACCGCCATGGCCAAGGAAAGCGCCGAGGACGCGGTCGTCCTCCCGGCTTCGCGACGGGACCGCCCCGAGGTGGCGACGCTGCTGACGGCGGTCGCCGGACTGCACGTCAACGGCGCGGAGGTCGACTGGGCGCCCTTGTTCGCTGGTGCCCGGCGCGTCGATCTGCCCACGTATCCGTTCCAGTACGAGCACTTCTGGCTCGAATCCGGTGCCGCTCACCGTGACGTGTCCGCCGCCGGACTGGACACCTCGCCGCACGCCCTGCTCGCCGCCGCCGTCCGGCCGGCGGGCGAGGACGAGATCCTGCTGACGGGCAGGATCTCGCTGAGCGCACTGCCGTGGCTGGCCGACCACGTCGTCGGCGGAAACGTCCTGCTGCCCGGCACCGCGTTCGCGGAACTCGCGCTCGCGGCCGCCGACGAGGCCGGTTGCGAAGCCGTCGAGGAACTGAACCTGGAAGCGCCGCTGGTGCTGCCCGAGAAGGGCGGCGTCCAGCTGCAGGTCGCGGTCGGGGCCGCGGACGACCAGGGCAGGCGCTCGGTCACCGTGCACGCGCGGCCGGAGGACGACGACGTCTGGGTGCGGCACGCCACCGGTGTCCTCGGCGCCGGACTGTCCACACAGGATGAGATGACCGAATGGCCGCCCACGGGAGCGGAGCCTGTCGACCTCGAAGGCTTCTATCCGAACCTGGCGGCCGAAGGGCTCGGCTACGGTCCTGCGTTCCAGGGTGTCCGTGCCGTCTGGACCCGCGACGGCGACGTGTTCGCCGAAGTCCAGGTGGACGAAACTCCCGGCACCTTCGGGATCCATCCCGCGTTGTTCGACTCCGCCTTGCACGCCATCGGCATCGGCGAGTCGCGGGGGCTGGAAATCCCCTTCGCCTGGTCGGATCTCCGCCTGCACGCCGACGGCGCGACGGTGCTCCGGGTCCGCCTCAGCCCGTCGGGCGACGGCGCCGTCTCCGTTTTCGCGACCGATCCCGCCGGAGCTCCGGTGCTGTCGGTCGGCTCGCTCAGCCTGCGGGCTCCGGTCGCCGCGGCCGCCTCGCTGCCCCGAGACTCGCTGTTCCGCGTCACCTGGGCGCCGGTGACGGTGCCCGCGGGAGCAGAAGCACCGGCTGTGGAGTCCTTTGTGGACTTCGCGGACGTCCGGCACGCGACGGCGCACGCCTGGGAGATCGCCGTGGAGCCGGGCGAAGGCCCCGTGGTGTTCCTGACCAGCGGCGCGTTCACCGATCCGGCGCAGGCCGCGGTCTGGGGGCTGGCGCGTTCGGCGCGGGAGGAGCACCCCGGCCGGTTCGTGCTTGTCGACGCCGACGACCCCACCACGCTCACGGACGGCCTGCTGGCCGGGATCGTGGCCTCAGGCGAGAGCGAAGCCGTCGTGCGCGAGGGCGAGGTCCGTGTCCCGCGGCTCACCCCGGTGCGCGGGGGTGAAACCGGGCCGGGCTGGGATCCGGACGGAACGGTCCTGATCACCGGCGGCACCGGCGCGCTCGCCGCCGAACTCGCCCGTCACCTCGTCACGCGACGTGGTGTGCGGAACCTGATCCTCGCCGGCCGCCGCGGTCCCGCCGCGGAAGGCGCGGACGAGCTGGCCGCCGAACTGGCGGACCTCGGCGCCCAGGCCCGGATCGTCGCCTGCGACGTCGCGGATCGCGACCAGCTGACGGCGTTGCTCGACGGCGTTCCGCTGGCCGCCGTCGTCCATGCCGCGGGTGTGCTCGACGACGGCCTGCTCGCCGACCTGACCCCGGACCGGTTCGAAACCGTGTTCAGGTCCAAAGTGGACGGCGCGCTCCTGCTGGACGAACTGGCCCGCGACGCCCACCTCGTGTTCTTCTCCTCCGCGGCCGGTGTGCTCGGCAGCGCGGGGCAGGCCAACTACGCCGCCGCCAACGCCGCCCTGGACGCGGTGGCCGCGCGCCGCCGCGAACGCGGACTGCCCGCGACCTCGCTCGCGTGGGGACTCTGGGAGACCGGCGACGGGATGGCGGGAGCGCTCGCCGGGACCGATCGCGCGCGGATGGCGGGCTCCGGCCTGCTGCCGCTCCCGGTCGGCGACGCCTTGACCCTCTTCGACTTCGCCGTGGGGGCGGGGGAAGCGCTGTTCGTGCCGTTGCGGCTCGACGTGCCCGCCCTGCGCACGAGTGCCACGGACGTCCCGCTCCTGCGGGCCTTCGCCGGGAGATCCCGGCGGACCGCGTCGGCCGCCCCCGCCGCGCGGGAACTGCGTGACCGGCTGGCGTCGCTGCCCGCCGAGGAACGGGACCGGGAACTGCTCGCGCTGGTGCGCGGTCAGGTCGCCGACGTGCTCGGCCACCGGGACGCCGGAGCCGTCGAACCGGCCCGTCCGTTCCGGGAGCTGGGTTTCGACTCGCTGACCGCGGTGGAACTGCGCAACGGCCTCAACGCCGTTTCCGGGCTCCGGCTGCCCGCGACCGCGGTGTTCGACCACCCCACCCCGAAGGCGCTCGCGGAGTTGCTCGCCGCCGAACTGTTCGGCGCCGCGCTCGACGTCCCGGTCCAGCGGTCCGCGACCGTGGCCGACGAGCCGATCGCCATCATCGGCATGGCATGCCGTTACCCCGGCGGCGTCGCGTCGCCTGAGGACCTCTGGCGGCTGGTCGCGGAGGGCCGTGACGGCATTTCGCACTTCCCGGCCGACCGCGGCTGGGACGTCGACGGCCTCTACGACCCGGACCCCGGCAAAGCGGGGAAGAGCTACGTTCGCGAGGGCGGATTCCTCCACGAGGCGGGCGATTTCGACGCCGGTTTCTTCGGGATCTCGCCGCGTGAGGCACTGGGCATGGACCCCCAACAGCGGCTGCTGCTGGAGGTCTCGTGGGAGGCCTTCGAACGGGCCGGGATCGACCCCGGAACGCTGCGGGGCAGTGACACCGGTGTCTTCGCCGGGCAGATGTACCACGACTACCTCACCGGTGCCACGGTTCCCGACGACGTCGAGGGTTACCTCGGCACCGGCAACTCCGGAAGTGTGCTGTCCGGGCGGGTTTCCTACACCTTCGGCCTCGAAGGCCCGGCCGTCACCGTCGACACCGCATGCTCGTCGTCGCTGGTGGCCCTGCATCTGGCAGCTCAGGCGTTGCGGCGCGGCGAATGTTCGCTCGCGCTGGCCGGCGGGGTGACCGTGATGGCCACTCCGGAGACTTTCGTCGACTTCAGCCGTCAGCGAGGCTTGGCGCCGGACGGCCGCTCGAAGTCCTTTTCGGACGGTGCGGACGGCACGTCCTGGTCCGAAGGTGTCGGCATGCTGCTCGTGGAGCGGCTCTCGGACGCCGAGCGCAACGGGCACCGGATCCTGGCGGTCGTCCGGGGTTCCGCGGTGAACCAGGACGGCGCGTCCAACGGGCTGACCGCGCCGAACGGCCCTTCGCAGCAGCGGGTGATCCGGCGGGCCTTGGCAGACGCGCGTCTGGAGCCGTCCGAAGTGGACGCTGTCGAGGCGCACGGGACCGGCACCACGCTGGGCGATCCGATCGAGGCACAGGCGTTGCTGGCGACCTACGGCCAGGGCCGGGAGGACGCCGCGCTGTGGCTCGGGTCGATCAAGTCGAACATCGGGCACAGCCAGGCGGCCGCCGGGGTGGCGGGCGTGATCAAGATGGTCGAGGCGATGCGCCACGGGGTGCTGCCGAAGACGTTGCACGTCACCGAACCGTCGTCTCATGTGGACTGGGCGGCGGGCGCGGTCTCCCTGCTGACCGAGGCGCGTCCCTGGCCGGACGCCGGACGGCCCCGGCGTGCGGCGGTGTCGTCGTTCGGGATCAGCGGGACCAACGCGCATATCGTCCTGGAGCAGGGGCCCGCTCCGGTGGAGGCCGCCGAATCCGATGAGGGACCGGCGCCGTTCGTCCTCTCCGCCGGGAGCGAAGCGGCCCTGCACGACCAAGCGCTGCGGTTGCGGGGCTTCCTGGCCGAGACGCCTGCCGCCTTGGCCGACGTCGCCTTCTCGCTGGCGACCACCCGCGCGGCCCTGGAGCACCGGGCCGCCGTCGTGGCCGCAGACCAGGAAACCCTGCTGGCCGGGCTGGAAAACCTCGCCGTCACTGGTCGCGCGACGGAGGGTCGGACGGCTTTCCTGTTCACCGGTCAGGGCAGTCAGCGGCTCGGGATGGGTCGTGAGCTGGCTGAGCGTTTCCCGGTGTTCGCCGAGGCTTATGACGAGGTGTGTTCCCGGTTCGAGCAGCCGCTCAGGGACTTGTCGGCTGAGGAGTTGAACCAGACCGCGAATACGCAGTGTGCGTTGTTCGCGCTTGAGGTGGCGCTGTTCCGGTTGGTGGAGAGCTGGGGTGTTCGTCCGGACTTCCTTGCCGGGCATTCGGTCGGTGAGATCGCGGCCGCCCACGTCGCGGGCGTGCTTTCTCTCGATGATGCCGCCAACCTGGTGTCGGCGCGAGGCAGGTTGATGCAGGCCTTGCCCACCGGCGGCGCGATGGTGGCGTTGCAGGCGACCGAAGCCGAGGTGACACCGCTGCTGACCGAGCGGGTTTCGTTGGCGGCGATCAACGGTCCGGAATCGGTCGTGGTCTCGGGCGACGAGGACGCCGTCGCCTCGGTGGTCTCTCAGTTCGAGGGCCGCAAGAGCAAGCGCCTCACCGTCAGCCATGCGTTCCATTCGCCGCTGATGGAACCGATGCTGGACGGGTTCCGCGCGATCGTCGACGGTTTGTCGTTCGCGACTCCGCGGATCCCGATCGTGTCGGGTGGTTTGGCTGATGTGTCCACTTCGGACTATTGGGTCCGGCATGTCCGTGACGCGGTGCGGTTCCACGATTCGGTCAAGTTCCTGGAGGCCGAGGGTGTCACGCGGTTCCTGGAGATCGGCCCGGACGGTGTCCTGACCGCGATGGCCAAGGAAAGCGCCGAGGGCGCGGTCGTCGTTCCGGCACTCCGGCGCGACCGGCCGGAGGTGGAGACGCTGCTGACGGCGGTCGCGGGCCTGCACGCCCACGGCGTGGACGTCGATCTGGCGGCCCTGCTCGACGGCGGCCGTCCCGTCGACCTGCCCACGTACGCGTTCCAGCACCGACGGTTCTGGCTGTCCTCGGCAGGCGGTACTGCGGGCGACGTCACCGCAGCCGGGCTCGGCACCACCGATCACCCGCTGCTCGGCGCGGCCGCGGCGCTGCCGGGTGACGGCGGGTTCCTGCTCACCGGACGGCTGTCCGGGCACGCCCAGCCTTGGCTGGCCGAGCACCGGGTCGGCGGCGTGGTCCTGCTGCCCGGCACCGCGTTCGTCGAGATCGTCCTGCGCGCGGGAGACGAGGCGGGCTGCGGCCACCTCGAAGACCTGACGCTCGAAGCGCCGCTCGTCCTGCCGGAGCGCGGCGCGACGCAACTGTCCGTGCTGGTCGGCACGGCCGACGACACCGGTCGCCGGACCGTCGAGATCCACTCGCGCCAGGAAGGCGAAGACGAGTGGCAGCGGCACGCCACCGGTCTGCTTTCGGCCGTCGGAGCCGTCGAACCGGCCGGGTTGACGACCTGGCCGCCGCAGAACGCCGAAGCCGTCCAGGTGGGTGACGTCTACGAGCGCCTCGCCGCCACCGGCCTCGAGTACGGCCCCGCGTTCCGTGGCCTCCGGGCGGCGTGGCGAGCGGGCGAAGACCTGTTCGCGGAGGTCGAACTCCCGGAGGAACAGCACGCCGACGCGGCTCGGTTCGGCGTGCATCCGGCACTGCTCGACGCCGCGCTCCACACCCTCGGTCTCGCGGGCGGCGACGACGGCACGCGGCTCCCGTTCGCCTGGTCCGGGGTGCGCCTGCACGCCGCGGGCGCGACCCGGCTCCGTGTCCGGCTGCGGCCGTCCGGTCCCGACGGATTCGAGGTCCTGGTCGCCGACGGCACCGGCCGCCCGGTCGTCTCGGCGGAGGAACTGACACTGCGCGAGATCTCGGGCGACGCCTTGGCGCGCAAGGGACACGACTCGCTCTACCGGGTCGGCTGGCGTCCGGTCCCGCTCCCGGAGACCGGCGAGGCCCTGCCCGCGGAGTCCGTCTTCTCCGTGCCGCGCGGTGGCGACTCCGCTGAGCGTGTCCACGAGACGACGGCCGCGGTCCTCGGAATCGTCCAGCGGTGGCTCGAAGACGAGCCGGACCGTCCGCTCGTCGTCCACACCCGGGGCGCGGTCGCCGCGGGTGACGGCGAAGCGGTGACCGACCTCGCGCACGCCGCGGTCTGGGGACTGGTGCGTGCCGCGCAGTCGGAGAATCCCGGGCGGTTCGTGCTGGTCGACGCCGAGACCTTGCCCGACGGCCGGATCCTGGCCGTCGACGAGCCGCAACTCGCCCTGCGCGACGGGCGGGCTCTCGCACCGCGGCTGGTCACCACCGCCTCGTCCACGGAACTGATGCCGCCCGAGGGCGCCTGGCGGCTGGACACCACCGGCCGCGGCACCCTGGAGAACCTCACCCTGGTGCCGTCGCCCGAAGCGGTCGCGCCACTGGCCGAGGGCGAGGTGCGGATCGCGGTGCGGGCCGCCGGCCTCAACTTCCGCGACGTCCTGATCGCGCTGGGCATGTACCCGGGCGCGGCCACGCTCGGCAGTGAAGGCGCGGGCGTGATCACCGAGATCGGGCCCGGTGTCACCGGACTCGACGTCGGCGACCGCGTGTTCGGCCTGATGTCGAACGGCTTCGGGCCGCAGGTCGTCACCGACCACCGGACGCTGGCGAAGATGCCGGACGACTGGTCGTTCGCCACGGCGGCCTCGGTCCCGATCGTGTTCCTCACCGCCTACTACGGCCTGTTCGACCTCGCGCGGCTCGAAGCGGGGGAGTCGATCCTGGTGCACGCGGCGGCGGGCGGCGTCGGCATGGCCGCGACCCAGCTGGCCCGTCACGCCGGGGCCGAGGTGTTCGGCACCGCCGGTCCGGGCAAGTGGGACACCTTGCGTGCCAACGGTTTCGACGACGCCCACCTCTCGTCCTCCCGTGACCTCGGTTTCGAGGAGAAGTTCCGCGCCGCCACCGCCGGACGCGGGGTCGACGTCGTCCTGAACTCGCTGGCCGGCGACTACGTCGACGCGTCCCTGCGGCTGCTGGCCCCGGGCGGGCGGTTCGCCGAGATGGGCAAGACCGACATCCGCGAACCGGGGGAGACCGGGGTGGAGTACCACCCCTTCGACGTGATCGACGCCGGACCCGAACGTATCCACGAGATGCTCGCCGCGCTGCTGGAGCTGTTCGCGGCCGGGGTGCTGACGCCGTTGCCGGTCACCGCCTGGGACGTCCGGCGCGGCCCCGACGCGTTCCGTTTCCTCAGCCAGGCCAAGCATGTCGGCAAGAACGTGCTGACCATGCCCGTCGCCCTCGATCCCGACGGCACCGTGCTCGTCACCGGGGGAACGGGTGCCCTCGGCGCGCTCTTCGCCCGGCATCTGGTGCGCGAACGCGGCGTCCGGCGGCTGCTGCTGACCAGCAGGCGCGGGCACGACGCGCCGGGTGTCTCCGAGTTGGTCACCGAACTCACCGAGTCGGGCGCGTCGGTGACGGTCGAGGCGTGCGACGCGGCGGATCGCGACGCGCTCGCCGCCGTCCTCGCCGGGATCCCGGCCGGGCATCCGCTGACCGGCGTGGTGCACACGGCGGGGGTCCTCGACGACGGCCTCGTCGGCTCGCTGACCCCGGAGCGGCTGGCGAAGGTGCTGCGGCCGAAGGTCGACGCGGCGCTGAACCTGCACGAACTGACCAAGGGCGCGGATCTCGCCGAGTTCGTCGTCTTCTCGTCGGCGGCCGGGGTCTTCGGCAACGCCGGGCAGGCAAACTACGCCGCCGCGAACGGTTTCCTGGACGCGCTCAGTGTCCGGCGCGCCGTGCACGGGCTGCCCGCGCGATCGCTGGCATGGGGTCTGTGGGCCGAAACGGGCGGGATGGGCGGGACGCTCGGCGAGGCCGAGCTGGCCAGGATGGCCCAGAGCGGTACCGCCGCACTGTCCACACAGGACGGTCTGGAGCTCTTCGACGCCGCGGGCGCGCTGGCGGAACCGGTGCTGGTGCCGATGCGCCTGGACGTCGCCGCGATGGGCGCGGACGGGCTTCCGCCGTTGCTGCGCGGTCTCGCCCGCGGCCCGGTCCGCCGCGCCGCGTCCGCCGGGACCACCGGTGACGCGGACTCGTTGCGGGACCGGCTCCTCGCCGTGCCCGCCGCCGACCGGGGAACCCTGCTGATCGACCTCGTGCGCACCCATTCCGCAACCGTGCTCGGGCACACCGCGGCGGACGCGGTCGAAGCCACGCGGTCCTTCCAGGAGATCGGATTCGACTCCCTGACCGCCGTCGAACTGCGCAACCGGCTCACCGCCGCCACCGGGCTACGGCTGCCGGCGACGCTGATCTTCGACTACCCGACCCCGGAAGCGCTCGCCGCCCACATCGGCGAAGGCGTCCTGGGTGCGCAGGGCGGCCCCGAGACCGGACAGGCGGCCGTGACGGCCGACGAGCCGATCGCGATCGTCGCGATGAGCTGCCGCTTCCCCGGCCACGCCGACACCCCCGAACGGCTCTGGGCCCTGCTGGCCGAGGGCCGGGACGCGCTGGGCGAATTCCCCGCCGACCGCGGCTGGGACCTGGAGCGGCTGTTCGACACCGACCCGGACCGCCGGGGCACCTCTTACACCCGCCAAGGCGCCTTCCTGGAAACCGCCGGGGACTTCGACGCGGGCTTCTTCGGGATCTCGCCGCGTGAGGCGCTGGCGATGGATCCGCAGCAGCGGTTGCTGCTGGAGACGTCGTGGGAGGCGTTCGAACGCGCCGGGATCGATCCGGCGACCCTGCGCGGCAGCCGTACCGGCGTGTTCGCCGGGGTGATGGACAACGAATACGTGTCCGGTTCGGCGGAAGTGCCCGACGGGGTCGAGGGCTACCTGGCCACCGGCACCTCGGCGAGTGTCGCCTCGGGCCGCGTTTCGTACACCTTCGGGCTCGAAGGCCCGGCGGTCACCGTCGACACGGCGTGCTCGTCGTCGCTGGTCGCGCTGCATCTGGCGGCACAGGCGCTGCGGCAGGGCGAATGCTCGCTGGCACTGGCCGGTGGGGTGACCGTGATGGCCACGCCGGGCACGTTCGTCGAGTTCAGCCGTCAGCGCGGGCTGGCCGCGGACGGCCGCTGCAAGGCGTTCGCCGACGGAGCCGACGGCACGGGCTGGGGTGAAGGCGCCGGGATGCTGCTCGTGGAGCGGCTTTCCGACGCTCGCCGCAACGGGCATCCGGTGCTCGCGGTGCTGCGGGGCAGCGCGGTCAACCAGGACGGCGCGTCGAACGGCCTCACCGCGCCGAACGGTCCTTCGCAGCAGCGGGTGATCCGCCAGGCATTGGCGAACGCGCGGCTCGAACCGTCCGAAGTGGACGCCGTCGAAGCGCACGGAACCGGGACCACGCTGGGCGACCCGATCGAGGCTCAGGCGCTGCTGGCGACCTACGGCCAGGACCGGGAACGGCCCTTGCTGCTCGGTTCGGTCAAGTCGAACATCGGGCACACGCAGGCCGCGGCGGGCGTCGCCGGGGTGATCAAGATGGTGCTCGCGATGCGGCACGGGACGCTGCCTCGCACGCTGCACGTCGACACGCCGACTTCGCGCGTCGACTGGGCGGCGGGCCGGATCGAGCTCGCGACCGAGCCGACCCCGTGGCCGGAGACCGGCGGCCCGCGCCGGGCGGCGGTGTCGTCGTTCGGGATGAGCGGTACCAACGCGCACGTCGTCCTCGAACAGGCCGAACAGGCCGAGACACGGGACGAACCGGCCTCGGGGCTGCTCGGGGACGTCGTGGCTTGGCCGTTGTCGGCCAAGGAACCCGAGGCCGTGGCCGCGCAGGCGGCACGGCTGAAGTCCTTCCTGACCGACGAACGCCCGGTGGACGTGGCCTACTCGCTGGCGACCGCGCGGACCACGCTGGAGCATCGGGCGGTCGTCGTCGGCGAAGACCCGATCGCCGGGTTGGCCGCACTGGCCGCGGGTGAGCCGTCGGGTTCGGTGGTGACCGGGACCGCGACCAGCGGGAAACCGGTGTTCGTGTTCCCCGGCCAGGGTTCGCAGTGGGCCGGGATGGCGGTGGAACTGCTGGCGTCCGCACCCGTGTTCGCCGAGTCGATGGCCGAATGCGAAACGGCCCTCCTGTCCTATGTGGACTGGAAGCTCACCGAGGTGCTTTCGGACGCGGCCGCGCTGGAGCGGGTCGACGTCGTGCAGCCCGCCTTGTTCGCGGTGATGGTGTCGCTGGCCAGGTTGTGGCGTGCCAGTGGCATCGAGCCTGCCGCCGTCGTCGGGCACTCGCAGGGCGAGATCGCGGCGGCGTGTGTCTCCGGCGCGCTGTCGCTCGACGACGCGGCGCGGGTGGTCTGCCTGCGCAGCAAGGCGATCACGGCGCTTTCGGGCCGGGGTGGCATGGTCTCCGTCGCCGCTCCCGAAGACCGGGTCCGCGAGCTCCTGCCCGAGGGTGTCTCGCTCGCCGCCGTGAACGGTCCCGCGTCGGTGGTGGTGTCGGGTGATGTCGCCGGTCTGGACGCGCTCATGGCCGCTTGCGAGACGAGCGGGCTGCGCGCGAAGCGGATCCCGGTGGATTACGCGTCGCATTCCGCACATGTCGACGCCATCGAACAGGACGTCCTGACCGCGCTCGACGGGATCGAGCCGCGGGTTCCGGAGATCCCGTTCTACTCGACGGTGGCCGGGGAGCCGCTCGATCCGGTGGTGGACGCGGCGTACTGGTTCCGGAACCTGCGCGGGACCGTCCACTTCGGACAGGCGGTCCGGCGGCTGCTCGACGACGGGTTCCGGTTCTTCGTCGAGGCGAGCCCGCATCCGGTCCTGGTCACCGGGATCGCCGACACCGCCGAGGACGCGGGAGAACGCGCCGTCGCGGTCGGCAGCCTGCGCCGGGACGAGGGAGGCCCGCTCCGGTTCCTCGCCTCGCTGGCCGAAGCCCATGTCCACGGCCTCAGCCCGGACTGGGCGGTGTTGTTCCCCGGATCCCGTGTCGACCTGCCGACCTACGCCTTCCAGCACGAGCACTACTGGCTGCGGACGCGGACTTCCGCCGACCCGGGACAGGCCGGTCTGGACGTCGGCGGGCATCCGCTGCTCGGCGCCGTCGTCCCGCTGGCCGGCAGCGACGGTCTGGTGGCCACCGGCCGGATCTCGGCGAGGAACCAGACCTGGTTGCCCGATCACGCCGTCGGCGGCGCGCTGCTACTGCCCGGCGCGGCGCTCGTGGACCTGGCGCTCACGGTGGGGGAGCGCACCGGCTGCGGCCGGATCGCCGAACTGACCATCGAGGCGCCGCTCGTCCTCGGGGAGTCCGGCAGTGCGCGGCTCCAGGTGACCGTCGGGGCGTCCACTGACGACGGCACCCGCGAGGCCGCCGTGTACTCCCGGGACGAAACCGGTGGCACGGACTGGATCCGGCACGCCACCGGCCTGCTCGCCGCGGACGGGGAAACGTCGGTGGCGGACCTGACCCAGTGGCCGCCCGCGGGAGCCGAACCGATCTCCCTCGACGGCCATTACGAAGGCCTCGCGGAACTGGGCTACGGCTACGGTCCGGCGTTCCGCGGGCTGCGTGCCGCGTGGCGCCGGGGCGACGACGTGTTCGCCGAGATCGCGCTCCCGGAGGACCGGATCGCCGAGGCCGCCGCGTTCGGCCTGCACCCCGCGCTCCTCGACGCCGCCCTGCACGCGCTGGGCTTCGGGCTGCTCCCCGACGACGGGCAACTGCGGCTTCCGTTCGCGTGGAACGAGGTCTCGCTGTCGGCCGTCGGCGCGCCGAGCCTGCGTGTCCGGCTTTCCCCCGCCGGGGAGGACGCGGTGACGGTGGACCTCGCCGACACCGCCGGGGCGCCGGTCGCCTCGATCGGCTCCGTTGTGTTCCGGCCGGTGGCCGAGGCGCAGCTCGCCGGTGCCCGGCGGGATCCGGCAGATTCGCTGTTCCAGGTCCAATGGACGGATCTGTCCACAAAGGACATGGTTGCGCCGTCGATCGTCGTGCTCGGCGAGGACTGCGCGGATCTCGCGGAGCTCGCCGCGGATCTCGACGCGGGCAGGCCGGAACCCGACGTGGTCCTCACGAGCTGCGCACCTGTCACCGGCGACCTCGCCGAGGGCGCGCACGCCGCCGCGAGGGACGCGCTGGCGCTCGTCCAGAACTGGCTGGCGGACGACCGGTTCTCCGGCGCCAGGCTGGTCTTCCGGACTTCGGGCGCGGTCTCGGTGGCCGCGGACGAACCGGTGTCCGACCCGGCCAACGCGACGGTCTGGGGTCTCGTGCGCACGGCGCAAGAGGAGAATCCCGGCCGGTTCGGTCTTCTCGACACCGACGGCTCCGAGGCTGGGTTGGCTGAGGCGCTCGGGCTCGACGAGCCCCAGCTCGCGGTGCGGGCCGGAACGGTGCTCGGCGCCCGGCTGGTCAAGGCGTCCGCCGACACCGCGCTCGTCCCGCCTCCGGGCAGCCGCGCGTGGACGGTCGACACCCTCGGCGGAGGCACCCTGGAGAACCTGGTGTTGCGGGACCGGCCCGATCTGCTGGCTCCGCTCGCCGAGGGGCAGGTCCGCATCGCCGTGCGGTCGGCCGGGCTCAACTTCCGGGACGTCGTGGTGGCCCTCGGGCTCGTCCCCGGGCAGGAAGGCATCGGCGGGGAAGGCGCGGGCGTGGTCACCGAGACCGGCCCCGGCGTCACCGACCTGGCGCCGGGCGACCGCGTGCTGGGTATGTTCGACGCGTCGTTCGGCCCGGTCGCCGTCGCCGACCGGAAGCTGATCGCACCCGTTCCGGACGACTGGTCGTTCACCGAGGCCGCGTCGGCACCCGTCGCGTTCCTCACCGCGTACGTCGGCCTGGCCGACCTCGGTGAGCTGCGGCCGGGACAGACCGTGCTGATCCACGCCGCCGCCGGTGGCGTGGGGATGGCCGCGGTCCAGCTGGCCCGGCACTTCGGCGCCGAGATCTACGTGACCGCCAGCCCCGCGAAATGGGACACGCTGCGGGCGATGGGCTTCGACGACGACCACATCGCTTCCAGCCGGACCCTCGATTTCGAGGACAAGATCCGCGAAGCCACCGGCGGCCGAGGGGTCGACCTGGTGCTGGACTCGCTGGCCAGGGAGTTCGTCGACGCGTCGCTGCGGCTGGTGCGCGAAGGCGGGCGGTTCGTCGAGATGGGCAAGACCGACATCCGTGACGCGGACGAGGTCGCGGCCGCGCATCCCGGCGTCACCTATCGCGCGTTCGACCTGATCGACTCCGGGCACGACCGGATCCAGGAGATCCTCGGCGAACTCCTGGCCCTGGCGGACAAGGACGTGGTGCGGCCGCTGCCGACCACCGCGTGGGACGTCCGGCGCGCCCCCGAGGCGTTCCGGTTCCTCAGCCAGGCCAAGCACACGGGCAAGATCGTGCTGGAACCGCCCGCCGTCCTCGACCCCGAGGGCACGGTGCTGATCACCGGTGGCACCGGCGTGCTGGGCGGCCTGTTCGCCCGGCATCTGGTGACCGCGCGCGGCGTCCGGCGGCTGCTGCTCACGAGCAGGCGCGGGCTCGACGCCGAGGGCGCGCGGGAACTGGTCGCGGACCTGACCGGGCTCGGGGCCACGGTGACCGTCGTGGCCTGCGACGTCGCCGATCGCGCCGCGGTCGCCGGACTGCTCGGCTCGGTGCCGCCGGAGTATCCGCTGACCGCCGTGGTGCACACCGCCGGTGTGCTCGACGACGGGCTGATCCCGGCGCTGACCCCGGACCGGCTCGACACCGTGTTCCGTCCGAAGGTCGACGCCGCGGCCCACCTGCACGAATTGACCCGCGACCTCGGACTGGCCGCGTTCGTGCTGTTCTCCTCGTCCGCGGCGACGTTCGGCGCCGCCGGACAGGGGAATTACGCGGCGGCCAACGCCTTCCTCGACGCACTCGCCCAGCACCGCCGGGCCGAAGGGCTCGCCGGGCAGGCGCTGGCGTGGGGCTTCTGGGCCGAGCGGAGCGCGATGACCGGCCACCTCGACGAGGCGGACGTGGCCAGGATGAAGCGATCCGGGGTCAGCCCATTGTCCTCTGTGGAGGGTCTCGCGCTGTTCGACGCGGCGGGGGAACGGGACGTCGCGGCGCTGGTGCCCGTGCACCTGGACACCGCCGCGCTCCGAGGCCAGACCGAAGTGCCCGCCCTGCTGCGTGTTCTGGCCGGAGCGCCGGCCAAACGGGTCGCGGGGGCGGCCGCCACGAGCGGGCCGTCGCTCGCCCAGCGGCTGGCGGCACTGCCCGCCGCGGACCGGGAGCCGTTCCTGCTGGATCTGGTGCGCTCGCACGCCGCGGCCGCGCTCGGCCACGCGTCGGTCGCCAAGGTCGGCCCGGAGCTGGCCTTCCGCGACCTCGGCTTCGACTCGCTGACCGCGGTCGAACTGCGCAACCGGCTCGGCGCGGCGACCGGGCTGCGGCTGCCGTCCACGCTGGTCTTCGATCAGCCGAGCCCGGCCGTGCTGGCCCGGCATCTGCTGGCGGAACTGGGCGAACCGGCGGGCGCCGAGCCCGAGGTGGCGGTGCTGGCCGACCTCGACCGGCTGGAGACCGCGCTGGCCGCGGCGGTCACCGACGACGAGACCGCGGACCGGATCACCGACCGGCTGCGCGCGGTGCTCGCCCGGTGGACCGAATCCCGCGGCCCGGCCGGGGACGAGGGCGACGGCGACCTGGCCGACGCCAGCGCCGACGAGCTGTTCGACATCTTGCACAAGGAATTCGGAAGGTCGTGACCCGTGTCGGGCGATGAGAAACTGCTGGAGAACCTGAAGTGGGCGACCGGTGAGCTGCGGCGCGCGCGGCGCAGGCTGGTCGAGCTGGAGGAGGCCGGGCACGAGCCGATCGCCGTCGTCGGGATGAGCTGCCGCTTCCCCGGCGGGGTCCGCTCGCCCGAACAGCTGTGGGACCTGGTCGCCTCCGGGACCGACGCGTTGTCGGAGTTCCCCGGCGACCGGGGCTGGGATCTGGGCGGGCTCTTCGATCCCGACCCCGACACCCCGGGCAAGACCTACGTCTCCGAAGGCGGATTCCTCTACGACGCCGGGGATTTCGACGCCGCGTTCTTCGGGATCTCACCGCGTGAGGCGCAGGCGATGGATCCGCAGCAGCGGCTGCTGCTGGAAGCGGCTTGGGAGGTGCTGGAACGCGCCGGGATCGACCCGGCGACCCTGCGCGGCAGCCGCACCGGCGTCTTCGCCGGCGTCATCCACAACGACTACACCGGCGTGCTCACCGATATCCCGCCGGAGCTGGAGCCCTATCTCGGCAACGGGAACTTCAGCAGCGTCGCCTCCGGCCGCATCGCCTACACCCTCGGTCTCGAGGGGCCGGCGGTCTCGGTCGACACGGCGTGCTCGTCTTCGCTGGTCGCGCTGCACCTCGCCGCGCAGTCCCTGCGTCGGGAGGAATGCACGCTCGCCCTCGTCGGCGGGGTGAACGTGATGACCCATCCCGCCGCGTTCGTCGACTTCAGCCGTCAGCGCGGACTGGCCGCCGACGGCCGCTGCAAGGCCTTCGCCGACGCGGCCGACGGCACCGGCTGGGGTGAAGGCGTCGGAATGCTGCTGGTGGAACGGCTTTCCGACGCCCAGCGCAACGGTCACCAGGTCCTCGCGGTGCTGCGGGGCAGCGCCATCAACCAGGACGGCGCGTCGAACGGGCTCACCGCGCCGAACGGTCCCGCTCAGCAACGGGTCATCCGCCAGGCGCTCGCCGACGCCCGGCTCGCGCCGGGGCAGGTGGACGTCGTGGAGGGTCACGGCACCGGCACCACGCTGGGCGACCCGATCGAGGCGCAGGCGCTGTTGGCGACCTACGGCCAGGACCGGGAACGCCCGCTGCTGCTGGGTTCCCTCAAATCGAACATCGGGCATACGCAGGCCGCCGCCGGGGTCGGCGGGGTGATCAAGATGGTGCAGGCCATCCGGCACGGGATCGCGCCGCGCACGCTGCACGTCGACGCTCCGTCGTCGCATGTGGACTGGTTGGCGGGTGAGGTCTCGCTGCTGACCGGGGAACAGTCGTGGCCGGAGACCGGGGAACCGCGCCGGGCCGGGGTCTCGTCGTTCGGGATCAGCGGCACCAACGCGCACGTGATCCTGGAGCAGGCGCCACCCGTCGAAGCAGAGTCTCTTGTGGACACTCGGGTGCTCGATTCCGCGGCTTTGCCGTTCGTGCTTTCCGGTCGCAGTGAAGAGGCTTTGGCCGCCCAGGCGTCGAAGCTCGCGGCACATCTGACAGGCGAGTCCTCGCCGAAGGCCATCGCGCGAGCCCTCGCCGACACGCGGTCGGCGTTGCCGCACCGGGCGGTCGTGCTCGCCGAAGACCTCGGCGAACTGCTCGGCGGCCTGCGTTCCCTCGCCGAGGGCGAACCCGCCGCGCGGGTCCTGACCGGTACCGCCGAGCCGGGTAAAGCCGTCTTCGTGTTTCCGGGTCAGGGTTCGCAGTGGGTGGGGATGGCGGAGGAGCTTGTGGTGGCTGCTCCGGTGTTCGCTGAGTCGATGGCTGAGTGTGAGACGGCTTTGTCGTCCTTTGTGGACTGGAAG